>NZ_LTAW01000029.1 GCF_001639725.1 Marinomonas atlantica
GGTGCATCCGGGAGGATTCGAACCTCCGACCGCTCGGTTCGTAGCCGAGTACTCTATCCAGCTGAGCTACGGATGCACATTTAAAATGGCGGAGAGCGAGGGATTCGAACCCTCGATGAGTTTCACCCCATACTCCCTTAGCAGGGGAGCGCCTTCGGCCACTCGGCCAGCTCTCCGTCAATGCAGAGTATTATGATTATTCATAACACTAAACGCAACCCACAATTATTCATAAAATGAAAAAAATTTAACAAAAACAATTAGAAGGGCAGAGAGAAACAAAAACAGAAGGGCAGAGAGAAACAAAAACAGAAGGGCAAAGAAGAGTAGAAAACTACGAAAGTTTTCAGTCAAAATACTTAATGAATTAAAAGAAATATATGATGAAGAATAACATCGAGAAAAACATAGGAAAGAAGTAGTAGTGGTGCATCCGGGAGGATTCGAACCTCCGACCGCTCGGTTCGTAGCCGAGTACTCTATCCAGCTGAGCTACGGATGC
>NZ_LTAW01000030.1 GCF_001639725.1 Marinomonas atlantica
TATGATCATTAATCAGAGGGCTGATGGATGCCCTTTCCCAATAAAAGCGCCCGTCCTTACGTTTGCTCTGTAGCTCTCCGTGCCAGCTGTTACCGGTGTTAAGTGTGCGAGACATTGCCGCGTACTCTTGTTCTGACATCTCGCCGGACTTAAACATACGCGAGGTTTGACCTAGCACCTCGTCCTTTTTGTATCCGGAAATCGCTTCAAAACTATTGTTCACATATTGAATCTGGCCTTCGCGGTTTGTAATGATAATAACCGTAGGATTATTCTCGACCACCTCCGATAACAGGTGTACTTCCTCTTTCATTTCTAGCGCACTGTTATTGATTCTGACGATGTAGACCGTGCCAATAATCAGTGTTGCGATTGCCGCGCCTAATATTAATAAAAAGATGCGTTTTTGCTCGA
>NZ_LTAW01000031.1 GCF_001639725.1 Marinomonas atlantica
AGTTAAAGCAGCTAAACTAACCGACTTCATATATATTCCTTTAAATACTAATTTATTCAGATGGTTACCATCTAGGATAGACTATATTAGTCCTATACCACCTAATAACTTGTGTACTAGATGATGGCCAGACCTAGAAAAGAAGAGCAAGTCCACATTATTCGAACAGAACACGTCATGTTTTTTATTGATCTCTTCAAGGGGATGGATGTTGATTTACTTCCTTTATTAAGAGAAGCACGTATTCCCAATACGATTGTTCAACAACCTAACTATTCTTATTTACCAGAATCAACGTTGAAAAACCTGTTATGTCATCTCGGAAAGCGATTATCTAGCGGTCAATTTGGGATTAGGGTATGGGAAATGGCT
>NZ_LTAW01000032.1 GCF_001639725.1 Marinomonas atlantica
AAATGGCGGAGGAGGAGAGATTCGAACTCTCGGAAGACTATTAATCTTCGCCGGTTTTCAAGACCGGTGCATTCAACCGCTCTGCCACCCCTCCGTACATCAAAGTGGTGGGTCGTACTGGATTCGAACCAGTGACCAATTGATTAAAAGTCAACTGCTCTACCAACTGAGCTAACGACCCGCACATTTGAATTTTTACACGTTTCGACTTGGTCGGAGTAGAGGGATTCGAACCCCCGACATCCTGCTCCCAAAGCAGGCGCGCTACCAGACTGCGCTATACTCCGAATGGCTCCCTGAACTGGACTCGAACCAGTGACCTAATGATTAACAGTCATTTGCTCTACCAACTGAGCTATCAGGGAA
>NZ_LTAW01000033.1 GCF_001639725.1 Marinomonas atlantica
CTCCATGGCGGACAGGAAACGACTCTACTCTCGATGATGATCCCCCTGCTCCATCAGGGTATGGTGATCGCAGGCCTACCTTACAGCGAATCTACTTTGTTAAAGACAACAACCGGCGGAACGCCATACGGCCCAACCCATGTTGCAGGCCAAGATAACCGCCCACTTGATGACAATGAGTTGTCACTCTGTGTCGCACAAGGCAAACGCCTTGGCGAACTCGCACATAAGCTCCGCCATAAACTGTAAACCTAACAACATTGAGAACTCTCTTTTGAAAGCATACATACCAGACGACCATAATTACGCCGCTAAAGCCCTTTTTAGCAGACGAGTAACAGTTACCAGTTACACCG
>NZ_LTAW01000034.1 GCF_001639725.1 Marinomonas atlantica
GCTTCGTTGTTGTGAAGCGTTGTCCGTGTCAGTGGAGGCGTATAATACGCATCTGAATTTTCAGTGCAAGTACTTTTCTGGAAATTTTAATAAAAAAGCGCTTTTTCTTTAAAAATCACCAGTAAGAGGCGTTAGCGCGAGACATCAACAGAGTGCGCGCCTAATGGCATTGGTCATAAAAGGTGTTCAGCTCAAGGTTAAGCATCGCTTTTAGTGTCAATGGTTCACAGTATGGATGGGGTGCTTGGGATAAGATGTTGATTGAGCACCGCATAAGCTTTGGTTAATCCCCAGACGTAAAAAAGCCCTGACAGCATGGCTATCAGGGCTTCCTTTGTA
>NZ_LTAW01000035.1 GCF_001639725.1 Marinomonas atlantica
TTTTTTAGATCTTTCTTTTTGATAATAGTGATCTCGTTTAGGTTATACTGAAATTACGTTATAGCTGGTCCAATACCGGCTTAGGAGTAGGTTATGATGACATTTACCGTTCTTCTGGCTATTGCTGCTGGAATTATTATTCTGCAGCTTTGGGAAAATAGTAAAGCTAAAGTAAAACCGATTCGCATAGAAAGTCGTATGGATGAGTTAGAGCAACAAAGACGACACCATCGCGGCCGTTAAACGTTAGGTATTTCTTAAATAGATCTACATAAATTG
>NZ_LTAW01000036.1 GCF_001639725.1 Marinomonas atlantica
CAATCCTTACCGCAAAGGTGAAGATGATATGGGCCGTGTCTATGGTGTGCAGGGTCGCGCATGGGCTAAGCCAGATGGTGGTCATATAGACCAACTTCGTAAGATTGTGGATGACTTAAGCAAAGGGATCGATGATCGTGGTGAGATCCTAAACTTCTACAATCCAGGTGAGTTTCATATGGGGTGCTTACGCCCATGCATGTACAGTCATCACTTTTCGCTGTTGGGTGATACGCTGTATTTGAATAGTACGCAACGTTCGTGTGACGTTCCGCTTG
>NZ_LTAW01000037.1 GCF_001639725.1 Marinomonas atlantica
GACCAGCCTTGAAGGTAAACCCCAAGAACTTACTCTCACTGGTTTTAACGACGCGACTTTTATCGGTATTGACGACCAGCTTCAAGCGGTTTTGCAAGTACTGACTGATACTGCGTAGTACGCGTTCACCTGCTCGCTGACTCTTTACCACTATCGTAAAGTCGTCGGCATAGCGGGCAAACTTATGGCCACGTTTCTCAAGTTCTTTGTCCAGAGGATCGAGCATGATGTTCGCTAGTAGCGGCGATAGTGGCCCGCCTTGCGGTACACCTTCT
>NZ_LTAW01000038.1 GCF_001639725.1 Marinomonas atlantica
ATATGTACACAATTTACACCATTAGTAAAGGTTTATGTTATGAAAATGTTGCATCAAAACAGTGCTAAATGTGGTTGGAACGTGCACTAAAATAGTGATGGTTAAAAATTATTCAATTATAACTTATTGAAAATTAGCGTTATGTTTCCAAAATGTAATTTGATAAACAAAATCTTTACATTGAGATAAATTATTGTATACAATTAAGTAAACCAAAGAGTGAAAGCGCACTCCAAAGAGAGTGCAGAAAAGAACCAAGAAGGAGTCTGTGGA
>NZ_LTAW01000004.1 GCF_001639725.1 Marinomonas atlantica
AGGTCGTCGTCAAGCATCATACAAAGGAAGCCCTGATAGCCATGCTGTCAGGGCTTTTTTGTGCCTGCGGTTTTCCTCAAAGTATCCACTCAGCTATATCCCACACCCCTTTTATGTCTCGCTTGCGCCCATCTCATGCTTCGACGCTTCGGAACATGACATTAAAAAGGAAGCGCGAGTAAATCCTTATGCTAGGGCTTACTTGATATGTTTTCACTGACTCTCATAAACACTCTCGAACAAATTAGCTCGATTGGTCGACTTAGTGAGTTGAATTAAGTTGCTTGCTCTACTTATAAACGAGTTAGTGCACGGTATTTGACTAATGATAACTACTTAGGAACAAACAAAGCCTCTATGTATATAAAAACTTAAGTTCTTTAATATTAACTTAATAAAAGTCTGCTAGGTGATGTGATGTTTTTTCTTCGTGGTTTGATTTATCTATTTGCATTAGTCGGGGTGGCTCAGTGTATATCTCTAGAAGCTTATCAGCTGGGTACGGCTGCGGAATACAGTGAATCGTCATTGGTAGAGAGAATGCAGGATTTATTTACATTCTCTAGTGCGCTAACTTTTTTAGTGTGTGCGTATTTTTCTAAGCCACTGCGTCAGGCGTGTGTTTTACTCAGTGCTTTAATGTTTATGATGTTTGTCCGTGAATCAGATTCATTCTTGGATCTTTATGTATTCGATGGTGCTTGGCAATTGTTAGTGGGCGGTATTTTGGTGATGACGCTTTATTATTTGCGCCATCAAGTTAAAGAAAGCTACTACTCGTTAAAGCGTTTTTCACAGACCTCTAGCTTTGGTTTTGTTGTGTCAGGTTTGGTTATCGTTTTGGCCTTTTCTCGAATGTTTGGACGAACTGATTTTTGGCATAGCTTGTTGGGGGATGCATACGTACGTTCAGTGAAAAATGTAGTGGAGGAGGGAACAGAGTTACTTGGTTACGCAATTGTGATGATTGCCGCGACGGAGTTGCTTTATTTCGTCTGTGCTGTCGTGCAACAAAATAAAGCCACTATAAGGTCTACATCTAAAGGTTATGCGAAATCTAAGTTAGCTCATTAAGTTCGTTTCTCAGCCAGTGTCTTAGCTGCTTAAGCGCTGGCTCATGCCTTCTGCTGTGTTTGTAAGCAATATAAAATCGGTCTTCAGCATTGTGTGCGATACAGGGCAGTTTGATTAGACCGTCTTTTGGGTCGGCTTCGTTAAACATATAATCATTAACCAATGCGATGCCTAAAGAGTGCGCTGCGGCCTCATGAGCCAGCATTAGATGGCTAAACCGATGAAAGTTGATGTTAACAGGTAGTTCTTTACCTTGTTCCTTAAACCATCTTCTCCAGTCTTCAGCATAACTTTCGTACATGCTATAGGATGTAATTAATGGAAACCTTGCCAGTATTTCAGGGTTTGTTTTTAGTTCGTGTTGCAGTTCCTTATCGCTGAATACATTAAGCTCAGACAAAAGCTCCTGATAAAAGCTTTGATTGCATACTGGGAATAATCGTTCCGTGTAAAACCATTCAAAATCAAACCCTCGTTTTTCACTTTCAATAGTAATAAAACAGTCTGCTGTTCTATCTGATAGTTCAGGTTCTGAGAATGTCATTTCAATGGTTAGGTCAAGGCTCGGGAATTGCCGTTTAAGATTTGGTAGGCGTGGTATGAGCCAATAAACGGCAAATGAGCTGTAAACAGCCAGCCTTAATTTTGTTTCAGTGACACCTTTTACGTTCTCAGTAGCGCGAGCTATCTGGTTTAAAGAGCCGGTAATGCTGTCAAGATAAATTTTACCTTCAGTGGTTAATTCCAGCTTTCTGCCTGAGCGAATGAATAGTTGTTCTCCGAGGTGATCTTCGAGTGTTTTGATGTGATGAGAAACAGCGCTTTGGGTAATGTGTAGTTCGTTTGCAGCAAGTGAAAAGCTATTCAATCGTGCGACGGCTTCAAATACAGGTAGCGTTTTAAGAGGAGGTAGGTTCATATTTTATATATCTAAAAAACTAATGCTAAATTAAATTATATCATTTTATTGAATTCTACATCCTCTCTATACTTCGCGCCAATTAGTAATTTGATGAAAGGTGTATTGCCGTGTCAGGTAAAACAATCAGTAGTGCAATTTTAGTGTTAGTGCTGGGTAACTTAATGGCGACAGTGTGTGATGTATTGGTAAAGCTTGCCAATGCTAATGAAGCTGTTTTCCAGTTTACATTTTACCGTGTTCTTTTTATGTGCCTTGTACTGCTTCCATTTGTTGTTGGCAAACGAGTTGAGCGTCCATTAGAGGGGTTAAAGTTACATATTTTAAGAGGTAATCTTTGGATTCTTACATCAGTATTACTGGTAATTTCCTTATCTCAGCTACCTCTTGCGACAGCAAATGCGATTTTCTATACAGCACCAATTTTTATTATTTTGTTAGCGGTTATTTTTTATAAGGAGAGGCTCACTAAGACAGTGCTTTTTGCTGCGGTATCCGGCTTCTTAGGTGTGCTAGTGATTCTTAAGCCAAGCTATATTGGGTGGGGGATGTTAAGTGCATTAGGATTTGCATTTGTATTGGCTGTTAACAGTTTGCTGGTTCGTAAGTTGCCTGAAGGGCAGGGGGCAATGCATGGTTTATTTATCGCGCAAATGTGTGCATTGCCATTAGCAGGGGGGCTGGCAATATGGGAAGGTGGTTCTCTTTCTTGGGAGCAACTTGGGTTGGCATTTGGTGCGTCGATTTGTTCTGTACTGTATAGCTTGGGTTGTTTGGTTGGATATCGTTATGTGGCGTCTAGCCAAGTGAGTTCAGCAGAATACTCTGGTCTGTTGTTTGCGATATTTGCTGGTTGGTTTATGTTTGCTGAAACGGTTGATATGAGTTTATTGCTTGGCGCTGCCTTGATTGTAGTGCCGCTGATTTATATTGGGCGAAAAGATATCATTGCTGAGCGTCGTAAGCGTAGAGAGTTGGCTGCGCAAGGATCAGTGCCCGAGTTTTAAGATACGAAAGCGCAGCTGAAAAAAAGCCCAGTCTATGTGAACTGGGCTTTATGCTGTTAATTGCTGCTTGTTGGAGATTTTGGTGGTAAAGAAGAATTGCGCTGTTGTGGCTCACCTGTTTTTAAAAGGTTGAGTAGGGTGGTTCTCTCCATGCTTGCTTTGAGTGCCAAATCCATCTGATATTGATAGGTGGTCTCCCAGTCAGAGCTGTTTGGTAGCATGTCACTTAAATCACCAATTGCCTGTCTCATGACAGCAAGATAGGCTTGTATATTCTCTTCTTGATTGATCAAAATATTTTTTAGTGCATTAGCGCTGCTGTGACGCAGATAGGTTTTAAGTGTTTCGTTTTCGGCGCTTATGGCACTTAATTGAGCGTTTTGCTGCTCTATACTCTGGCGCATAGCATTCAATTGATTTTCTATTTCTTTTTGCCTCTCAGCCATCACTCCTTCGTTGCTGTTTGAGGAGACAAAAAAGTATGTCAGAGCTGCTGATGCAAGCACGCTGATGAGAAAACAAAGTAAAAAGCTAACGATTAAGCCGATTGGTAGCTTGCTTTTTTTGGAGGTGTTGTTGTCTTGAGTATCCGACTGATCTTTATTTCCTACTGATTGACTCATAGGTTTCCTCTTAGCTGCTAGTGATTTGATTACTTCTTATACGTATCGGACAAAACCATAAAGATATAACAACAAATATGCTGGAATTTATTCAGTTTTAGTAGTGTTGCCCTTAAAATACCGAAGATTCTAAATATGTGCTAATAACCTACTAAATTTGTCAGGTAAATACTTGATAAAAATAGTAGGTTTTGTGTATGATCAAAACATTCATTAGCACTTAAGTGGAAAGTTTATGCGCTTAACAACAAAAGGTCGTTACGCGGTAACTGCAATGCTTGATTTAGCGCTGCACTCAGACAATGGACCTGTTTCGCTTTCAGATATATCGAATAGGCAAAGTATTTCTTTGTCCTATCTTGAGCAGCTGTTTGCAAAGCTCCGTAAAAAAGAGTTGGTGACCAGTGTTCGGGGGCCTGGCGGCGGATATCGCTTGAGTCGTGATCGAAGTGAAATTTATGTAGCGCAGATTGTGGACGCGGTGAACGAATCCGTAGATGCAACAGGTTGCCAAGGAAAGAGTGATTGCCAAGGTGGTCACACTTGCCTCACACATCATTTATGGTGTGATTTGAGCGATCAGATCCATGATTTTTTGAGTCAAATTAGTCTTGAGAAATTGGTCAAGCGCCAAGATGTTCGGCTTGTTGCCGAGCGACAAAATAAAGACGGCAAGGTGTCGGCTACAGCTTCTCAAGAGAAGATATCTGCAGCCCTCATCGGTTAACGAACACAACTAGCAGGGCGTGTCCCTGGAAGAATGAGTGAGTTTCTAATATGACTGAGCAGATTGATAAGGCGTTAGCTCGAGAGTACGAAGCGGGCTTCGTTTCTGCAGTGGAATCAGAAACCTTCGAGCCTGGTCTCGATGAAGACGTGATTCGCCGAATCTCTGAAGTCAAAGGTGAACCTGAATGGATGCTCGAGTGGCGTCTTAAAGCGTTTCGTGTTTGGCAAGAAATGGAAGAGCCGGAGTGGGCTCATCTGTCCTACCCTAAAATTGACTTACAATCGGTTTCTTACTACTCCGCACCAAAGAGTATGAAAGACAAGCCAAAGTCTCTTGATGAGGTGGATCCTGAGCTTTTACGCACCTACGAGAAGTTGGGTATTCCTTTAATTGAGCAGCAAATGCTTGCAGGTGTTGCGGTTGACGCAGTATTTGATTCTGTTTCAGTAGTAACGACTTTTCGCGAAAAGCTAGAAGAAGCTGGTGTTATTTTCTGCCCTATTTCTGAGGCGGTTCATAAATACCCAGACCTGATTAAAAAGTACATTGGTAGCGTTGTACCAACAAAAGACAATTACTTTGCTGCACTTAACTGTGCTGTTTTTACAGATGGCTCATTTGTCTACATCCCAAAGGGCACTCGTTGCCCAATGGAGCTATCAACTTACTTCCGTATCAACGAGCAAAATACAGGTCAGTTTGAGCGTACCTTGATCATTGCCGATGAAGGCTCTCACGTAAGTTACCTGGAAGGTTGTACAGCACCTCAACGTGATGAAAATCAATTACATGCCGCTGTTGTAGAATTGGTTGCGATGGACAATGCAGAAATTAAATACTCGACGGTTCAAAACTGGTATCCAGGTGATGAAGACGGTAAAGGTGGTATTTATAACTTCGTAACTAAGCGCGGGATTTGTCATACCAACGCCAAGATTTCTTGGACTCAGGTTGAGACGGGCTCTGCCGTTACATGGAAATACCCAAGCTGTGTTTTAAAAGGTGATAACAGTGTTGGTGAATTTTACTCTGTTGCCTTGACGCGTGGCCGTCAGCAGGCGGATACCGGTACAAAAATGATCCATATTGGTAAGAACACCAAGTCGACGATCATTTCGAAAGGTATTTCTGCCGGTAAGAGTAATAATTCCTACCGCGGTCTTGTGCGTATGAATCCAGGTGCAGAAGGCGCGCGTAACTTTACTCAGTGTGATTCATTACTGATCGGTGATCAGTGTGGCGCTCACACATTCCCATACGTAGAAAGCCGCAATCCATCAGCGATTGTTGAGCACGAGGCGACGACATCGAAAGTAAGTGATGATCAGATGTTTTTGTGTCGACAGCGTGGAGTTGATCCTGAAAAAGCGGTATCGATGATTGTAAACGGCTTCTGTAAAGAAGTATTTAAAGAACTCCCTATGGAGTTTGCCGTTGAAGCGGGCAAACTTCTCGAAATTAGCCTTGAAGGCTCTGTAGGTTAGGTTGAGGAACCCATTGAACATGTCAAACGAAAACGTTTTGTTATCGATCAAAGATTTGCACGCAAGTGTAGAAGAAAAAAACATTCTCAAAGGTCTCAACCTAGACATTAAACCTGGTGAAGTTCATGCCATTATGGGCCCGAACGGTGCAGGTAAATCAACAACAGGTTATGTGCTTTCAGGTCGAGATGGTTACGAAGTAGACAGTGGTTCGGCAACGCTGGATGGTCAAGATCTGTTTGATATGGATGTAGAAGAGCGCGCACGTGCCGGTCTATTTCTAGCGTTTCAATATCCAGTCGAGATTCCTGGCGTAAGTAACCTTGAGTTCTTAAAGGTGTCTGTTGACTCTCAGCGTGAAGCACGTGGTGAAGAAGCGCTTACGTCAGCTGAGTTTTTGAAGCTTGCCAAAGAAGCGTGTAAGCAGGTTAACCTGCCTGTTTCATTCTTGAAGCGTGGCGTTAACGAAGGTTTCTCTGGCGGTGAGAAGAAGCGTAACGAGATCATGCAGATGATTCTTCTTAAGCCGAAACTTTGCATTCTTGACGAAACAGACTCAGGTTTGGATATCGACGCCATGCAAGTGGTCGCTAACGGTGTGAATAGCCAGCGTGACTCAGAGCGAAGCTTTATTGTTGTAACCCATTATCAGCGTCTTTTGGACTACATCAAACCAGATTTCGTGCACGTATTAGCAGACGGTAAGATTGTAAAGAGTGGCGACGCCTCTCTAGCGAAAGAGTTGGAAGCACAAGGTTACGCTTGGCTGCAAACAGAGCCAACAGAAGACGAAATTGAGGATTAATCATGAGTGAATGGTTACAACACGCCATCGCTCATGCAGATAGCATCCAAGATGGTTTTGCAGATCAGCGTGCTACGTCATTGGCGCTGCTGACAGATACGAAATGGCCTAGCCGTAAAACTGAAGCATGGAAATACACGCCGCTTCGTGCTGTTGAGCGTAGTTCAGCGGTCTTTAAAGAAGAGTCACCTGAGCTAACGCCAGTAGATGTAGAGGGTCTTGATTTTCTAGAGTTGACGTTCGTAGATGGTCAATTGGTTTCAATGCCAGAAGACCTACCTGAAGGACTTACCATTGAAATGCAAGAGTCTGATTTGTTTACAACGATTAAGCCTGCACGTCATATATTTGGCTTAGTTAATGATGTGTTAGCCGCGGATGTCGCTGTGGTTACTGTTGCTGAGAATGTAAAAATTGACTCGGTTTTACGAATCAATAATTTGCTAAGCAATGGCGCACAAGGCCACATTCGTGTGGTGGTTGAGCTAGAAGCGGGTGCTGCGTTAAAAGTTGTTGAAAATGCTGAAGCGCATGGCGCGACATTAACAACGGCTTACACCGAATTTTTGATTGGCGCTGGAGCGCACCTTGAGCATTACCGTTTTGCATTGCAATCGGGCGATAATGTTGCTCTTGGTGGTAGTCATTTTAAATTGCTGGGTAAAGCGACGCTAAACAGCAGCATTATCGGCTTTGGTAGTGATTTGCAGCGTATCGATACCGATATCATTTATGCAGGTGAAAAAGCCGAAGCTAAGTTGAATGCGATTTATTTATTAGATGGCACTGAATTATTTGATTTACACGCAAACGTTGAGCATGCCGTACCAAACTGTACAACGGAAGAGAATATTCGTGGTATAGCGGGTGATCGCAGTCGCGCAGTGTTCAATGGCCGTATTCATATTCATCGTGATGCACAAAAGACGCTTGCAGAGCTAAATAATCGCAACCTTTTGTTGTCCGATAAAGCGGAAATCAATACTAAGCCTGAATTAGAGATTTATGCCGATGATGTGCGTTGTGCCCATGGTGCAACCATTGCAGAGATCGACAAAAAAGCATTGTACTACCTACAAACACGTGGCGTAAGTCGTTCTCAAGCACAGCTAATGCTGAGTTTTGGGTTTATTAATGAGTTGATTGATCAGATGCCAACTGCTGAATTAGCAGAATGGGTACGTCCGATTATTCGTGATCGATTTGCTCAGATGGAAGTAAAATAAGCGAGAAGCATATGAGTCTTGATGTCGCTGCTATTCGTGAGCAGTTTCCAATTTTAAAACGCGAAATCGATGGCAACCCTCTGGTCTATCTTGATAATGCAGCGACGACTCAGAAGCCGCAGTGTGTTATCGATGCGCTGGTGGAGTATTACTCTCTTTATAATTCAAATGTACATCGTGGTGCTCATCGTCTAGCCGACGAAGCGACGCGTAAATTTGAACACGCGCGCGACATCGTTAAAGACTTTATTAATGCGCCAAAACGTGAAGAAGTAATTTGGACATCGGGCACAACCGAAGGCATCAATATGATTGCTAACGGTTTGTCAAAGTTACTGAAAAGTACTGATGAAGTGATTGTGACGGGGATGGAGCATCATGCCAATATCGTGACTTGGCAGCAAGCCTGTAAAGTAGCGGGTGCGACATTACATACCGTGCCCGTGACTGACAAAGGGGAGCTTGACTTAGATGTATATGTTTCATTGTTAAATGAAAATACCAAACTGGTTGCTTTTCCACATGTATCGAATTCGCTGGGAACGGTTAATCCTGTTACGTGGTTAACAGAACAAGCGAAGAAATTCGATGCGTGGGTGTTGGTAGATGGTGCGCAAGGTATTGCTCATGGTGATGTGGATGTACAAGCGATAGGCTGTGATTTTTATGCGTTCTCTGGCCATAAAATTTATGCACCAATGGGTGTGGGGGTTTTATGGGGAAAAGAAGCATTATTGGCTGAGTGGCCTGTATGGCAAACCGGTGGTGAAATGATTGCAACGGTAACGCTTCAAGACGCCACTTGGAACGTTTTACCGTATCGCCTAGAGGCGGGTACGCCAAATGTGGGTGATGCGATTGCTTTAGGTGAGGCGATTCGTTGGTTCGATGCTTTTGATCATGCTGAGGTTGCGGCCCATGAAAAGGCATTGATGTCTCGCGCGACTGAGCTTGCCAAAGAGTTTGATGGCTTACGCATGGTTGGCGAAGCGGAGCATAAAGTCGGAGCATTTAGTTTCGTGCTCGATCAAGGTCACCCTGCAGACATTGGGTTCTTGTTGGATCGCCAAGGTATTGCTATTCGTACGGGTGATCACTGTGCCCAGCCATTAATGGCACGTTTTGGTGTCCCTGGAACCGCCCGAATGTCTTTCTCGATCTACAACACAATTGAAGAAGTGGAACTGTTCTTCAAAGCGTTGAAGAAAGTTCACATGATGTTGGCCTAGGAGGCATATTATGTCGACAGAAACATTTGATCCGAATCAAAGCGTCACGTTAACGGATGCAGCGCGTAAGTTCTTTGCATCAAAATTGACTGCTGAAGCAGGCTTGGTTCGGTTAAGTACAAAAGAAAGTGGCTGCACTGGTTATGCTTATGTATTAGATATTGTAAGTGTGCCAGAAGCCGGTGATTCGATTATGGATTTTGATGGTGTGAAGTTAGCCATTGATGATCAGTCATTGACGCTTCTTCAAGGTACTGAAATAGATCTTGTTAAAGAAGGGATCAATCAGGTCGTGAAATTTAATAATCCTAACGTTATAGCTGAATGTGGCTGTGGCGAAAGCTTTAGTGTGAATTAATAGCATGCAAAAAATGGTCGTAACTCAACGCGAGTGCCCTGCTCGCCGAGTACCGAGTGGTGATCCTACCACCATCCCTGAAGGTCAGTTTATTACGATCAATCAGGCACTAGGTGGTAACTACACCGTTACGTTTCAAGGTAACATGCTGCGGATTGATGGCACCGATGCGGATGCAATTGGTCAAGAGCCTGAAGTGCTGAGCTTTAATGATGATGGTTCTGGTCAGGTGGTCGAAGATCAAGTTTGGAAAGCGCTTGATAGTGTATATGACCCAGAAATCCCGATTAGCTTAGTGTCTTTAGGCTTGATATACAGTGTTGCGATTGATGCAGACAGTAAGCGTGTCGACATTAATATGACGTTGACGGCGCCTGGTTGTGGTATGGGGCCTGTATTAGTCAGTGATGTTAAGTATCGTGTTGCGAAAGTTCCGAATGTAACTGACGTTCAGGTGGAGCTGGTGTTTGATCCACCTTGGTCTCGTGACATGATGAGTGAAGAAGCTCAGCTCGAAGCGGGCTTGTTCTTCTAACGCATACAGTTCGAGCATAAAATCGATTACAATACCCAGCGGCCAATGCTTAACCCATTGGCCGTTTTCTTTTTGGACCGCACAACAAGCGAGGCATTATGTCTTTACCGACGACAGAAGAAATTATTGATGACATCTCCTTTTTTGATGATTGGGAAGACAAGTACAAATACATTATAGATTTAGGTAAATCACTGCCTGAATTTGATGACGCTTGGCGGACACCTGAGCGCTTAGTGAAAGGCTGTCAAAGCAACGTTTGGATTCAGCCAGGTGCCACGCAAGATCCTGTTAAAGGAGAAGTGCTGATCTTCTCAGTAGACAGTGATGCAGTGATTGTTCGCGGCTTGTTAGGTGTTGTGATGGCGGCTTACAACGAAAGAACGCCAGCAGAAATCATTGGTTTTGATATCGACAAATATTTTTCCGAGTTGGATTTAGAGAGTCACCTTAGTCCGACTCGCGGTAATGGTCTACGTTCGATTGTGGGTCGTGTGCAAGCCATTGCGAAAGCGTCTGTTTAGTTTTTAATTTTTGCGTTACCTTGGAGAGTTTCCATGCAAACACCTGTTTACCTCGACAACTCAGCGACTACGCCAGTTGATCCTCGTGTCGCCGAAAAAATGATGCAATGTTTGACTCAAGACGGCAATTTCGGCAACCCAGCTTCGCGATCGCATTTATTTGGATGGCGTGCTGAAGAGGCTGTTGAAGATGCGCGTCTACAGGTAGCAGAACTAATTGCAGCAGAGGCGCGTGAAATTGTATGGACATCGGGGGCAACCGAGGCAAACAATTTAGCGATTAAGGGGGTGGCGCATGCCAATAAACTTAAAGGGCGCCATATTGTAACCTCTATGATTGAGCACAAAGCAGTGCTTGATCCTTGTCGCCAGCTTGAGCAAGAAGGTTTTGAGGTGACTTACTTGCAGCCGAACGTGCGGGGTGAAATTACCGTATCTAATGTTGTTGAAGCATTGCGTGAAGACACCATTCTCGTTTCACTGATGCACGGTAATAATGAGCTGGGTGTTGTGACAGATATTGCAGCGATTGGCCATGAAACGCGTCAAAGAAGCATCTATTTTCACGTTGACGCCGCGCAAACAACCGGTAAGGCTTCTATTGACGTGAAGGCTATGAAAGTAGACTTGATGTCGCTAACCGCCCATAAAACGTATGGTCCGAAAGGAATTGGCGCTTTATATGTACGCCGCACGCCTAAAGTGAAGCTTGAGGCGCAAATGCACGGTGGTGGCCATGAGCGTGGTATGCGTTCTGGTACGCTTGCTACTCATCAGATAGTTGGGATGGGAGAGGCGTTTGAGATTGCAAAAGCAGATATGGTTGACGACTGTGCTCGTATAGGTGCTCTTCGTGAAAAGTTATGGAATGGCCTAGCTCAAATGCCTGGAGTACATCTGAATGGCGACTCTGAAAATCGAGTTGCAGGTGTCGTTAACGTGGGCTTCGATGGCGTAGAAGGTGAAGTATTATTGATGTCATTATCAGATGTTGCGCTTTCTTCTGGTTCCGCTTGTACCTCAGCAAGTCTAGAGCCATCGTATGTGCTGCGAGCAATTGGCCTATCCGACGAGCTGGCGCATGCCTCATTGCGTATGTCGGTTGGCCGCTTCACCACGGAAGAAGAGATCGACTTTGTTATTGAAACCGTCAAAAATGCCGTGTCACAACTGCGCGGCGCTTAATAACGGAAAAAAGGATATATTTTCCGTTATTATCCTTAAAAAAGCCTGTGGACGCATACAAATTTCATCAAGACATGCGTATAATCCACGCGCTAAAACTTATTAGTTGAGTCCGCAATATCGCGTACTCTTAGAAATACAATTTTGGAGTTTATCATGGCGCTAGAACGCACTCTATCTATCATCAAACCAGATGCTGTTGCTAAAAACGTAATCGGTGAAATCTACTCTCGTTTCGAGCGTACTGGTTTGAAAATCGTTGAAGCTAAATTGATCCAACTAGACGACGAGCTAGCGGGTGGTTTCTACGCTGAGCATAAAGAGCGTCCATTTTACAAAGACCTAGTTGCATTCATGACTTCTGGTCCTGTTGTTGTTTCTGTTCTTGAAGGCGAAGGCGCTGTTCTACGTCACCGTGAACTAATGGGGGCAACTAACCCTAAAGAGGCAGCGGCTGGCACTCTACGTGCAGACTACGCTGAATCTATCGATGCGAACGCTGTTCACGGTTCTGACTCTGTAGAGTCTGCTGCACGTGAAATTGCTTACTTCTTCGGTAAGTAATTGATTTTAAACCTTCCTTTTCGTTTTTGAAAAGATGGTTATAGAGAAGCGGGCCTATGGCCCGCTTCTTTGCAGAGGCTTCTGAAAAGATTAACGTTTTTCAGAAGCTTTTTTTGTCTACACTTAACGCTTTAGGGCGAATGATTGATATTTATGACTGACACCGCAAAAGTAAACCTACTTGGCCTTTCTCCAGAGAAACTGATTGAATTTTTTGAGTCGATTGGCGAAAAGAAATTTCGTGCAACGCAAGTAATGAAATGGATTCATCAAAAGGGCGCAGAGTCCTTTGAAGAGATGACGGATGTCAGTAAAAAGCTGCGTGCAAAGCTTGAAACGATTTGTGAGATTCGTGCGCCTGAAATCGTTTCTCAAAACATCTCTACTGATGGCACGCGTAAATGGATCATTCGTACCGAAGGTGGTCAAAACAACTGCGTTGAAGCAGTATTAATCCCTGATGGCGATCGCGCAACATTATGTGTTTCTTCGCAAGTAGGTTGTTCTTTAGACTGCAGTTTTTGTTCAACGGGTAAACAGGGTTTTAACCGTAATCTTACGGCCGCAGAAATCATTGGCCAGGTTTGGATTGCGATTAAATCCTTTGGTCCTATGGACCCAAATGGCCCTCGTCGTGTTACAAACGTGGTAATGATGGGCATGGGCGAGCCTTTGATGAACTTCGAGCCAGTAGTCGATGCCATGATTCTTATGATGCATGACAACGCGTATGGCTTATCAAAGCGTCGCGTAACACTGAGTACGTCTGGCGTGGTGCCGCGAATTTACGATCTCGTAAAACGTACCGATGTTTCATTGGCGGTTTCATTGCACGCACCTAACAATGCGCTGCGAAATGAGCTGGTGCCAATTAATAAGAAATACCCAATTGAGCAGTTGCTCGAGGCATGCCAGCATTATCTTGATAACCTGCCTGACAAGCGCCATATCACCATCGAATATACCATGATGGCAGGCGTCAATGATCAAGAAGTGCATGCACGTGAACTCTCGACGCTATTGCAGGATTTGGAATGTAAAATCAACTTAATTCCGTTTAATCCTTTCCCCAACTCTGGCTACGATAAACCGTCGAATAACCAAACACGACGCTTCCAAAAAATTCTAGCGGATGATGGTTACACGGTAACAGTTCGTACTACTCGTGGTGATGATATCGATGCTGCTTGTGGTCAGTTAGTGGGGGATTTCATGGATAAAACACGTCGTTCGCAAAAGTACATCGAATTGCGCGAAGTGTCTGAATAAGCCAGTTTAAAAAGGTAGTTTCTAAGTGAATGGATGTGACTTGTAAGTAACATGTCAGATTTACTTAGAAACTTGCCGTTGATAGAAAAGATTTTTGTCATTTTTGCTTGATTGGTTTGATGGGCGGCAACAATCTTGATTTAATACAAGGCTAATAATAGAAAGCGCTTTTTATTAATATTCAGGCAGTTTTTGTTCGCTTCATTGGACTCATTCATACGCTACCATTTTGTCTGTCGTGCGTTCCACCCGCATGAAACTGACCATACATTTGGGTAGCCAAGCGCTTCCATGCCTGCTATACCAAGGTAATACCATGACAACTGATTTAGAGATGGATATCGCTCCCGAAAATGAGAGAAAAACTCTGGATATTGGTCAGAGTTTACGGGCGAAACGTCTGGCCCTGGCCGTAAATGAACGCCAAGTGGCAACCGAGTTAAAGCTTTCGATCGAACACGTCTATGCATTGGAGAATAATGAATTTAATCGTTTTCGATCTGCGACGTTTGCTCGTGGTTACATTAAAAGTTACTGTCGTTTATTGGGAGAAGATCACCGCCCAATATTAACCGCTTTTGATGAGCAGCAGTCTGTAAAAGAAAGCAATATACGTCCTGTGGACAATGTAAGGTCTCAAGCTTCAGGCCGTGACCCTATCTTTGTAATCGTGTCGGCTATCATTGTAGCAATTATTGCGTTTGTCGCATTTTGGTGGCCGGCTCAATCCTCTGAGCCAGATGTGCAGCAAGATCCTGTAGCGCAAGAACAATCTGTCGAGTTAAATGAAAAACAAAACGTTACTCCTGTCGAAGAAGAGTCTGTCGAGACAGATACACCAACTGGTGATCTGGCTGCCATTGAAATGAATGAGCCTGACGCGGATTTAGAGTCGCTTGATTTATCCGCATTGTCGAATATTGAAACGCAAACTGTTTTGGATGAAGCGGCTGACGTAGTGACAGGTCTTTCGGCTGAAACCATTGCCTTACTTGAGGATGCGGGGGTTGATCCAGAAGAAGTTGTTGAAGCCACTCGCGAGCCAGAGCCTGTATCGACTCCGGTTGCGATTGAAGCACCGGCTTTTAGTCATGATATTGTGATGACGTTTGATGCGGATTGTTGGACGCAAGTACGTGATAGCACAGGTCGTGTTATCTTTTCTGGTGTAAAATCCGCTGGTAGTAGTCTTGAATTAGACGGTCAGGCCCCATATCGAGTAACGTTAGGGTATGCTCGTGGCGTGACTGAGCTCCTATACAAGGGAGAGCCATTCGACTTTTCCACTTATATACGTAAAGATCTAGCTCGTTTTGAGCTTGAGTAGAGATAAGCATGCATTTCGAATCTCCAATTAAACGTCGCCACTCTCGCCAAATTATGGTGGGAAATGTACCGGTTGGCGGCGATGCACCGATTAGTGTGCAAAGTATGACAAACACAGAAACCTGTGATGTTGCGGCAACGGTCGCTCAAATTCGTGCGATGCAAGACGCTGGCGCCGATATTGTACGTGTCTCTGTTCCATCGATGGATGCTGCAGAAGCCTTCAGGTCTATTCGTGAGCAAGTTGATCTACCGCTGGTTGCAGACATTCACTTCGATTACAAAATCGCTTTGAAAGTCGCTGAATACGGTGTCGATTGTTTGCGTATTAACCCAGGTAATATCGGTAATAAAGATCGCATCCGTGCTGTGGTCGATTGTGCTCGCGATAAGAACATTCCGATTCGTATTGGTGTAAATGCAGGATCATTGGAAAAAGATTTGCAGAAAAAGTACGGTGAACCAACGCCCGATGCACTGGTAGAGTCGGCTTTTCGTCAGATCGGATACTTTGATGAATTAGACTTCCAAGAATTTAAGCTGAGTTTAAAAGCTTCGGATGTCTTTATGACCGTTGAAGCCTACCGTAAAATCGCGAGCCAGATTGATAATCCACTTCACTTGGGAATCACCGAAGCAGGCGGCTTGCGCTCAGGTACCGTGAAATCTTCAATTGGTTTAGGCCTTTTATTGATGGATGGCATAGGTGACACCTTACGAGTTTCTTTAGCTGCCGATCCTGTACAAGAAGTCAAAGTAGGTTGGGATATGTTGCGTAGTTTGAAACTGCGTAATCGTGGCATTAATTTTATTGCCTGCCCGAGTTGCTCGCGTCAAAATTTCGACGTAGTCAAAACCATGAATGAGTTAGAAGAGCGTCTAGAGGACATTAAAGTCTCTTTGGATGTTGCGGTTATTGGGTGCGTAGTGAATGGACCAGGTGAAGCGAAAGAAGCTGATCTAGGTTTAGCTGGCGGCAGCCCAAATAACTTGGTTTACCTAGATGGTAAGCCCAATACAAAAGTTAAAAACGAAACCTTGGTTGATGATCTTGAACGAATGATTCGAGACAAAGCCTTGGAAAAAGAGAAACAAGAATTGAATCTTATCGCTAAGTCATAAGGGCACGAACAGTGGGTCGTAAAGTACAAGCAATTCGCGGAATGAACGACATTTTGCCAGGCCAGTCATCGGTTTGGCAGTATCTTGAAAAAACAGTAGCTCAAGTCGTATCTGGCTATGGCTATCAACAAATTCGTTTTCCTATCGTTGAACATACTGAATTGTTCAAGCGCGGTGTCGGTGAGACAACGGACATTGTTGAAAAAGAAATGTACACCTTTGATGACCGTAACGGTGAATCGCTGACGTTGCGTCCGGAAGGGACGGCAAGTTGTGTAAGAGCCGCAGACCAAGCTGGGTTGTTATTTAACCAAACGCAACGTCTTTGGTATGTCGGTCCTATGTTCCGTTACGAACGCCCACAAAAAGGTCGTTATCGTCAATTTCATCAGATCGGTGTCGAGTCTTTTGGCATGGCTACACCGGACATCGATGCCGAACTGATTATTTTGTCAGCGCGTTTGTGGAAAAAGTTGGGGCTGCTTGATCACGTTGAGTTGCAACTGAACACGATTGGTGTAGCGGCAGCACGTGAGTCTTTCAAAGCCGCGTTGGTTGAATATCTAACACAATACAAAGACCAGTTAGACGAAGACAGTCAACGTCGTCTATCCACTAATCCATTGCGTATTTTGGATTCAAAAGACGAAAATACTCAAAAGGTATTGGTTAATGCACCGAGCCTAGAGGATTTCATCGACGAAGAATCCCAAGCGCATTTTGACCGCCTTCAGGCGATTTTAAAAGCCAATGATGTGCCGTTTGTAATTAATAACAAACTTGTGCGCGGCTTAGACTATTACGGTAAAACAGTATTTGAGTGGGTAACATCGCACCTTGGTGCTCAAGCAACTGTCTGTGCTGGTGGTCGTTATGATGGCTTAGTAGAGCAGCTTGGTGGTAAAACTACTCCTGCAGTAGGCTTTGCTATGGGTGTTGAACGCTTGGTGCTATTACTGGAAACACTAGAATTGATTCCGGACGAAGCAAAAGATACCACCGACGTATTTATGGTGTCATTTGGTGATGCCGCGGAACTTCAGTCATTTGTTGTGGCCGAATCATTACGTAATGCTGGTCAAAATTGGACTGTGTTGCGTCATTGTGGCGGTGGTAATTTTAAGAACCAAATGAAAAAAGCCGATAAGTCTGGTGCGCGGTTCACATTAATTATTGGTGATAGCGAAGTAGAAGAGGGTGTTGTGCAGGTAAAAGACATGCAGACAGGTGAACAGACTTCTTGCACCAATGCCGAATTAGTCGGTAATTTACTAGAGAAACTAAACGGCTAGATTGCTAAGGCACTGCGGGTGCCGTCGTGCGCAATAGGATGATGAGGAACAAAGTGTGTCTGAATTAAAGACTGAAGAAGAACAGATTGAAGCGTTTAAAAGTTGGTGGAAGAAAAACGGCACCTCTTTAGTGTTAGCTGTAGCCGTTGGTGTAGGTGGTTACTTCGGTTTTCAAGCTTGGCAGAACAGTCAAGCTAATCACATTACAGAAGCATCATCGTTGTACCAAAACTTAACTGAAGCAGCGGCAGATTTGGACAGAGAAGAAAACCAAAAAACGGTGCGCTTTATTGCTCAGCAATTAGCTGATGATTACGATGACACAGGCTATGCTGTATTTGGCCAATTATTTGTTGCGCGTATTGATGCTCAAGCGGGCGATTATGACGCGGCTGTCAAAGCACTATCAAAGGTTGTAGAGCAGTCTGAAGATGCGTCATTTGATGCCGTAGCAAATATTCGAATAGCGCGACTACAAGCAGAGCAAGAAAAGTATGATGCAGCGATGACAACGCTTAATGCTGTGTCGCAAGCAGAGTTTTCTGGACAAGTTGAAGAGCTTCGCGGCGATATTTTATTGGCTCAGGGCAAACGAGAGCAAGCTCGACAAGCTTATGAAAGTGCCGCAGCAGCAATGGGAGAAGATGCACAGCATCCTCTATTAGAGATCAAAATGAAGGATTTGGTGAAGGGCTAGTTGACTATGTGGAAGCCAATGATCGCGGCAGTTGTTGTAAGTGCTGCATTGCTACAAGGTTGTTCAACACGACTGTTACCGCCACCTTCTGGCATCGATCAAGAAGTGTACTTCGATGCTAACTGGCGTACCAAAGTGAATGGTGGCGCAGGTGAGCAAACAGAGACATTCAATATCGTGGCACAGGATGGCACGCTTGCATTAGTAACGAGTCGCGGTGCGTTATATGAATTGGCTCAAGCAAACGGTCAACAAGTAAAACACCTTGAGACTGATTATCGCCCAAGTTCGGGGGTTTCTCGTGATGGTGATACTTTCTTTTTTGGCACCTTTGATGGTGAATTGGTCGCAGCATCACTGGATGAGCAAAAAGTACTTTGGACTCAGTCACTAACGTCCGAAATTTTATCTGAAACTGGTAACGGTGAGGGCCGTGTTGCAGTTCAAACTGGGGATGGTTGGCTAACCGTTATGGACGCAGCTACGGGTGAAGTTCTGTGGCGCGCTAAAGAAGATATTCCGGCTCTAACCGTGCGTGGTACAAGTGCACCAATTATCGATGGTGGTAAAGTGATCGCAGGTTTCGCTAGCGGTAAAGTGAAAGCCTATAACTTACGTACTGGCGATCAAATCTGGGAATACTCAGTTGGAAAACCTGAAGGTCGTTATGAAATTGAGCGACTGACTGATATTAATGGTCGTTTAACACTCGAAAACGGTCTGATCTATTCTGTCGCTTACAATGGCACATTGACTGCACTTGCGCCACAAACAGGTCGCCCTGTTTGGCAGCGTAATATTTCCAGTGCGGTTGGTGTGGATGTTAAAGGTGATGAGCTAACTGTTATAGATCAAGATAATGTGGTCTATGGTCTTAACGCTCGTAATGGTTCTACGCTTTGGCAAAATGACTCCTTGAAAGAGCGTGATTTGGCATCGCCCGTCTTTTATAAAGAATATGTAGCCGTTTTGGATCGTGGTGGTTGGATCCATTTGTTAAATCGAACCACAGGTGAAGTGGAAGCGTGGACGCTAGCGGACTCGAAACGTCCTGCAGGTAGTCGTATGGTGTCGAATGATGAACAATTGTTTATACTTACGCCAACAGCGAATGTGACTGCGTTACACTATTGGTAACAGATGTAGTCTAGGGCGTAAGCTCAAAGCACTTTTTAAAGAGGCTGCTTCGCTCAAAAGGCGTAGCAGCCACTTTGTATTTTTATAGGTTGAAAAAATGATCCCAGTTATTGCATTGGTCGGTCGACCCAATGTTGGAAAATCTACTCTGTTTAATCAGCTGACACGTTCACGCGATGCGCTTGTTGCAGATTACCCAGGCTTAACTCGTGACCGTAAATACGGCGATGGCAAAGCGGGTGAGCACGAATTTATTGTTATTGATACAGGTGGTATCAGTGGTGACGAGCAGGGCATTGATGAGCATATGGCACGTCAATCTTTACTTGCAATCGAAGAAGCCGATGTGGTGCTGTTTTTGGTTGATGGTCGTCATGGTTTGAACCCTGCCGATGAAATGATTGCCAATCACTTACGTCGTTCTGAAAAGACGATTTACTTAGTGGTTAACAAAACAGACGGTATTAATGAAGACATCGCATTAGCAGACTTCTACTCGCTAGGTATGGGGCAGTTGTACTCTATCGCAGCAGCTCACGGTAAAGGCGTACGCTCGCTGATTGATATTGTGATGTTGCCGTTTGCAGATCGTGTTGCTGAAGCTCGCGAGCAAATAGAGTTCAATGCCAAAGGCATTCGTATAGGTGTGATTGGCCGACCTAATGTGGGTAAATCTACACTTGTAAACCGTATGCTTGGTGAAGAGCGTGTTATCGTATATGACATGCCTGGAACCACACGTGACAGTGTTTATATTCCTTACAAGCGTCATGACAAAGATTACACCTTGATTGATACGGCAGGGGTACGACGTCGCAAGCATGTTTCCGAAGCCGTTGAGAAGTTCTCAATTGTTAAAACACTGCAAGCAATCCAAGATGCTAACGTGGTCATTTGTGTGATTGATTCTCATGAGGATTTGGTGGAACAAGATCTTCATATGATTGGTTATGCTTTGGATGCTGGTCGTGGTTTGGTGATAGCCATCAACAAGTGGGATGGCCTGAAAAAAGATGACCGTGAGCACATCAAGAAAGAGGTTGAGCGTCGTTTAGGGTTTGTTCCTTACGCTAAAGTGCACTATATCTCTGCGTTACATGGTACGGGTGTGGGCGATCTTTATGACACAATTGAAGAAACTTACGATTCTTGTTATGCCAAATGGTCTACCAATCGACTTACTAAGATTCTTGAAGATGCAGTTTCGGAGCATCAACCACCAATGGTCAAAGGTCGTCGTATTAAATTGCGATATGCTCACCAAGGGGGCTCAAACCCACCAAGGATCGTGGTTCATGGAAATCAAACGAATTCATTACCGGGTAGCTACAAGCGTTATCTAGAGAATAAATTCCGTACCGTATTGAACATTACGGGCACACCTATTTCATTTGAATTTAAATCGTCGGATAACCCATTCGCGCCGAAGAAGTAATTTAAATAAAAGATGTTGGAAAGCCCTGTTAGGTGAATAATCTAACAGGGCTTTTTTGTCTGTGCTCGACATTAGTCTTAAAGCTATTGTTCTATAAAAGGCGATCCGCTACTTTGAAGGGAATTGGACACACAAAGAAAAATAATAACGGAGCGCTTATGTCTCAATCGGTGGAATTTTCAACCCTACCATTTGCTAGCCATTTCAAATTAGGGGTCATTCGCCTTGCCTCACCTCGTACATTAAATGCTTTAAATCTTGAGATGATTGAAGCGATCTCGAAAAAGTTACTCGTATGGCAAGAAGATCCTGCTATCTCAGCGGTGTGGATAGAAGGTGCGGGTGAAAAGGCTTTTTGTGCAGGAGGGAATGTGGTCGATGTGTATCGATCGCTGGTTGAACAACATGACAATGGTCTGTTTAGTGAGCGGTATTTTGGGAGTGAATACCAATTGGACTTATTAATCCAACGCTATCAAAAACCGGTCATTAGTTGGGGTCATGGTTATATTATGGGCGGCGGTATGGGACTGTTCATGGGAGGCGATTATCGAGTGGTCATGCCTTCGAGTCGACTGGCGATGCCCGAAATCAAAATTGGCTTATATCCGGATGTCGGTGCCAGCTATTTTTTGAATCAGCTCCCCGAACATTATGCACGTTTCTTGGCGCTAACAGCGTATCAAGTTAACGCGACAGATGCCTGTGAGTTAGGTCTAGCGACGCACTACGTATGTGATGACGCTTATACACAGGTATTGCAGCAATTAGCATCCGGTACGATAGATAACACTGAGCGTAAACAAGTTGCTCTTCATATCGAGCGAGTATTACACGGCTTTACGCTCGCGGAAGAGGTGTTTTTATTACGTCCGGAGTTGATGTCTCATGACAAAGAATTGAAAAACTTGATGAGTGGTGACATCGTCAATATTCATCAGTCGATGAAGCAATACAAAACTGATAGCCCAACTCTTCAAACTGCGCGCGAAAACTTTCTTAAAGGCAGTCCACTGTCTGCTTGTTTGATATTGGAACAGTTAAACTGGGGGATTGGACAAACATTAGAATCTGTTTTCCAACGTGAAGCCGTATTATCCGTCAACATCAGTGTATATGGAGATTTTTGTGAAGGTGTCCGAGCATTGCTGGTAGACAAAGATCAAGCGCCCGCATGGAAACATACGTCGATTCTAGAGGTGCCAAAAGAGACACTGCATCACTATTTTGTTCCGATGGCGGCTAGGACTCAGGTACCGAGCTAGCGACTTTTTGCTCACAGTCCTGTAAAACAATTTTAAGTGCGGCAATGGCTGTTTCATTGGGAATTTCATTTTCTTCTAGTAGTGCGATTAAGTCGACGGCTAGTTTAATGTGGTCAGGAGCGGAATCTAACGGCATAGGGACTTTTTCTGCATATTTGCTGTCATGTTATTAGGGTAAGCTTTTTCTATAATAAGCATTACAGTGACGATAAAGAAGTAAATGTTAACACATCCTAGAGGTGCGCGTGGTTACAAATGAATTTTGGTTAGAACGCTGGCAAATGGGTCGAATAGGTTTTCATCGCGATGAGGTAAACCCTTGGTTGATTCAGTATTGGCCCCAGATCGGTCGAGGAGCCAAGGTACTGGTACCATTATGTGGTAAGTCAGCCGATTTGTTATGGCTAGCGAACCAAGGCTACGATGTAACAGGTGTTGAGCTGTCACCGATGGCCGTGGTTGAGTTCTTTGGCGATAACGATTTAACGTATCAAACAGAGCAAGTTGGCAGTCTAAAAATTCATACTGCACATGGGTTAGCTTTGCGTATTGTGGAAGGGGACTACTTTGATTTTCACGAGACAGGTTTTGACGCGTGTTATGATCGTGCCGCATTAGTTGCGATACCGGAAGATAAGCGTGAGCAATATGTACTTCATACAAAGCAGCGGCTCACTCCAGAAGCAACCTTGCTGCTCATTACATTAAGTTATGATGGCGATCAGGCCGGACCACCATTTTCAGTCTTAGACTTTGAGGTGAACGAATTGTGGGGGGACTGGATACGAAAATTAGCCAGTGAAGACTTACTCCAATTAGATGAACGCTATCAGGGTCATGATCGCACTTTTTATGAAGAAAGTGTGTGGAGGATTACTGCTTAATAATATCTCTATATACCTGAGTATTTTTCTGGGATAATAGTCGTCATTCACGATTCCTGATTCATCAATTTCCCAAGCGAACATCGCTTGGGATAGAGTTATTATGACCAAACGACACAAAACCGCTCCAGATATATTTTCTTACCCTCAGTATTGGGCTGAATGTTATGGCGTTGCGCCATTTTTACCGACCACCCGCGAAGAAATGGATGCTTTAGGCTGGGACAGTTGTGACGTCATCATTGTCACTGGCGATGCCTACATTGACCATCCAAGTTTTGGCATGGCAGTAATGGGGCGCGTATTGGAGGCACAAGGCTTTCGTGTCGGTATTATTGATCAACCTGATTGGCGCAGTCCTGATGACTTTATGCGTTTAGGTCGTCCAAATCTGTATTTTGGTGTGACAGCGGGTAACATGGACTCCATGATCAACCGTTACACCGCGGATCTTAAAGTGCGCAACGACGATGCCTATACGCCTTATGGTGCCGGCGGTAAACGTCCTGATCGAGCCGTCATTGTCTATTCTCAACGTTGTAAACAAGCTTTCCATGATGTTCCGGTAATGATCGGTGGCATCGAAGCGAGCTTGCGTCGTATCGCCCAATATGACTATTGGAATGATGAAGTACGTCGTTCCGTGTTAGTAGACTCTACCGCTGACATCTTGCTCTATGGTAATGCTGAGCGGGCCATCATTGATGTGACTCATGCCGTGGCCGCCGGTAAAAAGATGGATGAACTGGAAAACATCCGAGGTACCACGATTATTCGTGATACACCTCCAGGTGGCTACACGGAAATCGACTCGACGCGTGTCGATTGGCCGAGCAAGGTAGATAAAATTTATAGCCCTTACGAATACATCCCGGAAGGTAAGTGCCAAACTGGTGAGCAAGAAGACGACGATGTCATGCCGATTCGAGTGATTCCAGCGCCGTTACGTAAAGGTGAAAAACTCAGTCCTGAGAAAACCTATATTCGCTTACCGTCTTTTGAAAAAGTATCAAAAGACCCTGTGTTATACGCGCATACTTCGCGTATTTTGCACATGGAATCCAACCCTCACAATGCGCGTGCCTTGATTCAAAAGCACGGTAAAAAAGAGATTTGGGTTAATCCACCGCCAATTCCACTGGAAACCCCAGAAATGGATGGTGTGTTCGATTTACCGTATGCACGTGTACCACACCCTAAATATCAGAAAGCGCGAATCCCAGCTTATGACATGATCAAAACGTCGATCAATATTATGCGCGGTTGTTTTGGTGGCTGTACGTTCTGTTCGATTACTGAGCATGAAGGGCGTGTCATTCAGTCGCGTTCACACGAATCGATCCTAAATGAAATCGAAGACATCAAGCAAAAGGTGCCGGGCTTTACCGGTCACATTTCTGACTTAGGTGGACCGACATCAAACATGTACACGTTGAACTGTAATGATGATGAAGTTCAAGCGTCGTGTCGTAAGTTGTCTTGTGTGTACCCAACGATCTGTTCAAACCTTAAAACCGATCATAGCGCAACGACGTCACTGTATCGCAAAGCACGCTCTGTGGAAGGTATTCATAAAATCTCAATCGCATCAGGTTTACGTTATGATTTGGCGGTAGAAGATCCTGAGTATGTGCGCGAATTGGTGACACATCACGTCGGTGGGTTATTAAAAATTGCACCAGAGCACTCTGAAATGGGTACCCTGTCGAAAATGATGAAGCCGGGCATGGGCACTTATGATCGTTTCAAACGCATGTTTGATAAGTATTCAAAAGAAGCGGGTAAAAAACAGCATTTGATTCCTTATTTTATCGCAGCTCACCCAGGTTCTAGCGATGAAGACATGATGAATTTAGCGGTTTGGTTGAAAGAAAATGACTTCAAGCCAGATCAGGTGCAAACGTTCTACCCATCGCCAATGTCGTTAGCAACAGCGATGTATCACTCAGGTAAAAACCCATTACAAGGGGTGACCTACAAGAGTGAAGATGTTTATATCCCGAAAGACTACAAGCAGCGAACCACGCAAAAAGGCTTCTTACGTTATCATGATCCAAGTAACTGGCCAGCGTTACGTGAGACCTTGCGAGTCATGGGGCGTGCTGATCTGATTGGTAATGGCAAAGGTCAATTAGTACCAGACGAAGAAAAAGACAAGCGTACGCCACGTCGTCCAACGAAAGCCAAACCAGGACAAAAAACGGGTGCATCGCACTCTAGTAATCGTCCTACGTTTGAAAAAATCGCTGAAAACGAGCGTACTCAGCGCAAGCAAAATAAGACAAATGCGTCCAGCACAGAGAGCCGTCCAGCTAAAACAGGTGGTGGTGCGAACCGTTCAAAATCGAAACGACCTGCAGCAAGTAGAACCCGTTAATAGATTAAGGACGACCGCATTCTATGTGGTCGTCCTTTGCACCAACTTGTTCACGCAATAGCAAAATTACCCTTTAAAAGGTGCATTCTCTTCGAAAATCTCCCATAATTCAGCCCCATTATTGGTATACGTTATGCATTGATCAAATTAGACACGGTGCTAACCCGCGTTAATACCTCCACAAGAGGTTTACGTTACTAACCTGCGCTCAACCAAAAGTAAGCGTGATGATTGGGAAAACAACTATGAAACTGACACATCAATGGCTTTCAATTCTTGAAGGCTGCATTCTAGTGGCCCTAGGCCTGCATATTCTGAATTCAGTCGGTCTTTTGATCAGCGGTACCGCAGGCATCGGCATGATTTTGTTAAAACTGACCAGTTTAAGCTTCGGACAATTATTTTTCGTTTTAAATTTACCTTTTTACATTTTAGCGTGGCGCGCGCTCGGCAAAGAGTTTGCGTTTCGTACCTTTGCTGCGGTGAGCATATTGTCACTGCTATCTGAATTGTTCCGTCATATCGTACATCTTGCGATTCATCCCATTGCCGCGGCGATCTTAGGCGGTATGCTGGTAGGATTTGGTTTGATCATTTTATTTCGTCACAATGCATCGCTAGGGGGTTTAAATATTTTGGCGGTCTATTTAGAGCGTCGTTTTAACATACACGCGAGTCGTACCACACTCATTGCGGATTTATGTGTGCTGTCTGTCGCGGTACTTGTACTCGATGGATGGAGTCTGCTGTATTCTTTATTAGCATTCCTACTATTAAGCTCGGTGGTTGGACGCTATCATCGTCCGCCAAAATGGGCGCAAAACAATGAGACCAAGCACGCCTAATGAACGCTCAAAAAGTTGTTATTGATCATTTCGATGAAGAGTTGGTGTCCTTTCGGGCGTTATTAGATGTTTACCACCGTAGCGTTCATGCTATACCTGATATGATTTATTCACCTGAGCAGAAGTCCGTTTGGGCCCCAGACTGTTTAGAGGTTTCAAGCTGGCATGAACGGCTTCAAGAGCATCAGGTTTGGGTCGCTTTGGGGGAGCTAAACAAAGAGTGCTTAGGGTTTATTGAATTAGATCTGAAGGGCGATATTGAATGCCTGTATGTGTGCCCGCAAGCTCAACGTCAAGGTATTGCAAAGGCCCTATTGATCAAGGCCAGAGAGCATGTCGTCCACCACTACGAAAATAAAACGGAGTGGCGAGTCCAAGCGTCGGATGCCGCTTATGAGCTTTTTCTGAAGTTTGGTTTTTTACCTACTCAGCGTAATCAAATTGAGCGATTGGGTGTTTTGCTTGAAAACACGAGTATGGCAAAATCCCTGCGATAGTTTTTAATGAGGTGTTTCAAATGGATAGTCTTGAATTAAAAATCCCACCAGCGTTGTTGTTCATTTTAACAGCAATAGTGATGTGGGCCAGTGCTGGGTGTTTGCCTGCATTTGACTCAGTCGGGTGGTTTTTGTGTGCTTTGGGGTGGTTGAGTTTTGTCGTTGGTGGCTTGTTTTGTGTGCTAGGTGTGTTGTGGTTTGTGATACATCAGACAACACCTGATCCGCGTGATCCCTCGCAGTCAAGTAAGCTGGTAACATCAGGTATTTACAGCAAAACCCGTAATCCTATGTATTTGGGCTTTGTTTTATTATTAAGCAGCTATATGTTTTGGCAAGGTTCGCCGCTGATGGTGCTTTATATTGCTGCGTTTGTTTGTTTCTTGACGCGTTATCAAATTATTCCCGAAGAGCGTATTTTAGGGTATCGCTTTGGTCAGTCCTTTCAAGAGTACACCAATCGCGTACCACGTTGGTGGTAAGTTTGATCCGATATAAAAAGCCCAAACAGTATTTACTGTTTGGGCTTTTTAGTGTTCGATTAGTACATTTACTTTTTTAGAGCTGACTATTTAGGCAGCAATACGGTGTCAATGACATGGATAACACCGTTTGATTGTTTCACATCAGCGATGGTGACATGCGCCATACGGCCGTTTTCATCTTCCAACATAATCATATCGCCTTTGTAGGTTGCGGTTAGAACACAGCCGCCTAACGTTGGTACTGGGTGAGCACCCATATCATCGTCAATCATGGTTGTGATCGCGCTTGATAAAGCATTGGTGCCGACGACATGACAGGTTAGCACTTCTTGTAGAGCGGCTTTGTTTTCAGGCTTTAACAAGTTTGCTACCGCACCTTTAGGTAACTTATCAAACGCTGCATTCGTTGGCGCAAACACGGTGAATGGGCCTTCACCTTGCAATGTGTCGACAAGACCTGCTGCTTTCACTGCCGCGACTAGAGTTGTGTGATCTTTAGAGTTCACAGCATTCTCAATGATGTTCTTACTGGCGTACATCGGTGCACCGCCCACCATAGGGTTGTCATGTTTTGTTGCCATGTTGTCATGGCTTGGTGACGTGCTTGAACAGCCAGTGATCGCTAATGCAGTGGTAACTGTTAGTGTTGTAAGAAGTTTCATAGTAGTGCTCCCGTAGTGTGATTTTTATTAACTTGGTATGTGTAACCACGGGCGTTATTTCAAATAGTTTCAATTTATATTTAAAAAAATTAACGAAATTAAAAATAGTCATGTCATGGTGACGTATTTCTACGTTCTATTTTGATCGAGTAGCTGCTTTAGTCGTATCAATCCTTTTTCAAAGTGTTGATGAGTTGGAATAGACATCAGTGACAGTCTGACATACTGAGAGTAGGACTCATCATGACAAAAGTAGCGGCCATTACTAATTAACATACCGCGCTCTTTCGCAGTTGCGACAAATTGATCCGTATTGATGTTATCTGGCAATGCAAGCCAGATGTGGAAGCTACTAACCTGTGCTGAAAAAGTATCCTTCTCTAAAATAGTTTGCGCTATTGCTTGCCTTTGCTCAGCAATGCTCTTCTGTTGATTAGAGAGTTCGAATGCTTTCTCTGAGTTAATCATCTGTGTCGCTATTTCAAATGTGATAGGCGATACAAGCCAAATCATGGTGCGGATAAGCGTTGATAAATGCTCAATTTGACTCTGTGGCGCTTTCAGGTAGCCACAACGCATACCTGGGCTTATTGCTTTCGATAAGCTACTGATATAAAAACTCTTTTCGGGGATAAGGTTGGTGATAGGAGGTATTTTTTCGGAGTTCAAAAAAGCATAAATATCGTCCTCTATGAGCCATGTTTGGTACTTTTGGATCACGCTAGCGATGGCTTCGCGGCGTTCGATTGAAAGCGTAACCGTTGTTGGATTCTGATGAGAAGGGACGATGATAACGAGGCTAGGGTGGCTTTGTTTACATACTTCTTGTAGGTGCTCAGGACACATGCCTTGCTCATCTTGTGTTACACCAACCGCTTTACGTCCTAATGCATTAATGATTGACAGTATTCCAGGGTAGGTCAGCGCCTCTACGGCAATGACGTCCCCTGGTTGTGAGTAGAGTTCAATCAGCAGTGAAAGTGCATGTTGCGCACCATTGGTTAGAAGCACATGCTCGGCAGAGCGCACATGCAAGCCAAAATGTTGTAACCAACGCATGCCGGCATTTTTGTGTAAAAGGCTTCCAGTATGCTCCGTATAACCAAATAAGGAAGGGGAGACAGTATTACTAAAGCATTGACTGATTTGGTTATTTAATGTTTCTAGGTGGTAGGCAAGACAAGGCTGTAGAATGGAGAAATTCCATTCATCTTCCAACAGCTGTGGTTGGATCGCTTGTCTTAAGCTTGATCTCTTTTTGACAAAGCTTCCGCGGCCAACAAATGATTCAATATGCCCTTGATCAGCAAGTAAAGAGTACGCCTTAGCAATGGTAACGGGTGTCGTTGCATATTCTTCAGCTAATGCTCTATGGGTTGGAAGTTTACTGCCTTCTCTATAATGCCCTATGTCAATTAAGTGAACAACAGTGTCTGCAATGTCTTGATACTTTGGCATGGTGACTTCTTTTTCAATTCTACTAACAATTTTAGAGCGACTATAAAACATTTGAGAACTGCGATCTATTGGATTCAGTGATATGTCATAACCAGAACTTTAAAATCATATTGACATATGTCATTAAGTTTTATTAATATCTAAATTAACTGATAATGACATATTTTTAAAGAGGCGCGAATGAAACATAAACAGGTAGCTTTTATTGGATTGGGGGTGATGGGGTTTTCCATTGCAGGTCATTTAGCTCAGCAAGGTTACCGAGTAACGGTGTATAACCGAACGGTTGAAAAAGCTAAGCGCTGGGCCAATGAGTTTTCAGGGCATTGGGCAGAAACACCTGCCGAAGCGGCTCAAGGGGCTAGTGTTGTGTGCGTTTGCGTGGGCAATGATGAAGATGTACGTCATGTTGTTTACGGTGCTGAAGGTGTCTTAGCGGGTATGTCTGAGGGGGCGGTATTAATCGATCATACCACTACATCTGCGGTGTTGGCTGAAGAGTTATTTGACGCTTGCCAAAAACAAAATGTCGGATTTATTGATGCACCAGTGTCAGGTGGGCAAGCTGGCGCGCAAAACGGCGCGCTTACTATTATGTGTGGTGGTGAAGGTGCCGTATTCGAAAGTATCAAACCTGTCATGGAATGTTATGCCAAACAAATTCAGCTATTGGGCGTGGCTGGGCAAGGACAGCGTTGTAAAATGGTCAATCAAATTTGCATCGCCGGCGTATTAAGCGGTTTGAGTGAAGCCCTAATGCTTGCAGAGAAAGCAGGATTGAACATCGAGCAGGTGGTAAATTCTTTACAGCATGGGGCAGCAGGATCCTGGCAGATGAGCAACCGATTAGAAACTATGTCGCAAGGAAAATTTGATTTTGGTTTTGCGATCGATTGGATGCGAAAAGACTTGGGTATTTGCTTAGATCAAGCTAAGTCTTACGGTATTGATTTAAAAATGGTCGAAGACGTTGATCAGCATTATTCCGTTTTACAGCAACGAGGGCTAGGACGAATGGATACCTCTGCATTAGTCAAAGCAATTGCAGAGTGACACTTAAGTGTCGCCGCTTTGAAATAACGCCTAATCAGAGCGGCAAGACCATTATTTTAGAATATCAATTTGGATGAAAGGTCATTGCCACACCATTTATACAGTGGCGCAGACCTGTAGGCTTGGGTCCGTCTTCGAAAATATGGCCCATATGGCTGCCACAGCGACGACAATGTACTTCGGTGCGGGTCACAAACCAGCTGCGGTCATCTTTAGTGCTGACTGCATTGGGTAAACTGTCGTAAAAGCTTGGCCAGCCGGTTCCGCTGTCAAATTTCGTTGCAGAATCATAAAGAGGTAGATCGCAACCTTTACAGTGGAACAGTCCTTTACGCTTTTCGTCGTTAAGTGGGCTTGAGTAGGCACGTTCTGTGGCTTCTTCACGCATGACTTGGTATTCAAAGTCTGTCAGTAGCGTGCGCCACTCCGCCTCTGTTCGCGTAATTTCATAGTTGGCTTCACTAACTGCTGATGCCATTGCGGTCATACCACGGCTCATTAGCGCTATGGCTAACGTGCCTTTTAAAAAATGACGTCTGTTCATGATGTGACTCCTATTATCAATATACTTATAAGAGACGTAAAAAAAGCCAAGAAAGTTTCATCTCTCTTGGCTTTAGACGCCGCAAAGTGCGTTTTTCTTACAGTACAACCAAGTTAAAGTGCCATCGTGTCGGCGACGGCTAACACAGGCCCAGTAGGTTGTCCTGTCGGTGAACCTCCTTTAGGTTCTAAACTAATTGCCATATGCGCATTAGAGAGTCCGGCTAACCAACTCACATCCAATGAAATCTCTTGGACATTGTTGATGTCTAAGACGCCCAAGGACATAGGCGCGCCATCACCAATCGCAACCCAAAGCTCATAATCTCCCTCTAACGAAGCGGAGCCTTGTAAAGGTTCGATACGCAATTGCTTGTCGTCTACATCGACAAAGACATCAATCACCAGATCCGTTGTTTCAGACACTAAATGCGTTTGATAATTCGCTTCAAATTGAGTAGGCAAGGCGAACCAAATGCCTACGGCTAATACTACGGCCGCCGCCATCGCCCATAAAGGCGACCGGTATTTTTCTTTTTGGTCGATTTTAGTTAAGGGCGTCACGTTTGACTGTGATTTTAGGTAGTTCTCTAGCTGGTTTTTAATGTGTTCTGGAGGAATGCTTTCATCCCATTGGTCCGACAAGTTTGCGAAATGTTCTGCCCAATAAATATAGGCCGCTTCGGCGTCTGGGTCCGTCAGCATCTTTTGCTCAAAGGCTTGAGCATCAGCTGATGATAGCAGCCCTAATGTGTACTCGGCTGCGATGGTATGTTGTTCTGGTGATGAATTCATTGGCCCATACACCCCTGTAGTTTGAGTAAGCTACGTCTTAACCAAGTCCGCATCGTGTTCAATGGAACAGAAAATTGTTCTGCCAAATCGGCATAGCTTAACCCTTCTAAGTAAGCGCCTTTTACGGCATCGGCGCGGTCGGGCTCCAGTGTATTCAGACAGTCTTCCAATTGACGTTGAGTTTGCGATGAATGGGCGCATTGCTCCGGGCCATCCTGCTGTGATTCCAGCTCATAGTCTTCCATGGATTCAGTCGGCTTGCTGGCTTGAGATCGGCGTCGATCAATAGCGCTGTTACGTGCAATGGTAATCAGCCATGTCATTGGGCTTAGCCCATTTGACTGGTATTGAGCCGCCTTGTGCCAGATTTTAATGTATGCCTCTTGAAGAACGTCTTGTGCTGTTGCCTCGTCTTCTAATACACGTAGACAAACCCCATAAAGTTTCGCGCTGGTGCAGTCATAAAGTTCAGAGAAGGCTTGTTGATTTCCTTTGGCTATGTCGATAAGCATTTGCTCGATCTCAGACAATTCGCGCATGGAGCTTCCTTTTTAGAGTGATGTGGCCCATAGGTCATACGTAGCTTACGCTGATAAGTGTAGATTAGATCAGAGTGGTTATTAGTATTAAAGACTGGCACAAACTTAGCAAGTCGCTTAGCATCTGCATCAGCGCCTATTTGCGGCGCATTACAATGTTTTTCAAAATCGTTAGGACATTAGAACATGCCAAAAGCCAGTGAAATTAAGCGTAATACAGCCGTTGATTACGATGGTAAAACTTATATTGTGCGTGACATCGAGCGTTCGGTGCCACAGGGCCGTGCCGGAGGCAGTCTATATCGCATGCGTATGTATGACGTGGTGACTGGTCGTAAAATCGATGAGACATTCAAAGATTCAGAGATGCTAAACCTAGCAGACCTAATTCGTCGTCCTGCGATGTTTTCGTACATGGATGGCGACGACTTCGTCTTTATGGATCAAGAAGACTACACGCCTTATAACCTAAATAAAGAAGCGATTGCTGAAGAAGCGTTGTTCTTCAATGAAGAAACCGCAGGTATTCAAGTGGTGTTGGTAAACGATGCTCCTGTAGCATTAGAACTACCACAAGTGGTCGAATTGACGGTAACAGAGACTGACCCATCCATTAAAGGTGCGTCAGCAACGTCACGTACTAAGCCAGCATTATTGTCTACGGGAGCAACCATCCAAGTGCCTGAATACATCGGTACAAACGATCGTATCCGCGTGAATGTAGAAGAGCGCAAATTCTCAGGCCGTGCTGAGAAGTAACACTGAAGTAACCTAGCTTTAAAAGCCGTGACGGTCGTCACGGCTTTTTTATGATTGATCTACTTGTAGCCCTTGGCTTGTAACGCGAACAAATGCGCATACTGCCCCGCTTGCTTTAATAACTGCTCATGGGTGCCACGTTCTTTTATTTCACCGTGCTCCATGACAATGATTTCATTGGCTAAACGCACCGTCGAAAAACGATGGGAAATCAAAATCGCCATTTTGCTTTGTGTGTGCTCTTGAAAGTGAGCAAAGATTTCGGCCTCCGCCGCGGCGTCCATGGCTGAGGTGGGTTCGTCCAACACTAAAATATCAGCCTTATTACGCATAAACGCCCGTGCCAACGCGATCTTTTGCCACTGGCCACCGGATAGTTCTTGCCCGTCTTTGAACCAGCGTCCTAACTGTGTGTGATAACCATCGCTTAAGTCTCCAATGAAGTCTGTGGCTTTACCTAACTCCGCTGCTTGCTGCCAGCCGTCTTCATCATGAAAACGTGTTTCATCGCCTGCACCGATGTTCTCACCGACGATAAATTGATAGCGCACAAAATCTTGAAAGATTACACCAATACGAGTAAGAAGAGCTTGTTCATCCCAATCTTTTAGATCCAAACCATCCAATAGAATACGACCATGAGTCGGTTGATAAAGGCGGGTCAGCAGCTTTATTAACGTGGTTTTGCCTGAACCATTTTCGCCGACAATGGCTAGACTGGAGCCCGGCCGAATGTGTAGATCAACGTTGTTTAACGATGGTGCAGGGCTTCCCGGATAAGAGAAGCTAACGTGTTCAAAACGGATACCATCTCCCGGCTTAGGGCCAGCTGTTTGCCCGGATTGGCTCGCTAGAGTCGGCTGTTCGAGATATTCGTATAGGTTTGATAAATACAGGTTGTCTTCGTACATACCGCTAATACTGGTTAAGGAAGACGCTACCGCACCTTGTCCTTGCTTAAACAGTAATATGTACATGGTCATTTGACCAAGCGTGATGGCACCTATGACCGTCGAAGTGACGATCCAACCATAAGCACCATAAAACACTAAGGTGCCGATAATTCCAAGTGCAAAGCCCCATGTTTCACGGCGAATTATCAAACGCTTGTTTTCACGAAACAGTTTTAAAAATATGTCTCGATAACGTCCTAAAAAACGTTTGCTGAGTTGGTAAAGGCGTACTTCCTTAATATTGTCTTCTCGTGCAAGCAGCGTCTCTAAGTAGTTTTGCTGGCGAAATTCCGGCGAACGCCAACGTGACAATAGAAATGCATCCCCACTGAATTTAGCCTCGGCAATGAACGCAGGCAAAGCGCCCAACACAAGTAGTAATAATGCCCAAGGCGAAAACTGCCACAGCAGAACAGCAAAACTGATCAAGGAGATACCATTCTGCAATAATGCGAATGTTTTGTTGACCAATGCCAGTGGGCGGCTTGAGGCTTCTCTACGGGCACGTACTAGCTTGTCGTAAAACTCAGAATCTTCGAATTGCGCCAATGAAAGAGATTGTGCTTTTTCCAAAATAGTCATGTTGACGCGTTGGCCTAATAACTCTCGTAAAATCGCCTGCAACGCAGCCAGACCTCGTTGACTGCCACTCATAATCAGCACAAAAACGGCTTCGATCATGACGTAATAGAGTGCAGGGAAGTAATCAATGGTTCCGGTAGTTTGATAGTTATCCATGGCGGCGACCACAGCATCGACAATTAGCTGCCCCACATACGCCATAGCGGCCGGAAGCACCCCTGCAATTAATGTTAGGACAGCGAGACCAATGGTTAGCTTGGAAGATGTGGCCCAAACCAATTCAAGTGCACGTTTGCTGTAACGAAACACGCCAAGCATGTTCATATCAATAGTATTGCGGTTGGTGCCTGCGGATTTCATATAGAGCATTCCTATGAGCCTAAGCGGATGATTGTATTGTAACGTTATCAAGACGTCATCGAATACACTCAAGTCATGTCGCGCGTTTTCAATTTGACTTGGTTTCGGGGCGCCGCTAAGGTTCGAGATTCGTTTTACACAAAGGCTTCAAGAGTGAAGGCTTTTCGGTAGGTATTCATGGCAGATGTGACGTTAAGTAACTTTCCATTCACCGCGGTAGCAGGGCAAGACACTCTGAAATTAGCGTTGATTCTAAGCGCTATTAATCCCCACATTGGTGGAGTTTTGATTGCTGGCCCTCGCGGTAGCGCGAAAACAACATTGGCTCGTGGGTTAGCGGGAGTCATGCCTCAACATGATGCATTTGATACGCCATTTGTCACCTTGCCGTTAGGCGCGACGGAGGATCGATTACTTGGCTCATTAGACATCGACGCGGCGCTCAATGACAAAAACGTCAAGTTTCAATCTGGATTGTTGGCCAAAGCCGATCAAGGTATTCTGTATGTCGATGAAGTGAATCTACTGCCTGACAGCCTAGTAGATGTGCTGTTGGATGTCAGCGCCAGTGGCGTTAACCGAGTAGAGCGAGATGGCGTCAGCCACGAACATAAAGCCCGCTTTGTACTGGTGGGTACGATGAACCCCGAAGAAGGCGAATTGCGCCCGCAATTAAAAGATCGCTTTGGTCTTATGGTGTCTTTATCGAATCAATACAGCTTAGAAGAACGCGTGCAAATTGTCCGATTTCGGGATGAATACGACCAAGACCCGAAAGGTTTTTGCGATGCGTTTAAATACAAACAGCGCAATTTACGCCAAAGTATCAATCAAGCCAAATCACGCTTAACAAAGATTAAGTGTGCCGATGCTTTACGCATGGATATTGCCAGCCGCTGCCAAGATGCAAACGTTGACGGTGTAAGAGCCGACATTGTCTGGGTTCGGGCCGCTGTCGCTCATGCCGCCTGGCAAGGTACGGACACAGTTTCCATTGACGATGTACAAGCGGTTGAAGAGTTTGTGTTAGCCCATCGTCGCCAGCAAGCCCAGGCTCCTAAAAGTTCCGCGCCTCCTAGCTCACCGCCGCCGAGTTCAAGACGCCCACCTGAGTCGAAGTCGGAGGAACCTACGCCGGGAAAGTCTTTACCTTCACCGCAGAATGAATCTGAATCTGTTGGTGAATTTGGTAGTATGCCCCCTGAACTACAAACGACCCAAGATGCGCTTGGACTAGGTTCCGTATTGTTTAGCGAAGCTGTCGTTCGGCCATCCCTTCATGGCACCTTCGGTGCTGGCAAACAGCGCGGGGGAAATCAGGGGGGCACTCGTCTAGGGGCACGGCAAACCGGCGGCATTGATATGGCGCAAACGCTGCGTAGCAGTCTAGGACAATGGCCTCCGCAACAATTGGTGCGGCGTAAAGGCCGTGAGGGTAAAGTGGTTTTGCATTGTATTTTGCTAGACACTTCCGGTTCTACGTTGAGTGATCAGACCTTTGCTAACGCCAAAGGGGTGATACTCGACATTGCTGAGCGCGCCTATTTGCAGCGAGAAAGGATCAGTATTTTAGGGTTTGGTGGTGAACAGGTCGATTGGTTGCTACCACAGGTACGAGCTCCGCAAAGCATTCGTACCCAACTTGATGCGTTCACAGCCGGTGGCGGTACACCTATTCATCAAGCGCTTGAGGATGCTGAGCGCTACTTGGCGCAAGTCAAACACCAACGGCCAGATTTAGACGTGTACAGTTATATTTTGACCGATGGGCGAGTCACAGGTGCTTTTGTTAAACAATCATGGCCGGGACGATTGACTGTCGTAGACACAGAACTGGCGTCGATTAAGCGTGGTCGTGCTCAGGAATTGGCGCAAGCCATGTCGGCCGTATACATTCCATTAAGCAATCTACTTGCTCCATAGCAACTTTCAATAGAAGTGATGACAATGACAACAAACGTGGCCCATTGCCCCGCATTATTCTTAACTGCTCCGGCGTCCAACCAAGGCAAAACCACCATTACTGCGGCATTAGCGCGTTACTTTACCGGGCAAGGTAAAGTGGTACGCGTGTTTAAAACCGGTCCAGACTATCTTGATCCACAGATTTTAGCGCAAGCCTCCAAGCAGCCTGTAGAGCAATTGGATATTTGGATGGCTGGGGACGAGTATTGTCAAAAAATGCTGTTTGACGCTGCACAAGAAGCGGATTTAATCTTGGTGGAAGGTGCGATGGGCATGTTTGATGGGGAGCCCTCAAGTGCCGATTTGGCGGCCCGATTCAATATACCCGTAGCGATTGTTATGGATGTTGGTGGTATGGCGCAAACGGCCGCTGCGGTGGCAACTGGCTTGGCAAATTTTCGCGATGATGTGACAGTCGCAGGATTGATCGCCAACCGTTGTGGCAGTGAGCGTCATGCACAATTGATCCGTGATGCCTTGCCTAAGAACTTACCATTATTAATAAGTCTGAAGCGCAATGATGAAGTGACGCTGCCAGAGCGTCATTTGGGATTGGTTCAGGCGTCAGAGGTTGGCGATGAGCTAGAGGTGTGTTTTAGAGCCGCCGTTCGTTGGTTAAGTGAAACCGAAGATACCAGTCTATTAACCTTACCAGAACCGATCGCATTTTATGCGCCAGAAGTAGCGCCTCAAGCAGACGTAGGTACACCGTTGCAGGGCAAAACGATCGCTGTTGCGAAAGACGAAGCCTTTAGCTTTATCTACGATGCCAACCTGCGCGTGTTGCAAGCTCTAGGTGCACAGGTGACGTTCTTTTCACCGTTACGAGACCGATTGTTACCACCAGCGGATGCGCTGTGGTTACCGGGTGGTTATCCGGAGTTGCATGCGCAAAAGCTTTCTGAAAATCGAGCCATGTCAGATCAAATACAAACTTTCTTTGCTGCAAATAAACCGATATTAGCGGAGTGTGGTGGGCTGCTTTATAGCTTAGAAACCTTGACTGACTTGGAGCAAAACACCTATCCAATGTTGGGATTGATTCAAGGTAATGGTGCCATGCGTGGTAAGCGAGGTTGCCAAGGAATGCAAACCGCTGCGTTACCAGAAGGAGACATTCGTGCTCATGCGCATCATCGTTCTTTAAGTGAAAATACCCCTGAGCCGCTCAGTCATGGCCGTCGCCAACGACATCCCGCGCTGGGCGAGCCTATTTTTCGCGACAAAGGACTGACGGCCAGTTACCTGCATTTATTCTTTGCCTCCAACTTTGCTGCCACGGCTGCGTTGTTTCTTAATTGACGTTTGCGCAGGCTGATGCGCAAACCTTTTTGAATGCGGTTTGTAAGACAAATCATGGAATTAAAAGGGCGGTTATGAAAATTCTATTGTTAGGTGGCACGGCTGATGGTCGCCATTTGGCGGAGCGATTAAGCCAACTTAACCATGATGTGCTGTATTCCATTGCTGGATTAGTTCGAGTGCCGACGTTGCCATGTGAGGTAATTATAGGAGGCTTTACTCAGTTTGGTGGCCTAGCAACATTCCTAAAAGAGCGACAAGTAGCCTTAGTCATTAATGCGACCCACCCTTACGCGGCAAAAATGAGCATAACAGCGATCGAGGCTGGCAAACAAACAGGGGTGCCTGTTTGGCGCTTTTTACGTTCATCTTGGCAACCTCAAGCCGGAGATGACTGGCGCGAGTACACTGATGATGCTGCGTTACTGGAGCAATTAAACAGCTTTAAACGACCTTTGCTAAGTGCAGGGCAGATGACTCTTTCATTACTACAATCATTGATGTCACAAAACCGTTTTGAACAAGGTGTATGGCGTACGGCGTCGTCTCCGAAGTTTGATGTACCTACCAGCATTACTTGGTTAAAAGCCATTGGACCATTTGATGTAAAATGCGAACGACAACTGCTCGAAGCGTATAATATTGATGTCATCGTGACCAAAAACACTGGGGGAGATACGACTTCAGCTAAGCTTGAAGCCGCACGCCAGCTGAGTATTCCCGTCTTACTGCATAAACGTCCAACCGTTTGCGGTGCTAAACGAAGCTTTTCAGATTACTCAAAACTCATTAACGCGATTAATGAGATCACATCCAAGTCACCTCGTAAACAGAGAACACAGCAGCAGTGACTTATTAATACTAAAGTCACTGTGCAAGGCACGCTCGTAACGTTTATAAGGTTACTAGTTGTTCTGCGGCTTGATTTAAGGTGTGATCTCGTTTGGCAAAGCAAAAACGGATTAAGCGTATATCTTCTGGCGGTGTTTGGTAAAACACAGAAATTGGAATTGCCGCTACGTCTGCTGTTTCAATCAGCCATAACGCAAATTCGCTATCAGGTATGTCTCGGATAGCACTGTAATCCATCAGTTGGAAATAGGTGCCTGGCGAAGGCGTAAATGTGAAGCGGCTGTCGCTCATTGCTTTATTGAAGAAGTCTCGTTTTTGCTGATAGAAACTCGGTAGCATCTCATCGTGATCTGGGTGCGCGGCTAAATAGTCGGCTAAGGCCAACTGCATCGGTGTACTGGTACTAAACGTTAGATATTGATGGACTTTGCGTACCTCAGCCATCAATGCCGCAGGAGCAACACAGTAACCAATCTTCCAGCCTGTTGTATGGTAGGTTTTTCCAAATGAAGACACGACAACACTGCGTTGGGCTAACGCTTTGTGACGTAACACGCTTTGATGTTCAGCGCCTTCAAATACGATGTGCTCGTATACCTCATCGGACAGGACTAATAAATTATGCTGTTCTGCTAATTCATATAACGCTTCTAAATCATTACTAGAGAATACCGTCCCTGTTGGGTTATGAGGTGAGTTAACGACGATGACCTTGGTTTTCTCGGTCACGGCATTTGCGACGATTTGCCAATCAATAGCAAAGGAGGGAGGCAATAGGGCAATGTGTACCGGATTGCCTCCATTTAAGCGAATAGCGGGATCATAGGAGTCGTAAGCAGGGTCAAACACAATGACTTCATCTCCTTGTTGGACAAACGCTGAAATCGTTGCGAACAAGGCTTCTGTTGCACCGGAAGTGACGGTAATATCGGTGTCTGCATCGGCTTGATGGTTGTAGCAGCGCGACAACTTGCTTTGGATCGCCTGACGCAGTGTAGGAGCGCCTGTCATCGGAGCGTATTGGTTGGCGCCTTGCTGAATGTAATGATCAACTCGGCTTAATAGCTCGTTTGGCCCATCAAAATCTGGGAAGCCTTGGGAGAGGTTGATCGCTTGATGTTTGGCGGCCAGTTCAGACATTTGCGTAAAAATAGTGGTGCCTGTACTCGGTAGCTTACTATCAAATTGGCGCATAATATTGGTCCTTTTAAGCGAAATCGCGCCTGTAATGCTAATTCAGAGTGCTTTAGAGTTAAAGAGTCAAAACAGTTACTGATATTGGCGGCCAGCTTTGTTATAAAGTGTCGATTCCGACAGTAGGAGAAATAAATGTCTGGGGAAGTAAACGAAACTAAAGGTCGCCTTACGACACGCACTGTAGCAATGCCTGGGGACACTAACCCAGCGGGTGATATTTTTGGCGGTTGGGTGGTGTCTCAAATGGACATCGCAGCAGGTATATGCGCTGGGCAACGTGCTCAGACACGTGTTGTAACCGTCTCATTAGATGGTATGAGTTTTATACGCCCAGTAAAAGTTGGCGATATTTTAGGTGTCTATACCTACGTTAAATCAGTTGGTCGCACTTCTATGGATATCCATGTAGAAGCTTGGGTGCGACGTGGGCGTATAGGAATACGCGAAAAAGTAACAGAAGGTTTATTTAAATTTGTTGCGATTGATGATGCGGGCAAATCAACACCAATTCCTGCAGAAGAGGATTTGCCGGATTACGTTCATGAGTCTATGAACGAATTCTAATCTCTGTATTTTGACCAATAAAAAAAGCAGCTTAAGCTGCTTTTTTTATTGGAAACTAATAATTAAATCATCGAGCCAATCGAAAGTTGCTCATTATCAGAATCAATCATTTTGTTCAGGTCCAGAAGGATGACTAATTCTTCTTCTTTCTGGTAGACACCTTGGATAAACATTAACGCTTCATCGTTACCGACACTAGGGCTTTGCTCAATTTCACTTTGATACAAATAGAATACTTCTTTAACAGCATCTACTAACATACCAATCTGCTCGCCATCATGTTCAATAATGATAATTCGCGTGTCATCAGAAATAGTACACTCAGGCAAACTAAATCGAACACGAGTGTCAATTACCGTGACAACATTACCGCGAAGGTTGACGATTCCAAGGACGAAGGACTGAGCACCTGGAACAGGAGCAATTTCGCTGTAACGCAATACTTCTTTAATTTGCATTACGTTGATGCCGTAAGTCTCATCCAAAAGTTTGAAAGTAAGGTATTGGAGCAATTCTCCTTTATTACTTTCGCTAGGCAAATTTCCTGATTCTTTGATTGTCGCTAATTCAGACATGGCTCTAAACCTATTATCAATCCGATGATATGCGCTAATGCGCTGCTCGTATATTTAGTAGAATAGACGAAATGCAACGCATTGGCTTGATAAATTAAGTAACAATTAGTTGTCTTGTTGTATGCCAACAATCGTCCAATTGCCTTGAGCATCTTCTAGGTTTTTCTCTAAATGCCACACTTCATTGGCTTCGGTGGTTTGATCACCTTCTTTGATCCAACCGCTAAAACGCAATGAAATAGAAGCTGTTGAGCCGATAAACTCGCCGCGAACAAGGTCTACCATCAAGGAAACAACTTCAGTACGAGGTTTATCTGAACCAAATTTAGCACGCTCTTCACGCAACATAGCACAAACATCCGCGCTAAAGTAGTCGCTGATTTCCTCGAAGTTATTGTCATCCCAGGCTTTCTGCAAGGTTACATAATGACTTTTTGCTTCGGCAATGAACGCTTGTTCATTAAAGCCTGGCGGCAGTTGAATCTGAGGTTGAGAACCAAAGCCAGAAATACCAGACATAGGTGAAGGTTGTACATTGTCTCGCGTTGAGTTAGGCATTTCGCGGTACATGCCTTGAGCGCCCGCTGTTTGCGCAGCTTGGCGTTTTTTGGCAAAGAATAGCTTATAAATCAAGAAGCCGATGACTGCAAACAGTAAAATATCACCAAAAGATATACCATCGAATGCACCACTGCCCATCAGTGCAGCAAACAAGCCGCCCGCCAATAAGCCACCTAAAAGTCCACCACCTAAGCCACCAAGGAAGCCTGATTTTTTAGTGGTGCCGCCTGCAGCTGCCGCTTTCGATGTGCTGCTACTTGTTGGGCTAGTTGCACTTTTACTCGTTGAAAAGCTTTTGCCGAAGCTTTTGCTTCCACCAAGACGTTTTGCTTCAGCATCAGAGGCAAAGCCTCCCATACCAATTGCTAATACAAATGCCATAAGTAAGGCATATACAGATGTTTTCAAGATGTTTCTCCAAATTAGACGAAGTGAACCAAACCAACTGCTTTACGAAGGTCAGAGATCAGAGCTCGTGCTCGGGCACGGGCTTTTTCAGCACCGGCCTGTAAAACTGCTTCGATTTCGGCAGGGTTCGCCATAAGCTCAAGGTATTTTTCTCTTGGCTCTGTTAGTTGACCATTAATCAGCTCAAAAAGTTCCTTTTTAGCTTCACCCCAAGCGATACCATCTAAGAATTTTTGGTGCATCTCTGCAGTTTGCTCTGGGGTGGCGAACGCTTTGTAAATATCAAAGACCGTTGAGTTTTCAGGGTCTTTAGGTTCACCAGGTTCAAGCAAGTTGGTGACAATCTTGTTGATTCCTTTTTTAAGCTGCTTCTCAGTTTCAAATAGCTGGATAGTATTGTTGTAGCTCTTACTCATTTTTCGGCCATCAAGGCCTTTTAAAATGGCACTGTCATCTTCTGCAACGAGTGCTTGTGGCATGACAAAGTGCTCACCAAACAAATGGTTGAAGCGGGAGCCAATGTCGCGCGCCATTTCAATGTGTTGGATTTGATCACGACCAACAGGGACCTTGTTAGCATTAAAAGCTAGGATGTCTGCAGCCATCAATACTGGATAGCAAAATAACCCCATGGTAATGCCATTGTCTGGGTCTTGACCATTAGTGGTATTTTCATCAACGCTAGCTTTGTAGGCGTGTGCGCGGTTCATTAAACCTTTTGCAGTCACGCATGTTAGGAGCCAGTTTAGTTCAGCTATTTCAGGAATATCCGACTGACGGTAAAAAGTTGCTTTGTCTGTATCTAGGCCACAGGCAAGCCAAGTTGCTGCTATTTCAAGACGAGACTGTTTAACACGCTCAGGATCCTGACATTTAATCAGAGCATGATAATCAGCTAGAAAGAAGAATGATTCTGTGTCTTCGTGAAGGCTAGCTTCAATGGCTGGGCGAATTGCGCCAACATAGTTACCTAGGTGAGGCGTGCCCGTCGTTGTGATACCGGTTAAAACAATTTCTTTACCCATTTTCCCTTACTCAATCATATAAAAAGGTGTGTGTACCCTATCATAAAAATTAGGGTATACGTAGCTTAAAACCACCCTGTTTCAAACGTGCAAATGTGGCGACTATTAATTAGGTTCTAATCTGACGAAAGGTGAGATTGATACGAGGCGTGCCGACTTTTTTTGTGGTTGGAAGGCTGTGTAACCAATGGTGTTGAGTCACGCCTTTCATCACCAGTAAACTGCCCGAGTCTAGTTCAACTGAATGGGTTTCTTTGGTGTGTTTGTGTTTGAAAGAAAATTTACGCTTTGCGCCAAAGCTTAGGGACGCGATCACACCTTGCTCGACCAGTTCGCGTTCTGCGTCACTGTGCCATGACATACCTTCGGAACCATCATGGTAAAGGTTCAATAAGCAAGAGTTATATTGTTCTTGCGTTTCTCGTTCAACTTGCTCTTTTATTTCTAATAGAAGAGGGGTCCATAATTTAGCGATTTTTGTGGTTTTAGAATATGTATATCGAAAGGCTTGTTCCGCGTACCAAGCAACTTTACGTTTGGTGATGATGTGTTTACCAAAAATCACGGCTTGATCATATTGCCAATCAATTTCGTTAAGCAGATGATGAAGGTAAATGTGGGACTGCTCTGGCTGAATCAAATGTCCGAAGTAAGTTACATCGCCATCGTATGGTAAAACAGACAAAGGTTCCGATTCAATTTCTGAGAAGAGATCATTCATTTGCATCGACTCCCTTGTTTGTGGTGTGAGAGCTCCTAACCGATAATTACTTGGTAGTCTTTATTTCAGATCACTTTGTAATAAGGGAATCAAGGCTGTAGCGCTATTGTCGGCAATCTCGCTTCCTACGGCTTTTTAGTCAATAGGAGAGATCCGTTAAGCCGTATTTGCATATCTAAATTCCTACGCGTTAATACGAAATGCATAAAAATTACTGGTTTATGCATAATAATGTGTTAGGAAGGATTTGGCAGAGTGTAGGAGGTATATGGTGGAGCCTAGCTCCCTCGCAAAGCGGCTTGAAAGTATTGCTATTGCTGGGTTCTTTTATTTCGATTTTTATATATGCCCCCGTAGATGCCCCCACATTCATTTTCTTACAGTGAAAGGCTATGACAGGGCATGCGCATTTATACCAATAAAAAAATGCCCCCACAACCAATTAAGGTCATGGGGGCATTTTGCTATTTACCATGTTTCTTTTTTTCTAGAGAGACTAACAAGTCATCTTTAGCTGCTTCTGTAAATTTAAAAGTATCAGTTGATAGCTGTCCAACATTGTGACCACAGTAACCACAATCAACTTCATATTTTTTCCCTACCGTAAAATTTATAGACTCTTTACAGCAGGGGCATTTTCTTTCGTACATATTTGCCTCTCAAAAATATTAAGCCGCAACGGAGCGGCGGATTGTTTGACTGGTGTTTGTTTTGATAAGTGCTGCGGCAAGTGGCGGGCAAACTGAGTTGCCACACATACGGACTTGCGCAGCCTTTGAAAGCTTGGTGCCGTCGGGTAGGGTGTCGATTACGTATGAATCAGGAAACCCTTGTGCTCTGTAGAGTTCACGCGGTGACAGCATACGCATACCGATGTCTACGATCTGATAATCTTCGCCTTTGATCGTTACCAAACCAAAGCGGTCTTTTGTGGTAACGGTGTGTAGCGGTTCATTGACTGTGCAACCTTCACCCGTTCCGTAATATTTAACCAAGAAGGCGCGAACCTCTCCGATGTGACCACCACCGCTAGTGATGGTATGAACCGGCTCTCTTACATCTGTACCAATACAGCCATTGCGAAGCTTTACTAGGTTGCTGGCGATAAGAGCATGATGGTCAACCGTGGTTACTGTGTCGGTCGGTGCATTCATGCTTATACCAGAGCCTGTATAGTTGCCACCGTAGTGCTTGGCTAAGAAAGCGCAAACTAGCTGGGAGTGATTCTGTGTGGTGATCGTATTTACTGGTTTGTCTATTGGTCGTGGCTTGCCTGCGTATGCTGGCCCGCCAGCACCGATAATAAACGGTTTATCTGACTCGATGACGAAACGCTGTAAGCCACGAGCGATTCGCTTCATTGTGTTTTCTGCCAGCGGTCGCTTACGCTCAAAAATGCTTGGGCAAGGGATAGACCAGTCGATAATATCGGCGGCTGTTTTCCAAGGCTTAAGCTTTCCGGATTGGACTTCTAGGCTTGCTGGATCGCCGTGGGTTGGTGTTGGCCATGAAATAGGGTTGCCATCACAACGTGCGATAAGAAAGAAACGCTTACGGGTAGTCGGTACACCGAAGTCGCAAGCGCGCAGCTCTTTCCAATCAACGATATAACCAAGCTTTTTCAGCGCGTTAACAAACGTCTTAAAATTCTTACCCTTCAGGCTTTGGCCTTTCTGCCCTAGAAATGGTGCGCCGTCTCTCACTGGTCCCCACGTTTTAAACTCTTCAACATTCTCAAGCATAATTATTTTAGGCTTTACCGTAGCAGCCCAACGAACAGCAACCCAAGCCAAACCGCGAATATTGCGGTCTACTGGCTTGCCGCCTTTGGCTTTCGAGAAGTGTTTGCAGTCCGGGCTAAACCAGGCAATTTCGACTTCACGGTTTCCGCATGCCTTACGTGGGTCAACTTCCCAAACGCTTTCGCAGTAGTGTGCTGTATCTGGGTGGTTTGCCGTGTGCATCGCCACGGCTTCGGGGTCGTGGTTAATCGAAATATCAACGGGACGGCCTAATGCCATTTCCAAGCCGGTAGAAGCACCGCCACCACCAGCAAAGTTATCAATCACCAATGATTGAGGTAGGTGCAGGTCTAACTGACCTGCGTGGTTGTTGAAGAAGTGCATTCACTATACCTCCTGAAACATTGGCAGCTTAAAGGCTTGCTCACGTAACTTGTCCGCTTCAACTGGGTCATAGCCCCAAATATTGCTGCCGTCTTCGCGGAAGCATTTTGGTGCAATTAGGCGCTTATCAATTGGCGTACCGTCTAGAATGTAGCGCTTTAGGTGTGAGATTAGGCTTTGCATGGTTCCGCCTTCGCTAAGGCCAGACCATTGAATATGCTCACGGTTGGTGTAAACGCGGCGGCGCGTGTAGGCGTCCACGTAGAACACCTTGCCGCCTTTGCCTAATTCCATGTGAGCAATTTTATTTTCATGACTTAAGAACTTGCGACCATGGGTGGCGATTAATTTAATCAACCTGTTTGCATGATTAACTCGCTCACTTTCAATCGGCTTATCAATGACATAGAACGAATCACAGCCGCACTTAGGGCACACAAAGGTAGATGAAAAGCCGTCACCATTAGGTTGATTTACCATTTCAGCATATACGCCTGTCCAGCGGCATGATTGTCTTGAACACTCTTGTCGATCTTGCATCATAGTCATTGAATGATTCCTTCCTTCGGCGCCTGCGGGACCACGATGTGGGCCACGGCCTTGATTAAAATGTCAGGGATGATTGAGCCGTTGATGAAGTGGGGCGGGTGGTACTTCACTAGCTCAACGTGGTTGTTGTCGTGGCAAATCCAGACTAAGCACTCGTGTTTGTTTACGTGCTTGAACTCCTTGGGAGCCAGCCAAATTTCGCTAGGTTCATGTTGCTTCATAGTATTAAGTGAACCTTTAGGCATAGTTCCTTTGCCTTGTTATAAGCTTCAATCCATGCGTCCCGCTCTGCTGTGGTCTTGAATCTCCTATATGAGGTTCCTTGACCTTTTAGGGGTTTAGCTGAAATTTCTAGGTCGCCACTGGGAGTCCAGTCGCGTAAGCCTAAAATGCACCATTCATTGATGCCCTTTAGGATTGCCACATTAGGCGAATAACCGTTACCTAAATCGCGAACATGGTAGCCTTCATGATTCACGTTAACCGCTTGACGCATGTCTCCAATGGATGCGGGCTTTAGCTGCTTTACTATCGACTTGGTAAGCTTTTTCCTAGTTGTAATTACTTCAATTTCTATACTCACGCTATTGCCTCCAATTGCCGTTGTAGTTCAGCCACTTGCTCATATAGTGCGCTATGGCTGTAGACCACCACCCAGAGAATGCCGCTTTCAATATCTGCACCAGAGCCATGACCCACGGTGACATCTTGGATGCGCTCAATACTGCTGCGCTTGCTTGAGTCCAGTACTTTAGCTAAGCGATAAAGAATGTCTGTGGCATGCGCTGGGTTACCGGTCTGCTGCCACTGTGCGATTTCTTCGGCTAGATTCATGCTGCCACCTTCGCTTCTTCTGCTTTATATACGTAGCGACGGCCACCGTTCCAAAGCAGTTGGTTGATCGTACGCTTGGCGCGCTCGCGATCTTCTTGAGTTGCGCCGTTGTCGGCGGTTTCTTGAAGTAGCTGCACTTCTAAACTCACGGCTTCTTGAATCAGCCCTTTTGCGTGAGCTGCTTCGCGTGTTTGATAAGACAGGCGTATAGCGGCCTCAACCGCTTGCTTAACAAGTAGAGTTGTCATTGTTAGTACCTTTGATTGTTTGTTTGGGAGGGTGCGCAGGGCGCTTTGAATTGCAGTCAAACCCAAGCCACTTATGGGCACTCGGAAAAGTTAGGTGTTGCCGCACCTACTGACTGCAAATCAAAGAACCCTTGCGTGCATGCAAGGGTTCTTTTGATGCTTTAGATATCGAGTGTTGAAATAACCATCCCAAGACAATATTTTTCTTCACCATCTAATATTTCAAATGTCGTATGAGGAATTTGTGTCTTATACGACCAAGAGAACTCTCCGTTACACCAGACAGCTTCAACCTCTTTCGATGCAGCTTTATGGTCAAGCCACTGCATTAGCTCATCATCTGTATCTAACTCGTCACGGTTACCTAAAATGCCTTCACGATGAATTAAGACATGGCCACCATCATGCACGCCAACCTCATCACGAAAAGCACCATCAAATTCAATTAGGTCATCAGAGGCTCCATATATAATTAATAGATTGGACTTTTTTAGTGATTCACGCATTTCACTAGATATTCTTAGTGGGTACTGAGTGCCGTTAAGCTTATTAGTAAGTTCAATTATGTTCATTCTATGTTCTCCTTTTTTTAACGTTGGCTTGGGTAGAGCACTCTCGTTTACTGCTGGATAGAGGGCAGGGATAACCGGCACAAGAGCGCTCTCCGAAGCCCACCGCGTGGGGCGGTGGGTGCGTATTTGTGACTTATTACTCAGTTTGAATTTCAAACCAGTGAGTAAAGTGGCTTTGAAAGAGGTTGCGGATCGTGAGCGACATCAGTGAAAAGTTTGCATCGAGATCGGATAGGGTGCCCCCTTGGGAGTCGTTGAAAGCCTGCTCCTTAAGTGCGTCATCCCACTTAATCGACTTGATAGTTAAGTCATCACATAGAACGAATGACATTTTATCTGTCCAACGTAGGCCGACATTTTTCACAGACATGCCTTGCTCAAGATGGCGCGTTACATCTTCGGAAAGCGGCTCAAGTTTCTTGAACTTAATAGAAGACCGGTCTTCTGAACTGTCTTGAAGGTCGCAGGTATCACCAGTTTCTAAGCTTGCTGGTACTTCGTTTTTCATTAGCCAGTCAGTCATTACCATGGAGGGCGATACTTGCGCTTGCAGCGGCACCATAGGAAAGCTACCAAGCATTGTTTGCAGCAGCTTGAATGACTGCTCTGTCATGGCTCCGTTGGTCGTGTTGAGCACCAGTAATTCAGCCTTCTTGTCGATGTATAGCCACACATCAGATAGGTTAGAGAACGCTTTGGCCCGAAGATCGAATACCAAGCCTTCTTTAATGTCGGCCTTTTCTTTACGCCCAACCTTGCGACCCTCAATGGTTTCGATCTCGGCCACTTTTTCTTCAAGCTCTTCGCGTACCACTGACGACGGTAGGCTTTTCTCTTCCTTACCAAAGCGGAACAACATGCAATCGTTGCTCACGATCGCCCAGCATTCAGAGCCACGAATCAGCGGCAAGGTGCCGAACGTGAATTCGTCTTGCGCGCCTACTTCGCGTAGTGGGTGCTCTGGCAGTGCTTGCTCAATGGCCGCGAAATCAACGGGGCCTTTAAGTTGGAATAGTTGTAGAGTTTTAGGCCACATTTGCAGTTACTCCTGTGAACTCAGGCGCCTCGTACTCAGCCCAGCCAAGTAGTTTGCAGTTTTCGCAAAGGCCTAATGGCACATAGAAGTCTGCGAACTCGTAGTGCGCTTGGTTTTGTACCCAGCCAACACTTGATATGTATTCGCCATCTTCGCCAATTAGTGTCCAGTCCTCGCCTTCGACCGAGGGGCGGTTTTGGTAAAGAGCTTCGAATACAGTAATGCCATGTTTGGTTTCTACCGCGATCCAGAATTGCTTTTCAGTGCCTAGCTCTACTTCTGGCACTGTATCCGGCGCATTCCATTTCACGATAGGTGGTCGTGGGGTTGTCATGGTTGTCTCCTTAGTAAACATCGTTCCAGTCGGCGTTAAGCACGGATGCGGCGTGGTGTTCGCGCTTGCCGTCCCACTCAACAACCACAGCCTCTACGTTTGGCACGTTGTGGCGTTGGTCTTCTGGTACGCCTTCCAAATACTCTTTTTGCTCTTGGTTGATCTGAGCGGCGCGGAAGTCGGCTTCGGCGCGGGATGATGCAGCAACTAGTGAGCCGGGGCCGTGGATCTCGACCGCCCAAAGCTTTTGTTCTTCTTTCGGGGTGCTGTAGGCCTCTGCGCAGAAAGGACAGTATGTGCCAAAGATTGGTGTCTCGTACTTCTTGCGATTCTTGGCTTCTTCGCCATTCACTTTTTTAACTTTGTGGCTGCTGTCGATCATCATCGCTGGTACGGCATTGTCGCTACCATCAAAGCGAAAGTGGTAGTGCATAATTCGAGCTTCAAAAGATTCAGTGACCGCATTTTCTGGCAAGCGGTCTTTTATAAAGCTTTCCATAAAGCTCAATGTGTCTTGCATACAGTTGCACATGGTTAAGTCTCCTGGTGGTGTGGGTGTTGCTTCGCCTGCGGGGTGAGGTAACTCTTGGAGCGGCCTCCGCATCTAAGCTGCCGTGTAGATATTTGGTATGCAGTTAAGAAGGGGGCGTCTACGGCTGGCTGCGCTCGCGGCCCTTCATGGCTGTTATGGATCAGTGAATTATTTAACGTCGTCCACTGCCGACTTGGTTAAAAGGTATGTCATCGTCGAAGTCGTCAAACGATGGACCTTGCTGCGGCGATGCTTGCTGTGACATTGGGCGTTGCTGTTGCTGTGGTGCTGGACCACGGCTTTGCGTCCCTCCACTTTGGTCAGCGTAACCGCTTTGTTGTGGAGCGTTACCCCAAGAACCGAACGACTGAGGCTGACCATATCCACCGCCTTGCTGCTGTTGCGGCGCTTGCTGGCCGTAACCTTGTCCACCTTGCGGGCCACCGTAGCCACCTTGTTGTGGCGCTTGCTGTCCACCGTAACTGCCTTGGCCCTGTTGCCCTTGCTGGTCGTCTTGTCGACCGTCCAGTAATTGCATTTCGTTGGCGATGATCTCTGTGGTGTAGCGCTTAACGCCGTCTTTCTCCCACTCTCGGGTGCGTAGTGAGCCTTCAACGTATACTTTCAAGCCTTTCTTGATAAAGTCACCAGCGATCTGACCTAGACGGAAGTTGCCACGATCCATGAACGCCACACGATGCCATTCAGTACGCTCTTGCATTTCTCCTGTCTGCTTATCACGCCAGCTTTCTGATGTGGCAAGGTTCACATTTGCGACCGCTGCGCCAGAGGGCATGTAACGCACCTCGGCATCGGCTCCCGCATTTCCTATCAAAATGACTTTATTAATTCCGCGTGCCATTGGTTATGTACCCCGTTTTTTTGCAGCGTTTAAGCTTTGGTAGTGGTTTGGCCCGTAGGTGAGCGTTATGGAATGGCGGTGTGTAGCTGAATGCGTTATGGCGCTTAGGTGCTAATACCAGTTGCGCCTTTGCGTCCATTAAGCTCATTAGCGCTAGGGCGGTACTTGCTCGACCCACAAGCGATCCAGAAACTAGAATTTTCTTTTTGGACGGATTTTCTTCTACCACCTCCCAAGCCTCCTCTGTTTCCTCAAGATTCAGGGGGTTGCCAGGATGAAGGCAGTAAGAGCAAGGTGGCGCGAGAAAGCAGGTGCAACCCTGATCTCTGAAGGTAATATCGAAGTCATCTGCTTCATCTTGCCAATCAGGTTTAAGCTGTCTTCCCATTACTGCACCTTCTTAGCTTTGGTTGAGCGCTTCAAGCGATTGCCTAAAGCGCCGTTAATGGTGAAACCGCCGTGCTTCGCTTTATCATCGCGGCCTTGCTGAACTTGAGCTGTTTTGATCTTGCCGCCAGCCTTCAAAAAAGCCGCTGTTTGAGCGGCTATCTGTTCTTGCAGTTTGCGTTGCTTAGTCGGGATGTTTTCGCTGCTGATCATGCGACCTCCTGAGTGGCTTGCTCTGCTTGAATGCGAAGGTAGATTTCTTCGCGGTGAACAGATACATCTTTCGGGGCGGTGATGCCGATGCGCACTTGGTTTCCTTTGATACCTAGCACCATGGCATCAATTTTGTTTTCGCCTTCACCAATGCAAAGGGTTTCTCCGGTACGTCTTGTCAAAAGAAGCATGTTTAAATTCCTTCTAATTTATGAAAAGTGGGGGAGTGAGCTAGCTGCTCACTCCGAATTCGTTAGGCCGCTTTAGCCTGTAGGGAAATATATTTACCGACGATGGCTTCTAGCTGCTGGTGTAGCTCATCGCCTAGATTGTTTTTCAGAGCGAAAACAGCAAGGTCATATCCCAAAGTGCCTGGTATTGCTTTATTGGCATTACGCTTCGGTTGATGCTGAACCACATTGCTCGGTGCTGGCGTGAATGCCGGAGCATGATCAAGTGCTTGCTCTTGCTGATGGCGTTGCTCTTCGGCCTGTGCTTCTAACTCAGCTAAACGGGCTTGCTCTTCCTGACGTGCCTTATAGTCACTTAGGCGAGCCTTAACAGTCATGGCAAAGTCGTCTTTCTCTTTCAGCACAAGCTGAACCAGATCGGGAAGCAGCGCCGCAACCAAGTCAGCACCTAGCTCACGCTTAGCTAGCGCCTTGTTGTCTTTGGCGCGAAGGTAAACCGCTTGAACGTCTGCTTTGGCTCGGGTTAATTCTGCTTCAATGGCGTTATTGCAAGAATCAATAGTACGCTTACCTTTAAGCGCTCCAGCAAAATCAGCGTTAAACGCTGGCAATGGAATCTCAAGTGCTTCGGATTGCTCGGCAATGTAGCTGTTAAGCTTTTCCTTACCTTTTACAATCAGGTCTTTCTTGATCTCGTCCTTGCGGAACTTAACTTGTTTCTCAGAGTTCAAGCGCGCTTGTCGGATCAGTTCTTGGATGCTCTTCAAATCTTTGATGAACATATCAACGTCTTCGATCTGGCCCTGTACAGAGCTGATTGCGCTATCAATGCCGGATTCTGCTTGCTTGAAAATCTTGTTGCGACTTTCGGCGTTAGCAAACTCTTGGTCTGTTTCAAGCTTCTTCTTGCTTTGCTCGACCAACTCTTGCGCCTGCTGCTTGTAAAGCTCAATGTTGCTGGTGATCGTTAGAGCCTGCTTATCAAGGTTGAAGTTAATCGCTGGAAGGTCTTTGATAAGATCGGCAACCACCGGCGCTTTCTTTTCTGCGGGTTTGTGGGTTGCTAGATCAATTTCAAACTGACGCCAAGCATCAATGACCGCTTGCATACGTTCTGGTTTGCTTTCGTACTCAAGTTCTATCCAATTATCTTTTGTGCCATCTGAAACGATGAACGCGCATAGGCAAGAGCCAGAAACATACAGCTGGTGCTCAACTTGAGGCCAATGCGTTTCGGGTAGGTCTTCGTGCTCTGCGATAAAGTCGGCTAGTTTTTGATTCCAAAGCTTATGCTCAAAGATGCTGGTTTCATTGAATGTCTGGCCGTCAAATGATGCCGCCATGCGGTCGTACTCTTCACTGACACCCGTAACAGGGTAAAATTCATAACCGCTGTCTTCCTCTAGGATTTCACGGGCGGCGGCCTCAGCAGCGTGACCTTTATCAAAAAGCGCTTGCTTAGCTGGCGTAACTTCTTCTGTATAGCCAGTTGCTTTCTCGTCTAGCAATTGTGTGCGCGTCTTATATGGTGACAAGCCAAGCATTGCGGCAGCGTCTGACGCCGTGAATTTAGTAGCACGAAAATCATGCCATTCTTGTGTGCCTTGAATTAGGTTGACTAGTTTCATTGTGCTACTCCTTTAGGGATGCTTAGGATGGTTTGCTTCTGGTCTTCGGTTAGCGACCATTTAGAAGAAATCATGGTGATAATGTCTTCAGGCGTTTTGGCGCCTTCTTGTACTGCTAGCTCCCAGCCGCTAAAGCTCTTTTGAAAGCGGTCATCTGGATAGGTTTCTAGTGTTGTCTGATGGATTTGCTGAAGCGGAGGTGTTACATCTTTTTCTTTACTCTTTGCTTCTTCTTCCTCAGCTTTGATCGCCGCCTTGATTCGCTCTGACTCATCGGGGTCAACAAAACCAGACAAACCAAACGCGTAACGAGCCGCCTGTATGGTGGCCTTATGGCGAAGCATTCGAGCAGGCCACTGCTTCCATGGCTGAGACTTGCCGGAAGCGTCTTTGCACTCGGCCATGTATTCAGTGACCTCAGTAGGGCGCGTGCGATCCTTGCGATAAATCTTGCAAGTGACGGAAACCAGATCACCGTTATTCTGGTTATCTACAAACTCCATTCCATCGAACTGTGGGTGACCGTTGATGATCTTTAGCCAGCCATCAATCGACACAATCGGCTGAATGGCACCGCGATTGTTGAATGCGTAAATCTCTTTGGTAAGAGGGTTTAGGCTGTATTCATTGCAAACCGCTAAGAACGTTACGAGCTCTTCGTTTGTTACCTTCTGGCCTTGCCCCTTTGCTTTCATGAGCGTGTTGACCATTAGGTTTTGAATTTCACCTTCATCGAGATCAAGTCGCGACGCCATTACAGCGAATGGTGATTGTTTCTGGTGTGGCATGGCTGCCACTTGGTTTGACGGGTGAGCCTGCATGGTCGTCTCCTTTCGTCCCTATAAAAATGTTTAATATCTACCGATGAATTCATCGATATATGGCTTGATTGCTTTGCGAACGCTTCGCTTTTGGTGAATTGCTATTCCGGCTGCGATTGTCACGGCCATACACCACGCCGCTAAGATCAGCCAACAGAGGCCAACAATGACGCCGCAGAGAAATAGAAACTCAAAGCTAAAGCCGTTTAGTACTGCGTCTATCATGGCTGGTGCCTCCAGTGGTTATGCAGTCAGCACGGTTTCGTTGCGTGCGGCTGCGATTGTGCTTTGAATCCAAGCTTCAACTTCTGACTCGATCCAAGCGGTTTGAACGGATATGCCATTTCTTGCTGTGCCCAAAGGGATTTGTTTAGGAAATTCGCCTTTGGCGATTCGAGCGTAAATGGCAGACTTCTTAAGACCTGTGCGATCCGTTACTTCTGGCATTCGTATCAGTCGAGTTGGCTTAGTTGATTGTTCCGACATAAGTCCTCCTATTGTTTCCGGCTACACACTCATGGAATGCGTACTCGGAAAAACATGGTTAAACATGCCCGTCACACCTATCCCCATGAGTCCACAGAGGGGGATTCGGTCACAGCTCGCACCTACGGGATTTGCTTACGCTTGGTGGTCTTTGCTGGAGCGGTTCGCCGCTTCGATGACAATAATCTTAGTTTATTAAGATTTATTTGGTCAACGATAAAGTTTAGAAAAGTAAGAATTAATTTTAATAGTCTAAGAAAATCAATAAATTGCGGGCGAAAAAAAACCGCCTCGAGTGGGCGGCTTTAGAAAAGAAAGGGGTGGTACGGCGCTACAAGGCCGATTCTTGCCAAAATACTCTACCAATAATCCTTACATGTTTAGCGTCTTCTGCGCTTAAGTCTTCGTCAGGGTAGTCTGTAGAGTTTTCCGATCGGATGCGAATACCGTTAAACGGAAGACGATACAGGTACTTAACTCTCAGTAAGCCTCCGTACTCTAGGGCGTATATCTTTCCGTCCGTAATCTTGGTTGACCTGGTATCTATGAAAATTTTGGCACCGTCAGATATTTTGCTTTCCATCGAGTCACCAGATACACGGCATGAAACCACCGCACCCGCTGGAACTCCCTGAGTAGAGAGCACATCAAGGTTTATGCGTGCTTTCTCGGTTGTACTGTCAAAAATGCTTGCTAAGCCTGCTCCTGCTGCCAATTGAATCTCCTCGAAAAACGGAACAAGAGCTTCATGGTGGGCTGGAGGGTCGCCATTCTCATAAATGTCAGCTCTTTCAAGGTCTGGGTGCAGATCGCTTATTGTGCCTTTGCCTGTCAACAACCACTCAGGATTGCATTGAAGTAGCTTTGATAGCTTAAGAAGATTTTCACCCCTAGGGCTTGAGTTGCCATTTAGCCAATGACTAACCCCTCCGCTCGAGATGCTTGTGGCCTTTGATATATCAACGCTCTTTAGGCCAAGTTCTTTGAGCCGCTGACGAATACGATCTGAAGTTTCCATTCTTAGAATACTAAACCTTGACTCACTTACTTTCATAAGCATAAAATCTTATTTAATTAAGATAAATGTTGAGAATTCTAAGATGTTTAAATCAGATGTGATCAAACATTTCAAAACCGCAACCGCTGTTTGGACCGCTTTGGGCATTACATCTGGAGCAGTCTCACAATGGCCTGAGTTGATTCCAGAGAAGCAGGCTATGCGCTTATCCCTGATGACCAACAATCAACTCAAGTACAACCCCGAGCTGTACAAAAAGAAACTACAAGCCGACACAGAAGCGGCCTAACCAAAAAACAATAACCCAAACAGGAAACATAGCCATGCCAGCTAAAAAACCCGAAGAACTGCATCACAACAAAGAGTTTCGTATTCGTTTCACCCAAGGCCGAAACGCTCAGATTTTAGAGCTTGCCGCCAAGCTCACGGATCTTGATGGAGGTGAGCAAGTTAAGAAGTCTGAGCTCGTTCGCGCTTTAACAGAAATGATGATTGATCAAATGTCATCGCCCCAATACGACTTACAGATATTAGCGTCAATTTACGATGCTCGCGAGGGACGCAATGCCATTTAAAGAGATCCAAAAAATAGAGCAGTGCGAGTTAGTGCTGCTCAACAAAGACAGGTCATTAAAGCTTGAAATGCTGGCAACTAGTCTTGGAGTAGAGCCAACAGACGCCTTAGAGCTGATTATTGAGGATGCCCTAGAAGTCCCTGAAGAAATTGATCTAAAGGACCTTCTAAAAAGGATCAAGGAAAACCGTAGTGAAGATAAAGAGAGAACGCACAGCGATTTCTTTGTAACTCACTAGAGGGACTAGAAGCGAGTAAACGCCAGGCGAAAAAAAAGCCCAACTTGGCGGCGGGGCTTTTTTTGGAGTTGGTAAAAATATTCACCATTAGAGTGTTCAAATTATGAGCGTATTTAAAATGTTTTTCAAGTTAGTTCAGCGCGTATCGCGCTTTTTAATGTTCTGGGTGCCGTGTGGTGCCGTTTTTCGTGTGAATGGTTGGGTCAGCAATGAGCTTTTGGTCATTGAGGCAATGGAGAAGGTGGCATGAGTAAGACGCAGTTTGAACCGACAGCATGGTCCTGCTCAAAAACAGGTCTAAAGATCGAAGTCACAAGAGTGGAAGATGATAAGCGCTTTCTTGCTGTTAGAGATGGGCTTGGAAGGTGTCTTAGCAACGATACTTTTCCCTCTATGGATTTAGAAGCAAAGAGCTGCATACAGGATAAGCGCTGGCTTGCTAATCATCGCTTCACCAGCATGAAAAATGCGACTGATGCAATTGACTGTTACTGGAGCTCATCAATGGCACCTATCGACTCATCTGAATGCAGCCTTTCTTACTTCGATATTAGTAAGACTTTGCGTCAAGTAGAGTTGTTGGCCTCCGAAGTACGTAGCCGTGATAAAGAGTTGGCCAGATTACGAAGCAGACAATTCTTTGGGTTTAACAACGAAGAGTGTTGGTTGTGGATGGGGGATGGCACAGACCATCTTGAATCACTTGTTTGTCCTGTTGTCATTTCTCCTGTCGATCTAATGGCGCTCATACAGAAGTCGGAAGGTGAAGCATGAGCGCTCAAGTAATCAGCTTCCCCACACCAGAGAGGCCAGAACCCGAAACCAAAGAGGTGCGAATCGTGGCAGATTGCGACGAGGGATATACGCGCCTAGCCAATACGCTATTGGAGGCGTTGTGTCGCGTAGATATTACTCCTCGCCAGATGCGCGTATTTTTGGCTATCGTGCGCAAGACGTACGGATACCAAAAGAAATCTGACTGGGTGTCACCCGAGCAGATCGCCAAGATAATTGACTATGAAGGGTGTGAAAGCAATATACGAAAAGATATTAGCACTCTTAAGAAACGGCTATTAGTGGTTAAAAAGGGACCACATATCGGTCCAAATCCTGTCATTACCGATTGGCTTTTAAGTGTTGAAAGACCGAAAAAAGACGGACCAAAGCAACACAAAAATGTGTCAATTTCTACACATGAAAGTGTTGAATCCGACACAAAAACGTGTGGCGAACAACCCCCACAAAAGAAAGAAGAAAAACCTAAAGAAAATATAAATAAACCTATTGTCGGGAAACCCGACGAGCCGAGTATTCCCGAGCAGGTTATTTCCTACCTGAATTTTAAGGCGGGCAAACGCTTTCAGTTCACCAAGAACAACCTTGGATTTATCAACGCTCGAATCAAGGAAGGATTCACTCTTGACGACTTTCGTGGAGTGATCGACCGCAAGGTGGCTGTGTGGCTACACGACCCGAAGATGAACCAGTACCTGCGACCAAAAACCCTTTTTAGCTCAGACAACTTCGATAGCTACGTGAACGCGGCGATCGTCCCAGCTGGAATAAATCAAATTCCAAATGGAATTCCAACGCAGCCAGCAGGGCAGCAATACGCACCAGCTGGACACCAGAAACCACAGAGCAATCGCGAGCAAGTCAGCGATGCACTGACCGACATCCACGACACCGACTGGTAAGGAGAAATTATGATTAATATTTGGCCTTTCAACATTCGAGCGAAGCGACTAGAGCGATTGCGTGCCGAACAACGCCGCTACGAAGAGGAAGATCGCCGTAAGCGTGAAGAGCGTCCACGTATGGTACGTCAGCAACATGCAATCAACAGCTTAAATCAAGGTTACCCATGGCATGAAGAAACGGTAGATAGACGCAATCCAGCGCAAGCAATGGGCTCTATCTTGGCATCTGACCCGGTAATTCTCAAACCACGCTCCTTATGTGGCGCCAGCCATAGCTACAGCGGCTCAAGTGACTTTGGCAGTTCATCTTCATCAAGTTCTAGCAGCTCAAGCAGCTGCGGGAGTGACTAAGCATGATCATTCAGACACCTGCGGCCCGTTCAACTGATCCAATTGGCTCACACCTAGCCGCCGACGAGATCAACGAAAACGGTTCACGTCATGTGCAACAAAGCCTTGTGGCTGGATTCCTTGAGGACGCTTACAAGCGTGGTGTTGTCAAGCGTAACCGAGGCGTTACAAGTCGAGAGCTGGCAGCGATGTACGGTGAAGATCGCTACATGATTGCGCGCCGCTTGCCTGAATTGGTGACAGCCAAACAAGCGGTACAGGGACCAAAGGAAGAGACGCGCAAATGCGACATTAGCGGTCGCCAGTGCCGCGAGTGGTGGCCGAGCGACCGTGTTATGGACCTGATCGATAAGGGGGAAGCGTGATACCTAATCCGCAACCAAGAGGCCGCGACAAAAAGACAATTGCTTTAGTCCATGCTGCTTATGACAAGCTGCATCAAGTAAAGGCCAACCATAACGTTTTGAATAGGGGGCTGTTGTTTAAGGTCGCAGAGCGCTTTAGTCGAGACATCTTGAATGCTTTTCAGCGATTTGAACGAACCGATCCAGATAAGCCACTACCAAATTCTTTGTTTGGTGTGAATGTGGTGATTGTCCCGCAGACACAAAGCGGTGAGCCAATTGAATTGGCGCTGATTGGGCTGGACGAATTTTTTCCTGTGTATGTTTCCGACATATTTTTAGGGCATAGGGACTCAGGGGAGGCGCAGTGACCGCACGTTGTGGGTCATTACGATACAAATCACGGTGGAAGTATGAGCAGAGCAGCAAAGCCAGAGTTAGAAATTGATATTAGCGGCATAGATGACTTGAAAACCAAGATGAATATGACATGGGAAGCCGTGTACAAAGGCATCAAAGGTGGTCCCGTCGTTGTTCGCCTTGGTCGCCGCAAGCGCAGCAACAGCCAAAACGCCAAGCTGTGGGCGATCCTGAATGATGTGGCGCTTCAAGTGGAGTGGTTTGGTGAAATGTTGGAGCCGGAAGACTGGAAGCATATCTTTACCGCCGCACTTAAAAAGCAAAAGGCCGTACGTGGTATCGATGGAGGTTTTGTTGTGCTAGGCACTCGCACTAGAAACATGAGCAAAGAAGAGTTTGCCGATCTACTTGAGTTAATTCAGGCGTTTGGCGCTGAACGCGGTGTTCGTTGGAGCGATCCCGTTATGAAGTATTACGAAGAGCTGGGGTTAGTAGCATGAAGGTTGTCAGCAAGAAAATACGCAACAGTGCGCGCGGCCAAGACTGCGCACTACGGATACCTGGTGTGTGCAACTTCAATCCTGAAACCACTGTGCTCGCGCATGTCGGCCGTAATCGCGGTATGTCGATCAAATGCCACGACACTTTTGCTGTATACGCTTGCGATTCGTGTCACATGGCGATTGATGGGCACAGCATGACGATGGATAGAGGGACTAAAGCACAATATGTGCTCGATGCAGTGGAAGAGACGCAGGCCAAACTATTAGAACAGGGGTTAATCAAGGTCGCATGAATTACGGAAGAGAAATCAATTTCACGTTAACAGAGCCTACGATCCTACTGAATAAGTGGCAACGGATGCACTGGAAAAAACGCCGTGAGTATCACAAAGCACTGTGTTGGAGCGTGCGTGCTGCGTTAGAGAAGGAGGGTATCACCCGCCTTAGTCCCTATAAACGATGCAAAATCGAAATAGACCGCTATTCCACAGCGTTGGCGGATTGGGATGGTGTGATGGGAGGACTTAAACCGCTACTAGACACGCTCGTTGTCTGCACGAAAACCAATCCACTGGGTCTTGGGCTCATAGAAGACGATAACCCGAGCTGCATCATTGAATGCCCCGTTATTCGTCAGCACAAATCAACTCGTAAAGCGGCGTCTACTGTCGTGACCATTACCGAAATATTGGAGAACTGAATATGTTGTATCTATCCGCTCGCCAAATGATCCACGACGCATACTACATTCGCAGCTCGAACGATGCTGTTTTAGAACTACAGCGATCGAACACAAACATACTGCGACAAAAGCAAGTGATGAATGAGACGGAGACTCGCGGCCCTGCGTCCAATATGTCCAAAATCCAACATCAAGTAATGGCGGGTAAGGTGCAGCACGTCGTTTCTCAATTGCCACAACACTTACAACAACTAGCCCTGTATTGCTGGGCACCAAGAGCCGAAGTCATGCCAACATACAAGAAGCAGAACCAATTCATGCAGCTGATCGCAGAGCAAGTTAAAAAACAGTTTCCAGAGCACTACGCGCGCAATACAAGTGCTGTGTCGGTCCTAATCATCCAAATCCTTAAATACGAGCGAGCGCGCGAAGAAGGGCGGCAGCAACAGCCTTTGGATTGCGTATTAGCCAGCGCAATGGCGAAGCCAAAGAACAAAATACGTCAGATGTGGCAAGACGTGATCACGATGATTCGTAACCAAGTGCGTCAATTCATTGCCATTCAACCCAGTATTGCGCCAGACACAGCAAAAGCATTAGTAAGCGCCGTCACGGAAGATATGACCAAAGAAGGGAGGCTGTATATTCTAGCTGATCTGGCTATGCGTGACTTTGCTCACCGTGATCAGGCGTACTTATTCAGCGCTGGCGATAAAGAGCGCGAAGCTGTGGTGCCAGTAGGGCCGCTTTACACCGATGATTATCTAGCGTGGCGCATTGGTGGGCATAAGCAGCACTGGAAACGAGACTGGTCAGATGTTTATGAGCGCATGATTGATGCGCTAGGCGACTTAGCAAGCCAAGCGCTGGGGCCAATTGCAGCACTCAAGCATTAACTTGAGTGCGCATTTGCTGTGCGCGTATTTTTTGCGCACAGCTGCGTACTTTTTGATTCTTGTCGTAGATTCTTAATACCTCGCTAGTTAAACTCATTGATCTACATTCAGTTCACGGAGGAACATATGAATCAACAGCAATTTATTGCTCAGCTTCTGCACGTACTGCAGACCATCACATTTGAAGACATTTCAAAGATCCCGCATAACAAACAGCATATCGTTGCCGAGCGCATAGAAGAGCTGCAAGATCGGTTGCGCAAGCTAGCTAAGGAGAAAGCGCATTGAGTAGAAACATAGATCAATTTAATGAAGCGGTCGGTAAAATTTTCGCTAAGCTATACTCAGAGTTTCCGAATGAAATCACGCTCCAAATTTCTGAGTTTACTCATGAAGACTTAGATAAATATAAAACGGAAGTTGATGTATTTGTCATTTACCAACTTGAAGGTCATGCCATGCTTGTTAATCGCTCTATAGCATGGCTTATTGAAGAGGGGTATATCAAAGGCGAGCCCAATAAATTAAGCCAGTTAGACTTTTCTGATTGTAGGCTCACAAATAAGGGCTTTGTGGCTCTTGGTGCAATTCCTGACAGCTTGCACTCAACTGAAACAATTGGTGATCAACTGGTCGATATAGCAAAAGACACAGCAATTCAGCAAGGTAAGGATGCTTTTGGATCGCTTGTTAAGACAGTGCTTGCGCTTGGTAGCAGTTGCATTACCGGACCATAAATTTTATTGCTTGACACATTGGTTACTAAAAACTAACCTAATTCACATACTCCATTTTTCCGTCCAGAACCCGCTTAGTGCGGGTTTTTGCGTTTCTGGGGTTTAGTTTGTGTGCATGTGATTTCGACGTATCCCGCATGAAGAGGCCTAGTGAGGCAGGGATTAGGTAGGGTTCGCGCCCCTTTAGTGAGCAAGTTAGCGTTATATGACTATTGATTTTGTGAGCTGGCATGCTCTTGGCCGCTGTTCGTTAATTCGTCCAGCGGCTTTTTTATTTCTCGCGCTGTGAAGCGCTACTGTCCGAACGCCCTGCTGTGAAGCTTGGGCACAACATGGAACCTCTATTTATGGCTGATGATATTACTGTCCTGCGTCAAGAGATGCGACAGCAGTTCACGCAGCTTACCGCCGCTACTAATGAGATTGCGTCGTCAGTCTCTAAGATGACTGCGTTAGTCGCTCGCATTGAAGAGCGCAACGTAAGCCACGATGACGGAATGCGTCGACTCGGTAAGCATATCGATGATCACGAAGAGCGCATTCGCACTGTTGAGCGTAATGCGCTTACTCAAACTTCATACATGGCTGGCACTTGGAAAGTCGTTACGATCGTAGCAGCTGTGGTGTCTGTGGTTGTGGGTGTTGCTGCGAGGTTTTTTCCATTATGAGCATCACCCGCATCGTAATCCATTGCTCTGATTCGCCAAACTTCCGAGCAGATACAGCGGAAGACATTCACCGTTGGCACCGCGAACGCGGCTGGGATGGCATTGGCTATCACCATGTGATTTGTGTTGATGGTGATGTGCAGAATGGTCGCCCTCATTACTGGCAAGGTGCTCACGCTGATCCTTACAACAAAGATTCCATTGGCATCTGCCTAATCGGTCGCGACCAGTTCACGAACGAACAATGGCGCTCGCTTGAGGGCTTGGTGTTATCGCTTACTAGCGAATATCCAGATGCAGAGGTGCTTGGTCATCGTGACCTTAACGAGCACAAGACTTGCCCCAACTTCGATGTAAGCGAGTGGTGGACTGGCGTGAAAGCCAAGAGGATTGACTAATGAGCCTATTTTCAAACATCTTTAGTGGCGTGACCGGCGGCGTGATTGATAAAGCCATCGACACAGCTAAAGAGTATTTCCCGCCTGATATGTCCGAAGCGGAACGCGCACAGTTCGAACTCAAGATGAAGCAAATTCAACACGAGATCGATATGCAAGCGCAGCAAGCGGCGAACGAGGCAGAGAAGCAGTTAACAGAACGTGTTGCTTTGTTAGAAGGAACCGCGAGCGACCTGCAAGCATTCCCGTTTCTAGGTCGAATCGTCGTGTTTATGCGTGGCCTACAGCGCCCCGTCTGGGGCTTTGCAACGATGTACCTCGATTTCATGTGGTTCACCGCATGGATGAACCTATCGGATCGACAAGAACAGGCGCTAATAGTTATTAACTTCCTTGTATTAGGCTTCCTGTTTGGCGAGCGTGCCATTAAAAACGTGGCTCCGCTGATGCAAGGCATGTTCAGCAGCGGCCGGAAGCACGATCCCGGCTAGCTAATGTAAATAAACTCCACTTATCAAAGATCAAAGGTTTATCAAGTCTGCGCCTCGTAGGGATACGGGACGCTTTCTTGAGAGGCTTTAAGAAGACTATGGCAAAAAAATACGATCACGAAGCGATTGAGGCCGACTACAGAGCCGGTCAGTTAAGCATACGCGCAATTGCTGAAAAACACGGCTGCTCAGAAGCCGCTATACGCAAGTGGGCGCTTAAGTTCGGATGGTCACGCGACCTAAGTAAGCAAGTTAAGACTGCGACAAAAGCCAAGCTGACTAACAAAGCTGTTGAAGCAGCTCCACCGCGTGAAGATGGCAAGCCTTTTACTGAGGCGCAAATTATCGACTACGCCAGCAATGATGCTGTTGCAGTCGTTACCGCTCACAGATCACTAGCCGCCGAGTACCTGCAGATTACACAAACGTATGGCGCTAAGTTGCGTGAGCAGTTAAATGCTGGACGATTAACGGTACAGGCTCCAAACGGCGACCCGATTGAGATCGATATTCCACTTGAGTACGTGGGCAAGTGTTTGAACTCTGCAACCCAGTCACTGGATCGCTTAGTCAAAATCCAACGCCAAGCCTACAATATGGATGAGGAAGGCGAAGATAAGAAGGGTAAAACGCTGGACGAACTGCTTTTGGAGGTAGCACCAGATGACCTCCAAGACGAGTAAGAGCCGTAAGCTAGAGCTATGGCGCGGTGAAAAATTCTTAAAGCAGCACGCTAATGGGCAGCTTAAGACAAAGCGACAGCTGCTAGAAGCGCTCAGCAACAAATGGTTTCGCCTCAACTCGCTGTACCACATCAAGAACAAAGACGGCTTTCAAGTTCGCTTTAGACCCAATAAGGCGCAGAAAAGCAGATACATTGAACGTCACTGTCGGGACCTAATACTTAAGGCCCGACAGCTTGGTTTTACGACGTTCGAAATGATCGATGCGCTGGACGATTGCCTTTTCATTAAAGATTTTAGCGCCGGCTGTATCTGTCACAAGCTGGAAGATGCACAGGACATATTCGATAACAAAATCAGGTTCGCGTACGAGAAGATCAGCGAGTCTTGGTTAGAGATATTCAGACAGCTCGGCCTAGCGTTCCCAAAGCCTGAGTCTGACCGATCTATGGGTTACACGTTTACGAACGGCTCAAAGATCAAGGTTTCCACGTCATTCCGTGGCGGTACGTTGCAGCGATTGCATGTATCCGAGTTCGGTAAGATATGTAAGCAGTTTCCAGAGAAAGCGCGCGAGATTGTAACTGGCGCGTTCGAGGCGGTCGGTTTGGGCAACCAGATCACGCTCGAGAGTACAGCAGAAGGCCGCGAGGGATATTTCTTTGATTACAGTCAAAGCGCTCAGAAGAAGAAGGATAGCAACGCCAAGTTAACGCAGCTCGATTTCCAGTTTCATTTTTTCCCCTGGTGGCAGGAGCCTACATACAAACTGGACCCCGACGGTGTTGTGATACCGCAACACTTGATCAATTACTTTGAAACGCTCGAAGCATCGCAGGGCATCAAAGTAACGCAAGCGCAAATGGCGTGGTACGCAAAGAAGGCGGAAGACCTCGGCGATGATATGACTCGGGAGTATCCGAGCTATCCCGATGAAGCGTTTAACCAGTCTGCAAAAGGCGCTTATTTCTTAGAGCAGATGCGTGACATTCGACGCACGCAACGTCTCACAAGCAAGGTTCACTGGAACAAGTCACTGCCTGTTATCACGGCGTGGGACTTGGGAATGAATGACTCAATGGTGATCTGGTTCGCTCAGATCGTAGGCCGCGAAGTTCATCTGATCGACTACTACGAGAACAGCGGCGAGGGTCTAGAACACTACGCCAGCTATGTGAACTCGAAACCGTACCGATACGCACAGCATTACGGACCGCATGATTTAGCGGTACGTGAGCTTGGGACGGGCAATTCGCGTGTTGATACCGCTATGAAGTTCGGACTCAAGTTCGAGATTGTCTCGCGTATCAGTAACCACCAAGAGGGCATTGAAGCGGTTCGCCGCTTCTTGCCGCAGTGCTGGTTCGATGAAGCAGCGTGTGAGCGCGGTGTCACGTGTCTCGATAACTACAGAAAAGAATGGGACGAACGTCTCGGGGCGTACAAGAAAACGCCGCTACACGACTGGGCCTCACACGGGGCCAAAGCATTTGAAACGCTCGCACGAGCACCAATATTTGAGGCTGTTGGCTTTGCTGGCAGCGCATCGAGCCGCGGCAAAAGCGGGTGGGGAGCACATACATAATGGCAACATACAAAACAGCTTCGCTCAACGAAGTAGCCTCAGCAATCGCTCAGACGCTGGATGGTCATGTAATGCAGCCGACTAAATTCCGCCCGAACATCGGCAAATGTCAGATTCATTTCGGCAAGAAAGGCACCGACAAAGAAGGATTGATTGCCGTGAAAGTCGAACTTGTTGGCAACTTCGGCGCAGAGTTCGAGCTTAAGCAAGAAGAGCTAACGCGCGACTTCACCGGTTCATTACAGATCATGCTAAACGAACTCAATCAAGCGCACGGTGCAGCAGAATACCGCCGCAACCATGAACGCAACATCATCAACACACGCTTTGCAGGACTTAAACACTAATGGCAGGCCTTGGCTTACTACACTATCAGTCTAACGATGAACTGACAGCAGAGCAGGAAGCAGAGCGCGCACGTCAGCGAGAGCAAGAGCGTGCGTTTGAAATGGAAACTCAGCTAGCAGGCCATATTCGTAAAGCATGGGATAGTGCAAAGACGGCCAAGCAAGACGTTGAACTGCGATTGCTGGATTGTATGCGCCGCACTAAGGGCGAATACGACCGCGAAAAAATGGCCGCAATTGAACAAAGCGGCGGCAGTGCGATCTTTATGATGATCACAGCCACAAAAGTACGTGCTGCTTACTCATGGGTGTGTGACATCATTCTACCGGATGGCGAGAAATCATGGGGACTAGAGCCAACACCGCTGTCTGATTTGCCGCAAGACGTGATGATGCAGATCAGTCAGGAAATCTCTGCAACGCTGATGCCAATGATCCAGCAGGGGCAGCAAGTTGATCAGGCCGTCATTGATCAAATGAAAAAGAAAGCGTCCGACATGCTGAAAAAGCAAGTGGGCGAGAAAGCAACGGAAGCCGCCGAGGCAATGGAAGCGTTGATTGAGGATCAATTGGCAGAAGGTCGCTGGGAAGCCGCGTTAAAAGAGTTTATCCATGATTTCTCGCAGTTCCCAACAGCATTCTTAAAGGGGCCAATTTTACGTAAACGTCCAACGCTGACATGGGCGCAAGGCTGGAAGCCGGTTAAAACATACGAAATTCGCACAGAGTTTGACCGCGTTAGTCCGTTCGATATTTACCCTAGCTCGGATGCTACGAGTATTGATGATGGCTCCTGTCTTTTTCACCGCCTCCGCTTTACGCGCAGCGATTTAACGCGATTGATTGGTGTCGATGGATATGAAGACGAGTCTGTGCGGGACGTGTTGCGTGAATACGGTCAAGGCGGTTTACGCGAATGGCTGTGGCAAGATTCAGAGCGTGCACACCTTGAAGGGCGTGATCATGATCAGCTATCTAAGCCTGACACTATTGACGGTCTGCACTATTGGGGCAGTGCGCAAGGAACACAGCTGCTTCAATGGGGTATCGATCCTAGTGAAATCCAAGACCCGCTAGCAGAATACGAGATAGATGCCATCTTAATTGGTCGACACTGTATCCGCTGCGTAATCAACGACGATCCGCTAGAGCGTCGCCCATTCGGCGCCGCGTCCTTTCAGCCTGTGCCAGGCTCTTTCTGGGGTATCGCAATTCCAGAGCTTATGTCTGACGTTCAAGACGTCTGTAACGCATCGGCGCGAAGCTTAGTCAACAACCTATCGATCAGCTCGGGGCCACAGGTAGACGTTGTTCAAGACCGCTTGGCTCCCGGGGAAGACGCAAGCGACATCTATCCATGGAAAATCTGGCGAACAAAGCAAGATAACGTGATGGGAAGCGGCAATAACCCTGCTATTCGATTCTTTCAGCCAGCCAGTAACGCTGCTGAACTGCTCAACGTTTACAACACATTCGAGCAGAAAGCCGACGATGCAACGAATATCCCACGCTATGCGTATGGCAATGAGAAGGTTGGCGGGGCAGGCAATACCGCGTCGGGCTTGTCTATGCTCATGGAGTCGGCCAACAAAGGCATCAAGGCGGCAATTGGGCATATCGATACAGGCGTTATCCGCCCAATGATCGAGGCTATGTGGCTGCACAATATGCTGTATAGCAACGATCCGGCGGTTAAAGGCGACTGCAAGGCCGTGCCGCGTGGCTCTAGTGCCATGCTGCAACGTGAGCGTACAAACAGCATACGACAGCGACTATTTGAAACCGTCGTTAATCCTGAGATTGTACAGAAAGCGCTTGGTGTAAAAGGCCAAGTCGAGCTATTGCGTGCCGTTGCGTCAGGTGCCGGTATCAATGGATTGGTGCCGGAAGGCGTAGAGGATCAAATCGAACAGCAGTCTCAACAGCAATCACCAGAACAACAACTGGCGCTGAAAGAGCTAGAGGTCAAGATTCAAAAGCTATCAGCCGAAGCAGAGAAGATCGCCGCCAGCGCATCGAAGGAAAACGCCGAAGCGCAGATGGTGCCAGCAGAAATGCAGAAAGTCGTGGCTGAAATTCAAAAAATCTACAGCGAGATAACACGCAATGCGCAACCCCAGCAAGCAGCTATCCCAGCCGAAATCGAAAGACCTAAGAGCATTGGCGCAAGCGGCGCACAGCGAGACAACAACATGGCAGAGCCTAGACAAACTCTTGGCTTACAAGCACCAGCAAGCGCAGGAGCTGTTAACCAAGGCCCACGATCCAGTTCAAATACACAGAACACAGGGGGAGTTGGCCTTTATAGCTAGCATATACCAGACACTAGAAGATGAAATTGAGCTAATTCGCAAGGAAGCGTAATAGCCGATTGCCTATAAACAAGCCGCCCACTGAGGCGGTTTTTTTATGGGTGAATCCCGCAAGGCTCACCCGTGAATCCCTTTAATTAGGCTCACATTCAATCATGCCGAGAGGCAGCAGGAGATTTTACAATGTCACCACCTAAGTCCGTTCAAGCGCAAATTGACGCAGCTAACTCACTCCACGCGGAATTGTACTCAACCCCTGAATCAGATCAGCAAGAAGGCCAATTTGCTGATGAAGGTCAGGCTGAGAGCGATTCTATGGAATCCGAAGCAGCCCCAGAACAGACATCAACTCAAGAGCCCGACAAGGACTCACTGTACTGGCAGCAGCGCTTTAACGTGTTGCAGGGCAAATACAACAACGAAGTGCCGGCACTCCAGCAGGAGAACCGCATTTTAAAAGATCAGATCGAATCGCTTAACCAACAACTAGCAAATTCAAGCGCTCAATCCGGCAAAGCCGCTGAGTTAGCCGATAAGCTGGATGCAGGTTTAAGTGAGGATGAACTTGATCTCGTTGGCCCTGAACTCGTCGGTGTGCTGAAAAAGCTCATTGCAACAAGCGCTGGCAGTCAATCCACAGTCGATCCTAACGAGTTTACCGAGCTGAAAACCAAGGTAGACGGCTACGAGCGTGAGAAACAGGAGCACACAGAAGCGTCATTCTGGACGGAAGTAAACAGCCGCTTCCCTAAGTGGAAAGAATTGCAAAGTTCGCGCGAAGCGCTCGCTTATTTATCTGGCATTGACCAGAGCACGGGGCGCATTCGCAACGATGTGATTCAGGCCGCAGCAGGAAGATTTGATGCCGCTACCGTGATTCGCATGTTCCAAGAAATTGAAGCGCTCACAGCTGATAAGCGTGAAATCCCCGCAAACAAGCAGCAACCAGACACAACACGCAACAGCAACCCAGATAGCGGTGAGCAAAAGCGTTACTGGTCTGGCGCTGAAATCAATCAATTTTATAAAGACAAAACTCAAGGGCGCTACTTAGACGAACAAGCCCAAGCGCTTGAACAAGATATTTTCGCGGCTCAATCAGAAGGCCGCATTCGATAGTAGCGCTCTTATTACACGCCGTGAGGCGTTAAGAGGAAACAAATATGGCCGGTCCAACACGTGCAGCGGGGCAACCCGATCACAGCTCAGATAGCTCTAGTAAGTTTACCCCTCAGATTTGGTCGGGAAAACTTATCGAAAAGCTCTACAAAGCAACAATCTTCGGCGAAATTGCCAACACTGATTATGAAGGTGAAATCAAAAGTAAGGGCGACTCGGTTGTCATCCGTACCGTGCCATCAATGGTTGTGCGCGACTATGAGATTGGTGGTGGTTTGCAGTACGACACACCGACGTCCGATAGCGTAGAGCTACAGATTGATCGTGCGAAGTACTTTGCTTTCAAGATCAATAACATCGACAAACATCAGTCTGACTTAAGTCTCATGGATAGCTGGTCAACAGATGGTGGCGAGCAGATGAAGATCGCCATTGACGGCACGATTCTTAGTGAAGCTTACGCCGATGCGGATGCCATGAATGCCGGCGCAACGGCAGGCGTAGAGTCTGGTGACATTAACTTAGGTGCCACTGGCGCACCTGTGGAAATCACCAAAGACAACGTACTCGATATCGTAGTTGATATGGGTACTGTGCTCGATGAGCAGAACGTGCCTGAGACGGGTCGCTGGCTAGTATTACCAGCATGGCTAGCAGGCATGCTTAAAAAGTCCGACCTTCGTGACGCAAGTGCAATGGGTGACAGCACAAGTGCTGTGCGAAATGGGCGTTTAGGTATGCTTGACCGCTTCACGGTGTACACAAGCAACAACTTGTCAAGAACGCTGGATAACACCAAGAACGTGACGAACGTCATGTTTGGGCACAAAAAAGCGCTGACGTTTGCGTCTCAGATGACAGAAATGGACACGCTTAAGAACCCGAATGATTTCGGTAGCTTGATTCGTGGCCTGAACGTCTTTGGCTTTGAAGTCATCGATCCTAAAGCCATGGGCCACCTGTACGCAGTGAAAGGCTAACCCTCCACAAAGGCGACTTCGGTCGCCTTTTTCTATTTCTGATTCTTAGGTGATCCCATGGAAAACAAACAAGAGTTAATCGGCATGATCAATGAACTGGAAGATGACCAGTTGGATGAATTTGCCAAAGATATGCTGGACGGCATGACTTTTGCGCATAACGCTAAGCCAGCGACGAAGCGTAATAATATGCTGGTGTATCTTGAGCAGGAAGAAGCACCAGCTAAGCCCGCTACAGAAACAGTTGAGCAAGAGCAGGAGCCTGTTGTAGTGCAGAAAACGGCAGAGGCCAGCGAGCCTCAAGCAACCCCTAATGTCGAGCCGGAGCCACCAAAAGCCAGTGTCGAAAAGCCCAAGCAGCGGCTTTTGAAGAACATTAGAAATGGTCGCACCTTTGCTTATAACGCGAAGCTAGCTAAGCATAAGCACATCGTAGAAGTGGAGTAACAGACTATGGCTGTTACGACTCTTGGTAACGTGATTAATCGCGTTAAAACCACGCTACAAGAGACTACTGACAGTGGCACGCGGTGGACTAATGGTGAGCTTATTGAATGGGTGAATGAAAGCTATCAGGCCATTATTCAGATCAAGCCAGAAGCCTCCACGATCAACATGGACGTTGAGCTTAAAGCAGGGACGAAGCAGACGATACCAGCTAACGGCTTACGCCTAATTGATGTCGTTCGCTGCGTTTCAGAGTCCAGTAGCGGTGCAGCCGTCACAGTGTGTGACCGCCGCCAGCTTGATACGGCGCGTCGAGGGTGGCACCGCGAACCACAAACGCTTGATGTTGAGCATTTTATCTTTGATGAAATGGACCCTAAAACATTTTATGTCTATCCGCCAGCCCAAGCCGGCGCTCAAATTGAGCTTATGTACTCAGCGTTGCCGGACCTTCACAGCAGTGCTAGCAACGCTATTCCAAATGATTCAATACGATTCGATGACACGTTAGCCCCCGTCATTGTCGACTATGTGCTTTACCGCGCTTACAGCAAGGACGCAGACCATACTGCTAATCTCAATCGGGCCCAAATGCATTACCAAGCTTTCATGCAATCACTAGGTCAAAAGACACAGATCGACCGCGCAACCAGCCCTAATGCGGGGTAAACAATGAAATATTCAGACGCAATCAATTCAATCTTAAATGAATTGCCTGGCATTGCTCGCGCAACAGCAGTGGACGCCATGCGCGAGTCAGCCACCGAGTTTTGCCGCCAGACGCTGTGCTGGCGTGATAACGAGCGAACTGCTTTGATACCAAGTATAAATCGCTATATGGCGGGTGACTCTAGTGGGGAGCTGGTTCATGTGTTTAGCGTGAAGCGGTTGGATGGAAGTCACTATGCCAATTCGCCTTTCCCGATCCAGTCGGGTGAGGTGGTCATCGATCCGCCAAAAAAAATCACCCAAGTATCAATGGAAGTTGCACTTGCGCCGCCATTCGGTAGCAAGCAAGAAGAAATCCCAGAAGCTTTAAATCGATATATCGATGCCGTTCTATTTCATACGAAATGGAAGCTGAAGTCTCAAACAGGAATGACGTGGAGCGACCCTAACGGCGCTGTGTTGGCTTATCAGCAATACCTCAACCGCAAGCAAGACGCGTTACTCGACCAATCAACAACCACCCGAGTCAAATTTAGACGGTTCACCTAATGCAACTAAACAGCTCACAGATTAACGCTACACCGATCAACGGCGCTGGCGGCTTTGGCGTGTGGCTTGGCGGTGGCTTTAGTATCACGACAAGCTTTGATGCCGGACTATATATAAATGCACTACTCGATGCGCCTATGTCGGTCTCAACGTCGTTAGGCGGGGGGCTTTATGTGCCAATTGCGCTAAGTGGTGGATTCGATTCAACCTCAGTGATTGGTGGGAAAATTTCGTATACGGCCAATCTTCAAGGTGGGATCAGCAGAAACAGTGAGCTTAGCGCGAATCTGTATCGAGGCGATGCGCTGGATGGTGGTATTTCGTGCGGCGTGAGTGTTGGTGGAAGCCTACTTGGTAGTGTGAATGTTGATGCGGGATTCATGCGACTTGTCAGTATTGGAGGTTCGTTAAAATCAGAGCCAAGGCTACAGCATGGCGTTCAATCCACATCATCAGTAAGAAGCGGAAACCAGAGAATTGACGCCTATTTAGGTGGTGGTATCCAAAGGAATGGATATGTAGGAGGCAAGCTAGTGAGAGTGTCGCCGCTAAATGGTGGCTTCCAGTTGCGTACATACATATCTGCAAAATACCGGGTCGACGCAAATCTTTCCGGAGGCGTTTCAGCGACTTCTCGTATCGACGCAAATCTAGGGTTAGGGGCGACGCTAACTGGCGGAATATCGTTGGATGGAGCAATAAGCGGTGATTTAACTGTTTATTTACGCGCTAAGTTCATGGTGGACAGTGCTCTTGGAGGCGAGATGCGCCTTGGTGCCACACTTCAAGGAAGCGATCTGACTTCAAGCTCAGAGATTCAAGGAAGCGTAATTACAATCCCTGCACTAACAGGTGGAATTAAAGAAACTCAAACATTAGGTGGTGGGCTAGCGCTTAGTGTACTTCTTACTGGCTCAAATCAATCGTCAACAAGCGATATTGGCGGAAACCTACAAATCTCTCAAAGGCTCAGTGGTAGCCAGCTAAGCACATCTGTTGAGCTTAGCAGCAACCCGCTTGGCCTTGGACTTATTGATCCACTGATTAATACCCGTGCGCTGTATCTAACAGATCACACAACTCAATACTTCTTAACAATCGCCACAGAGGACATTTAACCATGGCAGATTTAGTCTCTAAGGAACTACGTACAAAAATGCTGACGGCTTATTTTGCTGGCGGCGCAACACCCACACAGCTGTACCTGCGTCTATACAAAGATGAAGCAAGCATTAACGAAGCCACAGTGCTAACCGATATTGCTGCGCATGAGCAATCAGGCTCAGGCTACGCCGTCCTTACACTTAACCCTGCTAACTGGACTGTGGAAGAGGGAACGGGTGGCATTCAGGCGCGTCTTGATGATCAGACGTGGACGACGACTGCTGACGACTGGGGAACATTACGCTGGGCTGTAATATCGACCACAGCTGATGACACAGGCGACATTCTTCTTGCACGTGACTATAGCACCGGTAAGACAGTAACTGGCGTAGGTGCAAATGTGACAATCGATGATCTGTTCTTCAGTATGAACGACTAAGGAATATCCATGATTGAGTTCACCACCTATATAGGCCGTGATAACTCATTCTCGTTGAAAGTATGGCGAGGGGAGGCGCAGCAAAGTGCGTCCCCTTTGCCGCTCGCAGCGGTGACGCGGTGGGAGCTGGTATTGCGTGGTGGGGAAGTGTTGGACGATCAAGCGATATTTGTTCCAAAATTTGATCAAAATATCTTAGAGATCAATGCGGGACCATGGCTAACGGAAGATCACTACGGAAGCCACCGCGCGCACTTAGTCGCCTACACGTTCGAGAATGACGACGGCGTTCGCCTTCCTGACTTCAAACTCAAGGTTTTATCATGAGCCAACAATTCGCAAACAACGCATCGGCGGTGCTGGCTGCTTCAATTAGCGCCGCTGATACGACAATTACGGTGTCAGAACAAAAGAATATTCCAACTCTTGAAGCGGGGGATTACTTTCTAGCAACGTTGTTTTTAAATTCCGACACTGATCACATTGAGATTATTAAGGTCACAGCTGTATCTGGAAGCGCTTGGACTATTGAGCGTGCGCAGGAAGGCACAGCTCCACTTGTACACAATATTAACAGTCCTATCGAGTTGCGACTTACAAAGGGGACACTGGAAAATATAGTTAATTTAATTAACTCAATTGATTTATCTGTATTAATTGATGATGGTGAAATTTCGTTACAGAAAACTCTTTCAAGCTCAAAAATTCAAAAAGAGATACAAGAAAAAACTAGCACAGCATATCTAATGTCATTTGGAGGCCAATAATGAAAGAGCGATTAAAAGAGTTTTTTAACGGAACATTTACGGGTTCTGATTTAACTGGAACTAATAACGACGAGTGGGTAATTATTGAGAACGATGCTACAACTCAGGCAGTAGTGCGTGACGTTATTGTTGATCCATTAAATCAACCTGTACTAACTGATGGAACAGGTGCTGCTGTAGCTCTGGTTAATGGTGCTTTAACAATTGCCAACAACCAAGATCTTATTGGAAGTGAAATTATTGAAACAAACGGTAGTCTTAAATATAAATTAACGGTTGATCCTAATGGTGATGTAATATTATTTGATGTTATAAAGCATCCATTTGTCACAGGATCTACTGTACTAGACTATAAAATGACTTTAGGTGATCCAGACGGCTTTTGTAGTGATCTATTATCATACTCATTAACATTGAATGATCAGGGTGCGCTAACGCAACAATATTTTAATACCCAATATACAACACCAGTGGATACATTATTTACTTCTATGCCTAATGTATCTAATCCTAAATGGGTATTTCTAACGTATAAATATGCTTATTATTTCAATTATGATGGTAACTCCATTACCAAGTTATATAGAGCAGACATAACAGGTATAACTATTGGAAGTTGGTCGGTTGTATCAGAAGACGTATATGCATTTAAAGCGCTAGATGTCGATAACAACGCAGTATGGTGGGTAGACCAAAACAAAGATCTATATAAATATGACCTAGAAAAAGGTACACAAGAGTTTGTGGCATATCTCGACTCCACACTGCCAGCTACCACAAGCACTTATACTTGTTCTGGAGCATGTAATGGGCTATTTATCCTTTGTTTAAGTAATTCTTACACTAGTAACTTGTATTTTTACGACAGCAATAGTGGTGAGCAGGGGGCATTATCACTTTCAACAAGTTTTAGTGTAAGCAACTACTCTAACTTAGCAGTTACTTATAATAAAAATGAAGATAAGTACTATATTTTTGTGGGTTCTGGTACTGATTTTTACACTTACTACTTGAATGGAAGTCCTACCAATGGTGACACTGCGATATACATCGCGTATAACATGAATACCTTTATGCCTAATGGACTTTATTCGAACTCCAACCATATACAAGGAAATAATAAAGGAGAGTTGTTTGTAGTAAATGGATCTCAAATCCCTGAGAAAGTGAAAATAGCTAATAATGCAGCAACATCAATAGAAACTGTTTCAGGTGTGACACCTTACGGTAAAACAGGGTGGTATGAGGCTGTATTAAAACAGTCTGGAGGTAATGAGTTACAAGCTCCAGTACAACCATCGGATCTAGAGATTAACCTGACATGTAAAGTGTCAGGTGTAGAAATAAAAGAGGTGGAGTAAATGTTAAGTCCAGCAAATAAAGGTATTGAAAAAAACTCATTAGAATATGTGAGAACGATTACAAACATAAGATATACGGCTCCATACACAGTACCCGAAGGCCATACAGCATTTGTAGTAGCTGCAACCAGTAATACCAGTGGTGATTATGTTTCTGTAAACGGTAATATGTTGGTATATACATCATTCTCAGGAGCAACAGGAAGTTCCAGTGTATTACATAAAATGCGCTTAAATGAGGGGGACGTTCTAAGCACCAATACAGACTCCTGTTTGGCGGCCGTAGAGGAGTATAAAATAGTATGATTAAAACACTAAATAACGGGGTTTTAAGAGTAACTAAAGAAGACGGATCGTTTCTTGAGCTAGGTGTACATCCTTCAACTCGTAAGCCTTGGAAATCAGAAGAAGAGGCATTCAATTTTCCTATCAATTCAAATTATCCATTTAGAAAAACTGAATCTGTAACCGAAGTTTCAGCATTTAATTTCAAATTGCTATTTAGCCCATCTGAGCGTGTTGCTATTAAGGATTCGGCTGATTCATTGGTAAAAGACTTTTATGAAATGTTGAACGATCCTCGTTTAGAAACTGTTGTTTTAAGCCATGTAGATACTGTTGATGGTGTTAATCATTTACGTGATCTAGGATTGATTACATCTGATAGAGCGCTGCAAATTCTAGCGGGACGAGCGCGATAACTTAAAAGGGTATTTATTATGCCGAATGGTTGCGGACCCTCTTGGATGCCACGTCGATTGACGTGGCTTTTTTTTGGCTGGTGGTATGAAGCTAGCTGCGATAAGCATGATAAAGGATACAAAAAAGGCGGCGATGAAGTTCGCCGCTTTGAATGTGATTGGAAGCTTTTATTAGCATTACTGCGTGATTGTAAGCGAGTTCGCTGGTATTGGAAGCCGCTAGCCTATCCTGTAGCAATTTTGTATTTCGTTCTAGTGCGGCTATTCGGCTGGTATTTTTTCCAATATAAAATAGGTGAAGCCAATGAAAATTAGCATTAGCCCGTTTGCGGGAGAATTGCCAAAGCTTAACGCTAAGATGCTGCCGGACAGCAACGCACAGGAGGCGAGAGGCTGCGACTTTGATAGTATGAGTCTAAAAGCTTCGAACGGTAATCAATTAGTAAGCAGCTTTGAAAAAAATGTGCGATCACTGTATCGATCCGAGCCTCACATAAATTACCGCTGGCACAGCGAAGGTGTCAGCATGGTCCAGTCGCCACTCAACAATGATCAGTGGGATCGTTTGTACTGGACGGGTGAGGGCGCACCAAAGATGGCAACGTCAACCATGGCGAATACTGGCACACCGCCAGGGTCAAGCTTAACGCTTGGCATTCCAGCGCCTAGCTTACCGTTACAAGTATCACAGCCAGATCAGGCCGAACCAGAAGACGGCGGCTATGAAATCAATGTGATCTACACGGTTACCTTTGTTAGCGCGTATGGCGAAGAAGGCCCACCAGCGTTAGCAAGTAATATGGTTACTAAGTGGTCTGGTCAGTCGGTATCGCTTAGCAGCATTCCAATGCCGCCAGGCGGTGCGCATAACATTGCCACTAAACGCATCTATCGCTCTGAGTCGAGCGGCACGTTCCTTTACGTGGCCGACATTCCAGCAAGCAGCTCTAGTTTTACGGATACCGTACCGACGGAAAGCCTAGGTGAACCGCTGCAGTCACTTGACTGGGATATGCCGGACAGCCGATTGATTGGCTTAACCTCGCTAGGGAACGGCATGCTGGCAGGCTGGTTCGACAATACGCTTTGCTTTTGTGAGCCGTATTACCCGCACGCGTGGCCAGTTGGTTACCAGTTGGGGTTTGACTCTGACATTGTAGGTGTTGCGCCAGTAACGGGCGGCGTCATTGTTGTAACAACACGAGAGCCATGGTTGGTTTCGGGTGCCACACCAGCCGCCATGTCTCAAATGAAGTTAGACTTTACTCTTGGTTGCGTGTCTCGCTATTCGGTAGTTGATATGGGGGAGTACGCGATTTATGCCAGTGCCGAAGGTCTGATTGCGGTTGGAGGTCGCACGCCATCATTGTTGACGGACGACATTATTAGTCGTCAGCAATGGCAGAACTATAACCCTGAAACCATTAAAGCATTTCGATGGCGAGAGAAGTATTTAGCGTTTTATGAGCAAGACGGAATCATCAATGCTTTCATTCTAGATAGTCGTCAGGGATTAGTTAACGTTGATGTTCCGGACGATGCCCACTGCATGTTTCTTGATCCAACTACTAGCGAGCTGATTATCGTTACTAATAGCGGCTCTATGCTGTCTTTTGAAAGCGGTGACGCTGGTTCGTTTTACTGGAAATCCAAAATGTTCACTATGCCACACATGGCGAGCATGTCAGTTCTAAAAGTGGATGCAGATGGGTATCCCATTACCGCAACCGTCTATGCCGATAACATTCAATTATTTAGCACAGACATTCAATCAAGCGATCCCGTTCGCCTACCATCAGGGCGTTATCGTAATTTCGAGATTGCTTTGTCGGGATCGGGAGAAATTTATAGTGTTCAGATGGCATCAAGTCCAGCGGAGTTATTGTAATGGCACAACGACTAAAGGCGTTTCCTCAGCCGCCACGCAACATTGATCGACAACTAAAGATTTACTTAGCTGCCATCCAAGAAATGATTGAAACAGGCGAAGGTGCGCGTGGCGATCCGCTGGATACTAAGCTTACGTTTCGTGATTTGGTGGATTCTGGCATTGCTAAATTGAAAGGTCGCATAGGTGCCGGAGGTTTAAGTGGAACCGACTTAGAGCCCGGCGGTGTGCCGGATTTGAGTACACCACCAGTGCCGTTCGACCTAAATATAGTTGCTGTCTTTGGTGCGGTAACCATTCTATGGTCTGATCCCTATGGCGCGTATAGCAATCATGCATATTCTGAAATCTATCGTGCGGAAGGCCAAAACGCGCAATTTGATCAGGCTGTCTTGATCGGTGTTAGTAATGGCTCTACGTACTCGGACTACTCAATTGATGAGGGTGTTTGGTACACGTACTGGATTCGATTTGTGTCTGTTAATAATGTATTTGGACCATGGCATGATCCAGCAGGCGCAAGCTTGCAAAGTGTTATTTCAGTTAAATACATGCTTGAAGAACTGAGCGGTAAAATCGATGAATCTGTATTAGCTCAGTCGCTTCGCGGTGAAGTTTCTAAAATCAACGATTTAGCCAAGATGTACACATTAACTCTCGATGTTGATGGTTATGTGTCAGGTTTTGGCACTTATAACGACGGAAAAACATCAGACTTTGCGATTACAGCAGATCGCTTCTGGATTGCTGCGCCTAACCGCAAAAATAAAGTTAAGCCATTCATTATTCAAGATAATAGCGTTTATATGGATACGGCCTTTATTCGTGATGCGTCAATTCAAGAAGGTAAACTCGGTCCTATTTCATTCGGAAAAATTCGTGATGCCAGCGGCCAACCAGTTACAACTGTAAGCGGAAAGCTTAAAGCGGAAAACATTGATGTCGATAGCCTTCAAGTCACTAATGCCAATATCAGCGGCGATATTTATTCAACTAACTACGGTGAAAGAGTAGGTGCGAGCTGGATTATTCGTGCCGATGGTAGTGCAGAGTTCAATAACGCCACAATTCGCGGAACGCTATATGCAAACGACATTGTTGGTGCAGTGAATAAGACTACTGTCGTTTCACAATCAGCTACACGATGGGCATCACCTCAATCATGGGTTGAGATTGGAAGGGTGAGTATCTCGCTTAGCGATAGAGAAGACGGCTACACACCATTTTTCATGATCAATGTTGAGGTTGATTCTCGTGACAACATGAGCAGTGGAGCTGGCACAAAACATACAGGAATACGCTGCAGGACTGAGATCAGGGTAAACGGATTGACAGTTCGTACTTTCTACTCTGGCGCATTGGCTAACGGTTTAGCTGGTGGTGTTAATGCAGTTGGGGCACACAACAGCCAAATCAAAGGAACAGTTGAGTTTGTGGTGTTCGGCTATTCACATGAAGCCTATGTAAATTTCTTTAGCGTATCTGGCATGGTTGGCGGTTTGGCGTAAAATTTCAATTATGGTTAAAATTTTGTTATTTACTGCTAACATAGTGCAACACTTAGACATAGTTAGTCTTGGATTAAAGAAAATACAGCATAAGACAAATGATGATCGTTCACTTGAATATGTCGTCAATGCCTGCCAAACCGGCAAAGCGTTTTTCTTTATGTCAGCTGGAGGTGGCTTTGTGGTACTTGAGCCAAAAGCCACTACGCCGATCAGTGTAAATGTCTGGCTCGCCTTCTCGGAAGAGGGTGACGCTATCCAACAATACGAAAGTGAGATAGTGCGACTCGCATCAGAAATAGACGCAGAGCGCTTAACATTTCAGTCCCCACGGAAGGGCTACCAACGAGCGTTAGCCCACTGGCAACGCGATGGAATCAACTACCATAGGAGTGTGCCATGAGTGGCGGCGGAGATAACTCAATAGAAGAAACGCCAGAGCAAAAAGAACTGGCACGTATAGCCATTGAGAAATGGAATTTTAGCCAAGACACCTTGGCACCATTGACTGATCAATACATGGCGGAAACGGATCGTATGCGCTCAGATCCAGCATTGGCTTACCAGCGCGGTCGAAGCAATGAAACGTCACAAGTTCAGAATGCAAACGCTCGCAACCAACTCAATCAGGTTACACAACAAATGGGTCTTAACCCCAATAGCGGTAAGGCCATGATGATGAATTTTCAGGGTGCCGCATCCAACGCGGATGCAGCCGGAGATTTCATGGCACGCTCTCAGAACGAGCAGCTAAACCAGCATGTTATCGGCCTGCAAAACATCAACGCCATTGGTATGGGCGAGTCTGCCGAAGCGCAAAGCGGTATCGGTGACATTGCTCAGATCGGCGCGCAAGAGCAGCGTTCAAACGCGCAGAATACTTTCAATCGCCGCTCAGCCAACTACCAACTATTGGGCAACATTGCAGGGGCCGCGACAAGTTATGGTATGAGCGCACCATCCACTTCATCAATAGATACAGCCGCACCCATCAGCTACAACACGCCCACGGCGAGCGGATTCACTGATTACCGGACCAACCAAAGCTTCGGTATCGCATAGGAGCAACCATGTCAGACTTCTTAGATACATCTTGGCAAGAGCGATTACAGCGCCTAGACGAAATCAATAACCCGTCAAACGATAGCCTTCACATCGACCCTATGATGGTTGATCTAAAAGGTGACAAGGGTGCATCTGAAACCTTAGCGCGCATTTACCGCAATCAATGGACAGATTGGAAAAACCGATTTCAGCCAAGACTAGAACAACTGGCTGGTTATGCTGCGACAGGCGAACTAACCAAACAGTCCGTTGGTTTAGCTCAAGAATCAGTGCAGAGCAGTTTTGCAAACAACGCGGCGACATTCGAGCGTAACAATCAGCGCCTCGGCATCCAGATGACACCAGCCCAAGAAAAGGCAGCACAGCGAACGGCAAGCATTGGTCAAGCGTCAGCCAAAACCACCGCAATGAACAACGCACGAATATCAGGCCAAGATCGTGATATGCAGATTTTAGCCGGTGGTGCTGGATTAACATCGGACTTGCAAGAGGGGATGCAGCAATGAGCTACGGTCTATTAGGTATGCAAAATCAAATGGAAGGCCAAGCGTTGCATGGATTACGCCAAAAAGCCAGCATTGACCAACAAAACAAGCAGGCAGAAGACGCCATGGATGCAGCAGAACGCCAACAGACAATGACAGGCGTAGGCACTGGGGCGGCAATCGGCATGATGGCTGGTGGCCCTATGGGAGCGGCAATTGGGGCTGGAGTTGGCTGGATTGCATCAGATTTATTCTAATTAAATTTTCTTGCCGGGAGGCAACATGGCATTAGACACAAGAGGCTTTGCAACAGGCTTTACTCAGGGCTTTGGTATGATGGACCAGTACCAGAATCGCCAAAAGCAAATAGGCTTACAAGAGCAACGATTGGGTTTGCAGCAAGAGCAGATTGAATACGGTAAAGAACAGGATGCTTTCAACCGTGACCTCGCCGAGCGCCGACTTGGTATGCAGGCCGACCAGCAAGCTCAGTCCCAAGCGAATTGGGAAGCTAACCACGAATTGCATGAACGCACAACCAACGCGACACTTGCAAATCAAGCGAACACCCGCAAGCGACAAGCCAAGAAAGATAAGCAGAGTGACACTGAATATCAGAGCCAGCAAGATATGGACTATGCCAAGTCGTTTTATGCGAACCTTGCTGCTGGTCAAACCAAATTTGATGAGGATTCTTTTAAGCGTCTTAGTGATATCCAAAAGCGAAACCCTCAATTTATCGGACATCCTTTACAGAAAACCCTTAAAGATCGTAGAGCGTTTTCCCAAAACCAGCAGGCACTACAGACAACTACAGCGTCGATTCAAAAACTATTTATGCCTGACGCTGAACTGACTGGCGAAGATGCGCAGGCCATTATGTCAGCCAACGTAGATGTTACCCGCGCAGCGTCACCAGCTGCACCACAAGCAGTAGCCATCGTTGAGCGCGTCTTTGATCCAAGCGACGACTTTAACGAAAACTCACCACAAGCACTGGGCGCGTTCAATCATATTTTTGGTGACCTAGTTGGAGAAGGCAAGCGGATCACAGGTGTTTACCCTGGTCGAACGCCAGGCACGATTTCACTTGATTTGGATACGCCAAACGCCAAAGGCGTACCGGTTACCGCCAATCGTGGCACGGCAGACGATGGTGATGACGAAGTATTAGAAATCCCCATAGAGAAAGCGATTAACGCGCTTAAAGGCTTTAAGTCGCTCTCTCAAGAGTTCGAAGTAAACCCCGACGCAGCAGAGAAAGCCATGCGCTTTGCGCGAACTATGGGCTTAGCGCCGGAAGCAAAAAATAAAGACAAAGATCAGCCGAAGGTCCACACCGAAAAAGAATACAACGATATGGGTGCAGAGGTTGGCGAGCGTGCTTATACGCTGATTACCGATCCGAAGACGGGGCGACACTACAAACAGTACTTGGAAGAAGACCCTAAAAGCGATTTTGATGATGTCTCACTTGATGAAGAGATAGCGATTGCGCGTGAAGAGGTAGCGAATGGGACCATTACACCAGAGCAGTTCCAAGCTATTTATGGCGTGTTATTTCAAGAACAGCAAGCAGCTCCAACACCACCGAACCCCAGCGGCACACCTAACCAAGTTGGGCGCCCAACAGCTACACGCGGTGCACCACAATCACAGCAACCGCTCGGATTAACCGATCCACGTAACGCACCTTTAAGTCAATTTGGCATTAAATAGCTGGAGTACACTCTGTGTCAGAATTAACTCGTGAACAAATTCGCCGTAAAGCCGCCATTAAAAAGCGTGTGCAACAGAAGGCTCAAGCATTCCAAAGCCGAAACGAAAACGAGCAAGGTTACTTAGGAGATAGCGTCGATGCCTTTCAGCACGGTCTTATCAGTGGTGGTGCAGACTTAGCCGATGGAGTGCGTTACATAACTGGTTCCGAAACCGCAGGCAATATCGCCGACTCATGGCGCGGTAGTGCGGAAGAGCAAATAAATCAGATGTCGCCAGCTGGGCGCGAAGCGATGCAAAGCTTTGGCATCAACACCGATGACGGCATTGGCTTTAACGAAGGCAGCAGCGTAGGTGGTTTTGGACTGAATGTAATCAGCGGCCTAGGTAGTTTCGCACCTACCATGATACCGGGCGGTTTAGCTGCAAGAGGACTGAGCACGGTAGGCAAAGTCGCTGGTGCAACCGGTAAGGCAGGCAAAATTGTAGATAAAGCCGCTGATGTTGCTGGCTTTGGTGGTGTGGGTGCTCTGGCTATTGGCGGCGGTACAGCCAATCAAGCCTATGAAACCGTTGCAAAAGCGGACCTTAATACGCTAGCTGAATCCGAAGTCTTCAAGCAGCGCTATTGGGAAATGCGCGATTACCAAGAAATGGGACACGAACAAGCCTTAACAGAAGCGCGAGAAAGCATTGCTAAAGAAATTGCAGAAGAAGCGGCCAAAGATGGCGCCGCGCTAGGTGCAATTTCTCAAGGCGCACTTGGACCTGTTTTTGGTCGACTATTCCGTGGTGAAGTAGGTGGATACGCCAAGTCAATTGCAGCCGGTGCCGCAACAGAAGGCGCTCAAGAACTTGTCGAATCAGGCGGTCAAAGCGCTATTGCTAACAAGAACGTCAACCCTGCAATTCCGACCGATACAATGGATGGTGTTGTGGGTGATGCGCTAACCGGCGCTATGACAGGCGCAGCGGTCGGTGGTGGCTTTGGCTTAAGCGGCAAGGCAACGCGAGACGTTCTAAATCGTAACAAGCCAGAACCAGAAGACACATTGCCAGGCGAGCAAGACGAAACCACAGCACGCGCAGATGAACTTCAATCTGAGATCGATCAACTAGACGACCAGATACAAAACAACTCTGACGAGCTATCAGACGCAGAGTACAGCGCATTGCTGCAACGCCGTGAAGCTCTATTGCGTGAGCAGCTAGGCGAATCTATTGAGTTTGCACAAAACGCTGAGTTAGAGCCATTACCTGATTTAGCGGGACCACAACAGCAACAACCACTAGGTTTGCTGCCACCTGAAAACGGCCCTCAGCCGCCACGCTTCGACACTATTTATGGCGAATATCAGCCATCCGAGCAACAACAAGCAGCACGCGAAACCACCCGCCGCTCGTTTGAGGAGCCTGTGACAGAAGCACGCCAAAGCCGTAAGGCCCGTGATGAAGCGTATCAATTGCAGAAGCAACAGCAAGAACAGATCGAGCAAACACGCCGTGAGCGTCAACAGCAAGAGGCGCAGAAACGCCAGCGCGAAGATCAAGTGGCGCTTGGTCAACTTGAAGTAGGCAGCGAAGTTAAAGCAGCGAAAGGCAACCAAGCAAAAGCCTATACGCCAAGTAACAAGTCGCTTGATGTGGAATATCAAATCGTTGAAGCCAGCGACCTAACCACCAGTCATGACGATAATTTCCAAGCGCGTGCTGACTACCCGCAAGCATTGCAAAACCGCGACCGCTCAAGCCCAGCATTGCGTAAGCAGGTGGAAGACAATGCCAAGAACTTGATCCCCGAAAAATTGGGTGAAGATTCTGGTGTCGTGAGTGGCGCGCCTATTATCCGTAACGGCGTCGTGGAAAGCGGCAACGGTCGTACAATGTCGATCCGTCGCGCATACAATGACAGCGGCGCAGCGAACTACCGCCAGTACTTGGAGAACAATGCCGAGCGCTTAGGTATTAGCAAAGAGGAACTAAGCCAATTCAATCAGCCCGTGCTTGTTCGTCAGCGCCTCAATGATATGACGCCGGATGAGCTCACCAGCTACACCAAAGACGCCAACACCACAGATGCGTTCGCACTTAATCCCGTGGAACAGGCTAAATCAGACTCAAACCGCGTCACCGACGATGATATGTCGTTGATCGATATACCAGAGTCCGGCGACTTCGCTGCAGCGTCTAACCGATCATTTGTGCGCAAGTTCCTAGGCCGCTTCCCAAAAGCAGAACAGAACGCCATGCTAAATGGTGACGGCACTATCTCAGACGGCGGTATCAGCCGTGTGCAAAATGCCATCTTTGCCAAAGCGTATGGTTCTGATCAGTTGATTGAAGACATTACCAGCACGTCCGCCGACGATATGAAGACAGTCGCTAAGGCGCTGATCAATGCGGCACCAGAAGTCGCCAAGCTGAATGCGCAAGGCGGTGTCGAAGGCTTCACCGACATAATCGTGGACGCTGTAAACATTGTTAAGCGTAGCCGTCGTGATGACGTACCCGTTAAAGAACTGACTGATCAATTTGATTTGATGTCAGAAAGCACTGTTGATCCAACCACCGCCAGCCTTGCCAACTACCTAGATCAAAACGTGCGCTCTATTAAACGCATGACCGATGCCATCAAAGGTGCCGCTCAACGTGGGCAAGATGGATTGCGTAACTCTGAAACTGACGGGCTATTTGGCCGCGCTCCTGCGCCCACCGTTGCCAATATTCTAAATTTCGGTGGTGAATCTAGTACACCGAGTGGTAAACAAATCAACGAAAGTGGTAAACAACCCCCTGCTATCAGTGAAAAAAGTACCGAAAGCGGTAAAGAAAACGACGATATCGGCACATCTGGCAATACTGATTTAACAGAAACTAACCAGTCATTACCGCAATCACCATCTGAGCCAGAAGTTAAGGTGCAGCGATCCGGTCGGCCATACAGCACTAAAAAATCAGCCCAACTATCAAGAACGTTTAGCAGCACACCTAACGCCCAAGTAGTTGAGCACAAAGGCGGCTATGGAATTATTGAAGGCGAAGCTAAGGCGAAGGATAACTCACCAGAACAAGTCACCGATAACCCAGAAGACGGAAGCGTTAACGTACCGGACGAAGTGAAGCCGCCGAAAGAGGCGCTAATGTCTCTAAATAAAGGTGAAGCAGGTGGCATGAACGCCGACGATGTGCGCGCCGCTGTCGAGCCTTTAATCAATGACCTCCACGAGCGCGGTACGTTTGAGGTGGTGCAGTCTATCAATGACTTACCGTTTGGTATTCGCCTACAAGCCAAGGCCAAGCTTAAGAAATCCAAAGGGGAGAACCCTGTATTGCGCGGTATCAACGCTGGCGATAAGAACTACCTGATTGCCGATGGCCTGCGCAATGAGAAAGAAGCCGTCGAGATTTTCTTACATGAAGTGGTGGGGCATAAAGCGGTATTGGATATGCTTGGTAAGGAAGGCGACAACATCATGGAGCAGATTGCCGTCAGCTATGGCCGCAAAGGTCTTGCGGATTTGATTAAAACCTATGGTGTGGAGCCTAATACCAAAGAAGGTCGCATTCTGCTAGGGAAAGAAAAAGTCGCGCACATGGCGGAGCGTGGCGAAAAGCCAGCAATGCTTAAGCGCTTGGTCGCCAAGGTAAAGGCATGGCTTCGCAATTACTTCCCGTCTATCAAATGGTCTGATAATGACGTACTTAGCTTGATCAGTAACGCGCGCGATAACGTCGAAAACCGCTACATGACCAAAGTGGATTTGGATGCCAGCACAGAGCAAGACACTCAAGAGGATAGCGTAAACCTATCTATTCGTGGTGACGCTAACCCTAAAGATGTAAACGACATCATAGGTCGCACACAGGCCAAGCCAGAACACCAGAAGAGCCTAATGGAGCGTGCCACAGACCGACTCAAAGTCTTTAAAGACATAGATACAACTGCATTCAAACAAGCGGTAATTGACTCCTATGCCTCAATCGAAACATTAGAAAAGAAGGTGAATTTTGGCAAACTCAAAGATGGCGCCGAGTCAGCTTACAAAGCCGCCCTTCGCACAGCCAATCTTGATTCACAGGTTGAAGCAGTTATGCGCCGTGGTGCTCTTGAGTTTAAAGACGGTGCGTTTCAAATCAAAGAGGGCAGCAAAGGCTTTCTCGAAATCTTCCAGAAGATCGCAGACAGTGAACAGTTGCAGCTCTGGGAAACGTGGGCCGGTGCCAAGCGAGCTAAGCGCATCATGGAAGAGGACGCACGCGCGAACCTTGATGGTCAAGCAGCACTTAAAGAGCATCGAGCAACCATTAACAAGCTTAAGAAAACCACGCCAGCAAATTACCCAGGCGGCTTAACGCAGTGGCGTAAAGATATGCGTGCCGCAGAAAATGGGATGAAGGATGCGCGTACTCGAGCATTTCAGAAGCGAGAGCGACTATACAAGCCTAGTGATATCAAGCGTGTCATTAAGTACGTAAATGACAACCCTGAACTAAAAGCGGAGTTTGAGAAAGCACAAAAGGGCTGGCGAAAATTCAATAAGTCCATGCTAGATATGGCAGAGCAAGCCGGATTGATTGACCCAGAGGCGAGAGCGATCTGGGAGCATGATGATTATGTGCCATTCCACCGTGTGGCTGAAATCGAAGAAGAGGGCGGCATTAGCCAGTACGCCACTAAACGAGGCTTGAGTGGACAGAAGTCAGGTATCACCCAACTGAAAGGTGGTGTCGAAAAGCTAAACATCATAGAGTCCATGGTGCGAAACACAATTCACCTAGTAGATGCTTCTAATAAAAATGTGGCGATGCAGCGCGTAGTCGATCTGGCAGATGGTGTTGCTATGGAGAAGCTGCCGGCATCTAAAATGGATCCAGAAGAGCGAGATATTATGCTTCGTGATTTTGGTTACGTTCCAGAAGATATGGATCAGGATACTTTAGACGCATGGACCAACCAACTTGAACGATATAACAGCATAGATAAAGGCGTTGTCTCAGTATCCAGAAACGGCAAGCTGCACAAATATCACGTTACCGATACTGGTCTGTTTGCCGCTATCACTCAGCTTGGACCTATGCGCGTTGACGGCATGCTTAGAGTGCTTGGCGTTCCTAAGCGCGTATTGACAGCATCTGTAACCGCGGCACCGGGCTTTATGTCAGCGAACTTTGTTCGCGACACTCTTTCAACATGGGTAACAGTCGAAGCCAAAACCACTCCCGTATATGACGCCGTTAAAGGTGCCGCTAAGGGACTGAAACGATCCGAGTCACAATGGGCCATTATGGCCGCTGGCGCTGGAGGTGGTGGCTACTATGACACCTCGCCAGACAATGTGCGACAACACCTATCGCCTTTAAATAAAGGCGGCGCTATGCACGCCCCGAAACGGATGTGGGATGCGTGGATGCGCGTAGGGCAAGCATTGGAAAATGCCAACCGGATAGCCGTGTATGATTCCGTAATTAAAGATGGCGGCACCGTGGCTGAGGCAGCACATCAAGCGCAAGATGTGATCAACTTTTCGAAGCGCGGAGCTAACAAATGGGTTCAAGCAGCCATCACGTTAATACCTTTCTTGAATGCGCGCATTCAAGGTCTTGAGCGCCTATATCGTGGGGCCAAAGAAAACCCTAAAGCGTTCTTTATGAAAGGAACTATCTTGATGGGTGCGTCACTTGCAATTCTTGCCACTAACTGGGACAACGAGGAGTATTGGGAGCTTGATGAATGGGATCGAGATGCGAACTGGCACATATTTGCAGGGGGTGAACACTTTAAAATACCCAAACCATTTGAGGTGGGCGCAGTTTTCGGAACCATTCCTGAGCGAGTGTTTGAGCAATTCAGAAAAGACGCCGACAGTAAGTTGCTTGGTGAGCGCATGCTTGCAATGGTGACGGGTACTTTTGCCTTCGATCCACTTGGCGCCCAATTTATGAAGCCTGCTTTGGATGTCGCATTTAACGAGCGAAGCTTTACCGGCAACCCAATTTTGGGTTTTGGCGATCAGTACCGCAGCCCTGAGGGCCAGTACAGCCCATGGACTTCGGAATCAATGAAGCAGCTAGCCGAATCTATGCCCGACTCTGCTCCGGAGTGGATGCGATCACCAAAGAGGCTTGAGTATCTATTTAAGGGGTATTTCGGGACACTTGGCGGATACGCTCTCAGTTTAACCGATATGGCAACTCAAGAGATTGTTGGCGCACCAGATCAGCCTGATGCAACACTAGGCCGCTATCCTGTTGTGAAGCGGTTTTACAGTGATGAGTTAACGGGCAATAAACACGTTGGCCGCTTCTATGATATGGCAGATGAAGTGAACTCTATCTATGCAGACATGAAAACAAAGTTTGAAGATGGGCAAAAAGAGCAAGCAAACAGAATACTAAAGGATGAAGCTAAGAAGCTACGCTTACGCAGCCACTTTAACAAAGTTCGCCAACAAATGAGCGACATCAGCTCGCAAACTCGCATGATCTACATGGATAAAAAGATGAGCTCCACAGAAAAGCGCCGACGTATCGATGAGCTTACTAAGCGTCGCAATCAAATTGCTCGCGCGGCCTCATTGCAGTTCTATGGGATATTCTAGGCAAACCCCATAAACAAAAGCGCTAAATGAATGACTAGGCAGATTAGACATAATCCGCCTAGGTATTCGCCAATCTCTCTCATAACCCCTCCAAAGCAATTAGCCAAAGGTTAGTTGCTTTGGGTGGAAAGGTGAAGGGACTTAACACTTCAAATAAGTTGATTGAATATTTACCCACAAGTAAGGTTGAATGAAATCAAAAGAAAGGGATTTACATGAGAATGATAAAGCATTTTTCAATGATCGCTGCTGCGTTTCTATCAATCATAGCTAAGGCCGATGATATACCTGTATTTGAGACATTCATTCCGACGTCCGAGCTTCTTAAATATGGTGAATTCGAGCTCAATAAAAAGCAGAAGCAAGTGATAACAATGGTTATTGGTGAAACATATTTCACTGGCTATAACGCAGGATTAAAAAATGCTCAAATGTCAGGCTTTGCAACACCTAACGGCGAGTCTTATGAGGCGCAGATAGCAGGGGAATTCAATGGCTTTGAAGGAGAGACAATTATAAAACTGGCGGACGGTCAAATCTGGCAGCAAACAGATTATCAGCTGATGTTTGGTTATGCCTACATGCCGAAAGCTTTGATTTATCCAATCAATGGACAATACAAAATGCTTGTGAACGGAGTTGATCAAGGCGTATATGTTCAGAGACTCAGGTGATTTCTAGGTTTTTGAACCAAAAATTACGACTTAACACTCTCACTCACTGTTAGGGGGTGTGTAGTCAGGTCAAACTAAACAAGCCTTATATTGATCGCAGTTACTTTACTGTCTTAAGATATCCACAAACCAAATTACCAAAAGGAATTGATATGAAAGCAATATTCATAGCTACTGTCGCTGCATTTTTGCTGACAGGGTGCGCCCAAAACAGCTATAAGAAATTCTATAATCCATACGTAGACGCCAAAACACTGCCTGATGTTGAACTTGTTGCCGAAGGACAAGAGCCGCAGGTTTTAAGCTCTGGCAATTTGGAGCGAGACGTCCTGGACCTTCGTTCAAAAAAATACATACCTATAGGTCACTCTTCTTTTAATGGTGTTTACGAAGACGCTAAAAATGCGGCGGCTCAGGCTAAGAGCATTGGAGCAACTCTTGTGCTTGTGAATTCACAGTACACAAACACAGAAACTACAACATCAACATTATACTTGCCTGATAATAAAACCACATTTCACTCGGGCTCAATAAATGGAAGCGCCTCATATAGCGGCACATCTACAACATACGGCTCCACAGCTACTCCAATAACGTCTAATCACCGCCGCTACGATCAAGAAGCCGTATATTTCGTTAAGTCAAATCAAAAACATAAGTTCGGATTGCAATTCGGAGACCTAACTTCAGCACAGAGTGCTCAGTACGAACGAAATACTGGAGTTCTCGTATATGTCGTTATAGAAGATAGCCCGGCTTTTTACTCCAATGTGCTTTCAGGCGACGTGCTTATTGCTGTAGATGGAGTTACAGTAAAAGATACGAATCACGCAATAGAAATAATGAATAGCATACCGCCATCTCAAGATCATTCAGTCTTAAGAGTAATTCGCAACGGACAAGAAAAAGATATCCAGGTTAAGCTCTGAAGCACGCCTAAAAGTAAACCGATTGTATTTGACCTTTCTTCGCCTTACAGCTAAAGTCTATGGCTGTGAGGCGTCGAAACCTCTTCTAAGCGGATAACCCCAGCCCCGTCAGCGTTGGTTTTTTTATGCCTGAAATATGGCAACCCTACCCGTGTTGCGCCCGTATAGCGTAATCATTGTCGGGAGGGCAGCAGTCATAAAAGACCTTTTGGAAAAGCTGCTCGCGGTCTCTTAGAGCCGTTTCGAACCTCCCGACACCAACTATTCGAAAAAATCTAAGGAGCCAAACATGGCTAAGCTATCAATCCTATCTAATGAAGTCCGAGTCAGTGATGGACTGTACTCTCTTAATGACCTCCACAAAGCTTCAGGTTCAAAAAACAATCACCGACCAAGCCTTTTTGTGCGAACAGAGCAAACAAAAGAGCTAATAGAAGAGATAACTCAAAGCACAGATATGTGCTTAGCTATCAAAACCAGAAAAGGTGGCTCCAATCCTGGCACTTGGGTTTGCAAAGAACTAGTCTACGCCTACGCCATGTGGATTAGTCCTAAGTTCCACCTTTATGTGATCCGCGCTTTTGATCAGATGGTGAGCCAGCCGCAACCAAAACAGCTATCATCTACCACAGATCGCAAGGCTCTAAATATTTGTGTTCGTTCATTAGCCAACGCTCGTTCGCACAACAACGAGCCAGCGGACTACGCTTCTGTTTGGAAGATGGTTAACGGCTACCTTGGCGTGGCGCACATCGAGGAAGCGACCGTTGACCAAGTCGAGAAAGGGATTGAGTTTATTCAGCAAGCTATCGAAGGCGAGTACATCGGCCGCAACGACCAGAAGCTTATTGAAGATGATCGAGTAGGGCAGTTGGAAAAGCGCATTGCAGTGCTTGAGCTAACCCAAAGCCGATTAGAAAGCGAGCTAAGCTTTATTCACAATCATGCCGCCAAACTAAGCGATGAACTTAATGAAAAGGTTTACCCTGCGCTTAAGGCTTTAAACCCTAAAGTATTCGCTACTGTTCGTGAGCGTATGTTCATCATTCACAACCACAGCAAGCCAGCCATTGTTGATGGCTGGAAGAATCAGTCTGCTTTAGAGATACACTAAAAGTACTGGGCCAAGGAATTCTTGGCCCTAATTTAGCCTGCAACAGCTAAATCATAACTTTTAGTCTCTAATGGCTAAGTAAGCCTTAATTTCTAATCCCGTATAAGTCAGACTAGAACTATCAACCGTGTTTCATTAAAGAGTTCAAAATGCGTATACTTCGAGACCTTTCACTAGTCGCTGCAACAATGCTTGCCTCCTCATTGGCAATATCTGCTCCTATCAAACAATCTGCCTCTGGCATCTGTCATGCCCCAGATTCGTCATATTACTCGAGAACCACTAGCTTTACGGCCTTCGATACGCTTGAGAAATGCTTAGCAGCAGGCGGTAAGTTACCCAAAGGCTACAGCTCGTCGAGCACTGCTAGCAATGACAGCGAATACAGCCGTGATAAGTTTGGCCATGGCTGGGCCGACATTGATAAAGATTGCCAGAATACTCGCCAAGAAGTCCTTATCTCGATGTCTACTAACCCAGTTCGCTTCGCCGATGAAAAGCAATGTCGTGTAACATTTGGTCGCTGGATTTCAATGTACAGTGGTGAGGTGATCTTTGATGCATCAACTATGGATATCGATCATGTTGTACCTTTGAAGTGGGCATGGGATCACGGAGCCGACAAATGGACAGAAGAAAAGCGGGAGCAGTTTGCTAACGATCCAGTTAACTTGGTAGCGGTAGAAGCGTCGTTAAACCGATCGAAAGGAGCAAAGGGCCTTGATGAGTGGTTACCACCAGCAAACCAAGAGCAGTACAAGGCAAGGTTCAAGAGAATCTTGGTTAAGTATAGTTTTAAAGGGGAGTAATCTCACTTACAGGCCCGAGTATTCTTGGCCTGTATTATTCTGTAGTCTGTTAGCTCTTAGGCTGATTTACTGGTGAGTGTGGCTTGGATATCAGATAGTAATTGATGAAGTTTTTGACATTCTTTGAGCTGGGTTTCAACTTCTCTTTCAGTAATGTCATAACCCAGTTCGTAGTCAGCGGAATGTCTTAAGTCGCGCATAGCTTTCAGTTTTAATCCTGCCTTCTTGATATTGAGCCAATTCTTTCGGTTCTTTTTTACTGAAGCGATTTCAACTGTTTGAAGTGCAGCGATTATTTTTGCGTGCTCACCACCTTCATAATTAGATGGTGTGGGTAGTTTTAGAGACAGGCTGCGGCAAGCATGAAAAGCTGAATAGTAGCTTTTGTGGATAGAGGTTCTTTTCTCTTGATCTTCGTGCTGACTCTGAGTTTTGGAGCACTGCTGAAGATGAACCGCAAAGTCAGAAATTTCTTTGAATTTAGTGTCCATTCTTTAACCTATTAGAATTTATTTAAATCTAGTCACAATTAGGCTAGATATCCTATCTAGTGATTCATCTTCAAGGATAGTATCCATGAAGTCCTCATTCATGCAGCATACTGCGTCGCCAGTGAATACAGAATCCACAGAAAACTGATAGCTAATCCAGCGTTCTTTGCCGTCATTTTTAATAGAGAATCGAAATGAAGGGGAGGTATGACTCTTTGCAAGGAAATCTTCAAGCTTGCTGTTGTAACGCTCTAGGTCAAGAAGAGGTATCTCGTGGCTTAGAAGAAATTCTTTAGCTTCTTTTGCAAAGTAGCCATCACTCTGTCTTGGGTTTGTTAACTTGCAAAGTTTTTCATATGCCATGATAGCTTTCTCCAAGTCGCCACAATGCTCGTAAGAGTCGTACAACCACTCCATTAGAACAATATTGACGATATCGCGTAGAGCGCAATTTTCAAGAAAAGTGCGCACATCACTAAAATACCCACCTAGGTCGAGTGCATAAGCATAATTTCTATACAAAGTAACAAGGCCATCTTGAGCTGCTAATTTGTTTGCTATACTAAAGGAGCTTTCTAACAGGCTTTTATCCTGAGTAGCCCCACCTAAAATCATCTTTGCTACGTGCCCACAAAGAGGGTTGGTTTTCATCAAAGATGATATCTCACTATCAATATCTCTTCTTTTCATTGCCAGCTCGAACTCATTTGCCATAGAGTAGCGACTTGTGAGAGGGCTATAATGTTCAATGAGAATGACCAATGAGTTTAACTCATTGAATCCAGCTATTTGCGGTTGCGTCATAAATACTTGCTTAGAAATACTGCTTGGGATACATAACAGATTAGGTGAATTACCAGATCCTTGGCTAATGGACAATTATTAGGCTTTAAGAGATAAGAAGTCAAAAAAAAATATTAATTTTTTTGCGGCTTTCTGTGGATGTCAATGAATTTATATGCTTATAGGTCTTTATTTCTCATATTCATTGCGAAGCTCGTCAAGATAATCAGACCACCGCTGCATCATTTCACGTCGCGCTTTTAATAGCTGGGTGCGGTTGTATGCTCTGCCAAGCGCGTCTTTAACTTTGTGTGCAAGTTGGCGCTCAGGTAGTACCGCATCGAATTCCAATTCTTCTTCGAGTAGCGTTCGAGCCATTGCTCGAAATCCGTGCGCGCTCATGATCTCTTTGCTGTAACCAAGATTGCGCAGGGCGGCATTGACTGTATTTTCAGAAATGCCTTTTTCGTGTGATCGTGCACCAGGGAAAACTTTCTTTCCATGACCAGTGATGACATAGAGGTCTTTTAGAATTTTGATAGACTGACTGGATAAAGGAACGATATGGTCTTCACCACCTTTAGCCGCTTGAATTTCTAGCTGCTCTTTATCCCACTTCACTTGGTCCCACTCTAGGTTGCGCACTTCTATCTGACGCAAGAACCACATAGCAGTACACTTCATAGCCGCGACGACTTGCGGAGTTCCAGTATAGTGATATATGTCGCTCATTAATTTGCCGACCTTGCTTGCATCGGTAATCGCTGCAAAGTGCTGTGTCTTGTGTGGAGTAAGTGCACCTTTTAAGTCAAGCGTTGGATTGCGCTTGCATCGACCAGTAGCGATAGCGAAGTAGAATACTTGGCCGATCCACATCTTTGTTCGGTGTGCCGTCTCAATTGCACCGCGTGCCTCGATCTTGCGAAGCAGGTTAAGAATATCAGGCGCTTCGATTCGACTAATGTTTCTATCACCTATAAATGGAAGAACATCGCGGCGTAGGGCGCTTTCCACTTTTACCATGTAGCTTGGTGAACGATCCGACATTTTAATGGTTCGCCACTCGTGCGCGACTTCTGCAAACGTATTGTCGTAGTATCCCTTCAAAGCGAGCTTCTGTTCTTTCCGCTGTTCACTCGGGTCGACGCCATTAGAAAGTAGGCGTTTGGCATCATCGCGTTTTTCCCTTGCGGTCTTTAGTGAGACATCGGGATACACGCCAAGAGCAAGCCGTTTTTCTTTACCTGCGAAGCGGTACTTAAGTCGCCAATACTTAGCGCCCTTGGTATTAATTTCTATATAGAGCCCACCGGAGTCGGACACTTTGTAGGTTTTATCTCTAGGCTCGGCTAGCTTGATTGATCTATCTGTCAGTGGCATGGCAATTTTCCAGCAATTCAAAGTTGCTTAATTTTTATGCTGGGGGCATCTAATTAGGGACATTTTGCTTATGCCCCCATTCATGCCCCCGCTTTGATGCGGATTGTATAGCACAGATATGGACAGGTATGGAAACCTTAAAGAGTGGAAGTGTTGAAAATAAAGGGTTTTGAGATTGGATATGGATGGGTGTGGAAAGGAATATGGTGGAGCCTAGCGGGATCGAACCGCTGACCTGTTCGCTGCCAGCGAACCGCTCTCCCAGCTGAGCTAAGGCCCCAATCAGATCAAAGATATGAGCTAATTAATGGGAAATAATTCTATGGATGTTAGTACGACGTGTCAATAAATTCACAGCCCCAAAAACAAACTGTTACGCATGGTTTCTATTAATTTACACAATTCCAGTATACCATGATCTTAGCATTTTAGGGTCAATGGTGTGTTCTGTTCTGACTGCTTTTTGCAAATTGAGGGTGCGTGATAATGAAAACAACAACAATAGATTTTGATCAACTCTTAATGGCTCAGCAGCCTATTTTTGATAGAAATCGAAAATTATTTGGTTACGAGTTGTTGTTTAGAGGTGACCAAGAAGAGCAGGCTGTTTTTGATAATCCACAAATGGCGACAAGTCAGGTGTTGGTGAATTTGTGTACGGGGATTTGTGAGCTTAATTCCCAGCTAAGGCAACCGTTTTTCATAAACATGACGACAGAATTAGTGTTGTCTGATGCTTTTTTTCCCATTTCTCCCAATACAGTTTTTATTGAAATTCTCGAAGATCAGGTGATTACACCTGAGTTTATTTCAGCCATAAAAAAGTGGCATCAGTATGGCTTTCGTTTCGTGCTTGACGATTATAATTATTCAGAGTCTTATCAACCACTCTTGCCTTACATGTCCATTGTTAAAATCGATGTACTAAGTACTCCTCCAGACAGTATTCAAGAAGAAATACAGCGTTTAAAAGAGTTAGGACTGAAACTAGTTGCTGAGAAAGTCGAAAATGAGTTAATGCTTTCATTATGTCTAAAAATGGGCTTTGACTATTTTCAAGGTTATTACTTGAGCAGACCGGAAATAATCAAAGGCAAGCGTATAGAGTCTGATACACAAAGTGCGCTTCGTTTACTTAATATTCTTCAGAACCCAGATGTTAGTGTGAGCGAAGTCTCAAAGCTAGTTGAGCAAACGCCAGCACTGTCTTTTCAAATGTTACGCCTATTAAATAGCCCAGTGGTTGGTCTAAGCGTTCCTGTTGCTTCAATTAAGGAGGCCGTTACCTTTCTGGGTTTAACACAACTCAAACGTTGGACGATGCTCATTACCTTAAGCTCTAATAATCAAGGTGATCCTGATGATATTAGAAAGTTATTGGCTCGTGCTAGATGTTGTGAACTACTCGCTCTGCAGTCGAAAAAAATATGTGAAGAAGAAGCGTTTATGGTTGGTTTAATGTCGGGCATGGACGTAATTTTACAGGTGCCAAAGGACGAGTTATTGAAACAAATAATGTTAACCAATGAGTTAAAAGGTGCACTAAGTCATTATGAAGGCAGTTTAGGGCGAGTGTTATACAGCGTCGAATGTATGGAACAAGGGCTTGTAGATAAACTGGCTAAGCTTCCAGTAAGCATTCGAGGTCAACTTGGATCGCGTTATTTCGAATCATTGGCCTGGGCTAAAGAAATCTTAGCGACATTGAAATAGTTTTTACTAAGCCATTGACAGCGTTCTAAAAAACACTAGAATATGCGGCACAATTTCAAAGCCAGTGTGGTGGAATTGGTAGACACGATGGATTCAAAATCCATTGCCTATAAAGCGTGCCGGTTCGAGTCCGGCCACTGGTACCATATTAAAAAAGCCGTCTTAGTTCCTAAGGCGGCTTTTTTGTTTTCTATCGAGCCCAATAGGCTTGTTCTAAGCTGTCTTCTCGCTCAGGTAGTCCTTTTGATAGCCTTGGAGAGTGTTGGCTTAGAATTTCGAAGCTTACGCGGTTTGCATACTTACAGACTTGCGCGAAAGAAGAGTATGTTAAATGCTTGGTTTCGTGTTTACTGCTATTAGGTACTTGCTGTTGATGAAAGCCATTGGCAGCAATATCATGTAATAGTGCTGATAAAGCACCATCACCTGCTCCATTTGTATTGCGGATGCGCTCAGGCCCGCCCATGTAGGGATCAATGTGTGAATACACTTTTATGGGAGATTGGCAGTCTTGTTGGCGCTGAGGGCGAGAGAATTCCCAACGATTAAAGTCTGCGATCTCAGCGGACTTAATTGGGTGCGTTGTTTCACGTTTTTGAGCATCGTCACTGTAGCCGCACAAATATAGCCCTTCCGCTCCCACTGTTAGTAGCACCATATCACACCAGTCTAAGGCTGTTTTTGCGGCTAGAAGTACACTTGATTGACCTGTTAATGCTTCGGCTTCTTGCTCGTTCATCGCAACAACAGACACGTAGTCTTTGATGATGTGCTCTATCTCATCACGGTATTCTTCGACTAAATGCTGGGTGCCCAGCGTTAGCACCACAGGAACATTATGCTTGTTTGCCAGTTCTAGGCATCTCATTAGTGTGGCTTTGATCGGCTTATTGGCGTGTCGAAGCGGGTAGGCACAGGTAACAAAAGCCGATGCATTAGAAATGATCTCTTCCGTCACCACCTCTGGGCAGATATCGTCCATCGCATTAGGGGCGATGGCAAACGTACGCTCACCATCTTGACTTATAAGTGTAATGCCTCGGCCAATGTCTCCCGCAACACCTTGTAAGTGGCTCATGTCGACCTTGCTGCTGGTATGACATATGTAGTGATATTCTGGCGAATTAAGCATGATGCTATTAGACATTACACCGAGCAGTACAGATTTGTCATCGGCTAAAACGGAATAGTTATGCAAGGTGTTTCCAATCGTACCGCCTGCAAAATGATCAGATATTCGTCCTTCTGCGACCAGTTCGCGGTAGATTTTGCTCGCGGTTTCTGAGTTGACTAGGTTTGATAAGCCTTTTCGGATACCATGTCGCGCCATAAAATCGTCTTCGACGGCTGCAATAACATCGACAATGGTTTCATCTAAACCGACGATGTAGGTATCTTTGCTTGGCTGAACTTCAGACTTAGGTAAATTGGAATTTGCCTGAGTGACTGGGAAGTAATGTTTAAGTTTGCGTCGACCGGGGAATTTCATCTTTGTAATCCAGCAGTTAATTGCTCTCATTTTAACAAAATATTGACCATACGGGCAGGAAATAAGTGGTATGAATGAACAAGCGCTGATGCGTTACAGTCGACAATTGCTTCTTACTAATTTTGATGTTGAAGGTCAGATGTCACTGTCTGGAAAGCGCGCTGTCATTATTGGGGCCGGTGGCCTTGGTAACATTGCAGCCACGTATCTTGTGGGAGCAGGGGTTGGCTCATTAACACTGATTGATGATGATGTTGTTGATGTCAGTAATTTGCCTCGCCAAGTGCTGTATACGCAGGACGATGTGGAGCAGCCTAAAGTATTGGCTGCATATAAGCAGTTGACCGCACGTAATGAACATGTCGATATCGTGCCAATCAATGCACGTTTGAATGCCAAAAACATTGATCAATACTTAGATGGCGCCGATGTGATTTTGGATTGTTGTGATAATTTCACTACACGGAAAATGGTGCATCGCTGGGCGTTGGCGCGTCAGTGTCCTTTAGTCAGTGGTGCGGCCATTCGTTGGGAAGGGCAGTTGATCACTTTTCGCTACGACCAAAACGTAACGCCTTGCTATGAATGTTTATACCCTGATTTGTCAGATCAACAGCTCAGTTGCAATACCAACGGAATCATTGGTCCAGTTGTTGGTACGATTGGTGTTCAGCAGGCGCTTGTGGCCATAAGGTTACTCAGTGGTGTTGGCCAAGTTAAACATGGGTCATTGCAGTTATTTGATGGGCTCAGTGGTGATTGGCGCACAATGCGGCTGTCTCCGGACCCTGAGTGCCCTTGTTGCGGTGCTCAAAATTCATAGAATACCTCTATTCTCTCAATAAATTTTTTTCGGTGTCTATTTGCTAGCGGTTTCTTTATCCTACGCCCATAACGAAGCCGTGTTACACCTCGGCTAGGATATTTAATTTAAGGAGCATTCCATATGAGCGATGTTAAGCACGCTAAATTAATGATCTTGGGCTCAGGCCCAGCTGGTTACACTGCAGCAGTGTATGCGGCTCGTGCCAACCTTAACCCTGTTATGGTAACAGGCATGCAGATGGGTGGTCAGCTAACCACTACAACGGAAGTAGATAACTGGCCCGGTGATGTAAACGGTGTGCAAGGTCCTGAACTGATGGATCGTATGCGTCAGCACGCAGAGCGTTTTGAAACAGAAATTATTTTTGACCACGTTAACAAAGTGGATCTACAAAACCGTCCATTCCGTCTAGAAGGCGACAGCGGTGTTTACACATGTGATGCGCTAATCATCGCAACCGGTGCGAGTGCTCAGTACCTAGGTATGGAAAGCGAGCAGAAATTCATGGGACAAGGCGTATCGGCTTGTGCCACCTGTGATGGTTTCTTTTACCGTGGCCAAGACGTTGCTGTGATCGGCGGTGGTAATACGGCTGTTGAAGAAGCGCTTTACCTAGCGAACATTGCTAAGTCAGTAACGGTTATTCATCGTCGCGATAAATTCCGTTCTGAAAAGATCTTGTCTGATAAGTTACTTGAAAAAGCAGCAAACGGTAATGTAAACATCGAATGGCACAGCGAACTAGACGAAGTACTGGGTGACGGTTCGGGTGTGACAGGTGTGCGTATTAAAAATAATCAAACAGGTGAATTCAAAGAGCTAGCAGTAGCCGGTCTTTTTGTTGCCATTGGTCACAAACCAAATACGGACATGTTTGCAGGTCAACTGGACATGAAAGATGGTTACCTATCGGTGCAATCCGGTACACACGGTAACGCAACACAAACCAGCATCGAGGGTGTGTTTGCAGCAGGTGATGTGAGCGATCATATTTATCGTCAGGCGATCACATCAGCCGGTACGGGCTGTATGGCGGCCCTAGATGCAGAACGTTACTTGGATGGCCTAGTCGACGGCGTCGAAAAGTAGATATCTTTTTTTGCATCAGTAAATAAAAAAAGCCGATCCAGTGGATCGGCTTTTTTAATGGTTCACCTAGTAATCAAATGACTACTGGGCGTTGTAGGCCTCTACGCCTTCAACCAATGCTTTGCGTGCTTCATCAGCATTCGCCCAGCCTTCAACTTTTACCCACTTACCTTGCTCAAGCTTCTTGTAGTTTTCGAAGAAGTGCTCGATTTGGTCACGAAGTAGTTGGGGAATATCATTCACATCTTGGATGTGCGTGTATTCTTTGCTTAGTTTGTCATGTGGAACCGCAACAAGCTTAGCGTCCATACCTGCTTCATCAGACATGTTAAGTACGCCAACTGGGCGGCAACGGATAACAGAACCTGCAACCACTGGATATGGTGTGATGACTAGAACGTCAACTGGGTCGCCGTCGTCAGCAAGTGTGTTGTTTACGTAGCCGTAGTTAGCAGGGTAGAACATAGGCGCTGTCATGAAGCGATCTACAATCAGCGCGTCCATGTCTTTGTCTACTTCGTACTTAACTGGGTTTGCCTCGGCAGGAATTTCGATGATTACGTTGATGTCGTTTGGCACATCGCGGCCAGCTGGAATGTGTTTGAAGCTCATGTTTAATATCCACTTGTGTTAAGTAATGGCGGCAATTATAGAAGTTAGGTCCATGGGATGCTAGTCATCACAAAGTCTTAGAAGAAATAATCGTTATATAAAGCCAAAAAAAGCGGGAAAATTGTCCTTAATACGCGTTAAGTTATTGCTTTCTTTCTAAATTTAGCTAGTCTAAGAGTGTGATCAAAATATAGTCGAGAGGACACTGATGACAAAATCTGAGCTGATAGAAATGCTAATAGACCAGCAGCCGCATCTACCAGTCAAAGAGGTTGAGTTGGCTGTAAAGGCAATGTTAGAGCATATGTCTGAAGCATTGGCGAATGGCGAACGTATTGAGATTCGTGGTTTTGGTAGTTTCTCTCTGCATTACCGTGCACCTCGTATTGGTCGAAATCCTAAAACTGGTGAATCCGTTGAGCTGGGTTCTAAATACGTCCCCCACTTCAAGCCTGGTAAAGAATTGCGTGAATTAGTGAACTCTGTCGCAGATACGAAAGAGTTTGGCTAATTTTCTATCGAAATTTTCTCTGCTCGACGGCATAATAAGCTGAATGACGCAGTATATGGGTGTTTTATGCTTAAATGGCTGAAGCGAGTGATACTTTTAGTAGTCCTAGCTTTTTTCTTATTTATCGGTCTTTTCTTTGCAATCCGAAACGGACAAGTGATTACGCTTGATCTGGTTTTATGGCAATCGCCAGAGTTAAGTGTCGCTTTGTACATGATTATTGCTTTTGCAGTAGGCGTTATTTTGGCGTTGGCGTCGTCTAGCATGTTGCTGTTTAGATTAGAGCGCCGTTCTCGTAAACAGAATAAACAGCTTGTGAATCTACAAACCGAAATTGATAACTTACGCAAAGCTTCTTTATCGACTGAACTAGCGGAGCGGGAGTAGTCCCGTGACCGAGTGGGGCTTATTTGTAGTTCTCTTTGTCGCCTTATTCATTGGTTGGATGTTAGGGCGTCGTGGCACAAAAGAAAGCCAACAAGAAGAATTAAAAAAAGTCCCAAACGATTATTTTCGGGGTTTAAATCACTTACTCAACGGTCAGCAGTCTGAAGCAATTGACGCCTTTGTTGATTCTTTAGAAGTTAATGCTGATACCTTCGATATTCATTTGACGCTTGGTAACTTGTTTCGTAAGAAAGGAGAAATCCAAAAAGCGATCAATATTCATCAAAGCCTATTAGCTCGCCCGGATATATCCCCTAGGGATACTCGACTCGTTCAGCTAGAGCTTGCCAGTGATTTTATGTCTGCTGGCTTATTGGATCGTGCTGAGCGCCTTTTATTAAATATCGCTTCTCGAAAAACTGAATTTCAAAAAGAAATTTTTACACTGTTAGTAGACTTGTATGAGTTCGAACAGAGCTGGGACAAAGCAATCCGGATTGGTCATCAGCTTCAAAGTGATTTTCCTACACGTAAACAGGCCCAGCGTTTAGCGCATTTTTACTGTGAATTAGCAGAAGAAGCGATTAAAAAAGAACAGTTCACGGTGGCGTTTCAGAAATACAAATCTGCCATTGATGTGGATGTGGATTGTGTACGTGCGAGTATTGGTTTATCAAATATTTATCTTAGCCAAAAACGCTACCGCGACGCCATAAAAGAACTGAAATCCGTTGCCAATCAAGATCATGAGTTTTTACCGATAGTCATCCCTATGCTGCGAGACAGTTACATAAAAGTATGGGGTAGTGGTGGCTATCTTAAGTTTTTGCAAGAACAGCTTAAAATGCACCCGTCGGCAACCTTAATACGAGCTCTGACGGAACATTACGCTCAGGATGACAAAGAGTTCGCAGAACAGTTTATAATAACGCAGCTTCGTGCTCATCCAACGATAAAGGGGTTTCAAGAGCTGATTGATATGCAGCGCACGGAATCAGATGGTCACGATCAAGAAAATTTAAGTGTCTTATACGAACTTATTGAACAGTTAACCTCTTCTAAACCAAAACATCGTTGCCGACAGTGTGGCTTTTCTGGCCATCAGTTGCATTGGCAATGTCCAAGTTGCAAGAGCTGGGGCACGGTTAAGCCGATTCATGGTTTAGAAGGTGAATAGATTTTATTGCAGAGGATTTTAAATGACTTGCCCATCCCCAATCGTCGTAGCTTTAGACTATCCGACAATCGAACAAGCTACTGCGATGGCAAAGCGCTTAGACCCAAAACTGTGTCGCGTTAAAGTTGGTAAAGAGCTGTTTACCAAAGCGGGTCCAGCGATTTTGGATGAACTTCATGGGCTAGGTTTTGATGTATTTCTAGACCTAAAATTTCATGATATTCCAAACACGGTTGCCAACGCTGTTGCGGTGGCAGCCAAATCAGGTGTTTGGATGGTCAATGTTCATGCCAGTGGCGGCCGTCGTATGATGGAGGCTTCAGCAAATGCACTGGCTCAGATTCATGATCACAATACTCTTTTGATTGCAGTAACAGTGCTGACTAGCATGGATGAAACGGATCTGGTGGAAGTTGGTATTGATTTATCGCCACAGGATCATGTCATGCGTTTAGCCAAACTGGCGCAATCGTCTGGTATGGATGGCGTGGTATGTTCTGCTCAAGAATCTTCTATGTTATCAGAAACATTAGGCAAAGATTTTGTGTTGGTGACGCCAGGCATTCGTCCAACTGGATCAGACCAGGGAGACCAGAAACGTATTATGACTCCAGTACAAGCAATGGCGGCAGGTAGTCACTATCTCGTAATGGGGCGTCCAATTACGCAAGCACAAGATCCTATCCAAGTATTAACTCAGGTCAATGATGAGTTAGGTGTTATTGCATAAGCATTGAGCAGATTTGCGTCTGTGATATTCTGAAAGCCGATCAAGCATTTGATCGGCTTTTTATTTAATTGGCATGAAGCCATTAACCCAGCATAAGGAGTATGCACATGAAGTCATTGCTTAAGCGTATTGTGGCCGTTTCCCTGTTATTTTTTCCTGCTCTTTCCATGGCGGTGGAGCCCTTAGATATTAATTCAGCAACGTCGGCTGAGTTGGATCTGGTAATGAGTGGCGTAGGAGAAAGTAAAGCGGAAGCCATTATTGTGTACCGTGACCAGAATGGCCCTTTTTCTACGATTGAAGACCTGACCAAAGTGAAAGGGATTGGACCTGCACTACTAGAAAAAAATCGAATGGTGATTCAGGTGAAAGAAGTCGAATAAAAGCGGAAATGAGAAAAAGGGTGATCAGTTGATCACCCTTTTTGATGACAAAGTGCTTCAAAAGCTTGATTTTGAGTAAGATAAATCTCGCCAGTTAAATGAGAAATAAAAGTCGACCCTTTGAGTCGGTCCATTACTGGCCCTTTCACTTCTGAAAGATGAAGCCGAATATCCGTGGATTGTAGACGTGCGCAGATCATCTCAAGGCTTTCCAAAGCGCTGGCATCAATCATGTTGACGGCGGTACACATCAAAACGACGTCTTTTACTTGTTTTTGCTTGGCAACCAGTTGATTGATTTTATCTTCTAGCATTCGCGCATTCGCAAAAAATAAACTTTCATCGATACGAACCGTCAGTACTTCACAATTTGTTTCCACTTGGAAGCGCTCGACATTACGAAAGTGCTCTGTCCCTGGAACACGGCCTACTACGGCTATGTGTGGGTGACTTGCATGCCAAAGAAATAGAATCAGAGATAAGCTGACACCCGTTATGATCCCAGCCTCAACACCGACAAAAAGTACCATAAAGAAGGTTGCCAGCAAGGCGCTGACATCTTGTTTAGAGTAACGCCAAACATGAATAAAACTTTTCAGATCGATGAGCTGTACAACAGCAACAATGATTGTTGCGGCTAATACTGCTTTAGGAAGATAGTAAAACGCGCCAGTTAAAAAGCTTAACGTCAGCAAGATTAGCAGTGCCGTGAAAACGCCCGTCATTGGCGTTTTTGCGCCAGCATCAAAGCTCACCACTGAGCGCGAAAAGCCACCCGTGACAGGGAACCCACCGCTAAACGCAGAGCTTAAATTTGCTGCCCCTAAGCCCACTAACTCTTGATTTGGGTCGATACTTTGACGACGTTTGGCGGCAAAAGATTGAGCTACTGATACGGATTCAACAAATCCCACAATACTGATCAGAATGGCTGCGGGGAGCAAGTCCATCGTCATCTGAAAATCCATTTTAGGTAACGCTAGTGGTGGGAACCCACTTGGTACGTCGCCAACCACTTTGACCCCTTCAGTGTTCAACTGGAAAGCCGCCACGATTAACGTCATGATCACGACGACCAATACAGGGCCAGCTTTGGATGCGAGCTGAGCATGATGATCAGATAAGCCGAACATGATTAATATTGACTTAAAGTGCAGGCGTAACAGATAGAGTGCCAACACGGCAGTGACACCGATTAAAACAGTGTCGAAGTTAGTTTGGGATAGATTCGACCACAAGGTGGTCATCATATCGATCAGGTTGTGTCCTGATGCCTGTATCCCAAGTAAATGCTTTACTTGGCCCAGTGCTATTAAGATCGCTGATGCGCTGATGAATCCAGAGATTACGGGGTGACTGAGTAGATTGGCGAGAAAGCCGAGTTTAAACAGCCCTAGTAGCAGTAAAAATAGGCCTGAGATAGCGGCTAACAAGATAACAATCGCTAAATATTCCGCCGTATTGGGCGCCGCAAATTGCAACGCCGCTGTGCCTGTCATCATAGAAACAACCGCTACCGGACCGACAGCCAACGTTCTGCTTGAGCCAAATAAGGCATAGGCAGCCAAAGGCAAAATACTGGCATACAAACCTACCGCAGGCGGTAGGCCTGCTAGCATAGCGTAGGCTAAGCTTTGCGGAATCAGCATGATGGTCACGATGACACTGGCCATCATGTCCGTTTGCATGTCTGTCCGAGTGTAGTCTTTAAGCCATACTGTTGCAGGTAAGTAGCGGAGTAATCGATTCATTGCGAGCCCTATACCATGTTAATAGGAGTTTTAATGTAGCGCGTGCCATTTTCTTCAGCAGGCGGTAAATTCCCAGCGCGCATATTGACCTGAACAGACGGCCAAATTAAGCGTGGCATGCCTAACGTAGCGTCTTTTGTTGTGCGCATGTGACAGAAAGTTGTTTCTGAAATACCTTGGTGAATATGCACATTAGCTTGTTTTTGCTCCGCGACACTGGTTTCCCATTGGTAGTCCTCCCGTCCTGGAGCTTTATAGTCGTGACACATAAATAGGCGAGTGGATTCAGGAAGAGCAAAAATTTTCTGAATAGAACGATATAAAGTGGCTGCATCCCCTCCAGGGAAATCACAGCGAGCGGTGCCATAATCGGGCATGAATAAGGTATCGCCGACAAAGGCTGCATCACCAATAACATAAGTAACACACGCTGGAGTGTGGCCGGGAGTATGCAGCACTTCCACGGTCGAATGGCCAAACTCAAGCGTGTCGCCTCCTTCAACAAGATGATCAAACTGAGAGCCATCTCGTGCAAATTGAGGCTCTACATTCAGTAGCGTACCGAATGTGTTTTGCACGGTCGTGATGTTGTTGCCTATCACAATTTTTCCGCCCAACGCTTGCTTTAAATACGGTGCGGCAGATAAATGATCTGCATGGACGTGAGTTTCAAGAATCCAGCTTACGGTTAAATCACGGCTTTTAATGTATTCAATAATATTATCAGCTGAGTCGGTTGTTGTACGACCGGATGCGTGGTCATAATCTAAAACGGAATCGATGATGACGCAGTGGTTTGACGATGCGTCGGTAACAACGTAAGAAACCGTAAAGGTGGCTTCATCAAAGAATGCTTGAGTGTGCGGTTGAGCAGACATCTTTTTTACCTCTGTTAAGGTTATAAGGTTATTACTATATATTATATGTTGTTTGTTATATTAGCAATATTGAACATAGAGCAATTAAGACTACTGCAAAGAGGTTTTATGCACTTTCTTTCTAATGCCAAGTTCTTGTTGGGACTCAGACCACTAAATTTGTTAGTCTTTAATGTCTAGCTGATGTAAAGGGTAGGGCATAAACGTGTCGCAAGAGTTTCAAGTAGTTTCACAATATCAGCCGGCTGGTGATCAGCCTGGAGCCATCAAAAAATTGGTGCAAGGCATTGATGCGGGGCTCGCTCATCAAACGTTGTTAGGGGTGACGGGGTCAGGTAAGACTTTTACCGTGGCCAATGTGATTTCTCAGGTCAAAAGACCGACGATTGTTATGGCACATAACAAAACACTCGCAGCTCAATTGTATGGAGAGTTCAAAGAGTTCTTTCCTAACAATGCTGTGGAATATTTTGTTTCGTATTATGACTACTACCAACCGGAAGCCTATGTTGCGGCATCGGATACCTTTATTGAAAAAGACGCTTCGGTAAACGAGCATATTGAGCAAATGCGGCTGTCGGCAACCAAAGCGTTGTTGGAGCGTGAAGACGTCATCATTGTTGCAACGGTGTCTGCCATCTACGGTTTGGGTGATCCGCAGTCTTACTTAAAAATGATGCTGCATATGGATCGAGGTGATCATATTGATCAGCGTTCCGTATTACGCCGCTTGGCAGAATTACAATACACACGTAATGATATGGTTTTTGAGCGCGGTAATTTCCGAGTGCGTGGTGACGTGATTGATGTTTTCCCTGCTGACTCTGAAGACGAAGCGATTCGAATTGAGTTGTTTGATGACGAAGTGGATAATCTTGCGATATTTGATCCGTTGACCAATCGCACGATTCGCAAGGTTCCGCGTGTTACCATTTATCCTAAAACACATTATGTTACGCCTCGAGAAACCATTGTTGAAGCGATCGAAAAGATCAAAAAAGAGCTGGACGTTCGCCTAGAGCAATTGAAGTCGCTCAATAAGCTGGTTGAATTACAGCGCTTAGAGCAGCGAACGAACTACGATTTGGAAATGATGCAGGAGCTAGGTTATTGCTCCGGCGTTGAAAACTACTCTCGTTATTTATCTGGCCGCCCAGAAGGCTCGCCACCGCCCACATTGTTTGATTATCTGCCTGACAATGCTTTGCTTGTAATTGATGAATCTCATGTAACTGTTCCGCAGATTGGTGCAATGTATAAAGGCGATCGATCACGTAAAGAGAACTTAGTGGAATATGGTTTCCGATTGCCTTCGGCATTGGATAATCGTCCAATGAAATTTGAAGAATGGGAGCAGATTAAGCCTCAGACTATCTTTGTTTCCGCTACGCCAGGTAAATATGAAGAGCAGCATCAAGACTGGGTGGTGGAGCAAATTGTTCGTCCGACGGGGTTGATTGACCCCGAAATTGAAGTGCGTCCGGTTTCGACCCAAGTTGATGATTTGTTATCTGAGATTAATAAGCGCTTACCAAGTGGCGAAAGGGTCCTAGTGACCACGTTGACTAAACGTATGGCAGAAGACTTAACGGACTATCTGCATGAGCACGGTATTCGTGTGCGTTATCTTCACTCTGATATCGACACTGTTGAACGCGTCGAAATTATCCGAGATTTGCGTCTGGGTGAATTTGATGTGCTGGTTGGGATTAACTTGCTGCGAGAAGGTTTGGATATACCGGAAGTGAGCCTAGTCGCGATTTTAGACGCCGATAAAGAAGGCTTCTTACGGTCAGATCGTTCCCTCATCCAAACCATCGGTCGTGCGGCTCGTAACGTAAAAGGTAAAGCGATACTGTATGCTGATCGCATAACAGGCTCCATGCAACGTGCCATGGACGAAACCATTCGTCGTCGAGCTAAGCAAGAAGCCTTTAACGAAGAGCATGGCATTACTCCGACAGGTATTACTAAATCGGTTGAAGACATTTTAGAAGGCGCCTACAACCCAGGCGCTGGCAGTCGCAACAAATCGAAGCAGACTCGTAAGGTTGCAGAAAAAGTAAAAGACTACGAAATCGAAACGATGGACGACGTGGCCGAAGTGCGTAAAGCCATGATAGAGCTACAAAAAGAGATGATGACAGCGTCAGAAAACTTACAGTTTGAATTAGCGGCCGGTTACCGAGATCAAATACGTATTTTGCAGAAGAAACTGAAAGACGTTGGTGAATAAGTTAAGGAATCAGACATGGCGTTGACTCTACATACCAGAAATATCATTCGTGTGATCGACAATGGGGTAATTGTAAATTGCGTTATATTAAAAATGTGCTTGGAGCACGTGGTCGTCAAGTTTCGCGAAAAACAGTACAAAGTGCCTTATCATTTGATTGATGAAGTCATTGGGCACGAGCTACTTGTAGCGCTTGAGGATGAATAAATAGTGAGCGAAAACAATTGCTTAAAAAAATTGTTTAAACACTTGATCTAAAAAGCTCTCTGCGTATAATAATCACAACTTTAGGACTATAGCTCAGTTGGTTAGAGCGCATCCTTGACATGGATGAGGTCGGCAGTTCGAATCTGCCTAGCCCTACCAAAATTTAAAAAAGCCGAACTCCGTGTTCGGCTTTTTTGTGCCTTATTTTTGGCTGCGTTACTATATTCTGCGTTTGCTGTCAGCTGAACTTACTGCTGACACCATCGAGCAAAGCTCTATTTCAACCAATATTACTGCTTAGGTTGAAGCGCGAGCTTACCTTGTTCAATTGAAAGATTTAATGGAACACTGGATAGCAAGCGAAGCGTGTTATTTGTCGTGTCTAATGTGTAAACAGGGTTAGACGCTAGGTAACCATTGATTAGCATCATCATTTCTTTGCTGACGGGCGCCAAATTGCCTTTGTAACCGGCGGCATCAATGGTGCTGTCTAATAAAGATAATGAGCGTACAAAGATGGCTTTCTTTTCGCTGTCGTAGTATGGCGCACCTTCCATTTCAAGGCTTATTTTAGCTGGGTATTTAAAGCCAAATACATTGATGCTGGCTGTTGCTAAAGCGCCTAAGCGGACAATATCTCGTCCATCAGGGCCGATATCCACGGTCATATCGTCAACCGTTAGCTCTAAAGGAATGCCAGCTAATTCTGACTGCTTCTGTAGTTTTCCAAGCTGGCTGTCGAGCACGCTTTCCAGTTCAGCATTCGATACGGTGTAAGTGGATAATTGTGACAACGTCGCACAACCACTGATAATGATGGTCAATAAAACAACGAAAAAAGCTTTCATAATGGCGCTCATAAGTTCAGATAGAAACGCTAGTGTAGCGTGTCTCAGGTGAGTGTGTAAAAGTTCTCTCACATCGTTTTAAAAAGTGTCTATTTCTTGTGAGGCCAATAAGAAAACGAGCTTGGGTGACAACGCAAGCTCGTTTTAAACTTTACGCTGCTGTGTTAATGATCAACCGCATGGCATACGCCAATGCACTCACACTGATGATGCCGATTAGATAGAGCAGGGCGAACCACTGCCAAGATTTGAGTTTCATTAATAACCCTCCTGATAGTCTTCCACCTTACCGGCAAATACACGATAGCCCCAAAACGTATAAGCCAAAATAAGGGGTATGAAAATCAGAATGCCTACCAGCAAGAATTTCAAGCTAGAATCGGGCGCAGCGGCATCCCAAATGGTCAGCTGGTTTGGTATTAGGTAAGGAAATAAGCTGACGACTAGCCCAGCAAACCCCAGTGCAAAAATACCCGTAACAAACCAAAACGGACGTGCTTCGTGGGCGTTATTGTTAAAGCCGCGCCAAGCCAAAAAGGCAAGCAGGCATGAAACAATAGGTAGCGGGCTAAGGTACAAAAAGTTCAACCCATCAAACCATCGAGTACGAATGTTGTCGGACGATAAAACCGTCCATAGGCTGACGGTCAACATGGCCAGCATCACAATGACTAATAAGCGTTTCGCCAGATGAGCCGCGTGCTGTTGTATGCGAGACCGACTTTTCATATAAAGATAACTGGCGCCCAGTAACGCATAACCTGCCATTACGCTAAAGCCGGTTAAAATGGCAAAAGGAGATAACCAATACCAGCTGGCTTCGGATATTTGGTCCGCGTTGACGCCTTGGACGATCGAGCCCAGAATCAGTCCTTGGCAAAACGCCGCGGTCGCTGAGCCAGCGCTGAACGCTAAATCCCAATATGGCCGAGAGCGGTGTGCTTTAAAACGATACTCAAAAGCGACGCCACGAAATATTAAAGCAAACAGCATCAAAATAATGGGTAAGTAAAAGGTGGAAAGAATACCCGCATAGGCTGCTGGAAAAGCGGCAAACAGCACGACGCCGCCAAACACCAGCCAAGTTTCATTGCCATCCCAGACATGAGAAATTGATCGCATTAAATGATCACGTTCGCCTTCTCGGTCAAACCATGGATATAAAATCCCAATACCCAAATCAAAGCCATCGAGCAGTACGTACATCAAAACCGCAAACCCTAGGATTAGAAAATAAAACAAGATTAAGTCCATTATTTTTCTCCTTCTTCATGTTTTAAGTTCTTTACCCACGCTAACGCGTAGCCAGGTGCTTTCATACCGATGAGTTGCTGTTCTAAATGCGCCATACTTGGTGGCCCTTTCTTAATCAGTTTGCGCATGAAGTATAGATAAACGCCCAGAAGCAAAGTGTAAATCACAACAAACCCAATCAGCGTGAAGAGCACGCGTTCAGCAGGAAGCGGTGAGACCACATCGCTGGTGCGTACTAAGTTGTAAACCAGCCATGGTTGACGACCTACTTCGACCACATACCAGCCCGCCAATACCGAAATGACACCAGATGGCGTAAACAGGGCGAGAGCGGCTAGGAAAGGTTTGTTTTCAAACAGGGTGCTGCGCTTTCTCAGCCATAGGGCAATGAATGCCAGAGCAATCATGCCGAACCCAAGCCCAACCATCACCCTAAAGGACCAGAAAACCAATGGCACATTGGGGCGGTCTTCCGGCGGGACCGCTTTTAGCCCTTGAACAGCACCGTCAAAACTGTGGGTAAGAATCAAACTTCCCAAACTGGGAATGCCCAGTTCGAAGTCATTGGATTCCGTTTCCATATTGGGCATAGCGAACAACAACAGAGGGACGCGCTCTTCTTCAGCGGGCCAGATACCTTCCATTGCTGCCAACTTTGTGGGTTGATATTGTTTAACGTTCAGGCCGTGGTGATCGCCAATATAAGCTTGCAGAGGTGTCAGGATTAAGGCAATCCACATGGTCATAGACAGCCCTTTTTTAGCAAACGCCACATGTTGTTTCTTAAGCAAGTAATAAGCGCACACGCCTGCGACGACGAAGGTCGCCGTTATCAAAGAGGCCAACAGCATATGGCTCAGGCGATAAGGCATTGATGGATTGAAAATCACCTCAAACCAACTGGCGACATGAAACTGCCCGTCTACGATGGTGTAGCCTTGCGGTGTTTGCATCCACGAGTTTGCAACGATGATCCAAAAGGCCGATATCCAAGTCCCCACTGCGACCGTGACCGTTGCGAAAAAGTGCAGCTTTCGTCCGACACGTTGCCAGCCAAACAGCATGACACCTAAAAAGCCCGCCTCTAAAAAAAACGCAGTCAATACTTCATAGGCCATTAAGGGGCCTAATACAGGGCCGACAATATCGGAAAATTTCGAGAAGTTGGTGCCAAACTCATACGACAGGACGATTCCTGACACCACCCCCATACCAAAGGTAATGGCAAATGGCTTGATCCAAAATTTGGCCAGCTGTAAGTAGCGTGGATCATGGGTTTTGAGCCATAGACCTTCCCAAATGGCAATCAAAGTGGCTAAGCCAATAGTGATGCTTGGGAAGATGATGTGAAAGCTCACCGTAAACGCAAATTGTAGGCGAGAAAGTAGCGCTGTATCGAGTTCCATAAGAGAATCCGTTTAAAAACCGTGAAGGGTGATCGTCTTAAATTGAGATAAATAATTTGAATACCTAGGCATTCACGTTTATAGCGTCGGCTGTTTTAAATGCCTCCCTTGCCAGCGCCTAACGGCAAGGGGTGCAATCGCTAATAAGATAATGCTGATAAGTACCATGCTATCGATCAGTAAAGTTTGAAGTTCCATAGGGATTGCCTCGGTTTTCGTTATGATTATGAGATAAGTCATGTTTAATTGGTTAAAGCAACCTATGTGCCAAAGTGGTTATATGTTTTAAGTTGTTGAATTTAAAGTATAAAAAATACCATTTGAAGAGAGTGTAAACTATGTTTACGATTAAGGTTGGGTTTTAGGTGTAAACGAGGTTTACGTTTTGATGTTGTCGACAGTGTTTGAGCTTTCTATCTGGGTGACCAGTGTATGTGGTGTACTGGTAGCGGGCTGGTTGATATGGCGCGCCGATAAGCAGCGCGATTTAATGGCTTTAGCAGGCTTTGCTGTGATGATGGCGCTGTGGTGTTTTGGGCACTTAGCGCTCTTTCATGAACAGCACGCAATAGGTATGTTTCTGTTACTGGCTAATCCTCTTATGCCGACCTTTTTTCTGCATTTCGCGGTGCTTTTTGTCAATGAAGGCCCAGCTCAGCGCCCTTGGTTAAACGCTCTTTCTCGCTATATGCCCTGTGTCTATCTGACCAGTGTGATGGTGATGATTTACAGCGTTTGGGTAGGGGCAGGGGATACTACTCCGTTGATTGATGGGCGACCATTTTTCATCTTTAACCAGCTTGGCGCGATAAATTTAGGTTACACGGTGTTGGTGGGTATCGCAGGTCACGGGGTATTACTTTTAGGGTGGCAGCAGCATTCGGGGAATAAGCGTCGCTCCATTCTCGCTATGTTTGGGGTAGGCGCATGGGGCTTACTATTGGCCACCAGTTTTATTTTCCCTTCTTTGGGGATTAACGTTTTTCCGTATCCAATGTTGCTGTTACCCAGCTACTTGCTGTTGTTGGTTTACGGGGTTGTGCGCTATCAAATATTGGCGGTGAACCGCTTCGCTAACCGAGCGCTGCTGGTGTTGGTCATGATGCTGGTTGTCCTGTGTGTGATTGCGGTCTTGGGGACTTTTTCTGGGCGAATCGGGCTGGTTGCGTTAACCAACGTACCGATCTGGCAGCTCTGGTTGTATTCTCTTGTGGTGCTCTTAATTGCGGCTGTGGTCTATCCATGGGCACGACAATTGTCCGAGCGGATGGTGTTTCCTGGCGCCGTGCTCAATGAGCAGATACTGGAACACTGGAATCGCCAGTTGGGACAGGCGAAATCTTGGCATGACTTGGTGGCAGAGGGGGAGTCATTATTACTACAGCAATTGCGTTTGCCAGTTAGTATCTGTTTATCCGGTCATGCCAAGTCTGATGGGCACTATCTAGTACTTGATAAAGCCGAGTCCGGCTGGTTTTCACACAGTGAAAACAGCGATGACTTAAGCCCCGGTATGCGCTTAACGTTGGAGGTGTTTGGCTCGTTATTTGCCACCAGTTGCGCTGCCTTAGAGCGCTCGTTAGCGTTAGCTGAAACAGAGCGTAAGCGTCTTGATGAACAGCATTTAGTTGAATTGGGCAGTTTGTCTGCGGCCATGGCGCATGAGCTTCGTAATCCTTTGAACATTATTTCCATGGCTTCCTACAATGCGCCTGCGGACACTCGACGACACATCCAAGAGCAACTGACTCGAGCCGATCGACTGGTAAGTGACATGCTGGTCTACTCTGGAAAGATAACTCTGCAATACCAACCGGTTTCAATAAAGCCGCTGATAAACAGCGTGATTTCATCCCTTAATACGGAAAACGTTTTAATGACGCTGCAACTGACAGATGACGTAACGGTGCAAGCCGATCCCCATCGTTTACAACAAGTGTTCATCAATTTAGTCGACAATGCTTTGGCGTATGTGCGCAATCAAACAGATGGCTCGATCTGTGTTGAAGCTCAAACCGATGCTCAATCATTTATTTGTCGAATTCATAATAATGGCCCAGCGTTGGAGGCATCGCTTCAAGGTGGTGAATTGTTTCGCCCCTTTGTTACCAAACGAAGCGGAGGCAGTGGTTTGGGGTTGGCCATCGTAAGGCGAATTTTAGACGCCCATTCAGGGCAGGTTGTCCATCGACATGACTGCGGTTGGCCGGTGACGTTTGAATTTAGCTTGCCACTCAATGTTGTACATCAGCATTCAGGAGAACCTTTAAATGTCTGATAAAAATTATATTTTATTAGTGGATGATGAGCCTGCTTTTCGTGAATTAGCGGGTAGCTGGTTATCCCAGCAAGGCTTCAGGGTTAAAAGTGTCGGCTCTGTCTCAGAGGCTTTAGAAGCAAAACAGATTCATGGAAGGCCTGATTTAGTGCTGCTGGATTTATCGTTGCCACCGCACTTTGACCCGCAAAAAACATTGTTGGCAATGCCTGAATTTGAGGGTTGTCCAATTATTATTATTACGGGGCATGCTGAGCGAGAGTTGTCGCTACAAGCGATTGCTCAAGGCGCTTGGGACTTTATTGCCAAGCCTGTTGATCCCGATATGTTGGCCGTTGTGGTGCGTCGCGCATTAGCGAAAACACGTTTGGAGCAAGAGTTGCAGCGCTTACAAAGCACCGCAACAAAGCATGGTGCAGAGGTCTATATTGGTTTATCCGATAATGCTCAAAAGATTCGTGCGCTGATTGAGCGTATCGCGCCGACCGACGTGCGCGTTTTAGTAACAGGGCCTTCGGGGACAGGCAAGGAGGTGATTTCTAGGGCGCTGCACGATTTAAGTACGCGTGCGCAAGGGCCTTTTATCTCAGTGCACTGTGGCGCGATACCGGCTGAACTGCTGGAAAGTGAACTGTTTGGTCATGTGAAAGGTACGTTTACTGGCGCGGAGAAAGACAAGCAAGGGCTGTTAACGTTAGCGGACAAAGGGACCTTGTTCCTTGATGAGATCGCTGAAATGCCAGCGCCCATGCAAGTGAAGTTATTACGTGTGCTGCAAGAAGGCACTTTCTATGCCGTGGGTGGCCGAACATTGCAGAGCATTGACGTGCGTATCGTGTCCGCAACCAACGCAGACCTAGTCGAGCTAGTCAGTCAAAATGCCTTTCGTGAAGACTTATATTACCGCATTAAAGGTGTTGGGATTGAAACGCAGGCGTTAGATAAACGCCCACAAGATATTCCTATTTTACTGCAAACCTTTATCAGCGACTTGGAGCGCAAGCACGCTCGTTCGTTGGCACTGTCGCCCGACGCACTGCATTGGTTTAGAAACCGATTGTGGCCAGGCAATGTGCGAGAGCTTAAAAACACCCTTGAAAGCGTCGCCGCTATTTGTGTGGCTGGTCAGATAACACTGGATGAAATCAACCTCTTGAATTTTGACGCACCTGCAGCACCAATTGAACCATCGCATAACGCCAGCTTAACTCTTGATCATGCGGATATAACACTAGAGGAATCGTTAGACGTTCAAGTGCAAAAGCTTGAAGTCCGCCTGATCCAACATGCACTCAAACAGTCGGCTGGCAACAAAACCCAAGCCGCAAAAATGCTAGGTTTATCGCGCCAAGGATTGATTAAAAAGATTGAGCGCTATGGGGTGTGACGGATGATGAATACATGATAAAAGACTAATGAGCACAAGCAGACAAGGAAGTTAAACATGGACCAGTTCTCACCCACAGATATGAAAACCATATTGCACTCCAAACGGGCCAATATATGTTATCTAGTCTCGGTGCTTCAGCATAGTAGGTTGGGGTTATAGGATTGTATTCTATCAAATATGTCTTTGAGCCACTTAGTGTCAATGCAACCTAATCTAACCTCAATGTTTTACATTGAAATTATTTCAAATAGTTCGGGGATTGAGGGCCGTCATAAATCATCTTAATGACTGTAGCAAGGATTTAAACGCATCAAAGTGATTTTAGGTTGTTTTTAATCATGATTTATTGGAGGAAGGTTTATAAGTATTTTTTAGTCAAAAAAGCCAATTTAGACTAAGCTATGATTTAGGTTTAATGGTTTTATGTTTATAGTTGTAGATTATTAATAGTTTTCTGTGCATTGTTGAGGGAGTTAATGTTATCGCTTTATTTAGCGAATTTGAGCTTGGTGAATGTCACTAGTTCGATACATTGGCCAGAATAGTGCGAGCACGCTATCTTGCTCATAGTGACACTTTAATCATTATTGTTTTGAGGTGTTAATCTATGTGTAATATTTGTAAGCTCTAATGTAAATTGTATTGAAAATAACAACTTACAAATTGTAATGTTTCGTTAGTCAAGGATGAAAAGAATTAGGAATAGCTTATAATCACTTTTATTAAGAAGGGTGCATTTAGCTTGATTATATAATTGCTAATAGCACGAAGCGCCTAGCAATTATGAATAATCATAAGGATTGTTTTATGCTAAAGTTGTCTATGACACACATTTTTGCTGTCGCAGTCGCGATTAGTTTGGCTTTATCTGGTTTCTTTTGGCCAGCGCTCTTTGTTCTATTCCTTTCTGGAAGTTTGCTCGTTTTTCTAGCTCGTCCCAACGCTACTCATGCAACTGATTCCGACTTCGATGTTTCATCAGATGTGTCTTCTGACGATCATACTGAAGCGCATAAGTTATTTCATGATGAGTTAGTACCATTATTGGATATCTGTAATGATGACCTTGAAAATGTATTGACTACTCAGCGGAGTGCCATTGATGTATTAAGCAGCTCTTTCGACGATACTCATCGATTGATCGGTCAACAAGCAGAGTGCATTCGATCATTGATTAATGATGGTCACGATGGGTCACGTAGTCACAGTGAGGTAATGCAAGAGTTTGCTGATCAAACCGCTAAGACTCTTGATCGCTTTATTAATACCACTGTTGAAATGTCTGCTGAATCAATGGACTTGCTTAGTAAGGTAAGTGAAATACACGAAGAGATGCCGATTGTCACAAAGGCTCTTAAAGATATTGATGACATCGCTGAACAAACAAATTTACTTGCTTTAAATGCTGCAATTGAAGCTGCTCGTGCAGGTGAAGCTGGCCGAGGTTTTGCGGTGGTTGCCGACGAAGTTCGAAGTCTGTCGAATCGTTCTGCTGGATTCAGCGTTGCGATTCAAGGGCAGCTTCAAAAAATCCAAAATCAAGTAACTGAATTAACCCGATCAATGGAGACGTTGGCTGCACATGATGTGACTTATATCATGGAATCTAAGCGCAATATGCAACAGGTTCTTCAGCACATAGTAGAAAAAGCTGAGAGTGACTCGGTTGTTACTCAGGAATTAGACGGTTTGGCCACAAGTATTGATGAGGCTATCTTCTCAGCGACACGCGGGCTTCAGTTTGATGATATTAATCGACAAAATGTTGAGTACACGATTGATACGTTAAGATTCATTGCTGAACATTTAGAGAGTATCAAACACACCTCTTTTGAAGATCTTGAGCATGTACTTAAAGATAAGCTAGAAATGATCAAGCTTCGCAGTAAAGAACGTCATAACCCTGTATCACAGCAAGACGTGGACAGCGGCGATATCGACTTATTTTAATTTATTTAGGAAACGCTATGTCTCAACCAGCAGTAATCAGCATTCCAGAGCGATTCGACTTCAGTACTCATAAATGGTTTACAGAAGCTTATGAGAGCGCTATGGATAGCACTAATCAAATTGTATTGGATTTTTCTCGAGTGTCTTATATTGATTCATCTGCATTAGGAATGATGGTGTTGCTTCGTAGAAAGTTGAGTGGTGTTGGTGGTAAAGGTTACATTCGTAATGCATCAGGTACTGCTAAAGACATTCTTGAAATGGCGAACTTCAATACTTTGTTTGAGTATGAATAGGTCGAAATAATGCCATCTGAAAACTGTGTTCTAATTTTAGAAGATGATCTCAGTACCCGACTAATCGTTTCGAAGTCTCTAACAACGCAAGGGATTAAATCGGTCGTTGCTGCGAGTATAGCTGAAGCGGAAGCGCTTATTCAAAAGCATGATATTTCTTTGTTTTTGCTTGACGTACATTTACCTGATGGTGAGTCCACCTCATTAGTCGCTAAACTTAGAAGCAGTCACGCCCTTGTTCCAATTCTTGTTATGACCGGAGACTATGAGCAAAATCGTGTTTCTGAGTTTTTTGAATTAGGGGTGCGAGATTTTATTAATAAACCTGTGCACCCAATTTTACTTGCAAGCCGAGTCCGTAGTTTCATTAAAAGTTATGAAACCGAAAAAGCGCTCTTCGACGCAAATGAAATGTACCAAAAAATTGCGCATGAAAAAGAGCAAGAAGAAGAGCTAGCGCATTATGTCTACAATCATATACTTAAAGTTCACACAACTAAGATTGATGGGCTAGACGTTGTTATTCGATCATCAGGCCGTTTTTGTGGTGACATGTTGCTTTCGGCTAAGGCGCCTAATGGAAGTTTGATCGTAATGTTAGCGGATGCTACTGGGCATGGCATGGCTGCAGCACTTACTATCTACCCTATGGTGTCAACGTTTGCAGCGATGGTAAGTAAAGGGCTGTCACTGGGAGCAATACTGAGAGAGCTGAGCTCTAAGCATAATCAGTCGATTCCTCAGAACCGTTTTGTTGCCGCGATTTTGCTTGAGATTGCGCCAAAAGAAAATACTTTGAAGGTCTGGAACGGCGGTATGCCAGCTGCGCTAATGTTTGATCAAGATGGCGAGCTAACAAAAGTGACATCGAAAAACGTTGCCATTGGTATCTTGCCTGAAGATTTAATCAGTACAAAAATGCAGTCTTTTGATTTAAGTAAAATCAGTAAATTAGCGATGTTTAGCGATGGATTAATAGAAAACAAAGCTATTGATGGTCGTACGATTCCATTTAGCGAAGGGTATGACATCATTGCCAAAAACTTAGACGATTCACATGCTTTATTATCCTTAATGCATGGCTATGAGCAGTTCGAAGGGGAGACAAAGGACCATGACGATATGACACTCGCTGTGCTGGACCTTGTACGTATCCAAGAAGAGCTTAGACAAGATGAGCCAGAAGATTTACAGGTACCAGGAAGTTTTGAATTCTCGTTTGAGTTACGTGGTTCCTCTTTAAATAACGATAAATTTGCGTTTAGTCTGTCTGATTTATTAAGTACTTACGGCTTTAATAAAGAGTTTTGTCAAAAAGTGTTTACAGTTGTTACAGAGTTATTGGTAAACGCTGTAGATCACGGTATTTTTAATATACCGTCAAATTTAAAAGAAGAAGATTTTATTACGTATCTCTCAATGAGGGAGCAAAAAAAAGTTGCCGTTTCATCATTAGATAAAGTGATGATAGAGGTTAAGTGGAATGATATGGAACATACTTTATCTATCACCTTAAGCGATAGCGGCGCCGGTTACGTAGTAGAAAATATTGAAAAAGCTGATGATACAGCAGCATATGGACGTGGAATCAAATTAATCACCTCTATGTGCGAAACATTTTTCTACGATCAAGAAACAAACACTACCCATGTTACTTTGGAATATTAGAGGTCTTTATGAGCAAGAAGCTGCTTATCGTTGATGATTCACCATCAGTTCGTCAAATGGTTGAAATGACATTAAAAGGGGCTGGGTACTCGGTCAAGGCAGCAAAGGACGGCCAAGAGGCGTTGAACTTTTGCAAGGCTGAGCGATTCGATTTTGTATTAACAGACCAAAACATGCCGAATATGGATGGCGTTACTTTGATTAAGTCATTACGAGCAATACCTGCTTATTCTCGTACGCCACTGATTGTACTAACAACAGAGGCAAGTGATGCGATGAAACAAAAAGGTAAAGCTGCTGGTGCGACGGGATGGATGGTTAAGCCATTTGATCCTAAAAAACTGCTAGAAGTTGTGTCGAAGGTTTTGCGCTAACGAAATAAACCGGTAACGGTCTACTCGGAGAGTAAGATGGATAACTTAAGTCAGTTTAATGATGCCTTTTTTGAAGAGGCTCAAGAGCACTTAGAAACAATGGAAACATTGTTACTGGATTATAACGTTGATGCTCCAGACATTGAGGAGCTTAACAGTGTATTCCGGGCCGCCCACTCCATAAAAGGGGGGAGTGCAATTTTTGGCTTTACTGCCATGACTGGGTTAACTCATGTCATGGAAAATATGTTGGATTTGGCTCGAAATGAGGAGCTTGAATTAACAAATGAACTGATTACGGTCTTACTCGAAACGGTAGATGTACTTAAAGATATTCTCAATAGGTACCGAAATGATGAAGAGATTGATTGGGATACAGTAGAAGTTAGTAAGCAGCGCTTAGAGAATGAGTTGGCCGCTGTTGCGAGTGGTTTGCCTGTTGAAAGTCCCAACGATATTGATTCAAGTGAGGCTTCTACCTCTGAGCCGGATGAGGAAGATGGATTTGGGTTCTTTGAGGACGCACCATCTGATTCAGACGAAGATCAAGGCTTTGGTTTTTTTGATGATGAACCTCCTGTTCAAGTTGACTCATCTTCAAATGATGGTGACGGCTTTGGATTCTTTGATGAGAATATTTCTGCAGAGGCGTCTGAGACAGAGGATGATCAAGGTTTTGGTTTTTTTGATGAAAACAGCGAGCCTGAGTCTAATCAGCCTGATGAAGAAATAGAAGGTTTTGGCTTCTTTGACCAGGATGATCAACCTAACCCTGAAACGACCTCAGAAACTGTTGATCAGCTTGAGGGCGATAGCTCAGCAGAGCCGAAAAGTGCTCAATCAAAAGAAGAAGGTTATGGCTTCTTTGATGAAAAGATGAAAGCACGCCAAGTACAAGACAAAGTTGATAATGCGAATGGCTATGGGCTTTATCCCAAGAATGAAGGAAGTGCAGAAACACCTAAAAATGAGCTACAGTCTTCAAAACTCTCAACAAAATCTAAAGCACCTGCAAAAAGTGCAAGCGAAGCTAAAAATACCGAAGCCACCAGTATTCGTGTAGAAACGGTCAAAATTGATAAGTTGGTGAATTTAGTTGGTGAGCTTGTAATTACTCAGTCTATGCTTAACTTGATTGGTAAAGATGTTCAGGAAGAGATAGCTGAGAAAATGCTGGGCGCATTAGCGGAGCTTGAGCGCAATACTCGAGAAATTCAAGAAGCCGTTATGTCTGTGCGCATGTTGCCGATCTCTTTTGTATTTAACCGGTTCCCACGTTTAGTTCGTGACTTGTCGGTCAAAATGGAGAAGCAAATAGAGCTTGTAATCGAAGGTGCGAGCACAGAGATTGATAAAAATTTAGTTGAAAAAATTTCCGATCCATTAACGCATTTAATCCGCAACAGTGTTGACCATGGTATCGAAAGCCCCGAGATTCGTGCTGCTAGCGGGAAGTCTGAAAAAGGCACTGTTAGACTGTCAGCCGTTCAAAAAGGTGGGGAAATTGTTATTTCTATCTTGGATGACGGGGCAGGTTTGAATCGAGAAAGAATCGTTGCCAAAGCAGAGGAAAAAGGGATTGATTTACCAGATCCTTTAACCGATGAAGCTGTCTGGCAACTTATTTTTGCACCTGGCTTTTCTACGGCGGCTGAGGTCACAGATGTCTCTGGTCGAGGTGTCGGTATGGATGTTGTTCGTAGAAACATAGAGTCTCTAGGCGGTCGTGTTGAAATAAACTCTTCTCAGGGTATTGGAACTGAATTTGTTATCAGTTTGCCTTTGACGCTAGCGATCCTAGATGGCATGTGTGTACAAGCAGAAGAGCAAATCTTTGTCGTGCCTTTAGTAAACATAGTTGAAAGTATTCAACCTATGAACGACCAAATACGAGTCATTAAAGGCAGTAAAATTTTATGGGCTCGTGAAGAATATTGGCCCTTGGTTGATATTGGCAAACGACTCGGGGGGCGGGCAGAAAGCATCGATTCACTAGATCTGACTCAAAGCATCGTCGTTTTGGTGGAAACGGCTAAAAGCAGATTCGGGTTAGTCGTCGATACGCTTGAAGGCCAACAGCAAGTAGTTATCAAAAGTTTAGAACGTCACTATCGCCGCGTTGATGGTGTGGCAGGTGCAACCATCATGGGGGATGGTGGCGTCGCGCTTATTCTCGATGTCGATTCATTGACGCAATTTATTAGTTCAGATTTAGGAGGCGCATCATATGCCGTCAGAGCAGCAGGGTAATGTTTCTTCTATGCCAACTCGCGAATTTTTAACGTTTGTTCTAGGTGATGAAACCTATGCTTTGGATATTATGACCGTAAAAGAAATTCGCGGTTATGAAGCAACAACTAAAATTGCAAATGCCCCGGACTTTATTAAAGGCGTAATTAATTTACGTGGTGATATCGTTCCAATTATTGATTTGCGTATTAAATTTGGTATTGGTGAAGCGACTTATAACGAATGGACGATCGTCATTATGCTCAATATCCACGAGCGTATAGTTGGTATTGTGGTTGACGGTGTCTCAGATGTAATGAATTTAGAAGAGGATGACATCAGACCAGCGCCAGAATTTGGTGTGGCGTTTGATAGTCAGTATCTACATGGCTTAGCGGCTTTGGAAGATCACATGGTGATCATTGTGGATATTGAAGCGCTTATTTCAAGTGATGAGTTAGGGATTTTTGAAACTGCCTAGTTAGGCAACGGTATTGCCACTTGGTGCTTATCATTCAAGGTTCTGTATAAGTGCCTTAATGACAACAAATTTAGGTAGGAAGGCTGAATATTATGTTTAAAGGCTTATTTGCGAAACCATTAGAAGAGGGGCAAACTATTGTCTCTCAAACTGAGTTGATTAATTTACGAGGTCAACTTGATGCACTGTCAAAATCACAAGCGGTTATCGAATTTGACTTAAAAGGTAATATCCTTTTTGCGAATGACAACTTTTTAAATGCACTTGGTTATTCTCTTGATGAGGTGGTTGGTAAACATCACAGCCTTTTCGTGGATAACGCTTACCGCAACAGTACTGAGTATCGTGATTTCTGGGCCAAACTTGCTCGTGGTGATTTTCAATCGGGAGAGTTTTGTCGCATCACAAAACAAGACAAGCGAATCTGGATTGAGGCAAGCTATAATCCTATTTTTGATGAGGAAGGTAAGCCGTTTAAGGTTGTTAAATTTGCGTCTGACATTACTCAAAAGAAAAACGAATCTGCTGATTTTATTAGCCAGCTTGAAGCTATATCGAATGCGCAGGCAGTTATTTCATTTGATCTTGACGGTAATATTCAAACTGCAAATAGCAACTTTTTAAGTGCCTTAGGCTATTCATTAGAAGAAGTTCGCGGTAAACATCACAGCATGTTTGTCGACGAGGTATATCGTCAATCAGAAGAGTACCGAGATTTCTGGCGCAAGCTCAAGAGTGGCGAACATTTTGTGGGGCGCTTTCCTCGAGTTCGTAAAGACGGCAAAGTTATTTGGATTCAAGCTAACTACAGTCCTATTCGAGATGCACTGGGTAATCTCTATAAAGTAGTTAAGTATGCCACAGACATTACCGCTCAAGTTGAAGCGGAGCAGCAATTGCAGCTTGCGGTAGAAGAAGTCAACGAAGCCATTGAAGCAGCAGTATCGAATGATCTTACCAAGCGTGTACCTCTTGATGGTAAAACAGGCTCTTTGTTGGGATTATGCCAAGGTGTAAATGGCCTGCTTTTATCAATGACTGACATCATTGCTCAAATTAAAGACGCTTCTGATGCGGTTTACACCGGTGCGAGAGAAATTTCGAACGGCAATACTGACTTATCACGTCGTACTGAGCAGCAAGCGGCGAATCTTGAAGAAACGGCTTCAAGTATGGAGCAGATAACCAGCACAGTTCGTCAAAATTCGAATAATGCTAAAGAAGCAACTGGACTTGCGCAAAATGCTGAAACAGTCGCTATGGCAGGCGGAGATTTGATTGATGAGGTTGTTGTGACGATGGCTTCTATTAATGAGTCATCGCAAAAAATTTCCGATATCATTGGTATGATTGATGGTATTGCTTTCCAAACGAATATTTTGGCTCTGAATGCTGCCGTTGAGGCGGCTCGTGCGGGTGAGCAAGGCAGAGGTTTTGCTGTCGTTGCATCAGAAGTTCGAACATTGGCTCAGCGTTCTGCGAATGCAGCAAAAGATATTAAAGGTTTAATTTCTGAATCGGGGGCGAAAATTTCAACGGGTAACGATCTGGTTGATAAATCAGGCAATACCATGAAAGAAATCGTCGCAGCAATTAAGAAAGTAAGCAGTATTATGTCTGAAATCTCTTCAGCTTCAGTAGAGCAGTCTTCTGGCCTTGATGAAATTGGTAAAGCTGTTTCTCAAATGGATGAAATGACACAGCAAAATGCAGCCTTAGTAGAAGAAGCTGCTGCGGCATCTGAAAGCTTGCTGAATCAAGCGGATCAGTTGTCCACAAACATGAGTCAATTCATCATCGATGATTCTGGATCAGTGCCTCAGCGAAGAGCGATTCCTGCTAAGCGAGCTGAAATTCCTGCGCCAAGAAAAACGCCTGCATTACCTAAGAAAGCACCTCCGGTTAAAGCACCTGTAAAAAGTAAGCCTATCCCTAAACCAAGCTTAGAAGATGAAGATGGTTGGGAGGAGTTTTAATAAATAGCCTAGTTTAAGGTCGCTAAAAGCTATTAGTCACTAAAATTGAAAGTTAAGGAACCGAGCCGTGAATTCTCAGCTATCCGTGAAGTTTATATTATTATTGGTGGTGACGTTGTTTGCGGTCGGTTTACCGACTTGGACGTTACTAGACAATCAGTCGATGTCTTCAGATTCGTTAATGCAAGGTGGACAGTCTCGAGTAGATGAACTTGCTTTAACTTATGAGCTTGTGCAATCGAGCGTGGAAACAGGGTCTATTTCAGCTTCGCAAGCTTTTGAGCAGCAAAGCATGATCGTTAATAGCTTGTTGAATGAAGTGCAATTAGCTACATCTAATTCATCTTCAACGATGTTAGATAATAGCCTTACAGTGCTTTTGTCTATCGGTGCGGGTGTGCTGGCTTTGCTATTGATTTTCTGGATCATGAGCAGCTTGAGGACGGCTGTAAGTCAAGTATCTACAGCGGCGGCGTCTATTTCAGCGGGGCGTTATGCAGATTTGGCTAAGCTTAAAAGTGATGGTGTTTTTGAAGGCTTGATGCAACCTCTGCAGAAAGTGGCTAGAGAGTTAAAGATTAAACAAGACGATATCTCTACAGCTGAAGCTGACAGTCTTGCGCGAGCAGTTGAATCTACTCGTATTCTTCAGGCGTTAAATGCAACGTCTACGAATGTGATGATTGCAGATGCTGAACGTACGATTGTGTATATGAACCGCTCAGTTGAAAAAATGCTTCGAGGTGTAGAGCAAGAGCTGCAAGTTGTATTACCACATTTCAAAGTAGATACCATTGTCGGCTCAAAAATGGATATCTTTCATAAAAACCCTAAACATCAAGCTGACCTTCTAAGCATGCTGGAGAGTCGCCACCAAGCTGAGATCCAAGTGGCTGGTTTGCATTTTCGTTTGACTGCAAACCCTATTTTTGCCGATGACGGTAGTCGTATAGGTTCTGTTGTCGAGTGGTTAGACCGTACAAATGAAGTACTTTCCCAGCGAGAAATTAGTGAACTTGTTAGCCAGGCAACAGCTGGTAACTTTACTGTTCGAGCGAAAGAAGAAGACAAGCAAGACTTCATGTTATTTATGGCGAAATCTTTGAATGAACTGATGGGGACTGCAGACCATGGTCTTGCGGATGTAGGTCGAGTGTTGATGGCGCTTTCTGAAGGCGATCTAACACAACGGATTACTAAAGACTATGAAGGTCAGTTTGATAATCTTAAACGTTACTGTAATGAAACCTGCGAAAATCTAACCAGCATGGTAGGTGAGATTCAAGAGGCCGCTGATACTATAAATCATGCGGCATCTGAAATAGCCCAAGGTAATGCAGACTTGTCAGCTCGTACAGAAAGTCAAGCGTCAAACTTAGAAGAAACAGCATCAAGTATGGATGTAATGACAGGTAATGTTCGTCAAACATCAGAAAATGTCCACAGCGCGAGTTCACTTGCGAATGATGCTTCTAACGTTGCAGTGCAGGGTGGTTTACAGATTAAAGATGTGGTTGCGACAATGTCTAAGATTAACGATGCGTCTCAAGAAATCTCGGACATCATCAGTATTATCGACGGTATTGCTTTCCAAACAAATATCTTAGCATTGAATGCCGCGGTTGAAGCGGCAAGAGCAGGCGAGCAGGGTCGAGGCTTTGCTGTGGTCGCATCGGAGGTTCGTACCTTAGCGCAGCGTTCTGCTAATGCAGCGAAAGATATCAAAGAACTTATTTCTGACTCTGTATCAAAGGTTGAGGAAGGTAATAAGTTGGTTCATCAATCTGGTCAAATTATGGAACAGATTGAAAGCTCAATCAGCCAAGTAAATCAATTGATGTCTCAAGTATCCTCTGCCTCTTCAGATCAAGCGACAGGTCTAGACGAAATTAACCAAGCGGTTGTTCGAATGGATGAAATGACGCAGCAGAATGCGGCACTTGTTGAAGAGGCTTCTGCTTCTGCTGATAGTATGCGTTCTCAGGCCTCAAATTTGCAACAGCATGTCCAACGATTCAACATCGATAAAGGACGTTCTGACTCAACATTAATGCTCTCAAATCATTGAGAGCATTAACTTCCTATTGCTAGTAAAGGTTCTTCGCTATGGATCGTGAGTTTTCTTATACAGACTCGGACTTTAAGAAGGTCCGAGCAGAGCTTCGTGCACTTGCTGGTATTAACCTAGCAGAGAGTAAAGTCTCTTTAGTTTATAGTCGGCTGGCGCCTAGAGTTCGCAAGTTAGGCTTAAATTCAGTTAAGCAGTACTTAAGCTATTTAGAAAACCATCCCGCAGAGCAAGAGAGCTTTATTAATGCTCTAACGACGAACCTAACATCTTTTTTTCGCGAGCCCCATCATTTTGAATTGCTAAGTGAGTTTATTCAGTCAGGTGAGCAGTGTAGGAATATTTGGTGCGCTGCTTCGAGTACTGGCGAAGAGCCTTACTCGATCGCTATGACGGTAGTGAAGTCGTTAGGTCAATTTGATACACCTATAAAGATTGTGGCATCAGATATTGACAGCAGTGTTTTGAATAAAGCCAGTGACGGTATTTATCCCATGGATAAAGTAGAAGCCATTGCCAATAAGAAAAATTTCTTCTTGCGTGGTAAAGGCCAAAATACCGGTAAGGCTCGTGTTGTTCCTCAGCTACGAAATTTAGTCGAGTTTAAGCAAGTAAACTTGTTAGACAGCAGTTATCCGATCGAATCCGGTATGGATGTGATTTTCTGCAGAAACGTAATGATTTATTTTGATAAAGAGACGCAAGTACAAATCCTCGAAAAATTACTCGAGAAGCTTCGTCCAGGTGGGCTGTATATTGCAGGTCATTCAGAAAACTTCAATCATTTGGGGCATTTGATGACACCTGTTGGCCGAACCGCTTATAGAAAGGTTTAAAGGAGGCTTTATGGCTTTAAGAGATGCCGCGCAGGAGCACTTGGCAACCAAGCATTACTTTGATCGTCAGTTTGACATAGATGCAATGAAAGTTCTGCCAGGCGAATACTTCGCCACCGACAACGAAATGATGATCACGACTTTATTGGGCTCGTGTGTGGCTGTGTGTTTATATGATCCTATCTCTCGGGTGGGAGGTATGAACCATTTTTTGTTACCAGAAGGGGACCCTAACGATTTGTTATCTGCTTCAGGTCGCTATGGTGTCTATGCTATGGAAATGCTAATCAATCATTTAGTTAAGATCGGTGGTCGCCGAGATCGATTTAGAGCCAAAATATTCGGTGGAGGGGCTGTCATTAAAGGCATGGTTCACAGTAATGTAGGTCAGAATAATGCAGAGTTTATTAAAGGCTACTTGCATAATGAAGGCATTCCGATTGATGCATCAGACCTTCTAGATATTTATCCGAGGCGTGTTAACTTCTTCCCTGTGACCGGAAAGGCGATGATGAAGAAGCTTAAAAACCATTACAGCGATGAACTGATCGATAAAGAGCAGCGCTATCAAAAAGCAGTGGTTGAAAGTCAGGTTGATTCTGGCGATATTGATCTTTTCTAATTAAGGGATATCCATGCAAAACCTTCCGATTCGAGTATTAGTAGTCGATGATTCGGACATAATTCGAAGGCTGTTAAAGGAAATTTTAAATTCTGATCCTGATATAGTAGTAGTCGGGGCCGCAGCAGATGCTTTTGAAGCAAAGACATTGGTGAATAAGCTACAGCCCGACGTGATTACACTTGATGTGGAAATGCCTGATGTGGATGGTATTCGCTTTTTAGAAGTATTAATGAAGGCTAAACCAACGCCAGTCATTATGATATCAACATTAACGCGCTCAAAGGCTGACATCACGTTGAAAGCGCTTGAGCTGGGCGCGGTTGATTATATTGCCAAGCCTATTGTGGATGATATTGCGGTATTCCAGCGTTACTCAGGTACAGTAATTAATAAAGTGAAAATGGCTGCAAAGAGTCATGTTGGTCATGCAGCTAAACCACCTAAGGCCCCTGTTCAATTGGCTACTCGTTCCAATCGGGTCATTGCAATTGGCGCCTCGACAGGTGGCACAGAAGCTATTGCGCATGTACTCCAACAATTACCTGCGAGCCATTTTGCGGTGGTAATGACTCAGCATATGCCAGCAGGGTTTACCACCACTTATGCTGACCGTTTAACCCGCAGCACTGAGTTTACTGTGATCGAAGCTCAAGGTGGAGAGTTGGTTCGCCCAGGTTACGCTTATTTAGCACCAGGTGGGTATCACATGCGCGTGAAACGCAAAGGTAATGAACTGTATACAGAGGTATTCGACGGAGAGAAAGTAAGCGGTCATAAACCCTCTGTTGATGTTCTATTTGATTCCATTGCCTCTGAAATCGGAAAATTTGCCATGGCAACGTTATTGACGGGAATGGGGAAAGATGGCGCTAAAGGCCTTAAAAAGATACATGATGCAGGGGGTTATACAGTGGCTCAAGATGAAAGTACCTGTGTTGTGTTTGGTATGCCTCGTGCTGCGATTGAGCTTGGCGCTGCGGATGCGGTTGCACCACTTGAGAAGATTGGCGAAACGTTAATTGAAAGCCTCACTTCCAACAGAAAAAAATAAACAGCGTGACCGTTACTGTTTAAGCATTGAAGTATTCCTTTATGAATGATCAACCTTTTGCTTCCCCCAGCTCTCTGTATCTCGACCTCCTCGCGCAAGACAAAATCGAAGATGATCCAGCCCAAGCGAATGCTTTACATGCACTTGATGCACTATGGTGTCAGCTAATCAGTAAAGATGGCATCTCGGATGGACATTTAGGTGTTTACCTCTGGGGGGATGTCGGTCGTGGTAAAACAATGCTGATGGATCTTTTTTTTCAGTCATTGCCTGAAGGAATGGCAAAGCGTCAGCACTTCCATCATTTTATGACAGACCTTCATCGTGAGCTTAATACGACCTTTGGCGTTTCTAACCCGCTTGATAGGATTGCGGCTCGGGTAGCAAAAGAATTTAAAGTTATCTGCTTTGATGAGTTCTTTGTCTCAGACATTGCTGATGCCATGTTACTGGGGAACTTTGTACAAGCACTTTTTAAAGAGGGTTGCAGCCTTGTGGCGACGTCTAATATTGCGGTAATTGATTTGTTTCAAAATCAACTGCAAAAGGATCGATTTTTTCCCGCAATTGAAACCCTTGATCAACATTTACATAGTTTTCATTTAACGGGAAGCGTTGATCATAGGTTTAGGCTCCCAATTGATCAGGCCACCTATTTCACTGACAAAGAAAGTTTTAATTTATTGATATCTGATGTCTTCTCGGTGTCTGAAAGGCAAGAAAGTGATGTAACCATTAATCATCGCAAGTTTCCTGTTCTGGCAAAAAATGCATACGCTATATGGTGTGATTTTAATAGCTTATGTGAAAGCCCGCGCTCAGCTCATGACTACATTACTTTAGCCCAGCAGTATGAACGTATCTATGTATCTAGCATTCCCGAACTTAGTAGTAGCCCTTATGAACATATTAAGGCGAGAGGGACTGAAGACGGGGCTGTGGGATCTGGCCATACAGGAGATCGAGAGGTTGTTCATGGTTTAAACGATGATGCAGTAAGACGCTTTATTAGCTTAATTGATGAATGTTATGATCAACGTATAAATATGGTTTTTCAGGCCGAGGTTACGCTAGATAAACTGTATACTAATGGTGTTTTATTATTTGAATTTCAGCGTACATTTAGTCGAATGACCGAGATGCAGACTAAAGGCTACTTGGATTTATCGATCTAGAAATTCAGCGATTTTATAATAAGAAAATTTCTGATGAGCTGTAACTTATAATGGCGTAATTAGAAAACGCTCTGCTCGTAACTATGTTGAGCACGTTATATTCACAAAACTAATTTTTGCTCTAAAATCTCATTATAAAAAAACGGTAAATGTTCGATGCAAGTTTTTCGGTTTTTCTTTCGCACAGACTTGCGACACCTTATTTTGGTACTGACAATAGGGTGTGTGATTGTCACTTCTGGTAATAGCTTCCAAGCCATCTACAATGTTCAGCGTGACCTCTTGATTAATAGCACATTAGATGCCAATCAGCGCTACGCAGAGAAAGTCGCAGAGTCAGCAGAAATGCTGCTAACATCTGCCCAGAACTCGGTTGCTTTTAGTGCATCGTTGCTTGCAGGCGACTTTTATTTTGCAGGTAAACCTGAAGAGGAAGTATATCGGCTTGTTGAGCAATCTGAAGTGTTTAACTCTGCGATTATCGTAAATAATCAAGCGGAAGTGGTTGCAAGCTATCCTGATGGAATTCTTCAGAAAGGTTATGTTCTACCTGAAAATACACGCCAGTCTTATTATGAGCGAAAGCCACTTATTACAAATCCTTTCCATTCTGTAAGTGGGAAAACCCTGATAAGTATTTCTCACCCTATATGGGGGGAGCACGGTAATTATTTAGGCTACTTGTCAGGCACCATCTATCTAAATAAAAATGGCTCATTATCTCGTCTAATGAGGGACCATTTTTTTACAGATCAAACGTACCTTTATGTAGTGGATCAATTTGGTGAATTACTTTTTCATGTTGATCCAAACAGAGTCGGTGAAAATGTTTCGCAAATGCCTCTTGTGAAGCAAGCTATTTTGAACGATGAAGGCAGTCAAGTAGCCACAAACTCTTTAGGAATTGAGATGGTTGCTGGCTATGCTTCAGTTCCGGTGGCAAATTGGGCGATTGTCGTTCAACGCCCTAAAGATAAAATCATGCATTCTCTTAATGATCAAATGTTGAATGTATTGTGGGCAAGTTTACCGATTGCTTTTTTGACTTTGATTGTTATTTGGGTGCTGGCTTATCTTATATCGAAACCGCTTCGTCAGCTGGCGCACAGTGCTGAAAATGTTAATGATGCAGATATGCAAAGACAGATCGTTTCGATTCGGTCTTGGTACTTTGAGGCATCACAGCTGAAAATGGCTGTTCTAAATGCTATTGGCTTATTGAACGATAAAATCCATAAGCTTGATGTTGACAGTCATACCGATCCGCTCACCCAGCTTTATAATCGTCGAGGCATGCAGCGCTTATTAGATGATTTTGAAGCAAAGCATCAGCAATTTTCTGTTTTAGCTTTGGATATTGATCACTTTAAATTAGTAAACGATCGTTATGGGCACGATATAGGTGACTTGGTTATCCAAGAGCTTGCTATGACAATGCAGAACTTCATTGAAGACAGCGATACAGCATGTCGAGTAGGTGGTGAAGAGTTTCTGATTTTCTTACCGAATACAAAGGCTGAACGTGCTTTAAATGTCGCTGAATCATTATGTGAACATGTTGCCAGTACTGTTATGCCAAAGGTTAAAAATATTACGGTTTCGATTGGTGTTGGCTGCGTAGAGGGCGATGTTGAGTCGACCAAAATTGATATGGCGATCAAGCATGCGGATACTGCGTTGTACGATGCAAAAAATGCTGGGCGTAATTGTGTTAGGTTTATTTGAAGGCTTCCGTAGTTGATCGATTGGAAACATACCAGTCCTATTTTTCATACTAAAGGCGTTTTTTAATTGTAATGGCGTGGGGTTGCTCGTCTAGGAATATGTACTAAATGTAAGCCGTATTGTTTTGCTTGAGCAACCGCAAGCGTGCTGGGTGAAGCAAGATGACCGAGACTGGCAACTTGTGCGCGTACTGCTTTTAGAATCAATTCAGTGCTGCAGCGGCTACTCATTAAGATGTGACAACCTTCTAACTTAATGGACGCGGTGAGAGCTTTGCCTACGAGCTTATCTAATGCATTGTGGCGTCCAATATCTTCTGCAAAGCATAAAAACTCGCCTTGTGAGTTCATGAGCATAGCTCCGTGTATGGCACCTGAAATCCCACCGACAAGCTGATGATTAGAAAACGCTTCCTTTGCAATGCTCCACTGTTCATCCGTTAAAGTTGGTGTAGAGCTAAGCGGTATGAGGCAAGGAAAACTTTGCTCAATGGCTTCTATTCCACACAAACCACAGCCGCTAGAGCCTTTGCGTTGACGCATAATGCTAGATGAGCGGTGCTGTGCTCTTCCTGTCAGTTTTAGATTGGCCGTTATGTGGGTCGGTACACCTTTCTGTTCACCGCTATCTGTTTTGATGTCGATGTCTAAGACTTCACTGGTCTGTTCGATTAAACCTTCTGAATGCGCAAAACCAATGACAAAGGCTTCAATGTCGACAGGCGTTATTAAGATGACGGCATAATTTAGGTCATTGACGCTGATGGCAATCGGTACTTCTTCAACTAAATCTATTTGATGTTGGCCTGATTCATTTGCGTAATGTAGTTTCTGTGTACCGTTATTGTTCATATTATCTTCAGTGCCTTAAACCGATGGAAACAACCTATGCTCAATTTAACGTAAATAGACAGGTTATGACATGTCTGTTTCAGACAGTTAAATATCTTTTGTAGCATAAATGAAAGGCTTGAATTGTGGCTTTTTAGCTGTGCTTTATCTATTTGAGGCGAAGATCGAAATAAAAGAGTATTGGGCATTTAATAAACTTCTTTATATCAAGATACTGTAATAGAAGGGTTTTCGTAACATTGTATGATATTTGAGGCTGTCATTTTTTTTGAGACTCAGGCAAGATGTCACAACACTTTAACAACTACTGATATCGTGCCTGTATTATTAGGCGTTATATCTCTTAAGACGGCAGCAGAGAGCTGCCACGGAAAGAAGTTTACTCTCTATGGTTCAACCGAAAAGGAAACCCCGCTGGCTACCAAGTGGCCCTCGTTTATGGGCGCTGATATTGGTATCAGTTTTTGTATTATTCTTAATGATTTATGACTCCGCAGTTGAAGATGATCAGCGTGCTGAAAATTATGATGCATTACCTAATAGCCGGATTGCATTAGCGCCAATAAAAACTCAAACGCCTAATGCGCCTCCACCGCCATCTTTGGATTCTTTGGCTCCGCCTGAGTCTATCGGTGTGCGACAGAATGAAGATCAGTCCGTTGTAGATCAAGTGACTCAGTCACTTCCTAAGCCTCGCCTTGTTGAACATATAATCAAGTCTGGTGATACGCTTGAAGGCATTTTCCAGCGCTATGGTTTTCCCATTGGAACATTGTACGATGTTTTAGAAGCAGACCAAGAATATTTGGTGTTAGAGCCTCTTCAAGTGGGAGATCGCTTGCGTTTTCAAACCAATGATCAAGATGAGCTGGTTCGAATCTCCCGTCGTATCGACCCGAGTCGAACCATTGCTTATGTAAAGCATGAAAATGGTGGCTTTGTTTACAAGGAAGAGCGTAAGCCTATTACTTGGAGTCAATTCACTAAGCATGGCAATGTTGAAGGCACGTTTTATGTGTCTGCTAAACGTGCAGGTCTATCTGATGCCAACATTATGACAATCAGTGATTTGCTCAAAAATCGCTTAGATTTTCGTCGAGATATTCGTGCAGGTGATCCGTTTGATGTGGTGTTGAAACAAGGTGATGTTGATGGAGAAGAAGTTGGTAGTGAGCAGGTTGAAGCCGTTCGCATCAAAGTGCGTGGTCAATATTATCAAGCCTTCTTAAACAGCTCTGATGGACGTTTTTATGATGAAGATGGCAACAGTTTAACGTCAGCATTACGTCGTTGGCCTACGTCGGTGAAGTATCGGATCAGTTCTGGCTTCAACCCAAACCGTAAGCACCCAGTAACTGGTCGTGCATCGCCTCATAATGGAACCGACTTGGCCACCCCAAGTGGCACTAAGGTGTTAGCGACTGGTGATGGTATTGTTACTCGAACAGCAAATCATCGTTATGCGGGCCGCTATATCGATATAGACAATATCGGAAAATACAGCACGCGTTTTTTACATTTGAGTAAGATTTTAGTGCGTAAAGGACAGCGCGTTAAACGCGGGCAGGTTATCGCTTTATCAGGTTCTACAGGGCGAGTTACTGGACCACACTTGCATTATGAACTGCATGTAAATAAGCGCCCAGTTAATCCAATGCGGGCTAAAATTCCAACGATGCAAGCCATTCCAAAAAATGAGCGAGCGGAATTCAATAAAGCGATCGCTGCTTGGACTGAGATGATGGACGCAAAAGATCTTTTGTAGTGATGTCGCAGAATCAAAAAAAACCGGCTTCGTTAAAAGCCGGTTTTTTTTGATAAGAATACCTTGTTTTATTTTAGTCCGCTAAGCTATGTTTCCTAGCTCGGGCATCAGAGTGAGCGTGACGCTGAGTTTTCTGTTTAGTCGTTACGTCATCTGTATATGAAAACGTAGCGCGCTTATAGGCCTTTACACGAAACTCTTCTAAGTTACCTTGTTCGACTGCTTGCAGTACAGCACAGCCTGGCTCATTCATATGAGTGCAATCATTAAAGCGGCATTTTTCTGCGATCTTTGCTACTAGTTCAAAATCTGATTCTGCACTCATGGCTTCATTTGCTTGCAGTTCACGAAGTGCCGGGGAGTCAAGTAAAACCGCACCATTTGGCAGTCTGAAAAGCGACTCTTGAGGCTCTGAAAATTGAGTCTGAGGATCATTGACATCAATGAGGCTACGCACTAGACGTGATTTACCGGCACCAGGAGCACCTAAAATCGCAACCGTTCTCCCTTGCTTAAAGAAGCCTTTCAGTGCTTCTAAGGGCTCATCTGACTTTGTATTGACAGTTTCTATCATTAGCAAAGGGTTCAAGCGTTGAACCAAGTCGCGCTTTTCATCAACAGTGTCACACAAATCAGCTTTGGTAAGTACCACAATGGCATCAGCTTCGGCATCATGAACTAAGTCGTAATAGCGCTTAATTAAATCCAAATTAAACGTATCATCTAACGCACTGACGATCAGTACGGTGTCTACGTTAGAAGCGATTAAACGTTCACCTTGGTTAAATAGAGCACTGCGATCAAGTTTGCGAACAAATTCATTTTCCTTGTTTACAACAACCCAGTCGCCAATGGTCATTTCTGGTTGGTATGACTGCTTTGTCAAGGTAAGCAGTCCGTGTTCGGACAGTAACTTATATTGTGAAGGTTCAGCTTGGCAAACACGTGCAATGTTGTGTGTTTCAAGGTCATCCAATGACAATTGCTGTTGGAAGTAGGTTTGCCATCCTAGATCAAACATTGAGATCGACGCATCCATTAAGATAACTCCAGGCGCACAAGCACCAACGAACTAAATTAAGAAAAGCAACTAGATGCATAAAGCCGCTTTTCCCATGAGCTATTGGCTATAATTAAAGGTCATACAATAATGGACAGCCAATTAACTCGAGATTAGCACAGTGTTTGATCAGCACAAATGTATTTTTAGTGTTTTAACGCTTTCTAAGTGTGCAATATCAAGGATAAAAGTGGGCATATTTTCTGCATAGATTTACCTATTAATGTCTAACCGTTAATGTATCAAAAGGACCTCGTAAGAAGCGCGATAAACAAACTTTCACGTAGTGAGGGTAGGGAGAAAAAGTATGTTGTTACAAACCAATTTCTATTTGTTAATAGCGCTCATTTTCGTCGTATTAAGTGCTACGACAGCTGATTTGTATTTTCGCAGTGCCTGGGTGTGGGCTGCATTGTCGTTTTTTGTCGTTAGCTTAGCGTATGTTTTGAATAAGCCAACTATTTTTCGCAAACGTGCTGATGGTACTATACCGTTAGCCGTTCGTTGGATCTTATGGCCTTTTTTATGGACAACTCAGATATACAATGCGGTTGCCCGAAGCCATGATAAAGTGCCAGCTATTCAAGAAATTGAACCTGGTCTTTTTCTTGCCCGTCGCTTGTTTCCTTCCGATATCCATTTTTTAAAGAGTAATGACATTTGTGCAGTACTTGATGTGACCGCGGAGTTTAATTCATTAAATTGGACTTTGTTAGGGGAGGACATTGATTACCTAAATGTGCCTATTCTGGATCACTCGGTGCCAACTGAGACTCAAGTTAAGCGGGCGCTTAATTGGATCAAAACTCATCGAAAAGATGGCAAAAGTGTGGTTGTGCACTGTGCATTAGGTCGAGGTCGTTCAGTTTTCATGTTAGCGGCTTATTTATTAAGTCAACATCCTGATAAAACTCCAGCTGCGATCATTAAGCTAGTGAAAATCAAACGTCAAAGTGCCCATTTGAATAAGCGTCAGCTACATGTGATTACTAAAATGCACCATCAAAAGCAGCTTGTGGTTCGCAATAGTGCTTGGTTAATCGCCAATCCTGTGGCTGGTACGTGTCAATGGAAGGAGAGTAAAGCCCAAATTCTAGAGCTTCTCTCACCCTATTATGATTTAACAATCAGAACCACATCGAAAGAGCATAACGGTGGTTATTGGGCCCGAAAAGCATTGCAGAATAACTCCGATGTTGTGATCGCATGTGGTGGTGATGGAACTGTTGCCGAAGTCGCACAAGAGTTGGTGAATACTCATGTTAAATTGGGGATCATTCCACTAGGAACAGCCAATGCGCTTAGCTATGCTCTATGTGGCATTGGCGTTAAACTAAACCCAATTAACACAGCTTGCTTGGCGCTAATTGAAGGTGTTGAAAGCCGAATCGATACAGCTCTTTGTAACGATGAGGTGATGCTCATGCTTTGTGGTGTTGGTTTCGAGCAACAAATGATTGAAAAAGCGGATCGCGAGAAAAAGAATGCCAGTGGTCAGCTTGCCTACTTGCAAGGTTTGTCTGAAGCCGTCGGAGACAATAAGAGTACAAAATATCAGTTACAGTTGGATGATCATCCTGTCATTACCATAAATACGCCAAGCTTAACTATTGCCAATGCAGCACCGGTTACAACTTTACTAGCACAAGGTCGTGGGGCACCTGATACTACGGATGGTGTCATGGATTTAACTTGGCTATCGCCAGATAGAGCACAGATACTGAACTTAATAGAGCTTGTGGGACATGGGTTGACTAATAGGCTGGAAGATCATGATTATGAAGGTATTTATCATGATACGGCTTGTCGGGTGTTGCTAACGTCCGATGAAACGATTTCATATGTGTTAGACGGTGAGAATAGAGAGGCAGATGAACTTCGCATAGAAATGATTCCAAAATCATTGTCTGTGATGGTTCCTATAAAGCTAAATAACATTAGGAAAAAGTAGAAGACCGCTTAATATAACGGTCTTCTACTTTTGTTATTGTGGAATGCGAATCTTAAGGCTGCCAATTATTTGACCATTATCGTCAACAGTTGGCGCATCGAACTCTAGCTCATATTTACTGCGATTTGGGCCAAAAGTACCGATCAATTTATTGTTAATAATAATTTGGTAGGTTTCTGTAAAGATTAAATTTAAAGGTTCAGATATGGAGTTTTCAACTAGAAAATCTTCTTTCAAACGAACAACTCGTGATTCTCCGCGAACCCAGTTTCCAACAAGAGGCTGGGCACTGAATGATGTGGATTCTGTCACTTCAAGATTAGACAATTGTACTTGCAGTAAATCGCCTTTGTTTGGAAGTTCACGGCGCTTTTCAACACGTTTATCAAGTTCGATGATCTTGCTAGTTAGGTCGTTTGTGTAAGACGATAACTCAGCAATTTTGCTTTTTAGCATGGCTATATCGTCTGTTGATGGAATAGAAAGGCTTGTCTCATCCAATGGACGGCCAATGCGCGTTTCTAGCTCGTGAATATTCTGCATGGCTAATGTCTGTAATGACTTATACTTTGCCAGCAATTCCTCTTTTGATAATTGGGGTGTTTCAAGCTTTTTGGTAACAACCGGCTCGTTTACATCTTCTGCATCGTTAGAATTTTGCGAACTGTTAATTGTATCGGGTTCGCTAGGAGCTGAGGCAGAGGAGGTGGGTTTTGTTGGCAATGAACATGCTGCCAATAAGATCGGAAGAAGAACAAAACCTGTGCGTAAGATCCTCATGGTCGAAATGATTCCTAGTGGTGAAATGGGGATAGTTATACTTAGCAAGTATGCGGCAATGGGGGAGTGATGTCGAGTGACGAGACGCCTAACGAGCCGAGGGATGCGTAAAGATCCCTCGACTTTTTTAGAGATGGTTTATTGTTGCGAATTCCACTGAATACAATCGTTAAGTGTAATGCCTTTTCCGCCGAATATATCCAGTGCACTGCCAATCGTGAGGTCGACTTCACCCTTTGATAATTCATGCACACGTTTGAGATCTTCAAGAGAGCGTGCGCCACCAGCGTAGGTGACGTCAATTGGGCATCCTTGACCGAGTAGTGTGACGAGATCTTCGTCAATACCAGCTTGAAGCCCTTCAACATCAGCTGCATGAATGAGGAATTCGTCGCAGTGATTGGCTAATTCAACAAGATTTTCAAGGTTCACTTCAGTTGAGGTAACGGTCTGCCAGCGATCCGTGGCGATAAACCAGCTGTTGTCAACACGACGACAACTTAAGTCTAGAACCAAGCGTTCAGTCCCTGTTTCTCGTTTGACTTGATCTAAACGATCCCATGAGAACTCACCATCTTCAAATAGGTAAGATGTCACGATCACATGAGATGCACCTGCTTTAAGATACTCTGCTGCGTTTCGTACAGTGACACCGCCGCCATACTGTAAGCCATTAGGGTAGGCACGTAATGCGCTTAATGCTTCTAACTTATTCAGTTTGTCTTTACCCAGCGCAATCACATGACCACCTTTAATTTGGTGTTCACGATAAAGATTAGCGTAATACGCGGCATCGTATTCGCTAATGAAGTTCTCTTTAGCGCCAGTATCATTCAAGCTACCGCCTACAATTTGTTTCACTTTGCCTTGGTGTAGGTCGATACACGGACGGAATAGTGTCACTTATGACTCCAGTTTTAATCAAAAGGGGGCTGATTGTAACGAACTTGTCAAAAGATGCGAAGTAGCAATATGCAATCGAGATGTCCTGTTACAATTGATTCGTACGAATAACCTGCACGAGTTTATGTATGCCTATCACAATATCCAATACGATTGAAATTCCGGATCATGAAATAGAAATGAGCGCCATTCGAGCACAAGGAGCAGGAGGCCAGAACGTTAATAAGGTATCCAGTGCTATTCATTTACGCTTTGATATTGTCAATTCATCTTTGCCCGACCGTATTAAAGAGCCCTTATTGGCAATGAAAGACAGCCGGATTTCCAAAGATGGCGTTCTAGTGATTAAAGCTCAGCAATTTCGAACACAAGAAGCTAACCGTGAAGATGCTTTGGCACGCTTATTAGAATTAATCAATCAAGTTAAGACGCCCGCTAAAGTGCGTCGTCCAACTAAGCCTACTAGAAGTTCACAGCGCAAACGCATTGATGGCAAAAAGCAGCGAGGACAGCTCAAAAACCAGCGTCAGCAGAAGTGGGATTAACGTATTAATTGTCGTAGGTTATATAAAATGCCTTAAATTCCTAAATAGAATAAGCTTATTACTTTTTGCATTGACTCTAGTGTATAAAGATAATCTAATATGCAAGTGCGATGCATTGTGGGCGTTATACAGCTTTGTGTTGAAAGGCGATAAGCAATCTTTGATTAAAGTAAGGATTGTGTAAGTTTAATGTGAGTGAAGCTATTAGTATCATTTATTGATCTATCGCAATGACCCATAAGCAGCGCTAATCGATAATTCACGTGTATGCCAACCATACATATTGTGAATGATTGGCATTTGTTGGCGACCGAACAAATAAGAGCACGGACAGTGCCTAGGAAAAAAGCCGCCGTTCTATTACGTTAGACATGGGTTAAGATCATGATTAATGAAGCAGTTGTAGAGCTCTCGCGATTACAGTTTGCGCTAACGGCTATGTACCACTTTTTGTTTGTACCTCTGACCCTCGGCCTTTCTTTCATACTCGCTATTATGGAATCTGTTTATGTCATTACTGGCAAACAGATTTATAAAGATATGGTGCGCTTTTGGGGAAAGTTGTTTGGTATCAACTTCGCTCTTGGTGTGACGACCGGTTTGACTATGGAGTTTCAATTCGGGACTAACTGGTCATATTTCTCGCACTATGTAGGTGATATCTTTGGTGCGCCATTAGCGATAGAAGGTTTAATGGCCTTTTTCCTAGAATCTACCTTAGTTGGATTGTTTTTCTTCGGTTGGGACCGCTTAAGCAAAGTGAAGCACTTGATGGTGACTTGGCTGGTAGCCCTAGGTTCAAACTTATCTGCGCTGTGGATTTTGATTGCCAACGGTTGGATGCAAAATCCAGTCGGGTCAGAGTTCAATTACCAGACTATGCGTATGGAGCTGGTAGATTTTGGCGCGTTACTGATGAATCCCGTCGCTCAAGTAAAATTCGTACACACTGTTTCTGCGGGCTACGTAACCGGTGCGATCTTCGTGTTGGTTATATCTAGCTATTATCTACTTAAAAACCGTGATCTAGCGTTTGCTCGTCGTTCTTTTGCGATTGCATCGGCATTTGGCCTAGCTGCAACCTTGAGCGTTATTCTATTAGGTGATGAATCAGGTTACGAGTTGGGTGAGGTTCAACGTGTGAAACTGGCTGCGGTTGAAGCAGAGTGGGAAACACATGAAGCGCCAGCCCCATTCACTGTTATTGGTTTTCCTAACCAAGAACTTGAAGTCACTGAATATGCACTTCGGATTCCAGGTCTCATGGGCTTGATTGCTACGCGATCTTTAGACGAAGAAGTCATTGGTCTAAAAGAGCTCAAAGAGTATCACCGTCAGCGTATCATCAATGGTATATACGCTAATCAATTATTGGCGCAATTGCGACAAGGAAACGAAGATCCTTTAGTAAAAGAAAATTTTGATAAAGTTAAAGATGACCTTGGCTATGGGTTGCTCGTGACCGCTTTTGCGGACGACATTAATAATGTTACCGAAGAGCAGCTGCAAATGGCGGTTGACTATTCCATCCCGAAAGTGGCGCCTTTGTTTTTCGCATTCCGACTAATGGTGGCATCGGGCGTGTTGATGCTTTTGGTGTTTGCGGTAGCGTTTTATCAAAATGCTCGTCGTCGCATCGGTCAGAGTCGTACCTTCTTAAAGCTGGTTATGCTGTCGTTACCACTGCCTTGGATTGGCGTGGAGACAGGCTGGTTTGTTGCAGAGTATGGTCGTCAGCCATGGGCGATTGGCGAAATTCTTCCTGTTCATGTGGCGGTATCTGACCTTACAACGGGTCAAATATGGCTCTCAATGGGATTGATGACAGCACTTTATACGGTGTTCTTGATCGCTGAGATGTATCTAATGATTCGTTTTGCGAAGCAGGGTCCATCGAGTCTACATACTGGCCGTTATGCGCTAGAAAAAGAAACAGACCAGCTTAAAGCGCGGGAGGTGTAAGATGGATTACGAATTTTTAAAAGTCATCTGGTGGGTGTTGGTTGGTGTATTGCTAATAGGCTTTGCGATTACTGATGGTTTCGACATGGGCGTTGGTAGTTTGTTGAATGTCATTACCAAAGACGATTCTGAACGTCGTATTATGATTAACTCCATTGCGCCTCATTGGGATGGTAACCAAGTGTGGTTTATCACAGCGGGTGGTGCGTTATTCGCAGCTTGGCCTGTGGTTTATGCCACATCGTTTTCAGGTTTCTACATGGCCATGATCTTGACTCTGGCAGCGCTGTTCTTTCGTCCGATCGGGTATGATTACCGATCTAAGCTAGAAGGAACTAAGTGGCGTCAAAATTGGGACTGGGGAATTGGCTTTGGTTCTGCTGTGCCGCCGATCATCTTTGGCGTGGCGTTTGGTAACTTGCTGCAAGGTGTACCATTTCAGTTTGATGAATATCTACGTGTCTCTTACACAGGGTCTTTTTTTGCATTGCTTAACCCATTTGCCATCCTTTGCGGCCTAGTAAGTTTACTAATGCTAGTGACTCAAGGTGGTGCTTGGCTACTTCTTAAGACCGACGGCAGTTTATTTGCCAAGGTGCGTAAAGCAACAATGATTTCTGGTGTGTTAACGGCTGTTTTGTTTGCACTTGCTGGCGTTTGGCTAGCATATGGCATTGACGGTTATGTCATTACCAGTGAGTTCGATGGTAACTCAGTGATGACGCCTTTAATGAAAACAGCTGAAGTACAAGCTGGTGCATGGCTTGCTAATTACAGCCTATTTCCAGCCTTAATACTCGCTCCAGTTGTGGGAATTGTTGGGATGCTTTTAGCTGGTTTAATGAGTGCTGTTGGACGTGGAGGTTTAGCTTTCCTTCTGTCTTCACTGGGTATCGCTGGCATTATTATGACAGCGGGTGGTTCAATGTTCCCGTTCTTAATGCCGTCTTCGACGTTCCCTAGTATGAGTTTGACTATGTGGGATGCGACATCAAGTGAAACGACACTGATGATCATGTTTGTCGTGGCGTGTATTTTTGTACCGATTGTATTGTCCTACACTGTTTGGAGTTACTTTGTGATGTTTGGTCGATTGACTAAAGAGCACATCGCTAAAAACTCGCATTCACTTTACTAAGATTAAAGTGGGGTAGGGCAACTTGCCCCACTATGAAGGAGTTATTATGTGGTATTTTGCATGGGTTTTAGGTGTGCTATTAGCATGTTCATTCGGCATCATTAATGCGGTGTGGTTAGAATTTTCTGGTTACGATGGCGAGTCTCCTGAAGACTCACAATAATTTTAAAGAAAAAGGGTACATTGCCTTTTAGTAAGGTTTCAACATGCGAAAACGCGTTAAGTCATCGGAGCAGCAATTTCTATTTGATCTGCAACAGCAGCAAAGAAAGCGCTTTCAAATAGTTAAATGGTTGGGTGTCTTAATTGCTTTTTCCGTTGTTATACAAGCCTTAGGACTGGCAAAGGTATTCGCTGAACTGGTGCTTGAGGGGAGTTTTCCCCTCAATGCTGCTTTACTAGCAGGCGCCGCCTTTCTTTTCAAAACGGTTATGCAGTATGTGCGCGAGCAAATTTGTGCAACCGCAAGCCGAACCATTCGTTTTTCCTTACGAAAACGTGTAGTGGAACATCTTACGCATCTTGGTCCAAATCGTTTGCAGATTGATGAAGATGCAGGCCTTTCTACTAGGGTATATGAGCAGATTGATGCACTTGACGATTATTTCAGTCGTTATGTACCACAAGTTTTTCTGGTGCTTTTTATACCATTGACGATTTTAATTGCTGTCATTCCTGTTTCTTTGATCGCCTTTTTCATTTTTGCTTTGACCGCACCGCTGGTCGTTTTTTTTATGGTGTTGGTTGGACATAAAGCCGCCAACGCGAATCGTAAGCAGTTTAAAGTACTATCACTATTGTCGAATCAGTTCATGGATTTAAACCAAGGGATGGCTGAGCTTAAGCGTTTAGGTCAAACCGATCTTGCTCGTGAGCGTTTGTCTTTGACCGCGAGTGAGTACCAAAAAACAACCATGGGCGTTTTGCGCTTAGCTTTCCTTTCAACGGGGACGCTGGAGTTGTTTTCGTCAGTGGCCATTGCCATGGTAGCCCTGTATTTAGGCTTAGGGTTATTAGAGCAATTGCCTTGGCAAATTGGCATTGCGCCCGTGAGTTTATTTACCGCCTTTTATCTGTTGCTGCTTGCGCCAGAATTCTATTTACCACTACGTCAGTTAGGCAGTGACTATCATGCTAAGCAAAAAGCAGAAGCCGCAGCGACCAATCTGCAACAAGTCTTTGCTGTTGAGCCATCTGACCTTAAAACTACATTTTCTTCCACCGCACCTCTAAAGCAGGAAAATAGCCCGCTGATTCAATTTGAAGACATCAGTTGGTCAACCGCTGGGCGCATGCGACTGACTGATTTATCGGCTTCCATTGCGCAAGGTGAAAGAGTGTGGTTAAGGGGCGAGTCGGGCGCAGGAAAATCCAGTCTAATGTCTATTCTGTTAGGTTTTGATCAACAATTTAATGGGCAACTTTTGATTCAAGGCCAGCCGTTTAACGCATCAATGCTTAATGAATGGCGACGCCGCTTAGCGTGGTTGCCGCAAACGCCTGAATGGATACAAGGTACGATCCGTCAGAACCTAGAACTAGGCTTAGGGAAGTGTGATGATGCTGAGCTGCGTAATACACTAATCAAAGCACAGTGCTGGGACTTTGTCGATGGTTTGCGTTTTGGTTGGGATACGCCAATTAATGAAGCAGGCACAGGACTTTCTGGTGGGCAAATGCAGCGCTTATCCATTGCACGGGCTCTACTTAGTCAAGCCGATGTGTGGCTGCTCGATGAGCCATGTTCTGGATTGGATTCAGAAACTGCAGGGCAAGTGCTTAATACATTGGACGAAGTCAGTTCAGGGAAAACCGTTTTGATTATTAGTCACGATACACACCCTGTTATTTGGGCAGACCAAAAATGGTTGATGAAGGAGGATGGAGTGTATGTCGAAGCATAATCCCCAATCACTTACGTTTAAGTCTTTATTACTGGATAATCCTTTTGGTTTATTGGTGGCATTGCTGATCGGTATTGTCGGCAGTTTGGCTGCAGTAGCATTGTTAGGTATTTCTGGTTGGTTCTTATCAGCGGCTGGGCTCGCCAGTGCAATGGGTACCGCATTCACGTTTAATTACTTCACACCTGGTGCCTTAGTGCGCCTGATGGCTATTCTGCGAACTGCTGGAAGATACGGTGAGCAGGTGTTCTCTCACGATCATTTATTAGGCTTACTACGTAGTTTGCGATTATGGATTTGGGATCAGCGTGTTAATACACCGCTTAATCAGGTTCATCGCCAAACTAAAGGAGACTTGCTTCAGCGCTTAGTTGGCGACCTAGATCAGATTATAAAGTGGCCACTTGCTGTGGTCATGCCGTGGGTTTATGGGTTATTGGGCTGCATTGCATTACTGACTTTAGGCGTGTGGGTTGAGGCTTCCCTCGTGTGGCCGATAATCACCTACAGCATTATGCAATTGCTTTGCCTACCTTGGCTTGCAAAGCAATTAGCCATGTCCTCAGTTTATAGCATGCAGGCTTTATCAGTACACCGTCGAAGTCGTTTTATGTCAGTGTTTTCTGCGTTGATTACGTTGACTATACGTGGGCATTGGCAGCATTACAGTGAGCGATTAACACAACTGGATGAAAAACAGCGCAAGCTTCAAGCTCAGCTACAACGTGTAACTTCCCTTGTTAAGCTGCTTGGACATACGATGACATTGTTGTTGGTTGGCGTTATGTTTGCTCTATGCCTTAGCGTTGAAAATGAAAGTCTTGCTATTGAGCCGACTATATCAGCGACTTGGTTGGTTGCCTTAGTATTGGCGACATTGGGAGTAAATGAGCTGATGCAACCTATTGCCAGTGCATTTCTTGCCCAAGGCCAATCTAAAGTCGGTCTGAAGCGCTTAAATCAATTACAGCGCAGTGTATTGGAAACAGCGGATAAGTCTAAGTCATTGCCTTCTATCAAGTCATTGAATGTTCGAAACTTTGCAGGTAGCCATAATGATGTTGTATCTTCAGCCTTGCCAAGCGTGAATTTTACGATAAGCAGCAATGAACAGATTAAAATCGTTGGCGCCAGTGGTGCTGGTAAAAGTACGACATTAGCGGCTTTGGCTGGTGATTTAGGTTACCGCGGTGAGGTGAGGCTTAATAGTGCGCCTGTTTCGGTATACGACAACTCATGTTGGCGTGAAAAGGTGTCTTATCTATCCCAACAGTCTGTTATTTTTCAGCAGAGTCTACGCTCTAATTTGTTATTAGGTAAGCCTGATGCGACAGAGACAGAATTGTTCGACGTACTACAGCTGTTAGGCTTGAAAACGTGGGTAGACGCTTTACCTAGTGGGTTGGATACATTACTGGGTGGACAAGGAAGGGATATTTCAGGAGGGCAAGCACGACGTTTATGTTTAGCGAGAATTCTACTTAGGAAGGCGCCCACCCTAATTTTAGATGAACCCTTTGATGGGTTAGACAGTGATAGTGTTGACCGAGTCTGTAAAGCGTTAGAGAGACCGTTATACAAACCTCAGTTTTTAATATACGTCAGTCATATTGATTCACCGTTGGATCGTCATTCAGCCCTTGTTGCGTTGTAATCAACAAGAAGGCCTGCTAATAACAGGCCTTTTAAATCGATGTAAACCTATTGAGTATTAGGCTTCAGTTTTTTGCTCAGCTTTCGCCTTACGCAGCATGTCAGCTAAAGTATCTTTCAGGAGAAGGCGACGCTTCTTAAACTCTTCTTCTTCCAATGTGCTAGCTAGCACAATTTCCTTTTCAATATTTTCGATCTCATGAGTTAAGAAATGGTATTCCTCAAACAAACGACGAAAGTGCGCATCATTCATTTTTAGCTCGTGGATCTGTTCCTTAAATTCTGGTAACTCATTTACTAAGCTGTGGTTTTCAATTGGCATTTGTAAGTCTCCTTGTTTGTTCTCTTTGACTTTAGACTACGCTTCTTGGCCACAAGGTAAATTGATTTTAATCAGTTCTTTTATAGTTGCTTGTTATTATCGTGCTCTGTACAAATTTGTACAGAGCTTGCTTATTGTTCACTAAAAATTGAGCTCAACTCGAGGCTGTTCTTTTCTGCTCGAATCAATGCTCGGCGAGCAAAGGAAAATTCGAGATGACTTGATATCGGCTTCTACTAAATAGGCTTTTAGACTCTCTGCTCGTTGGTTCGCAAGTTGTAACAGCGCCTGCTGATCATCGCCAGATAAATTCTTTGGCGGTGTTTCTTCGTCTAAGTCTTTTGGTACACCAAAACCACAAGCTCTTAACTCCGCATTATCTCGATCTTTCATTAATTTAACGAGTTGATCCAAAAATGACTCTTGCGACGAGTTGATGTCACTGCTGCCATAGTCAAATGTTAAGGGTTCAACACGCAGTTTTAGAGCTTGCTCGCCAGCAAATTGTACAAAGGAAATGACGTTGGCATAAGGAACGAAAGTCTGTATTAAATAGGAGCTAGATGCTTTAAAGAGCCCTTGGCGAATAGGCAAAAGGAAAAAGTTTTGCCATTGGAAAGTTGGATTAGCAATATCACCACTCATAGGTAAGTCTAAAATAATGTTGTCGTCACGATTCTTTAAGGTATCGACGGCTAGGTTCAATGGAATGACACCTACTTTTAGTACTGTGTTGCTGCTTTTTTCACCGCCTAAGTCGAATTGGCGAAGCACAATGTGCGTATTGCCATCCAGCTCACCTTCAGTCGATTTTAAATCAAGGTCCATATTTAATTGACCTGAATTAATTCTATAGCCTAATGCGTTTGAAACATAAGGGGAGATAGGCGGGAGCTCAACTTCTCGTATTTTAGCTTTGGCCGTCATTGTGAGGCGGTCAGCTGTTGGCACAATGGATATATCGCTTTCTATCGTTGCATAGTTGCCATTTTTAGCTTTCAGGAGAATATGTGCTTTTTCACCTTGCGAGCGAGTATTGAAATTTGTAACGGTTAGCTGCTCAATATCTAAAACTCGGCTCAGCGTTGGCGTAATGCCTTGATCAGAAAAGCTAAACTGTGAGTCAGTTGATACCTCAGCGGTGTTTATAACTGCGTAAAATGGTTCCTTGTTTTCAATGCTCTTTTGGCCACTTGTCGCTTTGTCTTCAACAGGGTTGTTGTTCTTTTCAGTGTCCTCTTTGGCTGATTTCACCGAGTTTGGTAGTATCAAATTTGCTACATTGCGTGACTCTGTAAGAGCAATGCCAGTAATGAGTTTGTCAATTTTTACGCTGTCGATCAGAACGCCTTGCGTTCGTAAATCCACATTGCTAACAAGCAGTTTTTCAAACTTGCCAAGGGGGGGCAAGCCTGACTCCAGCTTTGGCTCGGATGCAATGAGATTTTTGATGCTGATTGACTCGAGCGAAGCAACTGCTCCATTCTTGTTAAAACTTGCTTGAGAACTGCTAACTTGAAAGTCTTTCCAGCTAAGTAAAGTGCCGCCGTCAGGAAGCTTGGCGCTTAGCTTGCCTAAGGCGATTTCGCTATTGTCGGCCTTTAGGTCTGTCATTTGGTTCTGATTTAACGTCACAGTTACGGCATCATTTTTAATTTTTATAGTGTCTAGTAGGCTTGTCATTGTGTCATTTTGGTCCACTGAAACATTGTCTATATTCAGTGCGTTCTGTTTAGCATTTAGGGCACTTTTATCGCTAGATTGCTGCCAAGAAACTTGGTTTTTAAAGTCAAAGGTGTCGTATTTAAGAGTCGTTTCAGGTTGCGTATTAGGTAAGTTGCGAAGCGTTGTGTTTAGTGACTGTGAAGTGACAGCAGTGTCACTGACTACTTTTAAGCTTTCGTCAGATTGTTGAACCGAGGTTTTGCTCAAGTTAATGGCGAGTAAGTCTAGCGAGCCAGTGATGTCCTTGCTTGTTAAATTGGCCTGCTTAAAGGCAAGATCAGAGCGGTTACTGTTTACACTAATGCCATTGTCGGATTGCTTTAAAGCTATGTTTGCCAATTGAGCACCAAAAGATGCCAGTTGAGCATTTAAGTCATTTTTCTCGAATGAGGCGTTATCTAAGGACAGGTCAAAAGTTTTTAGTACAGCTGTTTTGCTGCTTTTGGTTAAATTGACGTTAACAGGCGCTGACATTTTAAATGCCTCTAAATCCGCTTCGCTGTTGTCTGATAATTGCCCAGAAAGGTTGTTTGTACTGATATCAATTGTTCCAGAGATATCCCCTGTTGCTTCAGGTACAGACAGTTTCGCAAGTAAGCTTGAAATACTGGCAGATGCTTCAGCCAGATTGATTTGATTGCCACCACTTTTTGCTGAAGCTTTTGTAAGCGTTAGTTTTGAATCACCTTTTTTGATTTCTAATGAGTCGCCTTTTTTAGATGCCTCTAAATTGTTTGAAAAGGCTAAATTATCTGCCTGCAAAGATTGGTCACCATAGGAAAGCTCTAACCCCGTAAACTTCAACCCAGTATTTGCATTAAGGTTGATCTCTGAGGCGCTGTTCATATCAATTGATACGTCTGATATTTCTGTTTCAAGTGTTTGCCATGCAGCCTTTTTATCTTGGTCAGAAAAACTAAATGCCTGAGAGTCTAGTGTGATTAGTGGGGAGCTGAATGAGAGTTTTGGTGAATTATTGAAATGATAAGTAGCCGTTGTCTGACCTTCTAAACTGACCTCAGAAACGGAATAATACCCAATATTTTGTGGTAAAAAGTGATTGATATCGGAACTGGATAACTGAATGTTACCAATATCGATGCTGGCATTTAATTGTTCTTTATTAGCCGTAATGTCGCCTTCAATTTTGGCTGTACCATCATTTATTTTTGCCTCTAAATCAAATACACCGCGCCAATTAAACGTATCGTGTGACACCTCACTAATATTAAGGCTGGTAATAGCAAGTTGATCATCACCTGCCAAAGTATTTAGGCGAACAGAGGTGTTATTGATGGATACGTTATGGATAAAAAATGTAGGTGCAATAGGATTATCTTGAGGGGCTTCGCTATTCTTTGGTTCTTCTGTTTGTGTATCTTTATCGTTCTTAGCAATTGGAATGCCAGCTATAACCCAGCCGCTTTCATTCTGGTCTGCGTCCATCGAAAAACCATCAATGATTATATGGTTTACATCGAAAGCGCCAGTAAACAGTGGCCAAAAATCTAAGCCAATGCTTAACTCATTCAGAGATAAGGTTTGTTGCTCTTTTACCGTAATCGCAACATCTTTAAGAGACAGCCCAATAGGGAAAAGGTCAGGATTGATTTCAGTCGCAGTTAACTTGCCTTCATATTCGGATAGGTATTTGTTAGCAGCCCATTTAGTGATCGATGGAATCAAAGTCCAAATGGTACACATGATAACCAAAGTAGACGCTGAGATGATTAAGGTCTTCTTCTGCCATGGTTTCATCGAGATAAACAAGTTAGTCATGCGTACTCCTTACTGATTGACTTGTGTAGGATGAACCTACTCAAACGATTCTACTGGCTTGTCTATTCGATCGTAAGCCAAACATGTAGTAAGTAATGGTGATTTTTTGAACAATATTTAGATAGTCTAACATTTACAGTCAGTTTGGCGTCACTGCGGGGGCGTTTCTTTGCGTAATGGCATGCGTAGCAGGTGAACACTGACAGCTAAACCTATTATGCATAAACCAACGGTAGCCCAGAAACGCCATACAATAAACATCGATAAAGCCATGCCTGCCCACATGAAAATGAGGGCGCGATTGCGAGCTTTTTTAGGAATGCCTTGGTCTGATTGCCAATCGGATACAATCGGACCAAAGTATTTATGACTAAGTAGCCATGTGTGGAAGCGCTCGGATGACTTAGAAAAGCACCATGCAGCAAGAAGCACTAGAGGTGTTGTCGGAAGTAAGGGTAAAAAAATTCCAATAATGCCCGTAACAAGTGAGACCCATCCAAAGGTTAATAATGCAATTCGCTTACCCGTCATACGAAGGTTCTATCTTAATGTAGATGGCTCTGCACCAACTGGTTTAAACAATACTGCTCTGCACAGCGTTTATAATCAAGGCTGAGTTTGAATAAAGGCTTGTAGGCCAAAACATTAACTCTTTTGCTATCTCTATTCTGTCGGGTAACTAGTTAGCTGCACCGAATAATGATTCCATCGTATCACCTTCATTATCGGCTACCAGGCTCCAGCCGCCTAAACGTTTCCAGCGATTGACGATTTCACAAAAAAGCTCAGCTGTTTTTTCTGTGTCATAGGCCGCAGAGTGCGCTTCGGCGTTACTGAAATCAATGCCTGCTACTTGGCATGCTTTCGCTAAAACCGTTTGCCCGAAAGCCAAACCAGAAAGAGACGCTGTATCAAAGCTTGAGAAAGGATGGAATGGATTGCGTTTAACTTCGTTACGTTCAATTGCAGCGTTTAAGAATCCTTGGTCAAAAGCAGAATTATGACCCACTAGAATCGCACGTTTACAGCCTGTGGATTTTAGCTCTTTACGAACGTTAGAGAACATTTGGCTTAGTGCTTCTTTTTCAGGAAGATCCTCACGATCAGGCGCAAATGGATCGATGCCAGTAAACTCTAAAGCTTCTTTTTCAAGGTTCGCACCTTCGAATGGTTTAATGTGAAATGACATGGTTTCGTAGATATAAAGCTCGCCATTCTCATCCATTCTTAGGATGCTGGCAGCCATTTCTAGAAGTGCATCTGTTTTTGCATTAAAGCCAGCCGTTTCGACGTCGATAACAATAGGTAGGAAGCCGCGGAATCGATCTTTGATTTCGTGATTAGACAAAAGAGAATCCTTAATTCTGCCGTATGCTCAGAAAATTAATGAGTAGTTGGCGGAAGATGATAACATACATGCTAAGTCTAGAACGAGAACTCTTAACCGTGATAGTGAAACCTTTAATCAAAACCATGCTTTTATCGGCCAGTCTTTTAGCCGCAATGAACAGTCATGCGTTGACTCGATACGAATCTGACATCGGCGAGTCAAGGTGGTCCCTGTCCGGTGATATCTTTGAATGTACTTTGGCACATCCTATTCCGCACTTTGGCATTGGTGAGTTTATAAAAGAAGCTGGCGAACCGATGAAATTTGTTTTGCATCCGCATAATGAAAAGATTGGGCCAGGGCAAGTGTATATTATTTCTCAAGCGCCAAGCTGGATACCGGGCATATCACCAGAGACGCTGGAGATCATGCCATATCCAGGCTATGGCTTGACCGTTGAAGTGGGTGGCAAAGTCGCCGAGCAAATGCTGACGTCTCTTGATCGAGGTCGCCACCCTGTTGTTACGGGTTCAGCGTGGGAGAATGGTCGTGAAAGCGTCGAAGTTGCATTAAGTAACATTAATTTTAACCCTGCCTACGATGAATTTCGTCGCTGTACTGCCAGCTTATTGCCAGTTAATTTTGAACAGATTGCACGAACTGCCGCGTTATTCCCCACAAACGGCGTAGAGTTGACGGATCGAATTAAGCGTCGTTTGGATTTAGTTGCGTTGTATGTCGATGCAGATCCCACTATAGAATACATCTACATAGACGGTCATACCGATATTATTGGTTCGCGCCGTGATAACCGTGAATTGTCTAAAGAGCGTGCAGAAAGAGTGACGGAGTATTTGCTCAAGAAAGGCATTGCACCTGAAAAAATTGTGTCCCGTTATCATGGCGAGCGTTATCCCGCTGCGGATAATCGTAAGAACGATGGACGTGAGCGAAACCGTCGTGTAACCATTCGTTTAGAACGTTCAAGCAATAATGCGCAGTCACTATCAGAACCAAGCCCTTAAAGACTAGGGCTTAGCGCAACAATCCTTTCTATTTTCGGGAACGCCTCTTGCTATGCAGGGGGCGAAATTTTACACTTACCGCCTATTTTTATTTTAACTGCGCACAGCCCGTTTCAGAGGCTGCGCTGAGTCTCGTTAAGGAGAAGGAATATAATGTCTGACGTGAAGAAGGTAGTGCTAGCCTACTCTGGCGGCCTAGACACTTCAGTAATCGTGAAGTGGCTTCAAGAAGAGTATCAGTGTGAAGTGGTAACTTTTACCGCTGACTTGGGTCAGGGCGAAGAAGTAGAGCCAGCTCGCGCGAAAGCTCAAGCGTTGGGCGTTAAAGAAATCTACATCGAAGACCTTCGCGAAGAATTCGTACGTGATTTCGTATTCCCAATGTTCCGCGCGAACACAGTATACGAAGGTGAGTATCTGCTCGGTACATCTATCGCTCGTCCACTTATCGCTAAGCGTTTAATTGAAATCGCTAACGAAACAGGTGCGGATGCGATTTCTCATGGCGCAACTGGTAAAGGCAACGATCAAGTACGTTTCGAGCTAGGTGCTTACGCGCTTAAGCCAGGCGTTCAAGTGATTGCACCATGGCGTGAATGGGACCTAACGTCTCGTGAAACGCTTATGGCTTACTGTAAAGAACATGATATCCCAGTAGATTTCTCTAATGCTAAGAAGAAATCACCTTACTCAATGGATGCTAACCTTCTGCACATCTCATACGAAGGTGATTTACTAGAAGATCCATGGGTAGGTGCTGAAGAAGATATGTGGCGTTGGTCTGTATCGCCAGAGCAAGCACCAGATGAAGCAACGATCATCGAGCTTGGCTTTGAAAAAGGTGATGCCGTTTCTATCAACGGTGAAGCAATGTCTCCAGCGACGATCCTTGAAACACTAAACAAGGTTGGTGGCGCGAACGGTATCGGTCGTGACGACCTAGTTGAAAACCGTTTCGTAGGTATGAAATCACGTGGTTGTTACGAAACACCAGGTGGTACTATCCTTTTGAAAGCGCACCGTGCGATGGAATCTATCACGCTGGACCGTGAAGCGGCTCACTTGAAAGATGAAATCATGCCGAAATACGCGAAAGTGATTTACAACGGCTTCTGGTGGTCTGAAGAGCGTCGTATGCTGCAAGCGTTGATCGATGCTTCTCAAGAATTCGTAACGGGTACAGTGCGTTTGAAACTGTACAAAGGTAACGTAATTGTTGAAGGTCGTGAGTCTCCATACAGCCTATTCGACAGCACAATTGCAACGTTCGAAGACGATGCGGGTGCCTACGATCAAAAAGATGCAGCGGGCTTTATCAAGCTAAATGCTTTGCGCATGCGTATTGCAGCGCAAAAAGGTCGTACATTCCTAGACCGTAAGTAATAATCTATTGCGTGATTAGCACTGCGCTAGTCATAAGATAATGAAAACGCCCACCTTGTAAAAGATGGGCGTTTTTTTATGCCATAAAGTCAGCTATTTTAATTGCAGTGAAAAAATGTTTTGATTGACCGTTTGGTTAAAAAATTAAATCCATGTAGGTGTTGTATGACCGTATTTAATGTCGGCTCGATAAATGTTGACCATCTTTATCAGGTTGACCATTTTGTTCGTCCAGGTGAAACCATGGGCTCGTCCAGTTATCAGCAATTACTGGGAGGTAAGGGTGCTAATCAATCGGTTGCGCTCGCCAAAGCGGGCGCGAAGGTTAAACATGTCGGAGCGATTTGCCACAGTGATACTCACATTATTGAGCAGCTGCAAAGCTATGGTGTTAATACAGAATGGGTCGCTAAGGTAGAAGAAACTACAGGCCATGCGATCATTCAGCTTACTGGTGAAGCTGAGAACGCTATTATCCTGCATGCGGGGGCCAACCATACACTGACAAGTCGCCAGATTAAGAGCGTGCTCGACAAGCTTCAGCAAGGGGACTGGGTGTTGTTGCAAAATGAGACCAATCTCGTAGCGGAGGCGCTGCAAGCAGCTCAAGCAGCAGGTGCTAAGGTTGCGTTTAACCCTGCACCGATGGACGTTGAATTGACGCGTAAGGTATTGCCTTATCTTGACCTTTTAATCGTTAATGAAGTTGAGGCCATGGACTTAGCTCAAGTGGATACGATTGAAGCGGCTGCTGAGAAACTGCCTAAGGATTACCCTGATATCGCGGTCATGATGACGCTGGGCAAAGAGGGCGTGCGTTATTTCTCGGCGCAAGAAGACATTCACGTACCTGCTTTTGTGGTGTCAGCAAAAGATACTACCGCGGCAGGAGATACGTTTATAGGCTTCTGCTTGGCGGAGTTAAGTCAGGGGACACCAATGCAACAAGCGATGACGAAAGCATGTGCCGCCTCAGCCATTTGTGTGACGCGTATGGGAGCGGCACCCTCCATTCCCACGATGAATGAAGTAAACGACTTTTTAGCTCAACATAATTAGAACCAGAACACATAAGAGTGAACCTATGACACGTAAAATTATTATTGATACGGATCCTGGCATTGATGATGCAATGGCCATATTTTTTGCTTTTCAAGCAAAAGAACTTGATGTGCTGGGCCTAACAACCACTTATGGCAATGTCCCTGTCGACATTGCGACAAAAAATGCCCTGATACTTACCGAGATCGCTGGTGTGGATGCGCCGGTAGCCGGAGGTGTCTCTGTCCCTTCTGCAATCGCCCCGCGTCCGTTCCCTGACTTTGTTCATGGTGCCGATGGTTTTGGTAACATTGATTACCCGGCGTCGACGAAAACAGCATCGGATCAAACGGCGGCCGAGTTTATTGTTGAGCAGGTGCGTAAGTACCCTGGCGAAGTCACAATTGTTGCTTTAGCGCCATTAGGTAACCTTGCCAAAGCGCTAGAATTGGACCCGGAGATTGCCAACTTAGTTGACGAAGTGGTATTGATGGGCGGCACGGCTGTTGAGTATGGCAACGTATCACCCGTAGCCGAAGCGAATATCATCAACGACCCTCATGCAGCAGATAAAGTGTTTACGGCTCCTTGGCAAGTGACCATGGTGGGGCTGGATGTGACTCACCAAGTGTTGCTAGACAATACTATTCTAGAGCGCATCAAATCCAAGAATCCAGAGCAGGGTAATTTCCTTTACGACTGCGCTCAGTTTTATATTAAGTTTTACAGTGACCGTTTTGGTGTGGAAGGCTGCTATTTCCATGATGCATCAACCATTGCCTATCTATTAGACCCAAGCATCTTTGGCATCGAGTTGGGCGCTATTCGTGTAGCATGTGAAGGCATTGCGTTAGGGCAAACGATCTTTGCACCACAAGGCATGGAGTACCCAGAACCCCATTGGGATGGCGTCCCAATGACTCAAGTCTGCATGGAAGTGGATGGCGAGCGCATGTTGAAGTTGTTTGAAGACGTGATGGTCGCAGTTTAAGACAAGATATACGAACTTAAAAAGGCGCCTCGGCGCCTTTTTAGCTGTGTGCTTTTACAAATGTGTCGATAAAGGCGCGCTCTTTCTCTGCAATGGAGTGAAACTGCATTTGGATATAGTGTTTATCGTGCTCGTTTAAAATATCTGCTGAGGGGATGCAAATCGCTTTGATGGTTGCTTGCTTACCTTCGTGTATTGCATTCAACTCTAGTTTTACTTTTTTTGAGCCCATCAGGCCAAAAGGGGATTCAACTTCCACTAAGTTATGTGAGATGTGCGTACAGTGAATGGCAGTGCTCTTACCGTTGGTAAGGTAAAGCGTGCCTGTCCAGAAGCAGCGAACATAAGGCGAGGTATGTTTAGTCACAGCATTATCCGTTAGAGTCAGAAATTACATCACGCGACATTATAGTGGTTTCTAGCGGGTATCACAGCGAAAATTTAGATCCACTTGATTTGAGCCTAAGAAGACGTTTTCTCTTTAAATTCACAGAGGTCTTCAATGATGCAGGCATCACACTTTGGCTTTCTTGCGGTGCAGATATAACGCCCATGTAAAATGAGCCAGTGATGGGCATCGAGTAGAAATTCTTTTGGTAAAAAGCGAATCAGTTTGTCTTCCACTTCTAATACGTTTTTACCGGGTGCAATTTTAGTACGATTTGAAACACGAAAAATATGTGTATCAACAGCCATGGCGACTTGGCGAAAGGCCGTATTCAGTACGACGTTAGCCGTTTTGCGGCCAACGCCGGGTAATGCTTCTAACTCAGCACGGGTTTGCGGAACCTCACTGTTATGTTTCTCAATCAACATATGACAGGTCTTGATTGCATTCTCAGCTTTGGCATTAAACAAACCAATGGTTTTAATGTATTGCTTAAGGCCATCAACGCCCAGTGCGTACATACTTTCCGGCGTATTCGCGACAGGGAAAAGTTTGCGTGTGGCTTTATTCACACTCACATCCGTCGCTTGAGCAGACAACAAAACGGCTATTAACAGTTCAAAAGGGGAGTTGTATTCAAGTTCAGTCACTGGATTGGGATTTTCGGCACGTAATCGTGTAAAAATCTCATGTCGCTTGGCTTTGTTCACAATCCCCTCCTAGACCTGACTAATCGGTAACACGTACGCGACGAGAGACTTTTTCTTGGCCTTCTTGTGCTTTAGCAACACGTTGTTTTTCTTTCTCGTCATAGTAGTTCTTTATGGCGATTAGAAGACCTAGGCCGATAAAGGCACCTGGTGGCAAGATGGCGAATAGAACATTTGGATAATCACTGAAAAACGTAATCTTCCAACCTAATGCCATGTCACCAAACAGTAAGTGCATATCGCTAAATAAGGTCGCTTGGCCGATTAGCTCACGCATACCGCCTAAGACAACCAACACAAACATAAAGCCAAGCCCCATCATCAAGCCATCCACCGCGGAAGGTAACACTGGGTTACGGCTCGCAAATGCATCGGCACGACCAAGGATGGCACAGTTAGTCACGATCAAAGGAATAAAGATACCAAGAATTTGGTACAGCTCGTAAGTATAAGCCTGCATGATTAGCTCAATACACGTGGTAAACGAGGCAATGATCATCACGAAGGCAGGTAAACGAACAGCTTCAGAAACATAGTTACGGATCAATGAAACGGCAATGTTGGAACCCAGTAACACCACAATAGTCGCTAAGCCAAGACCGATGGCGTTAACAACCGTACTGGTCACGGCCAAAAGCGGACATAAACCCAGTAATTGGACTAGGGCTGGGTTGTTTTTCCAGAGGCCGTTGTACAAAATTTCTTGGTAATCTGGCCCCGCTGGTGCGGGGTTTTCCGCAGGTGTATCGGGTGCAAGTGTGTCTTGAGCGCTCATAGCAAATCCTAACGCGACAACAGCGCGTCTTTGTTCTCATTAAAGTAAAGTAGCGTGTTTTTGACTGCGCGAACGACTGCACGAGGTGTAATCGTTGCACCGGTAAACTGGTCGAATGAGCCTCCGTCCTTTTTGACATTCCACTGTTTCAAAGAGGTATTATCAAGAGATTTTCCAGCAAAGGATAAGATCCATTGAGACTTCTGTAAATCCACTTTGTCACCCAGCCCGGGTGTTTCCTTATGGCTGATTACACGTGATCCGGTAACGACGCCATTTCGGTCGATCGCCACCAAGAGATCCAAGTTTCCGTTGTAACCACCAGGCGCGATCGTTTCAAAAATAATGGCGGTCACTTGCCCGTCTTCACGAGCAAAAAAGGCAGGCACGGGTTCAGATGAACCTAATAACGGATCAGCAGGTAACAATACTTTCGCTTCGGCAAGGTTATTGTTGTAACGATCTGCAGGCAAAATTTCATTGAACGCAGACAGTTGTGCTTGAACGATATTATCTTCAATCGTGTGTTCGGTTAGCTGGTGTGTTAATGCAATTAGGCCTGCTGTTAGTACCGCAAAAAGTCCTAAGCCAACACTGTTTTGGCGAATAGAGGTAAAGATGTTCATTATTTTTCACCTCCAATCGTTAAGCCTTTTTTGGCTTTCTTATGACCGTAAGCACGTGGCTGAGTAAAGTAATCGATCAGTGGTGCTGCAAAGTTCATCAACAATACTGCAAACGCAACGCCGTCCGGGTAGCCGCCCCACGTGCGAATCACATAAATTAAGATACCAATGCCTAAGCCGTATACCAATTTACCGCGGTTACTGGTGCAAGAGCTAACAGGGTCTGTGGCGATAAAGAACGCGCCAAGCATCACGGCACCTGATGTTAGGTGGAAAATCGTCGAGGCCGCATTGTCGGGGTCGAGTCCATAGAAAACATTGGCCATTAAACCTAGTCCAGCGATCATCGCAACCGGCGTGTGCCATGTAATAATACGCAGCCAGATCAGTAGCAAGCCGCCGGCTAAGTAGGCTAAGTTAACGTACATCCAGCTCACTAGATTTGCTGATTGCAAGCCAGCAATAGAGGCGTAGGCCTCGGAGCTCATCATGCCATCTTTATGCTTAAAAGCATCAAGAGGCGTTGCCATCGTGTACGAATCAATGGCTGGTAAGCTACCGAAAATAGCCGCTAAGCTATCGCTAAAGCTTGGTACGGCGCCTGCTTGAATAATCTCAGAAGCGCCAATCCACTGTGTCATTGGAACAGGGAAAGAGACCAGACAAATCGCGTAGCCGACCATGGCTGGGTTGAATGGGTTATTGCCCAAGCCGCCATAAACTTGTTTCGCGAAAATCACCGAGAATGACACCGCGGTCACGGTTAACCACCAAGGTACAGTAGGCGGAAGTGCCAGAGCCAAGAGGACGGCCGTCAATAACGCACTGCAATCACTTAGAGAAAAACCGATTGGGCGGTTGCGTAATTTTAAAATCAAGGCTTCGCTGGCTAATGCCGTTAAACAGGCAATAACAAGGTTAATCAAGGTGCCGTAGCCAAATAGATACGTCTGTGTGATTAAGCCCGGTACAGTAGCCAACATCACCATTTGCATGACCCAAGATGTACGGCGGCCTGCTCGGTGAGTATGGGGCGATGTAATACGCAATAATGACATTTAACGATTCTCTTGCGTGTTAGTTAATTGTTCGAGTTTAGCTTCTTCGTCTTGCTGTGTTTTTTCAGCAGCCGCTAACTCCTGTTGCAATGATTCAACCTCAGGGTCTGCTGCCAGCAGCCGCTTTAGTTTATTAACTTGTGCTTTGGCGAGTGCCGCGGCCACTTTTTGTTTCTTCAGGCGCTCTTTGAACTCAGCGCTTTGCTCGTTTGCTTGGGCTACGGGCTCTGCGCTCGCAGTGCCATTCTGAAGGGCATGCTCTAGCTCATCAGCATGAGCTTTGGCTTTTTCAACTTGTTGCTCAAGACTAGAGGTGTCTTCAGAGTTCAGCTCTTTGGCTTTTGAGAGCGCTTTTTCCGCTTTTTTGAGTGACGCTTTGGCAATCGCTGCGTCAATTTTAAGCTTACGAGTTGCATCTTCGTCTGTGGCCTGAGCTTTGCTTTTGGCAGGTTCGGGTGTCACAGGCACATCTAATGCTGCAAGTTGCGCCTCGGCGTCTTTGAGTGTTTTTTCAAATTCAACCGCTTTACCTTGAAGCTCACTGTTTTGCGGGTCTTCTGCTAATTGTTTTTGAATCTTTTTAAGTTTGGTGCTGGCCAACGCAACATCCACTTTGGCTTTTTTGTAGTCATCGGACATGGTTGGCTTTTTAGCCGGTGGTGTGTCGGGTGCCGGATTGTTATCGAGGGATGACAAGCGAGCTTCAGCTTCTTTTAAAGCTTTTTCGAAATCGGCCGCTTTGGTTTTTAGCACTTCGTTATCGGCATCATCTGCAAGCTGCTTTTGGATTTTTTTTAGTTTGGTGCTCGCAAGCGCAACATCGACTTTGGCTTTCTTGTAGTCGTCTGACATAGCCGGTTTTACAGCTGGCGTAGCATTATCTGCGAGTGCAGTATTGTGCTGTGCAAAACGAGATTCAGCCTCTTTGAGATCTTTTTCAAACCCAGCAACTTTGGCTTTTATTTCTGCATTGTCAGGGGCTTCAACTAATTGCTTCTGAGCCTTTTTTAATTTCGTACTGGCAAGCGCGACATCGACTTTGGCTTTCTTTGCCTCATCGCTAAGCACAGGTTTCGACCCTGTTGCAGGTTTTGTGTTGTTACCGCCTAGTTTTTCAAAGGCTTCTTGGGCAGTTTTAAGATCTGCTGAAAAGCCTGAAACTTTGGCTTTAAGTTCGGTGTTATCTGGATCTTCTGCAAGCTGTTTCTCTGCCTTTTTCAATTTAGTGCTGGCGAGAGCAACATCGACTTTGGCTTTTTTAGCCTCATCGCTCATAGCTGGAGCCGTGGCTTTTTTAGTCGGTGCAACAGGAGTACTGGCAACTTTTGTTTCCAGTTCACTGATGTCTTTTTTGGTTTCGTCTACTTGAGTTTGCAGTGCACTGATTTCTTCCGTGTGTTCTTTTTCTTGTGCTTCAAGTAATGCCTTTTCTAATTTTTTAAGTTTCGCTTTGGTAATGGCTAAATCTATTTTAGCTTTTTTAGCTGCTTCATCTACCGCAGGTGCTGCAGGCGTTGGTGCTTCTGGCGCTGGCTTAGCAGGTTTTTTGGCGGCAGGTTTAGCAGAAGCGCTTTGTCGTGCTAAACGCTTAGCTTCTTTTTCAGCGGCTTCGGCTTCTTGACGCGCTTTACGCGCCTCAAAGCGTTGCTTCGCAATGTCTGACTTAACAGCGGCTTCGCGTGCTTCACGGATTTCCGATTTGCTGTGACGGTAGTACTGAACCAACGGAATGCTGCTAGGGCAGACGTAGGAACAAGCTCCGCACTCAATACAGTCGAATAGATTGTAGTGTTCGGCTTTTTCATGTTCTTGGCTTTTCGCAAACCACAGCAGCTGTTGTGGCAACAGGCTAGCTGGACACGCTTGTTCACACATGCCACATCGGATACACGCTTGCTCAGGGGCTGGCTGAGGCAGCTCTTTTTTCGTGGCCGCCAAAACGCAGTTGGTGGTTTTGACAACAGGAACGTCACTGCTGTCTAGAGTAAAGCCCATCATCGGCCCCCCCATGACAAGACGAGTGAGTTTTTTATCTTGTAAGTCCGCATAGTCAAGCAAATGGCTGATCGGTGTGCCAAGCAAGACTTCTACGTTTTGCGGTGCTTTAAGCGCATCGCCTGTGAGCGTTGTGAAACGAGAAATGAGAGGGCGACCATGTTTAATGGCTTCATAAACGGCCACACAGGTGCCAACGTTTTGACACAAAATGCCGATGTCTGCAGGGTATTGTCCACTCGGTACTTCTTTTTCAGTCAGCAATTGGATCAATTGCTTTTCGCCACCGGATGGGTATTTGGTCGGTACAATTGCGACTTGAATAGAGCTTTGACGCTCTTTTAAAAGCTTTTCTAAAGCAGCAATGGCCGTTGGCTTATTGTCCTCAATACCGATAACAACATGCTTGGCTTCGACCAAATGTTGCAAAATCTCAATGCCAAGTATCAGCTCAAGTGTCTTCTCACGGATCAGCATGTCGTCCGCGGTAATGTAGGGTTCACACTCAGCAGCGTTAATAATGAAGTGGGTTAGTGGGTGCTTGTGCGCACCTTGCAGCTTAACTTGGGTTGGAAAGCCAGCACCGCCCATGCCGATGATGCCTTTCTCAGCTAAAAAGGCCAGTACATCAGTTTTGCTAATATCACGCCAGTTTTCTAGAGGTTCCAGCTCAATCCACTCATCCGCTTGGTCTGGCGTCAGAATGATACACATGTCGCTTAGCCCAGATGGGTGGGCGACAGGGCGAGATTCAATTGCACTGACTTGACCCGAAGTAGGGGCGTGCAGAAAGCTCGATAAGAAACCATTATTAATGGCAATCGCTTGGCCTTTCTGAACACGATCACCAACATTGATTAATGGGCGTGATGCTTGGCCAATGTGTTGCCCTAGAGGCAGAACCAGCTCACCTGGCAAGCTTGGTTTGCCTAACGGCAATGCCAGTGACTGCGCTTTATTTTCCGGTGGATGAATGCCGCCATGAAATGCATATACGGGAGGATTAGACTGCTTAGCCATTAGTTAGTAACCTCCGTTTGACGATCTGAGGCAATGATGTGTGCAGGCGCGATGCCCACACCTTGTGGTTTTTCCCACGACCAAGTACGTGATGTCACGCCAACTTCAACCATATCAATACAATCTACAGGACAAGGCTCGACACATAGATCACAGCCCGTACATTCATCTGAAATAACGGTGTGCATTTGTTTTGCAGCACCCAGAATAGCGTCCACAGGACATGCCTGAATACATTTGGTGCAGCCAATACATTCGTCTTCACGAATAACAGCTACTTTCTTAATAGGCTCTTCTGCTTCACCGCCATCTAACGGTATTGCTTCCACATCAAGCAAATCAGCTAATGCTTGAACTGTGGTCTGGCCACCCGGAGGGCAGCGGTTGATGGCTTCGCCATTAGAAATGGCTTCCGCATAAGGGCGGCAACCAGGATGACCACATTGGCCACACTGTGTTTGTGGCAAAATGGCGTCTATTTGGTCAACAATCGGGTCCCCTTCCACATGGAAGCGAACGTTAGCGTAGCCAAGGATGGCACCAAATACGAGAGCAAGTGCAACTAGAATGCCGACGGCGAGTAATACAGTAAACATAAGCGGCTCCTAGATTTGTACCAGACCAGTGAAGCCCATAAATGCCAATGCCATTAGGCCTGCGGTAATCATACCGATAGCAGAGCCTTTAAAGACAACGGGCACATCAGCCACGTTAATACGCTCACGCATGGCAGAAAACAGCACCAAGACAAATGAGAACCCCACCGCTGCACCAAAACCATAGAGGATTGATTCAACAAAGCCATTCTGTTTAGAGGTATTTTGCAGTGCGACACCTAAAACAGCACAGTTGGTCGTAATCAAAGGCAGAAAAATACCCAGTACGCGATAAAGTAGCGGACTGGTTTTGTGTACAACCATTTCTGTAAATTGCACCACAACGGCGATTACTAGAATGAAAGAAATTGTTTTTAAATACTCAAGCCCAAATGGCTCAAGAATAAATTCGAACGTAAGGTAACTACATAAGCTCGATAGCGTCAGCACGAACGTTGTCGCCATGGCCATGCCAATAGAGGTTTCTAGCTTGCTAGAAACGCCCATAAAAGGGCAGAGGCCAAGAAATTGTACTAATACAAAGTTGTTTACCAGTATGGTACTGACGAGTATTAAGAGATATTCGGTCATCTCGCGTCCAATAAATACAGTGGGTGTTTATGGATAAAAAGAGCAGCCGTCCAAAAAAGTTCGGCTAAGCGTAACTATACCAAGCTGCTTATAACTAACAAGACTAAAGCGCCACCTAATCTAGTTTATTTTAGAATATGAATAGCACGCAGCAAGTATAAAATTTTCTAATCACTTAACGTGATAACACCGCCCACAGGGGAGTGAACGGTGTTATCAGTGCTCAATGATCAAGCCGCTTACATGACGCGTTGGCCGGGCTTAGCTCCATCATGCGGTTCAAGTAAATAGATCTCTTCGCCGCCAGGTCCTGCCGCTAAAACCATGCCTTCTGATAAACCAAATTTCATTTTACGTGGCGCTAAGTTAGCCACCATGATCGTTAGCTTGCCTTCTAGGTCTTCTGGTTTGTAGGCGGACTTAATGCCAGAGAATACCGTGCGCGTTTCACCGCCAAGGTCTAATGTCAATTTCAAAAGCTTGTTGGCTTTCTCAACGTGTTCGGCTTTGGCAATTTTCGCAATACGCATGTCTACTTTAGCGAAATCATCGAAAGTAATTTCTGTCGCGATCGGTTCTTTGCTCAGCTCAGTCTCTTCAGCTGGCGTAGATTCAGCGGCTGGTGTTTCTTTGGCCGCTTCTTCTTTGCCTTCTTCGATCATTGCATCAATTTGTGCCGCTTCAATACGCGGCATCAAGGCTTTGAATTTGTTTACAGTCTTGCCGAAAAGAAGCTCGACACGGTTGTCCCATGTCAGTTCTTTGTTTAAGAAACCTTCGGCATCGGCCACCATGTCAGGCATAACCGGTTTCAGGTAGGTAGCTAAAATAGCGAATAGATTGAGTGACACAGTACAGATCTCTTGAACCTGAGGCAAAGTGTCTTCGCTTTTCGCTTTTACCCAAGGCTCTTCATCAGCAATGTAGGTGTTAGCTATGTCTGCAAGACGCATGATTTCACGCATTGCCTTGCCGTATTCACGCGTTTCGTAAAGATCGGCGATCAGATCACCCGCATCGATGAATTCTTGAATCATGGCTTCTTGCGCAGGTGCTGCTTGCAATTGACCATCAAATTTCTTGTTAATAAAGCTGGCGGTACGGCTGGCAATGTTTACGACTTTGCCAACCACATCAGAGTTCACACGCTGTACGAAATCTCCAAGGCTAAGATCGATGTCGTCGACACGAGAGTTTAGTTTGGCAGCAAAATAATAGCGTAGGTATTGAGGATCTAAGTGGTTCAAGTAAGTACGTGCTTTGATAAATGTGCCACGTGACTTAGACATTTTTTCACCGTCAACGGTGACATAACCATGTGCATTGACTGCGGTTGGCGTACGGTAACCCGCGCAATCTAACATCGCTGGCCAGAACAAAGCATGGAAGTTAATGATGTCTTTGCCGATGAAGTGATAAAGCTCAGCGTCAGAATCTTTGTTCCAGTAGTCGCCAAATTCTAAGCCTTCAGTACGATCACAAAGATTTTTGAAGCTCGCCATGTAACCAATTGGCGCATCTAGCCATACGTAGAAGTATTTACCTGGTGCATCAGGAATTTCAAAACCAAAGTAAGGTGCGTCACGACTAATGTCCCATTCATGCAGCTCAGAATCCAGCCATTCAGCTAGTTTGTTCGCGACTTGGTCTTGGAGTGTGCCGCTACGCGTCCACTTTTGTAAGAAGGCTTGGTACTCAGGCAGTTTGAAAAAATAGTGCTCAGATTCTTTTTCAACCGGTGTCGCACCCGAGTAAACCGAACGCGGGTTGATCATTTCCATCGGCGTGTACGTTGCAGAGCAGACTTCACAGTTATCGCCATACTGGTCTTCGGCCTTACATTTAGGGCAGGTGCCTTTAATAAAGCGATCCGCTAGGAACATTTCTTTTTCAGGGTCATACGCTTGAGTAATTGAGCGCACAGAAATTTTGCCATTATCACGACATGCTTTATAGATGGCTTCAGAGAACTCACGGTTTTCTGGAGAGTGGGTCGAGTAATAATTGTCATAGCCAATGCCGAAATCTTTGAAGTCTGCCATATGTTCTTGGCGTACACCTTCAATCAACTCTTCGGGCGTAATGCCGTTTTGATCGGCCTTGATCATAATCGCAGTGCCATGTGCATCGTCGGCACAGACTGCTGTACATAGATTGCCGCGAAGTTTTTGGAAGCGAACCCAAATGTCAGTTTGTATGTGTTCCAGCATATGACCCAAGTGAATAGAGCCGTTGGCATAGGGAAGGGCACTGGTAACTAGAATTTTTCGTTGCGATTGAGCCATTATGAATAAGCCTGCTGGAAATAAAGTGTAAGCGAATAAACGACGCTCCGTGTCGTTGAAAGTTAAACGGAGCGAATTGTCTGTATTAATATAAACGCGACATTATAAGTGGACGTGCTTAACGTGCAAGCTTAAGGCTTGCTTTTCCGCATTTTGCCCCCACAATCGGCTTCATCGAAAGAACATATGAATAAGTAGACGCTTAAAAGTCTATTCCTAGGAGAAAACATGTCTGTATCACCTCAGGTGTTAGCGCAACTGTCAGCGTTAGTCGACCTTAACACGAACAAGCCTTACGGCGATGTTTGGCAAGTGGAAGAAAATGCATCCGGTTTGGCAGTTATTGCTACGTTACCTTACCATGCACAAACGGAACGTGATGCGCTGCAGCTGCGTATTGAAGAAGTGTTGGGGCAAAGTGTTACCTTGGTGCTTCAGCAAGATGTAAAAGCTGCGTCTACGCAAGGCGCTGCTGCGAGCATGAACGGCGTTAAGAACATTATTGCCGTCGCTTCAGGAAAAGGGGGCGTTGGTAAATCAACGACCACGGTGAACCTTGCACTAGCGATGGCCCGTGAAGGCGCAAAAGTCGGAATTTTAGATGCGGACATTTACGGCCCTAGTCAAGGTCTGTTGTTAGGCTTTGCGGGTGATACTCGTCCAGGTGTGCGTGATGAAAAATTCTTTGTGCCGCCTATGGCGCATGGTCTTCAAGTCATGTCGATGGCGTTTCTTACGACCAGCGAAACCCCCATGGCGTGGCGTGGCCCTATGGCTACTGGTGCGTTAATGCAAATTCTAACGCAAACGCACTGGGACGATTTGGACTACTTGTTTGTGGACATGCCGCCGGGTACAGGTGATATTCAGCTAACGTTGTCACAAAAAGTGCCTGTTGCAGGCTCAGTTGTGGTAACGACGCCGCAGGATATTGCGTTGCTGGATGCTCGTCGTGGTATCGAGATGTTTAACAAGGTGAATATTCCTGTTCTGGGTGTTGTTGAAAATATGTCGACACATATTTGTTCAAACTGTGGCCATGCAGAAGCAATTTTCGGTGAAGAAGGTGGTAAGGCATTGGCCGCGGAATACGGCGTAGAAGAACTGGGTAAATTGCCGTTAAGCTTGTCGATTCGCAAGCTGGCTGATGCCGGTAAGCCTACAGTGTTGAGTGAGCCTGATTCTGATACTGCGATGATTTATCAGTCGATTGCGCGCAAGGTTGGTGCTACTCTTGCGGCCCGTTCTGAACAGTTCTCAATGCCGACAATCGGCATGAGTGATGATTGAGGTAAACCATGCGATTGTGTGATCGTGACATTATCCAAGCACTAGACGATGGTGTCATTTCCATTGAACCCCGCCCTGATAACAGTGTTATCAGTGGTGTCTCTTGTGATTTGCGCCTAGGGAACTCATTTCGAGTATTTCAAGGGCATCCTGCGCCTTTCTTAGATCTAAGTGGCCCAAAAGCAGATTTAAATGCCGCTATCGAGTCCGTAATGAGTGAAGAAATTATTGTCGATGCAGACAAACCTTTCTTTATTCATCCTGGTGAGTTGGCGTTGGGGGTGACAATGGAATCGGTCACTTTACCTGATCACTTAGTAGGCTGGTTAGATGGGCGTTCTTCTTTGGCGCGATTAGGGCTAATGGTTCATGTCACTGCGCACCGGATTGACCCGGGTTGGAGTGGTGGTATTGTTCTAGAATTCCTCAATGGAGGTAAATTACCTATTGCGTTGCGACCTGGAATGACCATTGGTGCGATCAATTTTGAAACCATGTCTGGCCCTGCGGATCGTCCATACAATAAACGTGATAATGCTAAGTACCGTGGGCAAAACTCTGCTGTGGGAAGTCGAATTAGTGGCGATCAGTAAGAGTTTTAGCTAGTCTATCGGGATGAAAGTGGTCAAAAAACATACAGATGTCGTAAATGCGCAGCTTAACGGCGGTATTCGGCATCTGTTTTTTCGGTCATAGGGCTACTTTCTCTGGTGCAATTCATAGAATAATAACCACATTCAGTTAAGGAGTACTTTATGTCTCAACCGTCTAACCGTGGCGTCGTATACAAAGGCCCAGGCAAAGTCGCTGTAGAGTCTATCCCTTTCCCAGAGCTAGCGCTTGGTGATCGTAAATGTAACCACGGTGTTATCCTGAAAGTTCTTACAACTAACATTTGTGGTAGTGACCAGCACATGGTTCGTGGTCGTACTACTGCTCAAGAAGGTTTGGTTCTTGGCCACGAAATCACGGGTATTGTCCTTGAAAAAGGTGGCGATGTTGAATTCCTAAATGTTGGTGACATCGTATCTGTACCATTTAACATCGCTTGTGGTCGTTGCCGTAACTGTAAAGCTGGCATGACTGGTATCTGTCTTAATGTAAACGGCGACCGTGCGGGTGCTGCTTACGGTTACGTAGATATGGGCGGCTGGGTCGGTGGTCAGTCTGACTACGTAATGGTTCCTTACGCAGACTTTAACCTATTGAAATTCCCTGATGCTGACCAAGCAAAAGAGAAGATCCAAGACCTTACACTATTGTCTGATATCTTCCCGACTGGTTTCCACGGCTGTGTAACAGCAGGTGTTGGCCCAGGTTCTACTGTATACATCGCAGGTGCAGGCCCAGTAGGTCTAGCAGCAGCGGTTTCTGCTCAGCTTCTAGGTGCAGCTTGTGTCATCGTTGGTGATATGATCGAAGATCGTCTAGCTCAAGCACGTAGCTTTGGTTGTGAAACAATCGACCTACGTGAAGAAGGCGACATGGAAGACAAACTAGAAGTCATTCTAGGTGAGCGTGAAGTTGATGCATTTGTTGACTGTGTAGGTTTTGAAGCACACGGTTGTGGCTGTAACGCTGGTAAAGAAGCACCAGCGACAGTACTTAACTCTGCAATGACAATCACTCGTGCGGGTGGCCAAATTGGTATCCCAGGTCTTTACGTGACTGATGATCCAGGTGCAGAAGACGAAGAAGCGAAAGTAGGTGCACTAAGCATGCGCTTCGGTTTGGGTTGGGCTAAGTCTCACTCTCTTCACACTGGTCAGTGTCCAGTAATGAAGTACCACCGTGCCCTAATGCAAGCGATTCTTTTCGATAAAGTTAAGATTGCTGACGCTGTAAACGTACAAATGATCTCTCTTGATCAAGCTCCTCAAGGTTACGCTGACTTTGATGGCGGCGCTGCGAAGAAATTCGTTATGGACCCACATGGTGAGTTCGTAGCGTAATTTACGCTTCGCTCTAGCTGTAAAAAAATGCCACGCTTAGCGTGGCATTTTTTATGTGCGCAAGGTAACTCTGCGGTTTTCGTAGATAGCAAGAAAATATAATTTGTTATATTATAACAAATTAATGGTAGTTAGCGTTTAGTAGCAACGTAAATGAGAGCGATCGTGCAGTACCAAAATATCAAAGTAAACGTCATCACAGGTTTTTTAGGTTCTGGAAAAACGACCCTGATAAAACAGCTGCTAAGTTCGGTGCCTGAAGGCGAGAGTTGGGCGGTCTTAGTGAATGAGTTTGGCGAAGTGGGTATTGACGGTGACTTGCTAAAATCTAATGAAATTGCCATCAAGCAAGTCCCAGGTGGATGTTTGTGCTGTGTTTCGTCTGCCGCATTTAGTGTAGGTTTAAATGAATTGATTAAAACCACTAAGCCTGATCGGATCATTATTGAGCCAACTGGTATTGGGCATCCACATCAAATTGTAGAGCAGCTCTCAGCCAAGTATTATCGTGGTGTTTTAGAGGTTTGTGGAACGATTTGCTTAATGGATGTGCGCAATTTGTCTGATCCGCGTTATTTGGGGCATCCTGCCTTTTTTGATCAGATTGATGACGCTGACATACTCATTGGCAGTAAAGCCGATTTGTACAACGACGATGATGAGTTACGTTTTCTACAGTTTGCTAAACAATTTGAACCAGCTAAGTCAGTAGTCGCGTTGAGTCAGAATGGCCTTTTTGATCAATCATGGTTAGATATAGTTAGGGCGCAGCAGCATATTCATAACGACCACGACCACGACCACGACCACGACCACGACCACGACCACGACCACGACCACGACCACGACCACGATGCCGTTACTAGCGAACCTAGTGATGGAGTAATGTGTTATCAAAAACGAGATCTGGATATGGCCAGTATTGGTTGGGTTGCAGATTCGAATTGGTTTATCTCGTCTGAGCGGTTTGAACAGTTTTTGGCGTATTTATCTGAAGCATCTGACTTTTGGCGCTTCAAAGGTATCATTCGTGTTGATGATACCTTTGAACAGATCAATATGACCCAAACAGAAATGCAGAGAAGAGCAACCGATGAGGTGCTAACCTCAAGATTTGAATGTATTTTTTCCATAGATGATGGTTATGAAAAGCATTTAAATACGCTTCATAAAATCCTCTTCTAAGACGTTTTTAAGGCTTCATCTTGCTGGCGCGTGACATGGCATAGAATGTCACTGGCGCGTTTTTGTTATTTAACTTGCTTCGATATGTTATTGAGAGAAGAACGCTTTTCGACAACGCTTAAGGGCATGTTGTTAAACAATCTTTTTTATAAAAATAATATTGAGGTGAGTACCATGCCTGACTACAAAGCGCCATTGCGTGATCTGAAATTTATCACTGACGAAGTATTGGGGATTCATCAGCATTACGCCGCGCTAGCGGGTGCGGAGGAAGCAACACCTGATATGGTCAATGCCATTATCGAAGAAGGGGCGAAGTTCTCAGAGCGTGTGCTGGCCCCTCTGAACCAAATTGGTGATCAACAAGGATGCCGATTTGAGAATGGCGAAGTCACCACTCCAGATGGATTTAAAGAGGCGTATCAGCAATACGTAGAAAGCGGCTGGCCATCACTCTCTCATGATGTTGAAGTTGGCGGTCAAGGATTGCCTGAGTCGTTGGGCATGATGGTGTCAGAGTTTGTCTCAACGGCTAACTGGGCATGGAGCATGTATCCTGGGTTAAGTCACGGCGCAATGAACACGCTTGAGCAGCATGGTACCGAAGAGCAAAAGCAAGCCTACCTAACGAAACTGGTTACCGGTGAGTGGACCGGCACTATGTGTTTGACCGAGCCGCATTGTGGTACAGATTTGGGCATGCTTAAAACCAAAGCAACGCCAAACGACGATGGCAGTTACAACCTGTCTGGCACGAAGATCTTCATCTCTGCTGGTGAGCATGATATGGCAGGTAATATTATTCATATTGTATTGGCTCGTTTACCCGATGCTCCAGTAGGCACCAAAGGTATTTCGTTATTCATCGTTCCAAAATTTAATGTGACTGAAGCAGGTGAAATCGGTACGCGTAATACTGTCAGTTGTGGTTCCATCGAACATAAAATGGGGATTCATGGCAATGCGACCTGTGTAATGAATTTCGATGATGCTAAAGGTTTCTTGATTGGCCCGCCTCACAAAGGTCTTAATTGCATGTTTACCTTTATGAACACAGCTCGCCTAGGAACAGCATTACAAGGCTTAGCGCATGCTGAATGGGCTTACCAAAACTCTTTAGCGTACGCTAAAGATCGTTTGCAAATGCGTTCCTTAACAGGGCCTAAAGCGCCTGAAAAATCAGCTGACCCAATCATTGTTCACCCCGATGTTCGTCGAATGCTACTGACACAAAAGGCGTTTTCTGAAGGCGGTCGTGCGTTAATTCATTACTGCTCAATGTTGGTCGATACCGTGAAGGCAGGGTCTCAGGAAGAAAAAGATCAAGCCGAGACGCAGTTGTCATTATTAACGCCAATAGCCAAAGCCTTTCTTACTGAAACTGGTTTTGAATCGGCCAACCACGGGTTACAAATATTTGGTGGGCATGGCTATATTGCCGACTGGGGCATGGAGCAAAACGTACGAGACTGTCGTATTGCCATGCTGTATGAAGGTACAACAGGTATTCAAGCACTGGATCTACTCGGCCGTAAAGTTCTGATGACTCAGGGCGATACGCTTAAAGCGTTTACTAAAATCATTCATAAATTCTGTAAAGCAAATGACAGTGATAAGGGCATCAAGCATTTAGTAAAACCTCTGGCGGCTTTGAATAAAGAGTGGGGGGAGATAACACTGAAAGTGGGCATGAAAGCGATGAAAAATCGTGATGAGGTTGGTGCGGCGTCAGTCGATTATTGTATGTATTCAGGTTACGTTACGTTAGCGTATTTCTGGGCTCGTATGGCGAAGACGGCCCAAGATAAGCTTACGCAAGGGACAGATGAAGAAGCGTTTTACAAAGCCAAGCTACAAACGGCTAATTTCTACTTTGAGCGTATTCTGCCACGCACCAAGGCACATGCGGAAATGGTATTAGCAGGTTCGAGTAGCTTGATGGCAATGGAAGAAGAGCAGTTCTTTTTACGTTAATAACGACCAAAAAATAAGGGAGACAATTATGAGTAATGCAAAAGAGATCTTTGACACCATGTTAACGCGCTTTGATAGTGACGCCGCCTCTGGCTTAAATGCTATATTTCAATTTGAACTAGACGATGCAGATCCGTACTTTGTCACCATTGATGAAGGCACTGCAGTTTATGAGCAGGGTGAACATGATGATGCGACGGTGACCTTATCGATGGATACCGACACTTTAGAAGAGGTTATGTCCGGTGAGCTTGATGGCATGCAAGCATTTATGCAGGGCAAAATTAGGGCAGATGGTGATATTATGCTTGCCACAAAATTGACTCAGATATTTCCTGTGCCGTAATGAACTTTGCTCAGTAATGAGCATCACAAAGTATATATATTTTACTTCTCCATATAACGACAATAACGGAGACGCTTTATGCTGAACACCGATGTAGACACACCCCAAGATAAAGAGCCCGGTAGCTATATTCCAGATCAGTTAAACCCAAAAGGGTTTAACTCGGTCGTTGATGTGCTGTCTGATGCTTGTGAACGCTTTAAAGATTTACCTGCTTTTACCAGTGTTGGTCGAACTCTTCACTATGGTGAGCTGAAACAAAAAGTAGACGCCTTCACGACCTATTTACAGCGTCATACCGATCTAAAGCCGGGGGATCGCATCGCTGTACAGCTACCAAATGTTATTCAATTCCCAGTAGTGGTTTTTGGGGCTATGCAAGCAGGCTTAGTCGTTGTGAATACGAACCCACTGTATACCCCACATGAGCTGGAGCATCAGTTTAATGATGCGGGTGTAAAAGCCGTTGTTGTGTTCGCTAATATGGCTGCTAATGTTGAGAAAGTTTTACCCAAGACGGCGATTAAACACGTTATTGTGACTGAAATCGCGGACTTCCACAGCCCTATTAAACGCTTACTGATCAATTCAGTCGTTAAGTACCTGAAAAAAATGGTCCCCGCTTACTCGATGCCTCAGGCAATAACGCTGAATGATGCGTTGGCGTTAGGCGCAAAGTATCATCCTGAAATCGCGGATTTGAAGCGAACAGATCTCGCCGTTTTGCAATACACTGGTGGAACAACCGGGGTCGCAAAAGGGGCTATGTTGACCCATGCAAACCTGATTGCAAATATGCACCAGCTGAAAAATAGATTGGATTATTTGCTTGAAGAGGGGCAAGAAACCTTCATCGCGCCACTCCCTCTTTACCATATCTATGCATTCTTAATTCATGCCATGACGTTAGTCGAATATGGTGCCCATTCGATTTTGATTCCTAATCCGCGGGATTTACCAGCGTTTGTGAAAGAGCTTAAGAACTGGCGCTTTACCGGTTTTATTGGTTTAAACACTTTATTCTCAGGGTTATGTAATCGGGAGGACTTTAAAGAGGTTGATTTTTCAGCGCTAAAGCTAACGGCTTCTGGTGGGATGCCCCTCACTCATGCTGCGGCCGATCGCTGGAAAGAGGTGACGGGGTGTACGGTATCCGAAGGCTATGGCTTGACGGAAACATCGCCAGTGGTGGCATTTAACCCTATTGGCCGAGAGCAGATCGGTACGATAGGCCTCGCCGTTGAATGTACTGAAGTTAAGATTGTCGACGATAATGGCAATACAGTTCAGCTTGGTGAAGCGGGCATGTTATGCGTAAAAGGCCCACAAGTAATGCGGGGCTATTGGTTGCGCGAACAGGCGACCCAAGATGTGATGACAGCAGATGGTTTTTTGATCACAGGGGATGTGGCTACACAGCAATCGGACGGTTATTTGACGATTGTTGATCGTGCCAAAGACTTAATCATCGTATCTGGCTTTAACGTTTATCCAACAGAAGTAGAAGATGTGATCACGCAGCATCCCGATGTCTTAGAGGCTGCGGCGATTGGTGTTGACGATGAAAAAACGGGGGAAGGGGTAAAAGCGTTTCTAGTGCTGAAAGATGGTGCTACATTAGATCATGATGCCATGCACAGCTTCTGCAGAGAAAACTTAGCCGCTTATAAAGTGCCTAAACAATACGAAGTGCGTCAAGAGTTACCGAAAACCAATGTTGGTAAAATTCTGCGCCGCGCCTTACGTGACTCCGAAGCGAATTAGTTGTGCGATCGCCCAGTAACGGTATTTTTCAATAAAGTTTTTCGACAGCATCAGAACAGATGGAGATAGCAATGCCGGATTATATCAGTGAGCAGGTTGAGCATGGCATTCAAATCCTGTCGTTAAATCGTCCTGAAAAGAAAAACGCCATCACTGTCGATATGTATCAAGCCTTAAGTGATGCACTTCATCGAACGGAGTTGGATGACACGATTAGAGTGACCATCATTACCGGTATAGGACCGGATTTCTCTGCTGGTAATGACATTCATGATTTTGTTGAAATCGCTCATGTTCCAGAGAAAATGGCATCCATTATGTCATTTTTACAGACTCTAACCTCTTACAAAAAACCTCTGATTGGTTGCGTAGAAGGTTGGGCTGTTGGTGTAGGGGCCACCATGATGTTGCATTGTGATATGGTGTTTGCTGCTCGAAACGCCCAATTTGTGTTCCCGTTTGTTCAGCTGGGCTTAGTGCCTGAAGCCGCTTCAAGCTTTTTATTACCCCGTATTGTTGGTCATCAGAGGGCATTTGAAATGTTGATGTTCGGTGAACCGATCAATGCAGAAATGGCTTATCAACTGGGCATGGTCAATCACTTGTGTGAACCCAAAGAAGCATTAAATCTAGCCATGAATTATGCTGATCGGTTAACCAAGTTGCCAACCGAAGCGGTGCTGCTGTCTAAAGACTTACTGAAGTGCCGTACAATAGATGACATCCAAATGGCACTTATGCGCGAAGGGCGCATTTTTAAGGATCGTTTACTGTCTGACGAAGCGCAGGTTCAGTTTAAGCGCTTCTTAAAAAAAGAGTGATAAAAACTGGCTGAATTACAAAACTTAACTATAGTTAAATAACAGTTTTGAGTGAAAAAGCTCTTAACATCCTACTGGTTTCGCCGCCATAAATTTGCGCCCTAATTGATATTTATTGATTGGGGCGTTTTTATTTGTGCTACGTTCTGGAAAATATTAGGTATCAATTTTAGCCTGAGCCGCTTAAATCTTGGTACAAAATGTCACTAAACAGAGTCTTTTTTGTTATTGAGGAAAGATACCATCTCTCTAAGCTTAATGAATGAAATGCTAAGACTGCGCTCAAGTGCGCAAAAGCGCTCTAAGGCCATAAAAATAAAAGGTGGAGGCGAGTATGAAGTTCGAAGGAAAAACGCTTCGAGTGGTAACGAACGAGTCAGGGATTGCGACCCTGACGTTGGATCTTAAAGACAGTTCTGTCAATAAATTCGGTGCTCAAGCGCTTGCAGAATTGGCAGACGTAGTTACTCAATTAGAGCAAGGCAGCACTGTAAGAGGTTTAATCATTAGCAGCGCTAAAGACGCCTTTGTTGTGGGGGCAGATATCACCGAATTCATGGGCTGGTTCCAGCTTGATGATGAGCAACTGACACAAAAGCTCAAGCAAACACATGATATCTTCACCAAGCTCTCAAACTTACCCATACCATCAGTTGTGGCCATTAATGGGCTTGCACTAGGGGGCGGCTTTGAACTCTGCCTAGCGTGTGATTACCGAGTGATGGCAGACTCAGCCAAAGTCGGCTTGCCTGAAACTCAGTTGGGTATTTACCCTGGTTGGGGTGGAACCGTTCGTTTGCCTCGCTTGATTGGTGTAGATAATGCCTGTGAGTGGATTTGTGGCGGTCAGCAGAAGCGCAGCGATGATGCGATGAAAGATGGAGCGGTTGATGCCGTTGTCGCCGCAGATCAGGTTGTGGCATCCGCAGAGCATCTTATGCAGCAGATACTAGACGGTAAATTAGATTACCAAGCGCGTCGTAATGCTTTGCAACAGCCTATGCAATTTTCGCCGATCGAAAAAATGATGATTTTTGAGACCGTACGTGCCGTCGTTAGAGCTAAAGCTGGAAAGCATTATCCAGCGCCGATGGAAGCGATTAAGTCTGTCGAAAAAGGTATTTTTCAATCGATTGATAAAGCTGTTGACACTGAAATCAAAGGCTTTGTGAAAATGGCAAAGTCACCCGTTGCGCGATCTTTGGTGGGTTTGTTCTTAAATGATCAGCATGTTAAAAAAGTGGCATCTGTTTACACAAAAAATACCAAGCGTGTGACGCACGCGGCGGTGCTCGGAGCCGGTATCATGGGAGGTGGCGTAGCGTATCAATCTGCCTCTAAAGGTACGCCAATTGTGATGAAAGACATTCGCCAAGATGCTCTTGAGCTGGGTATGAATGAAGCGAGTAAGTTGTTTGGTAAGCAAGTCGAACGCGGTAAGTTAACCACAGACAAGGCCATGCAGGGGTTAGGTAAAATTACGCCAGTGCTGACTTACGGTGAAGTCGAGAATGTGGACTTAGTGGTTGAAGCGGTGGTCGAAAATCCAAAAATCAAACAATCTGTATTGGCGGAAACAGAGTCTCATCTGCGTGACGATGCAATTTTAGCATCAAACACCTCAACGATTTCCATCAACTTACTGGCACAAGCTCTGAAACGCCCAGAGAATTTCTGTGGTATGCATTTCTTTAACCCTGTGCACCGCATGCCGCTAGTCGAAGTCATTCGTGGTGAAAAAACCTCTGATGCCACGATTGCCAAGACCGTTGCTTATGCTCAAGCGCTTGGCAAAACCCCGATTGTTGTTAATGACTGTCCCGGCTTTTTAGTAAACCGTGTGTTGTTCCCATATTTTGCAGGCTTTTCGGCCTTGCTACGAGATGGCGCAGATTACCAAGCGGTTGATAAAGTGATGGAACGCTTTGGTTGGCCTATGGGGCCAGCGTACTTACTGGATGTGGTAGGTATTGATACAGCTTACCATGCAGATCAGGTGATGGCAGAAGGTTTCCCTGAGCGTATGGGCCATGACGGTGAAAATGCGATTGATCGATTCTTCTCATTGGGCCGCTTTGGTCAGAAATCGGGTAGTGGTTTTTATCAATATGAACAGGACCGTAAAGGTAAACCGAAAAAACTTAAATCTGCTGAAGCCGAAAGTATATTGCAAGATCTAAGTGGTGAAACGAAGGCGTTTGAAGGCAGCGATATCATTGCACGTATGATGATTCCTTTGTGCATTGAAACCGCGCGCTGTCTAGAAGATAACATCGTTGCGTCTGCCGCCGAGGCGGACATGGGATTGGTATACGGGATTGGTTTTCCTCCATATTTAGGCGGTGCGCTGCACTATATGGATGAAATGGGGCTAGCGGCTTTCTGTGAGTTGGCTGATCAGTACCAACACCTTGGTAAATTGTATGAGCCTACCACCACGATGCGTGATATGGCTGCTCAACAAAAACATTACCACCAGTACTAATACCCATAGGAAGATAGGAGCTTAATCATGAAATTAAATCCAAACGATGTCGTTATTGTCGACGCAGTTCGCTCTCCGATGGGGAAGTCCAAAAACGGTGTGTTCCGTAATGTTCGCTCAGAAAACTTATCAGCTGAGTTGGTAAAAGCCTTATTAGCGCGTAACTCTGCGGTAAATCCTGTAGAGATTGAGGACTTAATTTGGGGTTGCGTTAATCAAACGCTTGAACAAGGTTTCAATATGGCGCGTGCTGTGGCGCTATTAGCCGGTATGCCAGTGACGACCGCAGCGCAAACTGTAAACCGTTTATGTGGTTCTTCGATGTCTGCCATTCATACAGCCTCTCAAGCGATCATGACAGGGCAAGGGGATATTTTTGTCGTCGGTGGTGTAGAGCACATGGGGCATGTGCCTATGATGCATGGGGTAGATGTTAATCCGGGGTTGTCCAAGCACATGGCGAAAGCTTCTATGATGATGGGCGTTACTGCAGAGATGTTAGGTAAAATGCATGGTATCAGTCGTGAAGCGCAAGATGAATTTGCCGTTCGATCTCACCAGAAGGCTTATGAGGCAACACTGAATGGACGTTTTACAAACGAAATTATTCCTATTGAAGGACATGATGGCGCAGGCAATAAAGTGCTGGTGGAAGTAGATGAGGTGATTCGCCCAGAAACATCAATGGAAGGCTTGGCGAACTTGCCAACAGTCTTTATGCCCAAAGGTGGAACGGTTACAGCCGGATCGTCTTCGGCTTTATCCGACGGCGCGTCAGCATTGTTGATGATGTCTGCTGCTAAAGCTCAAGAGCTCGGTCTTACGCCGATTGCGAAAGTGAGAAGCATGGCGGTAGCAGGCTGTGATCCGGCGATAATGGGGTATGGTCCAGTACCAGCCACTAAGAAGGCGTTTAAGCGCGCTGGACTCACTGTTACCGACATGGATTTGATCGAAGTCAATGAAGCGTTTGCGGCACAATCCATTCCTGTGTTAAAAGATCTAAAGGTTCTTGACCAGATGGACGATAAAGTCAACTTAAATGGTGGCGCTATTGCTCTTGGTCACCCACTTGGTTGTTCAGGTGCGCGTATATCAACAACACTTTTGCATCAGATGCAGGCGCGTGATGCTCAGTTTGGTCTGGCGACCATGTGTATTGGTATGGGGCAAGGTATTGCAACGATTTTTGAACGTGTTTAACTGCGCATTTAATGCAAAATTGTAATACTTTGTGGGATGAATAAAGCAGAAAAAGCCTAAACTATTTCTGCTTTATTCCTATTAAGGATTGCAATCATTATGAAAGCTACGATTACATTTTTGTGTTTTACTCTTATAGCATTTAGCCAACCAGCATTAGCATTGGTCCTGCAATATCAAAGCAAAGTAGTCATCCTTTCTCAGCAAGAACTTGTTGAAAATAGCAATATTACTCATGAAATGTATGGGCCTTTTCGCAGACAAACGGTCATTTATGAGGGATATAATCTTTCCCAGTTTCTACAACTGCATCTGCAGGTTGACGCAAAAACGGTCGTTATAGATGCCATTGATGGCTACAAAATGACTCTAAAAAACATCGACTCACGCCCTTTAATGCTCGTTTTAAAAGAAGACGGTAGACCTTTATCTATCCGAGAACATGGACCTTCTAGGGTTATCGAAACGGATTTGGGCGGTAAAGATGTCCGAAATATCTCTTTATTCGATGACTGGATATGGATGATTAAGAAAATTGAGGTTGTCGATGGTTAAACCCTCTAGAACACTGAGTGTTGTAAGTGTAGGTTTATTGTCTGTAACGGTCGTTATTACTCTGGTGTTGCTAAATACTGTGAGATTTGATGGATCATTGCGCGCACTGTTTAATCGTGACCACGGTATTTATGACCATGCTATGGTTGATCGCTCAAAAAAGTACCTTTTGAACACCCTTCCTCTAATAGAAGACTTCAATGATTCTGTAGAAGAAATCTCACCTGTCCGTGAAGAAGTCTTGATGCAATTTGATCTTGCGTATGCGTATTTAAATATTGGCCGCTATTTAGAGCGTTACGGCTGTGTAGAGCCAGCGTTGGATAATATCTTGAAGCTTCGAAATGATATAGAGAAAGGTGCGAATCAGACTTTTCAATATCAAATATGGGCTGAAATTTTAACGTGTTATGATGAAGTAGATAAAAGCCAAGATGAGCTAAAAGCCAATTTAATTGAACGTGCATTAATAGACTCTAGAGCAAATCAATTTTGGATGAACGTTGGTGTCATTGCTGTATATGTTCTCGCTATCATGCTGTGGTTTTTGCTTGAAATTCAACATCGCCTTGGACGTAAGAGTGAGACGGAAAAAGAAGCATGGCAAAGTAGAGCGATGACCGATCATTTAACGTCTACGTATAATCGAATGGCGCTGCATGAAACGCTTGAGTCATTAGTAGAGCAATGGCCAGTGGCTGGGGAATCGGTTGGGTTAGTGTTTTACGACATTGATCATTTCAAAAAATTTAATGATACGTTCGGGCATGTAGCAGGGGACAAGGCATTGCGCCAAGTTGCCGATACGGTTAATAAACTTCTACCTATGCCCTCAGACCATTATCGATTTGGGGGGGAAGAGTTTTTTATCGTCAATCGTGAAACAGAGCACTCAGAAGTTGTTGAACTGGCTGATCAGATATTATCAACAGTACAAAAACTGAACATTGAAAACCCAAACAGTGAAACAGGCTTTCTAACGGTCAGTGTTGGTGTATATATGTTGGAGCAGCGAAACTATACAGCTGAGGAATTGATCACTAAAGTAGACGAGCTACTTTATGTCGCTAAAAAACATGGTCGTAATCGTGTGATTGACGAATTTACAGGGTTGGATGGTTAGCTAACATGTAACCTGTATTCTAGCTCTGCGCGTTTTGAGATATGCTTTTGCTTCAGTATTTTAAGATTCTTACGAGCATTTTGTTTTGCTGCAGAAATTTGGTGCGGATCATAGCTTGGTTCTAATTGAACTAAACGAAGTTCAGACTCATACTGATCTAAAATATTGTCAATGCCGTCTTGGTAGTGCTCTTCTAATTGCTCCAAAGCCTGGTGATAGTCATCAAATACTTGGCTAATATTTGCCTTATAAGTGTAATGGCCTATATCTGATGCATCGTGAGTGAGACGGCTGTGTACACGATAAGCTGACGGTGGAGCTTTATAAGCAGAAGTCTCTATAGGACGCTCTTCAAGGTATGTTTCGTAGCCTGAAGAAGTGGAGGTAGAAAGCGTTTCATCAGCGCTTGCAGAAGGCTGAAATAAAGATAACATTAAAATGGAAGATAATGAGCCGAGCTGTTTTTTAGGTATGATAAGTTTCATCAAGCAGTCTCCCTAGCAAGGTTTGTCATATTGAGATTATTGAGTTCCGCCTATCTTCGCAATCCACTTAGTGTTGCTTGCACAGTGTTATGCAATTCCTAGTTTTTTCTAGACTTAAACTAAATGGAAAAGCGCTCTGGTTTATGTGTTTTGGTTGTATTAAGCAGTATCATTTTTATCTAGGTCTTCGCGCTTTTCAAGTTTGTGTTGATCTTCGTTGAGACCGTGCTTCCAGTAACTTGAGATGTATAAATTACCTCTCTCAACATCACTACGTTCTTTAAAGAACGCACGTAACGCACGCATAGAGCTGAATTCGCATGCGGCCCAAATTGCAACGTTGCCATCTAACCATTTAAGAGCCTTCACATGTTCTAATAGCGATTGACTGTTTTGCCCAGGTGTCGGGTTTATTATCCATTTGAGTTCAATGTCGTCTGGTTTTTGCAGTGTTTGGATATCAGCCTCGGTTTGCACTTCCAGAATGGCATAGCCTTTAGACTCGCTAGGTAAGTGAGCTAAATTAACGCTGATAGCGGGTAAAGACGTCATGTCGCCTACAAAAATCATCCAGTCTGCGGATTCTGAAATGCGTTTTTTTGGTCCAGGGCCACCCACTTTAATCTGGTCTCCTGTTTGTGCACGTAACGCCCAGTGACATGCCACACCTGAGTCCCCATGCAGTGCAAAGTCGACATCTAGTTCATGTTGGCGTTGTTGACGGATAGTGTAAGTCCGCATCAAGCGTCTACCATCCGCACTAGGAAATATAAACTTAATGTAGCCACTTTCTTGATCTTCAGGGAAGTCTGCTAGTGCTTCACCACCAAGTGTAACCCTGAGCATATTGGCGGTAACGTATTCTTTACGAATGACCTTTAATAAACGCGATGTTGGCTTTGACACAACAGTGACCTCAAAGTTTGGATCTAATTGAGAATGGGTATCAACTTATACTAGCGACTGCTTAAAAGCAATGAAACGCACTGTTGCAAAATAGTAACTGATCAGGAAAGCTTGGTTCTGTTCCATAGAGACTATAATTTTTCGTTCTGCTTGCGAAGCAGTTCTGGCACAATCTGTGGCCAAAATTATAAGACTAATCCCCCAAGAACTAAGGCTCTTTATGCAATCCTTACTGCGCACGATTTATAACGATGTAAAACCTCTTGTTGGGCAGGGCAAAGTGGCTGACTATATTCCAGCACTTGCAAGTGTCGATCCTAATCAATTTGGTATAGCCATATACAGTAATACAGGAGAGCTTTTCCAAATAGGCGATGCAGAGGTGCCGTTCTCCATTCAAAGTATTTCAAAAGTATTCAGTTTAACACTCGCGATTAAACACTACGGGCCAGATATGTGGCAGCGTGTAGGACGAGAACCCTCCGGTTTGCCATTTAACTCATTGGTACAGCTTGAATATGAAAACGGCGTACCTCGTAACCCATTTATTAATGCTGGGGCTCTTGTGATAAGTGATATGAACCAGTCACGATTTGCATCGCCACATTACGCAATGAGCGAGTTTGTACGCCGTATATCAGGCAATCCAGAACTCAAAACAGACTTGAAGGTTGCAGACTCAGAGTATGAGTTTCGTCATAGAAATGCGGCGATGGCTCACTTAATGAAGTCCAATGGTAATTTTGAGAATGACGTTGAAGAGGTGTTGAAAAGCTATTTTGCTAATTGCGCATTGAGAATGAGCTGTGTTGATCTGGCGAAAGCATTTAACTTTTTAGCAAATAAAGGGTTTTGTTCCATTAGCAATGAACAGGTGCTTTCGGAGCAAGAGGCGCGACAAGTGAATGCGTTAATGGCTACCAGTGGTATGTACGATGAAGCAGGCAGTTTCGCCTTTCAAGTCGGACTTCCCGGGAAGAGTGGTGTCGGTGGTGGTGTCGTTGCGATTGTACCGAATCGTTTTTCGGTGTGCGTCTGGTCCCCAGCCTTGAATAAAGTAGGCAACTCCACTGCGGGCGTTGCGGCATTGGAGTCCATGACTAAGCATATAGGCTGGTCGGTTTATTAGCGATGTAAGCCAAACTTTATAGTTTCTTAATAGGTTGTCTAAAAGCTTTACACCTAATTAATAAGTCAATTAATAGAATGGCCTCGTTACTTTGTATTACGAGGCTTTATGATCCGTTTTATTCTAATGTCCCGCTTACTCTCCTTGCCGATGCTGTGGATGGGCGTCATCCAGCTAATATTTGCGGAGTTGTCACACTACCTGTTTCAAGATGGTGTGACTAAGGGGTTTCTTACAAGTGCCTTAATAACCATTGCATGCTCTTTAGCGGTACTGTTTGGGGCAAGAAAATATCGCTTCTCTTCCGTAAATACTAAGGAAGCGATTCTGTTTGCTGTGCTTACCTGGATATCTGTTGGTCTACTTGGCGCGGTTCCCATCTATAGTATTACGCAAGTAAGCTGGACGGATGCAGTGTTTGAGTCGATAAGCGCATTAACGACGACAGGCGCGACTATCTTAAGTGGCTTAGATGCAATGCCTAAAAGTTTTTTAATGTACCGTCAGTTTCTGCAATGGATGGGAGGGCTAGGGGTTGTGATTTTTGTTGTCGCAGTACTGCCAATGCTTAATATTGGTGGTATGCGACTGCTTAAAGCTGAGACAGTTGGCCCCGTAAAAGATGTAAAACTGACACCAAGGGTAAAGAATACCGCACATTATCTTTGGTATGTGTACTTATTGATTACCGTAGCCTGTGCAATGAGCTATTGGCTGGCAGGAATGAATGTTTATGATGCCATTGCTCACAGTTTAACAACCGTCTCTACAGGTGGTTTTTCAACCCATGATGCCAGTATGGGGTATTTTGAAAGCAGTCTAATTCTATGGGTGAGCTGTATTTTTATGACGCTTGGGGCGATTAGTTTCTCGTTACATTATAGGGTTGTCGCGGGAAAATGCCTTGCGCTGTATTGGAAAGACGAGGAGTGTCGTTGGTTTTTACTCATTGCGCTATTCTTTTCGTTATTGGTAATGCAGCAGCTACTGCAATTTTCAGATGAAACACATGTTTTAAAAGCCCTTACTCAAGCAACATTTCACGTATTGTCGTTTATGACCAGTACGGGGTACGGCGCTGGCGATTTCACGCAGTGGCAGGGTGCATCGATTATTTTATTACTAGTTGTTGGTTATATTGGTGGGTGTGCAGGTTCTACCGCAGGTGGTAATAAGGTAGTACGAAATATTATTTCATTTAAAGCCATACTGCTGGAGGTAAAGCAACTGATTCATCCCAGTGCCGTGTTTACCATGCGTTATCAGGGACGGCCAGTGAATGAACAGATACGACATAGTGTGATGGCTTTTATGTGTTTAGCGGCATTAACAACAATTTTGCTTACTTTGTTGTTAATGCTAACTGGTGTGGATTTTTTCAGTGCGTTGAGCGGTGTTGCTGCGTGTTTAAATGTACTGGGGCCAGGTTTTGGTGAGTTGGGAAATAACTTTTCGCCGCTTACGGATGTCGCCACATGGCTGTTGTCGTTCACGATGATTTTGGGGCGCTTGGAGTACTTCACTGTCATTGCTATTTTTACGCCTTACTTATGGCGTGCATAGTGCCAATACCTTTGGGAGCTTGTTTTGAATAAATTCACTAAACCATGGGGCCAATATGCTGTGTCGGCGGCGGTTCCTGCTGGCATTATTTTGCTGGCTTTGCCCCTTCGAGAATACATAACAGTGAGTGATGTTATGTTGTTGGGAGTGGCTTGTGTCGCGTTTATTGGTTTTCGTTTCGGTAAGAGTGAAGCGATAGTCGCAAGTGTGACCAGCGTACTGTTTGTGGATGTATTATTTGTAGATCCATACTACACCTTGGCGGTCCATAATTTTGATTATTTTGTGAGTTTTGGTGTAATGCTCGCGGTGGGCGTGTTCATTGCACAACTTGCTCAACGCAATCAACTAGTTGAGCTTGAAAAGCAAGCCACTATGCGCTTAAAAGAACGAGAAGAGATTCGCGCAAATTTACTTCGCTCGATCGGGCATGATCTTCGAACTCCTCTGGGAACTGTTATGGGGGCGTCCAGTTTGCTAATGGAAGATTCGATTGTGTTATCTAAGTCGCAGCAGCAAGAGCAAATATCCAATATTTACCAACAAAGTTTAATTCTAAAAAACCAGATCGATAAAATGTTGGAGCTCAGTCGTATTCGTGATTTACAAACAACCAATGACTGGCTCACGTTGCCTTGTGTGGATTTAGTCAGCTCAGCTTTTGTTCGTATTAAAGCGAGCCAAATTGACGGTTTTTCGGTGGACTATGGGATGGATTCGGTGAAAGGCGACAGTGCGTTGTTAGAGATTGCGTTAGCCAATTTGATTGATAATGCGAGTCGCCATGGGAGCGCACCATGCAAAATCCAATTTAGTCGTATTCAAACTGCTTACTGCCTTGAAGTGATCAATGGACTGGGTGAACAAAATAAACCTCAAACAGACTCGGGTAACGGTTTGGGATTTTTGATATGTGATGCCATTGCGAAGCTGCATGGTGGAGAGTTTGTTTTTCAGAAACAGTCGAATCAAGTCAGCGCACGAATTTGTTGGGAGGAGCAGTAATGCAGCACATATTAGTAATTGAAGATGATGCACCCATGCAAAGTTTTTTGAAAACACTGTGCGAGTCAGCAGGCTTTAAAGTCTCTCTTGCTGATACTATTGAGCAAGCGTCGGCTGTCATGTCAGGGTCTTTATTCGTTGATCTTTGCTTGTTAGATCTAGGGTTACCTGATGGTAGCGGTCACGATTTTATTCGTGCGTTTAAACCGAAGATGACAGCTCCGATTATAGTTATTTCAGCTAGGGATACGGATTTTGATAAAATCACAGCACTGGATTTGGGGGCAGATGATTATGTGGCTAAGCCATTTAGTTCAGGGGAACTGTTAGCTCGTATTCGCGTGTCCTTAAGGCGTTTAGTACAAGAGAGCGAAGCAATTCCCTCGACGTTTCAAGTTCAGCACTTAAACGTAAACCTTGATGCTCGAACCGTATATTTAGACGGCGTTGATGATGCTATCCACCTGACACCGATTGAATTTCGGCTACTCGAACTCTTCTTAAAACAACCCAATAAAGTTCTAACTTACAGCCAGATAGGTCGAGACGTATGGGGCAATCAGTTTACGGGTAGCACCGAAAAAATCCGCGTACATATTGCCCAGCTTAGACAAAAAATCGAAAAGATGCCGTCAGCACCAACTTTAATTAGTAATGCCCCTGGTATTGGCTATCGTCTTAACCATTAAAGGGGACACAATGAATGTTGGGTGTATCTGGCTGTAGTTTAGCCTGATACATGGCTCTATCGGCGTTTGTAATGAGATCTGATGGATCTTCTTGTTGCCCTATAAAAGAAGTGATGCCAATGCTTGCATCGATGTGCAATGTTTCAAGTCCAATGTAATAAGGCGTCTTGAGGGCTTCAATGATTTCTTTTGCACAACAAATAGCGTGCTTTTCGTCTTCTATATTTTGTAACAGGATGGTGAATTCATCACCGCCATGACGAGCTATTTTAATATCAGGGCTGATGAATTGTTTAAGACGCAATCCAACCTCACGCAAAATGATGTCGCCTTTGTTGTGACCAAAGTTATCGTTTATATGTTTGAAATTGTTTAAATCTAAAAACATGATGGCATGTAGTGCATCATTACCAGATGTTTGGATAAGTACTTTGAGGTGATCCTCAAACGCTGCGCGATTCTCTAAACCGGTTAATGGGTCTTTATAGGCAAGGTTCGCAAGATGTTCGCGTTCAGCCATATCATGGCTAACATCTTCGATTTGCCAGATGGTCATGTGTCGACCATTATCAAAAGCACTGGATTTTTCTACTTTGAAGATGACGCGGTTAAAAGTCTGCTCTGACCGCTGATATAAATTAGACTGATCGTTTAAAGGAACAATTAGGTCACACATCTTGTGTCGGTATAGGGCGTCAGAATCCATAGCCAGAAGCACCGTAAATTTTCGGTTTGCTTGGACAATCCGGCCGTCATCATTGGTAAAAGCCACTGCTGAAGGCATGTCTTGCAGAAGTGCTTCAATCAATGTTTTGTCATGTTCGAGTCTGTTTAGACGGTTGCGATAGAGCCAGTACGCAGTAACAAAGTTGATCATACCTAATAAGAGTGCAATCGCTTGGAGGATGCGTATCTTTCCTGTTTCATAACGAGCCTGTTGCTCTATGGCCAGTGCTAGCGCATTCATATTGCTTAACAGAAGATTGTTTTGTTCCGCAAATGCTTGGTTGAGAGCGATATATAGGCTTGGGGATGGCGTGTTGATGTAGCTCAGCACTTGCGTCCTAAGCGGCAGCCAATTATTCCAGCCTTGTTCAATAAGATGGTAGTAAGGACGGTGTTGAAATGACTCAATGGTGACCAATGTATTGTCCGTGTTAATGGTCGTGCCGCCATTACGAAAAGCGCTTAATGTGCGATCAAATAAACTCACGCTTTCTTTCAGTGTTGTGAGTTGCGTCTGGTTCGTAGCGCTGGGTGGGGCGTAGAGAAACTCTTTTACCATTTTTTGTGACAGCATACGTTGGCGGCCAGCAAGGTTGAGTTCAATGGTTTGGCTTTGGATACGTTGTGTTAGCCATATGTTTAAGCCCAGTGCTGTACCATCAAAGATAAAAAATAGAATAATAGAGTAAGTTAAAAATGGGCTTATGCTTCCTTTACGCCAGTTCATTCGATTTCTCCTGTCGAGCCTGATCATTATCAAGTTCCACCGATGTTCTCATAGCCACTAAACCTTCGCCATGACGCAGGTAGCACATAGTGTTTTATATGCGTGCTTTAGCATAGTTAACAAGCAAACAACTTGCCAAAAAAAAGGAGGCCAAAGGCCTCCTGTAAAGAACAACACACTATAAGTTAGTGCGGAACTATCTCGACTAAGGTTTCGCCTGGTGTAACGCGATCCCCTTTGATTACATGAACCCCCGCCACTTTACCGGCGATAGGCGCTTGGATTTCAGTTTCCATCTTCATGGCTTCAGTAATTAAAACCGATTGGCCGGCTCTAACATCATCACCAACTTTTACTAATACATCGACAATGTTACCTGGCATATTGGTCGTAATGTCACCCGGTCCTGTTGCTTTGCCACGTTTGCTACCAGTGATTGCACCACCGTCGTATTCGTTGAGTGACTCAAACAGTACTTCTTCAGGCATACCATCAAGCGTTAAGTAAACATGGCGTTTACCAGAAGAGTCGCCGCCAATGCCGGTGATTTCAACTTGGTAAGTTTCACCATGCACATCAATTTTGAATTCCGTTGAAACGGGCGCTGATGCTTTAGTCGCTCCAGCATTAGCAATAGGCTCTAGTGCTTCAGGAACTAAAGTGCCAGCTGCGCGTTGTTCTAGGAATTGCTTGCCAATGTCTTGGAACATGGCGTAAGTCAGCACATCTTCTTCGCTCTTGGCTAAATCACCGATGTCTTTTCGTAGGCGGTCCATTTCAGCGCCTAAAGCGTCTGCAGGTCGGCCCTCTAACGGAAGCTCAGAGCCAATTGCCTTGGTGCGAACCTCAGGGTTAACGGCTGCCGGCGGATGACCATAACCGCCCTGTAAGTAGCGTTTTACTTCGTTAGTGATGGTTTTGTAGCGTTCGCCCGCCAGTACGTTCATAACCGCTTGAGTCCCTACGATTTGTGACGTTGGCGTCACCAGAGGAGGGAAGCCTAAATCCTCACGTACGCGTGGGATTTCTGCAAACACTTCACGGATTCGGTCTAATGCTTGCTGCTCTTTCAGCTGATTCGCAAGGTTCGACATCATGCCGCCTGGCACTTGGTTGATCTGTACTGATACGTCTTCTTTGGTGAATTCGCTTTCAAATTGATGGTATTTTTTACGCACTTCTTTGAAGTAATCCGCGATTTCTGTCAGCAGCTCTAGGTCTAAGCCCGTGTCCCATTTAGTGCCTTTAAGTGCGGCGACTTGAGACTCTGTTGCTGGGTGGCTGGTGCCTGATGCAAACGATGAAATCGCTGTATCAATATGCTCGGCACCGGCTTCGATTGCTTTTAGCTGACACAGTGGTGCTAGACCTGCCGTAGAATGACTGTGTACAAACAATGGTAAATCCACATTGTCTTTAATCGCTTTCACTAAATCGTAAGTGGCGTAAGGGGTCAGCAAGCCTGCCATGTCTTTGATGGCAATGGAATCAGCGCCCATATCTTTTAGCGCTTGCGCTTGTTCCACAAACAGCTCTAGCGTGTGCACTGGACTAGTGGTGTAACAGATGGTCGCTTGAGCATGCTTGCCTGCTTTCTTGACAGCTTTGATCGCCGTTTCAAGGTTGCGTAGGTCATTTAAAGCATCAAATACACGGAATACGTCGATGCCATTTTCAGCGGCTTTGGCAACAAATGCTTCAACAACGTCGTCAGCGTAGTGGCGGTAACCCAGTAAGTTCTGACCGCGCAAAAGCATTTGTAAGCGCGTATTAGGCAGCGCTTTGCGTAGCTCACGTAGGCGTTCCCATGGGTCTTCTTTTAAGAAGCGTACGCACGCGTCAAACGTTGCGCCACCCCAAACTTCAAGAGACCAGAAGCCAACCGCGTCAAGTTTGTCGCAGATAGGAAGCATATCTTCGGTGCGCATGCGTGTCGCAATCAAAGACTGGTGTGCATCCCTTAAGATGACGTCTGTAACCTGTACTTTGCTCATTAGGTATTCTCCTTGTTCTCTTCTTAGACCGCTGAGTGCGCAGCGATGGCTGCAGCGATTGCCAAGGCAATTTCACTTGGGGCGCGTTTGTCCGAGTAATTCAATAGTTCAGGGTGATTCGGTACGAAGCTGGTATTAAAGAAGCCGCTTCTAAATTCGTCGTTTTTCAGTATTTCTTGGTAGTAATTGGCAGTGGTTTTAACCCCTTGCAAGCGCATGTCAGCGAGTGCACGAGTACCTCGATCTAATACATCTTCCCAACTCAATGCCCAGACAACCAGCTTTAGACACATGGAGTCGAAGTACGGTGGAATGGTGTAGCCTGTGTAAATGGCAGTATCAGTTCGTACGCCTGGTCCGCCAGGTGCGTAGTAGCGCGTAATACGGCCGAAGCTTGGTAAAAAGTTGTTTTTTGGGTCTTCCGCATTGATACGGAACTGCAGCGCATAACCGCGAAACGAAATGTCTTCTTGGCGGTAGCTCAAAGGCAAACCAGAGGCAACACGAATCTGTTCACGAACAATGTCAACACCGGTAATTTGTTCGGTAATGGTGTGCTCTACTTGAACACGAGTGTTCATCTCCATAAAGAAAATGTCATTTCCCGTTACCAGAAACTCCACGGTCCCAGCGTTTTCATAGCCCACTGCTTTGGCGGCTTTGACAGCTAACTCACCCACGTACGAGCGCTGTTCTGGTGTTAATTGAGGGCTTGGCGCAATCTCAATCAGCTTTTGGTTGCGGCGCTGAATCGAACAATCACGTTCGTATAGGTGAATTGCTTCCCCTTGACTGTCCGCTAAAATCTGAACTTCGATGTGTTTTGGATCAACGATGCATTTCTCAAGGAAAACTTCCGCAGAACCAAAGGCTTTTGTCGCTTCCGAGATGACACGCGGGTACTGGTCACGCAATTCTTGTTCGCTATCACAGCGACGGATACCACGGCCACCGCCGCCTGACGTTGCTTTAAGCATTACCGGGTAACCGATACTATTCGCCAGCGTAATAGCTTCTTCAATGTCGGCAAGGTTGTCTTCAGAGCCTGGCGTCACCGGCACGCCTGCAGAGATCATGCTCTTACGGGCTTGGGTTTTGTCGCCCATCTTCGAGATCACCTCTGCTTTAGGGCCGATAAAGGTGATGCCGCGATCTTGACAGATTTGAGCAAATTCAGCATTTTCCGACAAAAAACCATAGCCTGGATGAATGGCATCACAGCCTGTCTCAACGGCAAGGTTAACGATACGTCGTGCGTCAAGGTAGCCTGCAAGTGGGTCTTCACCCATGCTGTAAGCTTCGTCAGCACGCTTTACGTGAAGTGCGTGGCGATCTGGCTCAGTGAAAATTGCCACCGAGCGAATACCCATTTCGGCACATGCACGTACGATACGAACGGCAATCTCTCCACGGTTAGCAATCAATATTTTCTTCAGCATTATTCTCTCCATGCGCTCAAATCAAGCATGGGCTTACAGTATTCTAAAGTTACAAAAATAAATAATTGATATTTTTTTGGCATACCATAAGTAATACCTTATACTTAAATTAAATATTATATAATTCATAGGCTTAAGATATGGTTTACACGCTTGGCCAGCTTTTAAATAGGCTGACATTTCGTCAATTACAGGTGTTTCAGGTGGTGTTTCATAAGCTTAGTTACTCCAGGGCGGCTGAGGAGTTGGGTTTAACACAGCCTGCGGTGAGCGCGCAGATGAAACAATTAGAAGCGGCACTTGGTCAATCCATGTTCGATTATGTCGGTAAGCAGCTCTATGTCACCCCTGCAGGTGCTCAGCTAGAACGAGTGGTGCGAGAAATTTTCAGTGATTTAGAAACGCTACAAATGGATCTTTATCAGTTAGAAGGTCAACTCAGAGGGGAGCTACGTTTGTGTGTGGTGAGCTCTGCAGAGATTGTTGTGCCATATTTACTGAAAGGTTTTTTAGAAAAGTATCCGCAAGTAGAAGCGCGTCTGACGGTACTCAATCGAACCAACGCCACTGAACGGTTGTTGCAAAACCAAGACGATATGGCGATTACCGGTATTGTACCGGACACTCGACTGCTTAATCGGCAGCCTTTCTTTGATAACTTATTGGTGCCTGTTGTGCGTCAAGATCACGCCATCCTTCAGCGTCAAGCGATGTCTGCGCAGCAGTTTTTTGATGTAGGCTTTTTGCAACGAGAAAAAGGATCAGGATCTCGCGCTGCGATAGAAGGGTTTTGCAAAGACCATCGTCTTCAGCTGAAGCCTATTATGGAGTTAGGCTCAAATGAATCGGTTAAGCATGGCGTATTAGCGGGGTTAGGGGTTGCGTTATTGCCGCTTGCTAATGTGATTGCCGAGTTGCGGTTGGGTGCCTTGGTGATGCCAACGATCAAAGGTTTCCCCTTGAAGCGTAGCTGGTGTGCGGTATATCCAAGCAGCAAGCAACCAACGCCTGTTATGCAGGCTTTTTTAGATCACTTGCGTGAGGAAGGAGACCGCTGCCTGTCGAAGCAGTTTAGTTATCCCTGATAACAGAGGTGGTGTGTAATTAGAAAACATCTTCGCCAAAGATGGCTTCTTTCTCGTTCTCTAAGTCGGCGAAGGTCCAGAAATTAATGCTGTAGGGTGCGACCAAATCTAGCTTCGGGAGTTTGGGGAAATCTTTTAAGCGTACTTTCCCCTTTCGGAACCGTGGGTTAACACCATTAATTAAAACCTTTTTGCTGGTGAGTGAGTCCGCCGTGATTTCATAGCGTTTCTTTGGCGAGCCAAAAGACTGGAAGCGCAGTCGGTGAACGCGCCCAGTCATGTTAATAATTAACAAGGTCATACGGTCTTGTTTGTGGCCACCGTGGCAATAAACAATTAAATCAGGATTTTGGCAGCTCACTTGATAGACCTGTTGTCCCATCAAACGCTTCCATAGCCAGCTCACCCAAAAGTCAGGATTAGGTTTTAAACTCTCGCGTTGAATTAAGCCGTAGTCTCCGCCAATAAGGGATTGGCGAATCATGACTTTTTGACCCAATTTTGCGCCACGGCCAAGTTGATCTGCCCACCAAAAGCAAGAGGCAAAGCGATCTGAGAGCTTAGGTTGTCCGCCGCATTGAGCTGAGCCTGATTCCCCGGTCCAGAGCTCGGCTTGAGGCTGATACTTTTGGCGATAGGCTTCTAATTGATTTGAGAAAGCTTCAAAATCCAATAAAGATCGCTGATCGAGCAACTTTTCAATTCGTGCTGTACGTGTTCTGACAGGGGAACGCTGGCTTTGGAATGGGTAGTAATGCCAGTCGACTATATCAAGTTGCCCTTCTAGTTGTTCCAGAAATCTAGGCGTAATGTTCGATAGATATTTAATGGTCTCACCCAAGTAGGGCCAAAAAGCACTGCCTGGTCCAGCAATGCGACTGTTTGGGTTGATGAGTCTGACCTGATTAATAAAGCGTTGATAATCGAGCACCAGTTGCTTTGCTCTAGGTTGAGCTTTTAATCCATGAAACGCCCAATAAGCGTTTAACTCGTTGCCTAGCTCGCAGACATCAATGTTGACACCGCGATCAAGCGTATATTGAAGAAGTGCAGCGCTGTCTGCCCCATTCCATTTACCATGTTGATTGCGTTCAAAAGCACCGTATTTAAAAGTAAACATGAATTTTAATTCATGTTGTTTGATAAAAGCTAATAAGCGATTCCAAATAGCTTCGCTGAGTTCCGGTTCTTTATCTTGGGGTAATTGCTGACAGCAAAAATAATGGATTGTATCGGCTTCAGAGCCACCGATGCGAAGGAAAGCAGGCTTTAGGTGCTCAACGTATTGACTAAGCTTAGGGTGATTTAATTCCAAAGGAGGGACGCGATTAGTACCGAGACCACGGCTTGAGTTGTTACTGCCTTCCCACCACTGTCCACCAACAATCAGTGAAATGTCAATAGAGAACGATAAGTAGCAAAGATCAACCTCATGAATAGGGTGCTCATGCTCAAGTTTGATAAGGTTAATTGATTGTGCCCGCGGTGTCATAAAGCGGCGAAACGGATTTAGGGACATAACATTCTCCATTTTGATGCTTCAGTCTGCCAAGTAAATATGACACCACAGTGAAGTTTTTGAGATGCATGCAAAATTGATATTAATGGAACTATTAAAAAATTCAGCTCATTGTGACTCCATTAAGTTGCAATGAAACTCAATAAAGTCAATGATTTAGATATTCTAAAAAAATAGAGATTTAACTGTGAACTCCGCTGCAAACCCTTATGGATTGACCATGCACGAGCAACGCGACGCACTTTACGCAGAGCTGCATTCGCGCCCCTTCCATGTTATTCCCAGTCCAGCACGAATCAGCTACCTCGCTGTAATGGTTGATGTGTCTAAAAAGCACGCTGACTTTAAGCATTTCTGTGAGCTGTACAGCTACTTCGATCAAATTCCGCCAAGTCATGATTCGGTGTGCTTGGAAGCCGATTTTGGTGACGTGCGTATTCGTCGAGAAACGCATCTTGAGTTTGTTTCGTATACTGTTGTTAACCAAGGTCTACCGTTCCTTGCGGACCCATTTCTCAATACGGGGTTAAGTCGATTACCAAAGGAATGGCTTGAGAGGCTAGATGGTACGGTTGTTTCTGCTTTTCATGTAGCAGTTGAGGATGCAACGCAACTGCCAGAGCCTGATCTTGCTGAAGTTAAATCCTATTTTGAAGGGATGCGTTTGGTGGGCAGTCAACCTCAGGCTGGGGCGGCGCAAGTTTGGACTACGTTTAGAATTCACAGCGATGGCTGCGGGCGTATTTTAGTTTACAACCGTGAGATGAGTAACAGTCAACTGGGCCGAATGGTGCAGCGATTGATCGAAGTGGAATCATACCGTTTGATTGCTTTGTTAGGTTTGCCCTTAGCGCGACATTACAACCAACATTTAGCGCAGATGGATCGTAATCTTGCAGAACTAACAACTCAGCTGTCGGATGCAAGTCACGATCTAAATGAGCAGGAAGTTTTAAGTAAAATTATCGATATGGCGGCATGGGTCGAGTCGGCCCGTGCCAGTACCACCTTTCGCTTCAGTGCTACAGCGGCTTACCATGATTTAGTTTTAAAGCGCTTGACGGAGCTGCGTGAAGACGAGGTTTCTGGGCATTTAACGATTACCGAGTTTATGACGCGTCGATTAACGCCTGCCGTTAGAACATGTAAGGCAACCGGCGAGCATTTAGAAAATCTGTCGCGTCGTATCGATCGTGTTTCAGAGATGATGCGGACTCGCGTTGAAATGTCGATCCAATCTCAAAATCAGCATTTATTATCCTCTATGGATCGTCGATCAAAAATTCAGCTTGCCATGCAACATACGGTTGAAGGTTTATCGGTCGCTGCGATTTCTTATTACAGTGTGGGTTTGATCAAATACTTAATTGAAGCCGCTTATGAAAACGGTGCTCCCATAGATAAAAGCCTTGCTGTCGGGCTGTCAGTGCCTTTGGTTATCGGTGGTGTGTGGTGGGCAACTAGACGTATCCACAAGCGTTTTATGCAGTTAGCAAAAGAGCAGCAAGATATCTGCGAAGAGCATCATTAGTGGGAGTGAGCGGTCATTGGTCTAATTTAATGTTCGTAAATTTAATAAACTAGTTTTATAGGGGTTATAATAATGCATGTTAGTGCATTGGGAGTAGGGTGTTACCGATGTGTCTGATGTCGATGCAACTAACGGTAAACTCTAAATAGGTTATTTCATTTTTCTTTTTTTATTGAGTTTTCTAATCCTTGGTGGAGAAGGTCTCAATGTTTAAAGCATTAAAAAATGGCTGCTACTACGAACTGAAAAAAGGATCTCAGATGAGGTATAAAACCGACCGTATTAAAATTAATCTAACGTATCTATGGAGGGGGTTATGACAGATATGCATGAGTCTTCCCACTCTCATAAGCACAGTGATATGAAGACGGATTATGTTGTAGGACAAGATAATATTGTCGGAAAATTAGGCCCGTTAGGCTTCGATATCCACAACCGAGTATTTATTATTTCTGCACTTGCAGCAATAGTTTTTATAATTCTTACATTAGTGTTTCCTGAAAAAGCTGGGACACTTTTCCAATCTATCGTGTCATTTTCAAATGAAACGCTGGATTGGTACTTTCTTGGTCTTGTCGATTTTTTCATACTATTCTGTTTGTTCCTTGCATTTTCTTCTTTTGGCAAAGTTCGATTAGGCGGTAAAGACGCGAAACCAGATCACAGCTACTTGTCTTGGTTTGCGTTGCTGTTTACCGCTGGTATCGGAGTGGGCCTGTTGTTTTTTGGCGTGCTAGAGCCTGTTTACCATGCTAACGTTTCCTTGCCGCTAGGCATTACGTCTCCTTTTGGTGCGGATGGTCAGCTAAACCCTGATGCGGTGGCTGAGGCGTCAGCGATGGGATTAGCCGGAACATTTTTGCACTGGGGCATTCATGGCTGGGCTGTGTATGTGATCATGGCATTAGGTTTGGCCCTGTTTACCTATAATAAAGGGCTACCATTTTCGATTCGCTCTGTGTTTTTCCCCATCCTTGGCGACCGTGTCTGGGGCTGGTGGGGCGACATTATCGATATTTTGGCCGTCTTTTCCACGCTATTTGGTTTGGCGACTTCATTAGGACTGGGTGCACAGCAGGCGAATGCCGGATTCAACTTTGTGTTTGGCTTAGAGGTGACTACAATGACTCAGGTTATTGTCATCTTGGTCGTAACTGCGGTTGCTTTGGTATCGGTTTGGCGTGGACTGGAAGGCGGTTTAAAGAAACTGTCTGAGTTTAATATGATCATGGCCGTACTGTTCTTCTTGTTCGTTCTATTGGTTGGACCGACCATGGTGGGCTTGGAAAGCATTTGGTCAGGTTTATCAACCTATGTTACGGAATTTATTCCTTTATCTGCTCCTGTAGGCCGTGATGATGATGCCTTCCGTCAAGGTTGGACAGTCTTCTACTGGGCATGGTGGATTAGTTGGTCTCCATTTGTAGGGATGTTTATTGCACGTGTTTCACGTGGTCGTACCGTGCGTGAGTTCATTTTCTGTGTCTTGGTGGTACCGAGTCTGTTCATCTTTATTTGGATGGGCGTTTTTGGTGGCATGGCGTTAGATCAAATCTATTCTGATCCATCTGGCAGCCTGGTTAAGAGTTACGTAATTGACAGTTACCGCCCAGAATTGTCGATCTTTGGTTTGTTGAATGACTTCCCATTCTCCGGTGTTGTATCGTGTTTAGCGATTGTGTTGGCGTTGGTGTTCTTTGTGACGTCGTCTGACTCAGGATCGTTGGTCGTGGATACTATTACCTCTGGTGGTAAAATCGATGCACCGCGTCCACAGCGTATTTTCTGGGCGATCGTAGAAGGGCTAATTGCCATCGTGCTCTTGATTGGTGGTGGTTTGTCGGCACTCCAAGCAGGTGTAACCGCAACCGCGATTCCATTCTCTTTGCTGATGCTTGCGATGTGTTACTGCATCATCAAAGCACTGATTGGTGAGCGTCGTTTAATTAGATCTTAATATCTTTGACAGCGTCACTTAAACCTCTGGTTCTCATGGCTGTTTGGCTTTAAGAACCAGAGGTTTTTTTGTACTTATGTTATTGTAAATGGCTATTGCCTTTCGTCAGTTAAGGACAAGGATGCCTGATGATCAAAACCATCGCGATTGAAAACTACCGCTCGATTATCAACTTAACCATACCGCTTGGACGTCTGAATCTTGTCACAGGTGAGAATGGCAGTGGTAAGTCTAACCTCTATAAAGCATTGCGATTACTCGCCAAAGTGGGTGATGGTGGTTTGGTTCGATCACTCGCCGCAGACGGTGGATTAGAATCAGTTTTTTGGGCCGGGCCTGAGAAAATCACTAAACGTATGCGTTCAGGTGAGGTGCCAGTTCAAGGCGGACCACGTCAAACAAAACGCCAGTTAAAGTTAGGTTTTGCCGGGGAAGACTATGGTTACTCCGTGGCACTTGGTTTGCCCAAATTTGGCGTGGCCATGCCCACTAGAACCCCCACGCTGTTCAAGCTCGATCCCGGCATAATGCATGAGACGATTTGGCACGGAGAATATTATCGACCGGCAGGCGCATTAGTGGATCGACAGGACAATGCCATAAAGCGCCGCGCTGGGCGAAGTTGGGAGGTAGTGTCGTATCATGCGTCCAGTTTTGACTCTATGTTTGATCTGGCGGCAGACTCCCAACAAGCCCCTGAAGTGTTTTTTATGCGTGACCGAATTCGTAAGTGGCGCTTTTACGATCATTTTCGTACGGATCAGGCGGCACCTGCACGCCAGCATCATTTAGGTACTTTTACCCCCGTATTAAGTCATGATGGACGCGATGTGGCGGCGGCGATTCAAACAATCCTTGAAATAGGCGATGCGGATGCCTTACATGATGCCATTGATTACGCGTTTCCGGGTGCGCGAGTTGAGGTTGTTCGCACCGACGAAGGGCGTTTTATACTGCAGTTCTATCAGCATGGTTTATTACGCCCGTTAAACGCTTCAGAGTTATCTGATGGAACACTGCGGTATGTTCTGTGGGTGGCTGCGTTATTAACGCCTAGGCCGCCTGAGTTAATGGTGTTGAATGAGCCTGAAACGAGCCTACACCCTGATTTATTGCCAGCCTTAGCTCGCTTAATTAGCTTTGCAGCGGATCACTGCCAAGTCTGGGTTGTGTCCCATGCCTCGCGCCTTATTACTGCTTTGGAACAATCAGAGCTGTGCCATTCCATTCGTTTAGAAAAAGACTTTGGCGAAACTCAAATCCCAAGCATGGGCATGTTAGATTTACCGCCATGGCATTGGCCGTCCTAAAGTAAGAAAACATTTAAGCTTCGCTATGCTCAATTTCTTATGCATTTTACGTTAGAATACCTGCGAATTTTTTATTGGTGAATCTCGTCGTGGTAGAAAAAGCACAATTTTCAAAAGCATTGCTTCATCCCAAGCATTGGACACTTTGGCTAGGAATCGGTCTAGGGCGTTTAGTGTCTATGTTGCCACTGAATTGGCAAATGGGTATAGGCAAGGGTACTGGCCGTTTGATGATGAAATTTGCCAAAGGGCGAGTTCATACGGCTAGACGTAACTTGGAATTGTGTTTTCCTGATGCCACTGCAGAAGAGCATCAACAGTTGCTTGAACGAAACTTTGAAGAAACTGGCAAGGCCATTTTTGACACGGTCAGTGCATGGTGGTGGTCCGATAGTCGAGTGCAGCGTCATATGGACATCACTGGGCAAGAGCATGTGCAAAAGACTTTGGAGAATGGACAGGGTGTGATCTTGTTTGCGGTGCATTGTTTACCGCTAGAAATGGGGGCGCGTATTTTCGGTCAGTTTAATCCAGGTATTGGTGTCTATCGACCACACAACAACCCTGTCATGGAATATCTTCAAGTCAAAGGTCGTCTTCGTTCTAATAAGGCTTTGATTCCAAAACGCGACGTTCGTCAAATGGTCCGCAGTCTGCGTGCACCTGATGTGATTTGGTATACCGCCGATCAGGATTTTGGGCGTTCAAGTGCTGTGTTTATTCCGTTTTTCGAAATGCCTGAAGCTGCGACGATTACGGGCGGCACTATGTTGGCAAAATTAGGCAAAGCAAAAGTTTTGCCTTTTTTCGTAGAGCGTAACGCAGACGACAAAGGCTATTCGATTAAAATCAGTGAACCTCTGGAAGACTTTCCTGGTGAGAGCGAATTGGCCGATGCCATTCGTGGAAATCACATTATTGAAGATCTTATTAGTCGAAATAAAGCGCAATACATGTGGCTGCATCGCCGCTTTAAAACGCGCCCAAACCAAGATGATCCATCACATTACAGTAAGTAAGCTAACCCTATTTAAAATGGTTTAGCTCGCGAGGTGGGTTTATCCGCACCTCGCGGCAGAACTTTTATGGGGCATTTTTTAATCGGGTTAAACGGTTGCGGCGACTAACTCGTTGTCGATAGGGCGGTTAAGCTTATCGGCTAAATAATCTTTTAGGGCTTGCACTTCTTGCGTATCTAGCTCCAAACCTAGCTTAGTACGACGCCACAGAATATCTTCCGCAGTGACCGCCCATTCATGCTCAACAAGATAGTCGACTTCTTTCTGATATAAATCCGAGCCAAAGCAAGCGCCCAATTCTTCAATAGATTGAGCATCCCCTAACAGAACGTATGAAAGCGTTCCATAGCTACCTGTAAATCGACGGGCCAGTTCAGGCGATAGAAACAGAAATTCTGACATAAGTTTATTGATCATGACGGTGTAGTCATTACTCATATCTCCACCCGGAAGAGGTTTGGCGTGTGTCCATTCTTTTCCCATTGATGGGAAGTACTGCTTCAGGTCACTCATAGCTGACAAGGCTAGCTGTCGATACGTCGTAATCTTGCCACCAAAAATACTTAATAAAGGCGCTTTTCCATGGTCGTCTTCTACATGTAAGGTGTAATCCCGAGTAACAGAGGATGCATCGGAAGATTCATCATTCAACAGTGGTCGCACACCGGAATAGGTCCAGACGATATCCTCTTTTGCCAGTTGCTTTTTAAAGTGTTGATTGGCAACACTTAGAATGTACTGTGTCTCTTCGTCACTGATGGCAACGTCTTTTGGATCTCCTTTGTATTCTTCATCGGTCGTACCAATCAAGGTGTATTTATCACGATAAGGGATGGCGAAAACGATCCGTTTGTCTGCATTTTGCATGATAAAGGAATTGGTTTGTTCGTATAAACGAGGCACAACAATGTGACTGCCTTTAATCATACGGATGCCATAAGGTGCTTTGCGCTGTACCTTTTGCTCAATAAAGCTCGATACCCAAGGACCTGCCGCGTTAACAATAGCATTGGCGGTAAATTGCTGACGTTCGCCTGTGGTCGTGTTGTTGACCTCAATGGTCCATTTGCCATTTTCTCTATGAGCGGACTCACAGCGCGTACGGGTCATGATCAATGCACCGCTTTCTTGCGCGCTTTGTGCATTAGCGATAACGAGTCTAGCGTCATCGACCCAGCAGTCAGAGTATTCAAACCCTTGGCTTATCTCAGATTTTAGGGCGCTTGAAGCATCGTATTTGACGCCCTTAGAGCCAAGTAGTTGCTCACGTTTACCTAGGTGGTCATATAAAAACAAACCTAAACGTATTAACCATGCGGGTCGAAGGTGAGGTTGGTGAGGCATTTGAAAACGCATAGGGGTGACCAAATGCGGTGCTATTTTAAGTAGCACTTCGCGTTCGCTGAGTGCTTCTCGAACCAATCGAAATTCGTAATGCTCCAAGTAACGTAGGCCGCCATGAATGAGTTTACTGCTCGCTGAAGACGTCGCATTGGCAAGGTCATTCATTTCACACAGGGCGACAGTAAGGCCGCGCCCGGCAGCATCTGCTGCGATCCCTGTGCCGTTGATGCCTCCCCCGACGACGAAGAGATCGAAATGCGTTTGATTCATGGCTTACCTCTTGAAAAACGAAAATTATATGTTCAAAAACGAAAATACAGTTTCGATATTAGACGTGTATAGGTGGTTTTTCAAGCAGATGATAGGAAAATAAACATCAAAGTTATTCTTTTTTGCGCCATAAAGCGCTAGGGAAATTGGCCTTCTAGCGCTGACAACGGTTTAAAGGCGAGTGGTCAGTCACACACTTCTAGTTTCACTGAGTGTTCTTTAAGCAATGATAGGATTGTCTTCGGTGGCTGAGTATCGGTGAACAGTTGGTCTACTTGAGTGATATTACCTAAGCGAACCATGGCATTACGACCAAACTTCGCGCCGTCGGCAGCAAGGAAAACATTGCGTGAATTGGCAATAATACTTTGCGCAACACGTACTTCCTGGTAATCATAATCAAGCAGCGAACCATCCTCTTGATCAATGCCACTAATACCTATAATGCCGTAATCCACACGGAATTGATTAATGAAGTCGACCGTCGCTTCACCAATGATACCACCGTCTCTAGAGCGAACCGACCCACCTGCCACAATGACATTGAAGTCGTTTTTTATACGCAAGATCGATGCAACATTGATGTTGTTGGTGATTATTTTGAGTGCACTATGATTGAGTAGGGCCTTCGCTACTTCTTCTGTGGTTGTCCCAATATTGATAAACAGCGAAGCACCGTTTGGGATCTCTTTGGCGAGGTGTTTGGCGATTCTCTTTTTGGCATCTTGATGAAGCGCTTGCCGCGTGTTGTAGTCAACATTTGTTGTAGAGGAATCGTAACTTGCACCGCCATGGTGACGTCGGATTAAATCTTGATCGGCAAGAGAGTTGATATCTCGACGTATCGTCTGTGGTGTTACCTTAAACTGTTCCGCCAGCTCGTCGATAGAGGTGTAACCTTTTTCGCGTACCAGTTGAACGATTCTATCTTGGCGTGTTTGTTGGCCCATACGTGACGTAAACTCCTTGATGACATCTTGCTAAAGTGATCAATTACAGTTTTAATAGAAATATTCGATTTTGAACATTTGTGTTCGAATAACAAAAATAACAAACGCCCATAACCAAGCCAATGCAAATGGTCATGGGCTCGCAGATAAAGAGACATGTTCCCATGAGCCAGTATCTACTTGCGATTGATCAAGGCACGACGAGTAGTCGCGCTATTCTATTCAACACTTCTGGTGTGCGCATCGGTCAAGCACAACAAGAATTCCCGCAAATTTTTCCTAACGATGGTTGGGTTGAGCATGACCCCAATGATCTGTGGCAATCAACTTTAAGTGTGTGTCGTGATGTTCTTAAGGATACAGACATCACCGCTGACGCGGTAGCCTCCATTGGAATTACTAATCAGCGTGAAACGACCATATTATGGGACACTGAAACGGGCAAGCCAGTTTATAACGCGATTGTTTGGCAAGATCGTCGTACCAGTGAGTTCTGCCAATCTTTAGTCGATCAAGGCCACAGTGAAACTGTTCAAGCCAAAACTGGCTTGTTAATCGATCCATATTTTTCTGCCACCAAGATTCGTTGGATCTTGGAAAACGTTGACGGTGTGAAAGAGCGAGCTAAAGAAGGTCATATTGCCTTTGGTACGGTGGATAGCTTTTTATTGTGGCACTTAACCTGTGGCCGCTATCACCGCACAGATGCAACCAATGCCGCAAGAACAATGGCCTTTAATATCCATTCACAACAATGGGATGAAGAACTGATTGAGCTGCTAGGCATTGGTGATGTGATATTTCCACAAGTTATGGATTCAAGTGACGACTTTGGCGTCATCGATAAGCAGTGGTTAGGAGCGGAGATTCCTGTGAACGGTATTGCCGGTGATCAACAAGCGGCTTTAGTGGGTCAAGCCTGTTTTACACCGGGAATGGTGAAAAGTACCTATGGTACTGGCTGCTTTATGATCCTTAATACCGGTGAGCAAGCGCTTAAATCGGAACATAAAATGCTGACCACGGTGGGGTATCGTATCAATGGTAAAGTCACTTATGCTCTTGAAGGCAGTATTTTTGTTGCTGGTGCAGCGATTCAATGGCTACGTGATGGGTTGAAGCTGTTTGCGGATGCATCGGAAACACAAAGCCTCGCTCAGAAAGCCTTAAACGCTGATACGGTGTATTTAGTTCCAGCGTTCACTGGTTTAGGTGCGCCTTATTGGGATCCTGATGCTCGTGGTGCAATGATTGGCTTAACCCGTGATACCAGCGCCTCGGACATTATCAGTGCAGGTTTAAGATCCGTGTGTTATCAAACAAAGGATCTTGTGGGGGCTATGGCACAAGATGGTGCGGAGTTTGATACCCTGAGGGTGGACGGCGGAATGGTCGTGAACGATCTTGTGGTGCAGTTTTTGAGTGATCTTTTGGGCATTACAGTTGAGCGCCCTAAAGTAACAGAAACCACTGCACTTGGGGTGGCTTATTTAGCGGGCCTGAGAATTGGTATTTATGAGTCTTTAGAGCAAATCAGTGAACTGTGGCAGTCAGAGCATTGCTTTACGCCAGACATGGACGATGGCAACCGACAGACTCTTTACGACGGTTGGCTGGACGCTGTGCGACGTGTGCGCTCTAGTCTCTAAATTTTTACTGTAAATTCGGTTTTAAATCATATAGAAAGGGATCATAAGCTCCCTTTCTCATTTACGGCGAGATGAGGGTTGCCCTAGCTACATTAAATCTGATGCTTCTTTTGGCACGTATAGTTTGTTTTCATACACGTCTTTAAGCGTCATATTATAAATTTAAAATTAGTTTTTATAGCTTGTGTAATAAGGAAGATAAAAATGATTCGAGTGGTATACGAATGGCACGTTAGCCCAGAAAACATTGCCGAATTCTGCGACGCTTGGAAGTCCACAACACAAATTGTACGTGAAACACATCCCGGTGCGCATGGCAGCTGCTTACTTGAAGAAGACAACAAGCCAAGTTACTTTCTTGCTATTGCACGCTGGAATTCTAGAGAAGAGTGGCGCGATTTTTGGTCGACAGATAACCCACCAGAAGTGATACGCATGAGTACTTTAGGTAAGCTAATTTCCATCAAAACATATGATGAGATCGGCAATCACACATTCTAAACTGTTTTTTTTATAAGAAAGCCGCCTTAATTAGGGCGGCTTTTTTTTTGCATAAAAAAGACCGGCGCAATGGCCGGTCAAGACTTATAAGGTGGTGATCAAGAAGAGCTTATTCCCAAGAGCGAAGTAGGGCGTCGTAATCGACGGTTTTACCCTGTACTTTTTCATTGGCAAGTTTGGCTTTTGGTGCACCTGGTTGGTTAAGCCAGTAAGACGGATCTTTTGGCTCGTTTAGTTTAGGGCCACAGTTTTCGTGAACGTTAGCACGCTCCAAACGGTTAAGAACCTTGTCTTGTGCGGCGGCTAGGCCGTCAAGTGCTTCTTGTGGCGATGCTTCTCCGCTGGCTGCTTGAGAAATGTATTGCCACCAAAGTTGAGCCAGTTTTGGGTAATCAGGTACGTTAATACCGGTTGGCGACCATTGCTCACGTGCAGGTCCTTTGTAGAATTCAACAAGACCGCCAAGGTAAGGCGCGGCTTCCTGCATCTCAGGTGAGTTAATATCAGACTCACGAATTGGCGTTAGACCCACCAATGTTTTCTTCAAAGAGACGGTTTTTGCCGTTGTGAACTGTGCGTACAACCATGCGGCGTTGCGGCGATCGTCAGGCGTTGAGTTCATGAATGTCCACGCTCCCACATCTTGGTAGCCAAGCTTCATGCCTTCTTCCCAGTATGGTCCACGTGGAGACGGTGCCATACGCCATTTAGGCGTACCATCTTCATTCACAACAGGCAGACCTTTTTGCGTCATATCAGCGGTAAATGCGGTGTACCAGAAGATTTGCTGAGCCACATTACCTTGTGCTGGTACTGGGCCAGCTTCAGAGAATGTCATGCCTTGTGCTTCTGGTGGCGCATATTGACGTAACCAGTCGACGTATTTAGTTGTTGCATAAACGGCCGCTGGACCGTTCGTCGCTCCGCCTCGAGATACACTGGAGCCGACAGGGTTACAGCCTTCTACTCGAATACCCCATTCGTCTACTGGCAAACCGTTTGGCAAGCCTTTATCACCCGCGCCCGCCATGGAGAACCATGCGTCCGTGAAACGCCAGCCTAAAGAAGGGTCTTTTTTACCGTAATCCATGTGGCCATAGACTTTTTCACCGTCAATCTCGCCAACATGAACCGTGAAGAACTCTGCAATGTCTTCGTACGCTGACCAGTTAACAGGTACACCCAGTTCATAGCCATAGATTTCTTTAAATTGCTTTTTCAGCTCAGGGCGTTGGTACCAGTCGTAGCGGAACCAATATAAGTTTGCGAACTGCTGTGTTGGCAGTTGGTAAAGCTTACCGTCTGGTCCAGACGTGAAGTTCAAACCAATGAAATCCGCTAAATCCAACGTCGGGGATTTCAAAGAAGGCTCTTCTTTCATCATGTCGGTTATAGGAACGACTTTACCGTAGCGGAAGTGGGTACCGATAAGATCCGAATCGTTGACGTACGCATCATAAATATTTCGACCAGATTGCATTTGAGTTTGCAGTTTTTCAACCACATCACCTTCTTGAATCAAATCATGATTGACTTTGATACCAGTGATTTCTTCAAATGCTTTGGCTAATACTTGGGACTCATATTTGTGCGTTGTCAGTGTTTCCGATGCGACATTGATCTCCATGCCACGGAAACGCTCGGCCGCTTTTGTAAACCACGCGAGTTCCTTAAGCTGCTCAGCTTCTGATAGGGTTGAAACTGTGAATTCATTGTCGACCCATTTCTGTGCCGCATCAGAATACTGGTCAGCCCATAGTGATGCGGAATTTAACGCAACAGCAAATGGGATGGCAGCTAAAACGAGCTTCTTTTTATTGTTGTACATGTTTTACCTCAACAGTTGATTTTAGTTAGTTAGCTTCCGTACTAGATCGTCCTTGGTCTCTCACGCTGACTAGCCCCAACGCATTAGGATAATCATCCAAATGACGCAGAGCATGGTTGCGATATAGAGTGAAACATCACTCAATGCCACAAAACCTAGGTGAATAAAGGCACTGGTCAACAGGCCTATGAACAAGCGATCTCCGCGGGTGGTATCGAGGGGCAGAAAGCCTCGACGTTCCACGCTAGGTGAGATCACTTGCCAAGTCGTCATAGCGACGAGTATCAGTGCGATGCCGGCAAAGAAAGCCGCCGTGGGTAATGTCCAAGACATCCAAGCCATGATTTTTCTCCTACACTCGGCCTAGGGCGAAGCCCTTAGCTACATGATTTCGAACGAAATACACCACTAAAATGCCAGGGATGATGGTTAACACCCCCGCAGCAGCCAGTAGCCCCCAGTCCATTCCTGACGCCGATACGGTTCGGGTCATAATTGCGCCGATCGGTTTGGCATCCACTGATGTCAGTGTTCGTGCAAGCAGCAGTTCGACCCACGAGAACATGAAACAGAAGAACGCCGTCACACCGATCCCTGAGCGAATCAATGGGATGAAAATCTTCACAAAGAATTTCGGGAATGAGTAACCGTCAATGTAAGCTGTTTCATCAATTTCACGTGGCACGCCACTCATGAAACCTTCTAAGATCCATACCGCTAACGGCACGTTGAAAAGACAGTGGGCCAACGCTACCGCAATGTGCGTATCGAATAACCCTACGGATGAATACAGTTGAAAAAACGGTAGCAAAAACACTGCTGGTGGCGCCATTCGGTTAGACAGCAGCCAGAAAAACATATGCTTGTCACCAACAAACTTGTAGCGACTGAAGGCATACGCCGCGGGAAGTGCGACAATTAAGCTGATCACCATATTCATGGATACATAAATCATGGAGTTGACGTACCCCATGTACCACGTCGCGTCACCAAATATTTTTGCGTAATTCTCTAGGGTAAAATCCTGCGGGAAAAACGATAAACCACTCAAAATCTCAGTGTTCGTTTTAAAGGACATATTGATGAGCCAATAAATTGGCATCAGTAACAATATAAGATAGACCGTTAAGCCTATGCGCCCTCGCCAAGTCGCGTATTTGGCCTTACGTTCTGCTTGAGAGAAGACTGGCTGTTGAGGCGCTGTTTGTGTGTACGTCGCCTCCGCAATCGTTTCATTTTGATTCGCGCGACCTGCAATGGTCGTTTCATTTGACATGATCGACTCCTACTTGTCTTTTTGCATGTTCATGATGGTGGTATAGAACACCCAACACACCAACAGGATGATAAGGAAGTACACCAGCGAGAACGCTGCCGCAGGGCCTAGGTCAAATTGACCAATGGCTTGCTGAACCAGAGATTGGCTCAAGAACGTAGTCGAAGTACCCGGGCCACCGCCTGTTAAGACAAAAGGTTCGGTGTAGATCATGAAAGAATCCATAAATCGAAGTAACACACCGATAATCAATACGTTGGTCAACTTAGGCAGCTGGATGTAACGGAATACAGCCCAGCGGGAGGCTTTATCGATGCGTGCAGCTTGGTAATACACTTCAGGAATGGCGCGCAAGCCGGAGTAACAGAGCAGTGCTACCAATGGCGTCCAATGCCAAACATCCATCAGTACCACCGTTAACCAAGCGTGCATGGGTTCGGACGCGTAGTTGTAGTTGATCCCCAACTCCGCCATCATGGCACCAAACAAGCCGATGTCAGCACGTCCAAAGATTTGCCAAATCGTTCCCACAACGTTCCAAGGAATCAGCAATGGAATGGCCACTAGAATCAAGGCTAATGATGCACCTCGACCTTTGGTCGGCATCATCAGTGCTACCGCAATGCCCAAAGGTATTTCAATAGCGAGAATCGTAAAAGAGTAGATGAATTGACGGATCAGTGCGTCATGCAGACGCGAATCGGTCATGACTTGTTTGAACCATTCAGTACCCACAAAGTAGCGTGTGTATGGGTCAAAAATATCTTGAACTGAGTAGTTCACTACGGTCATCAAAGGAATAATGGCGGAGAACGCAACGATCAAAAAGACCGGCATTACCAACCACCATGCTTTGTTGTTTTCGACTTTAGTCATGGTCAACCTCCACCAAAAATTCGTTGACGTACACCTTGGTCCACTGTTCTGGAAAGCTGACGTAGGCTTTTCCTTGAGGTACCTTCTGGTCTTCACTTAAACGTGCTTTCATAAGAATGCCGTGAAAGTTAAACGTGAGGATCTTGTAGGTGCCAAGGTCTTCGACGAAGTCCACATCGACAAGGAAGGCGTCGTCATTCGCGCCGTCCCAGACATGAACAAATTCAGGGCGAATGCCCACTTTTACTTGCTGCGCATCCATGTCCTGCAAACGCTTCAGTAGTAACGGGTGTAATGGCAACGTGTGGGTACCAAACGACAGTTCTTTTTCAGTGACCGTCGCGTCAATGAAGTTCATACCGGGGGAACCAATGAAGTAGCCAACAAAAGTATGGGCAGGGTTTTCAAACAGTTCCCGTGGTGTGCCAAACTGAACGATTTGGCCTTGATACATCACGGCAATCTTATCAGCGAAGGTCGAGGCCTCCAGCTGATCGTGGGTAACATAGACCATGGTGATGTTGAACTGCTCGTGAATTTGCTTGAGTTTGCGGCGCAGTTTCCACTTCAGTTGAGGATCAATAACCGTCAAAGGTTCATCAAACAGAATCGCTGAAACATCATCACGAACTAAACCGCGGCCCATGGAGACTTTTTGCTTTTGATCCGCAGAAAGGCCTTTGGCTTTACGCTTAAGCTGATCAGAGAGCTCTAGAATCTCTGCCACTTCGAGTACTTTTGAGCGAATCTTATGTTCGGGTACACCAATGTTGCGTAATGGGAAAGCAAGATTGTCATAGACCGTCATGGTGTCGTACACCACGGGGAACTGGAAGACTTGCGCAATGTTGCGCTCTTCAGGCTTAAGTTCATTGACACGTTTTCCGTCGAACAGTACTTCGCCATCCGACGGTTCCAAGAGACCTGAGATTATATTCAATAACGTAGATTTGCCACAGCCTGATGGGCCAAGTAGGGCGTAAGCGCCGCCTTGATGCCAAATATGCTGCATTTCACGAATCGCGTAATCTTCCGGTTTAGTCGGATTGTCGCTGTACGTGTGGGCTAATGAATTAAGAGTGATTTCTGCCATGTTAACGACCTCCTAAGCCAGCTGGCGCGTGGACCAGTCGACCACTTTCGTTAAAGGCGTACAGTTTGTGGGTGGGGAAATACACTTTGATTTGCTGATCAACGTGGTATTCATGTACTCCCGAAAGGTGCAGCACCAAGTCGAAGTGTGGATTGTGGACATGTAAAAAGGTTTCTGAACCACTAATTTCAGCAAGATCTACTTGTACGGGCAGTTCTAAATCGTCATCGGAGCGCGGCACTAAACCTATATGAGAAGCCCGAACCCCAAAGCGATAATTGCCTGGCTCCAGCGGACGTAAATCATTGTTAAGCTGAAAGTGCACGGTCTCATCAAAGGTGACTTCCGTTTCGCTAACGCGTCCGGGGACCACATTGATCGGAGGCTCAGAGAACATTTCCGCTGTAATGATGTCTTTGGGACGATGGTACACCTCAGCGGTTTCTCCAAATTGAAGCAGCTTGCCTTCATGAAGTACGGCAGTGTTGCCGGATAACGCTAAGGCTTCATTTGGTTCAGTCGTTGCATACACCGCAATACAGTTACGTGCTTTAAAAAGCGCGCGCAGCTCTTGGCGTAGTTCTTCTCGGAGTTTGTAATCCAGATTCACCAGTGGCTCGTCAAATAAGATAACTTGAGAGTCTTTAACAAGCGCCCTTGCCATGGCGGTGCGCTGTTGCTGACCACCGGACAGTTGTAAGGGCATGCGATCCAGATAGCTGTCAATGCGTAGCATTTCAGCGGTTTCTCGAACTCGGCGATCTATTTCGCTGTTAGACATTTTTGCCAAGCGAAGCGGGGAAGCGATGTTGTCATACACCGTCATGTTGGGGTAGTTGATGAACTGTTGATAGACCATAGAGATGTTCCGCTCTCGAACCGGAACCCCCGTGACATCCACACCATTCATCATAATCTGCCCATTGGTGGGGCGATCAAGACCCGCCATAAGGCGCATTAACGTTGTCTTTCCAGAGAGCGTACGTCCAAGCAGCACATTAAATGAGCCAGGCTCCAGCGACAGATTGACGTTATCAATCCATGTTTCTCCGTCGACAACGCGGGACACGTTGTTCAGCGTCAGTGACATTGTTTTTAACCCTTTGTTGTTTTTATGGCCGCCACAATGAAGCGGTTTTTGTGTGATACGTTCTTCACTGTGCAGTAAGAGATTGGCTTGTCGCTTTTCGCAAATGAACACGTATCAATGATATGGCTTAACTATACAATCCCTGTGCCAATCCAGTAAAAAATACGAATTTTGAATTTAAGATTATGATTTAAAAGGGAATAAATTTATTTCCGGACGTCTTTCTTGTTTTTTCAATTGTGAAGATAATTGTTCAAGTTTGTAAATAAAGTGTTCAGTTGAACACTTTGTTGAACACTTTCGCTAAAAATTGTTCAGGGTTTTGAGTTGCAATGGCTATTTACATTGACCTTATGGACAGGTAGCCGCAGAATAGCGAAGGCTTGTCGCTCCTTGCTCTGGAGCTGTAATGACAATTAAAAAACAAGAAGAAACAATAGGTGACGACACGGCAATGCTTAGGCCTAACGTCAACTTAACTGACGAAGAACACAAACAACAAATTGAAGCCTCTTGGTATCGCTGTGAACAATTTGGTCTTGAGCACGCCACAGAGCCAAATTTCTCGACTTTACCCTCTGGGGAATTGAACGATTTAAGGGATCAACATCGTAGCCTGTTGGAAACCACAGAAAACGAGATCATTCCTTATTACGAGAACATCCTCAGCAATTCTGCGTGCATGATTGTGTTAGCCGATCGCCAAGGCCATGTGCTTAACACATGGGGGCAAAAGCGCTTTGGTCGCGGGCAATATCATGGTCTAGTAGAAGGTAATCAGTGGACTGAGCAAGGCGTTGGTACTAACGCTATTGGTACGGCTTTAATCAGTGGTCGCGCCATTCAAGTTGGTCGAGATGAACACTTTCTCCGAGCGAATCGGTATATGGTGGGTTCTGCTTCGCCCATTTTTGACACCGGCAATGAGCTGCTTGGTGTGCTCGATATTTCTTCCGATGCGTATCTACCGCAAGACCATACCCTAGGCATGGTAAAGCTCATGTCACTGAGTGTAGAGAATCGCTTAATCTTTACTGCTTTCCAGCAAGACCACTTTATATTGAGCTTTAACACCAATCTGACCAGCTTGGATAGCCATTGGTCAGGTCTATTGGTTTTGGACGATCGTGGCACTATTATTTCGGCGAATCGTCGCGCGGAAGTCGTGCTCGCACGGGACTTGTCTTTGCTCAACATCTCGCAAATATTCGACTGCGATATGCGCGAAATAAAGAACCAACCATTGCATATGCCGATGAAGCTACGGGCACTGGGGCGCTATCAATTCTACGTTAAAGCGCTGCCACCCGTGACACACGTGATGAAGGTGCCTGACTATCGCACCAGTGGTCACTATCAGGCGCCACCTGCGTCTTTGCCCTCTCAAGAAGCGCCTTTACCTTCGCAGATTCCCGACAATGTCATTCCATTGGATGAACTCGAACATGGTGATGAGCGTGTTCGCCGCACTGTAAAGCAAGCGCATAAAATCATGGAGAAGGACATTCCGATCTTAATTCATGGTGAAACTGGCGCGGGCAAAGAAATTTTCGTACGCAGCCTGCACTATCACAGCTCACGTTACAAAGAGATGTTGGTTGCTGTTAACTGTGCGGCGATTCCAGCGGAGCTGGTAGAATCAGAGTTGTTTGGCTATGAGAAAGGGGCATTTACTGGCGCGCAAAATAAAGGTTCTATCGGGCTCATTCGTCGTGCGCACAAAGGGACTTTATTTCTTGATGAAATAGGCGAGATGCCCATTGCTGTGCAATCACGATTATTACGTGTGCTGCAAGAGCGAGTGGTGACCCCATTGGGGTCGACCGAGGCGTATCCGGTAGACGTTAAACTGATTTCTGCGACCAATCGACATTTGAAAGAAGAAGTCGCCGAAGGGCGGTTCCGGCAAGATTTGTATTACCGTATTTCTGGACTCAATATCGAGCTCCCCGCCCTGAAATTACGACAAGATAAGCGTGAGCTAATTGCATATGTCCATGAGCGTTTGCGCGCTGAAGAGCCTGGCCCCGCATTGAATGAAGCCATGTTGGACTTATTAGAAGAGCATCCTTGGCCTGGTAACATGCGCCAGTTAGTCCATGTTTTAAAAGTCGGTATGGCCATGGCAGATGAAGATGAGCTGGAAGAGTGGCATTTGCCCGATGATTTCTTTGACGATATGAATAGCAGTACTGATCAAGCCGATGCTGGTGTTAGTCATTCAGACACGTCAAAAGAACCTATAGAAGAGACCATTGCTAGATTACTAGAAGAGTATCAAGGGAATGTCTCTCGAACAGCAAAAGCAGCCGGAGTGAGCCGTAATACGGTCTATAAATACGTTCGCCAAAGTTCAGATAACTAGGCTAGTCAAAAATGGCCTTGTGAAAACCACTCAAGTCGTTAGGATAAGCAACTATCATTGGTTGACTAAACTGGAAAGCACATGGACAAGATGTCTTTGAGAAAATTATTAAGTTATGTTTCGTTGGTCAGTGCAGTCATGATGCTGACAGCCTGTTCAAATCAGCCAACGGGTTTGCAATACAGTCTTCCGTTGCAGCAAGCATGGTTTGAAGGTGAAACGGTTTTCTATGTGACAACAGATGTATCTGATCAAGCAATGGCTGAAAAGATGGGGGCTAATTATGCCCCTCGATTACGTGACGCTATTCCAAATTATCCTAAGCCGCCAAGACAGAAGACTGTTATAGAGCGGGTGTACGGCTTTCCTAATGGAGAGCAGCGTAATGTTTTCCCTTCTGCGCCTACCCCTACAGGGTTTCAGAGTACTGATACGGCTTATTCCCCTATTTGGCTAATGTATGCAGTGAAGTGGGTCGATCCTAAAAACGCTTATGAGTTGACGTCAGAAGATGCTGTACTCGATGCCGATGCAAAAGGGCTGGTTAATATCGAGCGCACTAATATAGTCGTCAATTGTCCGGTGGTTCCTGCACCATAAAAGAGAGAGCCATTGGCTCCCTCTTTCTATGTGTTATCGCATGCTATTATTTAAAGGAGATTGACGCCAAGATGCGGCGTTCGCCTTCAAATGGTTGACGAGCATGCAGGACAGTGTGGTTATTGATCCACAACACATCCCCTGTTTGCCATGGGAAGTTCACGCAAAGTTCATCCATGGCTTCAACCAATTGCTCGAGAGCGTTTTCATCCATTGGTTCGCCGTCTGCTGTCGTAACAGCTTTTTTACCTTCGTTACGTGCATCATCCCAGCCTGTAAATACCGCAACAATAGAGTTAAAGAATACTTTTTGTTGCGTTTCATCATCAAAACGAATACCAGGTAAGACTCGTGTTTCAGTGCGTACATCGCCGTTATCAAGCCATTCCCAGTTCATGCCTGCTTCGTTCATTTTTTCTTCGGCTTGTTCACGGGTACTCACTTGGAATGTATCCTTCCATGAGCGACCAATTGCAGATGTGTTATCTGTTACTTCGGGCATCACTCGAACATAGCGTACACCTTGTTCTTCAACTTTTTTGGCAAAATCAGGTGCCAGTTCAAAGAATTTTTTGCAGGTTTCTCCTGAATGTAAGATGGAAGTCGCACCACCTTTCGCTGCAGACGTTTCGCAGTAGAAGAAGATATAACCTGGAGGTGTAGGCACTTGCGCCATCTCATGGTGAAACGGAATGGTTTCTGAAGCAGGAGACTCGTTGGCGGTGACGATTCGAGATTCTGTGACTTGGGCGCGAGGGGCAGCACCTCCCACGTAGGGCATGTTTTGATAATCTGTCTGATCAAGCATTTTTTCAAATTCATCAGAGCTTCCAACTGGAAAATCACGGAATAGAACAGCGCCGTGCTTAATAAGTAGTTTGTGTAGCTCCGTTTTATTACTTTTTACCCAGTTAAGAAACTCCATTTTATCGCTTTGAACGTCAGAGTTGTGAGGCGTTACCAGCAATGGAAAATCCAACCCATTTACTTGTTTTTGTTCTTTTAGTTTGGAAATTACCACACTCATTGTTTACTCCAATTTAAGTATTCGTGTTGTTAGAGGTTCATATCAAGAGATGAATCAATAGTGAATGAATCATAAGTAACTCTAATCACACCGAATGAAAAAGTAAATCAATAGTGAATGAATTTATTGTAATCGATGACTATATAAGTTCTGATCTATTGATTTACTTGGTATTATTTTCGCTAAGAGTTTAAGAGAAAGAAAAGCCGGAGTCTTTCAATTCAACGGCTTGTCCTGTTTTGGCAGAATGCTGAGCTGCTAGGCCGATAACAACTGCTTTCAGTCCATCTTCAATTGTGACATCAACCGTAGCCTTCTCAGTAATGGCTTTAAAGAAGCCAACATGCTGATAGTACGTTGAGCCGTTGTGATCGCCAGCATCCAGTAGTTTGTCATCAACAGGGATGTCGGCTTCAATTGGACCTTTCGGGTTACGTGGGCTTAATACAACTTTAGGAATTGGCGCCGCGCCAAGTGTGTCTGTTGGCCAAAATCGGCCAGGTCCTGGAACAAAACATTCCAGTTTTGCTTTAGGGCCAATAGCGCAGATCTCTTCTTGGTAGCGAGAGCCTTCGGAAAACATGTTTAAATCAAGGCATGCGCGTTGGCCGTTCTCAAAATCGACAATCACAAAGGCGTTATCAATAATATCAGGCATTTCGCCATCGTAACGCTCATCTAAGTGGTTGCAGTCTTGACCTGTAGACGCATAAACACGTTTTACATCACCTTGCATGAGTAATCGCATCAGATCAAAGAAATGACAGCATTTCTCAACTAATGTTCCACCAGTTTTGTGGTTGAAGCGGTTCCAGTCGTTCACTTTTCCAAGGAATGGAAAGCGGTGCTCTCGAATGTTGAGCATTTTTAGGGAGCCAATATCATCGTTTAATAGTTGCTTGCGGAACTGAGCAACGGGTGGCATGTAACGATATTCCATAGCCACCCAAACAGGAGCTGGATGCTCAGCCGCTGCATCACGAACCTTCGCGACTTGATCTAGGCTGCTGACCACTGGCTTTTCAACTAGGATTGGTAGGGTGGTGCGTGCAAACAGTTCAAGTAATTGATCAGCATGTTGATAGTTTGGAGTAGCGATAACCAGTGCTTCTAGGTTTAAGTCAGCATTGAGCATATCATCAAGCGTTTCAAAAAAGCGTGCGTCAGGGACGAGTTCAGCACAGCGTTTCTGCATGTCTTTGTCGGGCTCGGTAATGGCAACGACATGCGCACCATCGATCAGAGCAAGATTTCGCAAATGCTCTTGGCCCATCATTCCGCAACCTAGTATGCCATATCGAACGGAATTCGCCATTTTTCTAACCTCTTGTTTTTATTGAATTGTTAGTGCCATCGGGCAACGTAACGACATTTGGCCGGGTTGTACCACGTGAACGAAAACTCTTCGATACTGCCTTCGTTTGACCAACTTCTACGATGTACCTTGGGCATAATTGTGTTTTGGGGAAGCCCCAAGCGCTCAGTTACCCATTCAGGGGCGGGTGCGCAATCTACTTCGTCTTCCACTCGGCTAATCCAAAAAGAAAAGTGTTCCCGATAATGTAGATACAAAGATTCGTGTAAATCCTTCGGCTTTAGATCTGGTGCATGAGTGTGCTTAAACCAAATTTGTTCCATGGCAACTAATTCATGATTTAAATACCGTGCCCGCCTGATACACCAAAGCTTACCGTCTGCTTCGATATTCAGTTGGCGTAAAACAAACTCGTTATCATCAATTGTCACAGACAGCGTATCTGCTGTTGGAACGCCACCACCGTTGAGTGTTTCCAAATGAAAAAATTGATAAATTGCACGACCACCAGGTGCTCGCTTAACGTAATTTCCAGAGCCTTGCCGACGTTCCAGAAAGCCGTCTTCTTCTAGCTTTTTCAAGGCTTTACGTAGCGTTCCAATGGCAACGCCAAGCTTAGTGGCTAATTCGGCTTCGATGGGGAGGCGATCCCCAGGTAGCCAGTGACCTGCTGCTATTTCTCGATTTAGTAACTCACTAATTTGGATATACAACGGTAGCTGTTTTGTCTTATTTTTCTTGTCCACTGATTCACCTAATACTGCGATCGTTAATGTCACTATCTTACAAGCGATGCAAGCATCTGTAAGCTCTAAATGCTTGCTATCATTGATGTTAAAGGTGATTTCAATACGTCTTTCGTATCGCAGGATGTCTAAAAAATAAGTTTTTAGATAAATTCATTCACTATTGATTTACATCATTAGAATACACTGTTAGGGTAATTATACAACCTTCGTCATATCATCGGATGCTACAAAATCCATGGCGAACTATAGAAAAAAAACAAGTTTCAGAGCGTCATCTAAGCAGCCAATAGCGCTCAAAATTCGGAGAAAGAACATAATGCGAACGTTTCAAATGGGTAAATCTAATCTACAATTCAGTCGTTTGGTTTACGGCGTATGGCGTTTAGCTGATGCTGAAGATACTTCCATTAAACACGTCAGAGAGAAAATCGACTTATGCCTTGACCAAGGCATTACGACGTTTGACCATGCTGATATATATGGTGACTACGAGTGTGAGAAGTTATTTGGTAAGGCGCTAGCGGACGATCCAAGTCTGCGTTCGCAGATGCAACTGATTTCAAAATGCGACATAGCTTTGATGTCGGATAAATTTTCTGATCGTCGCGTGAAGTTTTACGACACCAGCGCCGAATATGTGCGTGCAAGCGTCGAGCAGAGCTTGCAAAACCTTTCTACAGATTATTTAGATTTATTGCTAATTCATCGTCCTGATCCTTTTATGAACGCTGCTGAAACTGGGGCAGCATTGGATCAGTTGATCGACAGCGGTAAAGTCAAAGCCGTTGGGGTATCGAACTTTGAAGTGTGGGATTGGCGCTTACTACAAGCTAATATGCGTCATCCTTTAGTGGCCAATCAAGTTGAAATGAGCCTATTGCAACGCGATGCATTTACCAATGGTAACCTAAGTGCTATGCAGCTGGACTCTTTAACGCCGATGGCATGGTCCCCACTAGGAGGCGGAGCCTTATTTGGTGATACGCCTGAGACACGTCGCTTAGCACCAATATTCGAGCGTTTAGCACAAGAACAGGGGGCCTCTGTTGATCACGTTGCTTTGGCATGGTTGCTGGCACATTCTGCAAATATCCTACCAGTGGTTGGAACAAATAATCCATCTCGAATTAAGAGCCTGTCTAATATTCTGGACATTGAGATCGACCGCGAAACGTGGTTTGAACTTTGGACAGCGGCAGCTGGTCAAGAAGTAGCATAAACTGCAAGACTCTATAAAAATAAAAATTATTTAGAGGGCGTTACTTATGGCGATTCTTCGAACTTTAGTGGGGGTGTTTACTTGGGTAAACCAACTGCTTAACAGAGTAGGGCGTAACATCGCATGGGTGTTGGTCGCGGCGATGATCAGCGTTATTTTGCTGCAGGTTTTTTGTCGATATGTACTGGGTAATGCCTTGCCTTGGCCAGAAGAGGCAGCAAGAGCTTTAATGATCTGGATGATGGCAGTGGTAGCAGGAGAGGCTTACCGTCGCGGTTCTTTTGTTGCGATCAATATGTTTTTGCAGCTATTACCTACCAAAGTGTCGAGTATATTAAAGCTTGTTTTACTACTTGTTGCGGGTGCGGTATTAGTGAAGTTGTCATTCATGGGCGTTGAGTTTTTTGAGCGTGGTTTCCGCTCTCGAGCAGCGTCTATTCACATTTCTCGCGCTTGGATCTATCTCGCCATGCCGGTGTGTTTTATCACCATGCTGTTAGCGAATATAGAACTGTGCCTACGTGAATTGGGAAGCTTGCTTGGGCATACGCAAGAGTTTGAGATACCTACTGAAGTGCGTGCGGATGCAGCAGCAGACTGATGTTTGCTCTTTAGTAAAAGAACAACAATAAAAAGAGAAACCTATTATGTTAGCTCTGTTTTTACCTTTATTTCTTGTCTTACTCTTGATCGGAATGCCAGTGTTTTTTGCGATGCTGGCAGCTCCTGGTTTTATGCTTTATGCCACAGGTATGGAGCGAGACATATCCTTACTATTTCGTAATATCTATAACGGTATTGATTCATTTCCACTGATGGCGATCCCGTTCTTTATGTTGGCGGGTGAGTTGATGAATCGCGGCGGCATAACAATGAACTTGGTTCAGTTTTCCCAATCTTTCATTGGTCATGTGCGTGGCGGCTTAGCGCACGTTAACGTTTTGTCGAGCATGTTGTTTGCAGGGCTTTCTGGATCGGCTGTTGCAGATACCTCTGCGATCGGTTCGATGATGATCCCTGCGATGGAAAAGAATGGTTACAGCCGAAAATTTGCCGCAGCGATCACTGCTGCATCGTCGGTAATTGGGCCTATCATCCCGCCTTCTGGCATTATGATCATTTATGCTTACACCATGGAAGTCTCTGTTGCAGCTTTGTTTGCAGCAGGCATTGTGCCCGGGATTTTGGTCGGTGGTGGCTTAATGCTTATGATCGCCTTAATGGCGAAGAAGTATGATTTTCCTGTGGCAGGACCGAAGTCCACATGGAAAGAACGTGGTAATGCAACGCGCAATGCTATTTTTCCACTGTTCGCACCTGTCATCATTTTGGGCGGTATCATAGGAGGGATTTTCACCCCAACTGAAGCATCTGCTGTAGCAACAGCTTACGCATTGATCATCAGTGTTTGGGTGATGAAAACTGTCAAGCTGAGAGACCTGCCAGAAATTTTCATCAAAGGCGCACAAGCTTCTGCTGTGGTGCTTTTATTAGTTGGCTCAGCGATCGCATTTAAAACCGTGGTCAGTTTATCTCACAGTGCCGAGATTTTAGCAGATTGGGTGCTGACCATTAGTGAAAATCCATTGATGCTGCTGTTTTTGATCAACCTATTACTGTTTGTGGTAGGTATGTTCTTAGATGCGGGCCCTGCCATTATTATCTTAGGTCCAATACTTGGCCCAATTTTTATTAATTTAGGGATCGACCCTGTTCATTTTGCCATCATTATGAGCGTCAATTTAACAGTAGGCTTGGCCACACCCCCAATGGGGCTGGTGTTGTTTGTTGCCTCAAGCGTTTCTGGTGAACGCATAGAGTCGATCTCAAAGGCTATCTTGCCATTTTTAGCCGTTGAGGTGGCAGTGATATTTCTTGTGACCTTTTTCCCTTCTCTGTCTATGACTGTGCCAAGAATGCTTGGCTTAGTGGCTGGATAGAAAGAACGCAAAGCAAAACCTAAATGAGGACTTTAAAATGTTCACGAAAACAAAAATAAATAGCGTTGTTGCAGCGACATTGATTGGTGCTGGAGTTATGTTGAGCGGTGTCGCGCAAGCCGCTGACTTCAATCTACGTGCAGTAGCAAACTCGAATGAGAACGATGAAGACTACGATGGCTTAGTCGTATTCAAAGACTTTGTCGAGTCTCACTCAAATGGTCGTATTGAAGTGGATATTTTCATGGGCACTCAGCTCTGTGGTAACGGAGTCGAATGTCTAGAAGGTTTAGAATATGGCTCGCTAGATATCTACATTTCAACCTCTGGTGGCGCATCGGCCATGTACCCTTACGTGCAAGTGTTAGATTTACCTTATGTTTTGCGTGATGACCGCATTGCAGAAGAAGTATTTACTGGTGACTTTACTCGAGCATTACGTAAACAAATTCTAGAAGACTCGGATAACACGGTTCGTCTAATGACAATCGGTAATACGGGAGGCTGGCGTAACTTTGCTAACACGAAGCAAACGATTAAAACGCCTGAAGATCTAGATGGATTAAAGATTCGCACAGTCGTTTCGGATTTACCGCAGGAATTAGTGCGCTCGATGGGTGCTAACCCAACGCCAATCCCATGGCCTGAACTGTTCACATCGTTTCAAACAGGGGTAGTTGAAGGTTCTAAAAATGGCATAACTGACATCATGGGGATGAAATTCACCGATGCCGGTTTGAAGTACGTGACATTGGATGGTCATGCTTATATGTCGGCTTTATGGTACATGAACAATGATTCCTTCATGGACATGCCAGAAGATCTTCGTCGTGTCGTGGTTGATGGTTTCTCTGCTTTACAGCAAGCCACGTTTGCCTCGCCAAAACGTAAATCTATCGAAGCATATAAAGCGTTTGATGAAGCAGGTGGTGAGCTTTATGTACCGTCTCCAGAAGAAAAAGAGCAATTCGCGAAAGCTGCAGAGCCTGTATATGATTGGTTTAAAACCAACATTGAAGACGGTGATAAGTGGTTTACTCTACTAGATACGGCTGCTAAAGAAGCAGAGCAAAAAGTTCAAGCTGAATACGTTTCGGACCTGAATTAAGCTAAGTGTTCTGACTTTATTAAGAGGCGGAACTCTCCGCCTTTTTCTCTCCTCGTTACTAACGTCAATGATTGAAATGGGTATCTCATGTATAACCCTGCAAGAACTTTTACGCCTAAAATTCCTGGAATCATGCTTGCGATGGTTATGGGGTTGTCTGCCGCCTTTATTAGTGAGCATTACGGCGCCCCTGTAATGTTGATGGCTTTGCTGTTAGGTATGAGTTTTAACTTTATGGCCGATGCGGAAAAGACAGGTGAAGGTTTAGAATTCAGTGCATCGACAGTGCTTCGTATCGGTGTGGCTTTATTAGGGGTTCGTATCACGATAAGTTCGTTAACCGATTTTGGGTGGCCCATATTGATGCTAACGGCTTGTTTGGTGTTGGCTGTTATTTCGATTGGTGTGATAGCTGGGCGTTTGCTAAAACTGCCTGAGAATATGGGGTTACTCGCAGGGTGTGCTGTCGCAATATGCGGTGCATCGGCCACTGCGGCGGTAGCGGCAGTGTTACCTAAGAATCAAAATACCAATCGATCGGTTGTGTTTACCATCGTAGGCATTACTGCGATGAGTACAACCGCTATGATTGTGTACCCTATGATTGCCAATTGGATTGGTCTTGATGAGCGCCAGACTGGGTACTTTTTAGGCGCTACGATTCATGATGTTGCCCAAGTTGTGGGTGCTGGCTACGGTGTATCAGAATATACAGGTGATAACTCTACAGTCGTAAAACTGTTTCGTGTGGCACTTTTAGCGCCGATTGTATTTGTACTTGCGATTATTTTTTCGCGTAAGGAAGCAGGCAAAAGTGCCGTTAGCCGCTTTCCAATTCCTCCCTTTTTGTTAGTCTTTATTGCGCTCATGATGATGAACACAATGGGCTGGATTCCAGTAGCTGTTGTAGAGCTGATTGCTAATGTATCACGTTGGTGTTTGGTGTTTGCGATTGCAGCCATTGGTATGCGTACGCAACTAAATAAGCTGAAAGAGGTGGGCATGGCCCCATTGGTCTTGCTCCTAGTGGAAACAGTTGTCATGGCTGTATGTGGCGCTCTGTTGGCGTATTATTTTATTTAACGCACCTCAGGCCCAGAAATGAAAAAGCCCCATACTGAATCAGCATGGGGCTTTTTGAATGCTAAAGTAGCTTGTTTTAGCTGTTAAACAAATTGTTGAACAGTTTCAAACCTTCTTCTTTGCCGCCTTTGTTGTAGGCATCTAGCAGAGCAGAACCAATGATAGCGACATCGGCTTTGCCTTTAAGTGCGTCTACATGGGCTTTTTCGCGAATACCAAAACCTACACCGATCGGCGCGCTAGTGTGTGAATTAATTTCAGCTAGGTATTCATCCAACGATTGCTGATCGCCGCCATTATGGTTTGAGTTACCTGTAACACCTGAGCGTGCGACGCAGTACAAGAAGCCAGTCGCTTCTTTTGCAAGAAAGGCGAGACGGTCTTTCGGTGTTACTGGCGTGACCAACCACACAGGATCAACACCGTTTGCTTCACAATAAGCGCGCAGGTCGGCTGCTTGCTCATAAGGAAGGTCGGGAAGAATTAAACCTTGAATGTTCTCTTCGGCACAGCGTTTAACAAGTTTTTCTAAACCGTAACGGTACATCGGGTTTAAGTAACTCATTAGAGCAATACGTGCTTGCGGGTAATCACGACCTAACTGACCGATGTCTGTTAGGCATTGCTCAACCGAAAGACTTTGATCATGCAGCGCACCGTGACATGCGGCAACGATGGTTGGACCGTCTGCTACGGGATCAGAGAAGGGGAATTGAACTTCAATAAAGTCCGCGCCGGCTTCCAGAAGTGTCGCCATCCAATCCAGACTTTCTTGCACGCTTGGGTAGCCATAAACCACATGTGTCATGGACAGAATTGGTTTTTGCTGGCGCTTCTCAGCAATGTATTGTGCTAACTGACTCATGCTTATGCTTCCCCTTCATTGTTCAAGTGATCTTTGTAATCGGCCATGTAATCTTCCAAGAACTCAGGGAAGGTTGCATCGTTCATCGCTTTAGCAACGTTAAAGATGTCTTTATCACCACGACCTGACAAGTTGATCACAATACGTGATTCTTTTGGCAAGTTTGGCGCATCTTTAAACGCACCGGCAAGGGCGTGTGACGACTCCAATGCAGGAATGATCCCTTCTTTTTTCAGCAACAAAGAACACGCCGCCACCACTTCGTCGTCCATAGCGTAGGTCATCTGAATGCGACCTTCTTGCGCCAAGTGAGCAATGATGGGGGACACGCCCACGTAATCAAGACCCGCTGCGATGGAGTGTGTTTCTTGTAGCTGACCATTGTCATCTTGTAAGAACATGGTCGCAAAGCCTTGAGCGATGCCTTTTTGACCCAAGCCGTTAGACAAACGGATCGAGTGTTGGCCAAGCTCCAAGCCTTTGCCGCCGGCTTCAACGCCGATCATTTCTACTTCTTTTTCCTCTAGGAATGGTAAGAACAAACCGCAGGCATTCGAACCGCCACCCACACACGCATACAAACGATCAGGGTATTGCCCAAACTGCGCTTGGCTTTGCTCTTTCACTTCTTCACCGATCACCGACTGGAAGTACGCCACCATTTCTGGGAATGGCGCACAACCACAGGTCGTACCGATCAAGTAGTGGCTGTCTTCATGGCTTGAAGACCAATCACGTAATGCTTCGTCTAACGCGTCGCGCAATGTCTGAGCACCTTCAGCAACCGGCACGACCGTCGCACCTAACTGCTTCATCCAAAATACGTTCGGATACTGACGCTTCACGTCTTTAGCACCCATGTAAATGGTACATTCAAGGCCAAGGCGTGCAGCAATCAAAGCCGTCGCGACACCGTGCTGACCAGCACCGGTTTCTGCGATGACACGTTTCTTGCCCATACGCTTTACTAACAGAGCTTGGCCAATTACGTTGTTCATCTTGTGCGCGCCAGACTGGTTTAAGTCTTCGCGTTTTAGGTAAATCTGAGCGCCACCGAAGTGATCTGTTAAGTTCTTACAAAAAGTCAACGGCGTAGGGCGGCCAGAGTAGTTCTGCCAAGTATCTTTCAACTCCGCAATAAACGCTGGATCGTTCTTCGCCTCTTCAAAGGCATGAAGGATTTGCTGCTGGCTAGAGTAGAGAATCTCAGGAATGTAGCTCCCGCCGAACTCACCGTAGTAACCATTATTGCTTTGCATGAAAGACTCCTCTCGGATAATGCAGTGTGTAAAACACTAAAATTTAATAACTAAACGATACAGTAAAATTAATAGAAAGAACTCACCTCGTCAAGAGGTGAGAACTAAATTTCTTTACTATTGCGTTTAGTTAATTGGTTGTACCGCTATAGGATTTGTATTTGCGGTGAATTGTAGCATCAAAGGTCGGTTATAAAATAAGAGAATACCAACGCAAATACGAAATCTAACTAAGTCAGTCGATGTTGTTTAAAGGGTTTCCCTAATAAACCCTTTTGTGTAGGAGAGTGATTAATTTTGGTTGATTGTCAGTGGCTTTGCTGTTGCATTTCGTTCCATGTCGTTTAGTGCATTAGTCCGTGGTACTACAGAAAACTAAAAAGTCATATCTGAAAACGGGCTCGTATTAAACGGACAGAACGTATATCAAAAGCCAGCAAATCAGATGTCAGAGCCTTAAGCACTAGAGTTGCCAAGAGTTAATGTCATCGATAATAGAGAGCCTTAGGGTAGAAAAAGTGCTACAAGGACACTAGCAACTAAAATGAAGTGAACTAAGTCAAACACTACACCGTTAACGAACACGGAGTGATATAGCTCACTGAGCAATGTATTATTTCGAGTATCGCTTTGAAAGGATGAAAAAATGAGCAATCAAAAAGTGGCAATTATTACGGGTGGTAGTCGAGGAATCGGGGCTGCTACGGCAAGACTTTTTGCTCAAAATGGCTATGATTTATGTATTAATTACAAATCTAATGCTGAGTCAGCTAAGGCACTTGCTGAAGACATTAAAGCGTTAGGTGGCCATTGTATTTCTATACAGGCTGACGTTTCCAAAGAGGATGATGTTATTCGGCTGTTTGAATCTGTGGATCGAGAGCTTGGTGCTGTTTCTGTTTTGGTCAACAATGCGGGCATCTTAAAGAAACAGATGCGCTTAGAAGAAATGAATGCTGATAGGATCAATTCAATTCTCGAAACTAATGTGACGGGTTACTTTTTATGTTGTCGCGAAGCCGTGAAACGAATGTCCACTCGTCATGGCGGTTTAGGCGGTGTCATAATCAACGTCTCTTCGGGCGCGGCTCGAACGGGCTCACCTAATGAATACATAGATTATGCAGCGTCAAAAGGAGCAATCGACACATTGACAAAAGGTCTGTCGTTAGAAGTGGCAGCAGAAGATATTAGAGTGAATTGTGTTCGTCCGGGGCTGATTTATACTGATATGCACGCTGACGGCGGAGAGCCTGAGCGTATTGAAAGGCTAAAAGGCAAAATCCCAATGCAGCGGGGCGGTTTGCCTGATGAAATTGCAGAGGCTATTTATTGGTTGGCGTCTGAAAAGTCATCCTTTTCCACAGGTAGCTTTTTGGATGTATCCGGTGGTTTGTAACACATCAAAAACGCTTAAATGAAAAGGCGTCAGCGCTAGGTATTCTTCCTCACTATTGATTTACGCTTGGGGCGTGTAATGTCTCGGGGAGCTGGGATGAAAGAAGTGTCTTAAGAATAGATAGACAAGATGAGTTCGTTTTGACAATATCGAACGATTTTTAATCGGAATGCCATCTGAGCGCAAAAGCAAACGTTGTTTTTAAGCAAATGATCGAGCTTATTTAACATTTATATATGAAGCAGTTCTCAAAGTTACATCATCAAATTTTTGCGATCACTACCACGTTAGCTTTAATAACCATTGTTATTATTAGTGTCTGTATTGCCTCTCTTTTATATACACAAGGTATAGATAAAGCTGAATCAGTACTGCGCAATAAAAACCGGTCTGTCACAACACTAATTGACGGCTATGTTGCACCCTTTCGAAAAGCCGTTGAATACGTTAGTGGTTCTGCTTCAGGCATTGATCATAACCACTTCCGTGAGCAAGAAACACAAGATAAAATTCTGACTCTATTTGAGGTACTTCAAAACACCGTACCTAATATACATTATATCTTTTCAGGCTACGAAGATGGCTCTTTACTGATTAATGATTATACCCCACCTGAAGATTTCAACTCCGTCATTCGACCTTGGTATCAAGCTGCGATAAAGTCGCATCCATTGATATCTGATGGCATTCCTTATCAAGACATTAACTCCAAAAAGTGGCTAATTTCATTTGGAAAAACATTAGTCGACCCTGATGATAAGGTTGTAGGGGTGATTTCTATTGATGCAGGAATGGATGCGATTGTTGAAGCACTGGCTATTCGGGATGAACAGTACCCGACCATATACAACTTTGTCATGGATAATGAAGGCAAAATACTTATTCATCCAGATGCGACACTTCCAGATAAGCTTCACCGAGAAATTTTCTCTCATTTGCCAAAGGAACTGAATGCTTCAGGGAAGCTTTCTTACAGCGATGGTGAGCAAAATAAATTGGCTCATTTTGAGCGCATTGATGAATTAGGCTGGATTGTAGTGACCGAAGTAAATTTGGACGATATTCGTCAGCCTCTTATAAAGACCATTGCTTCTACTGTATTGATGATAGTAATAGGGTCACTTTTCACGACGTGGTTGATGAGTTTTATCTTAAGTAGACATATTATTTTGCCACTGAAAAAATTACAAAACAGGGTGCAAGAGATTACTGAAGGGAAAGACGAATTAGACAAGTACGTATTGCCGAAAAATGAAATAGGCAAGATCTCCGAAGCCATTGAGCAGCTCACAGAAAAAGCGTTAATTCAGAAAAATATTGAACTGAAAGATACAAATGCCCTGTTGAGTGCTATTTCTCACACTGATCAGCTAACATCGATTGCCAATCGTCGCAAAATGATGGAAGTGCTCCATGCGGAAGTCAGTCGTTTTCAGAGAAAGCATCGTCCTTTTAGCGTACTAATGTTCGATATAGACCATTTTAAGCGAGTGAATGATACGTTTGGGCATGAAGTAGGCGATCAGGTTCTTATCGAACTTGCTCAAGTTGTCAAAGCGACGGTTCGAAATACGGATACAGTAGGGCGATGGGGTGGCGAAGAATTTGTCATCGTGTGTCCTAATACCGATCAGACAATGGCACTGATTATTGCTGAGAAAGTGTTTGCCGCAATTCACTCACATAGTTTTCCCATGCAGGTTGACGTTACCGTTAGCCTTGGGCTATCAGAGTTTACCGCCAAACACTCTTTAGAAAGCATTTTAGTAGAAGTAGATCAAAAAATGTATCGTGCTAAACAAGCAGGCCGTAATCAGATTAAGTCATAATGCTTTTGTGCGTGACTGATATATTGAGCATTCAGTGTCTGTTGTTTTACTAAGTTCATTATTAAGTCTGCAAATAAAAGGTGTTTATATGGCAAACCATTTAGGTTCTTGTCTATGTGGTATCGTAAACTTCGAGATACAAGGTGATTTTGACAGTTTTTATCTGTGTCATTGCCACTATTGTCAAAAAGATACGGGAACTTCCCATGCGTCGAATCTATTTTCACATTCAGCGACGTTGGTTTGGCGATCAGGTGAGGAAGCTGTAACGTCATTTACGCTTAAAGGTAGCCGTCACAATAAAAGCTTTTGTAAAGTGTGTGGCTCAGCGCTGCCTTGCACCGCGATAAAGGATGTTTTAGTTGTTCCGGCTGGATGTTTGGATACTCCGATTTCGATAGTGCCAACAGCACGTATCTTCGCATCTCGGAAAAGGGGTTGGGATAAAGAGCTAATAAGTGTGCCCACGTTTGATGGGTTGCCTGAGTAAGATTGCCAGAAATTGAAGCTTTATTTTTAATTGCCACACCGCCTAAGGGTCAAAATGAACGTCGATAAAGCAAAGAAGCGTATTGCAAAACAAGTAAGCAAAGGTTTTAAAGGGTATCCGTTGGTTTCGATTGAATACTTTGGTGAGACGCCAGTGTTAGCGACGCAGGTGGTTATTCAGTTTATTGCCGAAGAGGAGTCAGAGCCTCAAGAACAGAAGTTCAGTGCGGAACATGATGTACGTAATGACGAAACGATTCAGACGGTATTGCTAAAAATCATTGAGAGAGCGGATGCCAGCAGTGTGTCTGAAATAGCTGGTGTCTCAAAGCTATAGTTAAGTTGCCGTCCCGTATCGTGCTTCCCCTTAAAAATAATGCTCGATCGACATGTAGCACTGTCGAATGTGTTCAATTAATAGTTTGAGCTTTTTCGGCAGTTGGCGGGTAAAAGGATATACTGCATAGACGCCGAGAATTTTACCCACCTGTTGAGGTAATATGTCGATCAGCTCGCCGTTGCGAAGGTCGTGATACACCAAGCAACGGGGTAAGTAAGCGATACCATGCCCTGCCAATGCAGCTTTGCGCAAAGCAGTTGCGTTGTCGCTTGAAAATGAGCCTGCTACTTTCACAATGTAGTTTTGCTCTTGTCCTTTAAACTCCCACTCATTTGCACCTGATGTCTGATAAGAGTACAGCAAGCAATTACGCGTCACTAAAGACTCAGGTGTTTCTGGTCGTCCATGACGCTTAATGTAAGCTGGAGAGGCGCAGACGATCCAATGAGAGTCCAAAATATGTCTCGCAATCAGGCTGGAATCTTCTAAATGACCTGTGCGAACCACAAGGTCGAATCCCTCTTTAACAAGATTTACAAATTGGTTGTCGAGAGACATGTCCACGCTTAAGCCTGGGTGCATCCCACAAAACTCTGCTACCGCATCCGCCAGTAGTAATTCCCCTGAAATCGTTGGTACGGACATCTTGATATGGCCTTGAATGGCTTCACCAAACCCAGCGACTGAACTCGTGGCTTCCTGCGTCGCGAGAGCCACCTGTTTGGCTTTTGCAAATAAAGCTTGGCCTGCTTCAGTCAGTGTCAGTTTTCGTGTGGTGCGGTATAAAAGTTGGACGTTAAGCGCTTTCTCTAGGCGCACAATGCGCTTACTGACCACCGAATTGGTCAGGTTATTTTGTTCTGCAGCTTTACTAAAACTTCCAAGCTCTACTACTTGGGAGAATAAGATAAGGTCATCTGAATGCATTTATTGTGTCACATATGGAAATAATGTTTTTAATTATGAGTATATATTCAACAAATTTAAACCTTTAGATTAGGTCTTATATAGATAAATCAGCCCAGCAGAGTCCTCTATTCTTATTTTCTTGGAGCGCAATCAATGATTATTTCCGCATCGACAGATTACCGTGCCGCAGCAAAAGCAAAATTACCACCGTTTCTATTTCACTACATTGATGGCGGCTCTTACGGGGAGCATACCCTGCAACGAAATACAGGTGATTTGGCTGACATTGCATTGCGTCAACGGATTTTGAAAAATATGTCGGACTTAAGTCTAGAGTCTGAGCTGTTTGGTGAAAAAATGTCCCTACCGATTGCGTTGGCGCCAGTAGGGTTAACAGGGATGTATGCTCGTCGTGGAGAAGTTCAGGCTGCTAAAGCGGCTGAAAATAAAGGTATTCCTTTTACCTTGTCTACGGTGTCGGTGTGTCCGATCGAAGAGGTGAGCACCGCCGTGACCAAGCCTATTTGGTTTCAGCTGTATGTGTTGAAAGATCGTGGTTTTATGAAAAATGTGTTGGAGCGAGCTAAAGCTCAAGGCATTAAGAATTTAGTCTTCACCGTGGATATGCCTGTGCCTGGTGCGCGTTACCGTGATATGCATTCTGGTATGAGCGGTCCCAATGCCGCCATGCGCCGAGTCGTGCAAGCCATGACGCATCCAGCTTGGGCATGGGATGTCGGTATCAATGGTAAGCCACATGATCTAGGTAATATCTCTACCTATCGCGGCTCGCCGACCAAGCTAGAAGACTACATTGGTTGGTTGGGGAATAACTTTGACCCATCGATCTCATGGAAAGACTTAGAATGGATACGTGAGTTCTGGGATGGCCCGATGATTATTAAAGGCATTCTGGATACCGAAGATGCCAAAGATGCGGTGCGTTTTGGTGCTGATGGCATTATTGTGTCTAATCACGGTGGTCGTCAACTAGATGGCGTCTTGTCTTCAGCTAGAGCCTTGCCAGAGATCGCTGATGCTGTAAAAGGCGAGATTGAAATCTTAGTGGATTCTGGTATCCGTACTGGTTTGGACGTAGTACGTATGTTGGCGTTGGGGGCGGACTGTACTTTGCTAGGCCGCGCATTTGTTTATGCGTTGGCCGCTGCGGGCCAAGCAGGTGTGGAAAATGTATTGGATCTTATTGAAAAAGAAATGCGGGTCGCTATGACCCTAACGGGCGCCAAAAACATTCATGAACTTAATCGTGAAGCATTGGTGATGGCGTAGCATTACAAGTCCTTAATGTGTTATTTGCCTCATTAATTGTATCAATGAGGCATTTTTTCTCGGGTTATAAACAGGATTGTCGGAAGCGATCATCCAGCTCTATAGGTAGTAATAACGTGCTGAAAATGAGCCTAGAGTGTCAAAAATAGAGCATGAGATCGAAGTCATTATATAAAATAAACATTGACGTGGTTAACCGTTGTCTATACATTGAACGCAGCTAGAAACACAGCGTCTTTTTACATTCTCCATCACGTAGCGTTATTCGTAGTTCTCCGTCCTGTAGTATTTAAAACTTTGTCTTTATTTCCCACGCTATTCCGCCTCTTGCAGGCACACTTATTTTTGATCTACAGGATACATATTATGTCTACTACAACTACTGGCACTGTAAAATGGTTTAACGAAACTAAAGGTTTTGGCTTCATCGAGCAAAAATCTGGCCCAGATGTGTTCGCACATTTCAGCGCCATTGTAAGCTCTGGCTTCAAAACGTTGGCTGAAGGCCAAGCCGTTGAGTTCGTTGTGACTCAAGGCCAAAAAGGCCCACAAGCTGAGAACATCGTAGCGCTATAATCGAAACCGATTAACGCGTTATAAAAGAAGGGGCTACCGTAAGGTAGCCCTTTTTTTTGCCTGGAAATATATAAGCCGGATAGAGTTCATGCTACAAGGCTTATTTGTATTCATTAAATGACAAACCGGATAATTAGAATTTTGACGGAGCTAAAGCGCAATGTTGAAGGAAGTTTAGTTTAGGTAGTTGTAGTACTAAATAGAGCTTTGTAAATTATGCAGCTTTATAAGGTTACATTATGTGCTGCAAGGAGCGTTCATGGATTGTAGGGTATTGAGGGAAATCAGTGTTAAATCTGATGGGTATATTCATTGTGATGACAGCAATGGTTACTCCATACATTTAGGTGCCTTAAGTGAATCACCTAACTGGAATGTGAAAACAATTCTTCAAGGGCCTATCTATGAACATATTAGAAGGTCTTTTTCTAATGGGGTACCACCTTGGGGTGATACATGTCGGAATTGTGATTTGTTTAATATTGGAGATTCACCACAAGAAACTATTCTAGATAGTGTTGCTCTTAGAGTTGAGCCAACACTTGCATGTGAGCTTTCTTGTGCATATTGCAAACGTAAAAGAGAAGTGAGAAATCGAGATGGTGACTGGCATTTATCGACATTGAAATTAAAGCAATTAGTATCTAGTTGTCTTAAAAATAAGATAGATGTTTCTATGGTTTCTTATTTAGGGTGGGGAGAACCGCTAAATCATCCTAATTTTTCTGAACTAATTACCGTCGTAAAAAACTATTATCCTAATGCTTATCAAGAGGTTACAACAGTTGCTCAAGCTGACTTTAAGTCTGTTGTTGGTAACGTGCCTATTGATCTGATTACCATTTCATGTGACGGTGTGACACAAAGTGCTTATGAAAAATATCGCCGCAATGGTGTTATAAATAATGTATTTAAATTCATGGAAGACTCTAGAACATATAAGTCGGATGTGACTAAAATAATTTGGAAATATATTTTATTTAATCATAATGATAGCGATGAACATATAATTGATGCTCAGAATATTGCTGATAAATGTGATATAGATGAACTACACTTTGTTTTTACAAACACAGATAATCAGTCACTGAGATATAGTGCAGAAAATGTGAGTGATGTCCCTATTAAATCGTCTAAAGCTAGAGTTGTTAATGCAGCTGCTCTACAGAAAATTGAGAGAAGTTATTTAAGTAGCTGCAAAAATAAGAGTCTTAATAAGTCGTCTATAATAGGGTGGATTGATAAACTTTATTCCACCAATGGTGGGCTGTTAGTTTGTGAGGGTTGGGCTTTTTCTAAATCTGAAAATGATTTAATTGCTGGGCTTAGCATGAGCATTGAGTCTGGAAGGCCATATCAAGCTATTTCTGTCTCTGAACCTCGAGTTGATGTTGCTGAAAGTTTAGGTTTACCTGAAAAAATGGGTTGCGGTTTTGTTGTACAAATTCCAATAGAAACTGAATTGACTGAAAATTTCAAAATTCAATTATCTATTCTTACAGATAGGGAGGCGATCTCTTACAACATTCCTATTATCAATGAAAAATCAAGGTTTATCCCATTTTTAAAAATGTGATTTAGGTTATTTATTGATAACTGAACAATTTATTTTTCTGTATTAAATAGGAGATTGTTATCGCTCTTATTTTTTATAAGTTAAAATAAGAGTTGACTCTGACAAGTGTTTTATGTACATTAAACGCAGCTAGAAACTTAGCGGCTTTTTACATATCTCCATCACGTAGCGTTATTCGTAGTTCTCCGTCCTGTAGTATTTAAAACTTTGTCTTAATTTCCACGCTATTCCGCCTTTATTGGCACTTTTTATTTTTTACACAGGATACATATTATGTCTAATACAACTACTGGCACAGTAAAATGGTTTAACGAAACTAAAGGTTTTGGTTTCATCGAGCAAGAATCTGGCCCAGATGTGTTCGCACATTTCAGCGCTATTTCTAGCTCTGGCTTCAAAACTTTGGCTGAAGGCCAACGTGTAGAGTTCGTTGTAACTCAAGGCCAAAAAGGCCCACAAGCTGAGAACATCGTAGCGCTATAATCGTAACCGATTAGAGCGATACAAAAGGAGGGGCTACCGTAAGGTAGCCCTTTTTTTATGCTTAATATTTTTGTCGCAATGTTGGTGAGATCAAGTGGGGCTAAGGCAAGTCAGGCTTACCCGCTAGGCATGGTTCGCCTTGCACGGTGACTCTGTGCAGCCTTCTTGGAGTATCGCCATAATCCGTGACGGCAAAATGCTGAGTGGCACGGTTATCCCAAATGGCCACAGAGCCTTTCTGCCATGAAAAGCGCACCTGATACTGAGCCTGTCGAGCCTTGCTGAACAACGCTGACAGGCGCTGTTGGCTAGCGCTCTCGGACCAATTTATAATAGAACGCGTGAACTGCTCATTGATAAACAGTACTTCTTGGCCGGTTTCTGGGTGTACTTGCATCATCGGACGGCGAATAGGTGGGTAGTCTCGAGAGCGCTTGATTACAATACTTTCCCCATTGGCATCTAAATGGTCGTACCGGCTGTCTTCGAAGGCATGTAATGCATGAATGGTCTCTAATGATCGTAGCTCGGATTGCTCTGCAGCCGAAAGGTCTGCCCATACACCTGCCATATCACACCAAATAGTATCGCCCCCTTGTTCGGGGACAAACTGAGCATGCAAAATCGAGCATTTTGGTGGCACCACTTGCCATGTCATATCGGTATGCCAATAGCTTTTACTGGGCGGGTTTCCTCGAGCGGTTTCAATGATCACGACTTGGTCATTATCAGTCAGGTGGGGGAAGAACGGATGGGGTGGTTCTAACGCGCCAAAGCGTTGGCCCAGCGCTATGTGCTCTTCTGTCGATAAGGGTTGATCTCGAAAAAACAGTACCTTATGGCGTAGTAGAGCTTGATACAGAGTCTCAAACTCATGGATGGCTAGACTGTTTAGGTTAACGTCTTCCACAAATGCGCCGATCTTTTCATTAACAGGCGTGATCTTCATAAAGTCCTTAATGTTAAATGGCGTGAGTAGATACCATAGTAATAGAAAAAGCGTGGTCTGCCATCAGTTTGAATGAGCCATAACGGGTTCTACTGATGTGGCTGATTGTAAGGTATTTATAAGATAGTGGTCGTTTTATAGAGCTTATTTGCGTGCTGTGCTACTTTGAGCGCTTCATATTTTGCGTCAAGGATTTTCCCTTACTATAAAGGGAAAGCGAAGGAGTCGTGTTGATGGATAAGAAAGTGATCTTAACCCTAGCCGGATTGATTCTCGGAGCAGTTTGCTCCCAAGATCCATTCGGCGGGTTGGTCGGTGGCATATTAGGGTTCTTGCTCGGTCAGGCTTGGGGGGGTTCAATTCAAGTCAAAGGTTTGGAGCGTGAAGTAATACGTTTAAACTCCTTGATGACACAGAATACATCTGAAACGGTCGCCCAAGACAGTCCATCTTCCAACAATCAGCCTGCTGTCGACAACACGGTGCCTGCCACGGCCTTGACTTCCAGCCCTGATCTAGAACCTGACACATCTGTTCGCTCAGGCGCAGAAAAAACATCTAAAACCTATAAAGAGTCGGACTGGAATGAGGCCTCGGTCTCTACCTTTGATGCTTATGATAGTGACTCTAAAGCGCCAAGTTTGTTTACGAAAGTGTGTGACAAAGTACGCGACTTTTTTTTTCAGGGAAACCCCGTCGTTCGCGTGGGCATGCTGGTGTTGTTCTTTGGACTTAGCTTTTTAGCGAAGTACGCTTCTGGTGCAGGTCTGTTTCCTATCGAGTTACGTTTGACTGTCATTGCGTTAGTTGCGATTGCCTTGCTGGGTTTAGGGTGGAAAACTCGAGTCCGACATAATGGCTATGGTTTGATATTGCAGGGCGGTGGTATTGCCGCACTCTATCTCACACTATTCGCGGCTGGAAAATTGTACACCTTGATGCCGACCAGCCTCGCTTTTGGCTTAATGTTTGTCATTGTCTTGCTTGGCGCCGCTCTAGCGATCTTACAAAACGCGCAAATACTGGCATTGATGGCGACTGCGGGCGGCTTTTTTGCACCGATTCTGACGTCCGACGGCACCGGTAGCCACGTCGGGTTGTTTAGCTTCTATTTAATTTTAAACATGGGTGTACTGACCATCGCGTGGTTCAAGTCGTGGCGCCTGCTGAACTGGGTTGGTTTCATATTTACCTTTGTTATTACGTCGACTTGGAGCGTACTGAGCTATGAACCGGATCTTTACGTTACCACCCAGCCATTTTTACTCGCCTTTTTTGCGTTGTACTTAACGATCTCAGTATTGTTTTCGATGAAGCAGCCGCCAAAGCTGAAAGGCTTAGTCGACGGCAGCCTTGTTTTCGGCCTGCCGGTCGTGGCCTTCGGTTTGCAAACCATGTTGTTAAAGCATACTGAATACGGCTTGGCGATCAGCGCATTGCTGTTGTCGGCTATCTACATCGCGCTTGCCAGCATGTTATGGAAGAAATACCCAGAGACTCATCGTTTATTGATTGAATCGTTTATTGCACTCGGTGCAGTGTTTGCCACATTGGCGGTACCACTGGCACTGGATGCGAGTTGGACCTCTGCCACATGGTGTATTGAAGCGGCAGGGTTAGTTTGGATAGGTGCACGCCAACAACGCTTATTGCCTCGTATTGCCGGTTATGCAATGTATGCATTGGGCGTGATCTCACTGCAATTTGATGCCAATTTCCAGTCCGACTTGTTAGCGATTTTTAAAAACAATGGTATTGGCTTACTGATTCTAGCGGTATCCGCATTGGCGATCGCTTTAGTGCTACAGCGTCAAGGTCGATCTGTTTCGCTTCATGAGCGTTATCTTGAGTGGGTGGGAATTACATTTGGTCTCACTTGGTGGATGATGTTTGGCTTATTAGAGTTGTTAACACGTCTAGCTGAGCATTGGGTATTTGCTGCAATTATCGTCTTCATATCGTTGTCTATGCTGGGCGTCATGGTGCTTAGTGGCCGTTTACGTTGGCCTAATTTATTGCGTGCTACCTACAGCCTGTTGCCATTGGTAGCGCTCTGGATAAGCGGCTTTGCGGTGGTATGGTGGGCAGGTCTAAGCTCAATGCACCCGTTCGCGAGTCTAGGTTGGTTGGCGTTGTGCGTGTTTACTGTCGTGCAATACCGCTTTCTTTGGTTGCAACGTGAATGCCGAGAAGAGGGCGTTAAAGCCGCGATTGAATCGAAGCTGACTCAGTATTGGCATGTGCTCACAGCATGGCTTTTGTTAGGTACGGCATACTGGGAAATGCAGTGGTGGCAACAAGCAATGAATTGGCACCCCGTGTTAACGCTGTTGCTTTGGTTTATTGCGTTTACTGGGCCATTGGTTGCTTTGATGGTTGCCTTAAAACGTACCCATTGGCCGTTCCAAGCGTACCTCACTGAGTACAAAGACAGATTGCCAATACCGCTGGTCGTTTTCACTGGATTTTGGTTTGTGGCGGCGAGCATTGAATCTGGTGAGATTGGATTTCTCTATTTACCAATATTGAACCCGCTGGACTTAATGCAGCTGGCTATCGTCGTATTATTGGGTTACTTGTTTAAGAGTAACGTATTTGGACTTGCTCATGTTGATCGAGTCTATCGTATCGGAGCGCCTGCGCTACTTGGTTTTGTCTGGCTCAATATTTTGGTGCTGCGTATGATGCACCATTACGACGAGGTTGCTTACAACGCGTTTGATCTTTGGCAATCCAGCACGGTACACATGGCGCTCTCTATTCTTTGGAGTCTGTGTGCGTTAGTCATTATGAATGCTTCCCGTCGTCTGCAGAATCGAAAACTATGGATACTAGGTGCCTCGTTATTGGGGCTTGTGTTGCTGAAGCTGTTTACCAAAGACCTCACGGGAACCGGTAATCTAGCTCGTATTATGTCCTTTATGGTTGTTGGGGGCTTGATGTTGCTTATTGGCTATCTTTCACCTATTCCAAGCCGCAATGAATCTGATGTCAGCGCAGAAACAAAGGATGAACAGGTATGAGCACTGTGTTTAATAAAAGTTTGTCCGCGTGGCTTTTAGTGGTGCTTATGGCGCTTGCCTTTGCTAGCCAAACAATACGAGCAAAAGAGCAGTTGTCTGTTACGGCTGTTTATGAAGTGCAAGACATGGCAGGCGTCTACTTACAAGCAACACTGCCGCACAGTATTTATCGCTACTCCAACAGCAGCCAGCTGACGGATGTGGTGGTACTGGATCGTGATGGCAACGCACTGCCTTCGAAGATAGTGAAAAGTACCCAAGCGAAGCGCAAAGAAAGCGAGCCGGTTGCATTGGAGTTTTTCCAAGTATCGACCGATTACGTGCCGAGCGACAGCATACAAGGTAATACGCAGTTGCAAATAGAGAAAGGTGTGATTGCCATTTCGATGGAGCAAGGTCAAGGGCAAAGCTCGGAAGAACCATTTTATCTGATTGATTTGAGTGAAAGAGCGCAAGCACTGCAAAGCGTAGCGTTAGAGTGGGTGGCGGATACATCAAGCCAGTATTTACCGGTTACTTTAAGTGGCAGTAATGACTTAGTGCGTTGGACGACATTAACCCAAGATACCTTAGTCAAACTTAACAAAGAGGGTCAGGCGTTATTGCGTAACAAAGTTCAGATCAACCTTGCTGCGCAGCGTTACCAATATCTACGGATTGATTTCCCCGAGAATAGAGAGGTTCAACTGACCGAAGTGTTAGGCCAGCAGCCGCATTCGGTTGAGCCGCCGTCCTATCAGCATTGGCAGGTTCAAGGTCGTCTTGCTGAGAAACAGCGTTCCATTGCGGACGATGATAATCCAGTGTCTGCTTGGGAATATCAGCGCAACGATAAAGCGCCCGTGCAAGCACTCAACATCAATCTAGGCCAAACAACGCACGGTGACACAGTGCGAATATACTCTCGTAGTCTTACTAACGGCGACTGGCGGGTGCGGTTCAACGGTGTTTGGTTTAACGCAAAAGTAGGTGATACGTGGCAACACAGCGATGCGATGAACCTATCACCTAATGCTGACCCTTATTGGCGAGTCGAGTTTAACCCGAACCTGAGCCGCTCAGCCGAACCTAAATTGGTGTTCCAGTACCCATCGCAAAATCTACAATTTATAGCCAACAATAATCGACCTTATCAGGTAGCCGTCGTTGCAGAGGTACCTGCTGAGCGCGCATCCGCTAAGGTGTTTACGCAGGTAATGAAGGGACAACAAGTAGATTGGATCAATGCTGATTTGATTAAGCTTGACAGTATAGCGCGGCCTGATAACTCTGAATCCTTAACTCACTGGACGGATGTCTTATTTTGGATCACATTGGTACTGGCGGTGGTTGTCTTGCTTGTCTGTGCGCTGCGCTTGTTGCGACAGTTACAACATGAAGACTAATCTAATTACCTAAACCACACCTTGTCGTTGATAAATCTTATAGCGTGTAAGCAGCCTAGATATCTCGCTGCCCACACGCTGTTAATATCAAAAATCCCCTGGCGCACACTGTAAACAGGTTAATCCAAGTTTGCGCCATTGAGCGACGACCGCATCTCGATCATCCAATACTAACCAAGGCGTAAACCCATCGGAATGAATACGTTCAAGTAATTGCTGCTTTACCACTTCATCGGGCAAATGATCTGCATTCACCGGACGAAGATAAACGCCATCAAATGGTATGTTGTTTTCTAACATCCATTGTTCTGAATGTTGCTGATGCGACGCTGGCCGTCCTGAGCAGATAAGCACTTTCTCCCCACTGGCTTTTAAGATGTTGACCAACTTGAGTACGTTTTCAATAACTGGGGCATTTTGCATGTACTCGAAGAAAGGGTCCCAGTGTTTTTCTTTGCCCAAAACCCAATGTTTGACCTCTTCAGGGTTAAATTGGGCGAGAGTGCCGTCTAGGTCGACAATGACTGCGCTGTGTTTCATAGAAGTTGTCCTTTAAATGGAATAATGTCCCAGCCATGGGAGGTGTTAGTGTTGGGTGTTATGAGCACGGGATCGGCGTTGCCAATTCTGGGACCATAAGGCGATCCAGAAATAACATGTTGAAGGGCGCGATAGATACCAGAGTGGGCGATGATTAAAGGCGCTTCATGTGTGAGTAATATCGTATTAACAGCGTTGACCGTGCGTTCTAAAAAGTCACTCCACGGCTCGCCTTCGGGTGGCGTTTCAAAGTAATTCATATCATCCATAATAGGTTGACCTTCAAAAACGCCCCAATGTCGTTCTCGTAGTTCTGTCATCTGAGTCAGTGTATGTCTAGGTGAGGCTAGTTCGGCCGTTTGTATGGTGCGCATTAGATCACTGGTATAGATAGCCGACCAAGGTCGGTCTAGATAGGGACGAGCGGCTTTTGCTTGCAAAACACCTAGATTAGAAAGCGGGCTATCGGTAGAGCCGCCTATTATGCCCGCTGCATTGTCAGCACTCTGGGCGTGCCGAGCAAAAACAAAAGGTTTTTTGATCAGTTGCATGGTTAAAGTTCCAGTTGAGACGTGGCTAAAATGCAATTGCCCAAGGATTGACGCCAGAGTGAAAGCTCATCCATCGGGCAAAAGAGGGGAACGCATCGTTCACATTGAAGTTGCTTTATTAGCAGAGCTAAATGGGTTGTGGTTGGGTGGACATTCCAGCGAACAAAATGCGCCGTATTATTGGCTACTGCGGATCGCGCATGCGCAGGCAAGTGCCCTGTGTAGATGACATTGTAACGCTCTGTCTGTTGTAAAAGCCGTCCAGCGTCGCCAGAAAACCCTTCAGGATCGCCGCATAGAATAATATGTGCATCATCACGAAAATCTCGATCACAAATCATTTTTGCTTGATGACTTCGTGCTGAACAAATCAATGTATCTGAAGCCTGTAGAATGTCACTTGGCTGAAGGCAGTCAGAACCTAGCACCCAGTCATAGAGATTCTGCGAATCAAACCAAAGTGCCATTTCCAATGCTCTGCCAGTTTGAGGGACAGGCATTAAATTTGGTTTGTCATTTGATAAAGCATTGAGAATGTCTTGTTTTGCTTGCATTTGAAAGCGATCGTACAAGCCATAAGACGCGTCCAACAGGGCGGTTTTTGCCGATGGCGGTTGCTCAAAGGGGAATAGCTCGGATTCTGCGCAGAAATCGCCACTGTAGAAAATACCATCGGCTACTTCGAGGTGGATCCATACACCACCATAGGAGTGTCCAGCGCCACCAGTAGTGACTGTGATACCTGCGATGCATGTTTGACCAGAATGGGGCAACACACGTAAATCTAAGTGTTTTGGCAGATAGGCTTGCACTTGCTCTGTCGCAAACACTGGAACATTCTGTGGCAAATCTTGTAGGCCACCGATGTGATCATGGTGATCGTGACTGATCAGAACGGCATCTAAGTCAGCTGGAATCTCCCAGCCCTTGTCGTCAAAGCCTTCTAAGCTGCCACCAGCATCTAATAACAACCTAACTGGTTTGTGGGTGTGGTCATAGGTGCTTACCAAAATCGCCGCCGCAGCTTTTCGGTTAAATCCACTTAATATTGATACATTAGTCTTCATGGTTAGGTGTGAGTGTCCAAGCTTGTGAAAGAGTGATTTGACAAGTTTGTCCAATCTTCAATGGCGTAGGGTGATAGGCATGTAAAAGGTCACCGTTCGTAAGAACGAGATAAATGTCATAGCGTTCACCTCGAAAAATGCTCTCTTTAACGGTGCCGGTCAGACCATTACTCGTAGTATTCAAGTCTACGTGCTGGGGGCGAACTAATAATCGGCCTGAATCTGAATGCTCATCTAGGCGCTGTAGTAATCCTTCAATGTCAGCTTGACTAAGGCGCTGTTGAGGCACAACCGACGGTGATCGAAGAATTGAACCTTGGCCGATAAAATTGGCCACCCATTCGCTTTCTGGCCTCAAATACAAGTCTTCAGGTGTGCTCCATTGCATCAACTGCCCCTCTTTTAAAACGGCAATTTTGTCGGCCAGTGCCATGGCTTCGGCCTGATCATGAGTTACGTACACCATGGTGGCTCCGGTGCGTCGATGAAAGTCACGAAAGGTCATTTCCATGCTGTCACGTAAGTGACGATCCAAGTTTGCCAGGGGTTCATCAAACAAGATCACGTCTGGTTCCGTAATTAAGCTACGTGCTAACGCCACGCGTTGACGCTGTCCACCGCTAAGTTGGCTAGGGAAGCGATCTTTAAAGTCATCGAGCTGCACGATATCCAATACATTTTGAATACGTTGTTGGCGTTCGTTGCGAGAAACTTTTTGTATTTTTAAGGGATAGCCAATGTTTTCTAATACCGTCATGTGTGGCCATAATGCATAGGATTGAAACACCATTCCAAAATTACGCGCTTCCGTTGGAACATGTGTCGTTTCGCTGGATAAACACATTTCTCCATGCTGAATGTTGCCAAGAGTGATGCTTTCAAAGCCTGCTAGCATTCTTAAAATAGTTGATTTTCCACAGCCACTGGGTCCTAACAAAGCAACAAACTGGCCCGGCTCAATATCAAGTGATAGATCATCTATGACTGTTTTCTCGCCGAAGGATTTGCTGACATGATTTAAACTGAGTCGTGCCATGGGATTACCCCTTTTGGTAAGCGTGGTGCAAGAATGCTTAAAAGCATCATTAAGGTGGCCACAAGTAATACAACTAAAACTGAAATCGCGGACGCGAGCACTGTATCGCCGCTTTCATCTAAATTGAAAATCAATACACCTAGCGTTTCGTTCCCAGCGCTCCACAAAAGAGCTGACACCGTTAATTCATTCACTGCGATCAAAAAGACCAGTAAGGCGCCTGCAAAGAAAGCCGGGGCAGTGAGTGGCAAAATAATATGTAGAAGACGCTGTAGTGCATTGGCTCCCGTCATTTGCGCGGCTTCTTCAAGTGCCGTATCAATTTGCGACATAGCGCTGAATATAGGCTTTAAACACACACTTAAGAAGCAGGACAAATACGCCAAGAAGATGATGCTCATCGATCCATAGAGGGTGATATCCAGAATCGGAATCGGGCGTGCAAACAGCAAGATAAAGGCGATGGCTAAAACAATACCTGGGATCGCGTACGGTACTTCTATCAAGCTAGTGACCAATATGCGTGTTTTGAGCGGGAGCTTTAATAGGATGTAACCAAGAGGTAAACAGATCACCATCAGTACGATTGATGCGCCACCAGCGAGCAGTAAACTGTTACTGAATGCACGTGCCGTCACGCCTTGATTTGACAACATCTCGATGTAAGCAGACAACGTGAAAGTTTGACTGTTTAACGGCATGCCCAGTGCAGGCACAAAGGAACTGACGATTAAGGCAATACACGGAATGACCAGAATAAACAGCAACACTGTACCTATACTGATTTCAGTTAATGTACGCCATTTACCTAAACGAAAAGAAATCGGCTGAGTGCTCTGGCCAGCTAATGCATATTGACTGCGCTGTTGCAGCCATTGTTGGACCACCATGCCACCCAGTACCAATACCGAAATCAACATAGAAAGACTGGCTACTTCGCCCAGCATACTTTGCCCGAAGCCCGCCATTTTCTGATAAATAAGCGTTGGCAACACTAAGTAATTCACTGGAATTCCTAGCATTGCAGGAATGCCAAAATTACCCAGTGATGACACAAATGCAAGGGCAGCACCAGCGATCAGAGCACCGCGTGTAAGAGGTAAAATAATCGTTAGCCAAATGGTCAGCTGTGAAGCGCGGGCGATTTTCGCGGCTTCGATAAGGTCTTGTGGTAAACACAAAAGCTGAGACCGAAGGGCTAAAAATACCAACGGGGCATTTTGCACTCCAAGTAGCAAAGCAATGCCTTCAGCCGAGTACATTGGATTGGAGCTGCCCAGTGCAGGTGCGAGCCCAAAAGTATTGAGTATGGGGCTTGCAGGACCAAACAGTTGCAACCAACTAAGTGCTGACACTTGTGGTGGAATCATCATCGGTAGCATGAATAGAAACACCCAAATCGCACGTCTAGGAATATTGGTTAAGGTGATAATAAAAGCAAAGCCAGCGCCTAAAATCACAGCAATAAGAGTACCGATGCCCGATGTGTAAAAACTGTGCCCCATTGCCGTCCATGTTTGAGAGCTACTCAAGATGTCACTTAAAGGGGAGTGCATACTAAAGTTCACACCCTTGAGCGCCTCAATCAGTAAACGTGTACTGGGCAGCAAGCTAAGCAATGCAATCAATAAAAATATGGAGAGTGACAGCCAGCGTAGCTGGCTGTCGGGTTGTTTTAACAACATTTGTAATTACCCTTCAAACACATCACTGAAGCGTTGTTTGTTCGCCTCATTGTCTTTTAGTGTTTGAGCGGCATTAAAGTCCATCAATCTGATCTGTTCACGTGCTGGGAAACCTTTTGGTACAGGCATATCAGAACGAGCTGGTAAGTAGCCCTGATCGAGAACCAGTTGCTGGCCTTGTTTGGATAATACAAAATCGACGAACTTCTTCGCAGCGTCTTTGTTTTTTGCTCCTTTCATAATTGCAACCGGCTCAGTCACCATGCTGACACCTGTTTTAGGAAAGATAAATTCTAGTGGGGCCCCTTTTTGTGCTTCTCGAATCGCAAGGAAATCAACGATCACACCATACGGTTTAGTACCCGAAGACACGGCTTTTAGTACGCTACCGTTGCCACCTTGTGCCATGGCTTTATTGTTGTGCAGTGCTTCATAGTAATCCCAACCAAGAGTTGGCTCAGAGGTCAGTGTCGCAAGGTGAATTAAGGCTGCACCTGAGTATAAAGGGCTTGGCATGGCCACTTGATTTTTGTATTCAGGCTTCGTTAGGTCAGACCAGTCCGTTGGAGTCTCGGGCGCACGCTGGTGGCGTACGATCCCAGACGTAATCAACTTAGTGCCGTAGTAGTAGCCATCTTTGTTAAACAACGACGTGTCGTACTGACTGCGATTAGGACTCAGGTATGGTAGTAAGTAACCATCTTTTGCCATGGATTCCATGGTGACGCTATCGGCGATTAATAACACATCTGGATTTACCACATCACTGCTTAGTTCAGCACGTAGCTTCGTCATTAGCTTTGTCGTGCCATCGCGGACCCATTCAACTTCAATCTCTGGGTTAGCTTTTTCAAATGCATCGACGGTCATTTGTGCGTCTTTATTTGGCTGGCTAGTGTACAGCATCAATGTCTCAGCAGAGGCCAGAGCAGGGAGTGTTGCGAATAGACCAGTAACAAGAATCTTATGGAGCTGTTTCATGGGTGAAATACCTTCTTAGTTAAGATGTACTGCAACACTAACGCCACACTTTGACATTAAGATGACGATGTACTTTCGTTTTGAGCGAAATGGCTTTCGTTTTATTTATCGCCGAGGAGTTGGGCCCTATGAATCACCGCCAGCTAGACATTGTTCAATGGATTAATCAGCACGGGCGCCAGTCAATTCAAGCCATTGCTTCGGCTTTCGATGTGTCTGTGCAAACCATAAGAAGTGATGTTCGCTTACTACACGAAAAGGGGTTAGTACTGAGGAGTCATGGGGAAGTGGTGCCATTTCCGAACCGAGAAAACATCAGCTTCACCCAACGACAGATTCACAACGCAGCAGGCAAAGAGCGCATCGCCCAGCAATGCTTAGAGCGTATCACTGATCATCAATCGGTATTTTTAGGGTCAGGATCAACCGTGGCCGAGCTCGCAAAGGTGTTACATCACAAACAGGGACTGCACGTAATGACGCCTAACTTGCACGCTGCACGTATCATAAGCCAACATATGGATGGCGAGCTGACAGTGGCTGGTGGCAGAGTTCGCAAGCGTGATCAGGATGTTGTTGGTGCAGATGCAGTGAAATTCTTTCAGCGGTATCGAGCCGATGTCGGTGTATTTTCTGTTTCGGCCATTGATAAGCAGGGCGTTCTATACGATTTTACGGATGATGATATAAACGCCCTAGAAGCGATAGTCGATAATTGTCATTACCGTATTTTAGTGGTCGACAGTACCAAATTCGAACGCTCATCGCGCTGTGTCTGGACACGCCTCAGTGACATTGACTGCATCATTACAGATCGGCCTTTGGCACCGTATTTACAAAGCAAAATTGCTTCACTGGGGGTAGAGATTGTGGTCGGCTAATTTAGGTTTTACACTGTATCTGTTTACTTAGTGATTTTGACATCAAGAGATATTGAACTTAGCCAGTGTAAGTCCATAGGGAGTGCTCTAAGTGATTTCACAACTACCAAAGTGGGTGGAAGTTGGGGCCTTTATTTTGGCGCTCGTTGCCGGCTTTATCAACGCGATTGGTTTACTCAGCTTCGAGCACCAATCCGTGTCTCACTTATCTGGTACGGCCACATTGTTAGGGGCAAGCCTAAAGCTAGGTAGGCATTATGATACGGCCTTATTTCTAGAGGCCGTTCTGTTATCTATTTCTTTGGGGTTGTTATATTCAGGGTCATTCTATGGCATTTTTTTGCGTCGGCTGCGTGTGGTTTACAAAATGCTATAGCAACCACATATAGCGGGGCGATCGTAAGAACCACACACGTAACGGGCATATTTACAGATTTAGGCATCATGCTAGGCAAGCTACTTAGAGGGCAGCCACTTGATCAACGCAAAGCGAAATTGTTTGTCTTTATTATCATTGGTTTTGTTTCAGGCGGTACACTGGGGGCATTATTGTTCGTGAAATATCAGTTTATGGCACTGCTGTTTCCGATCGTCAGCTGTATTTTACTGGCCATTGTCTATCGGGAATATGCCAAACGCTGCGGCTAATTTACGCAAAATAACCATAACAAAGCCATTTAAATCTTCTTATACCATTTCTGAGTCACGCACCTTTGGTTGCTGATAAGTGCTTATTTAAACCACACCTTGCCGCCGATAAATTTGTATGCCGGTGTACCCCGTACTAATGTATCGCGGGCGAACTCTTTTTCGCACTTTGGGCAATGGCAAGGCGTCGTGGTGAAATCGTCTACAATGCGTTCTTTAAAGCACTTTACTAAAGCACCTTTGCCGCCTTTTCGGTATTTAAAAAGAGCGGTATCGCAACTTTTGCAAAAGATATCGACGGTTTTCGTTGGGCCCTTTTTATTCGGTTTCGCCATAAGAAACTACTCATTGAGACAAAAATCTTGTGCATCGTGACGAGTTTAGCAGCCTGTGTCAAAAAATTGAGCCATCAATACTCGTCTGATTAAGGTTGTGATGCCATTGCTGATGCAAAGTTAGTACCTTGTCAGCGCTTATCCAACCTTCTTGGTGTGTTACAAAAATCAATGAGCCTTGGAATTCTTCCAGTAGTGAGGCAAGTTGGTCTTGGCTGTCTAGATCAAGATGATTGTCTGTTTCATCGAGTATTAATAGTGCTTTACTGGGTAACTGGCTGATCAATAGTAAAGCCACTTTCATACGCTCACCGCCACTCAAATTGTTACAAGATTGAAATGCTCGATCTCCCTGTAGGTCAATACAGCCCAAAAGCGTTCGAATAGTACTGTGTTCCATCGTTGGGACATGATGTTGAAACAATTCAAAAGCCGATGAAAACTGCTCTAATAGGCTTAAATGTTGATCGAGGTAAAGTGCATCACCATAGCGTTGCAGTGTGCCTGAGCAAAGCGACTGTTGGCGCAAAATACATCGAATCAATGTCGACTTACCGCTGCCATTAGAGCCTTCCAAGCACAGACGCTCACCGTGTTCTAGAGTAATAGTAATAGGTGTTTTATCGCCATAAGGCAAAATACCATTGATGATATCTAACACACGCCGTGGCCCGTTTTGGCGCTCAGATAAAGACAGTGGCAAATCTGATACATTAGTTTGTAGGTTTTGCTTTTGTCTTAAGTCGGTGCGAAGTGATTGGTGGCGTTGTTGCGCCAATCGCTTTTGAGCACCACTTTGAACTTGTGCTTTGTTCTTCTTTTGGTCCAGCAATAACTTAGACTGGCTGCCTGATTTGCGCGCCTCTTTACCTTGACGCATCCGTTGTAATGTTTTTTGCTCTCGTGCTTGTTGTGCACGTTGTTCTTTCTTGAGCAGAGTTTTGGTTTGGCTGATAGCTTTGAGTGCTTCTTGGCGCTGTTTTTCTAGCAGAGAACGTAGGTTGGAAAAGCCCATGTGATAGGGTGTTATACCTTGTTCACTAAGCACTAAAAAGTGGTTCATACTTTGCAGTAACGAGGTGTCATGACTTATCAATAACACCTGACTGGAGGTCTCTTTTAAAGCGTGAATAAGCCATTGCGTGCCTACTTGATCCAAGTGGTTGCTCGGCTCATCTAGGAGCAAAATATCGGGCGCGTGCTTCAGTAAGCCTACTAAGCGGACTTTTGTCCGCTGCCCACCACTTAGCGTAAGCATCGGTTGTTCTAACGCTAGCGTAAGGTCGGCGCTTGTTAGCCAAGACTTAGCACGTTCGATGACATCCCAATGCTGGGCAAGTAAATCAAAATCCGTATCATGAGGAAAACCTTTTTCGACACGTTTGTAAGCATCGTAATAACTGCCAAGCCCTAACGAATCAATGACGCGCAGGTCTTGGAGAGCTTCCGCAGATTTTTGCTGATAAAAGAGAAAAGAACCTCTTACTGAAACGCCCGAGACTTGATCGGCAATGCATTGGAGTAACGTGGATTTACCGATGCCATTGCGGCCTATAATCGCCGTAATGTGATTAGAGCGGGGGCAAGTAAAAGAAAGATTTGAAAACAGCACATCGCCATTTGGCAATGCATGATAAAGATCGGAGATAACCAACATAACACGCTCACTTAGAAGTCTGCGACTTCCTCACCTTGATTCAACATAGATAGAAAAGTTTGAAAAAAGGCTTAGTTGTTCACGGCGCGTTATGCTCCTCTGCAAGTGGTAAGATGAAGATAGTGTAGATCAGCTATGTTGATACCGCAACAACTGAGCAGGTTACCATATTACGCTTTTTGTGCTTTTACTTATTACTCCTTGATTAATCTCTGACAACGCCCGTATAGTGCGCAGCTTTACGCTGAAAAGCTTCTTCCCACGCCTTAACAAGGCGATAGTATTCGAGTAAACGATGAACACAAAGATATACAAAGAAGTTTTGTATCTAGCCAATGAGTTAATGGCCAGTGCGAATAATCAAAATCAAGCAGAGTTCGATGCGTTTTATCAAGAACTGAAACAATTGTGCGATGACAATGAGAACACGGACAAGGATCACCCTGTCCAGTGGGAAGCGTTGGGCGACTTTACCGATGATTTGGTGCAGGCGATCGCCATCTACGATAAGGCTCTGGCAAAAGCCGCAGCGATTAACTCGAAGGACTACCTGTCTTCAATTGGTATGTCGGCCGCGCGCTTAAAAGTCGAATTGGGCGATCAAGCCGCTGCAATTGAATACTTAGAACAGGCTAAAATTCACAGTAACAAGATCATAGATAAAGAACTTAAAGCTGAGATTAATAACCTATTAACCGAACTTAAAGAGTCATAGAGCCTAGGTTTCTGAGCTCGAAACGAATAGATCGTGGTTCATAATAGCTTTGTGATGATAAGAAAAGAGACATCATATGGAACGTCCGTCCAAGGAACAGATTCGTCAATTACCTTTATATGTTGGCTTAACTTTGCCTGATATTTGGATCGTTGAAACTGAGCAGGATGCCAGTCATGCGTTGCAGGTTCTACAGCATCAAACCTGTCTAGGATACGATACGGAAAGCAAACCTATTTTTGTTAAAGGTGAGGTGAGTCCTGGCCCGTCGCTAATTCAGTTAGCGACTGAAACAGAGGCGTTTCTATTCCCCGCAAGATTTACTGCAGCGGTAAACGCTGCGAGAGCATTATTATCAAACCCCGATATTCAAAAAGTAGGGTTTGGCCTTAAAGACGACAACAAAGAGCTGCGTAATAAACTCGATATCGATATCGTCAATGCAAAAGATTTATCGATGACATTGAAACGTCTTGCAGGTGACAAAGACAGCATCGGTGCTCGTGCGGCTGTCGCCATGGTATTGGGGGCACGTTTGGGAAAAGGTGCTCAACGCTCGAACTGGGGAGCTTATCCTTTACGTGAGCACCAAATTCTCTATGCGGCGAATGACGCTCACTGCGCCATTGCTATCGTAAATGCGTTGAAAAAACGCTAAAAGTTGCTTTAAGCAGTTCTAGCGAGATGTTTTTGGCTCGACGTAGGCTTGTGTTCCCCACAATGGTACCGTTGACAGGCTGTGCTTAAAGCTGCCGTCAGTTTCCTTCGTCGTATACGACACGTACATCAGAGTTTGATTCTCGGCATCGTAAATACGTCGTACTTTCATTGTTTTAAAGAAAATACTTTTCGACTTTCGAAAGACGACTTCACCCGAGGAGCTTTTGTCGATGGTTGCGATCATCGCCGGTGTAATTTCGCCGGTTTGACGACAGGCAATGGAACTGTCGCTAGGATCGGAAAAACTCAAATTGGCTTCAATCGAGGCAATATGACAGGTGACACCGAGGACTTTGTCATCGGTTAGTTTCGAAATTTTGATATCTTTTAAGGTAAACATGCCCAGAGACACATCGCCCACTTCGTCGTCAGAGCAACCAACAAGCGCTAAAGAGAAGCAGGTTGCTAATAGTAATTTTCGCATGGTTATTTATCCTTTATAACTCGTCTAAGTCTTTCCCCAGTGTATTACGTAACACACTCTTTGCCACTCAATAATTTGGACGCTACAGTGCAATAATTAATTGGTAGAGGACAAAATGTTAGTGCTGACCATAACACCTTAAACACTTCTATTCGCTGACTCTTCGAAGTCACACTGTGTTTCAAACACCATTTTCTGGACAACGTTAGATAAAAAACGCGAGCTGCGTGTGTTCAGTGACTTTATTGCGGAATGAGTCCGTTACTATTTCATCGCGGACACGTTGTAAAGTTTCATCGCGAATGGCCGAGTGCATGTCCGCTAAGGTATCGGCGAAAGCTTTAAGAGACGGGGGGGCTGTCACTTCGAGCGCCACCAGCGTGCTGACCATATTGCCGGCATCTTGCTTGTATTCGAATCCTTACATCCTTATAAACTCTAATACACTTATAGCGACTTTTCAGAATGGAACTTGATTGGTGTTATATGATTGTCTCAGGATGAAATACTTAGCTGAATAAGTGTGTTATCAAAGTGACTTGAAGCAGTGCTCAGATTTTTTAATCAGGTTTTTAATCCATTTTTGTGTATTATGCTTGTTGTAGTTTTTTTCTTGGTTGGGAAGTCTATTTTGGTATGAGACGTTACTAGAATGATTGAGTTTGTTTTATCTAAGTATCACGGCATATCCAAAAGCCATCATGAATATCGACAGTTAAGCTTGGTCTTTATTTCTATTATCACCTGTACTGTTGCTGCAGCTTTTTTCGCTTTTTATAATTTAGTCATAGATTATTACCCATCTCTCTTTTACGTCGATTTTGTGGGAACTCTCATCGGTCTTTTCACACTCTTAATTTTTCTTCGCTTTCGTTACGTCATGCTTGCTTCATTTATCTTGGTACTGATGGTGACGGGCATTTGTCTTATGGTCATACTTGATCTAAAAAATGAAGCTAATTCATTAGCATGGGCTTTGATTGCACCTGTTCTGAGTGTGTTCTTATTGGGTTTTTTATATGGAAGTTTATACAGTTTTTTGTATTTAATAGTCATTGCATGGTTCGCAGGAAGTAATTTAGGTACGTGGCAACCTGCTGAGTGGGACTTTGATTCTTACATTACTCTGATAGCGATCTACATTTTGCTGTTTATTTTGTCTTGTTACTACGAAGCCAGTCGTCGAGCTGCACAAAAACTCTTGGAAGAGTCCAATAAAAAGCTGACGATACTGGCGACAACGGATCCTCTAACTGGACTGTTCAATCGACGCTTTATGGAAGATCTATTACTCAACTCAAAAGCAGATATGTTTATCGCTATGGTGGATGTTGATGATTTCAAAAGCATTAATGACAAATTTGGTCATACAGCAGGAGACGAAGTATTGGTTAACATTAGCCGTATAATGCAATCTACTTTTGATACAGACGGCATTGTTGGGCGTTGGGGCGGTGAGGAATTTTTAATTGCGATGCATGATTTAAGCGCAGAGCAATTTAGAACACAAATGTCAGAGCTTTTGAAGAATATATCGAGTCATTCGTTTGGTGTTGATCGCCCAGTTACCGTCAGCCTAGGAGGTGTGCGTCACAATGCTAAAGAGCATCGAATGGCGTTACGTTCTGTGGATGAAGCACTTTATGATGCCAAAATGTCTGGTAAAAACTGTATTAAGTTAGCCGATTTGGCTTAATTTCAATAAAGGGAGTTTTAAATGATTACCTTAGAATTTCTACTTACATCGTTTGTGGTGGTTTTGATTCCAGGAACTGGCGTTTTGTATACCGTGGCAACAGGGCTTTTTGTTGGTAAGCGAGCCAGCTTGTTTGCAGCGTTTGGCTGCACACTGGGCATTATTCCGGCACTGTTAGCCAGTGGTTTTGGTTTGGCTGCGATCTTTCACACCAGCGCTCTGGCGTTTCAGGTGGTGAAGTATGCAGGCGCAATGTATTTATTGTACCTTGCATGGCAAATGTGGCGCTCTTCTGGTCCACTGTCGGTTAACAATAATAAGTCAGACATGAAAGGCTTGGACATTGTTACCAAAGGTTTTCTACTTAATATCTTAAACCCGAAACTGTCTATTTTCTTTTTGGCATTCCTGCCACAATTTATTCCCAGTACGGCTGATAGTGTACTTATGAGTATGATGACGCTTGGTTTGGTGTTTATGTTAATGACGTTTGCTGTATTTGTTGTGTATGGATTTCTGTCTGGCAGCTTTAGTCAATTTATTGTCTCGTCAAAAAAAGCCAGCACAGTGATGCAAAAAGTGTTTGCGACAAGTTTTGCTGCTCTGGGTCTTAAACTGGCATTCAGTGAACGGGTGTAATAGACCTAAATTGAAAGCTCTATCTACTAGGTATTTTGACTTTTATATTTTAAATGTATTGCGCCAAGCACTTGGAGAAACGTGAAACTGCTGCTTGAACTTTTCTCGAAAGCTACTGGTGGATTGAAAGCCAACATCAGCCGCGATGCGTTCGATGGAAAGATTGCTGCCTTCCAATAAAGTTTGAGCGTGGTGTAGTTTTTCTGCGAGTAACCATTGGCCAAGTGACTGACCTGTGGCCTGATGGAATTTTCGCGTAAAAGTACGCCGAGTCATGGCGACTTGGTCAGCCAATTCGTCCAGTGAATGATGTTGTCTTAGGTCTTGACGCAGGAAGTCAAGCAGTTGGTTAATACGATGGTCATTACTCGTGGCGATAGGGCGTTCAATGAATTGTGCTTGTCCGCCTTCTCTGTGGGGTTGCATAACCATTCGGCGCGCGACGGTATTGGCGCGCTCTGCACCATAAACATTCCGAAATATATGTAAACAGCAATCCATACCTGCCGCGACACCTGCAGAGGTGATAAGTCGGTCGTCGTTTACGTACATGGCATTGGTGTCCATGGTGACGTTGGGAAACCGCTGCATAAAATCCTGTTCTAGTCCCCAGTGAGTTGAGGCGCGTTTGCCGTCGAGTAAGCCCGCATAGCCAAGTACGTACGCGCCTAAGCACAATCCCACGATAGTTGAACCATTTTGGTAAGCTTGTTGCAGTGCGTCGAGCAACGTCTGACTTGGGCGTTCATCTGGGCTGCGCCAGTAGGGTACGATTACGATGTCAGCGCTTGCAAGCTGTGTGAGTGTGCTAGGGGCGTGAATTTGCAGCCCTTCTTTCGACACAATCGGGCCACTTTCAGCGGCAACGATGGTGACGTTAAATAAAGTCTCTTTGAGCATTTCAGAGCCAAAGACAAGACAAGGAACAGAGATATGAAACGGACTGAATTGGTGACAGGCCACAACCATCACATTGGGGAGGTGATTAGAAGTGTCAATACGGTTAGTCATTCTCTGTTCCTAGTGATATGTCGATGTAGGATATTTTAACGCAATCGCCTTAAAAGGCGACGGTTTCGCCGTCTTCTGGGATGGAGACAAAAGAATCGATCTGGTTCACCTCTGCGTAGTCTTTAAGTTCCGCTCGGCTCAGTAGGACATGATTCACTGCTTCCATATGTGTAGCGACGATCTTGGCATTGGGCAGTAGCATGTGAGTTTTTAGCACATCTTCTTTGCCCATAATAATGGGGCCAAATTCCAAAACATGTGCCCACCCCGCATTCAGGATCACTACTTCCGGCTGAATCGTTTTCATGGTTGTTTCGATCTGCGGCGTCCAAATGGAGTCACCAACTAAATACACAGTCTTCTCCTCTGGGTGAGAAAGGATAACTCCTGTTACCTCGCCTAAGCGCTCTGCCATAGCGGGGTTGTCAAACAACATGTCATAGCCGTGTTGGCATTGTGTGGTGGTGAAAGTGATGCCCTTAAAGTAAGTGCCATCTTTAAATATATGGGTATTGCTGAAGCCTTGTTGCTGAAGAATAGCTTGGTCTTTCTCGTTTTGGAGCCAGATTAACATATCTTTCACAATGACTTTGCTGGCGACTTCATCCCAGTGGTCAGGGTGTAAGTGGGTGAGCAATATGGCATCTACATCTAGGATCTCTTTGATGGATATTGGTAGGTCGACGGTTGGCATGCGGATATGAGAGTTCACTGTGCCGGGGAGTCCTGGAAAAGCGTCTTTGTCGGCCAGCATGGGGTCAATGAGGATTTTGACTCCTGCGTATTCAATGATGAGGGTGGCATTGCGAATTTGGGTGATGTTCATAGTGAGCTCCTGTATCGATAAGTGCGATGAAGTCACTATCGTAAAAGAAGGAGTGCTAGGGCAATACTGGCCTTAAGGACATTGTTCGATGAGATCGGGCCAAACAGTCGCTTGAGGCATCAAAGTCGTTAGTTCGATACAGTGATGCTGAGCTTCTGCTTCGCGAGTTTTACCAGAGCCTCATCGATTGGTGGGGGTGTCAGGTCAACGCCAGAAGCGAGGGCGGAGACGATGGTGTCTAAGGCGGTGATCCGCGCATACCATTTTTTGTTGGCGGGAATCAGTTGCCAAGGAGCTTGGTCAGTACTGGTATGTTGAAACATGTCGTCGGTCGCTTGGGCGTAGTGTGACCAGCTGTCACGATTACGTAGGTCCTCCTCGGTGAGTTTCCACTGTTTCATAGGGTTGCTTAAACGCTCTTCAAATCGAGCCAGCTGTTCGTCTTTTGAGATGTTCATAAACAGTTTGATAATGCGTACGCCATCGTCCATGAGTAAGCGTTCGAATTCATTGATCTCTTGGTAGGCGCGTTGCCATTGTTCGGCGGTGGCAAAGCCTTCCACGCGCTCGGTGAGTACACGTTCGTACCAAGAGCGGTCAAAGATCGCCAATGTGCCAGGTTTGGGCAAGCGCGTTTGAAAACGGTAGAGGTAATGTCGGCCTTGCTCTTCTTTGGAGGGGGCGGCAATAGGATGTACGCGATAGCCTCTTGGGTCGAGCTTTTCTGTAACGCGTCGGATCGCACCGCCTTTGCCGCTGGCATCCCATCCTTGAAATACGATGATTGCCCGCTTACCTTGGTGAAAGTAAGCTTGCTGAACTTCTTTCATAGCCTTTTGTGCTCGCTTTAGCTGCTTTTTATAGCTGCGCTTGTCGGCGAGAGCGTAGCGGTCGTCGTTCAGATCAATGTCGTCTAAAGAGGGCGCTGGGCTTAGTACGATCGGGCTGGGTGTATGCACGTTGGTATCCTTCTAACGGCCGGCAAAGTCTGGCTGTATTAGGTTTGATAAAAAGGCCAGTTTAACGCTACCAGTGTGCTGATCAAATTACCAACGTCTTGCGGATAAACGTCGAGCGTTTTAACGCTATATATTGGCCGATCTATGACCCTTGATCATACTAGTTTGGTCTGTATTGGCACGCCTGTTAACGACGGCTCACCTTTGATAGTGGCACGATGGAGTCGTCTAGGTTCATCACCGTAATCCGTAACGGCATAATGCTGAGTGACGCGGTTATCCCAAATCGCGACCGAGCCTTTTTGCCATGAGAAACGCACTTGATATTGCGTCTGTCGAGCCTTACTGAACAACCTTGATAGACGCTCTTGGCTGTCAGCTTCCGAGAGGCCTAAGATTGAGCGAGTAAATTGTTCATTGATAAACAGGACTTCTTGGCCTGTTTCAGGATGGGGTTGCATCATTGGACGGCGGATAGGGGGATAAGCTTGTGATCGCTCAGTGATAACGCTGTTGCCGTTTGCATCTAGATGATCATATCGGCTACCTGTGAAAGCATGTAATGTGTGGACAGCGTCTAATGAACGTAGCTCGGATTGGTCAGCAGTGGGAAGGTCTGACCATACAGCCGCCATATCACACCAAATAGTATCGCCACCACTTTCAGGAACGTATTGAGCGCGCAATATTGAGCATTTTGGAGGAACGGTCTGCCATGTCATATCGGTATGCCAATAACTCTGACCGGGGGGATTCCCGCGAGCGGTTTCAATGATGACGATTTGGTCGTTATCGATTAGGTGAGGAAAGAAGGGATGAGGCGGCTCGAGTATACCAAAGCGCTGCCCCAGTACTGTATGCGCTTCGGCCAATAATTTTTGATCTCGAAAGAATAGCACTTTATGGCGTAGAAAAGCCTGATACAAGGTATTAAACGTCTCGTCAGACATGGAAGACAATTGAATATTTTCTACTAATGCACCAATTGTCTTCGTTAACGCAGTGATCTCTATAATGACCCTGACTCATTTTTAATGGTGAGGTTTCCTTGCATAATACAATTTAGTGATCCCTGTTTGTATTGATACTTCGGCATTGATAATTGCCGTCTAATGTCTGTTTGCAGTGAGGAATTGTGCTTTTGTTCAAGGTTGTTTTGCTCCTTGCTAATAGCACTCCGAAAATACTAAGTGAAAACCCTATTATAATTGCCTTCGTTATGGGCTCATCAAACATCATGTAGGCCCATACTGATGTGACAGGCGGTGTTAGATAAATAAGGCTAGACACTCTAGTGGCCGAGGTACGTGCTAGATTTACCCAATATAAGCCATATGCAGCGAAGGTTGAAAATACGACAAACCATATAACGGCATAGATAAATGGTCGGTTTAACTCTGGCATTAAAGCATTATCAATAATGGCCAGTGGCATGAATAATACAGTAGACATAAAGCACTGAATGGTAAGGGAGGGCAGTACCGGGCTGTTAGTTGCTTTTTTCTTTGAAATCAAAGTCGCAATCACAATGGAGATCATGCTGCCAAAAGCGAGTAAATAGCCCGCAAATGAGGCATCATCGATGCTGCCTAAAACTGGGATAGCTACACCGATAAACCCTAAGGCCAATCCTATCCACTGTTTTAAAATAACTTTTTCACGTAACACTAAACCAACACATGCAGCCGTGGCTAATGGTTGTAGTGCTGCAATCAGTGCCGCGATTCCCGCAGGAACTCCTAAGCTAATTGCTGAAATCATCATTGAAAGGTAGCCAAACATGGCAAAGCTTCCGATTAAGGCCTGTAAGCCTATCTCAGCAAAGGAAGTGCGTCGAATGGCTCGGATTGTAAAAGGAGCTAGTATCAGTGTTGCCAATAGGAAGCGCCAAAACAAGACCCCGAAAATTGATGCAGTCATTGATGCAAGGCTGCCACCTATAAAACCTGAGCTCCATGCAATGACGAGCCCTATTTCCAAGGTGAGTGGTAGTAAAATAGTTTGAGGCATAAATGGGTCCATAGAAAGTAGAGTGATCGTTTTACTTTTGCAAAAGTAAAGAGATCGTTCTACAATGTCAACCATGAATAAAACACAGCAAAAAATAGCCGCGGCATTAGAACACGCCTTTGCGGAAAATGGCTTCACTGAAATAGGCGTGGATGGCTTGCGTGATGCAACTCAAGTAAGCCTTCGTACGCTTTATAAATATTGTCCTTCTCGAGAAGAGATGATTATTACGGCGTTAGACTATCGCCACATGCGGTATATGACACACCTGTTTGATGATTTGCCGTTAAACTCTGAACAAGCACTTGACGAAATTTGGGGGCGTGTTGGTACCTGGATGTTAGAAAACGCGGCCAACGGGTGTTTGTTTCATGGTGCCTGTGCGTCGCATCCAAACAGCTTGGCTATCCGAACCATGTTAGAGCGTCATAAAATGGAAGTGATAAACAAAATGGTACTAATCACGGGCTTGGTGTCTGCGAGGGATCAGCTGATGTTATTGCATGAAGGTATAACTCAAAGCTGGCCTCTAATGCATGAGAGCGCTGTAAAGACCGCGACGACATTTTCACGAGCGCTGTTTTCTTAGCATAGGGCTTATTCGTAGGGTGTAGAAGCCCTCAGTTGGTGTTGTCCCCATGCATAGCTTTATTATCATTAGTCCCTGTTCTATTTATATAAGACTATAGCGTGCCACTTTATCGCTAGTAGGCGCGATCCCAAACCACACAACCGTCATGAATCTTTGAGAGCAACGAGAGTACATCTTGGTTATTGCGCAGCTCACTGACCACAGCGAGGGCTTCATCAAGGTTCTTTTTATTGAATTTTTCATCGACCTTGGCTTCTAGCATATCATCGACCCCGATGGCGGTGATCTCAATGTAAGCGCGTTTTTCTGGGCTAGATAGGTTGCTTAACTCCGATCCCATGGTCTCGAGTTGTTCTTCAGAGAAGTCATATTGCTCCAACATATTGATCATGCTGGTCACCGAGTCCAAAGCAAACTCTCGACCATGGCGTTCTTCATTATCTTTTAACAAGGCTTCGTTACCGTGGCATGCAATGCCAAAATTCTTTTTGACCGAGTCGACTATGGCCCCGAGCGCATTTTGTAACTCAGAGGAGGTGTTGCTGAGTCGAGATTGGCTAGGTGGTTGGGATGAATAAGACTCTATCGCTAAGTTCGCATGCCAGTCACTGAGATATGTGCCATTCTTAACGTCCTTTTATTGAATCCATAGAACTTAAGCAGAGTCTTTGCTACTTTGCCTGTCTATGGTGATTCATTGGCTTGTAAGTGTGGCGTAAATGTGATGTTTAGTGGGTTGGTCGAACCAGTGCGTACTTTAGCAGTCCATAGCGTCGATGGCAGAGGAGAGAGCTATGTTGATTAAAAATAAGAAACGGTCCGATTGTTCTGAAAATGAGGTCACTGATCAGTCGGTTTATCTAAACCGACGCCAGTTTATGAAGGTCACAGGAGGCGCTGCGTTAGGATTAAGCTTTGGTAATGCCTTTGCAGCACTGCAATCTGGCAATCCTTTAGCGCAGCCACAAGCACTGCAAAATGTTTTTCAAAACATCGCTGAAACGACCTATGGCAAAGGTGAAACGCCTGCACCTTATGATGTGGCGACGTCCTACAATAACTTCTATGAATTTGGATATGGTAAGGATGATCCTGCAAAAAAATCAGGCTCGCTAGAGACGCGTCCTTGGAGCATTACCGTTGAAGGTGAAGCTGAGGTTACGGGTGTGTTTGATTTAGATGACATCATCAAAGAAGCGGCTTTAGAAGAACGAATCTACCGTCTTCGCTGTGTTGAAGCGTGGTCAATGGTGATTCCTTGGGTGGGCATACCGCTTGGGGATGTACTGAAAAAATTCAAACCGACCTCCAAAGCCAAATACGTTTATTTTGAAACGCTCTATGACCCAAAACAAATGTCGGGGCAGCGAGGTGGTTCCATCGAATGGCCCTACCGCGAAGGCTTACGCATGGACGAGGCCATGAATCCTTTGGCGTTACTCAGTGTCGGCATGTATGGCAGTATCTTACCCAATCAAAACGGCGCGCCAGTTAGGTTGGTATTACCATGGAAATATGGATTTAAAAGTATTAAATCCATCGTCAAAATACGCTTTGTTGAGAAGATGCCGACCTCCACTTGGATGATGTTAGCGCCGAAAGAATATGGCTTTTATGCCAACGTGAACCCTCAAGTGGATCACCCAAGATGGTCGCAAAAGGAAGAGCGAAGATTACCGAGCGGTGTGCTTTTTCCGAATGTCATTGAAACCGAAATGTTCAATGGCTACCAAGAGGAAGTCGCGGATTTATATGCCGGTATGGACCTGAAGAAGAACTTTTAACGTGAAGAAATTTTGGGATCGTAAAGAAAAGCCGTACGTACTGATTGTTTTTCTACTACCGTTTTTTTGGATGTCAGGCTCTTTATTATTAGGTCACTATTTTCCGGATCCGGGCAAACTATTAATGCGATTAAGCGGTATTTGGGCCTGTGTGTTTATGGCGGCTGCTTTGTCTATTACTCCGCTGATGAAACTTAAGCGTTTAAAAGCACTGACTCGATATCGGCGCTTTGTTGGGTTTTCTGCGTTTTTCTATGCCATCCTGCACCTTGTGATCTATTTGGTACTGTTTGCCGGATTAAGCTGGCGTTGGATACGCTCAGATTTGCTCGAAAAACCTTATATTTACGCGGGTGTGCTCGCACTTGTGGCTCTCTTTGTATTAGCCATCACCAGCACTAAGAAAATGATGAAACGGCTCGGACGCAATTGGAAGCGTCTGCATCGTTGTGTTTACCTCGCAGCGCTCGCCATCCTTTTGCACTTGTGGTGGCAAGTGAAAAGCGATACCTCGCTCGCGGTGATTTTTTCAGTGATTTTTGCTGTGCTTTTAGGTTACAGGCTGATCGTAAATCGGAAGTATTTAACCTTCAAACGGATGCACTAGAGAAAGTGCGATACCTTGAATCACTCGATTACAGAATATTACATCCTACTCAGTTTATTCTAATACAATAAAAGATCACCGTTGCTAACAGTGAGCAGTAGAACTTAAACAGAGTCCCTTTAATGCATTGTCTGTTTTACGATCTACACTGTAGTAATTCTTTAGAGCTGTGATAGGACAAGCAATATGAGTGATTTAATCGATCGTCGAAGCTTTTTGCGAACTCTTGGAGCCGGTGCTGCATTATCGACTGTTGCACTGAAAGCACCTTACGCTTACTCCAACAAGATGGTTACATTACGAGTGATGGGGACGCACGTCACGTTGCAAGAAGAGCTTCGTCAACGGGCCATGAAAGAATTAGGCATTAACCTCGAATTTACTCCCCTAGGGGACGCGGCGTTACTGCAAAAAGCGTCCTCCGATCCCAGCGCCTTTGATCTGTATGAGCACTGGTCTGATTCGATTAACATCTTGTGGCAAGCTGGCTCCATTCAGCCCCTTGAAACGGATCGCTTGAGATACTGGCACGAGGTTAACAACCTGACTAAAACAGGAAAGTTAACGGAAAACTCTCATGCCGGTGCGGGCGATGCGCCCAACAAGATTATTTATGTTCAGTCAGATGGATCTCTCGGCTCGAATCCGACTAATCAGCTGAGTTTTATGCCGTATGTTCATAATGTGGATTCCTTTGGTTACAACACCCAATATATTCCTGAAGGTATCGCGTATGAGACAGAGTCTTGGTCGTGGCTGCTAGACGAGCGAAACAAAGGAAAAGTAGCACTCATTAATGCACCAACGATTGGTATCTTTGATGCAGCATTGGCCGCCCAAGCACAAGGGCTGATGACATTTGGTGATATTGGCAATATGACCATCGATGAAATAGATCAATTGTTCAGAATTTTATTGCAGAAAAAGCGACAAGGGCATTTCTCAGGTTTTTGGACATCCGTTCCGCAATCGGTAGAGTTTATGACATCTGGACGCGCCAATATTCAAAGCATGTTTTCGCCAGCGGTTAGTGCCTGTCGAGGTCAAGGTGTCCCTGTTGTCTATGCAGCGCCAAAAGAAGGCTATCGAGCTTGGCATGGTGTGATGTGTTTGTCTTCGAACGCCAGTGAAGAAGTGAAAGATGCAGCTTATAGGTATATGAATTGGTGGTTATCTGGTTATCCTGGTGCCTTTATTGCGCGTCAAGGTTATTACATTTCTAACCCAGAGCGCAGTCGAGACTTGATGTCTCAGGCAGAGTGGGATTACTGGTATGATGGAAAAGAAGCGGTCACCGATTTAAGAGGAACGGATGGTAATATTTCGGTGAAAGCAGGGGAAGTAAGACACGGTGGTAGCTATGTGTCACGCTTATCAAACATTGCTGTCTGGAATACCGTCATGCAAAACTACGACTACAGTTTAGACAAATGGTTTGAGTTACTAAACGCTTAAGGAATACATGTGTTTTCAATCATCACTCGTTCTATAGCCGCAAAGGTTGCTTTAGCCTTCAGTTTTGTTGCTGTGATACTTGCCGTCAGTTACATGGTCATGGCACAGCGTCTCGATACAATCGGCGAGGCCATGGATAATGTTGCTGATATCAATCGCTATACCACTTCAATCATACGTATAAACAAAGATATTATTGAAATACAACGAGATGTTTCTGTCTATAGCTTATCGGGAAGCGATGCTGTATTTGAAAAAATAGATGAAAACTTTCAGGACATAAAAGTTAGGCTAGATTTATTATCTGATGTCGATATTTCAGAAGTAGAACGTCAATACATTAGCTCGCTTGTAATGTTAGTCGATGAGCTAGGACAAAACCTAAAGGGCCTTACCTCTCTTTATAAGTCAAGATCAGTTCTCATAGATGATGTGCTAGAGGGCGTCTATCAAACGGCAATTACCGAGCTCTATAACTTAAATAAAATGTCTAGTAGCGTAGAAAATGAGCTTGCAATAGTAGAGGAAATGAACAAATGGCATACCTTACATCGTAACGCTTGGTTGTTTTTATCTAAAAAAGACTACCTTAAAAGAAAACAGGTCTCTTCCGTTTTAAAAGAAATAGCGACTAGTCGTTTGTTTGGCAAAAGTGAAGAATCCATAAGGCTAAGTGACCTTGCAAAAGAGTATCAAAAATACTTCTTAAAAAGCATACAGATTAATCGAAACTATTTTAATCTCGTTAATGTGGTGATGGCTGGTAATGCCATCGAATTTAGTATCTTAGCCAATGTGTTAAGAGAACATTCTCAATTACGACTACAGAACATAAAAGAACGTGCTAACGAAAGCATCATTACAACAGAAAATATTCTAAACATGCTGAGTGTTGCAATTATCTTGTATTTGATATTTCTGGCATTTTTTCTTCATGTCCATATCACTAAAGCCATTACGCTTTTAACAGCTAGCTTTAGTCGATTTCTTAGTGGTGATCTATCAGCGTCAGTACATCACACCAGCCGAAAAGACGAAATCGGTGTATTAGCTCAGGCGGCCAGTCGTTTTCGAGATATGAGTATAGACTTGGACAAAGAGAAACAAGCTGCTGTGCACATGTCTAAAGTGAAGTCGGAATTTCTTGCAAATATGAGTCACGAGATTCGCACACCCATGAATGGTATCTTGGGGATGGCATCGCAGCTTTCGCACACAGACCTAGTCGCGCAACAAAAAGAAATGCTCAATATTATTATGTCATCCGGGGAAAGCTTATTGGTGATTATCAATGATATTTTAGACGTGAGTAAGATTGAAGCAGGTAAAATCGAGCTTGAGCAACGCCCCATAGGCTTGAATGCATTATTAAAAGACATTGAGCTTTTATTTAAAGGCCAAGCTACTGCTAAAGGCATTCAATTATCAGTCCGCACGTGCCCAACAAACCAGAGCGTAGCTTTTGTCGGCGATGAAACAAGAATCAAGCAGATACTGATGAATTTGCTGGGGAATGCGATCAAATTCACAGACCACGGTGAAGTCGCCTTAACAGCCCACGCTGAAGTAGATTCGGACGATAAAATGACCTTGTTGTTCAGCGTGACCGATACCGGTATTGGTATTGACCCTGACAACATTGAAAAGCTGTTTGGTGCCTTCGCACAAGCGGACACATCCATAACGCGAAAATTTGGTGGTACAGGGCTGGGGCTAACCATCACCAGTCAGTTGCTGTCTTTAATGGGATCTAAACTTGAAGTCGAGAGTGACGTCAAAAAAGGGTCGAGGTTCTTTTTTGAAATTGAAACCGAACAATGCTCTCTAGCCGTACCAGATACGCAAGCTGAAAAGAATGATACGTCATCAGAGAAGGCCGACTATTCGAATTTAAAGGTACTGGTGGCCGAAGACAACAAAACTAACCAGATTGTTGTTAAAGGGTTCCTAAGTAAGCTAAAAGTTGGCTCGATTACACTTGCCGAAGATGGTGAGCAAGCTATCAATATCTGTAAAAAAGAGGTGTTTGATTTGATCTTTATGGACATGCAAATGCCAGTAGTGGATGGCCTACAAGCGACCATGGAAATAAAAAAAATGGATGACTATCGTAATGTCCCCATCATCGCATTAACAGCTAACGTTTTTGAAGAAGACAAGAAACAATGTGAAGAGGCTGGAATGTGTGATTTTGTGGGCAAGCCAATTAACCTTACCCAGTTAGAAAGCATTCTTGATAAATGGTCTAGACAATCTTAAAGGTATCGATTTTCGGTTTTAGTATTTAGTATGTTGTTTTATAAGCCTTTTTTTTTATTTGAGTGTCCATGCGAAAATCCGATCGTTTATTCCAGCTTACTAATATCCTCAGAAAGCATCAGCCGGTAACGGCTAAAATCTTGGCGGAAAAGCTCGGTGTCAGTGAACGTACGATTTATCGTTATATGGACGACTTATCTGTATCCGGTGTGCCTGTCTATGGTGAAGCTGGGGTAGGTTATTCTTTGTCCGAAGGGTATGAGCTGCCGCCTTTAACATTGACGGCACAGGAACTCGAAGCGCTGATATCGGGGGTAAACTTTGTCGCAGCGTTAACAACGGACAGTTTTTCGCAAAGCGCACAGTCTTTGTTGGCGAAGATCGAAGCGGCCCTGCCAGAACACATCTTGCAAACCGATGACAAACGTATAGTGCGCACGCCAGTGTTGGCCGCAAGAGAAGAGAATCGATCGATCTGGGGTCGATTGCATACAACGATTCAAAGCCAAGGTCAGATAACACTCCAGTATCAAAGTGCCGATGAAAGCGTGACGCAGCGTGCTATTTACCCCTTGGGGTTGTTTTATTGGGGCGGCAAATGGACGTTGGGTGCATGGTGTTTCAAGCGCCATGCCTACCGTGATTTTCGTATTGACCGTATTCAAGCGCTATTGCCAGCCGAACAACACCCCATCCCCAGTAACGTATCGTTATCTCATTATATTAATCTTCGACAAGGCGAATCCTACTGACACAATGTTGTCAGTAGGGGCATTCTATAGTGAACCTTCTAACAAACGAGGAGGTTCCCCATGATCGATACAAACAACTTAAGTACAATGGGCGGTGTTGAGATCGCATTCTTTAAGCTAAAAGAGGGCTGTCTTGAGCAGGACTTGGTTGCGCTTTCAAAACGCGTTGAAGTCGAGTTTTTAAGTCAGCAATCAGAGCTGGTGGCGCATTTTTTGTTAAAGCGAGCCGATGGTGTATACGCCGACGTAGCCATGGCAAGCACGCAAGAAAAAGTTGAAGAGTACTGCCAGCAATGGCTGTCTAATGCGGTGGCGCTGGAGTATTTGGAGCTGCTTGACTCCGAAAGCGTGGATATGACCTTTTGGACACGGATCAACTAAGCTCGCCAGGACAATCTTGATGAGCACTGTAAACGTTCTAGAAGCCTCACCTGACGGAGTGGTATGTCTTGCCCAGTCTGTCATGGCTTAATAAGCGAGCTGTAGTAGATACGGCCTTCTAGTTTAAGGAGACTGAGAACAAATCCATATCGAATATTTAGATTGGACGAGAGCTATCCGCTTGCAGTGTTAATTAGATTTATTCTCAAACCGTGGCTGCTCTTGTTCTGTGTTAATCGCGCGAATAGGGTAGGGAATGACGATGCCTTCTTGTTTAAAACGCTTATGCAGTCTTTTGATGTAGGCGGCGCGTAAAAAGAACTGATGAAAGAATTCTTGTCCTTTAAGAATGACGGTGAAATTGATACTGGAATTATCAAAGGTATGAAAAAACACCACTGCGTCATGGGTCGGCACTCCAAACTCATGCTCTTGCATTAAGCGTTTTGCTTCTTCAAGTACGACCGTTTCTACATGGTCTAAATCTGAGTCGTAATGTACGCCGACTTCCACTGGTACAGACATTATTTTTGAAGGATAGAAGTAGTTAATTATCTTTGACTCGGACAGTACGCTGTTAGGCATAATGACCGTGTTATTAGGTAACGTCTTGATCCAAGTAGAGCGCCACCCGATCTTTTCGACAAAGCCCTGCTCGCCGGAGTCCAGCTCAACAAAATCCCCGACTCGAATCGGCCGATCCACCAATAACTGCACACCAGAGAAGAAGTTCTCCAAGGTGGGTTGCAGCGCCAGCGCCACGGCTAACGACCCAATACCAAGAGAAGCCACCAAGGGTGTAATCGAAATCCCCAGCGTCCCCAACAACACCAAAATGCCAATACCAAACACAAATGATCGACTAATGCCTTTAACAATCGGGCGGCTGCTATAAAGCACCGATGACTTATGACTGTAGTGGTTGATCATGCCGCTGATCATACGATCAAAGAAAAACACCGCGGCGATCACCAATAAAATCGGCATCACATAGAGTGTGCTACCTTCAATCATCTTACTAAATTCAGAGTCTTTTGCAGGCATCCGTTCTAATACAAACAAACCGATACAAAAGATCAGCATGTACAAAGGGATCTTCAGTGCATTGAGCAATAGGGAATCATAGAAATAGGGGCTTGTACTTGCTAAGCGATTCAATCGAGTCAGCACCAACCGCTTAATCAACAGCAGCGCACCGATAACGACCAAAACAATCACTACAGGCATCACCCAACTGGGCAACAACTCGGTAAACGCACGGATATCATTCATATAAGCGCCCTAGTTAGTAAGTCTTTGGAGCGCTGCAAAATCCATACCCTTGAGACAAGCTGAGTCGTTTGCTGAATAATTATGAACCAGACAGAAGCGGGTGTTTTCTTCGCCTGAGCAAAGGTAGTATCAATCTCATATCAACGTAACAATGGAGAGGTTTTGATGACAGAGGCCTATCAAACCAATACGAAAGTGGCATGGGACTGGGGCAACGGCACGGGCGAAGGCTATGTGCGCAACGTGTTTCGCGAAAAAACCACCCAAACCATCAAAGGGACCGAAATCACCCGCAACGGTAGCGATGACGATCCGGCGTATTTGATCGAGCAATCAGACGGTGACAAGGTGCTCAAATTGCACTCCGAAGTTCGCCAGCCTTCTGAATGATGGCGAGGGCGCTATGAATTATCCCATCACCCCAGACGGTCGTTACATGGTGGTCAAAGGGCGACTGTGGCGCGTCTCCAACCCGAACCTTTCTGACAGTGCGCGTGAGGCCTACGTCAAACAGCTGATGGATGCCCGCCGCGACGTCAAAGCCGCCAAAGCTACCGAAGATGATGTGCGCATGAGTGCCGCGCGGCAGGCGGTGAATGAGGCAAAGGTAGCCTTAGGCGAGCGCGGCCCAGTGTGGTGGCAAGATGGGGCCAAAGACTACAATCGCTATCTCGTGAAAAACACCCCGTACCATGAATGGTTCCAACAGCTCGAATAAGCGGTTTGTGATACGAGTAGAGGATGCTCGCGATCAAAGCGTAGCTTTGAATCACTCAATCATGCGCCCTTGTACGAGCGGGTTGGACCCGCGATCAAAGCATCAGCTTTATCGGTTGCTACACAACGTCGTCCATGGCTGAAGTGATCTCATCTTTGAAATCACGCTTTGTTTCAAACGCCATTTGTTGTATGAGGTTAGATAAGAACGCAAACTGTGTGTTTTCGGTGGCCTTGTCGCGTATGACATTCGTGTCCAGAGCTTGTTTGACACGACTCAAGGTTTCATCGCGAATGCCAGAGTGCATGTCCGAAAGGTGGTCACTAAACTCATTTAACGACACTTTTTCGCTGGCCGTGCTGTCGCCGCGCATGCTTTCAAAGGCCACTAAGGTACTGACGAGATTGCCCACGTCTTGTTTATACACATCAAGGGTTTTGGCGCTATAAAGATTGCCTGACTCATGGCCTTTTACAGAATGGCCATTCTTCATGTTTGCGTTGTCAGAAAGAGCGCCAAGCAATAGACGAGATTGCTTAACCGCGGTCTCTAAACCTTGGAACACAGCCGCGCCTTCTAAGGCCACCACTGTGAGACCTTCATCAATATCAGGGCGCTCGATCAAAGTGACATCGTGATAGCGCGTGCTATTGACCAAGGAAAGGGTTTTTGGGTTGCTGCGTAGCTCGCTGACCACTTCGATGGCTTCGTCTAAGTTCTTTTTGTCAAAGCTCTCAGTGACTTTGCTTTGCAACATGTCCTCTAGCCCGAGGGTGGTGATGTCGATGTAAGCACGCTTTTCAGGGTTGGAAAGGCTCGTTAGCTCGGTGCCCATCGTGTTTAATTGCTCATCAGAAAAGTTATAGGTTTCCAGCATATCGATCATGCTAGACACAGAATCTAAGGCAAAATCGCGCCCCTGACTTTGTTCATTATCTTTTAACAGCGCTTCATCACCGTGCCATGCAACCCCTAGCTGCTTGTCGACATCAGAGGCGAAGTTAGAGACCTTAACCTTATCAGCCATGCTCCCTAGAGCGCTGAGTAACGAGTCGGGCAGGTTTTGACCATCAGGCCCCGCCAGCTGCGATAATCTATCCCCAAGCGAGGGGTCTAAGCCATAGACACTCAGTAAGCCCGCTTCAGCATCGGGAGGCAGTTGGCCGAGTTGCTCTGTAAGCGCAGCAGGGTCGTCGGTTGCGAGAACTGCCGTAATGTAATTATGCAGAGGATTAGCAGAGATTTCCCTAGGGTAGGGGGTAAACTTAATGTCGTTCGGTGTCTGACTATAGACATTCTTTCTAAAGTTCGCGACGGCCTCGGTATCCACTTTCGAAGCATACTCTGCGGACCGACTCAAAATAGCCGCTCGGTCTTCTAGAGAGCTATTCTCCAAGACGTCCATAAACTCTGCGACCTTACCTTGATAAGATCGATCCGCTTCGTTAGGAATCGTGTAGTTGGCAGACGCGGGTAACCTCATCGCTGATACCGTCATCGCCAGCTCCCCAAGCTCCTCGTCACTTAACGACTCGCTCAGATCGAGAAAATCAGGATCGGTCAGCAAGCCAGCCTGCAGAAAATCACGCATACTGTCTTGATAGAAAAAGTGGTCATCGTTGGCATCGTGAATGGGGCCATCTAAGCGTTCGGCGAGGGCTTTGGCTTGCTCTAAAAGCTCAGGCGTTTTTTGGTAAAGGTGATAAGGGTCACCCTTGGGGCGGATCAAAGAAAAGCTATCGACCGCTTCAATTTCTGGGGCTGGTTGCGCCAACTGCGCAGCTCGAACCTCTGACAAAGCGTCCTGCATGTCTTGAGCACTGGCTTTACTTACACGCGATTCACTGGTGCGTGACGTCGCGGAAATATGCGTCGTCTGTAAGCTCGTCAACGAAATATGTGCCATGATCCATTCCCTGTGAAGTACCTAGATCTCCTTCGTATCGGCACAACCGCGCTAAACTTAAAAGCGATCGCAAAGATCAACTACAAACACCTTGTACGAGCGGATTGCACCCGCGACCAAAGCATCCGCTTTTAATCAAAAAAACTAGCTTTTGGTCTCATAACACCGACTTTTTATTGGGAAAACTCTCAAAATTGGGTATCGTCAATAAACAGTCAAGGACGACAAAGCCTACCATCTGCACCTCCCTGACTCGCACGGTTATTTGGCGAAACGCGCATGCGCGTTTTTTAAAAAATGGGTAGCCTTAATTAAATGCATAACCTTTTAAAAATCATAGGGTTAATGTACTTTACGTTAAATGTAATATACAGAATAGTGCGCACGCACGGTTATTTGGCGAAACGCGCATGCGCACTATTAAGCTGTTAGCTGCCAAGAGGATTCAAGTGCATCTCAAAGAAATGGAAGTTAAAGAGCTGTTGCAACTGCAAGCTTCAATAACCAATGAGCTCAAAGAACGACGTGTAGTGAGAACCCAGAATAATCCATTGGGTGATTACACAGAATGGCTTGTGGCAAATGCACTAGATTTAGAACTTGAGGCTAACTCCAAGGCCGGATACGACGGCGTAAGTAAGGCTGGTGTCCGAATACAAATTAAAGGGCGTAGAGTTACTTCCAAAAACAATTCCAGGCAACTTAGTGCCATCCGAAAGTACGATGAAAAAGACTTCGATGAATTGGCGGCGGTAATATATAACGAAAACTTTGATGTAATTGAGGCTTTGCTCATACCCCATGAGGTGGTTGGTGAATATGCTTCGTATCGAGAGCATGTAAATGCTCATATTTTAATACTCAAGGGGCCAATACTTTCTGACCCCAGAGTTAAGTGTATTAAACATGCAGTGTGCAGCTAACAAGGCCAGTCAGAGGGACAGTCAAACCGCTGCGCGCTTTGCCTGCCCCTGCTGGCGGCGTTAGCCTTATATAAGGAACATAGATGGAATACATACAAGAAGGTAACGGAGAGTATCTCATTTTAGTACATGGCGCACTTACTGATGGCTCTATGTGGCATGAGCATATAGAACACTTGAAATCTGATTTCGATGTTGTCTCTGTAACTTTGCGCAACTTTAATGAATCTGACTTAGAAGGGTTTGGTTTAAATACTCACGCTGATGATTTGTCTGCTTTGATTCAAGAGCTTACAAAAATTAAGCCCGTCAACATTGTTGGCTGGTCTTATGGTGCGGATGTAATATTGAATGCACTTGCAAAGAATGATCTACCCATATCTAAGGCTGTCGTATACGAACCGGGTTTTCCGGGCTGTCTACAAGAACAAGACATGAGTACCTGGCAATCCGACGCTAACAACATGTTCGGCCCAGTCTTTGAGCATTTTTCAGTCGGTAACCTCAATCTGGCTGTCGAATCACTTATAGATGGCTCTGGTAATAAAAAAGGTTATTTCAAATATCAAAAAAAAGAGGTGCAAGAACTACAGCTTGCTAAAAAACACACTTTGAAAAATCAGCTGAATCAGCAAGAAGAACCTGCTATTAGCCAAACTTCAATTTCTAAAATACAGCACAAGGTTGTCTTGAGTTATGGTCAAAATACCAGAGATATATTCAAGCTAGTAACTGTTGCGACAGCCAAACTAATAAAAAGCTCTGAGCTAAAAATCATACCTAATGAAAATCATATGCTGCCTCAAGAGAAAGCTGAACAATTTTCAAATTTTATTCATAACGAGCTTTCACAAGAAGGCTAACAAGCAAAAGCAGGTGGACGCATAAATGCGCCACTGTTTAGAGCGTTAGCCGTACTAAAGATTTGAGTATATGAATAAATATCTAGAAGCTACTGAGTATATAGATTGGGAAAATCCAGCTATATTGACACAAGCAAAAATCCTAGCTGAAGGCTCCACTTCATCAGAGGAGACTACCCGAAAGTGCTTTGAGTTTGTCCGAGATGAAATTAAACATAGCTGGGATTACAAGCTAAATCCCGTTACATACAAAGCGTCAGATGTACTCAATCATGGAACGGGATATTGCTATGCAAAAAGTCACTTGCTAGCAGCACTTCTACGGGCAAACAATATTCCCGCAGGGTTGTGCTATCAACGCTTAACCATTACTGATGTTCCCCCATTTTGCCTGCATGGTCTAAATGCTGTTTATCTCAAGCAGTTTGGTTGGTATCGCTTAGATGCTAGGGGCAACAAACAAGGAGTTTCAGCGGAGTTCTGTCCTCCAATTGAAAAGTTGGCGTTTCCTATAGCTACGCAAGGCGAAGCAGATTTACTGGAAATATGGGAAGAACCATTACCCATAGTGATTCAAGTGCTAAAACAATATAAAACGGTTCAAGACGTTGCTAATAATTTGCCAGATATCAAGCTGGTCGCTGCTAACAAGTCAATCCAGCCGACCGCTAACGCGTCGGCTGATTGAAGCGTTAAGTGTCACCACGAATATAGGAAATCACCTTGGAATCAAAAGAAATAGTTTATGTTTTATCGAATTCAGCTATGCCAGGAATTCTAAAAATTGGTAAAACTACACAAGCAGATGTTTCCTTACGAATGAACCAGCTATACACCACCGGTGTTCCTGTTCCATTTGAGTGTGTATATGCGATTGAAGTTGATGATTGTTCCAAAGTTGAAGCAGCCTTACACATAGCATTCGGGCCGAGTCGTGTGAACCCAAATCGAGAATTTTTTAAAATAGAAGCCGAGCAAGCCATTGCAATTTTAAAGCTTCTCGACCAGAGAGATGTAACCCCGGACGTACGTCGAGATCTAAATAGTAATGTGAGCCAAGCAGAGAAGGATTCTGGAAAAAGGCTACAGAAAAGACCAAATATGAATTTTGGAGAAATGGAAATTCCTATTGGTTCTACGCTTACCTACAAAGACGGAACGACTGCTGTAGAGGTCACGAGTGACAAGAAAGTGAACTATTCTGGTCAAGAAATGACTCTTACGGCAGCCACCCGAGAAGTGATGGGTATAGATTATTCCGTTCAGCCTTCGCCACATTGGACATACGAAGGCAAGCTTTTAAAAGATATTTATGAGTCAGTATATTCAGATGAAAACACTTAACAAAGCCAGTCAATCTGACCTCCGTAAACTGTCTTCTTTTTTGCAAAAAGACGCAAGAAATCAGCCAATTTACACCGACAGTTGCTGGCGGCGTTATGTGATTTGCAATCATCAAGTTATGAGGTTTTTATTATGTCAATTACACTTAAATCGGATGCAGAGATTGTTGCAATCGTTACACCCATGATTGATGCTGTTGTTAATGCTTCCAATCGACAAGACTGGGCTTCTTTTTGTGCTTATCAAACAAAGGAAGAGGCACTTGACCCTAAGAATAAAGCTACAGTTCTTAAGGCTTGGGAAGAACATGCGTTGTTTACATCTTTAAACCAAGATCGTGAAATTCTAGGAGTACTGCGTAACGGTGAAGTTGCTGAAATAGTCTGGAGGCAAACTAGTAGTCAAGTGCCGGGCGATTTCTTAGCCCGTTATTTCATCAAAGAAATAGATCAACAAATTAAAGAAGTTGGTTTTTTGATAGACTAAAATCCAGCACATAACAAAAGCTTCAAACCGACAGCCAACTCGCGCGTGGCATTTTTGGTTTGCGGTGAATTTAGTGTTTAGGGTGTAATGCGGCAGGTTTCATGTTGCGTTGTCTGCGGTTTAAGCTGGCGTTATACTATTACAAACCACTATCTCTCCCAACACTCCAAATCCCCACCCCAATACCCCATCTCTCACCGATGGGGCTTGGATCTAAAACTTCACCTCAATTCCACGCTTGTCTTTAATACCGCTGGTTGGCGTTCAACAATCACCTTGCCCCCACGTACCGAGTAAAGCACGTCGGCTTGTTCGCGGATGACTTCGACGTCGTCGGCGCCGTTGAGTACGATGAAGTTGGCGGGTTTGCCAACGTCAATGCCGTATTGGTCGCTGATGTGCAGCACTTTGGCGCTGTTGTCGGTGATGAAGTCGAGCGCTTGGGTGAAGTCGTCGTAGCCCATCATATGGCAGGCGTGCAGGGCGAAGTCGACTTGGCGCAGCAGTTTGCCGTTGCCAAGGCTGTACCAAGGGTCTTGGATGGAGTCTTGGGCGAGGGCGACGTTGATGCCGGCATCGCGCAGTTCTTTGACGCGAGTGATGCCACGGCGTTTAGGGAAGGTGTCGAAGCGGCCTTGTAGGTGAATGTTTTCGGTTGGGCAGGAAACAAAGTTAATGCCGGAGAGCTTCAACAAACGAAACAGTTTGGAGCAGTAGGCGTTGTTATAAGAGTGCATCGCGACGGTATGGCTGGCGGTGACGCGATCCCCTAGACCGCTTTCCAGCGCGGCGGTGGCGAGGACTTCTAAAAAGCGCGACTGCTCGTCGTCGATTTCATCGCAGTGTACGTCCACCAGTTTATTATGCTTCTGCGCCAGCTCAATCACCCAGCGCATGGACTCAACGCCGTATTCGCGGGTGAATTCAAAATGCGGTATGCCGCCAATCACGTCAGCGCCCAGCTCAAGGGCTTGTTCCATTAAGGCTTTGCCATTGGGGTAAGACAAGATGCCTTCTTGAGGGAATGCGACGATCTGCAAATCAAGATAAGGCGCGAGCTGCGCTTTTAGTGGCACGATGGCTTTTAGAGCGGTCAGCTCAGGGTCGGTGACATCAATGTGCGTACGCACATGCTGAACCCCGTGGCTAATCAACAGCTCGGCGGCTTTGAGCACTCGGCTTTGCACATCGGCTTGAGTGAGTTGCTGCTTGCGCTCGGCCCAGCATTCGATGCCTTCAAACAGCGTGCCGCTTTTATTCCAGCGCGGTTCGCCAGCGGTGAGCACCGCGTCTAGATGGATATGCGGTTCGATAAACGGTGTGCAGACCAGTTTTTTTTGCGCATCGAGGTCGCAGGGCTCAGAAATAACGGAAGTTTGAGGTGTGATCGCTTTGAACACGCCGTGCTCACATTCAAGGGTAAAGAGTGTTTTTTGATGACGTAGCCGAGCGTTGATGATTTTCATAACCGCTTCCTTGGATTGAGTTAATAGTTTTATAGTTGCACGTTTTATGAAATTTGAGAATCGTTAGTGCTTTCTTATTACGTACCTATGCAGACGCAACCCGCCAATCTAGATCTTTCTATTTGCATGTGAGATGTAAGGTTTTTGCAGAATGGTGGGATTCGGTGCAGTGATGCTGTTCATGGTCGATGTATTTCATTAGCGTAGTGAACAGACAAAATGAGCAGGAGGCATTATGAAGCATTATTGGTTTGGTGGAGCATTGGTCGCTCTGACGGTAGCAGGGTGTTCTTCACATCAGGTGTCATCTGAATATGACGATAAGTCGTTGGCGCAGCTGTCTGGTCAGTGGCAAGTCGAAAGCATTGATCAGGGAGGCATCATAGACAATTCTCATGTCACGGTGTTGTTCTCAGAACAGGGGCGTATCAGTGGTTCGACAAGCTGTAATCGCTACTCAGCAAACTTGAGTGAGCAGGGGAATGCTTTAAAAGTGGGTCAGGCGGTGTCAACACGTATGGCGTGTGCTCCGGCGTTGATGAAGCAAGAACAACGCTTTTTGAGTGCGCTTAAAGAGACGGTCACGATTCGTCGTTTGTCTGATACGTGGCTAGTGGCTGAGGATGCGAGCGGTACCCAGAGATTAAAGATGATTGAGATGGCTCCGACTGCGTCAAAGCAAGATGCGGCAATAGATCAGGTCACTGAGTATAGCTGTCGAAAGGCTAATAGCATCGCCAATTTGGGCGTGCGTTTTGTAGGCCCTGATACCGTTGAGTTGTTGTTAGCAGAGCAGACGTTAATATTACCGCGAGTTAAAAACGCATCGGGAGCGAAATACAGTAAAGGTCACGTTAATTTTTGGAACAAAGGCTCTGAAGCGACCTTGGCATCTGGTGATCAAACCTGGCAATGCCGCCGCGCGTCTTAATCTTGATTCAAGTAGATAACTATGACTGCTTAATGAAGGTCGGGTAAACATGTAACAAACTCATCGAAAGTGATGGGTTTAGAGTAGAAGTATCCTTGGCAAACAGTACAGCCCAATTCAATTAAGATATTGACCTGTTGTTGAGTTTCCACGCCTTCAACGACAACGCTGTAGCCGTAGTTTTCTGCTAAGAACAAAATCGCTTTGATGGGGATGTGTGATTGATCGGAGTCATTGATATTCAAAACAAATGAACGGTCGATTTTTATCGTGTTAATAGGCAATGCATGAGAGTAAGAGAATGAACTCATACCAGTGCCAAAGTCGTCGAGTGCAATCGCGAACCCTAGATTAGAGATATAATCCAACTGCGTTGCGATGTGGTCAACGTCAAGTGCGGTTTCGGATTCCGTTAACTCGATTTCCAGCATTAAGTGCTTCTGGACCAGCAGCTCTTTGGAAACCTTTTCTAAGGTCGTAATAACATTAGGGTCAAACACGTCATAGCCGTTTAAGTTCAATGACAATGGTAGTTGATAGCCTGCTGACTGTAATGCAAGTGCCATACGGCATACCTCGTTCACCACGAATAAAGCAAATGACGAGCGTATATTGCTTTGCTCAACTAAGTCTAGAAAGTGATAGGGGGAAAGCAGTCCGTCTTCAGGGTGGTTCCAGCGAATCAGCGCTTCAGCACCGACAATATCACCTGTGCGCATGTCTACTTTGGGCTGTAGGAACAGTTCGAACTGCTTTTCTTCAATGGCCGTTTTTAATGCGGCTGAGTATTGCGACACTTTTTGGCTGTTTTGAATTAAGTGTTGCTGGTAGCGCAAATAAGGTAAGCGTTGCTGATTGGCATGATAGATTAATGTAGAAACAGATGAAATGAGGTTTTCAAAATCACTGACGTCTGTTGGGTAGCTTAATTCTACTTCGGTGGGCTCCAGAGAAAATTGAAAGTTATCTAAGTGCTGAGTTTCATTGATGAGTTGTTTGAAGCGGTTAACGCAGTTTGCTTTGGCAACGGGTGTAATAATGACAAAGGTGCTGTCATTCAGGCGCCCTAAAATACACTCAGGATCCACCTCTTGTTTTAATCTTGTTGCGAGCCGTTGTAATACTTGTGTAAGTATAATGGAGCTATTGGTTGCAAGTATTTGAGATAAATTTCGGAACTTCGCCGCATAAACTGTGTATTCTCTACTGGGCTGAATCGTTAGGTCGTTTGAGAATATCTCTCTTAGTGCACGCTCATTTAATAAGCCTGTTTGCGAGTCCGTGTTGGCGGCTTTTATCGCCCGACGGTTGGACCCTTCCACATGCTTCCAAATAAAGAATGCCACAGCAACGGCTCCCCATAGGGCTATCCAAATGACAACAACAGATGAAATCAGCATACGAGAAATAATGCTGTCGATCAGGTGGGCAGAGCTAAGGCTTAATTCACCGACATAAATTTGGATTGGCGAAGTTTTTTGTGCTAAAAAGTTATGATGAGTAATGGCATATTGCTTATCATTTATGGCGTAATAGTAGTCTTCTACGCTATCAATGCTGTGAAAAAAATCATGCTCAATGTTTGGCGACATTAAATGATCCGGTTCGTTACTGATATGGCTTTTAAGTGCCTCTAATATGTTCTGTTGAGAGGCTTGGTCGATATTTTTTGCGTCGAATACCCAATTGTTGTTTGCTTGTTCGATTGCGATAAACATCTTTGTATCGTTAATAAAGTGCTCTTGAGTGATCGTACTCAATGTATTTACTAGGTCTATTACTTGAAGGTCTTCTTGGTTTAATCTTTTTTCAATTTCATTAATTATCAATGCCGTATGATGGTGTAATTGTTGTAGCTCCATGCCTTGGACTGTTGCTTTGCCTGATTCGTAGCTTTCACCAATAAAAAATGCACTGATTAATATGGAGACCGTTCCAAATCCGACAAGTGCCTTTTTCCTGATTGACTTAAAATCGAGTTCAAAGCTTTGATCGTCACTGTCCTCCTCTTTGGAAGATAAGCTGGTTAGACCCACCAGTGAGTACATAAAACACCAGCTTGTGATAGCAGAGAAGATATTTGCGATACCAAAAATGGCAAAAAACCATCCAATGACATCATTTCCTGATGCATTGATCCCAATTGGACTGAATGAAATAAGTAAAGCACCGAGAATTGCCCTTGCAAACCTGTCGAGGCTATTCATATTCGAACAGAGTGAAATTTTTTTAATTCGGTCAATTAGAGGCACTGAGTCAATCTCTAGATTCAAATGATTGGCGCTTCTTGTAAGTGAGGTATTGTAAGCGCTCGAAACATTACCAGTTCACGACATAAAGCATTTTTTACAGAGCAAATTTAGTTGTCTAGTAATCTATTAATAACGTAATAGTAAAGTTTATCAGGTAAAGAGTCTTGCGGATTGTAAGTTAAAGTGACGTTATGTATGGATAAGTGATTGCTCATGATGATGCTATCGGTTCTTTGTAACCGTCTGTTTAGCCTTTGGCTAAGAGCTGATATCCTTAACTGTTTCAAGCAACTAGGTAGTAGACAATGATTCATGATGACAAAGTGATTGAGACGTTAGACGAATTAGAAGCCTTTTTAATCTCAGTTGAGAACGGTGGTTTGGGCCTTAATAATGTTGCTGGTATTGCATTAGCTACAAATAACTCAGATGGGCGCCCTTTTGTTGCAGTTTTGGATGACAACCATCAGCTATTGATGGGGCGGTGGGTGACACAAGATGTGTTTGATAATGGCAAAGACATGGTTCGACAGGGGCCGAGAAAGCATTAATCTATGATAATGACAGTTATCCCTTCCTCTTTTTTATCCCTAAGATAAAGAATCATCGAATTCTTTGATGATTCTTTATCTATTTATTCGATTTCAATTATGTAAGTGCGGCGCTCCAAACGCCGTATGCCTATTTTATAAGGACCAATTGAGGTTCATTTTTTAAAGGCTGTGTGCACAGTTAAGTGATTGGGTCGGTATATTTTAATAATATCGAGAGATGTTTTTGACCATTCAATGCAATTTTTCATGAATAGGTCACTGTTTTATTGCTGCATGCTCTATTGGTGCTTTAATCATCAAATATGGTTGTTTTTTATTATTATAGGAAGCATTTTGGAACGCGCTGCTGAACTCTTTTTTTATTTTCAGAGAAGGCTAGTATTAATCCTATCGAAACGCAGCGGACTTCTTACCAAGTTCGCAGCTTAACAACTTAAAGGTGAATATTATGAACTTCAAGACTTCAGCACTTATCGCAGCTCTTACTCTTTCAGCTACTGCTTCTTTTGCAGCAAGCGACAATAACTTACAAGATGACTATTTAGATGCTCAAGCGCACGCTAAAGCTCTTTCAGCTCAACTTGACACTATGGGTGTAGACGCGAACGCAACGATTGACTTCAACTCACCAGTGACATTGTCGCAAAAAGTTGAAGCTTACCATGACAAAATTTCTGATCTTCAAGGTCAGTTTGAGTCAGCTCGCGCTGCTCAATAATTTAAAGCAACACCTCCATCGGGATCCCCCTTTAACCCCGATCTATAAAACCCTGATAAGCGTTGCTTGTCGGGGTTTTGTTGTTTTATGGAATATCGATTGCGGTTTCAAATTTATCTCGTTTCATTGAAATTAACGTACGAAATTTACGCACATTGGGATCGCTGTAAAGTAGCCGATCACACAACGATTCATAGGCCACCATATCGCTGGTCATCACGATTAAGACAAAGTCGACTTCCCCTGTGACTTGATAGCATTGTTTTACTTCCGGTGTATTTTGCACACGCTGTACAAATGCTTGAAATAGATGTTTGTGATCTCGTTCCATAAAAACTTCCACTACCATGTGTAACATGGGTCCAAGCTTGCTTGGTTCAAGCAGTGTGACTTGCCTAGCAATGTAGCCGTCCTCAGTTAAGCGCTTCACACGTTTTAAGCAAGCAGGCGGTGACAGCCCAATCACTTCAGCTAATTGAACATTTGTCAGACGGCTGTCTACTTGTAGTTGGCGCAGTATGTTGCGATCAATGTTGTCAAGTTCTGGCATGATTCATAAAATTTTGTTTAGTGCGATTAAAACGAATTTATCAGCATGTTCTGGACTATTAAAGAGAAATAATTTCTTTGATGTCGCTTACAATAGCCGCACAGTAACAGGGTTGAGATGGCAGGTATGAATATTGTGTTTCGAGAAAGTGGCTACTTAATTAAAGAGTCGGGTCGAGTGTACTGGACATTGCTGAAAGTGATGGTGCCTGCACTGTTGGTCGTCAAAGTGTTAGATATGTTAGGTGGTGTGACTCTACTCGGCCATCTGTTATCGCCGCTTATGCAATTGGTAGGATTGCCTGATGAAGTGGGTATTGTGTGGGCGACATTTATGCTTACCAATATCTATGCTGGCATGCTGGTGTTTTTCAATTTAGGCATCTCGGAAAGTCTAAGCGTGGCGCAAGTAACGGTCTTAGGCGTATTAGCACTGCTAGGACACTCTCTGCCAGTTGAAGGTGCGGTGGCAAAACGAATGGGTGTCGGCTGGCGAGCGACGCTTGCACTGCGTTTCGGTGGGGCGTTAGTGCTTGGCTTTATATTGCATCAGTTTTATAGCCACTTTGATTTACTGCAGCAGCCGAGCGAGCTGTTATGGCAACCGCCAGTCAGTACCGATCCTAGTTTTATCGGTTGGTGTCTTAATCAGATCGAAACGTTTGCTTGGATCTACGTAATTATTCTTGCGTTGATGACATTACTTAAGTTATTGCGAGTTTTGGGAGTAGAGCGATTGATGCATGCTGTGTTGTATCCCGTACTAAGGATGCTGGGTATTGGTAAAGACGCTGCTAACGTTGCTGTGATTGGAACAGTGCTTGGACTCACATTCGGGGCGGGGTTGTTAATTAAAGAGGCAGAATCAGGACGGTTAAGTAAACGTGATATTTTCTTAACTATTGGTTTTTTAAGCTTGTGTCACAGTGTTATTGAAGACACTACTTTGGTTTTGCTGCTTGGTGCTGATTTATCTGGTGTGTTGTGGGCGCGTTTGGCATTTGCATTGATCGTTATTGCTATTTTGGCAAGGGTATCTTTCGTGGCAAAGCGACTAGATGCTGTTAATTAATGACCTCCCAACTAAGCAATAATAGCGTGAGGTTGAGATTGATCGAATTAATCGATCAATCTCAACCTATTAATTCGATTTCAATTATGTAAGTGCTCATCTGTTTATTTTTGATTCGTTTTTTATTAAGTATGGATTATGGACGCAATCTTAAGAATTTCTTGCGAATTTTCTGAATAGACTGTGTTTTCAAATAGTTTTGGCGTTGTTCTTGTGAATAATGTTTGCTAATTGTGAGGCATAAAGAACGTATTGCACTGCTCATGCATGATTGATGCTTTTATCCCTAAATAAGACGTGTTGTATAGCTTATAGCAAGTATTTTGGAACGCTTCTTTGAACTCTTTTTTTATTTTTCAAGAAGTCTAATATTCATCTTATCGAAACGCAGCGGACAGTAATCAATACCAGCTGCCAAACAAACAATTGACTGAACATAAATTGATTAGTCTAAATGGAAAGGTGACTATTATGAACTTTAAAACTCCAGCACTTATTGCAGCCCTTACATTAACTGCTTCTGCATCGTTTGCTTCAGGCGACGAAAATAACTTGCTTGATAACTATCTAGATGCTCAAGCACATGCTCAAGCTATCTCAGAACAGTTGGAAACCATGGGAGTAGAGTCAAATCCAAACGTTGAATTTAACTCTCCAGCGACGTTGTCTCAGAAGCTTGACGCTTATGAAAATAAAATCGATTCACTTCAATCTAAGTTTGATGCGCACACATCTTCAGCGACTCTCGCTAACTAATTTTTAGTTTAGTAACGCAAGCATTGTATTTAGAGCGTTTCTGCCAGACACATTTTTCGATTTATATGGTGATCATTATGAACTTCAAGACTCCAGCACTTATCGCTGCCTTAACATTATCCGCTTCTGCATCATTTGCTTCAGGCGACGAAAATAATTTGCTTGATAACTACTTAGATGCCCAAGCACACGCTCAAGCTATTTCAGAGCAGTTGGAAACCATGGGAGTAGAGTCAAACCCAAACGTTGAATTTAACTCTCCAGCGACGTTGTCACAGAAGCTTGATGCTTACGAAGAGAAAATTGATGATCTTCAAGGCCAGTTCGACATTGTTCGTAACGCTAACTAGTAAGCTTAGCAGAGTAGGTCAACTACTTAAAAGCTATTGAGCAACAAAAGCCCCGACAGGCATTCCTGATCGGGGCTTTGTTATTTTATCTCATTCATATTGGTGCTTTCCAATCGACCTATCATTGTGTTCTATTGGCCAATTATTGAAATCTCTGGTGTAGAGCGGCTATTTAAATGGCTGTGTCGTAATTGATTACTTTTGCCGAATGGGGAGCAGTTAATGGATATTTTAGAGCAATCAGATGATGATATTCGAATCATCGCTGAGAAAATTTGGGACGATATGGTGAAAGGTGCGAATAGCAGAGATTGGGAGATTTACTCCCAACATATGCTTGTTGAGTCGATCACTGAGCAGGCAAGAGCAGGAGTTGAGCATCAATGGCAATACAGCAAGATGTTTAGCTCACTTACGCAAGAGCGCGAGTTCATGGGGGTTTTGAAGCAAATGGATCACGTTTTGGTGCTGTGGAAGCAATGGAGCACAAAAGTAGAAGGTGACTTTTTAGTGATGTTGTATCTGAAGAGTATCGAAGATGACGTTAAAGTAATAGGATCTTGGATTCGCTAGCAGAACAAAAAAGAGAAAGGCTGGCAACATTTGCCTTTCTCTTGTCCTGATACGCATACGTAACTAAGCCGTTACATTGTTTTTAGTTTACCGACACTTGATTTCGACCGTTCTCTTTAGACTGATACAATGCTTCATCAGATCGATCTAAGATGATCTCTGCGCGTTCATCACTTTGTTGATATGTGGCAACACCTAAACTAATGGTAATGTGCCCAATTTCTTCAATCTCGGTTTGCTCAACAATTTTTCGAATTTGCTCGGCTCGTTCTGCAGCTGTTTTGGTGTCAGTCTTGGGCAGTAAAATGGTAAATTCTTCACCGCCGTAGCGTGCCACAAAATCGCCGTCTCGTGTATTGTCATGCATTAGCTCAACCAATTTTTTCAAGGCTTCGTCACCTGCCTGATGGCCATAGGTGTCGTTTACCGCTTTGAAGTGGTCAATGTCGATCATGATAACGGAATAGGCGTCACCGTCATCGGCTGCTTGCGCAAAGATTTGTGACATGGCTTCTTCTAGTGCTAATCGATTGAAACACTGCGTGAGCGGATCTCTTAGCGCCAGTTCAGCCAGCTCTTTGTTTACCTGTTCGAGTGCGTTAGTTCGCTTTTGTACCTTGGCTTCCAAATTGGCGTTCATTTCAACCAGTGACTGTTCTCGATCCAGTAGAGATGTCATCATTCCTTGTAGCGAGTTACTTAAACTAATGACTTCTTTGAGATGGCTGTCTGTTTCCGTAAACGACATTTTTCGATCACCATTTTTAATCCTAAGGGCGGTCGCGGCTAGGCGTTCAATCGGGCGGCTTAATGCTCCTGCCAGCTGATAGGCGATAAAGACGCCAATCAAGGTTGCCGCAATGCTGATCAGCAATATCACTACTCTCATGTTGTACACAGTAGACAGTGCTACATCGCTAGGTTGACGCACGATAATCTTCCATCCCAGATCGGTTGATATTGAAGAGTTGACCAATGCCAATGTGGTTAAGTAGCGTTTTCCGTCATTCCATTCGTTGTATTGAAATTCACCTGGAGCGGGGATGTTGTTAGGTACTTCTGTTGAATGGGTAAGCGCATTGGGATACAACACTTCTTTATGTTTATCGACGATAAATATTTCGATGTTATCATGTTCATTAGGTAACGCTGAGTTCAAAACACCTCGTACCCAGTCCCAGTTAGAGTGTGCTGCAATGACGCCTTCAAATGTTCCGTTTTCACCATAGACAGGTGCGGCAAAGTCAACAAAGCGGGGCAAGGAGCCATCGTCCATTGGCTCAATCATACTGGCCAATAAAAGCGCTTCGTGCACATCACCGACGAAAGGCCCCTGACTGCCTAAAACGAACCAAGGCCGTTGGCTGACATCCGCACCTTGTAGCATCTTTTTACCAGCGACCATAACCTTGCCGTCGGCATTAGCAAATCCAATCCAAGCATAATGCTGATAAGAATCTTTTGTGCGATCCAACGCTGCTTGCATTTTTTCTTGATTGCGCTCAGTCGCGAACAAAGGTCGTTTGCTCAATAAAATTATTTCCCTTTCTCGCTCTTTCAACGTTAATGCCAGCGTATTGGCAACCGATTGAGCGATGATCGCCAAAGATTTACCACTGGCATTGGTTAGTCGGCTAGATGAGGCTTGATAAATGTAGGTCACGACAATGATGCCTAGCATAAGTAACAAGCAGCCGAATAACACAGCAATGCGATTGCGAAAGCTATTGAACCAATGTAAAGCTGGGTGGTTAGGGGGTTGGATGCTGGGACGAGCTTCGTTTTGGGAAGCATGACTCACGTATGTCACCTTTGGGCATAAGACGTTTCTTTGAAGGTTTATTATTACCTTAATTTATAAGCGTAAGATAGTTGGGATCGAATTAAACGCCTTTGAATTGAATATAAGCGATTTTTATTGGCTTTCAGTACCGTTTTTGTGTGCCCGTTATCCTGCTATAGCGCTAATCATCCTTTTATTTAACCGTTCATCATATCCGCAATTTTCAAAGGCAGTTGTGTGGGACATTGGTTCCACGCTGATTAAGGCGTTCCCTTTTAAACTGTGAGATAGATAGAATAATGATGTTTTTAAATATGACTCGTGCGATCAGGGTATGTGTACTTACCGTTGCGCCTCTAGCGTGTTTTGTCGAAGCGGCAGAGTTTGATGCGGATCTTGGTTTAACGCTGTCAGGACAGCAAAACCATGTAATAGGTGAAGAGAATGAAGCTGAGCTTCATCCGTATCTTAATCTAAAATACGGCATGTTTGTGGCAAGCCCTGAAGGGGTCGGAATAACAACTAATGTAGGCGAAAGTGATCAGCTCAGTGCATTGTTTTTAATGCGAGGGTCAGTTATTGACCGTGATGATAATAAACAACTTGCTCACTTAGGTAAGCGGGAGGATGCGACTGAGCTTGCGTTGCATTGGACACACTTTGCGCCGTTCATTGACATTACTGGAGCAGTGTCCATGGATGTGTCGGATACTCATGACGGTTATGAGGCTAAACTGATGTTGTCGAAACGAATAGAAACAACATTCGGTTCATTGATCCCTGCGGCGGCTATTCAATATCAGTCTGATGATTTGGTTGATTATTACTATGGTGTTCGCACTGTTGAAGCCAACTCTTCTTTTAGCGCTTACAAAGGAAAAGCGAGTACCAACGCCAATGTATCCATGACTCACGTGTACCCAATGACAGATCAGTGGCATGTGGCGACAAGTGTTGCCTATGATTATTTAGGTGATGGCATCAGTGACAGCACAATCGTGAAGGAATCAGGCTATTGGAGCGGTGCTATGACGGTTTTTTATGCGTTTTAATAGGCTAAAAAGCCAAGATCAAAAAGTAATGATTGGTGGATATTGCAGCATCATCGCAGGTCTTTGTTTCCTATTTGGGATGTTGGTTTATGTTTGCTTTTTAATGGAGTATCGCTTTGGCGACATAAACGAGCCTTTCGCGTCGCAAGTTCGTATTATGGCTGAGCATGCGTTACTGCTTTATGGATGGTATTTCATCATTTATATTGTGTTTGGGTTGGCGCTTTTAGGTTATCAAATAGGGGTGCAGCCCTACCTAAAAATAGGTGGTATGCAGCAGGCTTGTGCTGTATTGGGCTATCTTTGGGTTGGTTTAACGATTACGACAGGGATGTTAGCGAATGTAGGGAACACTATGATTTTGCAGATTGTCAGTTTCGATAGCAGCTCGGCCATGTATTTGTGGTATGTCTTACAAATGCTGATCGATGGTCTTGGCGGTGGGAATGAGATAGTGGGCGGCGTATGGATGTTGACATTGGGTGCAGCACTTATTTCATTTGATATATATGGGTTAGGTTTAAAAGTTTTGGCGTTTATCATTGGCTCTATAGGTGTGCTTTCTTCTGCTCCAGGGTTGTCCATGTTGGGAGGAGTCTTTGGCCTAGGCTGCATTGTTTGGTTTTTAATAACAGGTGCATTAATGATTAAACATACGAGTAAGCGTTATGTTTAAAGCCCCTTTTGCCAGTTTCTGGCAACGGCATGAACTATTAAAAGACAGTATGACGCTCATATTTTACTGTAGTTTGATCGCTGTGGTGATCTGGATTACCGAAGCGGGTGAGTTTTGGATGACATTGCAAATCTCACTGGTTTTTGGTGTGGCTTGCCTATCTAGTATACGTCTTAGCATTTATTATCTGAAAGATCGTATATCTGTTCGCACCGCGGCGGTTTTGGGGTATTTGGGCGGTTTCGTCATTGGTATGGCGTACTTATTTTATCAGATATACGACTCCTTTCAGGCGGTTCTAGACGCTTCTTGGTCGGACTTATTGCTGAAAGTTGTGTTCAGTATGCTGGTTACGTATATATTTTATAATGCGTACCGGTTGAGTCGTAAAGAAAGAGAGCTCCAAAAACAGAAGATGAAATCGCTTTTGCAAGAAAAGCAGTTGGCTGAGTCCAACTATCAGGTATTGCAATCTCAAATAGAACCTCATTTTTTGTTTAATACGTTGGCCAATATTCAGGTGTTGATTCATATTCGTCCGCATGATGCTCAGAAAATGTTAGATGACTTAACAAGTTTGTTGAGAGTATCTATGAGCAAAGTGAAACAACCGCGTATTACGCTAACAGAAGAGCTTGATTTAGTAGCCTCATACCTGTCTATACAGAAAGTCCGAATGGGAGAAAGATTAACTTTTCAGATACAAAAAGAAGGTGATATTAGTGCCGTTGAGTGCCCCCCTTTTTTGCTACAACCATTGGTTGAAAACGCCGTTGTTCATGGTATTGAGCCAGGTCTGGAAGGTGGGGATATAGATGTAAAAGTATCAGTGGATGCAAGCACCTGTTACGTGACTATTTTAGATACTGGTCTAGGGCTGAAGCCTAACTGGAATCAAACTAGTGAGACAGACACTCGTCATGGTATTGCGTTGAAAAATATTCGTCAGCGTTTACAACTTATTTATGGTGATAAGTCGAATTTTTCAATTCGTAATGTCTACAATGAGAAGCAGCATATCGATGGCTGTTTAGTCACTTTAAGTTGGCCTATCTTCAACGATACAGCGGTGGGTGATTTGCATTCTTCAGGAGGCGTACATGGCCAGCGCTAATCTAACCAACTCAGGACATGCGTCTTCTATGTGTGTCATGGTCGTTGATGACGAACCATTATTGCGGTTTCATTTGCAAAGATTGCTGCAAGAGCTTTGGGAAGATATTGATCAAGTTATTACTGTAGGCTCAGGGTTAGAAGCGATTAGTATGGCTCAGGAAATTGATATCCATACTATTTTTATGGATATTAAGATGCCAGGTATTAGTGGCATTGAAGCCGCTAAAAAGCTTAGAGAAAGTGGCTTTAGTGGGCATTTAGTCTTTGTGACAGCTTATGATGAACACGCAGTAGCTGCATTTGAACATGAGGCACTAGACTATTTACTAAAGCCCATTGAGGAAAAACGACTTTATGAATGTGTTAAACGCCTAAAAAATCGCTCTCAAACAACCATCAAGTACGAGCTTGATTCAGATCAGCTGACGCGATTGTTACCTCCAACTGAAAATGCACATACCCTTTCATGGATAAATGCTTCACGAGGAGACAGCATTCATGTCATCAAAGTTAGAGATGTTTTTTGTTTTATTGCGGAAGATAAATATACCTCTGTGATCACCGCCGATGGTGAGTTTCTTATTCGTAAAACGATTAAACAATTGGTAGATGAGCTAAATCCAGATAAATTTTGGCGAATACATCGATCAGCTATTGTTCAAGTTAGTTGTATTGAGTGCGTCAAAAAAGATGATCAAGGGCACTACTTTGTCTTAATTAAAGACTTGGAACGTGTTCTTCCTGTGAGTCGTAATAACACCCAACTGTTTAAACAAATGTAGAATCATATGTGAACATTAGGGAAGGTGCTAGTAAGTGAAATAGAATTTATAGGGCATAGACTGCAATCTTGATGTTTTTATTATTTCAGTGGGGTAAAAATGAAAGAACAGAGTACTGTTAAAAACGATTTATTTGTATATCGGGCATTGATGGCACAGGCGCCAATATTGGTACTCAGTGGGCTTTTGGGGGAAAACCTTTTTTTGTTCTCTGTGGTAGTGGCAGTGATTTTAATTATTGCTACCAACGCAATTTATATCCTGTGTAAAGGCACTCTAGGTTTTTCTGTTTTCGCAGCTATTCTGATGATGTTTGTTTCATCATCTCTTATTCAAAGTCAACTGGGGCTCGCTGAAATGCATTTCCATATCTTTGCTTCGATGGCGGTGCTCCTTATATATCAAAAATGGCAGCCTATAGTCGCTGCGCTTACCACTACAGCCTTATACCACATTAGCTTTATGTATGTACAAATGGCAGGTGTTCATATTGGTGACATGCCTATTATGATATTCACAGGACATCACAATATGGGTATTATGATTGTTCATTGTGTATTCGCAGCATCAGAAGCAGGTATTCTAATCTACATGGCTCATCTGATGACAAAAGAATCTAAGGCAAACCGTAATATATCCATAGCTATTGAACGGATTTCGAATCAAAACGATTTGTCCCTTCGCATTGAAAAACCGACTTCCAGTGCTGAAATTGCTTTTAACAATTTATTAGGCAAGTTGTCCTCCTTGTTTAGTGACTATCAAAAAATTGCTAAAGTGTTGGTAAACGCAAGCGAGCAAATAAACTCCAGTACCGACAAAGCCAGCACCAGTGTTGAAGAAAGCAAACGTCGGTCTCTGGACACCGCATCAGCGACTGAAGAAGTCTCTCAATCCATGAAGTCAGTATCTGATAGCAGTTTGCAGTCAGCTGACATTGTTCATCAGTTAGAGCAAGACATAATAAGTGACAGACAACAAGCTCTCATTATTATTCAAGACATGGAATTGCTGTCCCAAGACACCATATCCATTTCAGATTCGCTTCAAGCTCTTACCTCTGAAGTAGACGCAGTTACTCAGCTTTTGCAGTCTATTCGTAGTATTTCCGAGCAAACTAATTTGCTTGCATTAAATGCAGCTATTGAAGCGGCTAGAGCTGGTGAGACAGGCCGAGGTTTTGCCGTTGTTGCCGATGAAGTAAGAACGCTTGCTAAACGTTCTGGCGATGCTACAGACGACATTGAAAAAGTACTGGAAAGATTGAATATCAGCGTGGATAAAACAGTGAGTTTTATGGCATCAGGTCAGGAAAGAACCAATATTAATGTAGAGCACGCGTTGAGCATTTCTAATGGTCTACAAAAAAGAGCCGAAGATGTTAGTCAAGTTGCAATCAATAGTCGATCCGTTGCAGAAAGCACATCTGAACAAGATAGAGTTGTAGCTATGATCAGCGAAAAAGTGAGCGACGACGCTCAAACTATTCAGCTTCTATCAGAGTTAATGAAAAAACTAACGCAAAGCAGTCACGATATTCACAAAGTGACACAGGAGTACGAGGAAAAAGCCACCTCATTTAAAATTTAATCTCAATGGATATTTCATCTGTTACAGTTTTTATGAAATTGCTTTTTTTGCTAGCGCGATTCGTTTTTATTAGGTAATCCTAAGTGCGAGGGATTAATTGATTAAAAATTATTAATTCATCCTGCTTAGGGTTAAGAAAGTTATAAAATATAAAGTTTTATTCTCATTAAGGCACCTGTTTGAAGTTAAAGATAATTAGACTCAACTTGTCCATGGTTTGCTTAGGGATAATGCGAACAAGTCATTTAAAGAGAAAATTAGCTTCTCTATTCTATTGAAATTAAATTATATTTTTATATGCTTTAAAGGTGTGACTTATTCGCATATTCCTTAGCTGTTGGTCTTAAAGTAGCCCAGACAGCTTGCAGTTTAAAATGGGCCCTTCATAATACGATGCCAATTTAATAGTCACGTTGCTTGCTCATGCGCTTGGATAAATTTGTCTGCAAAAGTACTGAACTCACAAAAACTGAGGCGATTCATTATATTCAGCAGGGCAGGGTGACGGTTAATGGTGAGCCTGTTGTGCTGGAAGCAACTCAAGTCCATGAAAATAATGATGTACGACTGCTAGGCGAGCGGCTGGTTGCTCGTTCTTTTCGTTACATCATGATGCATAAACCCGCAGGCACAGTGTGTTCCAATATCGATGAAGCGTATCCCTCGGTGTTCCAACATTTGTCAGTCGACAAACCAAATGAGCTGCATATTGCCGGCCGCTTGGATGCGGACACGACAGGGCTTGTGTTGATTACGGATGATGGCCGCTGGTCATTTCATATTACACAGCCGAATCGAGGCTGTAGTAAGGTCTATCATGTTTTGTTATCACGCCCCATTGCGGACGATGTAGCGCAGCGTTTTACTGAGGGGATTCGACTGCAAGGTGAATCAGCTGCGACATTACCAGCGCAGTTAGAGGTAATCACGTCAACTGAAGTACGTTTAACCTTAACTGAAGGCAAGTTCCATCAGGTAAAACGTATGTTTGCTGCGGTGGGTAATCGAGTAGTTGGTTTGCATCGTGAGCGCATTGGTGATGTCGTACTCGATGTCCCTGAATCTGACTGGCGCTATTTAACCGTTGATGAAGTGCAATCTTTTGCTCGTTAAGTTATTGATTAATTGACTCTTCCTCACTATCTCGCAAAGATATACTGACAATTCTATATAGAGTCGATACATGACCATCGGACGTCAGCGTTACCGCCTATTCCAAGGGCTACTGCCTTTGTCTAAAACCCGTTTTACGCAAGAAGTCATTGCGGGCCTAACATTGGCCGCACTCGCTATTCCTGAAGTGATGGGTTATACGCAAATTGCAGGAGTGCCGGTAGTGACTGGGTTGTATACCATGCTGCTGCCTATGTTGTTATTCGCAGTATTTGGGGCATCGAGACAACTGGTGGTCGGTGCTGATTCAGCTACCGCAGCGATGTTAGCCACGGCATTAGCAGGTATGGCTTTGGCTGGTTCGGATGATTACATGGCCATGGCTGGAACTCTGGCGTTGTTGGTCAGTGCGATGTTGCTTATTGCACGCTTACTCAACTTAGGCGTGTTAGCCAATTTCTTATCGCGCACCGTATTGATCGGCTTTCTTAGTGGTGTTGGTATACAAGTCTCCTTAAGCCAAGTATCGGGAATGCTGGGTATTGAGTATGAGGGGGTTAGCTCGTTAGCACACCTAGTGTTGCATTGGCCGGCATTGCAGAGCTTGAATATCTACACGCTGGTTGTGTCTTTATTAACGCTTATTTTGGTGGTTGGGATGCGTTTATGGTCACGACGAATACCTGGTGCGTTACTCGCTGTAATCGGCGCAATGGCCATTAGTTGGTTATTGGATCTACATGTATATGGTTTAGCATTGGTAGGGGCCGTGCCAAGTGGTTTACCTTCGCTCCAACTCCCTGTGTTTACGTTAACTTGGGAGCAGTTTACACAGCTGATTCCAACCGCGTTTGCCATGTTTATGGTGATTATTGCGCAAAGCTCTGCTACCTCTCGTGCCTATGCTGCACGCCATCAAGAAACAGTCGATGATAATGCTGATTTGATTGGCCTTGGTATGGCCAACTTAGGCGCGGGTTTATCCGGTGCGTTTGTGGTCAATGGCAGTCCAACCAAAACTCAAATGCTGGACAGTGCTGGAGGCCGTAGTCAATGGTCTCATTTAATCACAGTGGCATTGGTTGTGATGGTGCTGTTGTTTCTAACGGAGCCTTTAGCGTATTTGCCTCATGCTACGCTGGCGACGATTGTGTTTTTGATTGGTATTGAGTTGATCGATATTAAAGGACTTCGAGATGTGTGGTATGAGCGCCGTTGGGAATTTTGGGTGGCGTTGACTACGATGATAGCCGTTGTCGTTTTAGGGGTTGAACTGGGTATTTTGGCTGCCATTGCCTTGTCTCTTCTGGTACATACTCGCCATGGTTATCGGCCGGTGAACAGTGTCATTGTACCCAATGGTCATGGTCGTTGGCGTGGGGTTCCGCTTAACAATAATGCTCAACTGATGCCGGGGCTACAGGTGTACCGCTTCACTCATGGGATGTATTACGCCAACGCGGCGTTGATGAGTCGAGAGGTCTTGTACTTAGTGAACAGTGCTCGACCTGCATTAGATTGGTTTTGCATTGAAGCAAATGCGGTGGATGATGTGGATTATACCTCGGCAAAAACCTTGCTCACTCTTGCCGACGAATTACAAAAACGTCACGTAAGGCTTGTGTTTGCAGAAGTGTCGGATCGGGTTCGCGAAGAATTGGATCGTTCTGGAATTACCGAACAGGTGGGCGAAGACGCTTACTATCAATCCGTTTCCGATGTTGTTGAAGCTTATAAAGTGCGCACTCGTTCATGAATGTGCCGATATGTTGGATTCTATAAACACTGATCTAGCTCTATGTTCTACGGCTTTGACATAGGACAGGTATCGGAAGACTGCTATCGTATTTTGATCTGTTCTAATGTCTACAGTGAATCCATAAAGAGATGATTGAATGAGTGCTAAGCTTCCAACCTTGATGAAATCAGCGCGTATCCCGTTTCTTATCTTGGCACCTGTGAGCGTCTTTTTAGGGGTTAGCACTGCCTATGTAAGTCACCCAGACATCCAATTATTGCACATAGTATTAACCGTAGTGGCGGCGTTGTTCGCTCATGTGAGTGTGAATGCTTTTAACGAATACATGGATTTTCGCTCAGGCTTAGATTTGAAAACTGAGCGTACGCCATTTAGCGGTGGCAGCGGTGGCTTAGTTCAAAACCCGGATGCTCTTAAAAGTGTACTCATCATGGCATGGGTGACATTATTCCTGACGGTTTTTATCGGTTTGTACTTCGTATGGTTACGAGGAGAGCTGTTAATGTGGATAGGGGGGATCGGCTTAGTGCTTGTAGTAGGGTATACGCCATGGATAAACCGCTCCCCACTACTGTGTTGGTTAGCACCGGGATTAGGGTTTGGTCCTGTTATGGTAATTGGTACGCATGTTTCGCTTACTGGGCAATTGGATACCTTAGCGATCGTCACCTCACTGATACCTTTTATGTTGGCAAATAATCTACTGCTGTTAAATCAGTTTCCTGATATAGACGCTGATCGTGCTTGCGGCCGACATCATATTCCGATTGCATACGGTAAAACAGCGGGCTTAGCACTCTACAGTTTGGGGGTTTTGGTCGCCGCGCTGGTCATAGTGATAGGGTGCGTGATGGGGTTATTACCGTGGTTGTCATTATTGGTTTTGATACCGTTATTGGTGGCCGTAACGATAGTGACAGGCTTAAAGCCCCGCTTACGAAAAAGCGCAGAGACATGGTTACCTTTCTTAGGGCGTAATGTGTTGATTACGTTGGCTACTCCTGTTCTTTTTGGGGCGACTCTATTGCTGGGATAGTCAATTAGCTCTCCTCTATTAAAGTTGTGGTCATGTTTTTGCCCTTGGCTCAGCTTGTTTTCTAGAATGGATCGATTTATTTGATCAATGATGATGCAGTTATTCGATTTCAATTGCGTAAGTGATGGGTTGTTTTTTATTAAGCATTACGTTTTTAAGAACCTATTGTGCATGAGGTGTTGTCATGGTTTTGCATAATGTCAGAGAAAGTTTACTTGCTAAGAACGTTTTCTACTGTACCTGATGAATATTGCTTCCCTGTTTGGGGCAATTAGGCGCAACTGAGAACGTCGCTCCTTGATTGATGCGTTTAGTGTTGATTAAGACGTTTTTACAGGTTTATAGGAAGCATTTTGGAACGCGCTGCTGAGATCTTTTTTTATTTTCACAGAAGGCTAGTATTAATCTTATCGAAACGCAGCGGACATCTAATTAAGCCCGCAGCTTAACAACTTAAAGGTGAATATTATGAACTTCAAGACTCCAGCACTTATCGCAGCTCTTACTCTTTCAGCTACTGCTTCTTTCGCAGCAAGCGACAACAACTTACAAGACGACTACCTAGATGCCCAAGCGCATGCTAAAGCACTGTCTGCTCAATTAGACACAATGGGTGTAGACGCTGATGCAACAATTGATTTCAACTCGCCAGTGACGTTGTCGCAAAAAGTTGAAGCTTACCACGACAAAATTTCTGATCTTCAAGGTCAATTTGAGTCAGCTCGCGCCGCTCAATAAGTCAAAGTGATGTTTTAAATATCGGGATCCCCCCTTTAACCCCGATCAACAAAACCCCGATGAGCTCAGCTTATCGGGGTTTTGTTGTATTTAAACGTTAAAAGTAGGTAGGACTTTCTAAAAACTGAGCTATAATGCTGTATAAATATACAGTATTGGAGTCGCTATGCGTGTGACATACCTTGGTTCTGCGGAGTCGGCCGCTTTTCTTGCAACGAAACAGATGTCTATTCCGTTCTATGTAGAATCTGTGTCTGCTGGTTTTCCATCCCCTGCTCAAGATTTTGTTGAGCGTTCTCTGGATTTGAACGAATTATGTATTCAGCACCCTAGTTCGACTTTTTTTGTACGGGCGCAAGGTGACTCTATGATTGAAGCGGGCATTCATTCGGGAGACGTGTTAATCGTTGACCGATCTTTAAGTGCCAAACACAGCGATATTGTGATTGCCTCGATTCATGGTGAGTTAACCGTTAAAGAGTTGCAGCTAAAACCGACAACGGTTTTGCGCCCTCATAATAAAGCGTATCCCGTGATCCCGATTTCAGAGCATTCCGAGTTGGAAATATTTGGCGTTGTGACGGGGGTAGTGCGCAGGTTGCAGCAATGAGCTCCATTTTCGCCCTAGTAGACTGTAATAACTTTTACGCCAGTTGTGAAAAACTTTTTCGTCCTGATTTAAAATATCGACCGGTGGTTGTGCTATCAAACAATGATGGCTGTGTTGTTGCACGTTCAAAAGAAGTAAAGGCGTTGGGCATTAAAATGGGCGTGCCCGTGTTTCAAATACGTGATCAGATTGAGCAGCATAGCATCGTGTGCTTCTCTTCGAACTATGCACTGTATGCTGACTTGTCTCAGCGTGTAATGTCTTTACTGGAAGAAGAAGTGCCACACGTCGAAATTTATTCAATTGACGAGGCCTTTCTGGACTTAACAGGATTAGATGGCTGTGTAGATATTTTAAGTTTTGGGCAACATCTCAAAGCCAAAGTTGATCAATGTTCAGGCATTACCGTAGGGGTGGGCATTGCACCTACTAAAACGTTGGCTAAACTTGCCAATCACGCAGCAAAAACTTATCCTGCGACAGGTTCGGTGGTTAACTTAATGGAGCGTGATCGTCAGCGACGATTATTGGCGTTGCTTGATGTATCTGAGGTTTGGGGGGTCGGTCGACGTTTAAGTAAGCGCCTATATGAACGAGGAATTTTCACGGCATTGGATTTAGCCGATGCCAGTTCTAAAGTCATTCGAAGCGAATTCTCAGTTGTACTTGAGCGAACCGTTCAAGAACTTAATGGCGTGTCATGCTTAGCATTTGAAGATGTGGCGCCGGTTAAGCAACAAATTGTCTGCAGTCGTTCATTTGGCACACGGATTACTGAAAAAGAATCCTTAAAAGAAGCAATTGCTAAATATATGGGACGTGCAGCGGAAAAACTGCGCGTTGAGCAGCGTTTAGCACGTGTGGTGCAAGTGTTTATACGGACTGGAGCGTTTAACCCCAATGATGCTTATTATGCGAACGCATTGACCATTGAGCTGTCTCATCCAACGAATGATTCTCGTGATTTACTCAAAGCGGCTTATGACGTATTCGAAAAGCTTTATCGTCCAGGTTTCCGGTATGCAAAGGCTGGGGTTATGTTGACAGATTTTTATGAGCATCATGCCTACCAGCAAGATATGTTCCAAGAGGATCCTGTGCGTAAAGAGTCGAACACTCTCATGGAGGTGATAGATAACATCAACCGCAGTCGCCTTGGTAAGGTTTTTCTAGCAGCGCAAGGCACTGCAACGTCTTGGTCAATGAAGCGTGATTATTTGTCTCCGGCGTACACGACGCAATGGTCCGATTTGCCGATTGTGCGCTAAGCACGGTTTATATCGAAGAAGTTGATTGAATGTAATCGAAAGAATCGATTTCAAATGAGTAAGCTGCTTAGTTTTATACTCAATTAATCGTACTCTGTTGAGCTTAATATGTGCATATAAAGGGCTATTGCGCACACTATGTACACCGACCGTTTAAAATTCGGTTATAACTAAAATTAAATTGAGCTTTATTTGCTTACTTCTGTTGGTTTGAAGAGAGAATGGTGAGCTACTTTCATTATTTTTGCATTAATAGTAGTAGACAGCATATTTACTGAAATTAATGGAGGAAAATTGAAACGGTCTTTTTAACTCTTTTATAATTCATGAAGACCTCTAATATTAATTACATCGAAACGCGAAACGTTGTTCGCAACGAGAGTTAAAGTACAAACGTTTAATGTTTAATGTTTAATAAAGAGACCTTACAGGAGGCTCATCATGAAAAAGTTAATCGCAATCACATCAGCTGTTTTAGCAACCTCTGCCATTACATCGCCAGCGTTTGCCGACAACATAACTGATGATCTCCGTATTGCCGAAGCACGTTATGAATCAATGGCAACCGAAGTGGAGTCCGAAGGCTATCAAGTTGATCAGCTGTATGCAGAACCGATGACGACTTCACAAAAGCTAGACACTGTAAAAGAAAAGAATATGGAGCTGAAAGGCGTACTAAATAGCCTTGAAACGTCTCAATAATGACTCAGCTAAAATTTTCTAAACTATTATTTTTTCAAGCATAAAGGTGACGACATGAACTTTAAGACTCCAGCAATGATTGCAACATTAACATTAGCCGCTTCAGCCACTTTTGCAGCAGGTGATAACAACTTGCAAGATGACTATCTAGATGCTCAGTCTCACGCAAAAGCTATATCAGCTCAATTAGAAACAATGGGCGTTGATACCAACCCAAATGTTGAATTTAACAGTCCGACAACTTTATCGCAAAAAGTTGACGCTTATGAAGAAAAGATAGATACATTACAAAGCCAATATAATATGCATAGTGCTCAATAATTAATATTGTCTAAAGTAACAGAGCTTTATTCCCCTTTAGCTCTTAATAAAGAAAAGCCCTGATTGTTCATTAATCAGGGCTTTTTTATGGGTCAAAAAATCTTCTAAAGCTTAACTAATTATTCATTGGATTAAAAACAGGGCTATTGATAATAATTTGTTCAAGTCGTCGAGTGGCTTCGTTGATTTTATTAGAGATAAATAGCGTAACGTCCATATCAGGTAGTTTTGGAAACTCTCGGTGAACGACTAAATCTTCTTCTAATGTATGATAAGGCACAATAGCAATGCCTATGCCTGCACGAACAGCAGCTAATACGCCGGATCGGCTTTGACTTGTAAACGCAATACGATACGAAATTCCTGCTTTTTTTAGCGCTTCACAAGCAAAATGTCGATGCTTGCAGCCTTCGTCAAAAACGACTAATGGCAAAGTTGCCTGCGTATGAACAAAGTGGTCTTTTGAGCCAACCCATACTAATTCGTCACGGCGAAGTCGAATACCGCCTTCTGTGTCCGCGGCCATTTCAACCAACGCTATATCAAGTTTACCTTTATTCACTAAGTCGACTAAATGATCTGGACGGTAGTCACAAAAAGCTTCAAGTTGAGCTTCTGGGTAGCTCAAAATAAAGTCTTGTAAGATCGGTGCAAGCGTTCGACTTGCGTATTGATCATGTGTACCAAGACGCACCACGCCATTAATGTCCATATTTTGAAAAGAGCCAACGATTTGATCATGCAGATTCAATAGCTGCTGCGCATGGGTAGTTAATTGAACGCCCACGGCAGTAAGCCTCACCCCATGCTGACCCCGTTCCATCAATGGATTTTCCACTAAATCCTCTAGGCGATTCAGCTGCATACTTACCGTGGACGGTGCCTTGTGTAGCAGCTTTGCTGCTTCGGTTAAATTCAGTGTATCCGCTACAACCATAAAGGTTCGCAGTAAATTAATAGGTAAATCATGCATGGTGTTTAGTTTTCAATAAAGTTGAACGTAGAGTTGAATATTTATCGATTTACTGAATAAAAGCAAGCCCCTAATATGGCGCTCATAGGTTGTATGGGCAACTTACTGAGCTTCCATTATATCGTTTGAGAGTAGGAGAATGTGCTATGCGCATGGCGATTACATTTGGGTTTAATCAAGTTATTAGTCATGGCTTCGGTCTGTTCTTGTTTGCTGCACTGGTGCCGCTGATGCAAGAGTCAATTGACATTACCAGTTGGCATCTAGCAACCATTGGGGCGCTGACGCAATTGTCGTATTTAGTGGGTGCTATGATTCTCGGCATTATTGGTCACCGTATGGATTCAGGTCGCCTTTTGATTGGTACGGGAATCTTAACCAGCTGCTTACTATTTTCTATGGCATGGTTAAACGATCCTTTGATCATCACATGTGTGTTGACGATTATGGCGGCGAGTGCGGCGATTAGCTGGGGTGGTATCGTAGAAATGGTGACCAGTTATGGCCGTTTAGACCGTACCTCAACTAATTTATCCATTGCTTCAAGCGGTACTGCATGGGGCTACAGCTTAAACGGTTTAATAATTCTGCTTGTCGTGCCGGTATTTGGTTGGCGTAGTGGTTGGATCGCAGCGTCAGTGTTTGGTCTGATTACTTTATTTGCAACCATCACATTACTACGTCACATGCGTCAAAATAAAGAGGAGCATGATATTGAAGTGACCTTTGCGATGACGTCTCGCCAATTGTTTATGACGGTGCTGAAAGAGCGTACTGCATTTCTATCTTGTTTGGTGTTGTTCTTAGTTGGTCTTTCTACAATGACGTTTTCAACTTGGTTGAATACGTTCTTAGCAGAACTGAATTTGCCTGCAGCATTAGGTGGTTACACTTGGAGTGTAATTGGTATGACCGGCATGGTTGTCGGCTTCTTTGCGGGTAAGCTTGCCGATAGTAAAGGTCATGGCATTGCACTGTTAATCATCTTTGGGGCTTTTGCATTAGGTTTGTTAGCCTTCACTTATAACCCTGCGCGATTTGTATTATTAGCGGGACTGGGTTACGGCTTGATGTACTTCCCAATTTGGGGGATTGTTGCCGGTTGGGTAAGCAAGCACTACAGTTCAAAAGCAACCATGCAGATCAACGGTATTGGTATGGTGGCTTTTGGTTTAGGTGGTGCATTGGGTAACTTGGCCGCGGGTGCGATTAATGAATTCACCGGCAGTTTGATGAATGTATATTGGTTGATCACTGCAATGGGGTGTGTGCTGTTTGTGTTGGCGGCGTACATTTATTTAAGTGATCGTAAGCCAGTAGATGAGCAACCTCTAGTCGGTGTTGTTTAAACCATCGATTTAAAAAGACGAAGCCCCGCTAAGTTGTTCTTAGCGGGGCTTTTTTATTGCGATAGCATCACTCTGGTTGTTTGCTTAGGGCTGCATACGCCACTGTGAAAGCGCCTTCTTGAAAGGCTTTTAGACCAGTATCAGAGAAATGGATTGGCAGTGGGTTTTGTTTAATGATTTCTTTCATCGTAGCGTTATTCATTAACTCAACGCTTAAGCCATCAATGAGCTGCACGGCCGCTTCCATTTTGAATCCAACAGCACCACCGGCGAATTTACCTTTAGTAGGGCGTTCGCGAATAACGACATGTTCAACCTTGTAGTCTTCAAACAGCTTCTTCAGCATAAATTGAAATTTACGCATGGCTTCTGCGTCATCGGAGTGCTTCATTGCATGGCGCACCTGACGGCAGTCTGGCAGTTGAAACAACCCATCTTGTTTAGACAATAGGCAAAGAATGATTTCGCTGCCTTTGATTTCGATACCACATGTAACCATAAGAATGTCCTAGCTGAATGTCTGAGCCGCATTATCGCACATCGTCAGTAATCATAAAGTCCCAACATCGATTGGCAGACAAGTTGTGTGCTTAATTTCTTCCATAGCAAAGCTTGACGACACATTGCTTAAGCCATCAATGTCTTTGATGAGCTTTTTATAAAAAGTATCAAAGGCATGAATGTCTTTTACGGCAACGCGTAATAAGTAGTCCCACTCGCCAGACATACGGTAGCAGTCGACAACTTCATCAAAGCTCAAGATGCGCTCTGAAAAGGATGTTAGCCAAGCATTATCATGACGTAGAGTTTTGATATGAACAAAAACGGAGATGCCTAAGTTGATCTGACTACCGTCTAGTAAGGCAACGCGGGATTTGATAATGCCTTGTTCTTCCATGCGCTTAATACGCTTCCAGCAAGGTGATGTCGAAAGGTTGACCCGTTCGGCGACGTCTTGAATGGAGACAGTGCAATCACGCTGTAGAATATCTAGAATTTTTAGATCAATGCTGTCCATGGTTATTTTTTCTATTTAATGTGTATTTAGAAGTAAAATTTTCTTAAAAATAGCATTTATAGGTAAAAAATAGCCAAGCATTTTCTCGCCGAAAGATTACATTTAAAGCAGCTAAAACAGTCAATGAGGAGAGCTATATGAACTGGGTCAGTGATGCCATCGCGAAAATCAATGCGGATTATCAACGCTCTGCGGATACGCATTTGATCAAACTGGAGGGGTTAAGCTTTCGAGGCATTGATATTTACCTGAAAGATGAAAGCACGCATCCAACCGGCAGCTTAAAACACCGTTTGGCACGTTCATTATTTCTCTATGCACTGTGCAACGGAAAAATAAAGCAAGGCACGACTGTGGTCGAAGCATCGTCTGGTAGTACAGCCGTATCGGAAGCGTATTTTGCAAGAATGCTTGGGTTACCCTTTATTGCGGTGATGCCTAGTTCAACGGCACAAAGTAAAATTCGTCAAATTGAACAGTATGGAGGGCAATGCCATTTTGTTACTTGCGCGACGCGTATGCATGATGAGGCCGTTAATGTGGCGCAACAGGTACAAGGTCACTTTATGGATCAGTTTCTCTATGCAGAACGAGCGACGGACTGGCGCGGGAGCAATAACATCGCGGAAAGTATGTTCGGTCAGATGGCATTAGAGCCACATCCGGTGCCGCATACAGTGGTAATGAGTGCCGGGACTGGCGGCACATCAGCAACGATTGGGCGTTATATTCGTTATCAAGGCTTAGACACACAGTTAGTCGTTGTTGATCCAGAATACTCAGCATTCTACGACGGTTATACAAACAAAGATTCAAGTGTCACCATCGGACGAGGCAGTCGAATAGAAGGTATTGGACGTCCTAGGGTTGAAGCGTCGTTTCAGCCGGATGTAATTGATGCCATGCTAAAAGTGCCCGATGCAGCGAGTGTGGCAACGATGCATTGGTTAGCACAACAAACTGGGCGCAAAGCTGGGCCTTCTACAGGCACCAATCTTTGGGGCGTGTTACAGGTTGCAAAAGCGATGCAGGCAAATCATGAGGCTGGTTCTATTGTCACCTTGATGTGTGATGGTGGTGAGCGTTATCAGGACACCTACTATAACCCTGAATGGGTGGCGCGCGAATTAGGTGATATTGAGCGTTACCTAAACGAGCTGAGTGTATTCAGCTCGTAAGGAATGCGCTAATAGAATAGTTGTCTTAGCGTTTAACACAGACGAATAATGCGTTACCTGAATTAACCTCTAATGGTTGCAGGGTGTCGTAATTGTGCTCCAGAACAGTGACCTCAAAGTAGGGATCGAGCATCTTTGTCAGTTGCGCAAAGTCGATGGCGACCATCGGATGGCTATCTTGCCAGCATTCCACGTGCTCATCTGTTGTTTTACGGATGCTTAGACGCAGCTTTTGTTGATCACCTTGTCCTTCATAATACCAACCCGAACGAAAATCAAAGCAGCTGTTATCTTGATGTGTTGAATGTGCAACAGAAGATTGATTGTCGATATGGTCTTTGTCGACAGCATTAAAACAGAATACCCCGCCCGCATTCAGTGCATTAGCGACTGCACCAATACAGTGTTGTAGCGGTTGCAGCTCGCCAGTGTAGTGAATTGAATATAAAAAGCAGGTAATCAAATCGACTGGCTGATCAATGCGAAATTCACACATATTTTGTAAAGTGAAAGCGGCTTCTGGGCAACGGATTTGCGCCTGATCAAGCATTGGCTGGTTCAGATCTAGACCTTGGCATTGGTAACCGTGATCTAAAAAATGTCGGATATGAGGGCCAGTACCACATCCAATATCGAGATGAGATACGCCTTTATTACCAAAGATTTGATGGAGGCGGTGGACACAATCACTTTGTGCTTGGTAATTAATATCGGCACACATTAAGTCATAGTAAGCTGACAAGTCAGTATACAAAACCGTTTCAGACATATTGGCAGCTCTGGGAGAAGAAAAAGGTCGTGCATCATAGCGTCGAAAATAGGCTAAATCCACTTAGAAAATTAATTTTTTAATGTGATCAAAAGAGTCGATGGCATGCTGTATGAAGGGGTGGGCTTTTAATACGCTATATCAGCACCATTAATAAAGCATACTGCTCTATAAAGGGCATTGAAACAACGCCGATATTAACGGCTAAGAGAGAGTGTATATGTTTATTGCGATGAATCGTTTCAAAGTCAAGTTAGGGTGTGAGCATGAATTTCTTGATATTTGGCGCAACCGCGACTCTTATCTAGAAGGTGTGCCTGGCTTCAAATCGTTTAATTTACTGCAGGGGCCGACGACGGAAGAGTACACATTGTTTTCCTCCCATGCTACGTGGGAATCACGTGAGGCTTTTGAAGCGTGGACAAAGTCTGATGCTTTTCGCAAAGCCCATGCGAATGCTGGTAGCCGACGTGAGATCTATTTGGGGCATCCTCAGTTAGAGTGTTTTGAAGCTGTCATCTAAATTGCCTATCGTAGAAAGCATTTTATCAACAACAATAAAGTAGGTTTCACAATGAAAGTTGCAATATTTTGTGGTGCCAGCAGTGGCAATGATCCGCGCTATGTCGAAACAACTAAGGCGTTAGGGAAATATTTTGCAGAGCAGGGAGTGGACGTTGTCTATGGTGGTGGCGATGTCGGTCTAATGGGCACTATTGCTGATGCCGTGCTGGCTCATGGTGGCAAAGTATACGGTGTTATCCCTGAGTACTTGAAAAGCAGAGAAATCGCACATGAACATCTAACAGAGTTACATGTGGTCGCCGATATGCATGAGCGTAAGGCGAAAATGGCCGATCTTGCAGATGCTTTTGTTGCGCTACCAGGGGGTGCTGGCACATTAGAAGAAATTTTTGAAGTATGGACATGGGCACAATTAGGCCATCATGCTAAACCGTGTGCTTTTTACAATGTCATGGGTTTTTATGACCCACTTTTGGCAATGGTGCAACAGATGAGTGATGCAGGTTTCATTCGTCCTCAATACATTGATATGTTGATTAAAACCGATCAAGGTGATGAACTGCTGGCGGCATTGAAAGCTTACCAGCCACCTCAAAAAAAGTGGGATTAAACGATTTTTCTCCATAAGCCATTTTTTCAAAGTGAAAAACGCCTATTTACCATTTTAAATAGGCGTATGTTGTTCATAAACACTTTAAATTCAGTCTTAAAGCTATTTAGAGTTGCGTATATTTTCATCTTTACAGTAAGCTGGTTAGTATATCTCGACAGTAAATGGTAATGAGTGTTAGTGAATACAAGGACGTTATTATTAGATACTTGTAAGTTGTTATATCGATTACTGTCGTTTAAATTACGTCACAGCGTGCGTGCATTTATTAGGGACATGCGTATGCAAAACCTTACCTAACTAGGTGATCAATGGGTTTGCTAAATCGATACTATGCGGTAATTGATACATTACCTGACCACATGTTCCTATTTTCAGAAACAGGCTGCTACCTTGATGTGTACGGTGGCGATGATAACAAGACAGGTTTTGACTGTAAGCCATTCATAGGCAAGTACCTTCATGACGTCATGCCTCGCCATCTGGCAGATGACTTTCTATCCCATATTAAAAATGCCATAAATCTGCGGGAAACTCAGTCCGTCAAATATAAGTTTGATGAAGATGAGATGATTGAATTACCCAATCATGTGGTGGTGCCAAAGGAAATTTGGTTTGAAGGGATCATTAAGCATTTACCTATCGTTGAGAATGGTGAGCGCGTTGCACTGTGGATTGCAAAAAACATCACGCAGCAACATTACTTAGAATTAGAGCTAAAGACTTTATCTGAAATTGATGAATTGACAGGGATTCTAAATCGTCGCGCCTTCTCAAATACTTTAAAAACATACGTACAAGCTTATCCTTACAGTGGCGAGCCATTTTCATTGATTATGTACGATATTGATTTATTCAAGCGGGTAAACGATACCTTAGGCCATACCGTTGGCGATGAAGTGATTCAACATGTTGTTAAAGTGTTTCGCTCTGAGCTTGACGGGCAAGTATCATTTGGCCGAATAGGGGGAGAAGAGTTTGCGATATTGCTTCCTCATAAAAACATACAGGGAGCTTATGAGCTTGCTGAAAGGTTGAGGCAAAGGCTTGAAAAATCACCATGTGAAACAGAGCTATACGAAATTGATGTGACGGTGAGTATGGGCGTGACGCAGGTAAATAAGGATGATCAAGATACCCTCGCTTTAATCTCACGTGCAGACAAAGCTATGTATCAAGCGAAAAAGGAAGGACGCAATAGAACCTGTAAATACTCAAATTCAAGCGAGCGTGAATACACACAGTTTAATCAATGCAATTGGTTTAAAAAAAAGTAACCGTCAGCAGGCAAAATACTGAAGATCAACCAATGTCTGCATTGCTGCAAGATAACGGTCGAACATCATCATAGCAAAGTCCGCTAAAGTTTCATGAAACAAGCCTACCCCAGCGATAAGTGCAGTCAACATTATTGTCATTCGTATCTTCTGCGGAAATTTTGCATATCGAATATTAAAAACTTTGTTAGTACTTATAGAGTTTTTCAAAGAGTTGCCGCTGGCCATAATTTCAGTAAAAAGTAGTCTAATTATACAGCAGCTCATTGCAGTTAGAAGTGAAATTGAAAGTTTAGTATTAAATAATATAAAAGAAATGGTACGCGATGTGAAAACACCCTCAAATTAGAAATGAACAGTAAAAAGCGTTGGTTAAGGTTGTAACAGGTTTTTGATCAGGGCAATTCTTCTTGTATTTCAATGCAAAAGCAGCGCTCAGAAAGCGCTGTTGGATCGTTTTATAGTGTAAGGCTTTAAAGCCTATGTTGTGATCTTAAAAAGCGCCTCTTATAGGCGCTTTTTTATGCGATGATGACAGAGAGATAGTAGCCTTTCAAAGTAAGGAATCTAAGATGATAAGAGCCATGACCGAAGCAGATTTTAAAGCGTTTTGGCCGACGTTTTCTGCCGTTATCAAAGCACAAGAAACCTACGCTTATCGTGCTGATATGACTCAAGAGCAAGCGTATGAAATATGGTGTACGTTACCCGCAAAAACGTATGTATTTGAAGAAGAGGGTGAGGTATTAGCGACGTATTATTTAAAAGCGAATGCCATGGGCCCAGGAGATCATGTGTGTAATTGCGGTTATATGGTCAGTGAAAAAGCTCGAGGAAAAGGTCTTGCACGTAAGTTGTGCGAGCATTCCCAGCAAGTTGCTCGAAATTTGGGTTTTACTGGGATGCAGTTTAATGCGGTTGTTTCTACTAATCGCGTGGCAGTGCAGCTTTGGCAAAAACTTGGGTACGACATCATCGGTACTGTACCTAATGCGTATCGTCACGGCCGTTTAGGTAAAGTAGACTGCCTGATCATGTACAAAGATATTGCTTAAGATTATAGATGATTGACAGTCTAATTAATTAACGTTACTTGATTATTCAAACAACGCTTTTGAAGAAATAAGCAGGCTGGTACCGATTGATGCTTTTGCGAACTTTTAATTAAAAGTGAATTTTTATACATATTTAGCATTAATTAGGCACTTTTTTTTGTGTTTTTTATTTCACAGTTTTATGTGTCCTTTTAGGAATCATAGCTTTGGGCATAATCTAAATAGGATTAGGCAGGCGCTTCCAGTGCTACTTTATTACCATGTCAGTACTAAATTGATAGCGAACTTGAGAATAACTGGGAGTAAAGTGTTATGAAAACTGTAGGTTACGCCGCACATAATTCTGATGCACATATGGTGCCGTATCATTTTGAACGCAGAGATTTGCGTGCCAATGACGTGGCGATTGAGATTTTATACTCAGGTGTCTGTCACTCAGATTTGCATACGGTAAACGGTGACTGGGGCCCACAATCCTATCCTTTAGTACCTGGCCATGAAATCGTAGGTGTGGTGCAGTCCATCGGTACTGATGTAACCAAATACAAGATTGGCGATAAAGTAGCCGTAGGATGCATGGTCGATAGCTGCCAAGCCTGTGATCAATGTGATAAGGGCGAAGAGCAATACTGTCGCAACGGATTAACCATGACCTATGGCTCACCAGACCGTATTTCGGGGGACATCACACAGGGCGGCTATTCAAAGCATATCGTTGTGCGTGAAGAGTTCGTTCTGAGCTTGCCTGAAAATATGGATCTTTCTAAATCTGCGCCAATCTTATGTGCGGGTATCACTACCTATTCACCGCTGCGTACATGGGGCGTGAAAGCAGGCTCTCGTGTTGGCGTGATTGGCCTTGGTGGTCTTGGGCACATGGCGGTTAAATTAGCGGTTGCCATGGGTGCTGAAGTAACGGTATTGAGTCGCTCTAAGAAAAAAGAGCAAGATGCAAAAGCGATGGGCGCACTTGGTATCTTGGCATCGTCTGATGAGGAAGCCATGCAAGCGGCGGCAAACTCTTTTGATCTGATTATTGATACAGTGCCTGCTAAGCATGATGTCACACCTTACACACAACTGCTGGACATTGATGGCACCTTGGTCATTGTCGGTCAGGTAGGGCCATTAGAAGAACCGATGACAATACCTTTGATCACTGGTCGACGCCGTATCGCAGGCTCTTTAATTGGCGGTATTGAAGAAACTCAAGAAGTGCTTGAGTTCTGTGCCAAACATAATGTTTATCCTGAATGTGAAATGATTAACGTAGATCAAATTAATGATGCTTTCGAGCGTATGGCGAAAGGGGATATGGCGCACCGTATCGTCATCGACATGGCTTCTCTAGCGGCAGAGTAATCGTCAGTTAAGCGAATGCGTAGAGCAGTGGTGATCGCCGCTGCTCTTTTCTATTGTTAAGGTGAGGTGTGCAGTGGCTCCACAAACGTTTACGCAAATGCCATCAAACAGTGAGTTGTCTGTAGAGCTCAGTCGAACGTTGAAGAAGATGGCGTCATTGTTAACAACGTTGACGCCTTATGATGGGTACTTTCCATTATTAGAAAACCAAGTACACGTTGCTCGGTCCGCAACACTTTCAAGTCAACAGCATTGCCTGTTGGCCCTTCCAAGTATTTGTATTGTACCGCAAGGCGCAAAACATGTGTCGGTGATGCAAGCCGGTGTGGAATATACTGAAGATGCTAGCACTATGGTGGTCTATGCCGCAGAAGTGCCGTTAGATTATAAAATCATGCAGGCAAGTCCGGAAGAACCGTATTTTTGTTTGATGTTGCCGCTTAATAAAGACCGATTAATTGAACTGATTCCTCGAGTGTTTCCTAATGGTGTGCCAAAAACTGACAAAGCCAGTTCTGTGTACGTCAAAGGCAATGATCAACGAGTAATGAAAGCCTGCGTGCGTTTACTTGAGCTGATTGTCGAACAGGAATACGTAGATTTGTTGGTGCCGCTGGCCATTGATGAAATTCTGATTAGACTGCTAAAAAGTTCAGTCGGACCTGCTATCGCTCAGCTTGGGGTGATGGATTCCCATGCCCAGAAGGTGTCAAAGGCGATTACTTGGCTCAAAGATCACTATGCTCAGCCAATTAAAATGGAGCAGTTGGCTACGCTAAGCGGTATGAGCGTGTCGTCCTTCCATACGCACTTTAAATCGATTACCTCGATGAGTCCTTTGCAGTATCAAAAAACGGTTAGATTGCAGCACGCTCGTCATTTGATCCGCTCACAAAGTATGGATGTAAGTCGCGCCGCATTTGAGGTGGGTTATATCAGTTCTTCACAGTTTAGTCGTGAATACTCCCGAGCGTTTGGTGTATCCCCAAGTCGTGATGTGCAGCCGTTTTAACGTATGATCACTCAGTTAGTCTTCACCTTCTTTCATGTTTTTCAAGCGCTTACTCAAAGCTGGTTGAGAGATACCTAACATACGTGCAGCCAGTGATTGATTATGATTGGATCGGTTCATCGCTTCTTCTACTAACAATTTGCTTAGTTGCGTCAATGTCGGCAGCGGTTGGTCTTCTGGGAAGCGCACAGATCGCTCAAATACATCCTTTGAGTGGTTTCCAAGCAATCGTTCAAAGACACTAATATTCAATGTCTCTTGTTCACTTTGGCTCACTGCATCAAAGACTAAGGCGCGCAACTCACGTACGTTGCCAGGAAAGGAGTAGCCTTGTAAATGCAGTGCCAATGCATTGGGAATGTTTAAATAAGGTTTTTGCAGTTCATGACAAGCTTGGCGCATAAAATGATCGATCAATAAGGGGAGATCGTTTAAACGCTCGCGCAGTGCTCGGACGCTGACCATATGAGTACGCAGGCGATAGTATAAGTCTTTACGAAAGGTGCCCTTTTGCTGTTGCTCAGCTAAGTTTTGATGCGTTGCAACGATGACTCTTGCTTGGATGCGCTTTGGGCGATCACTGCCGATAGGGTAGTATTCTCCCTCTTGCAGCAGACGCAACAATTTCACTTGAGACGTTGAGCTCAGATCACCGATTTCATCCAAGAATAAAGTGCCCCCTGCCGCGCTTTCAACTAAGCCTGGGCGGACTTTGTCAGCGCCTGTGAATGCACCACGTGCATGCCCAAAGAGCGTGTCTGAGAAAATATTATCATCAAGACCAGCCACGTTGACTGTAACTAAGGGACCTTTTCGGCCACTCAGCTCATGAATTGCACCTGCGATTAACTCTTTACCGACCCCGCTTTCCCCGGTAATCAGTACTGGTTGGCCGCTAGGGGCGATGGACTCTAAATAACGAAACATCGATATCATATTTGGATCAGCGGTAATAAAACCAGCGAAATGATCGGCATTATTCAGTTCACTTGATAAAAGCTGAGCTCGCAGTGCTTGGTTTTCTAAGCTCAGTTCTTGGGTGTGAATGGCGCGCTTGATAGATTCAAGGATCTGCTCTTGATCAGCAGTTTTAACGATATAGTCAAAAGCGCCTTGTTTGACACAATCGACAGCAGCATCGACTTGATTTAAACCACTAAAAATAATGACGCTGACATCTGGGTATTCTTCCGTTAGCCATTTTAATAATTCTTGTCCAGAGATGACGGGCATGGTCAGATCTAAAAGCACTAAACCGATCGTTTGCTCGGACATCAAGCTTTGTACTTGCTGAGGCTCAGAACACGTTAGGATGTTATTTATCCCATAGCGCTCTAATGTCAGTGACATGCTGCGCAGGAATGAAGGTTCGTCGTCCACTAACAGGATTTTAAATTGTGGGTAGGCCAGCTGATTCAAAGGTTAGTCCTCTTAAGTGAAACATTAAGTTGCAACAGGGAAGCTTGCCACGGCAACAGTGCCTTCGCCAAAAGTCGATGAAAAAGACAATCGGCCTTTGTGTGCTTTTACAATTCCTGCAGACACAGATAGTCCAAGTCCTGTTCCTCCATGGTCGCGTTTCGTGGTGTAGAATGGCTCAGTTAAGCGCGCTAGCTCGTCTTGTTTTATTCCGCATCCCTCATCTTCGACAATAACATGTACCTCTTGTAGGTCGGTACTAAGGTTGGTGGAAATCGTTAACCTAGCGCTCGAACAGTCAATGGCATCACATGCGTTTAAAACAAGGTTAATAATGACTTGCTCTATTCGTTGAGGGTTACCCATTATGCGCGGTTGGCGTTGATCTAGACGTACATTAAAATGATCTGTAGCACTGCGAATGGATTTGTCGACCAAGCGAATACTAGTTTCTACGACCTGATTTAAATCTATTTCTTGGGATAAAGCGTCGGGTTGTTCCCGAGCGAAGTCTTTTAAATCATTGACGATATTACGGATACGATCTGTACTGTGTTGCATCTCATCGAGTAAATAGGGAATCTCTTCTTTCAGACGATGGTAAGGTAGCCCACCAAGCATGATGCCTTGATTTTCCTGATCGATCTCATCCAAATAAGGAAGTGCATCTTCCCATGCGCCGCGAAGAATAGGCAGGTTCAGCATCAGTAAACCTGTTGGGTTGTTGATCTCATGTGCTACCCCCGATACCAGTACGCCAAGTGAAGTCATTTTATCGGCTTGAATAAGTTGCTCCTGTTGTGCTTTGATTTGCAGGGAGCGGCGTTCAACTTCTTTGCGCAGCATGCGGTTCCAGATCATGATGCCACCCAAGATTAACAACAATGCCAAGATCGTATAAAACGCATATTGGCCGAGCTTTTTCCATGGCACTTTGGACTGTTCTAGAGTGCCAAACCATTTATCATAAATGGCTTGCTGTCGTCCCGTGTTTTTTAAAATGGCCAAGCCTTCACTAAACAATGCGATCAAGTCTTCATGGGCAGGTAGAGCTCCGTAGCTTAAGCGTTGTCCGGCCACAGGTCGGGCGATTGGTTCTAAATTGCTGAGCCCCATTTCTTTGCTAAGGTATAAACTTGGGGAGTTAGCTGTTAACGCAAAGTCGTGTTTTCCAGAAGCTAATAAACGCAAGGCTGCAGAGTGGGTGGCAACCGGAATAATGATGGCATTTGGAACATTACGCTCTAGGTATTCATGCATGATGCTGGCATTTTGAACAATCACTTCGTAACCAGCAGCCTCTTTGATGTCGTTGACGTGAGGCCCATCTTTACGGGCAAATAAGGACTGGTTGACGATCGAGTGGGGTGAAGAAAAGATAATGGTTTGCGCGCGTTCGTCGGAATATGCAATGTTTTGTAGAGCATCAAAGGTGCCATCCAATAGCCCAGCGTAAGCACTTTGCCAGTCGGTCATGGTTAGCTCGATTTCAAAGCCCATTACTTCAGCGATGGCGTAACTCAATTCAACGGTATAACCCGTAGGGATGCCGTCTTCATTGACAAACTCGTAAGGTGGGTAATTATAGTCTGCCGCAATGTGCACGACCCGTTTTTGCACGTCAAGCGCGGGCCTTTGTCGTGTTTCTGCCATAGTCAGTGGCGTAAAGATAAGGGCAATAAGAAGCCAAACAAGCGTGCGCATCATGTAATCAAACGGCCTACAAATATAAGTAAGGTAGCGAATCTTAACGACTCTGTTAAGGAATGAGAAGGCGTATAAAGCAGTTGGATTTTTTCCTTATAACAAAAGTTATAAGTATAAAAAAGGTTATACGTTGGCCTCAAGGCACCGCATTACATGTGGCAGAGTATCAGATTCAGAGATTTGACTTGGTTGAACTATAACCTTAGTTATACAGTTTAGGGATTATGAAAAGCCTATTTTTTATTGTTTTAATTAATTAAATCAATGCTTTATGTTTTTTTTTTGGTTTTTGGCACTTTCTTTGCGATAGAGATACTCGTTTTGACAAATAAATAACAAAATAATGACACAACGAGGAATTTTCAATGAAGAAGGTAATGCTTAAAACGGTTTTAGCTACTGCGTTTGCTGCTGCAACAACAGTATCTGTTGCAGATACTCAATTTGTATCAATCGGTACGGGTGGCGTGACAGGGGTTTACTATCCAGCGGGCGGCTCGATTTGCCGTATGATCAACAAAGATCGTAAAGAGCACGGCATTCGTTGTTCTGTTGAGTCAACAGGTGGCTCTGGTTACAACGTCAACAGCATTCGTGCTGGTGAGCTAGAGTTTGGTGTTGCTCAATCTGATGTGCAAGCTGCAGCGATTGCAGGTAAAGGCCAATTTGAAGGCAACCCTTTTCCAGAGTTACGTTCAGTATTCTCTCTTCATCCAGAACCGATTCATTTAATGGCTCGTGCGGATTCGGGCATTCAGTCTTTTGATGACCTTGAAGGTAAGCGCGTTAACATTGGTAACCCTGGTTCAGGCAACCGTTCAATGATGGAGTTGTTGATGTCCGAAAAAGGTTGGACGACCGATAACTTTGCGTTTGCAGCAGAGCTGAAATCATCTGAAATGTCTCAAGCCCTGTGTGACGACAAGTTTGATGTCACCATCTTCGTTGCAGGTCTACCAAACGGTTCCGCTCAAGAAGCAACAACAACTTGTGACGTGCGCATGATTCCTCTAACGGATGAGGCGTCGATAAGCATTCAGCAAAAACACGGTGAGTTCTCACAGGCTATCATTCCAGGTGGCATGTACAACGGTAATCCAAATGATGTGGCTACCTTCGGACCGAAAGCGACCATCGTGACGTCTGCAAATGTATCGGATAAAGTTGTATATCAAATGACTAAAGCCGTATTTGAAAACTTTGAGGCATTCAAGCGTCTTCATCCAGCATTTGCACCTCTGCAACCTGTGGAAATGGTGCACACTTCCTTGGTAGCACCTCTGCATCCTGGCGCAGAGAAATACTACCGTGAACAAGGCCTTTTGAAATAAGGCACAACACTTCTGTTGCATTGTTCGCCAAAGCGTCAGCCTTGCTGGCGCTTTTTTCTTCCCAATGTTCGAACTTAGGAATTTTCTATGTCGACACAATCATCCAGTGGTGTAGATGCCAACAAACTAGATGAAATGGTAGCCGAAGCTGATACGGGCAAGCGCTCACCGACCGGTCGTTTTGCGTTGGGCTTGTTGTTCCTCGTACCGTTGTGCTGGTCTTTGTTTCAATTATGGATTGGCTCGCCTTTACCGTCTCAATTTGGTGTTGGTTTTATTAATGACACTCAGTCACGCGCGCTGCACTTAGCGTTTGCCTTGAGTTTAGCCTTTATGGCATTTCCGGCTTTTAGCCGTAGTCCTACAAAGCATATCCCCATTATCGATTATGCATTGGCGCTCATTGCAGCCTTTTGTGCATCGTATTTGTTTTTGTTTAACGATGAGCTGGCCATGCGACCAGGCCTGCCTACCACTACGGATCTAGTGGTTGCTGGTATGGGCTTACTGTTGACGTTGGAGGCCGCGCGTCGTTCTCTTGGACCACCCCTGATGATAGTGGCCATTGTTTTTTTGGCTTATGTGTTTTTTGGTGATGCGTCCTGGTTACCAGAAATTTTAAGGTGGAAAGGTGCCTCATTTGAAAAAGCCATGACGCATATGTGGCTGACGACAGAAGGCGTATTTGGTATTGCTTTAGGCGTTTCTTCGGGTTTTGTATTCTTATTCGTTTTATTCGGCGCTTTGCTGAACCAAGCTGGCGCGGGCAACTACTTTATTCAAGTGGCGTTTGCCTTATTAGGGCATATGCGTGGTGGTCCGGCCAAAGCGGCGGTCTTGTCGTCGGCAATGACAGGATTGATTTCAGGTTCCTCGATTGCCAATGTGGTGACCACGGGTACTTTTACCATTCCGTTGATGAAGAAAGTAGGCTTTAGTCCAGAAAAGGCGGGTGCTGTTGAGGTGTCGTCTTCGGTAAACGGCGTCATCATGCCGCCAGTGATGGGCGCTGTAGCGTTCTTAATGGTGGAATACGTGGGCATTTCGTACATTGAAGTGGTCAAGCATGCATTTCTACCGGCCACTATTTCTTACATTGCGTTACTGTATATCGTCCATCTTGAGGCGTTAAAAGCTGATATGCGCGGTTTACCACGCGTAACGCCAGCTCGCCCATGGAAAATTGCCGTTCTGCGCTCCGGCATTATTATATCGAGCATGATGATTCTGGCTGGCGCGTTGTACTACTTAGTGTTGGCGATCAAGTTTGTTTTGGGAGATTGGTCCAATATCGGCTTACTGTTGCTTGTAGTCGTCGGCTATTTAGGGTTGCTCTTTGTTTCGTCTAAAAATAAAGATCTAGACATGGGGGATGCCAATGGCGAAATCGTTAAGTTGCCCGTGTTTGCAGACATTTATCGTACCGGCTTGTACTACTTAGTGCCATTGGTTGTACTGGTGTGGTTCTTGATGGTCGAGCGAAAGTCACCTGGTCTATCCGCCTTTTGGGCCAGTATTTTGATGGCATTTATTTTGTTAACCCAAAAGCCACTGAAAGCTTGGTTCCGGCAGCAGCAGGGTATTGGTCAGCAGTTTAAACAAGGTGCTTGGGATCTGATTGAAGGGTTGAACACAGGTGCGCGAAATATGATCGGCATCGGTGTAGCGACGGCAACGGCAGGCATTATTGTTGGCACGGTCACCTTAACCGGTGTGGGTCAGGTGATGGCCGAATTTGTTGAACTGCTGTCCGGTGGCGTGCTTATTATTATGCTCTTGATGGTGGCGTTGATATCGTTGATTTTGGGCATGGGTTTGCCTACCACAGCCAACTACATTGTGGTGTCGTCGCTGATGGCGAGCGTTGTAGTGGAGTTAGGCGCGCAATCGGGTCTTATTGTGCCGATGATTGCCATCCATATGTTCGTGTTTTATTTCGGTATTATGGCTGATGTGACGCCACCGGTGGGCTTAGCATCGTTTGCGGCAGCCGCGGTTTCAGGCGGGGATCCAATTAAAACGGGCTTTACTGCGTTCTTTTACTCGATGCGTACGGCATTGTTACCCTTCCTTTTTATCTTCAATACGGACTTATTGTTGATTGACGTGACGTGGTATCAAGGGGTGATTGTCTTTATTGTTGCGCTGTCGGCTATGTTGATCTTCGCGGCAGCGACGCAGGGTTACTTCTTTGTTCGAAGTAAGCGTTGGGAAAGCGCGGTGTTGCTCTTAGTCGCTTTTACATTGTTCCGTCCGGGGTTTTGGCTGGACCAAGTGATCGCGCCGTATGAGCATTACCAAGGTTCTGAGTTGATTCAATACATTGATGAGCACCCTACGCTAGAGAGTGTGCGGTTATCGGTAGAAGGTGAAAACTTAGACGGTCGTTGGATTGAAAAAACCGTCGATTTACCGTTGACAAAAATAGGCTCAGCAAGTGAACGTTTGTTTGATGGCGCAGGTCTTGAAGTGCGTAATGACGAGGGGCATGTGCTGATTGACAACCTTGTGTGGGGCGGGGTGGCAGAGCAAATGAAGCTGGATTTTGAATGGGAAATTTCGGGCTTTGATGTGGCCAATGATCGCCCTGCAAAAGAATGGTTTTTTATCCCAGCATTTCTGCTAGTGCTTTGGATTATTCGACGTCAGAAAAAGCGTTTAGTGAAATAATATCAGGCACTAGGTATTGTTTTGAATTGGCCGGAGCTATGCTTCGGCTTTTTTTATGCTTTCAGAAATCTAATATGTCTCTATTATGAGGCAATAGGCTCCCTAATAGGTCGTGAAATTTGAATGAACTATGTTCTTTTGATACTGGATCAGATTTTTTGTTTCGGTCATGGTAGCGTTGTCTCTAACTTATATTGCTTATGGTTAGCTTAGCCCCAATGACTTTGATTATTTTAACTGCTTTTACTGCACTGATTTGTTTTGTGACTTTATTACCTATATGTCGAATCTCCCATTGGACTGTTCGTAGTTGTGATTTTCCTCGATTACAGTTTGCGGTCTTAGCGGCTGTGCTATTAATCACTCAATTCATAATGCTACCTTGGGAAGGGTTTTTTTCTTGGCTTCTAATTGTTTTAACAGCAGGCTGTCTAGCGATCCAACTTTGGTGGGTTTTGCCATATACGGCGTTATTTCCAAAAGAAGTGAAAACTGCTCATGAGGTTTCATCGGAACGGTTGATTACACTGCTAACCGCTAATGTACTAACACCGAATCGTGAGGCTCATAAACTGGTCGAGTTGGTGCATTTACATAAGCCGGATGTGCTGGTCACATTGGAATCCGACCAATGGTGGGAAGATCAGCTAAGCGACATCGAATCAAGTCTACCGTATACCGTAAAGTGTCCGCTTGATAACCTGTATGGCATGCATGTCTACTCTCGTTTTCCTTTGGGTGATACTACATTGAGTTTCTTGGTTGAAGACGATGTACCTTCGGTACATACAACGATGACCATGGATGATGGCAGTATCATTCGAGTGCATTTTCTTCATCCTGCTCCACCAAGCCCAACAGAAAATGAAGAGTCTGGTGAGCGTGATGCTGAAATTTCTATTGTTGCACGCAGTGTCGCGGACTGCGATATGCCAGTGATTGTGACGGGTGACTTAAACGATGTCGCATGGTCCAGAACAACGCGATTATTTCGCAAAGTGAGTGGTTTGCTAGATCCAAGGGTTGGGCGCGGGATTTATTGTACTTTTCACGCCGATTATCCATTTTTACGTTGGCCGTTAGATCACGTGTTTCACAGTAAGCATTTCACCTTGAGTCATATCGAACGTATGCCTTCGATTGGTTCAGATCATTTTCCTTTGTTAACGTGCTTGGCGTTAACCCCCAGTGCAGGTGTTGATCAAGAGGCCGTGGCTGGAGATCATGAAGATGAGCAGTTAGCGAAAGACATCGCAAAGGATGAAAATGTTAGCAAGAGCGATGTGCCCGAGCCAGGTAAAAGCGTTTAAAGGATGACTAAGGAATAGTTTATGAATATAGCAACAGAAGCCCTAGCAACACCTGATATGTACCGTTTGCTTGTGGGAGGTGTTACGCCGAGACCCATTGCGTGGATTAGCACAGTGTCAGAAGGTGGCGTTCATAACATTGCGCCGTATTCTTTTTTCAGTGTGGCCAGTGTGACGCCGCCAGTATTAAGTTATACCCAAGTTAACCCGCGTACAGGATCAGACAAGGACACGCTCAGAAATCTTTTACACAACCAAGAATGTGTCGTTCACATTGTCAGCAGTGCCTCTCTAGAGAAGATGAACCAGTCGTGCGCAGGCCTGCCTCCAGAGAAGAGTGAATTTGATTTTGCAGACATTGCATCGGTAGAAAGTAAAGTGGTAATGCCACTTTCAGTGGCCGATGCACCTGTTCGTTATGAGTGCCGTCTTCGTGAAGTGAAGCGTATTGGAGACCGGGCCGGCGCAGGCAGTATGGTGCTACTGGATGTGGTTTCGGTCTTCGTGTCGGATGATCTTTACCAAGACGGAAATATTGATCAGCAGGCATTAGGCAGTGTTGGCAAGATGGGCGGCGATTTTTATAGTTTTACTAAAGAGTTGACTGCGTTAACACGTCCATAACGATGATCGGCCGTATTTTTTACTACATAGATAACCGTTCAAGATACAGTTATCATCTATACACTGTGGTAATTATTTTATAGAGGCTTTTCATGTCTGGCGATGAGTCGTTAAATGCCAATCCATCTTACGAGCATCTAGTTCATATCAAAGATCACTCAGAAGTGGCTTTATATGAGCTTATTCCTGATGTTGTGTGGTTCTTTGATTTGGATAAGCATGGCTGGTGGTGGGGTAACTCTGCCGCGGTAAAGTTTTGGGGCTTAAGCCATGTGGATGAGCTGATTAATAAAGACTTGTCTGGTGATACTCAAGGCGCAAAAGACCGTACTGCTCAAACTTTTGAGCTAGCGGTACAAAATGGCCTCACCATTGATCCATGGACGACGTATCCAAACGGCAAGCCTAAAACTCTTTATATGCGCCACCGGGCGGTCTTGCTTGGGCCAGAGAAGCATCGTGGCATCATTGCGTTTATTAACGAAGAGGTAAACCTCGGGGAAACACCAGAAAACCTATTGCTAGTAGAAGCCATGCGTTACACCAATGTGGCGGTCACCAGTTTTGATTTTGACGGTGCGCCGGTTGTTGAAAATCCAGAAGCCACTGAAGCCTATAAGCACATCTCACGTACCGATTTACCTACTGTCCAGTCTTTTTTCAGTGCTCGATTTGTTAACCCAGCGGAAGGTGAAGCGATATTAGCGCAAGCAATAGAGTGTAAAGGAGGGGAGTGGACATGTCAGGTTAAGACTTCTCATGGAGAACGTATTCACAACCTAGATATTCGTATGACTCGACACCCATTGTCGGGCGACTTTTTATTATTGATGTCTGAATACGATGTCACACCTTTGCATGAGGCGTTAGAGGTGGCACAAAACGCACAGGAGGAACTGCGTAAATTAGCCCATTACGATGCCGTAACTGGCATTCCTTCCTTGCGTTATTTGATGGATCAAGAACAGAGCTTGATGGCCTATTCATCGAAGCAGCAGTTAAGCTTGGCGATTTTATATATTGATTTAGACGGCTTTAAAGACGTAAACGATAACTGCGGTCATGAGACAGGTAACCGAGTACTGACGCAAATAGCACAGCGACTCAGTCAGGCTTCTGAAGGGGTGGGTCAAGCAGTCCGCTTGGGTGGTGATGAATTCTTAATATGGTTATCTGATAGCAAAGATCGCGCTGTCGCTACCGATATAGCAGAAAAACTATTAGGCTTGATTCATCAGCCTATTGAAGTATCTAAGTGTTGTCAGATTACCGTGAGTGCCAGTATTGGTGTTGCTTTTCATCATTCAGAACAGCAGTCTTTAGACGATATTATTCAAGCCGCTGACCATGCAATGTATACGATCAAGCACGCTGGTAAGTGCGGAGTACAGGTCGCAACCGAAAGGTAATCGTTTAAGTACGCTGAGTCGCAGCACATAATGTTACTGAAAATTGTAGGATGTTAAAAAAAAATTACGTTTTTTCTGCGACAACTCCCTTATGCTATAAGTGATCGATACGAACAAAAGGTGGTTTAAACGTGATGTTGCAGACTACGGCGAGTGATCAGAAGTACCCCATTAGTCAGCTGTTAGGTGTGGATGTTTTACATAATGTGCTACATCGTTTTCAATCTGCTTCAGGTCTAACGCTTTGGGTAACAGAACAAGACAAGCAACTGATCGTTGCAAGTTCAACTACCTATGATGCCTCGCTATACTTTCAGTTTGTAGTGCAAATTGATGATTGCCTTCCGATTTTTTTACATCTAGATGGTAGACCTTTTCAAGAAGTCGAGCTCGCTCTTCCACTCTCAATACCAGCTGTTGTGAATACAGTGCGTGAAGGCATTTTTGATGTTTTGAAAGTAATGGTTGAGAAGGAGCTCTTGGCTTCAAACCAAAGCCTAGATGATATCAATGTTATTCAGTTAAAGTCACCGTTACATCTAAGAACTATTTTAGATGCGTCACCTATGCCAATGGGTTGGTCTAATGTTGAAACAGATGAAATCGAATACATTAATCCCGCTTTTAAGTCACTGTTCGGTTACAAGCTAGCAGACATACCTAATTTGCAACAATGGTTCGTAAAGGCTTTTCCAGATCAAGTATATCGACAGGAAGCCCTTTCACTTTGGCGTGAGCAAACCTTAAAGAAAGAATCAAACACTGGAGAACTACAGCAGCAACCATTGGATGTTACCTGTAAAGATGGCTCTGTACGCAATGTATTGATCAGTACAACCTCAGTAGGTAATAAGTGCTTGGTTAATTACAGTGACATGACCAATTATTGGCAGATCCAAAACAGGTTGTCTGCACACCGCGAAATGTTGGAAATGATTGCCAAAGGACAGCCCCTTACTAGTATTCTTGAGAAGATTGTTTTCCAGGTGCAATCTGAGTCGAAGGGCTCTATTTGCAGTGTGTTATTGCTCGATGAACAGCACAAACTTCGGAGCGGTGCCGCACCCGATCTTCCTGATTTTTATACAAAAGCTATTGATGGTTTAAAGATTGGTCCTTCAGTCGGATCTTGTGGTACGGCCTCCTATCTAAAAGAAAGAGTGATCGTTGCTAATATCAGCGAACATCAATATTGGCAAGGCTTTGAACAGCTTGCTGCCCGTGCAAATCTTGCCGCTTGCTGGTCAGACCCCATTCTGTCTTCTTCTGGTGAAGTATTGGGTACGTTTGCCATCTACCATACCTATCCAACACAACCGACACATAACGATATTGACTTAATTTCTTTCGCAAGCAACTTAGCGAGCGTGGCCATTGAAAATAGACAATCTCGCGATGAACTTGAGCGTAAAGCGTACTATGATGATTTGACGGGGCTTGCTAACCGTCGCTACTTTTTTGAATACGCTAACAAAGTACTCAATTCGTTACATAATAGTTATGGCTACTACAGCATGATCATGCTGGATATAGATTACTTCAAACATGTGAACGATCAATATGGGCATGAAATAGGTGATTTAGTGCTCATAGAAGTAGCGCAAGCAATGATAAAAACACTAGACAATACAGGGTTGGTTGGGCGAATAGGCGGTGAGGAGTTTGCCGTCATATTGCCTCATATTGGCAAGCAAGAAGCTTTTGAAATAGCCGAGAGTTTGCGAGCAGCGGTGAGTGAATTAGCTATCACATCATCAAACCAAGGCCATGTGAAAGTTACGATTTCAGCTGGTTTGGCGCAATGTTGTGATGATAAGGAAGACGCAATTGGTATTGATCAATTATTTAAGCGAGCTGACACAGCATTGTATCAAGCAAAAACAGCGGGTCGAAATCGAGTAATGGTCTTTAATATGATCTAGCAAGGCTTAAAATCATATTAAGCCTTACTTTAATATCTTTGTAATACTGAGTTATATACGAGCGCTCAGTTTTTTAGTTAGACTGGTTTGGTTTTTTTGCGCCTTCTTCAATGCTTCGTTGGATAATCGGTGAAATAGTAGAACCTTGTACGATGATTGAAAAGATCACCACAATGTAAGTCACAACCACCACCAGCGTATGGTAGTCAGCACCGTTAATCATCAACTTACCTTGTGGGATCGATGCAGCCATAGCCAATGCTAAACCGCCTCGTAAGCCGCCCCAAGTCAGAATTTTGACTGAATGAGGGTCGTACTCGCGGAACCTGCGAAAAATCGTGTATACCGAACCAACGCTGATAAAGCGTGCAAGCAAAACCACGGGAATCATCAAAATCCCTAAGCCTACCTCCGCCCATGTAACGGGCAAAACCACCAGCAGTAAACCAATCAAGATAAACAACAATGAATTTAAAAAAGCATCAATGGTGTGCCAAAAGTGGCTCATCGTCGTTTGGCTTGCTTCCGAAAAACCTTTGCTGTGCGTGACGTTACCAATGAATATACCACTCACTACCATCGCTAATGGGCCAGAGATGCCAATGACGTTGGCTAGAGCGTATCCAGCCGTAGGAATGCACAGGGTGATTAGTAATTCGATGCTGGTGTCATGGCTAGTACGTATCAACCAGTGAGCGATCAAGGCCATGACTAAGCCAAATAGCACACCGCCCACTGCATCGACTAAAAACAGCTCTGCTACACCAGACATCGTTGCGGTTTCACCAGAGAAGGCGACGGCGAAAATAGTAGTGAAAACCACCAATCCTATACCGTCGTTGAACAAAGATTCACCCTCAACTTGCACGGAAATTTTCTCGGGCGCATTCATCTTTTTGATAATAGCCAAAACCGCAATGGGGTCAGTTGGGCTAATTAAGGCACCAAATAGTAAGCAGTAAATAAAGGGCAATTCCCAACCTAAAAGGTGGAATGCGAAATAGCATAAACCGCCGACAATGAACGTCGAAATCAGCGTTGAAAAGAACGCCATAATGGCAATTTCCCAGCGTTGGTTTTTCAGCAGTTTTAAATCGATCTCTAAGGCTCCGGCAAAGAGAAGAAAACCAAGCATGCCATTCAACAACAGCATATTAAAATTCAAGCTGGCAACAGAGGTAGTAATGGATTCGGTAAAGCTATTGTCATAAAACTGAGTGAAGCCCATCAAAAGAAGGGATATCACAACCGAACCTGTGGTAATGGCGATGGTGGTTTGGAGTTTTAAGACATATTGATTACTGAAGGCGATTAAAATCGCCACAACAGATAATAGACAGAGGAAGTACCAAGCGTTCATAAGAGTCCCAAGGGTAAGCATGTTTACAACTAAACGCCCTCAATTGCAGAGTTTGAATGGCTAGGTTGGCAGCATGCTGTCGACGCTTAGTTTTAAACACGAGAACGGCGCATAGTATATGCCTCTCCTGTGAAAAAGTTTCGACCGAATGGGTGAATCCTAAAAATACGCTTAATCTGGCTAAATAAGTAAAAACAATGCTAGCTAGGTAAGGTTTGAATTAAATCAAAGAAATGGGCGGGTAGATCTATAGGGCGAAAGAAAACAGCACTACTAGGCAGCGCTGTTTGATGGGGCGATTAAGCGAATACGAAATACTTACGTACTGTCTCAACCACTTCCCAAGTGCCTTTCATGCCTGGTTCGATAACGAATACATCGCCGCCTTTAAGGTGCTTCGGCTCTTCTCCTTCAGGCGTGATGATGCAGTAACCTTCAAGGAAGTGGCAGAATTCCCATTTGTCGTATTCCACTTCAAATTTACCAGGAGTACAGATCCACGTACCCATGATCTTGCTACCATCTTCAGATAGGTAAGCATTTAGGTTAACAGTGTGTGGTTCGCCTTTGATGCGTTTCCATTTCGTTGCGTCAACAACAGGTGTTGGGCACGTTTCGCGCATTACAGTGATGAAATCAGACATGTAAGTTCCATGATTAAATTAAGGGAACCAGCATTGTAGAGCGCTCATCAATACAAGGGTTGTCCTAGCCCGACGCATTCCTGCGAAATTATGTCGTTATGCTCAATACGATGTATTCAGTGTTTTCTCTGTGACGCTAAAAAAAGCTGTTTCGTTTTTCCTTAGGTCTTAAAGAAGGTCAGGTTTACAAGATTAAGCCTGCACGTTCTGTGTTTAGCCATAAAAATAAACCGCCATAACGATCAATAAAATTATACATGTCGCTTTTAGGTGAATTTTTTGTCGTTTTCCCTGTGTTAAATGACTAGCATCATAGTGTTGCTGAAATAGTTAACCCTAAGCGACAGATTAAGGTGGTGTTGATTGGTTGAATGAAGCACTTTTATTGATTCTTTATGATGGTGAAACTTTCAAAATGTTGACAAATGTCGCTATTTTCAATGAATATTCGTGCTAACAATAAAAATATACGAGTCGGAGTAGGTGTTCAGGGATTGTCGTTTATGACTGTTTAAAAGTGCTAATGTGTCGCTTATTAGATATTAGTAATATTTAATATATGTATTATGTAAGCATTGTGTAACACGGTCGTTCTTACAGGGTGTATGACCGCTCCAATAAAAATTGGTGGCATTGATTTGATTAAGGCAGACGTGCCTAAAGCAATAATTAATGCTTCTTAACGCGACAACTTAGGTTGATTGCATTCAATAAAAAAAGGAACAAATTACATGAAAGGCATCCAGACAAAACTGAAAACGCTGATTTCAACAGCGGTTGCTACGGCTTGTTTGATGAGTGCTAGTGCGGATGCACTAACACTACGTTTAGCGACAGACTCAGGTACAGCAGGATCACCAGCGGGGGACGCGCTGAAAAAATGGGGTGAGCTGATTGAGCAGAAATCTGATGGTGAAATTGAAACACGTGTTTATTACCAGAATGAATTAGGTGGTCAACAAGAAGTGTTCGATCTTCACGTTGCGGGCGATGTTGATGTGATGTTGAACTGGCCAATGACCTCTTACGATAAACGTATAGGTGTTATTTACACGCCATACATGACGCTTTCTTGGGATGAAGCACTCAAAGCTTATAGTCCAGGTGGCTGGGTTAACAATATGTTGGGTGGCGTTTACCATGACATCGGTTTGAAATTCTTTGGACCTTGGCCAGAAGGCTTTAATGGTGTCGGCTCACGCGGCAAGTACGCCTTAAATATTGAAGATGCTGACGGTCTTAAAGTTCGTACAATGACCGTATTTCCTGCGCCACAAACGATGCAAGCATTGGGTTACCAAACGGCTGCAATCGACTGGGGTGAAGTCTACACAGCCTTGCAAACAGGTGTGGTAGATGGTGAAGCTGGCAACGTTATCTACTGGGATTACGAGTACTTCCGTGACTCATTGGATTACTTTGTTCAAACCAAGCATTTCTTTATGACGGGCGTGTTGTCTATGAACTCAGATTCATGGGAAAGCATGAGTGAAGAAGAGCAAAAAATTGTTCAAGAAGCCGCAACTGAAATTATGAATGATCAGTTCAAAGCAGCAAAAGAGCAAGATGATCATTACATTGCCGAAGCTCAAAAAGCAGGCATGGAATACTTCGAGCCTTCTGATGAGCAAATCCGTGAGTTTGCCAAGGCTGCACGTGAGCAAGTTTGGCCGCTAATGGATGAAGAAATCGGCTCTGAAATCATGGATGTTATTCGCGAAAACGCTTCACCGTTATAAATTTTACATTGAAGTACCTCCTTTTAGACCAGCCCGCTAGCGGGCTGGTTTTTTTCTTACGCTGGAGAAACCATGATAAGTGAATTTTTTTCTGGATTAGACAAGCGTGTTGGCTGGTTACTAGAAGCTGCGGCCTTCGTGTCGAGTTTATTGGTTGTTGGTTTAATGTTGTTTTTGGTGCTGGCCCGTTATGTATTTGGCTGGTCCATAGTTGGGTTGCTTGAGCTCATTATGTTGTTTGGTATGTGGCTGTATATGTTGGGAGGATTGATTGCTAGTCGCCGTAATGAGCATTTGGTAGTGGATTTTATTGAGTTAAAAATCACTGACGAACGCATGAAATTGATGCACAAAGCACTGATTTCACTGATTACATTCTTTATTTGTGTGTTCTTTGTTGTGCTTGCTTATCGTATGTTGGCGTGGGGTATGCGCCGCCCACAAACGTCTCCGGGTATGGGGATTCCACTGTGGCTACCACAGGCTTCAATTATGCTCGCTGCTGTGGGTTGTACCTGTTATGCATTACGTGACTTTATTTGCTCGGTCGCGGGTGCTCGTCGTTTAAAGAAAGAGGGTCAGTAGTATGGACGGTTTTATAGCAATTGGCCTTCTGTTGATATTCATGATCATTGGTGTGCCTGTAGCGTGGTCATTTGCCGGTGTGTTGGCATTTCTGGTATACGCTTATGACGCCAACTTGAATACGTTAATGATGCAAGGTTACCGCTCACTTGATTCTGTTATTTTGATCGCTCTGCCTTTATTTGTATTGACGGGGTACTTAATGCAAAGCGGTGGTATCGCTAAGCGTTTAGTAGACTTTATTGAAGTGATGATTGGTAAGCGCCGAGGGGGGATGGGGGCTTCCATGGTTGTGGCTTCTGGCATCTTTGGTGCCATCGCCGGAACAGCAACAGCGGCGGTCGCGTCGATCGGTACCATTATGATTGGGCCCTTGGAGCAACGTGGTTATCCACGAGGTTACTCGTCTGCTTTATTGGGAATCTCCTCTTTATTGGGTATCTTAATACCACCTTCAATCACGATGATTCTGTTTGCCGTAGTGACACGTCAATCAGTGGCGGCATGTTTTGCAGCCTCGGTAGGGCCAGCATTGTTACTGATCATTGGTTTGATCGCAGCAAACCGCTTTAGCGTGGGGCGCTTCTTTGATGAAATCAACAATGCAGCTTCTGCTGGCATGGACAAAGCGCCGAGTAAAGGTCGTGCAGCCATTCGTGCCTTTCCTGCATTATCTCTGCCCATAATTATTTTGGGTGGTATCTATGGTGGTATTTTTACACCGACAGAAGCTGCAGCTGTTGCGGTTTTCGCAGCTATGATGATTGGTTTCTTTATCTATAAAGACCTGACGATTCCTACTTTTAGTCGAAGTGTAGTGTCTGCTGCTGAAACCACTGGTACAGTAATCTTGATTTTGCTGTTTAGCTTTATGATCGGTCGTATTTTAGCAATGGAGCGTATTCCTCAAGACCTAACGCAACTGGTCAGCAGCATGATTGAGAACCCACTAATAATCCTGATTGTAGTGAATATCTTTTTGATCGTTGCTGGCATGATCATGGACGACGTATCAGTAACTGTTGTTGTTGCACCTTTGTTTATGCCGCTAATGGTTGAGAGTGGTGTACACCCTGTGCATTTCGCTTCAATTGTGGCTTGTTCTGTTGTGATCGGAGCAAACAGTCCACCGGTGGCCCCCATTCTTTATATGGCGTGCCGTATTGGTAAAGTGTCGATCCACCGTACAGTGATGCCAGCTTTGGCATTAATGGGCTTCGTGGGTATTCCGGTAATGCTAATCACGACCTTTGTACCTGAGTTATCCTTGTTCTTGCCGCGTTGGCTTGGCTTTGTATAATCAAGGTTTCAAAGGTGTCGTCCTAGAATAGATTGACAGTTTTTTGGCCAGCTCTTGTAGCTGGCCTTTTTTGTTCGAGGTCTTTCTGTTTATGATTGCTGTCGAGTATGTTGAATAGAGTTTAGCAATGATTGCGTGGCTTGCTTAGGGTCAACCGATGCGCAAATCGCCGAAACAAGAGCTATGCCATGAACGCCGGTACTCGCGATCTCGGCTAGGTTATCTGGTCGAATCCCACCAATGGCAACGATTGGCTTTTGATACTCGTTCAATGCTCGCATAAGGCCATCCAAGCCCCAGTGGTACTGGGTATCTGTTTTAGTTGGCGTTGGGTAAATTGCGCTAAGCCCAATGTAGTCGATGGGCAGCTGTTTCGCTTCATCCAGTTGCGCCCAGCTTTCTACCGATAAACCAAGCAATTTATCAGGGCCGAGCAATTGTCGCGCGATGGCCGCTGGCATGTCACTTTGTCCGAGATGGACGCCATCGGCATCGACGGCTAATGCGACGTCGACACGATCATTAATGATTAAAGGAACGTTGTGGTCGGCCAACAAGGGTTTGATTGCCGCGGCACGTTTAATATAGGCCTGCACATCATGATGCTTTTCACGCAGCTGAACCATGGTGACACCGCCAGCAATTGCTTGTTCGACAACATGCACGAGCGATGTTAAATCGAGGTTTTCGTCGGTGACAAGATACAGTGTGTAAGGTGACATGCAGGCTCCTATTGCTGGATTATAATTGTGCTAATTTCAAACGTGCGATCAGGGCATTTTCGTCGAGTGCAAACAGGGCATCAAGCAATGCCGTTTGCAAACTTCCGGGACCTTTCGCATCCTGTCCTGCAATTTCCCCAGCCACGCCCATGACCGCAGCCGCTGCTAAGCCGGTCGTTTCACCAATGGCCGCAAACGCGCCCGTTAAAGCTGATAAAGAACAACCGGTACCAGTCACTTGAGGCATCATAGAATGACCATTGTTTAAAGAGAACACACTGTCTTTGGTCACAATATAATCCACTTCACCAGAAACCACGACATTTGCCTGGTACTCATCGACCAAAGCTTTCGCGGCACTTAACGCCGCTTGGCTGCTGTCTCGCGCGTCCACCCCTATACCCTGCGACACCTCCCCAGCTAGGGCAATGATTTCCGAAGCATTGCCACGAATAATCAAGCGCTCAGCCAAGTCAGCAAAGTGACGCGACGTTGCGGTACGAAACGCTGTTGCACCACACCCGACTGGGTCTAAAATGACAGGCGTTTGATTGGCATTGGCTTGCTCAATAGCAAAGGCCATGCGTTCCACCCAGACTTTATCGAGCGTGCCGATGTTAATGACTAAGGCGCCCGCAAACGACATCATGTCTGCCATCTCTTCGCGAGAGTGGGCCATGATCGGTGATGCACCAACCGCCAGTAAGGCATTGGCCGTGTTGTTCATCACCACGAAGTTGGTGATGTTGACCACCAACGGCTTTTGTTGACGCAATGACGTTAGTGCTTGCGCGATCAGTTCAGGTGTCATGCATTAGTCCTCTTGCTTGATGTGGTCAAAGCCTTGTTGCCAGAAAGCGATTTCCATACGTGTTGCGGTACGGAAGGTCTCGATCAGCTGTCGGCCTTTAAGGCTGTCCAGTTCAACCTCTTCTAAAAGGCTATTGAAGTGCTGCGCGCCTTGGGCGACATGGCTTTGGAAGTCTTCGCTGGCGTACATGTCTAACCAAGAGCGGAATGGGTTGCCATCGAGCTTAGTGTCAGGTGATTGCATACGTTGGTTGCCAATCGCAGCGTAACCAATTGAACAAGGTGCGAGTGCCGCATAAAGGCTGACCAAGTCACCACTCATGCCCGCATCCAAAACAAAGCGAGTATAGGCAACCGTGCCAAAGGCCTCGGTTTCTTGTTCCATCTCAGCTTCGCTGATGCCCCATTGCGTGCAGTATGCCACATGATGTGCGATCTCAGTGTCGAGCAGAGCTTGAACACTGGGTAGTGCGCGACGCATGTCTTCTAGGTTATCGGCTTTGTAAATGGCCAGTGCATAAGCACGCACGTAATGCTTTAGAAATAGAAAGTCTTGCTTTAGGTAATGTAAAAAGCACCGTTCATCCAAGCTGCCGTCCGCGATTTGCAATACAAAATCGTGCTCAGTATAGGCTTGCCACTCTTCAAAGCACGCATCAATCAAATCTTGGTATTCCATATTGAGCTCCTAGTTGATTGTCGGGATGTAATCCGCGGCTTTAGGCAAGGTGTCGATGATGCCGTGATCAAACATAAATTGAGCGTAATGATCGTAGCGCGCTAGATCCACCGCCGATGGGCGTAACGCGAAACGTGTCAGGGTGTCTTCCCATGCCTTAGCATTTAATTCATTATCTAACGTGTCTGGCGAGTAGGATACAAACTCATTCCACGCAGCATCAGGATGATTCACAATGTAAGTCGTGGCTTTTTCAATTGCGCTGTTGAAGGCTTTAATCGTGGCTTTATCGTAGGTATTACTGTTAGCGACGAAGACCAGTTCATCATAGCTTGGCACACCGTGTTCCTCTGGATAAAACGCCGTGGCTTGGTAGCCTTCTAATTCCAGTTGATTGCTTTCAAAATTGCGCAGCCCGCCCCAAATAGCGTCTACTTTGCCTGAGGCTAAAGATGCTGACAAAGACCAGCCCACATTGATGATTTCGACTTTATCGTAAGCAACGCCATGGTGCTTAAGCATGGTTCCTACCGTCGCTTCTTCTGTACCCGCAATCGCAATACCAATCTTTTTGCCATTTAAGTCAGCAGGCGACTCAATACCACTTTTGTCCATTACAATCAGTGTATTCAAGGGGGTTGCCACAAGTGTCGCTGAACGAATCAAAGGCAGACCCGCGGCAACGTCAATGGTCAGTGTTGGCTGATACGAAATCGCCATGTCGACTTTACCTGCTGCAACAAGCTTAGGTGGCATACTAGGATCAGCAGGCTCTTGTATGGAGACCTCAAGGCCTTGTTCAGCAAAGTAACCCTTCTCATGTGCGATCACGATCGGACCATGGTTTGGGTTCACGAACCAATCCAGCATCAGAGACAACTCATGATCAGCGGCAAAACTTGGGCTAATCATAGATGCGGCAATGGCCGATGAAGCGGTGATGCGAAGTAAAGTTTTCATAAAGTTGTATTGTCCTTGTTAAGCGTGCCAGGGAATAAGTTTTTTAAGAAGCCAGTCGACGCTGAAATACAGCGCGACCGAAAAGAGAGACAAAATAAACAGTGCAGCGAACATCTCGTCGATCATCATGCGAGCATTGGCTTGCAGCATTAGGTAGCCCAGTCCAGCACTAGAACCGACCCATTCACCGACCACTGCGCCGATGGGGGCAATGACCACTGCAACGCGCAATCCTGAACCAAGTGCAGGTAAGGCGGCAGGTAACTGAATATGCCAAAGGCGTCGCCAACGATTGGCGCCTAAGGTGTGCGCTAAATCCAAATAGCCTTGTGGTGTACTGCGTAACCCGTCATAGCAACAAGTGGTCACAGGGAAAAAGATAATAATGGCGGCCATGGCGACTTTTGAGGCGATGCCATAATCCAGCCAGAGCATCAAAATAGGCGCGATGGCAAACACCGGAATTGCCTGACTGGCGATCAAAATAGGCAGCAACCAGCGCCTAACCGGCGTAAACAGCAGCATTTGTAAGGCAAAGAATAAGCCGATGGATACACCGAGCAGCAGACCAATCAAAATCTCTTGTGCTGTCACCCAAGTGTGCTTTAACAAAACTGGGTAGCGCTCGGTCAGCACGTCAAAGACCGACAAAGGAGTTGGTAAGATAAAATTGGGCAGATCCCATAATGTGATTGCCCCTTGCCACAGCACGAGCAGTACCGAAATCGACAACAGTGCTTGCCACACCTTTTTAAACCATGAACCTCGTCGCGTAGAAGCTGATACAGGCGCTTTTGTCAGTACATCAAGCATGGTCAACCTCTAAGCGTTTCAGTATTTGTTCTTGCAGTTGCGCTGTGTCTGAGTCTAATTGTCTTGGTGGTTGAGTGGATAATGTCGGTAGGGAGCGGGCTCTGGCAGGATTACCTTCAAAAACATACAGCTGATGACCTAAGCGAACTGCTTCTTGAGGATCGTGCGTCACCAGCACTACGGTTTTGTGTTGCAGTAATTCAAACGACAATGTTTGCAGCTTGTGTCGTGTTACCGCATCCAATGCAGAAAAGGGCTCATCCATTAACACTACAGGCTGGTCTTGCATCAGCGTACGAGCTAATGCCACACGTTGGCGCATACCGCCTGACAGGGTTTGTGGCAATGCTTGAGCATTTTCAGACATGCCTACTTGCTCAAGTAAACGCAGTGCTTGGTCGCGAATAACTTGCGTAACGGGTTTGCCTTTTAAACGATAACCCACGCAGACGTTGTCCAGCACGCTTAACCATGGCAACAGTAAATCCTGTTGCGCCATGTAAGCGATTCGGCCAGCTAATGGCTGACCGTCACTGGTTAGAATCTCGCCGTGCCAATGGGCGTCCTCTAGCAATCCAGCCAGCTTACGCAGCACCGACGTTTTGCCACAACCGCTACGGCCGAGTAAACAGGTCCACTGATTAGCAGGGAAAGAGAGACTTAAATCCTGTAATACAGGTTCAGTAATGTGTCCATAGGCCAGCTGTGCATGCTGGATTTTAATAGCAAAGGCGTCTGTCATTATGAACGCTGCGCAAACGAGTAGAAGTGATGAACCGGACCATGGCCTTGACCAATGTCTAGCTGATCCGCGTGGGTAATGGCTAGGCTGATGTACTCTTTTGCTTGTTGAGTCGCGCTGGGTAAGTCAAACCCTTGAGCTAAAAACGAGGCCAGCGCAGACGACAATGTACAGCCCGTGCCATGGGTGTTTTTCGTTTCAATTCGAGGACTGGCGTAAGAAATCATTTGTTCTTGAGTAATCAGCCAGTCAACGCTTTTTATGGTGTCGGTTAAATGCCCGCCCTTGAGCAACACCGCTGCGGTCGGCAGTAATTGCAACGCTGGAATCAAGGCTAATGCGTCTTCTTGGCTCGTTGGCGTTTCGCAGCCTAACAGTGCCGCGGATTCAGGTAGATTCGGAGTGATGACCGTCACCAACGGCAGTAGCTCAGTTTTAAGCGTTTCAATGGCGCTGTCTTGCAACAGCATATCGCCACTGGTCGCCACCATCACGGGATCAAGCACAACTTGCTTAGGCTGGTATTGGCGCAATTTCTTAGCCACCACTTTAATGATGTCAGAATCGGCCAACATGCCAATTTTCACGGCTTGAATATTAAGGTCGGTAAACACTGCATCAAGCTGAGCTTCGATATGCGCGAGCGGAATAGGGTGGACATCGGTGACGCCGAGGGTGTTCTGTGCAGTAGTCGCAGTAATGACGGTGCAGGCGTAACCACCTGTCGCAGAAATGGCTTTAATATCGGCTTGGATACCCGCGCCGCCGCCACTGTCGGAACCAGCGATGCTAAGTGTAATAGGTGTGCTCATGTTTATTCCTCTACGGCGTAAAGGAACAGGTATGAGAGCTAGAGAAGATCACGAGTGACGGGCGTCAAACGGATTTAAGATCACTACCTATAGTTCCCTACGCCAGTGTTAACTGAATCAGGTTCAACGGGTCTCGCTTCAGCGATCTCAGCATTTCTGCCCCCCGACTATATGTAAAAGATACTACCAGCTCTTTCGCAAGGACACTAGACAATCATCATCGCACCGCGACCGCGACTCCAACAAATAAAGTCTCTTATCAAGGCAGAATCATCTTTCGTACGACCCGATTTTATAGGTGATAGGGGGCAAATCAGATGCCAGATTGTTAGCAACTCACCCCGCTTCGCTTCAATGTTCGTGGAAGAGAGAATTCATGCATTCAATTCGCTTGCGCAATGTCTCATGCTTCGACGCGTCAGCGCGAATCAAATACATGAAGTCTCTCATCAAGGCAGAATCGCCTTATGTAAGCTGAATCAGGTGATTTATGCTCTAATATACTGTTACTTATCTTGGCGATGTATCTGAGAGCCAAGTGACAGAACGGCTTCGCGTCATGCTGCCATGGGACAATGGCAGTTAGCATTAGCGCTCAGTGAGGTCAGGGTATAAAAATAGATCAGATCATAAAGTCTGAGGGAAGCGCTTGCCTTGCTTGTTAAATCACGCTACAAAAGAGCCAATAAAGAACCAACATAGCGGCGATCAAAGATGATCTGAAGCGGCATAGTCCAAACAGACTTTGGTATTAAGCGAGTTATTAAACAGGGACGTCCCACCATGAAAAAAGCAAATCCCCTATATAGACAACGCAGCCGTTCAACAGTGGGTTATAGCCGCAGCTACGCTGCCGTATAACCCTTAATTGTTAAATGTACAGCGAGCTTTGATGAAATTGCTATGAAACCAGACTTTGACATGGATGACCCTAGGGTTAAGTTTGCTATTGAATCACATAGAAAACAAATGGAAAAAGCATTAAGCGTTTCCCAGACAGTTGAAGATTCAGTTCTGCCGATTTATTGGACTTTAAGGTCGGAAACTAAGCCTGAGCAGGTAGGGTCAGGTGTAGTGGTTACTATAAAAGATGAGTTCTTTGTATTTTCTGCATCCCACGTATTTGATGATATTGGGGGGTTCCAGCTTCTGTTAGGTACTGGAGAGGGTAGTAAGTTAGCTTCGTTGTCGGGGGAAAGGTTCAGTAGTAAGAAAGGGCCCTCTGGCACTCATTCTGATGATCCTATTGATGCTTCAGTTTTCCATATCCAATCAGGCCTTACGGAAAAGATAAAATCCATAGCAATATCACTTAATGATTTAGATCTAGATCAGCCGGATGAGTCAAGATCAGTGCATATGGCTGTTGGATTTAGAGTCAAAAAATCGAATACGGATGGCAATCAAGTAAAAGCAAAAAGGGAGTGCTTTCCTTCTATTGAGTATGGGATCGACGAATACTCAATTTTGGGAATTGATCGGAAAACTCACATTGCGCTTGCTTATGAAAATCAAGTTCTTATGGGAGGGAGCTGGCAAACATCTCCAACTCCAAAGGGGGTTAGTGGCGGAGCTATAGTTAAAATTCAAGGTGTGGAAATGTTGCCTCCATTTTCAATAAAATCCAATGCAAAGCAGCTTTTATCCGCTATAACTATTGAGCAAAGAAGGGAGAAGGCAGGTAAGCCCGGAGTTATTATAGGTACGCGTATCGGTGTTCATTTAGGGCTCATTCATACCTATTTGCCAGGACTTTTGGATATTTAGTAGAGCATTTAACAAGCGCAAGCACTCGGACCAACTTTCCGCTGCGCTTCAAGTCGCCCGGTGTTGCGGACGTTAGCTGCAAGAAGGATAACCATGATTCTATACAAGTATGTGTCGCATGACGCAGGTATGAAGATTCTTCAAAATGGATCGGTTGGCTTTACGCAGCCCTGCCATTTTAATGATCCTTTTGAAGTAGAAGCCTCATACCCTTCAAGCGAAGGAAGCAGCCAAATAGAAGTTATGTTGAATGGCATTCGAAACGGGGCAAAAAAGAGTATTTGGAAGGAAAATACAGGTGTGCTTTCCTTGACAAGACAGCCGCTCAATCCTCTCATGTGGGCACATTACGGAGACGAACACAAAGGAATGGTCGTTGGAATTGATTCTTCAATTAGTGAATTTACATGTGAAGATACAAACTTTGTTCCTATTCAATATGGCAGTGTGATCTACACCAACATAAAGCCAGATTCTCCATTTTTAAGTAAACCAACGGAGCCTATTGAAGTTGGTGGCACATTTCATTTTCCGAAGGGACAGCTTGAGCGTTTACAGCGCATGTTTCTCTACAAGCCTGCATGTTGGGCATATGAGGAGGAAGTGCGAGTGGCAAAGTGTCTAAAGGGTATCGAAACCAACCGCTCGATTAAAAGTGGCACATTCACCACTATTGATGTCGGTGGTCGACCTTTATACCTGCTGGGTTTACCGAAAGGTGCAATAAAAGAAGTATATATTGGAGTACGTTCTGAGTTTCTAGATGCTGATAAGGCTTTAGATTTAGTAAAAAGTATTCGCAACGATCAACCCCAAGCAAATGTGTATGGGTGCAAAATCAGTAATAGCTCTTGGGCGCTGGATAGTTTCGAACTAGAGACGGCAGCTAACAATGCATTGCAGCGGACAAGCCGCTGAATGCGGCGTTAGCTGGGTCAGAAAATTAGCCCTGCGCAACTTACCCTCTATTATTCAATATGATCCAGCACCTTATTTAACTGGTCACTGGACCATAATAATGACTTAGAATCATTCCTGGCTGCATTTAGCTGCTGGCCAGAATTCATTTTAATCAGCTTCCTGGTAGTACTTACAACTGTGGCTTGATGTATCTTGGTCGCTATATCTAAATCGCGTTCTCGAAGCGTCTTGTCTGTAAATACGTGAACTTTGGTATCATTTACTGCTGTCATATTTTGCACCCTACAAAGTAGTTGATTGCTGTAGGTTTAAGATTCAAACCTGATTGGTTTTTGCACTATATCATTGTTGTGGATTGCTTGCAATTTACTTATATTAACCTTATGGCATTCTTAAGTGATTGTTGTGGCAGTCTTGTAGTGCTTTGCGTTAATCTTAGTGTTATTATCCTATCGAAAATACGCTGCGGTCTTCGATGGTGGTTAAGGTAGAGTCAAGTTATGAACAAAAATGATTTTTATTATGCTCAAGACGTTGTTGCATCATTCAAACAGTGCATCATTAGCAACATTTTTAGCACAGGACTCCAAGTTCAGCGTTTTCAAATCCGTTTTGAAGATATTAAGCATGCAACAAACAGAGTTAGACTTAGCCCTGCGATAATTGATGGATACTTAGAGTTTCTAGGACAGCAAGGGATTGAAGCTTTTTCTGATGGGGTCTTTAGTATTATGTGTGAAGTTGACTTGACGCGTACTTATTTAACTCCTGCCGAAGCGGAAAGCATATCTAGCAATATGAACGCTTACTACACTAGAATTGCTTACGAACAAAGCAGCTAACAAGGCCATGCAATCTGACTCCGCAACCTGTCACGCTTTGTGCGTGCCGCACAAAGACGCGCCAGGTTGCTACGCAGTTGATAGCGGCGTTAGGGGCACGCAATAGTTAGTTCCGAGTATTAAGGAAAAAAATGAAACTCGAAAAACATATATTTCGGTCAGCGTCTTTTGTTGAACTGATCGACGAGGCGGTTGAGTTTATGATCAATACGCCGGTTGAAAATCTGCCACCAGAGGATAGATTTAGTGGTGGAGGGGTATACGCCCTGTATTACAAAGGAGAGTTTCCTCAATATAAGAAGATCTTTGAGGAAAACCCAAGTCTACCTATTTATGTAGGCAAGGCAGTCTTGCCCGGCTGGAGACAAGGGAGAGGTAGTATCAAAGAAAACGATCCAGCTTTGTATCGGAGATTAAGTGAGCATTCTAGAAGCATCCATTCAGCTCGGAATTTAGAATTGAGCGATTTTTCATGTCGGTTTGTTGTCTTACAGGGGCAAGAGGTTAACCTTATCAGTACTGTAGAAGCGGCTTTGACTAGGAAGTACAATCCCCTATGGAACTCTCATATAGACGGTTTTGGGAACCACGATCCTGGTAAGGGCCGATATGAGCAGGCGAAATCTGAATGGGATGTGCTACACCCTGGAAGGCTTTGGGCTGATCGTTTAAAAGGCGAACCACCAAATGAAAACAAGATCGAAGAAAAAATAGGCAGCTATCATGTTAAAGAATGAACTTAATTCTGTTGAGCTATTCTCTGGTGCGGGAGGTTTAGCTCTAGGTCTCGCGAAAAGTGGGTTTAGGCATGAAATGCTTGTGGAATTTAATCGTGATGCGGTCGATACACTGCTCAAAAATCATGATGAGGGTCAAGCCCAAATTAAAAACTGGGACATAAGACATGATGATGTACACAATATCTCTTTCAAAAAATTTAAAGGGAAATTGTCAGTTGTCGCTGGTGGCCCACCTTGTCAACCATTTTCACTGGGTGGTAAACATAAAGCTTTTACAGACAATCGAGATATGTTCCCCCAAGCTGTCCGAGCTGTAAGAGAATCCAGACCAGATTCTTTTATTTTTGAAAACGTCAAAGGACTGCTAAGAAAAAACTTTAGTACATATTTTGAGTATATTATTTTACAGCTGACTTATCCAAATATAACTAAAACAGAAATGGAATCTTGGCAGGATCATTTGTCTCGACTTGAGGAAACTCATACAAAAGGGACCTATAGGGGCTTGAAGTACAATGTGGTATTCAGGTTGCTTAACGCTGCTGATTATGGAGTACCACAAAAAAGAGAGCGAGTTTTTATTGTCGGGTTTCGTAACGATCTTAATATCGAATGGAGTTTTCCAAAAGCTACCCATTCTCAAGATGCTTTGTTATGGGATCAATGGGTTACTGGTAATTATTGGGAGCGTTTGAATATTCCTAAAACAGATCGCCCAATACTAAACCAAAAACAAGAACAAATTTCTGCACGGCTCCAAAAAAAATATGGCCTTTTTCAGCCCGAAGAAAAGCCTTGGTTAACTGTTAGAGAAGCCATACAAGACTTACCCTCACCAAAAAAGAAAAACGAATTTAATAATCATGAGTTTAGGGATGGGGCAAAATCATATCCGGGCCATACAGGTAGTGCCATTGACGAACCCTCTAAAACTTTAAAGGCTGGTGATCATGGTGTTCCTGGGGGGGAAAACATGATTCGATACAATGATGACTCAATAAGATACTTTACAGTGCGTGAAGCTGCACGAATTCAGACATTTCCTGATGATTACCACATCTCTGGTGTATGGAGCGAATGTATGAGGCAAATAGGAAATGCTGTTCCTGTCACGCTGGCTCAGGTAGTGGCAAACAGTGTCTATCTAGCTCTAGCCCCTAACAAGTCAAAGCACTCGGACGCAGCATAGCTGCGCCGGTGTTTGAGGTGTTAGCCGTACTAAAGATTTGAGTATATGAATAAATATCTAGAAGCTACTGAGTATATAGATTGGGAAAATCCAGCTATATTGACACAAGCAAAAATCCTAGCTGAAGGCTCCACTTCATCAGAGGAGACTACCCGAAAGTGCTTTGAGTTTGTCCGAGATGAAATTAAACATAGCTGGGATTACAAGCTAAATCCCGTTACATACAAAGCGTCAGATGTACTCAATCATGGAACGGGATATTGCTATGCAAAAAGTCACTTGCTAGCAGCACTTCTACGGGCAAACAATATTCCCGCAGGGTTGTGCTATCAACGCTTAACCATTACTGATGTTCCCCCATTTTGCCTGCATGGTCTAAATGCTGTTTATCTCAAGCAGTTTGGTTGGTATCGCTTAGATGCTAGGGGCAACAAACAAGGAGTTTCAGCGGAGTTCTGTCCTCCAATTGAAAAGTTGGCGTTTCCTATAGCTACGCAAGGCGAAGCAGATTTACTGGAAATATGGGAAGAACCATTACCCATAGTGATTCAAGTGCTAAAACAATATAAAACGGTTCAAGACGTTGCTAATAATTTGCCAGATATCGAGCTGGTCGCTGCTAACAAGTCAATCCAGCCGACCGCTAACGCGTCGGCTGATTGAAGCGTTAAACATCTAGGGAAGGTATGTATTTCAGAATAGAACCAGAAGTAGCAGGAGGTTGGGGTGAGGAAACGGAAGCAGATACAACATGCCACCCTCCAAAAATCACAAGTCTAGTATTCGAATTTGAGAGTTGGCTCGGTGACTCGATTGTAACTTCGTTCCCATGCTACTTAGTTACGGAAGATCTGGCTCAGTCGTTAAACCGTGCAAATCTAGATGGCTATGAGCTGGCAAACTGCACAATCATAAAGTCCGATACGTTTAATGAGTTATATCCAAACAAAAAGTTGCCGGATTTTGTATGGCTGCAGGTTGTTGGTAAAGAAGGCGTTGGTGATTTCGGAATCGATAAAGATTTAAAGTTGGTCGTTTCATCTGCAGCGCTTTCAGTCTTACAAGAACACTTTTTAAATGACTGTGAAATTGAAGAAATCAACGTTTAACAAGGCCAGGCACTGCGACGTCTTTTTCGTTGCGGCTGCGCCTTTACTACAAACCCAAGCGTGATTGCGGCGTTAGCTTGAAAAGGAGGTCTGAAAAAATGAACATTATCACTGCAAGCATTAACGACTCTGAAGAGATAGCAAAAATCATAGCAATCTCAAACGGAGATGTTGCTGAAAAGTTCAATATCAATCGACAAAATAACCCCAAACATCCATCGTTCTACGATAAAGAGTGGTTTTTTTCAGATTTTGAAAGAGGAGAAGAGTACTTTCTCTATAGAGAAAATGAAAAAATGGTAGGTTGTGTTGCTTTTGAGCAACCAAACTCTCATGTTGGATATTTGAATAGACTCTCAGTACTGCCAAACAACCGCAAGCAAGGCATTGGTGAAAAATTGGTTGCCCATACGCTTGATTACGCAAAATCTAAAGATGTTGAAGAAATTAGTATTGGTATTATTGCCAAACACGACGTTCTGAAAAACTGGTATCTGCGTCTTGGATTCGTTGAAAGTGGCTTGAAGGAATTCCCGCATTTACCATTCGATGTTTTGTTCATGAAATACAATTTGGCTTAAACTATGAAAAACAAAGAAATTAATTTAATCGTTTTAATTGAAGTGCAACCTGGCAAGGCTGAGGAGCAAATTAATTTATTCAAAAAACTTCAGCCATTAGTTTTAAATGAAAAAGGCTGCATGGAGTATAAACTTAGCAAAGTGGCCGGTAGCGACGTTGAGTTCGTAATCACAGAGCGCTGGGCGTCCTCTGAAGATTTAGCGGCGCATGATTTATCGCCACACATGCAAGAGGCAGATTCAATAACCCCCACATTTAGGGCAAAACCTGCAACCGTTCTGCAATTAAATAAAGTGTGATAGTTTCCAAGCTAACGATGGACTTCACAGGATTCGCTCGCTCTACATTGAGCCCGAGCGTTAGAATTACAGAATATGAAAAGCATAGATAGCCTGTTGGATAAGATTCTCCTGATTGGTATTACGGTGTTGGATGACAATGAAGAATTGATTACTCAGGTCCAAGTTTATGGACCAGTAATCCGAGCAGATGCGGATGGTATTGTAAGTTGCCGCAATCAATTACAAAATGAATTCACTGTTCCTCCTGATTTTGAAAATGTATTTGAGGCGAAACCGGGCGAATATAATCTACGTTCAACTGGCGAAACAGTTATCGATCCAGATTATCTATCATCTTGGACGGTTCACTGTGGTAACCAAGAACAAATTAAACAATATTCAGAAGTCGGGTTCAGTGGCTATCGGAAGCAATAGTTCTAACAAGACCATCATAGAGATTTGGGGTGTCTATGCCACTTTACCTCAAATCTCCACTCTATAAACAATGCCTCATATGGCGGCGTTTGACCAAGGAAGATATAACATGAAATCGGCACTTTTAGTCATAGATGTACAAAATGGAGTTTTTGGATCAACCAACCCACCATATTTATCAGAGAATGTAATTAGCAACATTGAGCAATTACTGAGTCACGCTAGCTCGTCTGAAATTGGGGTTGTATTTATACAGCACGAAATACCAGGGGTATTAGTGCCAGGGAGCGATGCTTGGGAACTGTTTTCAGGCTTAACAATTAATGCTTCCAGCTACAAGGTTCGAAAAAGTACGCCAGATTCGTTCCAGAATACCGATTTAGACGAGTATCTAGACAAAAATGGGGTTGAGCATGTATTTGTATGCGGTTATTCAACAGATTTCTGTATAGATAGAACGGCGTTTAGTGCTGCAACCAAAGGCTATAAAGTTACTTTAGTAGATGACGCCCATACAACTCATGATAAAGCTCATTCAGATGCCTCTTCAATTATCGCTCACCATAGCTTTACTTTGTCTAAGCATCCTAATATTGAGCTTATTTCTACGACAACATTAACTTCGGGCTAACAAAGTCATCAATAGGAGCTGTCAACGCGCGGCGTTTCGAGTTCCAATTAACCGCGGTGGTTGCGTTTGAGTTTAGTGGTAATGCGTTGCCAGCCTCTTAGGTGGGTGTTATGAATTAGGAGGAAATTTCGAGTGGAATACATCATCAGATCTGCTTCAGAATCCGATGCCAACGGTATCAATAAAGTTTCTAAACACCTTGGCTATTCTCGGTTATCCTCCACTGAATCCGTTACAAAACTTCAAGAATTGCTCAATTCCGCTCAAGACCAAGTATTTGTAGCGGAGTGGCAAGGTCAAATTATTGGTTGGCTACATCTTTTCTATGCTAGACGTCTAGCGTCTGACAACTTTTTTGAAATTGGTGGTTTAGTTGTTTCTCCTGAAAATCGTGGTCAGGGTATTGGTCGAGCTTTAGTCCAATATGCTCAAGATGAAAATTTAGGTAAATTCAGAGTACGTTGTAACGAAAAGAGGCATGATGCGCACAAGTTTTACGAAAGCATCGGATTTAATGGCAAGAAGGTTCAGTGTGTGTTTCAAGGGTGCTCGTAACAAAGCATTTAAGGATGATTCCTAACGCTTAACGGTTTTGCTTCGCTCGAAGTATGGGACTTATGCGTCACAGTTTAATGCGGTGTTATATGACAAGTATTAATCCATTGCTGGTGAAAAACCTCGATATCTCATACTGTTAGTCTAAAACTATCTTTCATGAGGTTGCTATGATGAATAAACATAAACACAACAAAGAGAATGCAATCGCTTTTTATAGAACTGCTTACATGGGTGAGCCAGCTAAAGCAGTAGAGTTGTATGTTGGTGATGATTACATCCAGCACAATCCAGTTGTTGCTGATGGTAAGCAGGGCTTTATTGATTACTTTGAAGAAATGTCTCGGGACTATCCAAAAAAGGATATAGAGTTTTTGAGAGTTATTGCTGAAGGTGATCAGGTTGCTTTGCATACAAGGCAAACATGGCCAGCCGGTGAAGAGTACGTAACGATGGACTTTTTCCGTTTTGATTCAAACGGAAAAATAGTCGAACATTGGGATTCAATTCAAGCGGTCCCAAAAGAATCAGCCAACAACAATTCGATGTTTTAATCGTTACGTAACAAGGCGTTTAAGCGGACTTCTAAGGCATGGCGCTTTTGCTTCTCAATCATTGGTTTGGATAGATACAATTTCGATACGGCGTTATCCGCCTACAGCTTAGTGCGGATGTGGCAAACGCTGCTATTCGGCTATGGGCCCGAACTGGCCAGCCTCATATGCAGCGGTTACCTTTTGAATGTCGGCCATAGTGCTCATCACGAACGGCCCTTTCTGGACGAACTGCTCATGAACTGGCGCACTTTGCAGAGCCACAAAGTGAGCTCCTTTCGCGCTGGCCAAGTGCAAGGTTTGAGTGCTCGCGCCAGGCTGCATGGCAATGGCGTGTTGTTCAGGCAAGTGGATGTCCTGATCGCCCAGGCGGACGGTGAGATGGCCACTCGCGGCATAGACCAGCAGTGACTGATGGGCGTCAACGTCGTGGGCGTATTCGCTGCCGGCATCCAGAAAGGCGTCCAGTGCAGTCAGCGGCAGTGCCGGCGATTGCGGCCCTTGCGTGCCATTGCTCTCCCCCAGCACGACTCGAACCCTGAAACCCTCGCCTGTGATTACCGGCATCGCACTAGAGGGCACATGTCTCGAGGTGGGTGCATCTTGTTTGTGGCGCTGCGGTAAATTCACGAAGATCTGTAGTCCGTGAGTGCGCGACCCTTCGGTGGGCTTTTCATCGTGGACGGCGCCGCTTCCGGCCTTGAGCCAGTAGGCGTCGCCAGGCAGCAGTCCAATGTTATTGCCCAGCGAATCGCGATTGTTGAATACCCCTTCGCTGTCCTCAAACAGTATGGACAGGGCCGACATACCCGCATGCGGGTGAGCGCCAAAGGTAGGGCGGCTCATGGTGTAATGGTCGAGCATGACCAACGGGTCCATCAGGCCGCTGAATTGGTCGTGCTTGAAGCTCAGCGCCTCAAAGCCCTCGCCAATGTTCAGGGGCTTGCCTCTGGCTGGCTGGCTTAACTGAAGGCTCTTATGATCATTGTTGTAAGTGGCTTGCAGTTTCATGTTCATCTCCCAATGGCTGTCTGGTTAGTCTCTTAACTCGTTGAAGGCAAGCATACTTTGGAACGACGAGCGCAAAAAGTGGCAATATTCGAACTTATCATCCTATAATTGGAACGATATGGGCCAATAAGTCCGTAACCGGCGAGTAGTGTTTCGGCTATTGAGGGAGGGAGTGATGGATATGAACGGCTATTTCTATTTCGTAAAGGTGGTCGAGAAAAAGGGTTTTGCACCAGCGGGGAGAGCACTTAACATCCCCAAGTCCCGCCTCAGCCGCCATGTCAGCCAGCTTGAGGACCAGTTGGGTGTCCGGCTCATTCAGCGCACATCGCGCCAGTTCAAAGTGACCGAGATGGGTGAAGCCATTTATCAGCACGCGCGCAAAGCGGTCGATGAGATCGAGGCGGCAAATACCGCCATTCAAGAAAGCTCCAACATACTGACCGGCAAAGTCCGCATGACCTGTTCTGTGGGCATGGCGCAATTTGCACTAAGCCCTTTGGTCGCCCGTTTTCTGAAATCGTATCCTCGTGTGGAGATCATTCAGCAGGTTACCAACCAGGCGATAGATATAATTGACACTGGTGTGGATATCGCGATTCGCGCGCACGCTGCGCCCTTGCCAGACTCTACGCTAATACAACGCCGACTGGCCACCGTAACCTGGGGGCTACTTGCCTCACAGTCGTATCTCGAGCAGGCTGGCATACCTATGAATCCAGAAGATCTTGAAGGTCACGCTGGACTAAAACTTGGCTGGAAGCAGGATACGGGTCATTGGGTTCTGCGTACTTCTGATGGCTCTACCTTTTCGAAACCTTATCAGCCGCTTCTGTGCAGTGATGATATGGTGACGCTCAAGCATGCGGCGTCGGCGGGTCTGGGTATTGTGGCTTTACCGCTTTACACCTGCCGGGACGAACTGCGTGCCAAGCGCCTAGTACGTGTTCTGCCAGACTGGACAGCAGGAAACGCAGATATCAGCCTGCTGATGCCTTCTCGCCAAGGCGTCCCGCCGACGGTATCACATTTTGCAAATTTTCTTCGCGACGAATTGCCGAGGATTGTTGCAATCTAGTTGGTGTTTCCGGAAAACTAGGAAAGGTTGTAGATCTTCGATTTGGGCACCGTTGACAACGCACAGATCAAGCTTTTTCTGCGCTGCCTAGCTATGCCGACCTACTGCCATCCCCGATCATGCCTCAAAGCCGAATTTTGACATGCTGACGATAATGCAGATCAATAATCAATCGGAATCAGGTGAAAATTAGTATGATTATGACAACTTTTCGCTACGTATATTTGTGTTGTCGCTGTGCGTTAGCATCACACAAAAAAGTTCACTACAAGCTGCTTGTCGGGCAGGCGTTATTTGACATTCAGAAAACTCCAGCAAGTTAGTAGAAAACGCCCAGATTCTAATTACACTTGACGTTTTTTTTGGACAATTTAGGCATTGTCATTTATCCAGTTTGCTCTCCGTAACGCGCGAATTTCTCTCGGGAGAAAAACAGGATTTGGGTTACCCAATATAAGATAGTGATAAGTATGAGCGTAGTTGGTATCGCCACAATGAATAGTAGTTGCTCTTCTTGCATGCTCTTAAGGTTAGCGCCCATCATTTTTACGATTTTGTCGGTGAATGCTAATGCTGCCCAAAGGATTGAAAAACCAATGCGCCAGACATGACGGATAATGCGTTGAGTGCCAGAAAACCCACACTGATAAAGGTTACGGATGTCCCCTAGTGCGCAGAAAATCGCGAAACAACCCCAGATTAGATAGGCTAGGGGCGACACATCTGCCTCGAGCCCACCCATACTGATAGAAAATGCAGTAATGGCGAAACCGACAACCCATACCAAGGCAATTACTTCTAGGACACCAGTTTCATTTTTTTTATGGTGTACGGTTAACCAAGCGGTAAACAAGGTATATAACACTATTGTGCCTAATACCATGTCATCAATTGAGCTTTTGAGGTAACCGGTTGTAATACCTGAAACCAACATGACCATCATGGATGCGATAAAATAGGTACCTGCTTTCTTGTGAAGCACACTGCCTTTCTTTGCGCACATGGCAACGACTGATGTTATTAATGCAAGCGTTCCTGCAGGGGCATGTATTGCCCAAACGATGATGTCTTTCAATGTAGAATCTCTGGTAAAAGTTAACTCAAGGTTGAGTGATTAACGTGCATTCAATTGCAGAGCAGCGAGGTAGCCGTATTGCGAATTGCTGTGCTCTTGTGCTAAGTATTCGTAATAGGTGTAAGCTATTTCGCTCTTACCTAGCCTCTCATATGTATTTGCTTTTAAGTAAGTCAATTCGGCTTTTGTTTCAGTCGACATTTCCTTTGCGTTTTCTGCTTGGGAGATTAGCGCCAGCGTACGTTCGTATTTTTGAAGATCATAGTGCTTGTATGCTTCGGAAATAGAAGCCGTTTGCATCAGACTCGCACACGCGCTCAGCGAAAGCGTTGCTACTAGAAGCGCAATAGTGGGTAATTTCATCTCTACCAATCCTGTTAACGTGATTTAACGTTGATAAGCCTACCAATGTGTAAATGAAAGCAATACAATCAATTTTTGGCTTCAGATATGCATATTTGTATGGATTGGAAATCAATAACATTCGATTGGAATCGTGCCAGGGCTTTTTTGGTGACGGCGGAAGAAGGCTCTTTAGTTGCAGCAGCTCGATCATTGGGAATGACGCAACCTACTTTGGGGCGACAAGTAGCGGCGCTGGAGAGTGAAATTGGATTTGATCTATTTATCCGACGAGGTCGAGGCCTGGAGTTAACTCCTAATGGCATCAAATTGTTGGAACATGTACGACTGATGGGTGATGCCGCTAACCAATTTTCTTTATCTGCTTCGGGTAAATCAGATGTGCTAAAGGGTGACGTTAGCATTACTGCGTCCGAACTCCTTTCCACGTTTATGCTGCCGCCCATGATAAAGTCGTTACGGGAGCAGGAGCCTGGCATTGAAATCGAAATATATTCAACTAATGAGCAACGTGATCTCAGTCGAAGAGAGGCTGATATTGCGATCCGAAGTGTTCGTCCGACGCAGCCAGGGTTGATTGCAAACAAATTGTGCAGTGTTCAAGGTCACCTCTACGCAGCAAAAAGCTATCTACAGAAACTGGAAAGCCCTCCGTCGATCGCTGAGTTGAACAAGGCGAACTTTATTGATAGTGAGAAATCAGGCCGCCTGATGACTTTGCTCAATTCACAAGGCTTTAATCTGACCAAACAGAACTTCCCCATTATATCAAATAGCCATATTGTTCAGTGGGAATTAGTCAAACAAGGTATGGCTATTACTGCCACAGTAGAAGAAATTGGAGATAACGAGCCGTTGGTAGAACGTGTTGTTATCTCGGAACTTCCTCTAATTACCATGGATCTATGGCTAGTGACCCATAATGAATTGCGAACTAGCCGTCGAATCAGACGAGTCTTTGATTTTTTGGTATCGGAGTTTTCTTATAATTAAACACGTGCTGTAAAAATCGTTACTAGCTTAAGAATGTCTTCTAAACTAATACTAAATACTATGAACAAGTTACTGCACTTACACTATGAAACATAGCCAATTACCGAGTAACATGAAAATGCAGTCTGATCCTGCTAACGTCGGGCCATTGATTTAAGTTTTATGCGTAAATGAAATTTAGGGAAAAGAATGCTTGATACAAACACAGCTGCATACGTTTTTGGTTTTTTTACTGCAATTGTCATGCTGTTTCAATTAGCGCTAGCACTAGGTGCACCTTGGGGAGAAATGGCAATGGGTGGTAAGTTCCCTGGCCGTTTTTCGCCAATACTTCGAGTTAGTGCGATAGTACAAATGCTGCTAATGGGATTTGCAGCGATTGTAGTGTTAACACGCGCAGGTTTAGTTTTAGAAAATTACTTTGTGTTCTCAAAATCGGCTATTTGGTTTGTTGTTACTTTGTGTGTACTAAGTGCGATTTTAAACACCATTACACCGAGTAAAAAGGAAAGAATCTTGTGGTCTCCAGTCACAATCATTTTGATGGTTTGTGCAGTAGCTGTTGCTCGGAGCTAGGATTGAAGTTAAAGCGCGCAACTAGGCGTTCCATTTTGAGTACGGGTGAAGATGGGGTAGCGTTCACAAGTCAATCAGAGTGTTGAATGTACTGAGAATTAATAAATTAGATCACAGAGATGGTAAGTGCTCTATGCGCGGTTACTAGTACTGGGTATTTTAGTTTCAAAGGCGGGCCAGCCCACAAGGTCGCATTATTAATCGTCCGAAAGTCGATGTCATTTGTTATTGAATACTCAGATTGGGTAATATGTAGCCTTAATTTCTTTTGCATTGCTGCACCCTACGGGTAGCATCATTTCTTGGGCGTAATACTATGGGTTTCTGGCAATAGTATTATTCATGTTTGGCCTTAGCTTGCTGTATGGTCCAAAACGTAACAAGTCAAGCAAGAAGGGTGTGCAAACAACACGCCTCTTTTTAAGGAGTAGCTCGAGGATTGATATGTGGATCCAATAGTAATTAAAGCCCCTTTGCAGGGTGAGTATGTGGCGACTACTTCACCAGGTGATAGAGTTCCAAGTCATGGCACACACGAATGGGGCATGACTTACGCCTATGATTTTATCCAAGTTAGGAAAAATAAGAACGACTTACTAACATGGCACAATAAATCTCTTTCGGAGTACTTCCTCGCTAGGGTGAAACTTTCAGATACCTTTGGTTGGGGACAACCTATTTACTCACCAATTGATGGTTTAGTGTGTGATGTATTCAATTCTGTTAAAGAACGAAATCGTTTACATATTCTTAGTGATATTGGTTTTGCTTTCTACAATGAGCTTTTCTTTTCATATAAGAGAGGACAGATCCATAAGCTTGGCGGGAACTATTTAATAATTGAAGGAAAAAACTGCTGTGTATTTATTGCTCATGCAAAAACAGGCTCAATCAAACCAAAAGTAGGTGATATGGTTGTTGCTGGTGAGTTAATTGGCGAGCTTGGTCATTCAGGTAACTCATCAGCTCCACACTTACATGTGCAGCTGATGGATCGCGTTGACCTAAAATCTTCTAAAGGTCTTCCGTGTTGCTTTGAAAGCTATGAGGTTTGGAGAGATGGTGTTTGGAAGCCTGTTAGAAACTCTATTCCAACTAGATCTGAAATAATAAAGTTCTAATCACTAATCACTAATCACTAATCACTAATCACTAATCACTAATCACTAATAGTAGCAACGTCTAAGCGAAAGATGGAGTAGGGTCTCAATAGTTAGCAAAGATGTTGTTAGGCCTTAAAAGTATTGTGGAGAAGTTTTTGTTGAACCATAACTTAAGTAGCTCAAACCGGCCTTAGTAATGATCTGATTACTAAAATAAGCGAATAAAAAATAACAAGGTTGTAGAGCCACGTATCTGAAATGGCGAAGTGGTTCTTTATTTGTGGAGTAAGGGTTATTGAGCTATCGGTGATCTCAGGACTGTTGTTGTTCTTTGCTTGCCTTTATTCAAGAACAAATTGAATGCAGTTTTTCCCAGAGGATTTGGCAACATACATAGCTTTATCAATATTGATGAGTGAGGTTTTATGATCTTTAGGGAAGAAGCTGCCTACACCGATGCTAACAGTGACGTTCCGGCCTATTTCAAAGTCATATTCTGCAATAATTTGTTGAACAGTATCTATTTGAAACTTTGCTTTCTTCTCATCTTCGTAGTTAAAGAGTATGGCAAACTCTTCACCGCCCCAGCGAGCTACTGTACCATCATGACCAACTGTCTCTTTCAATATGAAAGCGATTTTTTGTAAAACGGTATCACCAACTTCATGTCCGTAGTTGTCATTGATGCTTTTAAAGTTATCAACATCTAACATGGCGAAATGCGCTGATTCTTGGGTGCTACGCAGCATATCTTCCAAGAAGCGCCTGTTCTTAAGTTCTGTTAAGCCATCAGTTGAGGCAAGTGTCTTTAGCTTCTTGTTTGATGCTTTCAATAATTGATGTGATCTGATGCGACTGGATTCGTAGAAACAAGCGAACACAAACAGCAGGATGTAAATCATAGAGAGCTGTATATAGCTGACAAAGTGGAAGGGAGCGGGTTTCCATATCCCAATGTGATGAATACACAACCAAGAAAAAGCAGCAAAATACAACAGACTGAATATACCGCCACGCCAAAAACCTAATAAAAACACGCTAAGCACAGGGCTTAGGAGCGCCAAAGCTAATGAACTTGACTTATTACCGACTTGGAGCATTACCAGAAAACAAATTGCCATGACAACTAAAAGCAGTAGGAACGCAGCTGTGTTAATTTGTTTTTTTACTAATAGTAGATAAAGACTCAATAGGCAAAGAACGGCGCTGATGGCTTCAGCAGCGATTAAAACTGGGTAGCGGCCAGTTTTAATGTTATAGATTAAAAAACCAATAATCCCAGCACTGACAAAAATAATAGAAGTAAGTAAGATCGTCAGATATCGATGTTGTTCATCAGACGAATCAATATTAAAACATTTACTCAGGATCTTATTTATCACGTTGTCGTCTAGTCCTTTATCTATGGTTTATTGATTTTAGCGTCATTGACCGCCAAAAACGACTGTTAAAATCAATCGGGGGCCAGATTTAATTAGTATTATTACTGACTTTCAGGCGGCTTCTAATACCTGAGGATCATCCCCAAATTCTTGCCTGAACTGTTTTTATGCTCTCAAACCTATTTCTTCTAGCGTCTATCACGGTGCGAATACGTTTGCCGATAGCTTGCTTCTTAGTAGCTCCCTGAGGGCAATAACGGCAGGGGTAATTTGTTCTCTACTAGGACAGATCAAATGCAATTCTACTGTTGGTGATTCATAGTTAGGCAGCAGTTGAACAAGTTGTCCGTTTTTTAGTTCTGAGTAGATATCTATATAAGAACGGTATGCAATGCCTTTTCCTGCAACGGCCCATCGTTTGACAATATCTGTGTCATTACTGACGCGATTGCTTTCGACCTTAATTTTGTAGGTATTCGTAAGATTTGAGTAATGCCATTGATCAAAAAAACGGCCTGCTCGACGATATAATAAACACTTATGAGTGGTGAGTTGCTCTGGCGTAATAGGCTCACCATGCTCCAATATGTAATCAGGCGCGGCGCAGGTGATTCGTTTTACCGTTGCGATTTTAAACGACACCATGGATGAGTCTTCAGGTTTCCCATAACGCAGGGCAATATCAACTTGCTCAAGAAAAAAATCAGAAACTGAATCACCGACGGTTAAATCAATCGACAATAACGGATGCTCTTCTAATAGCTCGTCTATCCACGGTAATAGGGTGTTACGACCTAAATCCGATGACACAGACAGTCTGAGTTTACCGGTTACGTTACCCTGTGTTTGATGTGCTGAAAGGCGGCCCTGTTCTAGGCTATTTAAGGCTTGACGGCAGTGAAACAAAAACTGTTCCCCTTGAGGAGTAATTCTAAGTTGCCTAGTGCTTCTAATAAACAGTTGTACCTCTAAATTTTTTTCCAATCTTTTAAGCGCTGAACTGACACCAGCAGTCGTGATATTTAACTGATTAGCTGTTTCTGTCAGGCTGCCAGTTTCAACTATTCGAATAAATAACTGTAGATCAGATAGGTTCATTGTTAACAAATATTTAATAGTGTTTATAGGATTGGTCTGTTTTTAGTTTAGTAGTATGTGGCCATAATGTCTCTAGTGCTAAGAATTAATACAGTATCTAAACACGACGAGTTCAAGAGGCCGATATGATTCAAACTTTAGAAAGCAATGTTTTATTGGACTGCTCATTTGATTTGCCTTGTGGCGCAACCATAAAAAACCGTCTTCTTAAATCTGCAATGTCCGATGGACTTGCTGATGGCGAAGGCAATCCAACTGAATGCCAAATTCGCCTCTATCAGCGTTGGGCGGAAGGTGGCGTGGGGTTGTCGATCGTTGGAGAGGTGCAAGTGGATCCAAATTATCCAGAATCACCAGGGAACATTGTTTTAGGTGATCATTCAAATTATGAATCGCTACAGGCGTTAACCAGTCGAGCCTCAATAAATGGCGCTCATATTTGGGCTCAATTAGGTCACGCTGGGGCGCTTGCTTACCAGCCTATACGCCAATTGAAAGGTCCTTCGACACTTAAAATCGGAGAGTTTGAATGCTTGGGCATGTCCGAAGAAGAAGTATCTTGCTTACCTGATCAGTACGCCAGTGCAGCAAAAATCGCCAAAAAGGCAGGCTTTACTGGTGTGCAAATTCATGCAGATCATGGTTTTTTGCTTAGCCAATTTTTGTCTCCGCTTTTTAATCGTCGAGCAGATAAATACGGTGGTTCTGTCGAAGCTCGCAGTAAGATTGTTGTAGAAATTATCAGTAAAGTTCGAGCAATGGTTGGAGGTGCTTTTCCCATTTCTATCAAGATGAATTCTTCTGATCAATTAGAGGGCGGACTAACTCAGGAAGAGGCCTTAGGTGTTGTTCAGGTTCTTAATCATACAACGGTTGATTTGATCGAGATAAGTGGTGGCTCTTATTTTCCCGGAGCAAAAGCAAGTTCTGATAGGGCGTCTAGTGGTGCTTATTATATTGATTTTGCAATGAGGGCAAGAAGTATAACGAATAAACCTTTAGCGCTAACGGGAGGCTTTAAGGAGTGTACACAAGCTCTAAATGTGATGTCTTCAAAGATGGTAGATTTTATAGGATTAGGGAGAGTATTAATCCTGAAACCAGAATTACCAACAGATTGGTTACACGGTATAAACACTATTCCAGAGTTTCCTCGATTCGAGTCGCCTCCTGAGGGAGGAATGACGGCATGGTATACCATGGCTTTAGCTCGATTAGGTAATGTCGATGAACATAATAACGAGCCTGATCTACAAACGGCTATTGACGATTATGAAGAACGCAGTCGAAAACAAGCTAGCCTTTGGGTTGCTATGTTCCAAGATATCAAATAAGCAGTAAAAAAAGCGCTATGAGCACACTTTGAGGATTGTAAAGCCGCTTTATTGGTTCTCGTTTGTAAATGCATTAGTCTTTTTGGAGATGTAAAGAAAGTCAGAATTTTGCTTATTAAATGTTAATACAATTAAAGTGAGGATTTCTATGAGCGAGTTTATCAGGCCCATCGCTGAGTGGTGTGCAGCGGGAATCGAATTTCTCGGGTTAAGTATTATCATTCTATTTGCGGCGGTATCTTTGATTAAAGGCGTGATGCTTCTTATCAAAGGTCTACCAAGAGAAGATGTGTTTAAAAAAGTTCGTCGTACGTTGGGTTACGGTATTTTGCTTGGGTTAGAGTTTCTTGTAGCAGCAGATATTATTCATACCGTGGCGGTTGAGCTGACTTTTGAGTCCGTTGGTGTATTGGCCTTAGTGGTGTTGATACGTACTTTCTTGAGCTTCACACTGGATCTTGAGCTGACGGGACGTTGGCCTTGGCAAGAGCGCAAACATGATGCTAAAGAGTCTTAAGTGATTGAAGCAAAAAAGTTTAAAAATCACTTACGTGAAAGCGTGATGTGTCACTTATTAATAGTTTAGCCAATCGAAGAAGCCAGTTCCGTCACGAACTGGCTTCTTCATGATCAGTAAGGCTCAATATAGCCATTAACTGCTAAAGTTAACGATATCCCAAGTTATGTCTTCGCTGGTGATGCCGACGATTTCGATTTCGCCTAATTGACCTAGGTCGACTTCTAGGGTGTGACCATCGTGTTCGATGTCTTCTATACGCTGCACGAATTCCTCTGCGTTGCTGATGCCAAATTCTTGCGAAAGGTTAATCTGATCACCTTCAGTGGCGTTGAAATTAAAGATTTTCAGATCATCGCCCACATTAAAGCTAACGTTGTCTTGCTGATGGGTGTTTAAAATCAGCACGGTTTCTTGTTGATCCTCAGTGTTTAATGGCTCAAAAGGGTCTGTCGATTGGCGATCGCTGTCATGGTTATCGCGGACAAATTCTTCGGAGAGTTTGTGGTATTGACCGTCGTTGTTTATATCTTGGTAGACCGTCTTTTCGAAAACTGAACGCTCAGGCTCAAACTCTGTGATGAGGTTGTTGTTGATCTCAAAACTGTGATTAAAGATCGATTCGTCCTCTACATCGCCATCTGCTTCGTATTCGGTTTTTCCGATGACGACATTATCTTGTACGTCGAACGTATAGTAATCTTGGCCCGTTGTACTTTGACTGTAGGTCGTTTGACCTTCTACAAAGATGCCGTCGTTGTCATCATCGGTAAATGCGGTTACTTCTAAGCCACCATCGTCTCGCTCTTCTTTGTAGACGATGTTGTTTTCAACATAGTAACGCTCGTCCGCATCGATATGTTCTTGCTGCCAGCGGCCATCGTCCCATTCTAGAATGCCGACGACCTGGTTTTTTTGAATGTTAAAGCGGTATTGATCAGACATTATGAACTCCTTGTAGTCGTGGGACGATTAGTTAACGGTTAGGTAATCGACTTCAAATTCATTGGTGTCGTGTTCGCGGTCAATCTCGCCGTAAAGCGTTACATCTTGTCCGCTTTTCAAGGTGATGTGACGGGTAATATCATCATCAATTTCTACCGTCATTTGACCGCTGTCATCGCTAAATTCGTAGCGTTCATGACCAAGAGATTTACCCAGTGTGCCGGTAAGAGTGGCTTGAGTGTTGTCGCGCGCGTCTAAGGCGTCAGATACGTGCATGTCATTAGCTGCGATCGTCACAGTGCTAGCGGCAAGTAGGGCGGTAGTCAGTAGTAATCTCTTCATTGTTCATCTCCTTTTGGGTCGTTGTTAATGAAGAGATTACTGGTCTTAGATGAAGTTAACCTGAAGTGGTCATTGAGTGAGAGAAGGTAAGGCATACGCTTAGCCCAGGTTGGGCATTTTCAAAGTGCAACGAAGCCTGATGGATCGCTGCAATACGCTGACAGATGGTTAAGCCTAGGCCTAGACCTTCGCCTTTACTGTCGAGGCGGCGCGATGAAGTATCGATTGTGTTGAGTAAGTTTTCTGGCGCGTCTTGCCCGTTATCTTGTATGACCAGTTGCTGTTGACTGAGTGTTACTTGAACGGTCTTGCAGTCGTTACTGTGGCGCAATATATTGCTCAGCACGTTTTCGATCAGTACCTGCAATAGGGTGGCATCGCCTTGGACTGAGCAGGGAGTAATATCAGTCATTAACTCGATGTGTTGGTCTGCAAAGCGATCTTGATATTTGTCTAAAATACCCTGCATACGTGCATCAAGTATCACGGTTTCAAAGCGCTTTTTCCAATGTTGCTGCTCTAAGCGCGCTAAGGTTAGCAGTTGTTCTACAATGCGGTTAACGCGTTCGGTTTCGGACTTAATTGCTTGTGTGTCTGGGTCAGGGCAAGACAGTTCGAGTTTAATGGTCGTTAATGGTGTACGGAGCTCATGGGCCACGTCATTGGCAAATTGACGCTCCCGTGTCAGCACCTCATCGACTTCTGACATTAAACGATTCAGTTTATTGGTCAGCATTTGGATTTCTTGATTACGGGTGTCGCAGCGCAATGGGGACAGATCATCACTGCTACGACGATCAAGCTCTTTAGATAAAGCGGTTAGGGGGCGCACAATCAGTCGTACAAGTCAGATCAAAATGAATACGCTCAATGCAGAGCCGATCAGCGTTGGGGCGGTAATGTCTTCTGCGATATCACCAATGATGTCGTCGGTTAAGTCATCACGGCGAAACATTTGTACGACCAACCCGTCTTCGTCATGTTGATAACCGTGCCAGCCGTAATCCTCAAAATCCGCTTTGATAAAATCGGAGCCTCGCTCTACAAGAGGACGTGTGTGATCTAAGTTAGAGACTTGCCAGCCTTGCTCAAGGTCATAAACCGTCACCCATATTGTGTCTTCATCATCGTTACGAATGTGTTCTTTTAGAAATACAGTGAGCTCTTCTGGTGTGGCGTCCGTTGCCACCAGCATGGCATTTAATAAGTCTGCGTTTTGTTGCAAATCGTCTTCCAAGACTTCGTTGAATTCTTCATCGGCCGCTAAGTAGGTAATGAAAACCCCCATCAAACTGGAGATGATCATGGACGCACCTAAAATCCATGCGATGGATTTAATGCTGAAGCTCTTTTTGGCTGATTTCATCGTTTCACCAAGCGATAACCAAAACCGCGCACGGTTTCAATGCGTTCTTTGCCAATGATTTTTCGTAAAGCGTAAATATGAACGTCTAGCGTATTGGATTCGGAATCATTACCGAGGCCATAGATACGTTGTAGAAGGCGCTTGCGATGCACTTTATTACCCGCCGATTGCAAAAGCATAAGCAGTAATTGTGCTTCTTTTTGTGGCAGATTTAGAGCGTCGCCATTGAGATGAAATTGATCTAATTTTTGATCATAGCTTAAGTCGCCATGCTCACAGATTTCCTGTTGGCGGCCCTAGTGTCGTCGTAGTAACACGCGTATGCGCGCTTGCAACTCTTCTGGTTCAAACGGCTTTACTAAGTAATCATCCGCTCCGGTATCTAAGCCCTGTACTCGATCGTCTAATCCGTCTCGCGCTGATAAAATGAGAATAGGCTGATCAGCGCTTTCTCGACGTAATTGCAATAGCCAGTCGATGCCATCACCATCAGGTAACCCAAGATCAAGCAAGATTAAATCGTATTGTGCCGCTTGAAAGTGACTTTTAGCAGACGCTAAATTGCGAACCCAGTCTACCCGATAAGTGCGACTTAAAATCTTGAGCAAGACATTGCCTAGGCCTAAATCATCCTCGACCAGCAATAAATACATAGTGCATCCTTATGTTGAAACGCCAATAGCGAAAAAGAACTACCCACTGCGGATTATCGTTTGCGTAAGGTGAAGTTTACATGAAGTCCTTTTAAAAAGAGTAACGCTACTGATAAGCCCCATTCCTTGTTTGAAATAAGATGGACTTGTCCAGCTTGCACAGCAATGAAAACCTTAGAGTCAAGGCGTATTACCATATCACCAATTTGATCATTCAGCGTTTCGTTGGACGTGCAACGTAAAGGCGGCTCCACTGTTTGCGGCTGTCTCGTAGGTGATGTTTCCTCCCATGGCTTCAGCTAGGCCCTTACTGATAGCCAGCCCCAATCCTGATCCCTCAAATTGTCTATTGGTGACCTCGTCTTGCTGGCGAAAAGGTGTGAACAACATAGGAAGAAACTCTGCGCTTACCCCAGGTCCTTGATCGGTTACGGTTATAGAGACGCTGCTTTCTAGAATTTCGGAGGTTAAGGTAATGGTGCTTTGGTTCGGTGAAAACTTAATGGCATTGGATAATAAGTTCGACATGATCTGTAAGAAACGTTGTGGATCCAAGTATACCAAGGTAGCAGGGGGCGTATCAGCGATGATGCAGATGTTTTTTTCAATACGATAAAAACGATGCTCTTCTACAGCGGTTTCTAATAAAGTAGAAAGAGGGTGATAGTCCATATTGATGGACATTTTAGTGGTTTTCAATTTGGAGAAATCCATAATATCGCTGATAAGATGTTTCAGGCGATGGGTGTTTTCTTCCGTAATGTGTATGAGTTTTTTTGCGGGGCTAGGTAGGTCCACCAGTTTACCAGAATTGAGTAGGTTTAAACTGCCTAAAATAGAGGTGAGAGGCGTTCTTAGCTCATGGCTGATGGTGGCAATAAAGTTGTTTTGTAAGGTCTCATACTGTTTTCGTTCGCTGATATTTGTGATGAGCATAATATAATGTATGTCATCAGACACGAGCTGACTGTCAAGGCATCGTATTTGGATTTGGACATCGATGAAGGTGTTGTTTTTTCGATGAATATTCGTTTCGAACACATATGGACTTGGAGTGTCTTCAGCGGTTGTCTTCGATGCTAAGGAACCAAGGCTCATTGTTTTGTAAAATGCTTCTAGTTGTGGGCAGGGGTCGAGGGTATGAAACAAACTATCGATCGCATGGTTAATTAAGTTGTCTGTCTGCCGTTCTAGTAACGTTTCAGCACCTTTATTGCCAAAACGTACTTTACCCAGTTTTGAGATGGCCAAAATAGCAATGTCTTCTGCACCATCGAGCACTGTTTGCAAAAGATGGCGGTTGGAATCTGCTTCTTGAGCGTATTCTTGTAATTGCTGGCGTGCTTTCAGTAATTCTTGTTCGAAGCTGGCTCGCTCTGCCGCGGGCATAATAACCCACCGATAGCAGGGCTTCTCATTAAATTGACCTGCTTCGGCATTCAATAATACGGGTATAGTGATTCCGCTAGCCAGATTGATTTTTAAATAAATTTCATTGATCGCGCGATTAGCTCTAAGCATTGGCCAGAGGTGGGTTTGCATAAAAACCTTAGCTGGTGCGGGGAGTAACTGCTCAATACGTTCTAGGTTGTGTGGTTTTGTTAGCTCAAAAGACGTTATAGCACAGTCGTTAATGAACACGATTCTGCCCTCCTGATCCGTGATAATCAGAGGGCAGGGAAGTGCATTAAGTTCTGACGGTGGCGTCATCGACTTAAATCCGAACCAAGATACTCTTCAATTGCATTAATGACTAAATGCGGATGACTCATATGAGCTGCGTGGCCTGCTACGTCAAGCACTTTCAGGGTGCTGTGTTTTATCTGTTGATGCAGATACTTGCCCACATCAATAGACGCAAGCGCGTCTTCCTTGTGCTGTAATATGAGGCTAGGTACTTCAAGCTTGGCAAAATCTTCTCGGTTATCTGAAAAGAAAGTGGCTTTGGCGAAATGCCGAGTAATAACAGGATCAGTCGAACAAAAGCTGTCGGACAACTGCCCCGATATTTTCGGATCGGCATCCGCTCCGGCAACCACCGGACCAAGGTAACTTGCCCAGCCAAGGTAGTTTTGATCCATTAATTCCAATAAACCTTCTAAGTCTGCTTTCTCAAAACCGCCTATGTAATCTGGTGGCATGTTCAAAAAGCAAGGGGAAGGCCCCAGAAAAATCATTTTTTTAAACAGATTAGGTCTAGCATTGGCGGCGAGAGTGCCAATACTGCAACTGACTGAATGGCCTATGAAAATGACATCCGATTCAAGGTTCAGTGTGTCACAGATTTCAATAATGTCTTCAGCATAGCCTTCTAATGTTTTATAACGTTCAAAGCGGTATGCATTTACATCAGATTGACCGCTGCCTACAAAATCAAAAGCAATTTGGCGTGCTTTGTCATTGAAAGCGGGAAGAGTACTGTCCCACATGGCTTGGCTGCAACCAAAACCGTGGGCATAGAGAATCACAGGCTTGCTCGGTATTCCTGAGATTTGCACATTGTTTCGACTCAAAACGTCCATCGAGACACTCCTAAGTAGCACTGTTATAGATGATTGTGGTTGATAAATGATAATGGTCAATAAATACCTTAAGGTATCTTTTAGTAAATAATAAGTTTGTGTTTGTCATGATTTGTGCATTTAAGTAACCGTGATAATGCCAATCGATAAAAAATAATAGATTATAATTATTGATTCTTATTTTGTCTTGCTCCTAGTTTATGTGGAATAAATGAATTAGGGCGTTTGAACTATGAGAAAGCAAGCAGATCAAAGGGAAGTTACTCTATGGTGAAAAAGCGCTTGTAAGTCCACACTAGCTGAGACGCTTATTTTCAATAAAAGTCCAGTTTTATCATTATTAGTAACAGCTATTTTCTAGCCCCGCTGTTCTTGGAGATCACATGCAATTAAATAGCATTTTACATGTAGAAGACGATCAATCGATTAGGGTCATTGTTGAAATGTCATTGGTGGATTTGTTCGGCTATACCCTTTTCTCTTACAGTAGCGGACAAGAGGCGTGCGATGCAGTCGTTGGGCTGCAGCCGGACTTAATTTTGCTGGATGCCATGATGCCGGGTATGGACGGGTTGCAAACGTTATCAGAGATTCGGAAAAAAGACAGTTGCCAGTCGATACCCGTGGTGTTTATGACCGCTCGTGTGCAGAGCGCGGAGAAACAGCAATATCTCGATGCTGGTGCCATCGCGGTGATTGAAAAGCCTTTTGACGTCGCCAATTTGGGTAATCAACTAGAGGCTATTTTCGAGCAACACTTAAAAACTATAAATACGTAATAATTTGTAGAGATCTTTTATGCAAGCGCCTGACAAACCTACATATGAAGCGAATCGACTGGCAGCTCTTACGTTGACACAATTGCTAGATACGTCTCCAGAGCCAAGGTTTGACCGATTGACTCATTTGGCTCAGTTGACTTTGAAGAGCGATATAGTGCTCATGTCATTGATAGATAACGATCGTCAATGGTTTAAGTCAAAGCAAGGGTTAACCGTGTGCGAAATGGGGCGAGACGTATCATTTTGTGGTCATGCGATTCTTAGTGAGTCCATTTTTGAGATAGCTGATGCTCTTGAGGATGAGCGCTTTGCAAATAATCCTCTTGTATTAGGTGAGCCATTCGTTCGCTCCTATCTGGGGGTGCCGCTAAAGCATGGGAGTCAGTTGATTGGTACGCTCTGCTTTATTAGTCTGCGACCACGTATTTTTTCTGCTGAAGAGCGAGAAATCGCCACAGGTTTTGCAGCTGCGATCGAGCAGGAAATCCATGATCGACTTCAAGAGCATGATCACGACAAGCTAGTTGCCAGCGAGCTAATGTATCTTTCAGCGCTTTTCACAGGCGGATGCAAGCAGCTCCAAAACAAAAGGCGGGACAGGGTTAGGGCTTTCTTTATGTAAAGAATTAGCCGAAGGGATGGGTGGCAGTATAGGCTATACTTCAGCTGTTGGTTGTGGTGCTAGGTTTTATGTGCGTTTGCCAATTACGCCAGCTTTTTAAATGAATATGAGGAAGGGGTAACGAGTTTTGCCTATTAAAAAGTCGCCTGAGGAGATACAGCTGGCAATGAAGTCGTTACAGGCCAACTTTGATCAAACGTTAATACAAAAAGCGGCTTTACTTACGGATGCTTCTTGTTCACTTAAGCTGCATGACTTCTCTCAAGTGCCCGAAGTTATTAGCCTATCACATCAATTGGCAGGCGCTTGCGGTAGTTTCGGGTGGCACTACTTAGGTCGTTTGGCTCGTCAAATTGAAGTGAATGCGTTGCTTGTGCGTGACTCTCCAGACTCTGATATTGCGTGTTTAAACTTAAGTGACGCGATTGATGATTTTATTAGAGAGACTAACCAAGATCGTTCCGTATCGACTCAGCCTTTGGTCAAGGCTAAAGGCGCCGCAAAAATAAATCAAGATGTTTGGCTTGTGTTGCCCGATTCTGAATATCGCGCAACGATTGAAACCCAACTGACAGCATTTGATTTTAGCGTACGAAGTTTTTCATCTTTCGCCGACTGTAGGGTGGCATTATACGAACATATGCCGGCTTTGTTATTTTGTGCCACCCGTGTGGCTGATGAACTTTTCTTTTCACAAGATGCTCTGCTTGAGCATGTCATACAGAGTGATACCAAACTACTGCTTTGCTCCGAAGATGATGATTTTGAAGCGCGAGTTAATGCCGTGCGACACCAAGCTCAAGCCTTTTTTGTCGGTTTGCCCGACATGACGCTTTTATTGCAAAAAATAACTCGATTGTTTGATGAGATGAATTTTTCAGATAAAAAAGTCAGCATTTTAGACGATGACCTGTTACTGGCGGAACATTATAGCTGGGTGCTTGAGTCCGCGGGAATAGAGGTTCAGATTATCGAGTCTCCTGATCAAGCGGTGTCGGATTTGCTGTCGTTTAAACCGGACCTGTTGCTGTTGGATATGCATATGCCAGAATACTTAGGTTCTGAAGTGTCTGGTGTGATTCGTCAATATGATCAATTAAGCAGCCTTCATATTATGTTCTTATCTGCGGAGCATGATATTAAGCAACAACTGCAGGCCTTGTCATTTGGGGCGGATGATTTTATTACTAAACCGATCAGCAATCAGAACTTGGTCAGCACGGTAAAGCTTCGCTTGGCGCGTAATCGTGATATTAAATCGTTGATTGAGCGTGACAGTTTGACCGGGTTAGTGCGACATGGTGCGATTAAGGATACGGTTTACAGTGAGTTTGATAAAGCGAAACACAGTGGTGAACAATTTTGTGTCGCCATGATCGATTTGGATCACTTTAAAAACGTCAATGATACTCAAGGACATGCCGTGGGTGACGTGGTGATCAGCACCATAGCATCCTTGCTACAAAAAAAATTGCGTCGCACTGACCGTGCAGGTCGTTATGGCGGGGAGGAATTTTTGGTAGTGTTGCCTGATTGTTCAGCGGCGGATGCCAAAAAACGGCTTGAGTCACTTTTAAACTCGTTTAAAAGTATTCAGTTTAGCTGTTCAGACAGCCATTTTAACTGTACGTTTTCAGCGGGTATAGTGTGCAGCGCTGAAGGTTTTGCGGATGCTGATGCGGTTATTGAAATGGCTGATCAGGCGCTTTATCAGGCAAAACGCAACGGTAGAAATCAGGTGACTATGTTAGGTAGTCTTTAATGATTCGCTAGTCTCGCTCTGATTTTAGTCAAATGCAGGCGGTATGGTTAACGACTTTTTCATAATATCTTATCACCCCTTCTATTATTTCCCCGTCCATAATTTAATAACAGTCAGTTCCTCTTTAAATTTTCAAACACTAGTATTGTGATATTACGCTATATAAATGATTATATAGCGTAATAGTTGTGCGGCTTAATTTAAGTATCTGACAATAAGGAGGGTGACATGAATGTTGCTAAGTATCTGCCATGGTTGGCGATGGGGCTAACGGTGACAAGTCAGTCGTGGGCGGAGCAGGTGCATGCGGCGGTGGCTGCGAATTTCACTGGGGCGATGAAGTTTGTGGTTGCGCAATTCGAACAAGACACTGGATATGATGTGCGGCTGTCGTTTGGTTCGTCCGGTAAAATTCTGGCGCAAATCCAAAACGGTGCGCCGTTTGATGTGTTTTTATCGGCCGATCAAGCTAAGCCACAAGCGTTGCAAAACAAGGGGCTTGTGCAAGAGGGCAGTCGTTTTACCTATGCCATTGGTGCGCTTGCTTTATGGTCGTCTCTGCCAGATTTTATTGAAAACGATTATAGCCGTTTGACGTCGGATGATTACAATAAGCTGGCATTGGCAAACCCTAAGCTCGCGCCGTATGGCTTGGCTGCAACGGAGGTATTACAAGCGTTAGGTTTGAAGGATGCAACGCAAGCTAAATGGGTGCAGGGGGAAAATATTGCCCAAACTTATCAATTTGTCGCGACGGGCAATGCGGATTTAGGCTTTGTGGCGCTGTCGCAAATTATGTCGAAAGGGCATGTGACAGAAGGTTCCAGCTGGATTGTGCCAAGCGATTTATACAGCCCTATTCGTCAAGATGCGGTATTACTAAAAACGGCTAAGGACAATTCTGCCGCTACGGCGTTGCTGGCGTATCTACAAAGCGATGCGGCGCAGCAGATCATTCAGTCTTACGGTTATACAACAGAGTAACAGGCGAGATGTTTACAACAGCGGATTTGGATGCCATTTGGCTTACCTTGCGGTTAGCTTCGATAGTGACGGTGTTATTGTTAATCGTTGGGACACCGATTGCTTGGTGGTTAGCACGCACACGATCATGGCTGAAAGGCCCGGTCGGTGCCATTGTGGCGTTGCCATTGGTGTTGCCGCCGACAGTGTTGGGATTTTATATGCTGGTTGCTATGGGACCTAACGGAGCTATTGGCCAGTTCACTCAAGCACTAGGGATCGGCTTGTTGCCGTTTAGTTTTTGGGGGTTGGTCATAGCGTCGGTGGTGTACTCGTTGCCTTTTGTGGTTCAGCCGATTCAAAATGCCATGCAGGCATTGGGGGAACGCCCGTTAGAAGCTGCGGCGACATTACGTGTTGGCCCGTGGGAGCGTTTCTTTTGTGTGGTGTTGCCTTTGTCTAAACCTGGCTTTATTACGGCGGCGATTTTAGGGTTTGCCCATACAGTCGGTGAGTTTGGTGTGGTGCTGATGATTGGCGGTAATATCCCTCAAGAAACACGAGTGGTGTCGGTGCAGATTTATGATTACGTGGAAGCCATGGAATATGGCCAAGCGCATTTATTGGCGGGTTTGATGGTGGCGTTTTCGTTTGTGGTGCTGCTAGGAGTTTATGGCTTTCAACGTCAGGGTAATAATTCAATGTTGGGGGTTAAGTGATGGTAAATTCAGGTCAACATGGGATTCATGCCGCATTCAAATTGTCTCGATCACACGCTTCTGGCGAGCCGTTTACACTCGATGTGGATATTCAATTGCCTAGCAGTGGAGTGACCGCTGTATTTGGTCATTCGGGTTCAGGAAAAACCACTTTTTTGCGCTGTGTCGCTGGTCTTGAGCGAGCCCAAGCAGGTCAGTTAACCGTGCAAGGTGAGGTTTGGCAGGACGAGCGCCGTCATGTGCCGACCCATCAGCGTCCCATCGGTTATGTGTTTCAAGAGGCGAGTTTATTTGAGCATTTAACTGGCATGGGCAATTTGGCCTTTGCTATGAAACGTGCTCCAACGCCAACTTCAGATGCGGACTTACAGCAGATTATCGAATTGATGGGAATTGAGTCTATTCTGACACGCTTGCCGAAACATATGTCCGGTGGCGAGCGTCAGCGTGTTGCTATTGCGCGAGCATTGTTGATTCAACCACGCTTGCTGTTGATGGATGAGCCACTGGCTTCGTTAGATCATCAGCGCAAGCAAGAGATCTTGCCGTATCTTGCGCGGTTACGAGCTTCGCTTAAGATTCCTATTTTATACGTCAGTCACTCAGTGGATGAGATTGCTCAGTTAGCCGATCATGTGGTGGTTCTGGAACAAGGCATCGTGGTGGCTCAAGGTGACATTGGTGAGGTATTTGCGCGAACGGATTTGAACGCCTTATCTGGTTTTGATACGGGGGCTGTTTGGCAAGGCAAGTTAGTCGCACGTGACGAACAATGGCATTTGGTAAAAGTGTCTTTCCAGCAGACTGAGCTTTGGGTCAGAGATACCGGAGAGGCCTTGGGCAGTTCAATCCGAGTGCGTATTTTAGCGCGTGACGTGAGCCTGGCACGCACCGCGCTGGATGAGACCAGTATTTTGAATCGTATGCCAGCGACGATCACTGATATATGCCCAGATCGTGATGAGGCTATGATATTAGTACGCTTGGATTGTGGTCAGGAAGTCTTGATTGCTCGATTGACTAAACGATCGTTGGATAAGATGGCGTTGCAGGTAGGCCAAGAAGTTTGGGCACAGATTAAGTCTGTGGCCATTGTTCGATAAGAAGAAACGAAAGCCGACGGTCAGTCGGCTTTCATCAAGATAACGCTGGGGGCTTTGAATAGAGCCAGTAAGGCATCGCCTTCGGTAATCATCAAATCACTTAAGCTCGCATTGGTAATCACGGCATTAAGAGTTTTGCTTTGACCGATGTCGAGAGCAATGTCACTGTTTACGGCACCCTGCGTAATGCGTGCAACAGTGCCCAAAAGGCGATTTCTTGCACTGGTGGCCAGCGCTGTTTCTCGGCTTAAGATGATCGTCGACTCACTGACAATCGCAATACTTTCTTTGCCGATGGCTAAACCAAGCGTTGTAACACTGTCACAACTGATCATGGCAACAAGATGTTGATCAGCACCGATATCAAGAATGACTTCTGTGTTCACCGCACCGGGGGTGAGTTCAATGACTGTGCCGCGAAATTGATTGCGAGCACTGGTTAGAGCTTGTTCGGAACGAACGAAATTGGCTATGTCGTCAATGTTGTGCAATTGATCCCCTAGACGCGCGAGAAACGTCGCATGTTCATCCATCAGTGCTTGAAAGCCTGCAATAATGCGTTCACCCAGCTCAGTCAGTTGGGTGCCGCCGCCTTTGGCTCCGCCACTTGCACGCAGTACCAGTGGGGTAGTGGACAGGTTATTCATTGCGTCAATCCGATCCCACGCTGTTTTATAGCTAATGCCCACTTCTTTCGCGGCTTTTGAGATTGAGCCGCATTTTTGGACGGCACGCAGCAAATCAATCTGGTTCGATGCAAAATCGCTGGATTGGCCAGTTTTCAGAAATACGCTTCCTGTTAACTGGCCAGTGTGGTCCGGTTGTTCGACGGGCACGTTTTTAGCCATCTTTATTAATAATGGCAATGATGTCTTGTAATGACTGATCTGCTTTGTCGTTGTCGATCTGACACGTACCTGCGTTCATATGACCGCCACCACCGTATTGCAAACACAGCTCGCCAACGTTGGTGTTGGATGAACGATTCAAGATCGATTTGCCGATAGCGAATACCGTGTTTTGCTTTTTCAGTCCCCACAATTTGTGGATCGAGATGTTGCAATCTGGGTACATCGCATAAATAACGAAGCGGTTTGTGGTGTAAATGGTGTCTTCGTTTAGCAAGTCGAGCACAACAAGGTTGTCGTGAACGGTCGCGCAGCGCTTAATTTGATCTTTTGCTTTCGCGTCGTGCTCAAAATATAAGTCAACACGCTCTTTGACATCATCAAGTGCCAAAATTTCTTCAATAGTATGACTGTTGCAGTAGTCAATTAACTGCATCATCAATTGGTAGTTTGAGATACGGAAATCGCGGAAGCGACCAAGGCCTGTGCGGGCATCCATAATGAAGTTTAATAGTACCCAGTCAGTAGGGTTAAGCACTTCGTCTTCATTAAACTGAGCGGAATCACCTTTATCGACCGCATCCATCATGTCTACAGAAATAGTTGGGAAGCGCTCTTTACCACCATAGTAGTCGTAAACCACGCGCGCGGCAGATGGCGCATCTGGATCAATGATGTGGTTTTCAATGTGACTGTCGTTACGGACGGTTTCACTTAAATGGTGGTCAAAGGCCAAATGACAGCCTGAAACGTAGGGCAAGTTTGTCGTAATGTCATTGTCAGTAATGTCTACTTTGCCATCCTGCATGTCTTTAGGGTGGACAAATAATATGTCATCAATGAGGTCTAGATCTTTTAAAAGTACGGCGCACACCAAGCCATCGAAGTCACTGCGAGTGACAAGTCGAAATTTTTCACTGCTCATTTTTACATCCTTAAAGCTTAGTAAAATTACAATAGATTATATGTTCATTAGTGTACCAGCGATTTTTGACCGTCAGGTGAATTTTAATGTAACGCTTTATTAATGTTTGAGGCGTATCAGTTCTGATATCTCAAAAATCGCTGTTATTGTTTACAGGGAACCCAATAAGTTCGTCGAAGTCAATTTCCCCCTTTTATCGTTTAAAAATGGCATACTTTGAACAATTATTCATGAATAAGAGATCAGTAATGGCCAGAGGCAGACCCTCCAAAAAAGGCTTGATTGCAGAGTCAGCGTTAAATTTGTTCCAAGTGTTGGGATACCAAGCGACCAGTATAGATCAAGTGGTCGTAGAGGCTGGGGTATCAAAGCCGACGGTTTATAGTAATTTCCCGTCCAAATTATGTTTATGGCAAGAAGTACTTTGCCAAATTATCAAGCGTAGCGAATCCATTCTAATCGATACATTGGATACACTGAAAGACAACGATGTGGATTTTTACAAAGGATGGCAAGCTATTTGGCTTGCTTGGATCGACACGCCAGATCGCTTAGCGGTGTATCGTATCCACTGGGGAGAGAGCCACAAATTGACCGAACAAGAGCAAGTGTATTTCGAGCAATTTGAAGGCATGCTTTCAGAGCAACTGCGTCAATGGATGGCTGTACATAATATTGCTTCAGAGCATTTCTTTGTATTGAATGCGGTGTCAAAAGAAGCTTTATTGATGCCTGCCGTCACTCACCGTGACGGGAAATGTGAGGACTTCGTGCAACTAATAAAACAACTTGTGTGAATATTTTAACTCGTTAAGCCAACGCTTACTTTCCTCCGTATAGTGATTATTCATTCGGAGGGAGGTGTTATGTTAAAAACATTATCATTAGTTGGTTTAGCGGTGGCTACAGGTGTGATTCTGAGTGGTTGTGCGATTACACCACCTAAAGGCATTGAGCCGGTCAAACAGTTTTCGATGAACCAATATTTAGGAACATGGTATGAAATTGCTCGCTTGAATCATAGTTTTGAGAAAGGTCTAACAAACGTAACTGCGAATTACAGCATGCGTGAAGATGGCGGTGTGACAGTGGTCAATCGCGGCTATTCTGAAAAAGATCAAGCTTGGGACGAAGCAGAAGGCAAAGCCTATTTTGTAAAAGATCCTCAAACGGGGCATTTCAAAGTATCTTTTTTTGGACCTTTCTATGGGGCTTATGTAATTTTCAATCTTGACGACGATTATCAATATTCTTTGGTTACGGGACCTGGTCGCTCATTCTTTTGGCTACTATCGCGTACACCTGAGTTAACTGAGCAAAAGAAAGCTGAACTCATAGATATTGCTGCTAAGAAAGGGTTTGATACCGAAAAACTAATTTTTGTAGATCAGTCTAAACATCAAGGGTAGTCCACCACGTTATCTGCTTTACCTTTAAACACCCAGTGTTTTGACAGTAAAAAATTCAAGCAATGTCCAACGAGAATCCCCGGTAGCATAGCGGCTACTGGGGCCAGCTCATAATTAGCATAGGTCTGATAAGTCGCGGTGCTGATAGCCCACCAGTATAAACCCACATTAGGGATTAGCCCGAGTAACGAGGCCACACTAAATTGTACGGCTTCTTTAAACTTCGCGTCCTGCGTTGCATGTTCTTTGAACGTATAGATTCGATGACACAGCCAATTTGTCAGTACAGCAAGCGTAAAGGCAATGATCCGTGCCCAGATTAGTGCAACGTGATCCGCTAGAAGCCATAGAACAGCAACGTCTACGGTGAAGCTTACTTGGCCCACAAGGCTAAATTGAAAAAATTGTAATAAGGTCGTCTTCATACCTCATAGTAGCGAGTCAATGATGACAGCTTGATGAAGAGGTTAGCCTGACACCTTTATTGCAATCGTTATGACTCAAGACGCAGTGATAGATAGGCGAATAGACTGCCCATTAGACAAATAAACATGACAAAACCTGCCAAGCCGTATAGACCAAAAAGCGTGATGAACGTAGCAAAGCTTGGCGGTCCAACGGTTGCCCCTAAGTTACCTAGCTGAGCAATAATGCCGTAACCATTGGCTTGTTCTTCGCTATTGCGTGCCAAGCGTGGAATCATTGCTAATGCGGCTCCCGGAATTAAACCAGCAAACAAGATCATTTGCCCCACGATTAGGCAGAAAATAAGCGGCGTCTCGATGCCTTGTATTAAGGCCAGTGCGCCACATGCCAATCCTATGTAGGCAATCTGTGCTACGCGTTGGGGCTTTAAAGCATACTGTGACAATGCGCCGGCAATGAAGGTGCCAGCAGTACTAAGTAATGGCAATATTACTTGCATGGTGGTACGTAGCGAGTCTTGCTCAATAAAGTTGGGTATATACGTCAGTAACGATACTAGAGTACAAGTGTAAAAGACGAAAACGAGACCTGGCAGTAGCGTTCGCGGTGTACGATATACTTTTCCAAGTTTGGTCAGGTAGCTGTCACTGCTGGCTTGCGGTGCTGAGCCATAACGACTCTCGTTACGTTCCAACAGTACGAACAGTGCAATGGCCATCGAACCAATCAGTAAGCTGTGAGCAAGGTACAACCCTGATAATTCAAAGTGGGCGATCAGCGGTTTGCCGACTAACCCTGTAATGGCAAAGGCAACGCCAAAAAAAGTGCCCCATAATCCCATAGTGATTGAGCGATGCTGCGGTGCACTTAATTTTGCAATCATGGTGGGCGCGGCAATTACAACTCCTAATTGTGAAAAGCCTTCGAGTACACGGGTCGCCATAACGACTTCAAAAGCTGGCATAAATGACTGTATCAATGACAAACTGGCACCGAGCAACAATGCACCAATCAGCACTTTACGATAGCCTATTGTTCCTGCTACAAGGCCAGCGGTAACACCAAAGATTAGGCCGATGGTACCCACCACAGAAATCGAAGCACCGGTTAACGTTGGACCGGCTTGGTAATAATCGAGCAGCTCGTTGTAAGAAACAGAGAATTTAGCAAATTGCATAGCAGCGCTGATGCCTGCAAACCACAGTAAGAATACTTCTAACCAAGCGGTTTGCTGTGGCTCTGTTTGCAATGGTGTGTTGGCGCCTGCCATATTCCTTCCCTTTTAGACAACGTGATAGCGTAGTAGAGCGCTAAAAAGCGGCCTATTATAAACCGTTCGGTTAATATTGGCTAAGGCAATCTTTATTCCAGAGGAAGAGAAGGAGGGGACTGCTCTATAAGGAGTTTGATTAACTCATCTCGGTTAATCGGGTAAGACAGCAGATATCCTTGTACGGTTTGACAGCCAAGAGTTTTGAGTGCTTCTAATTGTTCAACTGTTTCTACGCCTTCTGCAATAGCACTTAAATTCAAACCGCGGGCGACCGTCAAAATAGAGTCGATAATGACAAAGTCCACGTTGTCAGAGCCTAGTCCACTTACGAAACTTCGATCCAGCTTTAAAATATCGACTGGTAGATGCTTCAATGTTGCTAAGGAAGAGTAACCAGTTCCAAAGTCGTCAATGGCTATTTTAAAACCAAGTTTTTTGACTTCACTGATAAAGTCACTGCATTGATCAAGTTTGGTGATCATATCTCGTTCAGTGAGTTCTAGAATCATTCGAGAAGTGATATCAGGTGCTTGTTCATGACAAATTTTAAGGTGTTCTAATAAATGTTCGGAGAGCAGTTTACGCCCTGAAACATTAACGGATAAGGAAAAGTCTTTAGAAACTAGCCCTTGTTGGTTGAGTGTTAAAAGATCGTTAAACACCATATCAAAAACATAGTCGTCAATGTCTACAATGATGCCTGTTTGCTCTGCAATGTCTAGAAACTCTCCTGGTAATAAAACGCCTTTAGAGGGGTGATTCCAGCGAACGAGAGCCTCAGCACCATAAATGTTTCCAGTAAAGCTGTCATATTGCGGTTGGTACTGTACAAACAGTTCGTTGCTTAAGAGCGCTTGTTTTAGCCCTGAGCTTTTTGACATCAAGTTATGGGCTTCTGAAGTCATAACGTCTTTATAGATACAATGGCTATCGCGACCACCTCGTTTAGCATGATACATGGCTGTATCTGCATTTCGAACCAAGGTTTCAGCACTGCCCCCATGTTCTGGATAAAGACAGACGCCTACACTGCTGCCAACAAACAGCGTTTCTTGTTCAATTATAAATGGCTTGCGTAATACTTCGTTTACCGCTTCCGCTAGCATGGCGGCTTCTGTAATGTTTTGGGTTGAGTGTACTAGGATCATGAACTCATCTCCGCCTAAGCGAGAGACCATATCCGACGGTTCAACTAGATTGGATAATCGCTGCGATACTTCCTGCAGTAATACATCTCCAGCACTGTGCCCCATTGAGTCATTGACGGTTTTAAAGTGATCAATGTCCAAATACAGTAAAGCGAAATGCTGGTGCGACCTTTTGGCTTCAGAAATAGCTGTATCGATGCTTTTGTAAATAAGTAAGCGATTAGCAAGACCTGTGAGAGGGTCTTGATGCGCGAGTTCATGCAACTTAGAACGCTCATTTTCTAAGTCACGATATGTTTTTTTAAGGCGACTGGCCATTCTGTTGAAGGCATTTTCAATTACATCCCATTCATCTGTTCGGTTCAGGTTAATAGGGGCATCAAAATTGTTTGTTTCAATTTCCTTGAAGCTTTGCTTAAGTTGATTTAACGGTTTGGTTATGTGGTGGCGTACCATGAACAAAATTAAACCGATACCAATGACGAGTGAAAAGAAGCCAGTCATGAAAATCCAGCCACGCATGTCACTTAAATCACTACGCAAATCATTCGAGATTCGTAATGCACTGCTCTGTACATTTTTTTCAGTTTGTTCAACAAAGCCAATCAAGGTATTTTGAGCGTCAACTAATGCTGACATGACTAGCCAGCGTTGGTTAAGGTTTGCAGTCATCTTACGTAAACTGACCTTGTAGCGTTTAATGGTGTTCTGCATTTTTCGACTTGCTTGGCTTACTAGAGGAGAGACTTTCCTCATGTTGCTTAGATGCATTTCAAGGATATTAAGCTCTTTCAAAACCTTAATAATAACGACCTGCTCGGTATCTGGTGTAATACTGCTACGCACAGATGCAGCCATTTTACCTGCGCTTAAATAGGACTCTCGAATTAAGTACATAACATCGAGATCATTCCTAAAGTCGTATTTTGGATCCACAACAAGGTTTTCAACTGAGCTTTTTGCAAGTGCGTCATCTAACTGATCGATTTCAACCCCAAGACGAGCATCAATGATAGAAACTTCTTTAAGAATACGGTTTAAGGTAACAGAATTACCTAGAAAACGATGAAAATCGACTATGAATCCGTCCATTTTAGTAACAAAGTTTTTATCTTTTGACAGTGAGCGAATACGTTGTAATTGCTCATCAATATTAAAACCTTCTTCTGAGAGGATGGCCTCATCGTATAAAAATTTTTGTTCAAGCAGCTTCACTCGAGAAGAAAGCTCAAAGGTTTCTCGACTAATTGCAGAGTTAATACTGAGCTCTTGGACATGACGAGTAGACTCTTCTTCAAGTAACATTTCGATATCACTCAATGAACGAATAAGCATAGCAATGCCCATGCCGAATACCCCTAACAAGAGAATAACGGTTAAGGCAAAGCGAACGCTTAAATTGATCTTATTGAAGAATATCATTTCCAGATCCTTCTATAAGCGTCACGATATTGATTGTCAGGGTCGTAAACGCCTATTTTTAAGTCGATGTTTTGGATATTGCTTCTAACAATTAAATGCACCGGTGTTAAGAAGCCACTATCCGGTGCATCATGAAAAGCACGGTTAAATTCATCAGTTATTTGCCAGCCCTGCATAAATAGAGGTTCTGGAACTGTGGCCAGTTGATGCTTACCTGAGCGAATGCGCAGATAAGCTTCTCGACTACCATCACCTGCTGAGATACTTTTAGGTAAATCCTCCGGGGCCAAGCCTGAGGTTTTTAATGAAGGGATTGCAAAATCGATGTAAAGATCATTGATGACAAGAAAATGCGTGATTTGATTTGGAAACTGTTTGAGTAACCTTGCGATGGCGTTAGGCATTTCATTAGCGATATTGTCAAGAGGGATGTCTTGAACAGAAAGTAATTCACATGTTTCGCATGCAATGATGCGTGAAGCCATGCTATTTGCTTTTAGAGTGGCAATACTATAGTTGGAGTCAGTGAATATAACGACTTGGGCTTTCTCTTTTGAGTCGACGATCGCAAGTGATGCGGCAATGTCTCCTACTTGTTCTGCATCCGTCGTTATATTGGTGAATAAACCTAAGTTAGGGTGAGGCCCTGCTTCGTTTGCCGCATGCCAGCCAATGATTTTTATGCCAAATGCTTGTGCTGCTTTTAATGTATTTTCATGATATTTAGCGTCGATACCGCCCAAAACAATGCCATCGGGCTTTAGCATAATCGCACGATTTAACGCTGCTGATTGGCGAACCTTGGAGCCTTTTCCGTCAAGCAGATGTAGATTCCATTTGAGACCCTCAATCGACTTAGTCATGCCTTTGACGACACTGTTAACACCGTCATTACGTAAGTCTGAGGCAACAAAAACAATGTACTTGTCCGGTGCCATAGGGTTGCCGAAGGTAGGTCCTTGCCAAGAGGTGCTAACTTTTATTGCTTCTTGTACGCGTTGATCTACTTTCGCATAGTCATCAGCGGAATAAAGAGTGCTAGATATGATCAACATAAAGGTTAATACAATCAGCTTGTTATAAAGGTAATTAGACAACTTAAAGGTTTTCACGATTACAATCAGTTACCTATTTTATAGAAACTTTTAAGAGAAAATCCGTGTAGCGAGTTTTATGTATTGTATGCTTAAAGAAGCATCTGTTCCGTTTAAAAAGGATTGATAAATGTCTTTATTTGTAAAAAGTGTATTCATCACTGTCTTGATTCCTTCTGTTGCTTTTGCAATAGAGATGGTTAATGCAGACCAGGAACATTCTGCTTTGAACTATTGGTTAGCGAATGAAGTTAACGATGAAGAAGTGGTGGAAGAATTTCAGTCTATTGTTAGTTCAGCCCCTCGGGCAATTACCGACCCTTTGCCAAAACCTACACGTATTGCGCTAATTTATCCCAGCGCCGATTTATCGGACTTCTGGGTACGAAACTACAAAGCTTTGACAGCACGTTTAAATGTATTAAATATCGATTATGTGATTGATGAATTCAGCTCTCGTCAGATCGAACATGCATTACAGACACGTTATATTGATGAAGTATTAGCTAGGCAAAATGAATACGATTATGTCATTTATGGTCCTTCGGAATTGTATGTACAAGCCGACAACATTCAGCGTTTAGCAAAATCAGAAAATTTTCAATCTTACATTTGGGCTTTTCATACACCGATGAAGAGTTGGCAATTTCAACCCGATGCTTGGTTCGACTTTTCCAGCTCAGCAGGTGCGTTTGCATTATGTGAATTTATGATACAACGCCTTGGTCGTGATGTCTCGTTTGCTATGAATCGAGGCATACCGGGGATTACGGATGATCAGCGCTCGGGCGACTTCAAATCGTGTGTCGAAGAAGAGGGGGCGTGGATGAATTTTTATGAACATTTTGGTCAATATCAAGCAGGTGGTGGACGTGATGGCGCGGCATTAATTACGCAAAATTTTCCTGAGGTAACAATGCTTCATAACGCTAATACTGCCATGACCTTAGGGTCATTAGAATATTTGGCAGAACAAGCATTAACCGATTCCATGTATGTGGCAGGTTGGGGCGGCACGGCGGCAGAGATAGAACAAATCAAGCAGGGTAACCTGAATGCTACGCCAATGCGTATGGGTGATGATGTGGGCGTTGCAACAGCTGAAGCCATCAAATTCTCCCTAGAAGGTCGTACTTCTGAGATTCCAAAGATTTATCTAGGGCGAATTGAAGTGGTGGATGATCAAATGTCGGCTGAAGAAATTGACGCGCGAACCAGAGAGGCTTTTCGTTACTCCGGAGTTGAACACGAATAAGCTAATTTGCAAGAGCTTATGCGCTCTTTTGTTATATGAAGAAAACCAAGGTTTTGCCATGATGAAGTGATGATAATGGATCACACTGGAGCGTCGTGAATGTCACACCCAAATAACAAAAACAAAGCGTATCCACACAGCTTTACTCCGTTAGACCTTGGATTTACCACATTGAAAAACCGCTTTTTAATGGGCTCCATGCATACGGGGCTAGAAGAGGTTGACCAAGATGGGGATCGGTTAGCCGCTTTCTATAGCGCGCGTGCTCGTGGCGGGGTTGGGTTAATCGTGACTGGAGGCTATAGCCCCAATGCTGAAGGCTCTCCTTATCCATTTCCCTATCATCCACCTCGATTAGAGGTCCATCAAAAGGTAACTGAAGCGGTACATCGAGAAGACGGTAAGATCTGCTTACAGATTCTTCATACGGGCCGCTACGCATTCCATCCAAACTTAGTGGCACCCTCTGCTATCCAAGCGCCAATTAATCAATTTACACCCCACGAGTTAACCGACGAAACCATCGAAAAACAAATTAATGACTTTGTGAATATGGCCGTATTCGCTCAGCAAGCGGGCTATGACGGTATTGAGGTAATGGCCTCCGAGGGATACTTACTTAACCAATTTGTCTGTCAACGCACCAATCAGCGTGACGATAATTGGGGGGGAGAATATGTGAATCGTATTCGCTTGCCAGTGGCCATTGTAGAGCGTATCCGCCAAACGGTGGGGACAGATTTCATCATTATTTTCCGGCTATCTATGTTGGATTTGGTCGAAGGTGGCTCGAGCGTAGACGAGGTAATAACACTTGGGCAAGCAGTTGAGAAGGTGGGTGCCAGTATTATCAATACTGGGATTGGTTGGCATGAAGCCCGTATTCCAACCATTGCGACGTGTGTGCCCAGAGCAGGGTTTGCGTGGGTGACTGAATATTTCAAAGAGGCTTTTACTATTCCCGTGGTTGCAACGAATCGTATCAATACGCCAGAGGTTGCTGAGCAGGTACTGGCAGAAGGCCAAGCAGATATGGTGTCTATGGCACGACCGTTTCTAGCAGACCCCGACTTTGTCCATAAAGCTCAGTCCCAGCAAAGTGAATCGATCAATACCTGCATTGCTTGTAATCAAGCCTGTTTAGATCATGTGTTCGAAGGCAAAATCGCCAGTTGTTTAGTGAACCCACAAGCCTGTCATGAAACAGAATTACTGATTACGCCGACAGAAGAGCCTCGGAATATTACCGTGATTGGTGCAGGGCCAGCAGGTCTTGCGGCAGCGACCACCGCTGCGAAACGGGGACATAGAGTGACCTTGATCGACGCCAATGATCGCATTGGCGGACAGTTTAATGTGGCGAAGACCATCCCCGGAAAGTCTGAGTTTAGTGAGACATTAAGATATTTTACGCATCAACTGAAAGATTTGGGCGTGACGCTACGTCTAAATACTAACGCCAATGTTCAATCACTCAATGAATCGAACGCTGACCATGTTTTGATTGCTTCGGGCATTCGTCCTAGAACACCTGATATTAAGGGTATCGAGCATTCGAAAGTGGTTTCCTATTTAGATGTGCTGAAAGGGCGCGTCGTTGTAGGCCAGCGGGTTGCGATTATTGGCGCTGGTGGTATTGGCTTTGATACCGCTGAATTCCTATTAGGAGAAGATAAGCGTGTCCAGACGGACACCGAATTTTCTGAAGAGTGGGGAATTGACCAAACGTTGCAGCATCGCGGCGGTCTTAATGACCATAGCCAGCAAAATGAACTAAGCGCATCGCCACGTCGTACAATTTATTTGTTACAACGAAAATCGTCGAAAGTGGGCGCCAAATTGGGTAAAACGACCGGCTGGATACATCGAGCGCAGCTCAATAAGCATGGTGTTAAGATGCTTTCTAGCTGTAATTACTCTCATATCGATGACCAAGGTCTTTGGTTAGCGCGTGATGGTGAAGAGATCTGTTTAGAGGTTGACACAATTATTGTGTGTGCGGGTCAGGATTCAGATCGTCGCTTATGTGAAGGATTAGATAAGCCGTACACTTTAATCGGCGGAGCCGATGTGGCGAAAGAGTTAGATGCCAAACGAGCCATTGCTCAAGGAACCAAAATAGCCGCAAGCTTGTAGTGAACGCTGTTCTTGCAAGGCTTGCAAGCATGTGAGGACAGAACATGAAACGTACAATTTTAAGCAGTGCCATACTAGTTGGCGCAGTTATACTAACGCCGACAGCATCCGCTGCGGAGCAGACAATGATTGCCGCCGGAGGTTGCTTCTGGTGTATCGAATCAGATTTTGAAGCCATTGATGGGGTGACCGATGTGGTATCTGGTTACACCGGAGGCCATGTTGCTAACCCAACTTACCAGCAAGTATCGGGTAAAAAAACCGGACATTATGAAGCGGTCAGAATTACTTTTGACGATGACATTGTAAGTTTGCGAGAACTGACGGATTATTATTGGCGCACCATTGATCCGACGGATGCTAAAGGTCAGTTCTGTGACAAGGGCGAGCCCTACCGCACGGGGTTGTTCTTTCAGTCTGAAGCGCAAAAAGATGTATTTGAAGCATCTCTTAACCAAGCGATTATGGATAAGCCCTTTGACGCCAAAATTGTCACGCAAATTATGCCCGCTAAAACCTTCTATTTAGCAGAAGACTATCATCAAGACTACTATTTGAAAAACAGTCTGCGTTACAAGTTTTATCGCTTTAATTGTGGTCGTGATAGCCGTGTCGAAGAGCTCTGGGGAGACGTGGCAAGCGATCAATACCATTAAGTGACTGAGTCCTTGCGAGTGAGTCATTTCTTGGCTTACTGCAAGGCTGGCAGTTTTGGCTATTAAGCGACCAATCAATGCCTAATCATTTTCAAAATCCTTCGCATATTTTGCCCACAAAGGTTAAGCTTCGCGCCTTTGTATCAATTGAGAATATCTATGAATTTTGAGTCACTTGGCCTAGATCCCCGTATATTGAAAGCCTTAGCTGAAAAGGGGTACAGCACTCCAAGCCCTATTCAGGAGCAAGCCATTCCAGTGGTGCTGTCAGGTCGAGATCTTATGGCGGCTGCGCAAACCGGTACAGGTAAAACAGCGGGCTTTACATTGCCCATGTTACAGAACCTGTTGAAAGGTAGTAGCGCCCGTAACAATCAGGTACGCGCATTGGTTTTGACGCCGACTCGTGAGTTGGCTCAGCAAGTGGCCGATAACGTTGCTTTGTACAGTTCACATCTACCTTTGAAAAGCGCTGTGGTTTACGGCGGTGTGAAAATTAACCCGCAAATGCAACGACTGCGTGGCGGTGTAGACGTATTGGTTGCAACACCAGGGCGTTTGTTGGATCTGCATAACCAAAATGCTCTGAAACTGAATCAGATTGAGATTTTGGTATTGGATGAAGCCGATCGCATGTTGGATATGGGCTTTATTCATGATTTAAAACGCATCATGGCGTTGTTACCACCTAAGCGTCAGACATTGCTGTTCTCAGCGACATTCTCAGCGCAAATTAAAGAATTGGCTGCGCGTATGGTGAATGATCCTGCTGAAGTCTCTGTATCCCCAGCGAATACCAAAGCTACGTCCATTACCCATCAAGTCTTTGAGGTCGATAAGGCCAATAAGCTGAAGTTGCTGACGCATTTGATCAAGCAAGAAGGTTGGCGTCAGGTGTTGGTTTTCTCGAAAACCAAACACGGTGCAAACCGTATCGCAACGGCGTTAAATGGCACCGGTATTGGAGCAGCGGCGATTCATGGTAATAAGAGTCAAGGAGCTCGTACAAAAGCATTGGCTGATTTTAAGTCAGGTGATGTGAAAGTGCTGGTCGCAACGGACATTGCTGCGCGTGGTATTGATATTAATCAACTGCCGTATGTTGTGAATTTTGATTTGCCTAAAGTGCCTGAAGATTATGTGCATCGTATCGGTCGTACTGGCCGTGCTGGTGAAACAGGCCATGCTGTGTCATTTGTGACTGGTGAAGATGTCAAAGAGTTGTTTGCTATTGAACGTGTCATCGGTGAGCTGATTCCGCGAAGTGTTGAAGCGAAATTCAAACCGTCTCAGCCATTACCAGAATCAAAATTGGATACACGTCCAAGTAAGCCGAAAAAGCCTAAGAAACCGAAGTCGCAATCGCCAGAGCAAGGCTCTAATCGAGCGCCATCGTCTGATACAAAGCGTGCGCCTTCGCGAAGACCACAAGACAGAAAGCCTGCTGAGGGTCAGAACGCTTCGAAACCTGCCGCGCGCAGACCAAAACCGCAAACTGAGTCTGGTGATGCACCGAAGCGTACTCCGAATCGTAGCCGCTCTCAGAATCGTGCTCCGAGTAAGACGTCTTAATATTCGGTAAGTGTGGTCAGCGCCAAAGAATTCGTACAGTTGAGTTGCAGCTTGTAGTTAAGAAATGAATTGAGGCCATGATGTCATCTATTACAGATAAGCGTTTGATTTTAATTGGTGGGCACCATGGCGTAGGGAAAACCACGCTTGCCGCAGCTCTGGCTTTGTTATTGTCCCGTCGAGGACAACGTGTATTAGTGATATCAGTCGATTCAGCAAACAGTTTAAGCGATGCTTTTGATTGGCAAATAGGGGAAGCAGGTGCTGCGGTGTGTGCTGGCGTTCATGCTTTGGAAATTGCCCCGAGTGCGGCCGTAAAAACGTATACTGAAGGTGGCTTTGCTCAGCAAAAGCCGCTCTCTGAGTGGTCGCCTGAATTGATAGAAATTGCGGTACTGGAACGTATTGGTCGACTGATAGACGACGCGGAAGAGTACTATGACACGATTATTCTTGATTGGGCGCCGAGTGACTATGCTTTACGTTTGCTCAACAACACCTCTAATCAAGATGAGTCGGGTTCGCTTCATGAACAGGGTTCTTTTTATCAGCGTAGCCTAAAACGTTTTCAAGACGTAGAAAATACAGCCTTATTACTGGCGATTACGCCAGATAAACGTGCTACTTGCGCCTCTAAACGTATTTTTCAAACGTATAAAGAAAATGCCATCCCCTTGTTTGGTATCGTAGTTAACCGTGTATTACCTGCTGATGACGCTGGTGAGTTTTTTGCTCAACGGCGTGTAGTTGAGCAAAAATACTTAAACACGATTGAGCAACGGTTTACCGATTGCGTACATTACTACTTACCACTTATGGAAACGGATATTCATGGTATTGGTCCGCTACAGACAACGGCTGTACTGCTGGAGACTACGGGGCTGTAATGTGAATTCATCATTGGTTGCAAAGTTTACGTAAAAAATTAGACGGTGTAATCGCTTTCTTCAAAGAATGAGCTTAGCATTCAGTGGACACTTTACTAGAATGCTAGGGAATGATTATGCAGGCTAAACAAGCAGGGAGCGCGCAAGGATTGCGTGCTGTGTTATTTGGTTTATTACTACTTTGTTTTAACCTCGATGAGGCTAGCGCAGCGACGCCTTACTATCTAACGGGCTTTTCAGAAGTCAGTTACGATCAAGCTCCCGCTTTACAGTTGACGTTTACTCAATCCATTAGATCCAATACCCACTTATCGTCTTATGTGTCACTTACGCCTGAACCTGAACAAGGCAGCCGTTGGATTACAGAGGATGGAAAAACGTGGGTGTTGCCTTTTGTGGACGCCAGTACTACCTACGAAGTAAATGTGTCGAAACGTTTGCAAGCCCAATCTGGTGCTCGTTTAAGTCTCTATGAACCTAATGTAGAGGAAAAATCTGAGCCCGACTTCCCTTTGACACGCACCCTGACAACAAAAGCCTATGATGCATCGGTTAATTTCTCTGGCCAGGGTAATTTTATTAATGCTGACTTGGCTGGCGGTTTACCTGTTTCTGTCATAAATGTGCCTGAAGTCCAGCTACAAGTTTTTCGAGTTACGGATCAGCGCGCCTTTTTAAACCAGCTATATAACTCGCAAGGTTTTGAGGGCAATGTAGATTATTATAATTTGGATACCTTGCGCCAATCGTCTGAATTAGTACACACCGCATTCTTTCCGGTCGAAGCGCGTGTTAATCAGCGCCGCACAGTCAATCTAGATATCTCCTCAGTGGTAAACAAGTATGACCAAGGTATTTTTGTCGCAGTCGCTAAAGATCCTCGTCAGTTTGACTATTCCTATGCCACCACGTTTTTTGCCTTGACAGATATTGGGCTGCAGGTACGTCGTTTGGATCAGCAGTTAATAGCCTTTACGCACTCAATCAAAACGGCCTCACCACGGGCGGATATAGAATTAGAGTTTATTTATCGAGATAAAAAACGCGCCTCAAAGCGGGGGAGAACAGATCAGTCAGGGGTTTACCAACATGTGTTTGATAAAGCCCCCGAGCACGTTATTGCCACCCAAGGCGAGGAAGTTGCTTTTTTAAACTTAGAATACAACGGTTTAGACCTTTCCGAATTTAATAACAGCAATATACGCCATCAAAGTGCCCAAGCTTTTTTATACGGCCCGAGAGATCTTTATCGACCCGGCGAAACGCTTAATGTGAATGTGTTACTGCGCGATTACGATGGCCAAAAAATGCGAGACCAACCATTGCAATTGGTACTGCTCGATGCGCAAGGGCAAGAAGTTCTACGTCAAATGCGTCAAGCAGACGATACCGGTCTCATCGAATTCGAACATCAGCTGTCAGAGAATGCGGCCATGGGCACATGGACCTTACAAGTGACCTCTGAAGGACTGCAGCTCCATCAATCTTATCGCTTCAAAGTAGAAGATTTCATGCCAGAAATGTTGGCATTGCAATTTTATGATGGCGATCGCTCGGTGCAGCGACGGGTGCAACCTGATGCTTTGACCATTCCTATTCAAGCCGATTATTTATATGGCGCGCCTGCGTCGGGTAATCAAGTCGACGCGATCATCACGGCGAAAGCAGCTCAGATGGTATTTGAAGAGTACCCGGAGACCGTATTTGGTGATGAAAGGTACGAGCCAAAGCAACGCCGCATGACCATCCCTCGTACTACTTTGGATGAACAAGGTGCGGGTGTGCTAGACATTCCTGATCGCTGGCAAGGGGCGTCAGTCCCTCTTGATTTAACGGTCTCGGCAAGTGTTTATGAAAGTGGTGGTCGGCCTATTACTCGTCACCAAAAAGTTGTTCGTATGACGGGCCATGATAAATTACCCGGCATTAAGGCACTTTCATCTTTGCCCGCCGATGAAGATCAGGAAGTCACCTTCTTGTTGCGCAGTGTAAGCCCCGATGGTCAGCCGGTGACAGATGATCTGCAATTGAAGCTCTATCGTTACGGTTGGAATTATCACTGGCAGTACGATGCCAGTCGTGGCTGGTATCGCGAATACAGTGATGAATCAACGTTGGTTGATTTACGTAATGTGGTGGCTGAGAAATCAGGCATTGAGCAAAATTACCAACTTGATTGGGGGCGATACTACTTAGAGGCCCAGTCAAAATCGGGTGCGGTCGCTCGGTATTATTTTAGAACGACTGGTAGCTGGTGGTACGGCGGTAATCGTTCTAATCGCATGAAGCCTACACAGATTGATATGGGGCTTGATCAAGACCATTACGCACCGGGTGAAAGAGCCAATCTACTAGTGGAGTCGCCTATAGGTGGGGACGCTCGACTGACCGTTGAGTCTGCCGATGGTGTATTGCATACCCAGATGGTGAGCTTGGCAAAAGGTGAAAATACCTTAGCGCTCGACATCGATGAGAATTGGAATCGTCATGATGTATACGTAACCTTGTTGGCACTTAATGCGGCTGATCAAGTCACGGAATTGGCACCTGAGAGAGCGTTGGGTGTGCTGCATTTACCGATATTACGTCAAGACTCTATCGCAGAAATAGTACTTAACGTGCCTCAACGTACGGAGCCAAATAAAGCGATCACTGCGCAGATTGAGGTGACTAATATCGATCAGCTAGGGGGTCAAAAGCTGTACGCTACGGTCGCGTTAGTCGATCGAGGTGTTCTCAATATAACAGGCTTTAAACCACCGAATCCTCAGCGTTACTTTTATGGACAGCGCCGTTACGAAACGGATATATTCGACACCTATGACGACATCATCAATAACCTTGGCTATGACACCGTGCGTCAGCGTTTTGGTGGCGATATTTTTGAGAGGGCGGCGGCCGAAGATGACTTAACACGTGGTGGCGAAAAACCGAAAAGTGATGTGCAAATTGTGTCTTACTTTAGCCATCCAGTTGCCTTCGAAAAAGGCAAGGCAGAAATAAGTTTCGATCTTCCCAATTTCAACGGACGATTAGAGTGGATGGTGGTTGTATATGGTGATCGCAGTTACGGTAATGCCACACAGCAAACCATTGTCGCGGATAAAGTGGTCACGCAAGTCTCTATGCCACGTTTTTTAGCGATGGATGACACCTCTCAGTTAACGTTTGATGTGCGTAATATGTCGGGCACTGAGCAAACGTTTGAGGTGAAAGCTTGGGTCGACGGACCTCTTATGGCAGACGCATTAACACAGACGATTGACCTTTCGGATCGAGAAAAGAAAGTCTTAACGCTGCCCATTAAAGGCGGACAAAAGCAAGGTCAAGCCAGTGTCCATCTAACGGTCAGCAATGGCAATGGTGTTGCTGTGTCACGCAATTGGAAACTGGGCGTTCGCAGCCCGTATAGCTGGCCGACCCGAAGCCGCTACGCTGAGATTTTAGCGGGACAAAGTTGGCAGCCGGATTTTAATCTTGAGGATTTACAATCACAGACCGTGACGGGCTTTTTGACCTTGTCCAATCGTCCAGCTTTGAATGTCAGTGCCTATGTACAATATTTATTGCAGTACCCTTATGGTTGCCTTGAACAAACGACCAGCAGCACGTATCCATGGCTGTTAATGGACCAAGCGGTGGTCGATTACTATCAACTGCAAGGCGATGTTAACCGCCAAGTGGATCAAGCGTTTTCCAATGAACTTCGTGCAGAGCAACTTGAGCAGGGGCTTGTTCGACTTTATAAAAAGCAGCAGGAAAATGGCAGTTTCGGCTATTGGCAGCGTAACTCAGAAGAAAGTCGCTGGGGAACTGTCTATGCAACAGAGTTGATGGTTGATGCTCGTAAAGCTGGCTTTGAGGTGGATCAAGGCGTATTGAAACGCGCATTGTCTCGGCTAACCACCTATTTAAAACAAGAGGGAGAGACCATCGCTTGGAGTGATTCTCCAAGTTACAGTGAGTTTGGTTATCGAGCATATTCGGCTTATGTGTTGGCAAAAGCCAACAGTGCCAGTTTGAGTGACGTGCGTCGTTTGCTGGATCAGGTTTCAGATCAAGCAATGTCCGAGTCTGGATTGGCTTGGATGCATTTGGCTGCGGCGTTTGATCGATTGAAAGATCATGATCGAGCTGATGAAAGCTACGCTAAAGCTTGGCAATATGAGCGTTCTAGTCAACGTTATTATGGCGATTACGGTTCAAGCTTGCGCGATCTTACCTTGAAGCTGATTTTGGCAGAGGAAATGGGGCGTAACGAAAGTAGCCGCTACCAAATGCTGTTTGAGGCACTAAAGCTGCGTCGTTGGCTGAGTACACAGGACCGTATTGCATTACTGCGTCTTGCGAGTCAATGGACCGACGCTGATGAGTACCAATTCACATGGCTTACGGATGCCAATGAGGAAGCGGTTACCACAGAACGCGCTGCACGTTATCGCCTCAATGAAACAAATATGAGGCAACTCAAAGCGGTCAAAGCTGGCGATCAGCGTCTTTTTGTCAGTGCTGTGTATCAAGGTGCGCCTGTATCGGCTCCTGAACAGTCTACTCATGGTATTCATGTGACTCGTGATTACTATAATTTAGACGGCAAGATGCTAAATTTAGATCAAGTAAAAAGTGGGCAGCTTGTGATTGCCGCCGCGACACTTGAGGCCACTGAAGAGTCCATAAATGATGCTCTGTACGTCGATCTTCTACCTGCTGGATTAGAGCCAGAAAATCAGAATTTAGACAACGCAAATGTCCAGCTGGGTGACTTGCAGATTGGCAGTGTGAATCTAGACCGCTATTTCGAGTACGGTGCGCCAGTGCAATACGATTCTTATCAGGATGATCGATACGTTGCGGCCTTGCGACTTGAGAAAGGTAAGCCTGTGAAACTCTTCTATCTATTACGAGCTGTCACGCCAGGGCAATACCTAGTACCTAGTGCGATCGCAGAAGATATGTACCGACCTGCGCTGCAAGGCAGCAGTGCAGCACAACCGATCTTAACAGTGGTGCCTTCTTTACCGTGACCAGGCTGTTGCAATATGGGCTCGGTGGTGTGATTTTCCTACTGAGCCTGATTTTGTGTCTCGATTACTTTTGGCCAGTGGATTTGGCTTCTCGTGACCAAAGTAGAGTGGTGTTAGCTGAAGACGGCTCGGTGTTGCGTGCATTCGCAGATCGACAAGGCGTTTGGCGTTACCCTGTGTCGCTAAATGCCGTGTCGAGCAACTATATCGAAGCGCTTGTGGGTTACGAAGATCAGTATTTCTTCCAGCACCCCGGCGTTAATCCAATAGCGCTCATGCGAGCAGGTTGGCAATGGTTGCGCAACGGTGAAATCGTATCCGGCGGCTCGACGCTGACGATGCAAGTGGCGCGAATACGTTACCCTCAATACGCTAAGCGATCTATATATGCAAAGCTGATGCAGGTCCTGCGTGCTTTGCAACTAGAGGCACACTATAGCAAGTCTGACATTCTCAACTATTACGTGAATCACGCACCTTTTGGTGGCACCTTAGAAGGCGTACAAACGGCTTCAATGAACTATTTTGGCTATGGCGCTGAGTCGTTAACGGACGCTCAAGCCGCACTGCTGGCTATTTTGCCTCAAGCACCTTCTTATTACCGCCCCGATCGACACCCTGAACGAGCACTGCAAGCCCGCAATAAACTTATGCAGCGTTTGGTCGAGCAAGGGGTTTGGAATGCTGCAAGATTTGACGATGCGATTTTAGAAAGGGTTTCGGTATTGCCGTTAGAACACGCTATGCATGCGCCTTTGCTAGCACGCAGGCTAGCGAATTTGAGCCAATCAGCCAAAATTGAAACCTATATTAATCCGCGTTGGCAGCGTGCTGTCGAAGGGTTAGTGAAACGCCATGTGAGCGGAATAGGCCGCCATGTATCAGCGGCGACACTGGTCGTGGAAAACACCACCGGTAAAGTGAAAGCCTATGTCGGATCAGCGGACTTTTCGTCCACCGAGCGATTTGGGTTTGTTGATATGAACCAAGCGATACGCTCTCCAGGTTCCACCCTAAAACCCTTTATCTATGGTTTAGCATTGGATGATGGCCTGATTCACAGTGAATCTTTATTAATGGATGTACCGTTGAGCTTCGGCGACTACCGCCCGGAAAATTTTAACGGCGGTTTTCGTGGCCCCGTCGCAGTCAGTGACGCATTACGAAGCAGTCTTAATATGCCCGCTGTTCAGGTGTTAGAGCAGTTAGGGGCAGCACGTTTGTATTTAGCCTTTAGTGAAGCAGATTTACCCATGTTTTTACCGGATGGCGCGCGCCCCAATTTATCAATCGCGTTGGGTGGCACTGGTATGCGACTAGAGGACATAGTTAGCGCCTACACAGCATTTGGTAATCAAGGTAAACGTCAATCACTGCGCTATCAGGTATCCGATCCATCTCAGACCAAGACTATGCTGAGTGAGGGGGCCGCTTGGATTATACGTAACGTAATGAAGGGCGATCAAAATATGGCCATTAAAACGGGTACCAGTTATGGTTATCGTGATGCGTGGGCGATCGCCGTCACAGGTCAATATACGGTCGGGGTTTGGATTGGACGGCCAGATAATTTACCCGTAACGGGACATTATGGTCGTGTAACCGCCGTGCCTTTATTACGTCAGGTCACGCGTTTGCATGGTGGGTCAAGCGGTATGTTGGAAGCGAAACCAATATCCGTAACGCAAAAAGACATCTGTTGGCCTCAGGGGTTTGCTAGCGATATATGTGATGAACATCGTTCTGCTTGGGTGCTAGACAATACTATGCCGATTACTTGGTACAGTACGCGTCAAAAGGAGCAAGCATTTGTGTCGCCTTCTGTCGATTTAACGCTCAGTCAAGATCTCGGGTTGCGCGTCCCGGTTACCTGTAATTTACCAAGTGGTATTGGTACTTATACCTTCAACACAAGTGTTTGGCCTGCACCGCTTGAACCATGGTTAGCAGCTGGATTCCGGCGTGAATCACGTATTCCAGCTCTAGACCCTCGCTGTCAACTTAATGGTGAGCCGCCTTTGCAAGCCGGTCTTAGTCTACAGGGGGTGGAGTCAGGTCAACGATTTACGCAAGATGGAAAGTTGTCTCTTAAGCTCAGTGTATCAGGCGGCGAGGGGCCGTTTTTCTGGTATTTAGATGGTGTTTTGCAACCAATTAGTGATCGTAGCTGGCACTTCGTGCCGCCATTAGGATCGCATCAGTTAGTAGTAGCAGATCGAAAAGGCCAAGTAGAATCACGGCATTTTGATGTTCAAGCAAGCCATTGAGTCTTATGTCGTGATAGATGATCTTTATTACAGATGTTAACTATGTACTCATCTTGGCGTATAAAAAATGGGCCATTAATCGCCCATTTTTTGCTTTGTATAATGTGAAGTGATCTAACCTGTGGCTTTAAGAGGGTGATCTTCTGGCAGCATTTTGTCGATCCAAATAGCCAGCTTGTGTTTCATGCTTGGTAGGTCTTCTTTATCGGGTGGTAAAGCGACCACAAGTTTATCTTGCACCAGCAAACGATACAGCGATTCTACTTTTTTATTAGCCGATGTTTGTGCAGAGAAAGCTGCGTAACCACGATTCTGTGCGTAGGTTTCGCCTACTTGCATGGCTTTTTTAATGAGTTGAGCTTCATTCTTCAGTTTTTTCATAAGCACCTCAGTTATGGCGTTCTTAGCAGTCTAAAGCAAAAGTCGTTTATGCAACACAGCAATCTCATGACAATTCATTGATTCTATTAAAATTTATAAGCGACTGTTAAGCTCCCGCCCCACATATCAGAGCGCTCTACAATAGGGCTGTCTTTAATGCCGCTGCCCAAATTAGTGTAGCCAACATTGGTGATGGTTTGCCAATGATCGCCTAACGGAAAGATATGCGTTAATGCTAATCGGCTTACGACCGTATCATCACCTTCGTAGGCAGCAAATCCATTGCTAGACTCTTGCTGGCTTACGCCATAGTAATAGTCGACAAGTTTGTCAGATTGATAGCCAACCACAAATGCTGGAATAAACATACCCAGTTGGGTTTTAAAGGGTTTGGACAATTTCACTTTGGCTTCATAGCCTTGATGCTTGTCACTGATGTCTGTTGCAAGACTGGAGTCAATATTGAGGGATGATAAAGACGTTGACCATTTTAGGGTTAATTCCGTTGCGTTGTCGCGCTCTCGAAAATTTCGCAATGCATTATTGTCATCAACATCGATCGGAGAGTGGCGCAAAGTAACTAAAGCACTGATTTTATTGCGCTCATTGAGCGGTTGGGTAAACCCTATACCACCTGTACTAACGCTGAATTTTTCGTATGCTAGATTAATGTAAGGTAAAATTTTCTTACGATCGTCTTCGCCGACAACATGGCTTTGCTGCCATAACCCTGTCGCGCCTAATGATGCATTCCATTCAGTGGCGTAGCCATTTGCAGTGAAAGTGAGCAACACCGCCGGTGTGAGAGATAATAGTCCGAAGCGCTTGCGTAAAGTCATATCCATTGCCTTGCTATTTGAATTTATAAGTAACTCTATCCTACGTGAATGTGCTTGATCAAAAGTGACAAATAAAGCGTTAATTAAAAAAGCCCATGATTTGAAAAAATCATGGGCTTTTTAGTGTGCGATTTAGTAGTTGAATTCGCGGTTCTACAGTAGGGGCTCTACAAGGGCTTTTTGCCTCTTACAACATGCAGTACCGCAGATACGATCATCAAGATCAAGAACACAAAGAATAAAATTTTAGCGATACCAATACTAGCACCAGCAATGGAAGTGAAACCAAGCGCGCCTGCAATCAATGCCACAATTAAAAATAATAACGACCAGCCTAACATAATCCTTTCTCCTGTAAGTGTGTGCGTTTTTCTCTAGAACAATTTCAGAATAGAGCAGCTAAAAAAGAATTAAGCGCAAGAAACATGTTATGAATGGGGATAAAACAACATGACTGTAAAGAAAGTGTACAATTTTACTGTGAGTTCATAATGTTGTGTTTGATGATAAAATTTTCGTCATGAAATGGCGCAAATTAATTATTGCGCTCTGAGTCGATCTCCCCATTTTCCCTCATGAGTGCGTAGACAGGCCGCTTCATTATCAAGAAAAAGATGCTTATCGATGTCCTTTAGCGATATGTCCATAGCTTTGAAGCGAATGAGCAGATCGTGTTTAAGGTCATTAAAATGGGGACTGTTCAAAAAGGCCTGTTCTGTTTCATCATCGTTAAAGATACAGACTATTTTTAAGCTCTGAGGGAAGCGCTGAAAATCAACTAAATGAGTAATCCATTCAAAGCCCACTTTTAGTTCAAGTAACTCATCACATACTTCAGTGAGACTTTCACGGATGTTATTTTCGATTTTTTTATCTGTTTTACGCATGTTTTAGCCTCTGTTAAAAAATTTAATTGTCGCTGTGTCTAAATCGTTGTTTTTATGGGATGGTCTGTAAATACTAATTATATATGACGTGTCTCCTAGGGGGGCTTATACCTTGAAAGTTGAGAAGGCGTTAAACTCATCTAATATAGATATAAAGAGATCAGTGTTGGCCTTCGGTAGGAGTAAGTATGTTAGAAGTCACTCAAGGTCATAGTAGTGAACATGAGAAAATTAGGTTGGAGCACGAGGCAGCCAAGTTATTTATGCGCTGGTATGAAACCAACACTCATAAGCCTATCCGTCATATTTGGCATAATCAACCTATGCGGCCAGATGTGTCATGTGTGCTTGAAGGTGAGAAGCTGGATTTGGAGATAGCGCATCTTTATGGCTCGGAAGCAGAGGCTATGGCTATTCTCGGGCGGGACTTAACCGATCAAACAAAGCGTGAGCTTCATTCACTGGATCAGGAGGCGGATGAACGCTTGCTCAAAGCACTGAATCGAATATTGCAAAACAAAGCGGGTAAGCGCTACAGCTCGGATCGAACTTGGTTGGTCATTCGAAACGCGCACCCACAATGGACCAAGGACGATATTAAAGGACTGATTGGCCATATTTCTGTGCCAGAAAACCATCCGTTTGAAAAAATTTGGATGGTCGGTGATATGGAAGGCAAAACAGGGATAGTGAGACTCTATCCCTAGCGTTGCCGTTGCCTAATGTGATTATTCCTCTCTACGGTGAACACACTTGCCCATTGAATAAGTGGCCTTCACGACGCGATCATCAGCCAAAATCATCAATGCAAACAAGGTGTCGGCAATCTCTTTAGAACGCGTCAAGCGGGTTTTGATTAACGGTGTAGCAGTTTTGTCTAGTATCACAAAGTCTGCTTCTGTGCCGACCGCCAAATTACCTACCTTATGTTCCAGTCTTAGTGCTTTGGCACCTCCTAGAGTGGCTAAATAGAAAGACTTTATTGGATCTAAGTTCTGCCCCTGTAGCTGAATGACTTTGTAGGCTTCGTTGAGCGTTTTGAACATAGAGAAGCTTGTCCCGCCACCCACATCGGTACCCATGCCGACATTCAGTTTATGAAACTCAGCCTTGGATAAATCGAATAATCCGCTACCAAGGAATAAGTTGGATGTTGGACAAAATGCAACGGCCGACCCGGTTTCACTCAGGCGTTGATATTCATGGTCACAAAGGTGAATGCCATGAGCAAAAACGGAGCGTTCACTCAGAAGCTGATGTTGGTCGTATACATCTAAATAGTGTTTCGACTCTGAGAAGAGTGCCTGTACCCATTCACACTCCTGCACGTTTTCCGACAAGTGGGTGTGTAAGTAAAGATTATCGTATTCGGTGAGTAGTTTTCCTGCAGCGGACAGCTGTTCTGATGTTGAAGTCGGGGCAAAGCGAGGTGTAACAGCGTAATGTAAGCGACCTTTCTCATGCCAGGCCTCGATCAATGCTTTGGAGTCTTGATAGCTGCTTTCAGGTGTATCCGTTAGGTCATCCGGTGCATGACGGTCCATCATGACTTTTCCGCAGATCATGCGCAGATCGAGCGACTCTGTTGCTTCAAAAAATGCATCAACTGATTGTTTATGTACCGTACCAAATACCAATGCCGTCGTTGTACCGTTACGTAGGAGCTCTTTTAAGAAACGGTCTGCTACGTCACGGGCATACTCTTTGTCTGAAAATTTACTCTCTTCAGGGAAGGTGTAGTGATTTAACCAATCTAATAGCTGTTCCCCGTACGAAGCAATCATGTCGCTTTGTGGGTAATGAATGTGCGTATCGATAAAGCCTGGAATGATCAAGGCCTCAGGATGATGCTCAATGTCCATAGAATTGGGCAGCTCAAGAAGGATTTCCGAGGCATGTCCAATAGCACTGATGATGCCATCAGTTACGACTAGAATACCATCTGGATAATATTCAAAGGCCTTCTCAGAGCCGACGTCAGTAGGGTTTTCGATGCAGTGGAGGATAGCAGATCGCCATGCTTTGATGTATGCCATGAGGCCTCGATGATAGATGTAAATGAATGGTTAAAACTTTGACCGATCGTTTATACACAATCGATGAACCAACTTCAAATGCTTGGTGCGTGGTATTGCAGTGCTACTCAGGAAGAGAATCGATGAAGATAGCGCGAAAGTCGTTCACGTTGGTGAGCGTTGGTCCTGTCATCACAGATTGGCCTATTTTTTCAAAAAAGCTATGAGCATCGTTATTGGCTAAGTAGTCTGAAGCGTTGATGCCTTTACTGATGGCGTCGTCTAGAGAATGCTCCGTAATCATGGCGCCAGCGATGTCTGCACCGCCATCAACACCGTCTGTGTCACAGGCAATGGCTGAAATACCAGGCTGCCCCTGTAACTCAATGGCAAGGGATAAAAGGAACTCCACATTTCGACCACCAACGCCATCCCCTTTAATGGTGACAGTCGTCTCGCCTCCGGACAATAACAGACAAGGTGGCTTGATGGGTTGGCCAAAGGTACGTACTTGGCGAGCGATACCGGCCATGACTTTGCCTACTTCTTTGGCTTCTCCCTCGATGCTGTCCCCTAAAATCATGCTGTGAATGCCCAATTCTTTGGCACGCTTTGCCGCAGCTTCTAACGCCATTTGGGGGGTGGCGATGAGCTTAGTAACGGTGTTTTTGATGCACGGATCGTTAGGCTTGATGCTTTCGTAGGCGCTTTGTTCGAGCTTTTGACGTACGGCTTTAGAAATGTCGATTTGATATTTATCGATGACCGCTAATGCGTCTAGGCAGGTGGTGTGGTCGGCTACCGTTGGTCCTGAGGCAATCGATGGTAAATCGTCTCCTGGGACATCGGATATTAATAAAGTGCTGACCTTTGCTGGATAGCAGGCAGCGGCTAAACGACCCCCTTTTATTTGTGATAGGTGGCGACGCACCGTATTCATTTCTATGATGTTTGCACCACTTTTAAGCAGAGCAGAGTTAATTGTCTGTTTATCGGATAAACTGATTTCATCGTAGGGAAGAGGTAAGAGAGCAGATCCACCGCCAGAAATGAGCACGACAACTTGATCATCCTCGGTTAAATTGGCAACCCTTTTGAGGATATTTTGAGCGGCTGTTAAGCCGTTTGCATCCGGCACTGGGTGAGCGGCCTCTACAATGTCGATATGCTGGCACGACACAGCGTAGCCATAACGAGTGACGACCAAACCACTGATCTCACCTCCTGTCCAGTTTTGTTCAAAGGATTGCGCCATTGCGGCGGACGCTTTACCGGCGCCAATGACAATGGTTTTGCCTTTTACTGGGCAGGGCATATGTCTTGGAACACATCGATGAGGTTGTGCCACATCCAATGCGGCTTCAAACAGTGAATGCAATAACTGTGTGTGGGCGGTCGTCGAGCTGGTCATTGTAAATCTCCCTCTGTAAGCATTGGTCAGGCATGACTGATGTGTTGCCTGAACATACAAAGTAAGACTATGCAGTATTTGTACCACGCATTTTAACATAGCGGATAAATAGGTGTAACAATGAGGCTAGGACAACGCCTGCGGCATCGGCCCAGAAGTCGTTCCATTCACCATGGCGATGAACAAAGGGCTGTATAAGCTCGATGGCACCACCTAGGGCAATGATGATGGATGCGAAGACAAAATAACGGAGGCTCGAACCCCATGCACAGAGGCTTGCCCAGAAAGCGAAGCCCAGTACATGGTGTAATTTATCTGAACCGGGTGGTGTCGCGATCTCTGAAACCGGTAACAGTGTTGCTAATAATACCGTTGCTGCACCTACAGTAAAACCAAGGTATTGCGTGCGAGCACTGTACAACCATCGACCCCAAACCATGATTAACGAAGTACGCGAGATTTAATGGTGCGGCCCTTAATTTTTTTATCGGAAAGGGATTTCACAATTTGTCGGGCTTGGCCTTTTTCAACCGCTACATAGGCCTGAAAGTCAAAGATATCAATTTTCCCAACAGCACTTTTCTCAAGGCCTAAGCCTGCTGTTAAAGCACCTAGAATGTCGCCAGCGCGTAGTTTGTTTTTCTTGCCAGCATCGAACAAAATAGTCGCCACTTCAGGCTGTAATTGATAGCTGCTTGGGCACGTTTTTAAGTCTAAAAACTCGGGTTCAATATTAAAACGTGTTGCGATGTCAGCCAATTTTCGATCATCTCGGTCGGTAATAAAGCTAACGGCGATACCTTCAGCACCGGCGCGACCCGTACGACCGATTCGGTGTGTATGTACATCCGTATCACGTGTTGTGTCGTAGTTAATAATCAAATCGATTTCTTTGACGTCGATACCACGAGCGGCGACATCGGTTGCGACTAATACTGAACAGCTTTTGTTAGAAAAGCGCACCAACACTTGGTCACGTTGCTTTTGTTCAAAATCACCATGAATGGCTAAAGCACTGATGTCATGATCGACTAGCCACTCGGCAACGTCGTCACATTCTACTTTTGTGTTACAAAATACAATGACCTGAGTCGGCTCAAAATGCGCTAAAGTGTCTAGTAGACGATTAGGTTTTTCTGGGTTGTTTGCGCGAACAAAGTATTGATCAATGTTTGGGCGCGTTTCTTCTGCGACTTCCACTTTTACGAAACGAGGCTGACGTTGGAACTCATTACTAATGCTAGCGATGTTGTCACTGTACGTGGCAGAGAAGAGCAATGTTTGACGAGATTTAGGGGTCATCTCAACAATGTCTCGAATACTATCGATAAAGCCCATGTCTAACATGCGGTCGGCTTCATCAAGTACGAGATTATTAACGCCACTTAGGTCTAAATGACCTTTGCGCAAATGTTCCATAATGCGACCAGGAGTACCGACTACAATATGAGCACCGTGTTCTAAAGAAGCAATTTGTGGCCCAAATGGCATGCCGCCGCAAAGTGTTAAAACTTTAATGTTTTCCAAATAACGCGCCACTTTACGAATTTCTTTGGCAACTTGGTCGGCTAATTCACGTGTTGGACACATGACTAGGCTTTGGCAGCCAAAGTAGCGTGGGTTCAATTGCATCACCAAGCCGATCGCAAAGGCCAGCGTTTTACCACTACCTGTTTGTGCTTGTGCGATCACGTCTTTGCCATCCAGTACGTCAGGCAGAGCTTGCTCTTGGATAGGGGTAAAGGAGTGAATGCCCATATCTGCTAAAAGCTGGGTAAGTTTTGGTGGTAGTGTTTCAGAAAGCTGCATGGGTGTTGGTGCGTTCAAGAGATGATCCAATTGATTAAAATTTGCTGCAGTCTAGCAAATTTTATTGATCGTCACTATTTATAGGTTGCAAGTATGCTGATTAAAATTTGTAAGAGTCTGTTGTGAATTATGTCGCTCACCTCCATTTAGCCAAGATTACCCAAACTTCCTATGCCGGAAGCTTGTTAGGGGATTTTCCATGGCAGCCAGATCCAAGTGTGCCGAAGTTATTGCAGGGGTGGCGTTTGCATCAAGCCGTTGACACATTTGTTGACGCGCATACTGAATCTGCTCGCTTTAAATCTATGCCAAGGCAAGGTCGTCGACGTTTCGCTGGAATCGTACAAGATATTGCGATGGACTATTGGCTGATTCGCCATTGGTCAGATTATGACGTACAGCCGTTTGATAGTTTTGCTTCGGAGGCCGTATTGGCTCTGATCGCAGATAAGGCCTATTGTCCTGAACGTTTGCAGCGCATGATTACGTCATTAGAAGACTATAATTGGTTAAAGGAGTTGGGCACTTACCAAGGTGTCGAGCGGGCAATTCATTCGATTCAGAAACGCTGGTCATTGGGGCATTATTTGGACCCCTTTATTGATGAATTGGATGTGCTACTCGAGCAAGCTCATGAGCCGTTTAAACGATTGTACCCTGATGTTATTAGCGCAGCACAAAAAAGGGTTTTAGACGGGATTTAAAAAAGAAAAGCCGCAGCGAAATGTCGCTGCGGCCTAAGGGGCGATAGCCCGATCGAGAGAACACCCAGAGAGAGCTTCAAGCGCCTAAACACCTAAGGTTTCTGGATGTTTTGCAGTATAGGGGGGGAGCGATTTGCGTGTGTTGACGCAGGTCAGCTTTAAGGTTCGATAGGATTCAAAGGGCTTTTCTGCTTTGACTTTTACCTTAATGGTTTGTTTTTAAAATTCGACACGGAGTTTTTGCCGTAGTGCACTAAACTTTGTGGTAGACTGCGCGCCAATTTTTGAATCGTAACAAAGAGGTGAGAACGTGAGCGTTCAATGGTTCCCTGGGCACATGAACAAGGCTCGACGAGAAATCGAAGAGGTCATGACCCAAGTAGACCTGGTCATCGAAGTTCTGGATGCACGTATACCTGACTCGAGCCAAAACCCAATGTTAACCACATTGCGTGGCGATGTGCCGGTTTTACGTTTGCTGAATAAAAAAGATTTAGCTGACCGTGGTCGCGTCGACTTATGGTTAGAGCACTGGCGTGAGGCTGACCAAATTACTGCTTACCCTTTTAGTACGCAGGATAAAGCCGATTTAGCAAAATTGTCAGGTTGGGTGCAAAAGCTTGTGCCGCATCGTGGCACTGCAGAAAAGCCGATTCGAGCCATGATTGCGGGCATTCCTAATGTTGGGAAGTCCAGCTTAATGAATGCCTTGCTCGGTAAGCGTGTTGCCAAAGTAGGTAACGAGCCTGCGGTAACGAAAGCGCAGCAGAAGTTACGTGTCAGCGATGGTTTTCAAATCTTAGACACACCGGGTATTTTATGGCCAAAGATTGAGAATCCTGATGCGAGCTATCGTTTAGCTGTGACCGGTGCAGTGCGGGATACCGCGATCGACTATGAAGATGTTGCCATTGTTGGTCTGAATTTTTTCATATCGGATTACTCTGATGCCATGGTGGCCCGCTATAAGCTTAAAACGCCTCCAGTTGATGCTGTCGAGACCTTAAAAATCATTGGTTCTAAGCGTGGAGCACTGCGTTCTGGTGGTAAAGTCGATATGCATAAAGCGGCTGAAGTATTTCTTGTCGATGTTCGAAGCGGTGCGATTGGTCCCTATGTTATGGAGACGCCTGACATGGTGGCAGAAGAGTGGGTTAAAGTTGAGCAAGTGAAAGCTGCCAAAGAAGCCGCTCGTAAAGCACGTCTTGCGGCCGCTGTGCCACAAAGACAGCAACAAAAAAATGTGGAATACCGTCAGAATAAACATGACAGTGCGCCAGTTAGCGATGATAAAGAGTGAGGTATTGCTCTATGGACTATGAAATAGCATTTGATCAAGAAGAAAACGCTTACCGCGTTTTTGCAGACGTTGAGTTTGCCGCCATTGCTGAATGGGTCAGCGAATATTTAAAAGATAAAGAAGCTGTGCAACGTGTTTGGCAAGCCGCTTCACTAGCCGAAAAGGACAATGAGATTACCGAATTTCAGCATGGTATTTTTCATGTGATGATCAGTCCAGAAGGTGTAGCTGTTAAACGTCGCGTTGACATGAGCCAAGCAGAAGATGAAATCAAAGCCATGTTTGATACTCAAAGTGGCTTTTTTCAAGCCTCAAATGATGGTGTTGAATCCGAATGTGGTTTGGATGATCTAATTGATTTGATTGAAAATTGGCATGATTTTCAGCAATGAGTTGTTCCTTTGGTAGTCAAGGTTTAAACTAGCCACTGTTTTTAATGATGTCCTTGTAGGAGCCATTATGCTCATCGAATTGGAAAAAGCCCGAACGCGTAAGAATGTCGTACGTATCTTTCGCGAAGAAATCGACGGACCAGATAATTGGACTGACGGTTTTATTATTGCGGCAAACGAAGAAATGGTACTGATGCAGTTAGTGGACGATGGTGTTCACCTGAATGGGTATCAAGTTCTATTTTTGGAAGACATTAGCGATTTTATGCATCCTGCACCGTTTAATGATTTCCAAAAACGTGTCCTAGAGCTACGTGGCGAAGACATTGAGGATCCTGAAGTAGAACTTGAAGATTTGGCTGTTCTGCTAATGGATGTCAGTGAAGAATACGGTTTAGTAACCCTTCATCGTGAGGAGGTCGATCCTGATGGCTGTGAAATCGGTCGTGTGGTTCGTGCAGATTCAACGACGTTTGAGTTGGAAGAAATTGGTTCCGATGCACGCTGGTTCGATGAAACTTACGAATACGACCTATATGACATTACTCGCATCGAATTCGGTAGCTCCTATGAGGATGCCTTATTACTGGCCAACGAAGACATGGGCGAAGACGCTTTTGAATTAGTTGAATTTCATGACGAAGAAGAAACGAAATAACCCTTTCAGTTAAGGTGTTAGTAAAAGGGGAACTTTGCTTCCCCTTTTTTGTTTTTGTACAAAAGGTAAACCAATTGCTTTTTTTAAACGTATTGAAAATCTATGAACTGGTTAGGATGAGTGAATGAAAGTGATTTCAAAATGGTCTTTAGCACTGTTTTTAGTCATATTGTCGGGTTGTGCTGTCTATGCGACCAATAATTTAGATAATGTGTTTGGTCCTGCCAAAATAGAAAACCGCCAAGTAACATCTAAAGCCATTCCGGATAATTTTTACCAAGACCAAGTTAAGCCTATTCTTGAAAGCCGGTGTATTAATTGCCATGCCTGTTATGACGCTCCTTGTCAGATTAAATTGACGGCGTTCAGTGGTATTGAGCGTGGCGGCAGTAAAGAAAAGGTTTATGAGGGTGATCGTCTTCTTGCTTTAAAGCCTACACGATTATTTGAAGATGCTCGAACGACTCAAGAATGGCGCGAGAAAGGCTTCTATCCCATTTTGAATGAGCGAGAGCAGAGCCCCGCAGGCAATCTTCAAGGCAGTGTAATGTATCGATCCATTGCGCTGCGCCGACAACAAGGAGCTTTTCAAACAGATGTATTGCCCTCAGATCAATACGACTTCTCATTAAATCGTGATCAAGTCTGTGCGACCGTTGAAGAATATTCCGACTTTGAGCAATCTCATCCAACGTGGGGGATGCCATATGGTTTACCAGAGTTAAGCGATAGTGAATATGACATTTTATCGACTTGGCTGGCTAAGGGTGCGAAAAAGAGTGTGCCTAATGACCTTCCCAACAGCATTATTAAGCTTAAACAAACTTGGGAGAAGCGTCTCAATGGTAATTCACTCAAGGAACAGTTAGTCAATCGCTACATCTTTGAGCATATTTATCTTTATAGCTTATATTTTGATGATCAGGCACGTTATACCTTTAAGTTGGTGCGTTCAAGCACACCTCCAGGTGAACCAATTGAAAGAATAAGTACGCGACGTCCTTATGGCGATCCGGGGGTAGACCGTGTCTATTACCGCTTATGGCTTGATCCGGAAAGCCGAGTGCAAAAAACGTTTATCCCGATGAAAATGGATGAAGCTCGCTACAAGCGTTGGTCTAATTGGTTTTACGATGTTGATTATGAGGTTACGTCGTTGGCCGATTACGAGGTTGAGCATGCAAGTAACCCCTTCCAGACCTTTGAGCAAATACCAGCGAATAGCCGCTACCGTTTTCTTTTAGATCATGCTCAAAATACTATTATGTCTTTCATTAAAGGCCCAGTGTGTCGGGGGCAGGTTGCTGTAAATGTCATTAATGAACAATTCTGGGTGTATTTTATCGACCCTGAGTTCGATTTACATAATATCGGTAGTGACTTCTTGCGTGAAAATGCGTCTGCATTGAGTCTACCCGCTTCGCAAAGCAGTAATGCTTTGCCAATTTCTTCATGGGTCAAATATTCTGAGAAGCAGAAAGAATACCTATCTTCAAAAGCGGATTTGATGGAAAAAATGGGGCGAGATGGCATGAAGTTTTCTACGTCGATGATTTGGGATGGTGAAGGCAAAAATTCAAACGCTGCTTTAACCGTCATGCGCCACTTTGATAATGCGACAGTTGAGCAAGGTTTGATTGGCCCTATCCCTAAAACGGCTTGGGTAATCGATTATCCCCTTTTAGAGCGTATTCATTATTTATTAGTCGCTGGCTTTGATGTCTTTGGTAACGTTGGTCATCAGCTGATCACTCGTCTGTATATGGACTTTCTTCGTATGGAAGGGGAGATGAACTTTTTGATGTTCTTGCCGGCTCAAGAGCGTAAGGAGATCCGTAAGTTTTGGTATCGAGATGCCGATCAAAAGATTAAAGATTATATTTTCAGTGATCTTTTAAAAGTTGATGTACCTTCCGCCATTGATTATCAGACGGACCACCCGAAAAAAGAGTTGCTATCGTTGATCCATAAGCGGTTAAGCCCAGTATTGAATCATCATCATGAATTACAAAAATCTTCGTTGAGTCAAGCAACTCAAACTCAGCTTTTGAGTTTACAAAAGTTACAAGGCAAGAGTGCCGAGTTTTTCCCAGAACTTGCGATGCTAATGATTACTCGAGGTGAGAAACCTGCTGAATTAGCTACGATAATTCATAACAGAGCTCACTCAAATATCACCAGCTTGTTAAATGAGGAGTCCACGCTTTTGCCTGAAGAAGACACTTTAATAGTGGCCCGTGGGATTGTGGGTGATTATCCGAATGTGCTGTTAAAAATGCGTGAACAGGATGTTTCCTCCTTTGTTGAGAGTGTTGCGCATATTCGCTCTGAGAAAGACTACATTAAGCTATTGAATGAGTTTGGTGTTCGTCGTACCAGCCGTGAGTTTTGGGCAACCAGTGACGAAATGGCCCGTCTTAACAAAGCAATGAAGCCTTTATCAAGTGGTATATTAGATTACAATCGTTTGGAAAATCGGTAGTACTTACTAATTGAGTGTTATCTGAAAGCTTTGCTGGTTCTCCAGCAAAGCTTTTTTGTTAGCTATTATGGTATCCATCTAGTAAATGTTGCCAAGCTTGGTCCGAAAACTTAAAGTCACTGAGCTTATTGGCTTCTTTTTCAAATGAGCGTTGTAATCGCTCTAGGTTATCTTTCTTCCAGCGGTTCTGATGGGTCTTAATTGCACACTTATCAAAGTCGATTAGCCAAACCTTTTTATCGTGGTCTAGCATGATGTTGTGACAATTTAGGTCACTGTGGTAGACGTTCTTATCATGGAAGCGTTTGATGGTATGACCAATTTGGCGCCAAGTGTCCATGCTTAAAGTGTGTTGTTGCAACACCTCAAATAAGTCTTGGGCTTTAGAGATCACTTTTGTAAGCAACCATGCTTGGTAAAATAGGCCTTCTCTTCGCACCATTCCTGCAATAGGGAGCGGGGCAGGGAGATCAAATTGCTGCAGTGTTTCCAGCAAAGCGAGTTCCTTAAAGGCACGAGTTTGCTCTATTGGCTGAGCTAAGAATTTAAATTTATTAAACTTTGCGATCAATCCGCCACGTCGATACTGGCGTAAAACAGCTGTACCTTGCGGAGTGTCTATAAACCAAACGGTACCTCGCCCTGTTGCAGTATGGGTAAGTTTGCCTTGTGCTTGCCAGTACTCGGGTTGAAACCAATCCTTTGTGACCCCTTTGTAATTGGGGCTGATAAAAACAATGTCGCTACTTGCGGTCGGGTGAATGCTTGGCATGTAATTAATCTAAAAAAATGAATGAGATGACGCAATATGAAGGTCTTTTTGAACGCGTCTATTTTATAATAGTTCTTATATATAAACAGCCCCAGGTGAACAAATGGACCAGACAATTCAAAACATCGCGGTTGTGCGTCTCTCGGCACTTGGGGATGTTTGTCATGCGATGGCCGTCGTTGCTGCGGTTCAGAAGCGTTATCCCAAAGCTCGAATTACTTGGATTACAGGTCCGCTGGAAGCACAGCTGATACGTTTGTTACCTAATATTGACGTGCGAGTATACGAAAAACGGTCTGGTATAAAAGGCATGCTTGCTTTACGTCGGTCTTTGGTCACGACTAAGTTTGATGTATTGCTGCACATGCAATGGTCTTTAAGAGCCAGTTTGTTAACGAAAATGCTAAAAGCAACACGAAAGATAGGCTTTCAAAAAGCCTATTCCCGTGAAAAGCAGCATTGGTTTGTCAATGAATATGGCGTTATACCCCATTCTTGTCATGTGCTGGACTCATTCTTATCGTTAACAGCTAAATTAGATGTCTTTGAGGTTACGTTACCTTTGCCGCTGACGCTAGCTAAGCAACCTGCGGCTTTGAAAAGTCCTTATGTCGCGATTAATCCAAGCGCCTCCAAAGCGGAGCGTAATTGGACGCTAGATGGGTATAAGTCAGTGATCGAATGGTTGCAAGAGCAGGGAATACAAGTGGTTTTAACGGGTGGCCCTAGTGATTCCGAAAAAAAACTAGCGCAGGCGTTGGTAAAACAAGGTGTAGTGAATCTAGTTGGACGTACTTCATTACCGCAAATGTTGAGGGTTTTAGCTGACGCGGAGTGTGTTGTCAGCCCTGATACTGGGCCAGCGCATATGGCAACGTTGGTTGGCACAACCGTGATTGGTTTGTATGCACATTCTAATCCTATGCGTACGGGTCCCTTTAAAGATTTAGATAAGGTCGTCAGTGTTTATGAATCCTGCGCAGAGAAAGAATATGGTAAGCCAGTAGAGGAATTGCCGTGGGCGTCAAGAGTGCATGATCCAAATGCTATGTCGCTGATTGCAGCCGATCGAGTTATTGCTCAGCTGCAAAAAGTGATTAAGCCTTCTAGTTTAAACTAGGTTTTCTTCCGCAAGCTTAAGGTCAAGTGTGGCCTTAAGCAGCTTGTATAGGTTGATAGACGCATCGATTTCTTCTTTTCGATTAGTCAAACTTTCAATGTTTAGACCAAGCGGAATGCCGAGTGGTAATGCTACTTCAATGATTTGCTCTAATGCTGAGCGGCAAATTTTGATGGATTCATCCAATGGAAACTCGGCATCCAAAATACGGTGTTTCGTCGCGTCAGGTACTGAAATGCCAAGCCATTCCATAAACTCTAATGTCTTAACGCTACCGCAGGGTGTAAATGTCAGAATCACGCGTTTTGGCTCATCGCCGTTGTCACGACAAGTGCGAGCATATTGGCTCAGCATGTCTACAGTTGCCTGTGGGTTGTAGACCGCTTGTGATACAAAGAAGTCACATCCAGCAACCGTTTTGTTGATCAATCGAGTATGCTCATTGCCTTTAGCAGCATGACGTTCAGCAATGGTTACGCCACCTAAATTAAAATCATGTTGGCTATTGGCAAGAGTTTCGTAAGCTTTGGAAAGGGGCAAAACGATTTGACCATCTGAAGATGGTGCACCGACCAAAACGATGTCACGAATACCGTAATCATTCCAAGCTGTATCTAGCCACTGATTGAACTCATCAGCACTGCGTGATGATACGCTTTTATAGGTAATAACAGGCTTAATCGCAAGAGTTTGCAAGCGTTTCGACCAGTCCAAGGGGTTATGAGTTTCCATGTAAGGAAATGGGCGCGGTTTTGAAATGCGGCTGCTCTCATCTTGGATGTCGTATACGATGAGGCCATCTACTTCAATCTGTCCCAAGCGGTCGAGCAGTTTTTGACCGATTTGGTTAAGCTGATCATCATCTTCGATCGAACTCTTCGGTGGTGTTGTTCCGATAAAGTAAACCCCACGGTTTGGGTCTTGAAATTTTCGTGCTAATTCAGTCGTCATTGGGGGCTCTTTTTAAAATAGTTATATCAGCTATGCTGTAAGTTATTTCTCTATGGCCAATAGTGTAGCAGTGAATCTAATTCAAGATCTCTTTTGTAAGTTGAATTATATTATTGTTGAGTTGAATTTCGTTAATCTGATAATTAGGAAAGTTTCGTGCCACCGATTAATTTAGACCCGATCGCCTTGGATGATGGATACCCTCCAGTCGAAAAATGGCACCCAGAGTTCTGCGGTAAAATGGACATGGTTATTAAAGCCAATGGCGAGTGGGTGCATGAAGGCCAAGTGATCAAGCGTGATAAAATGATGACTTTGTTTAGTCGGATTTTATGGCGAGAAGGTGAGGATTACTTTCTTGTTACCCCGTCTGAAAAAGTTCAAATAGAAGTAGAGGATGCACCATTTCAGGTCGTTCGTTATGAGGAAAGTATTGATGAACAAGGTCATCCAGTGTGGTGTTTTTATACTAAGACAAATGATGCATTAACTCTTGGTGTGGATGCTGAAGTGGCATTGTTTGAATACGATGATGCGCTCTTGCCTTATGTGTCTGTTCGACATGGCATGTGGGCAAGCTTTCATCGTAATGTGTTTTATCAGTTAGTTGAGCAAGCATCGGTCGTAAATGATGGCGATACTCAGTTAGTGCAATTAACAAGTGCTGGAAAGGCTTATACGATTGGAATTTTTCACGAAATGTAGTGTATTTTTGGTGTCCGAGAAGAGACCGCCTACGCTATAATGCGCATCCAAAAAATTACTTATATAAGGTGAAGCGATTGTTATTTTCTGAGTTCGATTTAGATAGCCGATTAATAAACTCTTTTAGTCACTTTGGCTATGAGCACGCAACTGAAATCCAAGCGCGTGCAATTCCAGAGGCGATGACGGGTAAAGACTTGTTGGCATCATCGAAGACTGGCTCAGGTAAAACTTTGGCTTATTTGTTACCCGCAATTCAGAGATTATATACACGTCGAGCATTGGTCAATCGTGATCCGCGAGTTTTGATTCTTGTACCAACGCGTGAATTAGCAAAACAGGTGTTTGCTACCTTGCGTACTTTAATTGCAGGAACTCGTTATAGTTCAATCTTGGTGTTAGGTGGTGAAAACTTTAACGACCAGCACAAAAACTTTCAAAAAGATCCTCATTTTGTGGTCGCTACGCCGGGTCGTATGGCCGATCATTTAAAGCAGCGCAATGTGTTTCTAGAGGGTTTGGAAATGCTTATTTTAGATGAGGCTGATCGCATGCTAGACCTTGGTTTCGCGTCAGATCTTCGCGCCATTAATAACGCTGCTAATCATCGCCGTCGTCAGACTTTGTTTTTCTCAGCTACTCTGGAAGACACTGAAGTAAATGAAATGGCTCAAGAGCTACTGCGCGAGCCTGTGCGTGTGGCGGTAGGTCATGGACAAGATGAGCATTTAGACATTAAGCAACATGTTTACTTGTGTGATCATCTGGACCATAAACAGGCATTATTGCATCACTTTTTTGATACGCTGACTGTAAAGCAAGCCATTGTGTTTACTGCAACCAAGCAAGATACCGTACGTTTAGCAGAGCTTTTGAGCACGTGGGGTTTGACAACGGGCAGTTTAAACGGTGATATGAGTCAAAGTGGTCGCTCTAAAGTGATGGACGATTTCTCCCGAGGAAAATTTAATGTCTTAGTCAGTACTGATCTAGCGTCCCGTGGCTTGGATATTGCTAGTGTTTCTCATGTGTTTAACTTTGACATACCAAAGCCTGCTGAAGAGTTTGTTCATCGTACAGGACGTACAGGGCGCGCAGGTTTTAAGGGAGACGCGATTTCTCTAGTGGGGCCAAAAGACTGGTTTAATTTTAAAGAAGTAGAAGAATACTTGAAACGAACGCTGCCGACATCGACGATAGATGGGTTGGAGCCGACGTTCACTGGGATCACGCAAAAACGTGCACCCCAGAAAGATGCGAAACCTAAAGCTTTTACTAAGAAAAAAGCACCGAAAACTCAGAAGAAGCCGGCGTCTCGTAAGAAAGCAGTGTTTCATGAGAACGATCAGCAAGGTTTTGAGCCGTTCCGTTTACCTAAAAAACAAACGGATCAAGATGTTTGATGGTATGTAAGCGCTTGTTTTAGTCCTGTCATATTTATGTGGGCCTTATAAAATTCGGAGTGTCAGCTATTAACAGATTACCGCCTTTAAATTCGCTAAAATGTTTTGAGTCTGCAGCTCGTCATGGAAGTTTCAATAAGGCGGCGAAAGAACTTAATGTCACGCCTTCAGCGATCAGTCATCAAATCAAAGGTCTAGAGAGCTTTCTAGGCATTGAGTTGTTTCGTCGTACCAAGCGTAAAGTGGTATTGACCGAAGCAGGCGAAAGCTACATTAAGCCAATTAAGAAAATCTTTCAGCAGCTTGATCAAGCAACCTCGGATCTAAAAAGTGCCCAACACGCAGGCTCACTGAAGCTTGCTGTTGCACCTGCTTTTCTCACCCGTTGGTTAATGCCGCGTATGGAGCGATTTCAAAATCGTTACCCAGACATTGAAATTGAAATTCGTTCTTCCATGGGGTTTATTGATTTCTCACTAGGTGAAATTGATATGGCAGTTTATTTTGGTAATGGCGAATGGGATGGCATAGAAGCCCATTATTTAAGGCCGATACGATTGGCACCGGTCTGTTCGCCTAAGTTGATTAAGCCAAGTCAGCCAATCAAAGTCCCTGAAGACATGCGTTTCTACCCATTATTGCACGTGAGTAAACGTGGCGATGAGTGGAATGATTGGTTGCAGCAAAATGGTTTAGACCCAAAAGTATTTCGTCGCGGTTTGATGTTTTCAAGTGGCTCATTGACGGCAGGTGCGGCCGCCCAAGGACTGGGTATCGCTTTAGCCGACATCAGCTTGGTTATGCCTGAGCTAGAATCTGGGCAATTACAGGTGCTTTTTGATAAGCAGTTGGAGACAACACGCTCCTTCTATTTAGTATTTGAAAAAAACCGTGCATTAAGTCCTGCAATGGTAGCTTTCAAAGAATGGATTATTGAAGAAATGAATTCAGGCTGATGTAGTCAGCCATTTTAAAATGGGTTAGTACGCTAGCCATGTTTGATCACAGTGAGTGTTTTATGTCTCTACAAGTAAATAGCTATTTTGATGATGCGGTGAAATCGATTGCGTTAGAAAACGCAGAAGGTACGTCCACCGTTGGTGTAATGAGCATTGGTGAGTACGAGTTTGGTACATCTCAGCGTGAGTATATGAGCGTTGTTTCTGGTTCATTAACAGTTCTTCTACCAGGTGCTGCAGAATGGAAGACGTTTGCTAAAGGTGAAACTTTCATTGTTGAGGCTAACCAAAAATTCGGCGTTAAAGTAACCGAAATTACGGCTTACTTGTGTCGTTACGAGTGATCTTTAGGTAATTGTAGGTATTAAAAAAGAGGCCCATTATGATGGGCCTCTTTTTGTGTCCATGGTAAAAATTTTAGCCGCCGACTACATTTACCAGCAAAGTTACTTTATCGCCAGGCTGTACGTATTTTTGACTGCCTACTTTAGGGTTCCATTTACGAATATTACTGACGCTCACTTTGAATTTATTCGCAACAACGGCAAGTGAGTCGCCTGAGCGAATGGTATATGTCACACGTTTTACGACCGAGCGAGTGCTACGCTGACTAGTTTTACCTGCTTCAGGTTTCATCCAAACAGCAAGTTTTTTGCCTGGAATAAGCGCATCGCCTAGCCCCATGCTGTTCCAACGTGCCAGCGTTTTTGAAGTGGTATTGTATTTTTTCGCGATACTCCAAAGGCTATCACCACTTTCAACGGTATAATTAACCTTGATGCGGTTTGAGCTTGGCGCTCGAGACTGTTTGGAAAGTAAGCGCTGATGTGAGCTTAATGTGTAGCTAGCGGCACTTTTACCTGCCACAGGAATCATAAGCTGCTGTCCAACACGTATCAAAGAGGTGTCGATTTTATTAATGTCCTTTAGAACGTCCACAGTCGTATTGTGATTACGCGCCACGCCACCTAAATTGTCCCCCGCTTGAACGGTGTATCGAATCCAAGTAACACGCTCTTTTGGTGGTAATTTTGCCAGTTTCGTTCGAAAGACATCTGCGGAATCAATAGGTACCAACAGTTTATGCGGACCATCAGGTGATGTAGCCCACTGGTTAAAAGCTGGGTTCAACAAATAAATCTCGTCGATACTGACGTCAGCCATGTCGGCTGCTTGAGCAAGATCGATTTGGCCGCCAATGTTAACTTCATCAAAGTAAGGCTCATTGGCAATGAAGTATGTCTTATAGTCGTAGGCCTCAGGATCTTTCATAATCTTAGCTAATGCCATCAACTTTGGTACATAAGCACGTGTCTCTGCCGGTAAGTCTAGGTTCCAAAAGTCTGTTGGTTTTCCTGCTTTCTTATTCCGTCGAATGGCACGCATAACGGTGCCCTCACCAGAATTATATGATGCTAGCGCGTGTAACCAATCGCCATCAAACATTTTGTGTAGGCGAGTTAGGTACGCTACCGCCGCTTGAGTAGACAGTTGGATGTCACGTCGGCCATCTAACCACCAAGTTTGTTCAAGACCGTAGATATGGCCGGTAGAAGGGATGAATTGCCACGGTCCAGAAGCACGGCCATGGCTGTAACCGAACGGATCGAAACCGCTTTCTACAATAGGCAATAATGCAATCTCAAGCGGGATACCCGCTTCTTCAAGCTGCTCAACGATGTAAAACATGTAGCGTTCGCCGCGCTTAGATACTCTATCTAAGTAGGATTTGTGGGTACTGAACCAGCGTAGTTGTGATTTTAAGCGAGGCTGATCCACATCTAAGTCAAGTTGGTAGCCGGAACGGATGCGATCCCAAAGGTCTTCTGGCGGAAGATTGGTATCGATATCTACTTGTTTGTCGATGACTTTGGCAATTTTTGCATCATCTGAGCGAACAGGTTTAACCGTATCGATAAATTCGATCTCGTTAGCTTCGGCTTCTGGAGCCCCAATAGCCATATTCTCAGCGTCAACTTCGGCAATGTCCGCAGGTGTATGGGTCAATGATTGACAGCCCGTTAGGATACTGCCCGCCATAATGGCGATGAGTATGTTTTTAGTCATTCTGCTCACATTTTATATAAATTTGTCTGCATTCTAATGATTGGCTTTTATAGATCAACTAAAAGCCGTCTTTGGCGCGTCGTATCTGTGCAAAACCATTGATTAAATCTTGTGCAGGCTCTTCGTTAAGTAGATGCGCTGCTCCTGTGACCACTTCTTGCCAATCGAAGCGCATAAATGGGTTTGTTTGCGCTTCCATGGCAATGGTGGAGGGCAGTGTCGGGGTTTGTTCTGCCCGTAAGGTTTTTGCCTCATGGTTCGCATTAAGTAATGCTGTGTTGTTTGGATCAATGGCCAGTGCAAAACGGTAGTTAGCAAGAGTGTATTCATGTGTACCGTAAACTTGAGTGGTATGTGGCAGTTCGCGTAAACGAGTCATTGCGTTCAGCATTTGCGCAGGACTGCCTTCAAATAAGCGACCACAGCCACCTCTGAATAGCGTATCACCACATAGCAACTGTGGCGCTTGTTGCTCTGGTTCAGCAAAATAGCAAATATGATCTAGTGTATGGCCTGGGGTTTCTAATACAAGAAACTCTTGGTGATGAACGGTGACACTTTCACCTTGTCTTAATGGATGTGTAACAAGAGTAGGCGATAACGATTCAGGGCCATAAGTAGGGCAGTTGAATGCTTTCTTAAGTGCTTCCACACCACCGGTATGATCTTTGTGGTGGTGGGTGATCAGGATTCCTGCCAGCGTTAGTTGTTCTGCTTTGCAGTAGTCGAGCACAACTTGAGCATCGCCGGGATCAACGGCCCATATGGTCTTTTGCGTAGCGTCTTTAGTGATCCAGATATAGTTGTCATTAAATGCGGGTAACGGAAAAAATGTCATATGGCCAACGTGTATGTTTAAATATTAATGAATGGGCTACGGTTCATTTTGGTTTTGCAGCCCCATAATGAAAGAGAGCATTGTATGTTGGATAACCAATCAAGACAATTATTCCAAGATTGGTATGACACTGAGTTAGGACAGCGGCTTCTTAACGAAGAGCATGATTTCGTTGAACGTGAGCTAGATAACATGGTGGGTTACTATCTGGTGCAGCAATCTCCATTAAAGCAGCTCACGTTTAACAACCATCGTATTCGGGAAAATATTTGTTTGTCACCAGTGCTTGAACTTGGCGCAAGTCAGTCCACTGTGGTGGCAAATATGAGCGAATTGCCGTTGGAGTCTGACGGCATCGATGCCATTGTGTTGCACCATACGTTGGATTTATCCAAAAACCCTCACCGTGATTTGCACGAAGTAGCGCGTACATTATTGCCAAGCGGTAAATTGATTATCATAGGGTTCAATCCAATTAGCTTCTGGGGGATTCGTCGAGCATTCTCTAAGCGTGTGCGTGCGCCATGGGCCGCCAGTTTTATCTCCCATCGTCGTTTAGACGATTGGTTGAAGGTAGCTGGATTAACCCTCGAAAAAGTTGAGTTTATTGATTACGATATGCCGCTTAAATCCAGTCAGTGGCGTCAACGTATGGGATGGTTAGGAAATTCGTTGAAAGCGCTGAAATTGCCAATGGGAAGTGTCTACATTATGACCGCCACTAAGCAAACTCGTCGCTACATTCCCCTTAAACCGCGTTGGAAAACGACCAAAGTTCGTGTTCCGCCATTGACTAAACCGACCATCAAAGAGATTAAGTAATTTAATGAAAGAAGTAACGCTCTACACCGACGGTGCATGTAAAGGCAATCCCGGCATTGGTGGATGGGGTGCATGGTTAACATTCGGTGCCCATGAAAAGCGATTGTGTGGTGGAGAACACGATACTACCAATAATCGTATGGAGCTACTGGGCGCAATTGAAGGTTTAAAAGCATTAAGAGAACCATGTCAGGTAGATTTATACACAGATTCCTCTTATGTTCAGAAAGGTATCACAGAATGGTTGGCTGGCTGGAAGCGTAAAGGCTGGAAAACAGCATCAAAGCAGCCAGTGAAAAACCAAGATCTATGGAAACAGCTGGACGAGATGTGCCAAAAGCATCAAGTAAAATGGCACTGGGTAAAAGGGCATGCTGGCATTGAAGGTAATGAAATTGCAGATGAATTGGCCAACCAGGGCATTGATGAATTGAGGGCTAAATCGTGAGACAAGTGGTACTAGATACCGAGACAACAGGTATCGACCCTAAGCAAGGTCATCGAATTATCGAGATTGGTTGCGTTGAAATGGTAGGGCGCAAGCTGACTAAGCGCCACTTTCATGTCTATATCAATCCCGAGCGTGAAGTAGAAGAAGAGGCCTTTAATGTTCACGGAATCAGTAATGAATTCTTGCTGGATAAGCCTAAATTTGCAGCGGTAGCACAAGAGTTTTTTGACTTTATCAAGGGCTCTGAGTTAATTATCCATAACGCGCCATTTGATGTTGGGCACATAGATAATGAGTTCTCAAAGCTGGGTGGCTTCCCTAAAATTGCTGATGTCTGCAAGGTCTTCGACAGTCTGGTTTATGCACGACGCAAGCATCCTGGACAAAAAAACAATCTAGACGCTTTATGTAAGCGTTATGGTATCGACAACTCTCATCGAGAGCTGCACGGTGCCTTGCTCGATTCGGAAATTTTAGCCGACGTCTATTTGCTAATGACCGGTGGTCAAATCACCATTGGCGGTTTTGGGGGGGATGGTGATGAAGGTGAAGAGGCTCGACTGGCTGTTCGTCGCTTATCTTCTGATCGCCCGAAGCTGAAGGTGATTAAAGCCAGTGAATCGGAGCTTGAATCGCATAACGAAAGGCTTGACTTGATTGATAAGAAATCTGGTTTGTCGTTATGGCGCAAGCTTGAAAACCCTGCTTTGGAGCAAAGTGAATAACAGTGATTTATCACTAATAAAAAGGCCCAGTAGAGACATTCTACTGGGCCTTTTTATTTGCTATGAATTTATATGGCGAGGTAACTCACACAAATGCCACCGACTACTGACAAAACAACGGTGTATGGAAGTGCCATCCAAACCATTTTGCCATAAGAAAGACGTAATAGTGGGGCAATGGCAGACGTCAACAAGAATAAGAAAGCTGCCTGACCGTTAGGTGTCGCTACACTTGGCAGGTTGGTGCCTGTGTTTACGGCGATGGCTAATAGGTCGAAATGAGCTCGTGTAATGAGCCCTTCATCCAGAGCGCTTTTAATTTCGCTAATGTAGACGGTGGCGACAAAAACGTTATCACTAATAGCAGATAAAAGGCCGTTTGCAATGAAGAACATTATTGGCTGTTTATCGGTCGGGAAACTCAGCACAAAGTCGATAAATGGCTGAAATAAATGTTGGCTATGGATCACCGATACAACACTGAAAAATACGACTAATAATGCCGTGAACGGAAGCGCCTCTTCAAACGCATGGCCAATGCGATGTTCTTCGGTGATGCCATTCATGGACGTTAGTAGCACAATCACCATCAGTCCAACTAAACCAACTTCGGCAACATGAAAAGCTAGAGAGAAAACCAGAATGATGGCTACAAGACCTTGAACAACCAGCTGGGCTTTATGTTTTGCTGTACTCTTATCCGCTTCTTCGTCAGCGAAGTTTTTCAGGATATTGCGCACGTTTTCAGGAAGTTTGGCGCCATAGTCGAACCACTTAGTTTTTTCCAAAATAACGACAGTGAGTAGTCCAGCCACAAGTACAGGCATGGAAACAGGTGCTATGCGAATAAAGAATTCAATGAAATCCCAGCCAGCAACGTGAGCAATCAGAAGGTTTTGGGGTTCACCTACTAGCGTACAGACGCCGCCTAATGCCGTACCCACCGCACCATGCATTAGCAAGCTACGTAAAAAGGCTCTAAATTTTGCTAAGTCTTCCTGGTTGACTGGTAGCACCAACTCATCACCACTTAGGTCATGGGATTTATTGTTCGATTGGTCTGATGCAACCTTGTGGTAAACCGAGTAAAAGCCGACACTGACACTGATTAAAACAGCGGTCACGGTCAAGGCATCCAAAAAAGCTGACAGCAAGGCTGCTGCAAAGCTGAAAACAAGAGAGATCACTACTTTGGAACGGATTTTTATTAGCAGCTTATTAAAAATAAACAGCAACATATCTTTCATGAAATAAATGCCGGCAACCATAAACATAAGCAGCAGAATGACTTCAATGTTGCCTTCCACCTCATGATAAACACCTTCACTAGTGGTTAAACCAAGTAAAACAGCTTCAATGGCCAGTAACCCTCCTGGTTGAAGAGGGTAGCATTTTAGCGCCATCGCTAAAGTGAAAATGAATTCAACAATTAATAACCAGCCCGCGACAAATGGCCCCATAGAAACCAAAACAATAGGGTTTAAGATAAGAAAAGCGATGATGGTTTGCTTATACCAGAGGGGAGATGACCCTAAAAAGTTATTGCCGAAAGCTTGAGATAGTGATGCTTTCATTAACTGTGCGCTCCTTAATTATGGCCAAAGCCGTAGTTTTGAGTGCAAATACTAAGCAAATACTGTTTAAAGCGCGACATATAAAGTCAACGAACTCAAAATTAAGTATTGTGAAATGCGTAGCGGGCTCTATTATCATTGGCCGGAAAGTTATTAATACACAGTAGTTTAGGAGTTTTAATTTGGAGTTTTTAGCAGATTACGCAGGCTTTCTAATTCGCCTATTAAGTATAGCGTTGATCATTCTGCTGATTTTGTCGGTTGTTGCGAGCGGCAAAAACAAACAGCGTAAGAATGGCAACCTAACAGTTACTAAGCTCAATGATGGTTACCAAACCATGAAAGATGAGCTGAGTAAAAAACTGTTTGATAAAAAGATATTAAAGCAGCAGCAAAAAGCCCTTAAAAAGCAAAAGAAAGCAGAAGCTAAGTCTGCTGTGAAACAAAGTGAAGAGCAGAAACGTATTTACGTTTTAGATTTTGACGGAGACATAAAGGCCAGTGCGGTGCAGTCTCTGCGCGAAGAGATTACCGCCATTTTAAGTGTGGCAACCGAGAAAGATGAAGTGGTTGTTCGTCTTGAAAGCCCAGGTGGTGTGGTGCATGGCTATGGATTAGCCGCTTCACAGTTGCAGAGAATTCGTGATAAGAGGATTCCGTTAACTGTCAGCGTTGATAAAGTGGCGGCCAGTGGCGGTTACATGATGGCTTGTGTGGCCGATAAGATTGTTGCCGCGCCGTTTGCGATTTTGGGCTCGATTGGTGTCGTGGCGCAAGTGCCAAATATTCATCGCTTGCTTGAGCGTAATACAATTGATGTAGAGCTGCACACAGCGGGTAAGTACAAGCGTACGTTAACAATGTTGGGTGAGAATACCGATGAAGGTCGCGAGAAGTTTAAGCAAGACTTAGAAGATACACATGATTTATTTAAGCATTTCGTGTCTAAAAATCGCCCTGTATTGGATATCGATGCCATTGCAACGGGTGAAACATGGTATGGCTCTGAAGCCATTGACAATAAACTTGCTGATGCTGTGATGACCAGTGATGCCTATTTAGAGCAATACTATTCAGATCACGATGTGGTGCAAGTGACATATCGTGAACCTAAAGCGTTTACAGAGAGACTAGGGTTGGGTGTTTTGTCTGCGGTAGAACAAAAAGCCACAGGATGGTTGTCTAAAGCCTTAAACCATCGAGGCTTTTAAGTCTTTTAAAGAGATATAAAAAATCCCGCTCAATGAACTGACCCCCAATAGTTGGATATTCCAATTACTGGGGGTCTTTTTATATCTAGCGCTCCGAGACTAAATCAATTGCTTGTTCCAGATCGAGCGGCTCGAAGTAAATGAGGGTGCCAACGATGGGGTGATCGATATAGTTGAGCTTTTTACTGGCCGTTTTGTTTTTGAAGTGAAGAGGCAAGACTTGCGATGGGCCGTCCCAAAAGCTTTGGCTCGGTTGTAGTTGGGTGCCAGAAGCATGAGCGTTTGCGTGTACTTCTTCTGGTATTGCCGCGACAGGGTTGCCAAATAGATAAGACTGATAATGTAAATTACTTTCAAGGTAGCGACCTAAAGTGAAGGTGACCTTCCCTGTGAATTCAGGGTATCCATTTTGCTGCGCATCACTGAAAAACTGCTTTGAAATGGATGCACCGCTATCGGCAAATATTAATGTCCAGCTATTGGAGGTTAACAATTCAGTGCGCGCTGAAATCGTGCTTTGAAAATTTTCAAATGGCGAGGGCAACGATCGCGGTGCAATACTTGACGCACTTCGTCTAGGGTTTTTCATTAAGCCATCTGGTGAATAAACATCTTGATACTCGACGGTCTCTGAACTCATGCTGTCAGGCCAAGCAAACGTCATAACATAAGCTTGGTAGGCGCGTGCTTTTTCCAAGTCAATGCTGTTTAGGTCGACAGCATTGGCTTGGCTGATGGCGCTTGATAAAACACCAAAGACTAAGAAAGAGAGTGCTTTCAATGTAACAGCTCCAATGTTTTAAGGGTATGAGTGAAACGCTCGTCTGCGTTCGGCATGTTAGCAATAAATCGTAACGTATCCGAGCCGGATAGTTTGAATCGGTCGGGCTTTGTTTGAATTAACGAAATTAATTTCATAGGGTCCACAGGTGTGTTGCTCTTAAAGTGGATCTTGCCTTCGTGCTGGTTGGCTTCGATTTTTTGTATACCAAGCTGTTCCGCTTTGAATTTTAGAGCAGTTTGTCGGAATAAGTTCTTGGTAGGATCCGGTAATAGTCCGAAGCGGTCAATCATTTCGACTTGCAGTTCTTTGAGTTGATCATCATTTTTTGCACTGGCAATACGCTTGTACAGCATTAAGCGGGTATGAACGTCACCTAAATAGTCTTCAGGAATCAACGCGGCAATACGTAGATTAATGTCGGTCTGTGCAGGCGTTGAGATATCAACGTCAGGTGATTCACCGTTCTTAAGCGAAGTAACCGCGCGATCGAGCATTTCCATAAATAATGAAAAACCGACGTGTTCAATATGACCGCTTTGTCCGTCACCTAATAGTTCACCGGTTCCGCGAATTTCTAAATCATGAGTGGCTAGTGTGAAGCCTGCGCCTAACGTGTCGGCCATCGTGATGGCTTCTAGGCGTTTTTCTGCATCGCCGGTGACTTTTCGGTCATTTGGGGTAAGCAAATAAGCGTAGGCCTGATGATGTGAACGACCGACACGGCCACGTAATTGGTGCAACTGGGCGAGGCCAAACTTATCGGCACGCTCAATGATGATGGTGTTAGCGTTCGGTACATCGATCCCTGTTTCGATGATCGTAGAACAGACTAGTACATTGGCGCGCTTATGATAGAAGTCCGACATAACCTGCTCCAGTTCACGTTCTCGCATCTGGCCGTGACCAACGATGACGCGCGCTTCTGGAACAAGTTCTTTTAAATCTTCGGCGGCTTTCTCAATGGATTGGACTTCGTTGTGTAAATAGTAAATCTGTCCACCGCGATACAGCTCACGTAATACGGCTTCTCTAATTTGGTGACTATCTTTTTGCTTGACGAAGGTCTTTATTGAGAGACGTTTAGCTGGAGGTGTTGCGATAATTGATAAATCGCGAATACCATTTAGTGACATGTTCAGAGTTCGCGGTATCGGCGTGGCCGTCAGTGTCAGAATATCCACTTCTGCACGTAAGGCTTTAAACTGATCTTTTTGCTTCACACCAAAGCGGTGCTCTTCATCAATGATGACCAATCCAAGGTTGGCGAAGTTGATGTCGCTTTGAATCAGTTTATGGGTACCTACAATAATGTCAGCGGTACCTTGTTGGATACGATCGATAGCGGCGGTAGTCTGTTTGCCGGAACGGAAGCGAGACAGCAGTTCTACCTGAACGGGCCAATCTGCAAAGCGGTCGCAGAAGTTATCGTAGTGTTGTTGTGCTAATAGGGTAGTTGGTACCAGCACAGCAACTTGTTTGCCGTCTTGAACAGCAAGGAAAGCTGCTCGCATCGCTACTTCGGTTTTACCAAAACCTACGTCACCACATACGAGGCGGTCCATGGCTTTAGCAGCCGACATGTCCTGAATGACCGCATCGATGGCTGATTGTTGGTCTGGTGTTTCTTCAAACGGAAAACCAGATGAAAACTGTTTATAAGCATCATCAGGTTTGGCAAACGCGTGACCTTTTTTGGATTCACGTTTAGCGTAAATCTCTAACAGTTCAGCAGCGGTGTCACGCGCTCTTTCTGCCGCTTTTTGTTTGGCAACACTCCATTTGTCAGTGCCCAATTTGTGCAGCGGCGCGTGTTCTTCGTCGGCCCCTGTGTAGCGTGAAATCAATTGCAAAGATGATACTGGCACATACAGTTTTGCGTCGTTGGCGTAGCCAAGCGTTAGCAGTTCGGTTTCTTGTCCATCAATGGATAAATTAGTGAGCCCTAAATAGCGGCCAACACCGTGATCAATGTGAACAACTGGCGCGCCCATTCGCAATTCTGTTAAGTTGCGAATAATAGCATCTTCGTCGATGTTAGACGCTTTGCGTCGTCGTGACTGCGTGACGCGTTCGCCTAACAAATTACTTTCCGCTATAAGAGCGGAGTGGTCCTCTAAAACAAAACCTTGTGACAGCAATCCTTCGGTAATAAATAGTCCACTTGTTTTCTCGCAGAAGCTTTGCCAAGTTTCACACACAGAGGGCTTAATTTTAGCGTCTTGCAACAAGTCCAATAGGGCTTCACGGCGACCAGCAGATTCAGCAACGATTAACGTGGGTCGGTTTTGCTTGGCCAAGAATGCTGTCAGTCTTGCAAATGTTGCTTGGCCTTGGTTGTCTGCGGATAGATCTGGTAGAGCCGCTTCAGGTGCTTGGTTTGTGCGAAATACGAGACCGGCAAAATGGCTGAGTTGTGCAAAGAATTCATCTTCTAAAAGACAAAGTTCACTTGGTTTCAATATGGGTTTTTGAACATCGTAAGCAAGTGATTCGTGTCGCGTTTTATAGTCTAGTAGGGTAGCGCCGACATATTCATTGAGTTGCTCATTACGAACTACCAGAGTGTGTTCGTGAAGGTAGTCGAATAGTGATCCGGTTTTTTCAAAGAACAGTGGTAAGTAGTATTCGATACCGCCTGGAATAATGCCTTCAGTGACATCTTGATAGATAGGACTGCTGAGCGGGTCGATGTCGAAGCGTTCACGAAAGCGTTTACGAAACCCAGTTATACCATTTTGGGTTGTGGCAATTTCACGGGCTGGAAGAATTTTGATCTCCGACACTTTCTCGATAGTACGCTGCGTCTCTACATCAAACCATCTAATCGACTCAACTTCGTCGTCAAACCATTCAATACGGACAGGATTGGCGACACCCATCGGGTAAACGTCCATTATGGCGCCACGAACGGCAAATTCTCCGTGGGTCGTAACCGTTTCAACATTTAAATAGCCGCCATTACTTAAACGATCAATTAATTGTTTTTGGGCTATTTTTTGATCGAGCTTTAATTCAAAGCGCTGCGCATCGATGTGTTCTTCTGGGCAAATTCGTGTCAGGGCCGACGAAGTAGTGGTTAAGATGATGCCTGCAGACAAATCTCGAATTTGGGCTAAAGTATTTAAACGGTCAGAAATAATGTCCTGATGGGGCGAGAAACTGTCGTATGGCAGAGTCTCCCAATCTGAAAAGCGTAAGACAGGTAAGCTTTGCTCGGCAAAAAAACGGATGTTGTCCTCAATCTCATTTAACTCAGTTGCACTGGCCGCAATATACAGTAACGGCTTTTGGTACTGATGGGCGATCTCAATGATACGCTTTGCCTTGTGGCTAATATTATGAGTTTCAAGAAAATTTTTAAAGCCGGCAGTAAATTGTAATGTGTGTTTTATGGTCATTTTGTTGGCTAATTTAAATTTTATGTTTAGCTAAGCGAAACAGAATCAGCAAAGCGTAATGCGTGAAGCTTAGGAGCTCTTGGCGAGTATTCATTGAGTGCGTTAATTCCGTGCCTTGCAGCTTATTCTTCTATTCCCATTTAAACCAATGTACGTACAAAGACGTATAAGCCTAATGTGAATCAGTACTGCAGCAAGTGACATGGCATGTTTTCCTTCAGAGTGTGTTTCACTTTGAATCTATTTTGTCGTGTTAAATCGTAAGCCGCAACCATGTAAGTTCAAACAACTGGGGAAAAGTAAGTAAAGCACTAAGCTTTCATTAAATGAAAGAAAAATACAAAACTCAGATTTGTAGTGGAGTAAAATAAACAGTACTTATAATTGGTATTTCTCTATTTTTGCGCACTCATTGTGGGTAAAGGAAGCGTACGCTAGTAGTCAACGCTGGCAATGATCTCTATAATACGCAGGTTTTTTCGGTGAAGTGATATTACGTTATAAAACGACCTTAATTTGGTGGTGAGAGTCAAAATGCTTTCCCGGAGGGGATTTGACTCAGTAGCGTAGGTACGCTTTGGTGTTCAATTTTTGTTGGGCAGAACATATGTATAAAATTACTAAAGGCCTAGATCTACCGATCAGCGGTGCCCCCAATCAGTCGATTGAGGATGCTCCTGCCGCAAAATCGGTTGCGATCATCGGACCTGATTATGTTGGTATGAAACCTACCATGCTGGTCAAAGAGGGTGATAAGGTCAAAAAAGGGCAGGTTATCTTTACAGATAAAAAAACGGAAGGAGTAAAGTTCACCGCCCCAGCCTCAGGCACTATCGCAGCGATTAATCGCGGTGAACGCCGCGTGTTGCAATCGGTTGTTATTACAGTTGAAGGTAATGATGCCGTTGAATTTACGAAGTACTCCGGTTCAGAGCTTAAATCTCTAGAGCGCAGTACAGTAGTAGAGAATTTGGTTGAGTCAGGTCTTTGGACTGCACTGCGCACTCGTCCTTTCTCTAAAGTTCCTGAAGTAGATTCAGTTCCTAGCTCAATCTTCGTTACGGCAATCGATACGAATCCTCTTGCGGCAGATCCTGCTGCTGTGTTGGCTGACAAAGCAGAAGCATTTGCTGATGGTTTAACAGTGTTGACGCGCTTGACTGAGGGTAAAGTGTTTCTTTGTAAGGCTCCAGATAGCAATATTCCAACCACTTCAGATGTTGTGGTTGAAGAGTTTTCTGGTAAGCACCCAGCAGGCCTTGCCGGTACGCACATCCATTTCCTTGATCCAGTAAGTGACAAGAAAACAGTTTGGTCTATTAATTACCAAGATGTGGTTGCTATTGGCGAACTGTTTATTAATGGGCAGCTGGATGTTTCTCGTGTTATTTCTGTGGCTGGACCACAGATCTCTAAGCCGCGCTTGGTTCGAACAGTGGTAGGTGCTGATCTAAATCAGTTGCTTTCAGGTGAACTGCCTGATGGCGAGAACCGTATCATCTCAGGTTCAGTGTTGTCTGGTCGTAAAGCGATTGGCCCTTATGCGTACCTTGGTCGTTATCATGCACAAGTGGTTGTTCTAGCTGAAGGTCGTGAACGTCAAATGGTTCATTATTTACGTGCTGGATTTGAAAAACATTCTGTATTGAATGTATTTATTTCAAAACTAACAGGTAAGTCGACATTTGACATGACAACATCGACTAACGGTAGTGATCGTACCATGCTGCCACTAGGTCATTTTGAGCGTTTGATGCCGTTGGATATTCTTCCAACTCAATTATTGCGCGCTTTGGTTGTTGGCGACACTGAGCAGGCACAGAAACTGGGTGCATTAGAACTTGATGAAGAAGACTTGGCGTTAATGACGTATGCTTGTTCAGGTAAGTTTGAATACGGCCCAATTCTACGTGACTGTCTCACAACGATTGAGAAAGAGGGTTAATCCATGGGTCTTAGAACTATTCTAGATAAAATGGAGCCTGAGTTTCACTCAGGCGGCAAATATGAGAAATGGTATGCACTTTACGAAGCGGTTGATACTATTTTCTATCGTCCTAGCAGTGTTGCAAAAGGCGGTTCTCACGTTCGTGACGCGGTAGATATGAAACGTGTCATGATTCTTGTTTGGATGTGTACATTCCCTGCAATGTTTTTCGGTATGTACAATATCGGATTCCAAGCAAACTCTGCGTTAGATGTTATGGGTGCAGCGCCGGCTGACACTTGGCGTCAAGGGGTTATCGGTGCACTGACAGCGTATAACGTAAACAGTGTATGGGATAACATGATTTATGGTGCGATGTATTTCTTGCCCGTTTATCTAACTACGTTTGTGGTGGGTGGTTTCTGGGAAGTATTGTTCGCTTCGGTTCGTAAACATGAAGTGAATGAAGGCTTCTTTGTTACGTCTATTCTGTTTGCTTTGACACTTCCTGCAACTATCCCGCTATGGCAGGTTGCTTTAGGTATTACTTTTGGTGTGGTACTGGGTAAAGAAGTATTTGGTGGAACGGGTAAAAACTTCCTAAACCCTGCCTTAGCAGGTCGTGCTTTCTTATTCTTTGCTTACCCTGCGTCTATGTCTGGTGATGCGGTATGGACAGCGGTGGATGGTTACTCTGGTGCGACGGCTCTTAGTCAAGTGGCAGCAAGTGGCGTTGAAGCATTGTCTGTGTCTTGGTCTGATGCGTTCTTCGGCTTCATTCAAGGTTCTATGGGTGAAACCTCTACTCTAGCAATTTTGATAGGGGGTGGTGCGCTGTTGGTTATGAAGATTGCTGCATGGCGAATTGTTGCAGGTGTGATGCTTGGTATGGTGGCAACTTCCTTGCTATTTAATGCCATTGGCTCTGATACCAATGCGATGTTTGCGACACCTTGGTACTGGCACCTTGTAATGGGTGGCTTTGCTTTCGGTATGATGTACATGGCTACTGATCCTGTTTCAGCGTCTATGACTAACCGTGGTAAATGGTTCTACGGTGCGCTAATCGGTGTAATGGTTATCATGATTCGTGTAGTAAACCCTGCATACCCTGAAGGTATGATGTTGGCGATTCTATTTGCTAACCTGTTTGCTCCGTTTATTGACCACTTCGTAGTGCAAGCAAATATCAAACGGAGGATTGCTCGTAATGGCTAGCAGTAACGATAGCATTTCAAAAACCATCATTGTTGCTGTGGCGCTGTGTTTGGTGTGTTCGATCTTTGTTGCGGGTGCTGCCGTTGGTCTTAAGCCAATTCAGCAAGAGAACCGTGACCTCGACCGTAAACGTAACATTTTAGCGGCTGCGCAAATGCTTCAGCCTAGCGAAAGCGTTGAGGAAGTGTTCGCAACCGTTGAAAAACGACTTGTGAACATGGAAGCTGGCCGTTTTGCAACGGATGCTGAACTTCAAGATGCAGGTGTTAATGTTGACTCCTACAATCAGCAGGCCGCGGCTAAAGATCCAGAGTTGTCTACCTCGTTGAAGGGAGAGAGTGACCCTGCAAGCATTAAACGTCGCGCTAAATTTGCAGCGGTATATGTTGTAAAGGATGAAAATGCGAAAGCACGTATCATCTTACCAGTTCATGGCTACGGCCTGTGGTCAACAATGTATGGCTTTATGGCACTTGAGTCGGATCTTTCTACAGTCGTAGGTTTTGGTTTTTACCAGCAAGCTGAAACACCGGGACTGGGTGGTGAGGTCGATAACCCTAACTGGAAAGCACTTTGGGAAGGTAAAGAGGTCTACAACGAGGAAGGTGAAGCTGTTATTCGCTTGGCTAAAGGCTCTGTAGATTCTAATGATCCTAATGCATCTCATAAAGTAGATGGTCTTTCTGGTGCGACTTTAACCAGTCGCGGTGTGACTAACCTAGTTCAATACTGGTTGGGTAGCGAGGGTTTTGGTCCTTTCCTTGCCGAACTTCGTAGTGAAGGAGTGTAAGCATGTCTGAAGTGAAAAAAGTCTTATTTGGCCCCATTCTATCTAACAACCCAATTGCTCTTCAGATTCTTGGTATCTGTTCTGCTCTTGCGGTAACAAGTAGTATGAGCGTAAGTTTGGTAATGTGTGTCGCGTTAACGGTAGTGACCGCTTTCTCAAATTTGTTCATTGCGGTCATCCGTAGCCACATTCCAAACAGTATTCGTATCATCGTACAGATGATCATTATTGCGTCGTTGGTAATTGTGGTAGACCAAGTGCTTAAAGCGTTCGCCTATGAAATCAGTAAGCAATTGTCTGTATTCGTTGGTTTGATTATTACTAACTGTATCGTTATGGGGCGTGCCGAAGCCTACGCTATGAAGAATGGCCCTGCCATGAGTTTCCTTGATGGTATCGGTAATGGTCTTGGTTACAGTGCAATGCTAATTATTGTCGCTTTCTTCCGTGAGCTTTTAGGTGCGGGTAAGTTACTTGGTGTGCCAATATTTGAAACGGTTCAAAATGGCGGTTGGTATCAACCTAACGGCTTGATGCTTCTACCACCGAGCGCTTTCTTTGTTATCGGCCTGGTTATTTGGGCGTTACGTGCGTACAAGACAGAGCAGGTTGAAGAGCCAGAGTTTACCATTGCTAAGAACTCTCGTTCTCAGGAGGCATTATAAATGGAACACTTAATTAGTCTTTTTATTAAAGCAGTTTTCGTTGAAAACATGGCGTTAGCTTTCTTCCTAGGTATGTGTACATTTTTGGCGCTATCTAAGAAAGTAGAAACTGCCATTGGTCTTGGTATTGCGGTGGTTATCGTTTTGGCGGTTACTGTTCCAGTGAACAATTTGTTATACCAAGACCTTTTGAAAGAAGGGGCGCTGGATTGGGCTGGTCTGCCAAATGTTGACCTGAGCTTCTTAGGTTTGTTGAGTTACATCGGTGTTATTGCAGCGATTGTACAGATTTTGGAAATGACCTTGGATAAGTATATGCCTGCGTTGTACAACGCATTGGGCGTATTCTTGCCTTTGATCACGGTAAACTGTGCCATTCTGGGTGCGTCACTGTTCATGGTAGAGCGTGACTATAATTTCAGTGAAAGTTTGGTTTACGGTGTGGGTGCTGGTATCGGCTGGGCGCTTGCCATTGCAGCGCTGGCGGGTATTCGTGAGAAGCTTAAGTACTCTGATGTGCCTGCGGGTCTACGCGGTTTGGGTATCACGTTCATCACAGTGGGTTTGATGAGCTTGGGCTTCATGTCATTTTCTGGTGTGCAGCTTTAATTGCTGCACAGTTGGGACAACCAAGAATAAGGTTTAACTAGCATGAACTTAGAAATCATTCTAGGTGTTGTGATGTTTACCGCTATTGTTCTAGCGTTGGTAGCGATCATTTTGTTCGCTCGTGCACGCTTAGTAAGTAGTGGTGATGTGACAATCCGAATCAACGGGGAAAAGGAAGTGACAGCACCAGCTGGTGGCAAGTTGCTTCAAACCCTAGCAAACAGTGGTATTTTTCTTTCGTCAGCCTGTGGTGGTGGCGGTACCTGTGCTCAGTGTAAATGTAAAGTAACGTCGGGTGGTGGCTCGATGCTGTCTACTGAACAGTCGCACTTTACTCGTCGTGAAGAGAAAGAAGGTTACCGTCTTTCTTGTCAGGTTTCTGTTAAGCAGGATATGGATGTTGAAGTACCTGAAGAGGTCTTCGGTGTTAAAGCTTGGGAATGTACGGTTGAATCAAATCCGAATGTTGCCACTTTTATCAAAGAATTGACGCTTCGTCTGCCTGAGGGTGAAAACGTAGACTTCCGTGCAGGTGGTTATGTTCAGCTTGAAGCACCTGCGCACACGGTTAATTACAAAGATTTCGATATTCAAGAAGAGTACCGTGGCGACTGGGATCACTTTAATCTATGGAAATTTGTTTCTAAGGTTGATGAGACGATCATCCGTGCTTACTCAATGGCGAACTATCCAGAAGAGAAGGGTGTTGTTAAATTCAACATTCGTATCGCTTCACCGCCTCCTGGTAAAGATGATTTACCGCCAGGTCAAATGTCTTCTTACGTGTTTAGCTTGAAAGAAGGTGATAAGATCAAAGTATACGGTCCATTTGGTGAATTTTTTGCTAAAGACACTGATGCGGAAATGGTCTTTGTTGGTGGTGGTGCTGGTATGGCGCCAATGCGCTCGCATATATTCGATCAGCTTAAGCGTTTGAACTCTACTCGCAAGATTTCTTTCTGGTACGGTGCGCGTAGCTTGCGCGAAGCGTTCTACACGGAAGAGTATGATCAGCTTCAAGCTGAGAATGAAAACTTTGAGTGGCATCTAGCGTTATCTGATCCTCAGCCAGAAGACAACTGGGATGGCAAGACTGGTTTCATTCATAATGTGTTGTATGAAAACTATCTAAAAGATCACCCAGCGCCTGAAGATTGTGAGTTCTACATGTGTGGACCTCCAATGATGAATGCGTCAGTTATTAAAATGCTAGAAGACTTAGGTGTTGAGAAAGATAACATCCTTCTTGATGACTTTGGTGGCTAGCACTGAATAAAACACAGACCCACCATATGGTGGGTCTTTGCTTTTCTTTTCATGTAAATGTGTTGGTACCTATGAAGAACAAATTTTTGTTAGCTTTAATGGCAATCATTCTAGCTACAATTCTATTTAAAGCTGTTTCATTTTCCCCTGAGCAAATTAGTTTCTCTGGCCCGACAATGGGCACAACTTATACGGTTAAATATATAACAAGCGCCGACAGTCCAAGTCGTGAAGAGTTAAAATCCAATGTTGACAATGTTTTGGTTCATGTTAACAAGTTGATGTCGACTTATGACCCAACGTCTGAGTTGTCAGAATTCAATAAGAAGCCTGCTGGTACCACCATTAAAGCATCTAATGGTTTAACGTATGTCCTAGGTGAAGCGCTCAAAATCAGTGAGCAAACGGGCGGAAAATATGATGTTACTGTAGGTCCGCTAGTAAATATCTGGGGCTTTGGCCCAGGTAAACATAATGATGAAGTGCCTTCAGATAATTTAATTGAGGCAGCGCAACAAAAAGTAGGTTACCAGTACTTAAGTATCGATAATAATTCGATTACAAAAGCCAATGATGTGTACGTAGATTTATCATCGATTGCAAAAGGGTATGGCGTGGATGAAGTCGCTCGTACCTTGAAAGAATCAGGGATTCGCAACTATCTTGTAGAAGTAGGTGGTGAAATCCTTGCATCAGGTCGAAAATTAGATGGTGAATTATGGCATGTTGGTGTTGAGAGCCCTGCAGGTGGTCATAATGTGGCGCAACGAGTGATTGCAGCCAGTGATATTGCTATTGCGACCTCCGGAGATTATCGAAATTATTTTGAAAAAAATGGTGTGCGCTATTCTCATACCATTGACCCAACAACCGGTAAGCCGATTACTCACCGATTGGTTTCTGTAACAGTAATCGATTCAACGTCTACCCGAGCAGATGGTTTGGCGACAGCGATTACAGTGTTAGGTCCGATTCAGGGCCTGAAATTTGCACAAGAATATAACATAGCGGCCTATATGTTGGTTAAAGAAGATACAGGGTTTGCTGAGCAATACTCTGATGCATTTAAACCTTACTTAACTAACTAGCCCTAATTAAGAGGTAGATATGACAACAATTGTATTGGCATTTGTATTAATGATTGCTTTGGTGGTTGCCATGGCAGTAGGTGTTCTGATGGGGCGTAAGCCTATTTCTGGTTCATGTGGCGGTATGAGTGCCTTGAACATGGAAGTGGCTTGTGATATTTGCGGTGGTGACAAAGGAAAGTGCGAGAAGGAAACAAAAAAAGCACGTGCTGCTGAAGTCTCTGATGAACAGTTTTATGACGCAACGAAATAGATGAGGTGATGAATTCTTATGACGACTAGACATTATGATGTCGTGGTACTAGGTACCGGTCCTGCTGGAGAGGGAGCTGCGATGAATGCAGCTAAAGCAGGCAAACGAGTTGCAGTCATCGAAGCTAGTCCGCGAGTGGGTGGTAGCTGTACGCACTTAGGAACAATACCTTCTAAAGCACTCCGCCATGCAGTAAAAGAAATTATTGCATTCAATACAAACCCAATGTTCCGTGATATTGGTGAGCCACGTTGGTTCTCTTTTCCTAAAGTATTGGACCGCGCTAATCGCGTGATTGATAAGCAAGTGCTCGGACGTACTGAGTACTATGCTCGTAACCGAATTGATGTGTATTTTGGTCGAGGTCGGTTTAAAGATGCCAATACGATTGAAGTGAATACGTATGAAAAAGGCCCTGAAGAATTGGTGGCGGAGAAAGTCGTTATTGCAACAGGGTCTCGCCCATATCGCCCAGCCAATATAGATTTTACTAACCCTCGTATTTATTGCTCAGACAGCATTTTAACGCTAAGTCATACACCACGATCACTAATTATTTATGGTGCAGGGGTAATCGGTTGTGAATATGCGTCTATTTTCTGTGGTTTGGGTGTTCGAGTTGAGTTAATCAACCCCGGTAAAAAATTGCTTAGCTTCCTAGATGACGAAATCACGGATGCGCTAAGTTATCACCTACGTGATGGCGGCATCTTAATTCGTCATAATGAAACCTATGAGTCGATTGACGCTTCAGAGCGTGAAGTGGTCGTCAATATGGCTTCAGGTAAAAAGCTGCGCGCTGATGCCTTATTGTTCTGTAACGGGCGCTCTGGTAATACTGAGAGCTTAGGGTTGGAAAATGTAGGTATTGAGACAAACTCTCGTGGTCAGCTGGCTGTCAGTGACACCTATCAAACAACGGTAGAGAACGTCTACGCAGCGGGCGATGTAATTGGTTGGCCAAGTCTCGCTAGTGCCGCCTATGACCAAGGTCGCTCTGTCGCAGCCAATATGTTGGGCTTAGAGGGGGGACACTATATTTCTGAGGTTCCAACAGGGATTTATACAATTCCTGAAATTTCATCCGTCGGTAAAACAGAGGCAGAATTGACGGCTGAGAAGGTGCCTTATGAAGTGGGTCGTGCATTCTTTAAAAATACTGCTCGAGCGCAGATTACGGGCGAAGCCGTTGGGATGCTGAAGATCTTATTTCATCGTGAAACATTGGAAATTCTGGGCATACATTGCTTTGGCGACCAAGCGTCAGAGATCGTGCATATCGGTCAAGCGATAATGAAACAGCCAGGTGAATTAAACACGTTGAAATATTTCTTAAATACGACTTTTAACTATCCAACGATGGCTGAAGCGTACCGTGTTGCGGCTTTGAATGGTATAAACCGAGTTTTTTAAGTATTTTATTTTGATCAAAAAAGGCGCCCACGGCGCCTTTTTTATTGCTTCTTACCCAAGCTGAGCGACAAATGTAAAATCTACTTGCCTTTAACGGCATAAATGCCTTGAAGGTTACGGAAGTAGCCTTGGTAATCCATTCCATAGCCGAATAGGAAGCGGTCTTCAACATCTAAGCCGATGTAATCTGGACGCATTTCAACTTTACGGTCATGCAGTTTGTTAATCACTGTTGCTGAGTAAACAGTTTTGGCGCCGTTAGCTTCGAACCATTGGATAATTGCTTCTACGGTGTGGCCTTGGTCAAAAATGTCGTCCACGATTAAAATGTCACGTCCTTTGAACTCTGCTTGAGGGTATCGAGTCCAATTTAAATCACTTCCTGTCGTCTCAAGTCCATAGCGGCTAGCGTGTATATAATCAAGTTCAAGTGGAAATTGTAAGCGTTGCAACAATGCGGCGGTTGGAAGTAGGCCGCCATTCATGACGCAGATAACAATAGGCATTTTATCGGATAAATCGTCCGAAATTTGTTGAGCCATTTCATCGAGTGCTTCGCTAAGTTGTGTTTCGTTGATGAGGCAATCTGCCTCATCAAGAATGGAATTTAATTCGTCAATAGTATGCATAGGTTTGTTTGGGTCGTTGTAAACAAATTTGACCGATCATTCTAGCTTATTGCGCTCATTAACGCGATCCAATTTATGCAGTGTGGCATTTAAGCTGACAGTAAATAAAATAATTAACCAGCTTGCTTGTAGCCAAATAAGGAAAGTAGGAAGTGCTGCAAAAGCACCATAGACGACTTGGTAGCTGGCAAAAAACTGTGCGAAATTAGCAAAGATAGAATTTAGAATACCAATTGAAATGCTTCCTGTTAGTGCAGCAATCGCAGTTGGTTTGATTCTTACTTCAGAGTTTGGAGTTAAAAAATTAATGGTAAAAAGCAACAAAAAGTACACAAGATAGCTGCTTAATTCAAAAATCCCTTCTAAAAGTACAGGCATGTAAGTGCCAGTAATCTGATAAGAAAGTAGGGTGCCATATAAACTCATTACTACGGTTAACATGATAGGGCCTAAAGTAAGAATGGCCCAGTAAGTAAGCAGTCGCTCGCGAATGTTGCGATTTTTTTTGATTTGCCAGATGGCTTGTACAGAATGCTCGAAACTGTTTAGCAGTAAAAGCGCCGTTAGAATTAGTGTTGCAATGCCTGCTGCTGGAAGATTCTTAGTTTGTTCTGAAAATGTAAGGAGGTAAGGTATGACAATGCTGCTACTTCCTGGCGCAAGGTGTGATTCTATATAAAGAACCAAAGAGTCTTGCATCGCTACCATTGCTGGTGTTAAGCGTAAGATACCAAATACAATGGTAATAATAGGCACGGCAGCTAAAAGAGATGCTACTGTTAAGTGGGCTGCCCTAAGGGAGACTTGGTGGCGTAATGCTCTAATCCAAACTAAACGAAGTAGTTGAAATGATTGCGTGGCAATGTTTTTTACAGCTTTAACTTGCATGCCGATATCCCTTGTCTCTAATTTTTTATATCTTAACGGCAAATACGATAAGTCGCCATTGTGTAACTATTGTGGTAAGTGCACACGTATAGTGCAAGATGATTTTTTGTGCTCTATTTTGGTTGCAAATAAATAGGGTGCAGACTAAAATTCATATCGTTCCTTTTGTGATATTTGTACTGTTCAGCAATCAAGTTAAGAAGGCGATTGTTTTCTATGTTTCTTGGTTGCGAGACGTCATATATTATTTTAGCCCAGCATTGCTGGGCTTTTTTATGTCTTTCAGTTGACGATTTATATTCCTTCCCTATAATAGCGCGTCAATATTTAGTGTTGTAGCAAATGCGCCTGTAGCTCAGCTGGATAGAGCATCCCCCTTCTAAGGGGATGGTCGGGGGTTCGAATCCCTCCAGGCGTACCACTACATCACTGTAATTCACAATTTTTGGTCTTGTTGACTTGAGCTTTAGAGTAAGTCGTGATTTCTTCGCGGCGGCGTCAACAAATAAAGCACGTTCCCAAGAGGAAGTTTTATGCAAGTTTCTGTAGAGACAACGTCTCCAATCGAACGCGTTCTTACTATTAGCGTTCCTGCTGCACGTATCGATGATAAAGTTAATGCTGAGGTAGCTAAAACAGCTAAAACAGTACGCATCGATGGTTTCCGTAAAGGTAAAGTACCAGTGAGCGTTGTAAAAAAACGTTACGGTCAAAGTATCCGTATGGAAACTCTTGAGCAAGTTATGCGCGATGCATACGTTGAGGCAATCCAAGCTGAGTCTATTAATCCTGCTGGTATGCCATCAATTGAGCCTAAGAAAATTGAAGCTGGCTCTGATCTAGAATTTGTAGCAAAAGTTGAAGTTTATCCAACAGTTGAACTTGCAGATGTATCTAGTATCGAAGTAACTCGTATTGTTTCTGATATTACAGAAGCTGATGTTGATACTATGCTTGAAACGTTGCGTAAGCAAAATGCTGAATGGACGGCTGTTGATCGCGAAGCGAAAGACGGTGACCAAGTGAAAATCGACTTTGTTGGTTTCCTAGGTGAAGAAGCATTCGAAGGTGGTGCAGCAGAAGGTCACCAGATTGTTCTTGGTTCGAATTCAATGATTCCTGGTTTCGAAGAAGGCATTGTTGGTATGAAAGCGGGAGAAGAGCGTACGATCTCTGTTACGTTCCCTGAAGAATACCAAGCTGAACACTTAGCAGGCAAAGAAGCGACATTCAAAATCACTGCGCACGAAGTAGCTGAACAAGTTCTTCCTGAGTTAGATGATGAGTTTGCTACTAAATTCGGTCTTGAAAACTCTGACCTAGCGGGTTTGCGAGCTGAAGTGCAGAAAAACATGGAGCGTGAGCTTAGCCAAGCAGTGAAGGGCAAGCTTAAGAATTCTTTGTTTGACCAACTTGTTGAGTTAAATCCAATCGAAGTTCCTTCTTCGTTGGTTGATCAAGAAGTTGATGGTCTTCGCCAACAAGCTGCTCGTCAGTTTGGTAATATGGAAGGGTTTGATCCATCACAACTTCCTGCAGAGCTGTTTTCTGAAGAAGCAACTAAGCGCGCTAAATTGGGTCTTTTAATCTCTGAAGTGATCCAAAAGAACGAGCTTACAGTAGAAGATGATCGTGTACGTGCTTTCTTGGAAGATATGGCACAAGCTTACCAAGAGCCACAGCAAGTTGTTGAATACTACTTAAACAACAAAGAGCAACTAGCACAAGTGCAATCTGCTGTACTTGAGGAGCAAGTTGTTGATAAACTGCTAGAAAGCGCGAAAATTACTGAAGTAACTCTAAGTTACGAAGACGCTATCAAGCCAGAAGCTCAATCTGCAGAAGCAGAAGAGTCTGAAGAAGCATAAGCTTAGCTTATAATTCTCATAGGGCCGGTATAGCGAAAGCTATGCCGGCTTTTTCGTTTTAAGGAATAGGATATGAATTTAATGACCCCTACAACTGGCCCTGTCGCGATTACAAGTAATGGCCTAGTCCCAATGGTTATTGAGCAGACTGCTCGAGGTGAACGATCTTTTGATATATATTCTCGTCTACTAAAAGAGCGTGTCATCTTTTTGGTGGGTCAAGTCGAAGATCATATGGCAAACTTAGTGGTTGCCCAGCTGTTATTCTTAGAATCAGAAAACCCTGATAAAGATATTCATCTTTACATTAACTCACCAGGTGGTTCTGTAACAGCAGGCATGTCGATCTATGATACTATGCAGTTTATAAAGCCTGATGTAAGCACCATGTGTATTGGTCAAGCTGCTAGTATGGGGGCACTGTTGCTAACTGCAGGTGCAGAAGGTAAGCGTTATTGCTTGCCGAACTCTCGCGTCATGATTCACCAGCCACTTGGCGGATACCAAGGTCAGGCTTCTGATATCGAAATTCACACTCGCGAAATCTTAGGTATTAAGCATCGTTTAAATGAAATCATTGCTCACCACACAGGTAAACCTATTGAAACTGTGGCGCAAGATACCGACCGTGATAACTTCATGAGTCCGCAAGCGGCTAAAGATTACGGTTTAATTGACGATATCCTAGAAAAACGCGAAGCATAATAAGGGTGGACTTTAATGTCTGATGATAAATATAGCCGCGGCGACCATTCTGATCGGTTGTTGTACTGCTCTTTCTGTGGCAAGAGTCAGGATGAGGTTAAGAAACTAATTGCCGGCCCTTCGGTGTATATCTGTAATGAGTGTGTTGATTTATGCAATAACATCATTACTCAAGAATTGTTGCAAGGTGATGGTGAGTCTGAAGAAAAAGACGAATTGCCGACGCCTGCGAAACTGGCAGCATCTTTAGATGATTATGTAATCGGTCAGGAGCGCGCTAAAAAAGTGTTAGCGGTGGCCGTATATAATCACTACAAACGTCTGCGTCATCAAGGCTTAGCCAATAAAGATATAGAGTTAGGTAAGAGTAATATCTTGCTTATTGGTCCAACGGGTAGTGGTAAAACGCTCCTCGCTCAGACACTTGCTCGTGTTTTGGATGTGCCTTTCACTATTGCTGATGCAACCACATTAACTGAAGCTGGTTACGTAGGTGAGGATGTAGAGAATATCATCCAGAAGCTTTTGCAAAATTGTGATTACGATGTCGACAAGGCGCAGCGCGGTATCGTCTACATCGATGAAATTGATAAAATTTCTCGTAAGTCTGATAACCCTTCTATCACACGTGATGTGTCAGGTGAGGGTGTTCAGCAGGCATTGTTGAAGTTAATTGAAGGTACTGTTGCTTCGGTTCCGCCTCAGGGTGGTCGTAAGCATCCACAACAAGAGTTTGTTCAGGTTGATACCTCTAATATTCTCTTTATTTGTGGTGGTGCGTTTGCGGGTCTTGAGCGTGTGATTAGTGATCGTACTGAAAAGAGTAGTATTGGCTTTAAAGCGACAGTGAAGAGCAAAGAGAAAGATCGTTCTTTCTCTGAAGCAGTGCACCAAGTTGAAACTGAAGATTTGGTAAAATTTGGTCTGATTCCAGAGTTTGTAGGTCGTTTGCCCGTCGTGGCAACGCTTTCTGAACTGGATGAGGAAGCATTAATGACGATCTTGAGTCAGCCTAAGAATGCTTTGACGAAACAATATCAGCATCTATTCGAATTAGAGGGTGTTGAGCTTGAATTTACAGATGAGTCACTACGTGAAGCAGCCCATTTAGCGCTTGAGCGTAAAACAGGTGCTCGTGGTTTGCGAAGTATTCTTGAGTCTTCTTTGCTCGAGTGTATGTACGAGCTTCCTAACCGTACAGACATTGCTAAAGTTGTTATGGATGGTTCATCTATCCGTGGTGATTCAGCGCCATTAATGGTGCTTGAAAGTGAGATGAAAGACGCCTCAAATGGTTAATTTCTAAACAAATTTCGCTTGCGATCGTTGGTCGTAAGCGAAATCTCGCTTTATTCCCTCCTTTTTCTTCTATTTCCTCTCTGAACGCTTGCATTTTGACCTAGTTGACCTTATCTCTAAATTATCGAAGTCAAGTCACTCATCAGCGTTGCGTATGCTGATGTTCAGTTGGAAGTAATTATGTCTGAGTCTGATTCTAAAAATTTACCAATGTTGCCGCTACGCGATGTAGTCGTGTATCCGCATATGGTTTTGCCGTTATTCGTCGGTCGAAAAAAATCCATTGCTGCTCTAGAGTCCGCAATGGATGGCGACAAGATGGTGTTTCTTGTTGCACAGCAAGATGCCTCCAAAGATGATCCTAATAAAGAAGATCTGTATACCATTGGTACGGTAGCGAAAGTTATTCAGTTGCTTCGCCTGCCAGATGGAACCGTTAAGGTTCTGGTTGAGGGCCAGTATCGCGCTGAGCTTCAAGCGCTTGAAAATGGCGATGAATGGGTATCGGCAACGATTGAGCAGCTTCCTGAAGCGGAAGATGATGAATCTGAGTATCCTGCCATCCGAAATGCATTGATTAAGCAACTTGATGAGTATGTTGCTGGTAGTAAGCGTATCCCAAGTGAGGTTGTTACTTCTCTTAAATCAATCGATGATCTATCCAAACTGATTGATTCTATTGCTGGCCACATGAGCTTAAAACTTGAGGATAAGCAGCATGCACTTCAGTTAAGTTCATTAGTTGAGCGTGGAGAGCATTTAATGGGATTGATGGATGGTGAGTTAGATATAGCTCACTTAGAAAAAAACATCCGCAGTCGCGTCAAAAAGCAGATGGAAAAAAGCCAACGCGAGTACTATCTGAACGAGCAAATGAAGGCTATTCAGAAAGAGTTAGGTGACATGGACGAAGGCAGTAACGAGCTTGACCTTCTCCAAGAAAAAATTACCGAAGCAAAAATGTCGGCTGAGGCAACTGAAAAGGCTGAAGCAGAGCTTAAGAAGCTGAAAATGATGTCGCCTATGTCTGCGGAAGCAACCGTAGTACGCGGATATATTGACTGGTTAGTTTCATTGCCATGGTCAAAGCGCTCAAAAGTTCGTAATGATCTAGCTTATGCTGAAAAAGTATTGAACGAAGATCATTTTGGTTTGCAAGATGTTAAAGACCGTATCTTAGAATTCTTAGCTGTTCAGCAACGAGTTAAGAAAGTAAAAGGTCCTGTATTGTGTCTAGTCGGGCCTCCTGGTGTTGGTAAAACCTCTCTTGGTCAGTCGATTGCCCGTGCTGTGAACCGTAAGTATGTACGTATGGCTTTAGGTGGTGTGCGAGATGAATCTGAGATTCGTGGTCACCGTCGAACTTATATAGGCTCAATGCCAGGTAAGCTAATTCAGAAGCTGGCTAAAGTGAAAGTGAAAAACCCACTTTTCTTGCTGGATGAAATTGACAAGATGGGCATGGACCAACGTGGTGATCCTGCTTCCGCATTACTTGAGGTGCTTGATCCGGAGCAAAACCACACATTTAGTGATCATTATCTAGAAGTTGATTACGATTTATCAGATGTAATGTTTATTTGTACGTCGAACAGTATGAATATTCCTGGCCCATTGATGGATCGTATGGAAATCATCCGTATTCCTGGTTATACGGAAGATGAAAAACTGAATATCGCTAAACGCTATTTGTTACCTAAACAAATTAAATTAAGCGGTTTAAAAGACACTGAAATCGAGGTTTCTGATGAAGCTCTGATGGATGTGATTCGCTATTACACTAAAGAGGCTGGTGTACGTGGACTTGAACGTGAGTTAAGCAAGGTGTGTCGACGTGTTGTCAAAGAACAGACGTTGAAGAAAAATAGTGATGCCGTTAGTGTGACTTCAGAAACTCTTGAAGAATATTGTGGTGTACATAAATTTAGCTATGGCAAGGCCGAGGAAAATAACCAGATCGGCCAAGTTACAGGTTTGGCTTGGACTTCGGTGGGTGGCGAGTTGTTAACTATCGAAGCAGCGGGTGTGCCAGGTAAAGGTCGTCATGTTAAGACCGGTTCTCTTGGTGATGTTATGCAAGAATCCATTCAGGCGGCTTTAACGGTTGTTCGTAGTCGTGCATCAGGATTGGGTATTGCAGATGACTTCCATGAAAAAGTAGATTTACATTTGCATGTACCGGAAGGAGCGACGCCTAAGGATGGTCCTAGTGCGGGTATTGCTATGTGTACTGCGATAGTGTCGGTGCTGGCGAAAGTGCCTGTGAAAGCTTCTGTAGCGATGACAGGTGAGATTACGTTGCGTGGTGAAGTGCTACCAATTGGTGGTCTCAAAGAAAAGCTACTTGCAGCTCATCGTGGCGGTATCAAAACAGTGCTGATACCACAAGAAAATACTCGCGACCTAAAAGAAATTCCTGACAATATCAAAGCTGATCTTGAAATTGTGCCAGTAAAATGGATTGATGAAGTCTTAGATGTGGCATTAGAGTACGTTCCTTCACCAAAAAATGAAGAAACTGTGTCAGCGAAGGAAAAAACTGTTGATGAACAAGAATCTGTGAGTCATCATTAGTTCAAACCCTGTGTTGACAGGGCCTAAGATAGGCTTGTATAAAGACTCATCTGAATCGACTGTTACGTTTAGTCGAATTAAAAATACCAAGGAACCACGAGAATACTGAAGGGGTAGAACGTGAACAAATCAGAATTGATTGATGCTATTGCCACGTCCGCAGACTTATCTAAAGCGGCTGCAAGTAATGCACTAGATGCAACTTTGACTGCAATTGAAGAAGCACTAGCAAAAGGCGACCAAGTTACTTTAGTTGGTTTTGGCACTTTCTCAGTAAAAGAGCGCGCGGCACGTACAGGTCGCAATCCTCAAACTGGTGAGGAAATCCAAATCAGTGCTGCTAAGGTTCCTAGTTTCAAAGCCGGTAAAGGCCTTAAAGACGCAGTGAACTAATGAACATGGAGCGGTAGTTCAGTTGGTTAGAATACCTGCCTGTCACGCAGGGGGTCGCGGGTTCGAGTCCCGTCCGTTCCGCCATTAGAGCAAAGAGGTGTGTTCCCAGCGGAATACACCTTTTTTATTTTACAGATTAACGTTTTTGAGGTGGAGGCAACATGCTCCAAGATATAAGAGACAAGTCACAAGGTGTTATCGTTAAAGTCATCATTGGTGTGGTTATTGTGACGTTTGCTCTATTTGGTGTTGAAGCATTGGTACAAAGCTTTACATCAACCGACACAGTTGCTGAAGTAGATGGCAAAGAAATTACGAGAATGGAGCTATTACAGGCTTCTGAGACTCAGCGACGTCAGCTAATTTCTATGATGGGTGGTCAAATTGACCCTGCGATGTTAGAGGAAAATGCATTACAGCGCCGCGCATTGGATGAATTGATCCAGCGTGCAGTTTTAATGAATCAAGCTGAAGGCTTAAATCTGGGTGTTTCAGATGCACAAGTGGATGCTTACCTCGTTCAAGCTGAGCAGTTCCAAACTGATGGTGTATTTGATCAGAGTAAATACTTGAACTTTATTCGCTCTTTGGGCTTTACACCGTTAGCGTTTAAAGAGCGTATTAAGCAAGATGTTCTAATACAACAAACTCGTAACGCGTTGGCTGGTTCGGAGTTTATTTTGCCTAGCCAAGTTGAATCGATTGTTGAATTGCAAAATCAAAAGCGTAGTTATGAGTTCATTCGTTATTCTCTGGCTCAGATGACTGAACAGGTCAATGTTACAGATGAAGAGTTGCAAGCATACTATGATGAAAACAGTGCCAGTTTTGTGTCACCTGAGCAGGTTAAGTTAGATTATGTTGTTGTTTCCGTTGCTGACTTGCAGAATCAAGTTGAGGTGACGGACGCTGAATTGAAAGAAGCTTATGATGCTCGTGTTGCAAGCTTCCAAGGTGAAGAACGTGAAGCGTCACATATCTTAATCGATACATCTGCTCGTTCAGATGAAGAGGCGCAAGCTCGTCTCGCTGAGGTTCAAGAGAAGCTTGCTAATGGTGAGTCATTTGCTGAACTAGCAACAGAATATTCTGATGATTTAGGTTCAAAAGATAGTGGCGGTGACTTGGGTTATGTGAGTCGTGGCATTATGGTGGGGCCGTTTGAAGATAAATTGTTTGCCATGGAAGCAGGTGAAATAGATTCTGTAGAAACAGAATTCGGCTATCATCTTATTCAATTAAATGAAATCAGTGAAACAGCAGCGCCATCGCTTAATGACATGCATGATGAGCTAATGTCAGATTTGGTTGCTCAAAAAGCCAAAGATAAACTGCTGGAAGAGCACGAAACGATCACTGATTTAGCCTATGCAAGTGATGATCTTTCTGCTATTTCAAGTGAATACGGCGTGGCTATTTTGACAACGGATTACTTTGGTCGTGATGGTGGTAATAATGAAATCACATCGTCTCCATCCGTTATTTCTGCAGCTTACAGCCCAACCGTATTAGAGGATGGCCACAATAGTGACTTGATCGAGTTGAGTGATGAAGAGGTTATCGTTGTTCATGTAAATGATCATAAAGCCGCTGCTCAACAAACGTTCGATGAAGCAAAAGATATGATTGCCTCAATTGTGGTTCAGCAAAAAGCAGTCGAGTCATTGCAATCTACCGCGAATGCGGCGTTAGCGTCTGGTAAAGGTGATTGGACAACGGTGAGTAATGCTGAACGTGGTCAAGATGAAGTAGCCGCGTTAGCATTTGGTTTACCGCATCCTGCTGATGAAGGTGAAATCTCGACAGGTGTTGAGTCTACAGGTAATGGCGATTTAGTAGCGATTCGTCTCACCGAGATTAATCAGGGTAACGGCAGTGTGGAAGCATCTCAAAAAGAGATTTATGAGAACTACTTATCACAAACGCTGACCAATATGACGATGCGTGCGCAACAAGAATCTCTGCAGAATGCAGCTGAGATAGTACGTAACTAATGTGTTAGTTGTTATAAAAAACCACGCTATTGCGTGGTTTTTTGTTTTTGTGCGTCTTAAAAACAAGTGCTAAGGGTGGCTATTCACTAAGTTGGTTAAGGAATTTTGGTGTTGGAACATAAAAAGCACTACCACTTGAAGCGTGGGTGTATTGCATCAAATGATCTGCATTGCCTTTTTCGTCGCCTTCGATCATGCTTTGTAGCATCAGATCAAAAATGATGGGTGTTTTTGAATAGCTAACAAAGATCAAGCCTTGCTCTTGCAAGTCACCAAACGGCATGCTTTGACGTAGAAGTTCTAGGGATTGACCTTGATCATCTTTTAGAGAAGTTCGCTTTGTATGAGCATGGGGCGATTTCTCTGCAGAAGCATATTCCTCATTGTCATACTTAGTTCGTCCAAACGTATTCTCCTGTACTTTTAGCTCTTGGTGTTCCCATTTTTCCAGGTCGTGAACGAACTTCATGTAATTCAGGTACGAGCCGCCTTTATAGGCTGAATCTTCATCACCGACTAAGGCAACAGAGGCGCGGTCTTCACCCTCAGGGTTTTCTGTGCCATCCACAAAGCCAGTAAAGTCCCGATTATCTAAGTATTTAAAGCAATGTGTTTGTGTTCGTAGTTTGACACTGTCAGACATAGCTTTTAACAGTGCCAGTGCAAGAATGTGGGTGGCATCGTGTCGATTAGATCGAATATGCATTATAAGGTCGTAGGCTTCATCTTTAACGCTTAGAAATTGGCCCGAGAAACTTGGGAATGGAGCCAGTTCTTTTGGCGGCTCACATTGCGTAATTCGATAAAAACTGTGGGTCGAAACACCAATAGCTGCATGCAATTGTGCATCAGGAAACTGATTCTGTATGTCACTGATTAACTGTGAACATGACGCGAGTGCTTTTCGAAGCACAGCTTCTTTGCCTTCGACAGCATCTAATAAAATAAAAGAAGCATCACTGGATGCTTCGGCAGTAATGCCAGTTTGATGGTTCAAACTCATATTATGACTCCTGAAAACTAAAAATTCGGGTACAGCGTCTTTAGTTGGCTAGCTTGTGAAGGCTTGGGTTGCCCTGTAACGTATTCTTCAAGTGCGTCCGCTAGCGCATCTCCATGCCATTGAGAAGATGCTGACGATGAATACATGACTAATTCGGCTTCCATTAAAAGCTGGGTTAAGTGCGGTGAGTCGGACAATCGTTTGATGTCATCCACTCCGCGAATAGCGTTGTCTCCCCAGCGGTGTCTTGCCCACTCTAATAAACGTAATCGAAGTGTGCTCAAGTCATTACTACGACAGCTTTGCAAGAGTTGTTGATAGGCCGCGTCTTCATTGCCAGAAGTGAGTGGGGCGAACTCTTCCAGTGTCGGCACATCTCCTTTTGGATCGGTGTTTGTATTTGTCTTTCGACGCAACCATAGCCAAGCGCCAATACCAGCAGCACCCATGCCGATCATGAGTGCAGCTAACATCACTTTCCAAGAACCTCCGGCCTCATTGCTTGGTGTGAGAACGACATTTAGCTCTTCAGGTTCTTCTATGTCTCCTTGGATCTCTTCTGATTTAGCTTTGGGCTTTGCCAAAGATATTGGCGCAACAGACGTTGATTGAGGTGGAATCTCATTCGAAAAGTTGTTGGGGGTGTTAGTCGCTTCTGTCGCTTGTTGCTGCGTATTGTTTGCATCGTCTGCGGCATTGGGTAGCGGTGCAACATTCATGACTTGCGCATTAGCACGGACCGTTTTCATGGATCGCGAAACAGGGTCCCAGTAAGTCACTTCTACAACGGGCAACTCAAGCGGACCTGCTTGAGTCGGAACGACCTCAATACGCATAGTTTCATGACCAGACACTCCATTGATGGATTTATTAGTCTCATAAGTAGGAGAGGTTGGGTAGAGTTTGTAAGCGCGTGTGCTGGAAAAGTTTAAAGTTGGCAGCTGCTCACCTAAGACGCCTTGAGCGGTAATGTCTATTTCCCATATTAAGGTATCTCCAATGCGTGGATTACTAACCGTATTCGATACCATTGAGCGAATGGCTACTGCATCGGTGGGTAGCCAATTAGAATTGCCATAAGATGCCGGGATGGGTAATGCGTTGAGCGTAATAGGAAGGCTCTTAATATTGACTTTTCGTGTGCCATTTCGAGTATTCACGATGGCTTCAATACTTTGGTTATTGAGCTCAATGGTGCCGCTTCGTTGAGGAAATGCAACGTATTCACGAGTCATAACTTGATAAGACGTACCATCAATGTCTTCGTAGCGCATTTGATCATCAATTAAACGTTCAGTAAGAAGGTTGGGGTGATTCGGATTTGACATGCTGGCATTTTGCAGTGGTACTGCCGTATACAGCTCTAATGTCAGTAATACTTGTTGCTGAACATAGGGCTCCAGTGTACTGGCATGAAACTTAAGCATGACTAAAGGGTTACCATTGCGATCTGTCATTTGTTGCGCAGGTTTTACTTCAAGATATAGAGGCTCAGAAGCTTTTTCACCGACTTGTATTGGTGGGATTTGGAAGTTGCCTACAGCCTTTGGCATTAAGGTAACGACCCAAAAATTTAGGGCCTGATTAGTACCTAGGTTAAAGCTAAATTGACTATTTTGACTGCGGCTTAAAATTTCAAAATCGCGTTTTAAAGCAGATAAGTCGGGACCATTACCAGTATTGGTGAAATCTGTCCTGATTGTAAGCTGTACAACTTCATTCTCACTGACAACGTTCTTATCGAGGGCGGCAGTCACTTGATCTGCGTGCGCCAAGTGAGCGAAAAATAGAGCAGTCACCAATGCGATGATCTGCATTAAAGCTCTTGATGGTGATGGTAAGTGGGCTACCATGGTTGTTGGCCTTCCTCTTGTTTAAAGCGATTTTCGTTGCGTCTTTCCTGATGCAAGTACCAAAGTTTTCGTTGTAATAATGTGCCAGGATCATCTTGAATTTGGCGTAGCCATTGTTCAAGTGCTTGTTGTTCTTCCATGTTACTGTTGTTGTCAGTTTTTGATTCGACTTGGGCAGACCCTTGGTCAGGGTTTTGATTATCCTGCTTTTCGGAATTGTTGTCTTGTTTTTGCTCGCTATTGACGGAGTCTTTATTGCTGTTGTCAGACTTTTGATCGTCTGAGTCACTTTGCGGAGTCTGCGAGTTAGCGTCGGTATCATCTTTCGGGGTGTTGTCAGAGTTTTCTTCAGGCGGCTGTTTTTCGAGTTGTTTTTGCACGTAGCCAAGATTTTCTTTAGCTTCTTTGAAATCAGGTTTTAGTTTTAAAGCCTGCTTGTAAGCCTCTAGGGCAGCAGGTAAATCCTCGCTCATGGCCAGAGCATTGCCTAAATTATAAAAGTCGGAAGCAGAATTGGCGAGCGGCGCAATAGTTTTGGCGGTATCGGCATAAGAGCCTTGAGCGTATTGGCTGGCAGCTTTCCAGCGCGGATCATCGAACAGTTTAGATGCGCTCTCCCAATCGCCCTGATTGACGGCTTGTTGCGCTTTTTGATCGTTAGTTTTGATCCAATCGATTGGTGATGCGTAACTCGGTGTGGATGGATTGAGTACTATAATAACCAGTGCAATCAAACCACCGCTACGGAACTGCCATAGTAGCCAAACTAAAAAAGGCAGCGCGAACCAATGTCCTTGTTCTTGCCAAGTAATGCCCGTGATATCAGAGCTACGTGCATCAGAAGTTTGGAGTGCATGCTGACCAATCGCCTCAAGCTCGTTGATGTCTGAGTTGTGAGAGTAATAGTGGCCACCTACTTCGAGGGTCACTTGTTTGATTTGATCTAAGGGTGTTTTTGGAATCGCTGTAATGCCTTGAGGGCGAAGCGTTTGCCCATCAGGCAGTTTAATAGGAGCCCCTTCTCGTGTGCCAATACTAATAACCTCTAAAGCGACATGTTGTTGAGTGACCTTGCTAAGGAGTGACACATCCTTATTTTTTAAATCATCAGTAAGTACCACAAATGTGGTGTACGGGGCATCCTGAAGGTCTACTAGCGTTAAGGCTTGTCTGAGTCCATCCGCTAGATTACTTCCATAAATTGGCATGATTAAAGGATCTAGTGCAACAAGAAAGTGGGTAAGTGTTTCTCGGTCTTGAGTGTAGGGGCTAACAATATACGCATCACCTGCATAGGCAACTAAAGCAAAATCTCCTTCAAGTGAGCTATTGATGATGTCTCGCATAATCTGTTTAACGCGTGTTAAACGGTTAGGGCGTATGTCTGTAGCATACAGTGACAAGGATTGGTCGACGATAAACACTGTTTTTTGGTTGGCCGTATAAAGATGCGTTTCAGATTTACTAAAACTGATGCCCGAAAGTCCTATTACAAGCAGACTGATGCAGGTTAACCCAAGCCATTTTTGCGATACTTGTGAACTCTTCACATTGGTAAGGTACGGCAACAAGTGTGCGGCAACTGTCGATTTTATGGCGCTGTTTTCGGGCTTGAAGTGAATTAAACGGCTAAAAAACCAAAAAATGGGAATTAATAGCAGCCAATCTGGACGGGTGAAATGTATCCAGTCGAACAAAGTCATGTTCGTTCCCCTAAAGAAAATGCTAGGCGGCGTGTTGCCAGCAAAGTGGCGGCAACAAACAGCAAGGCAAGCAAGCCTAGCCAATGGAAAAGTGTGGTTTTAGGGCGCTGTAAGATATCGCTGGATGGGGTGGGTTCTAATTGGTCTAGAAGCGCATAAACTTGACGTAATTCTTGAGTGCTTCGTGCTCTGAAAAACTGTCCACCTGTTAATTCAGCAATGTTAGTGAGTAGTGGCTCATCCAAGTCACTAGATGGGTTGACGATCTTTGGGCCGAAAAAACCTTGCACAGTCATTTGTTCTGCACCAATTCCGATGGTATGAACGGTTACGCCTTGTTTGGCCGCATAGTTAGCTGCTTGCAAAGGACTGACTCTTCCCGCTGTATTTGCGCCGTCGGTCATTAGAATAAGTACTTTTTGATCAGCAGGTTTGTCTTGTAAGCGTTTAATTCCTAACCCAATTGCATCACCAATTGCAGTTTGTTCTCCAGCAAAACCAATTTGGCTTTCTTGAATTAATTGATTGATGGTTTTTAAGTCATAGCTTAACGGCGCTTGAAGGTATGCTTTGCTCCCAAATACAATAATACCAATACGGTCACCGCGGCGTTCTCTAATAAATTGCGAAAGCACTTCTTTGGCAGCGCTCAACCGGTCAGCTGTACGATCATTTAAGGTCATATCTGAGATTTGCATGCTACCAGATAAATCTAATGCTATTAATAGATCTCTACCAGTGGGCGGGATTTGTGTTGCCTCTCCAAGCCAAGCGGGTCGCGAAAGGGCCAGCACCATGGTTAGCCAAGCACATGTAAGAAGAATCCATGGTAGCTTACGGTGATTGCGGTCATGATGTTGTGGTGCCTTAGTTAAAAATTGACTATGGCGCCAATGGATGTGCGTAGCACTGGCGTTTTTACCACGGCGTCGCCATAACAAAAAGAACGGCAAAGGGAGTAGTAGTAGCGCCCAAGGCCATTGTAAATCAAGCATGATGCTTCCTTATCCAATAGCTTGTTAACTGGACTAAGTCTGATCTCTGCTGTGCTGTAAGTTGACTGTCTGGACGATACAGTCCTTCGGTAAAGATCGGTTCAAACTCTGTGAATGTCCATTTTGCTCGTTTGAGCTGTTGATCTAAGATCGGAAGTAACGCCTTGGTCGTACAGCTTGCCAGTGTCTCATGACCTTCTGTTATAAGGCATCGCTTTATCACGCTGATGCAGCTTTCAATTAATACTTTATCAGAGGCTTGTTCGACTTCCTTGAGCGCCTGCAATGCTTCATAGCGATAGATTCTGCGTTTATGCCGAAGTGCTGCTATGGTAATGATGATGACGGTCAACAAAAGAAAAGCAGCCAGTACTAACCAAGACCACCAGACAGGGGGCCAGTTAGGAATGGCTTCTGGTAACAAATAGGCCGTATTTGGCAGATCGATGGCGTTGGACATCAGTGTAAGATTCCATATGCTAATAGTTCGGAAGCAACTGCAATTGGTGAATGATTGACATCAAAGACATAATAACCCACTCCGAGTTGTGTCATTAAACTATCATGTTGCTGAGCCAGCTGCGCAAAATGCTGCTTTGCAGCAGAGCGCTGCGCATTGCTTATATGCAGCGTGTTTTTAGTCTCTTGATTGGCGAACTGATAGTGCCCGTTTGGAAGAGAGAACGCACTGGCATCTTCAACGGATACCCAGTGAACTCGATTATGCTGAGCTAGCTGTTGTAAATGCGCTTTGTTTATTTCATCCATAGCAATGTGATCGCTAAGAACAATGACCGAGTAGCCTTTAAATCGGCTTAAGTTTGGCATCTCATAAGATGTTGGTTGAAGTGTACGCTGTTTAATTAAAGTTGTTTGCGCAAGCTGTTCGCTGAAAAAACGCCAGTCTCTAATGTTTGGGGTGATGGAGAACTCATTGTCGGTTTGACTGACAAAACCGACGTTTTCACGCTGAGCATAACTACGCCAAGCAATGATGGCAGCCAGTTGAGCTAGGCGTGTGCTGATGAATGTGGTTTGAGTACCAAAATAGGCATCTGGCGATAGGCTCAATAAAACCAATGTACGATGCTCCACATCCTCTGTGTACACTCGAGTATGAGCAATACCGGTTCTCGCTGTGACACGCCAGTCCATATGACGAGCTTCGTCGCTGACATCATACGGCCGTATTTCGTGCAGCTCTAAGCCGTGGCCTCGCTTTTTGCTAACAATGCTGCCTGACATCATACGAGCACGACGTATTGAGCGAGCTTTGCCCAATGCTTTTGCTATGGCTGCGAGCTCTATAATGTCATCTTGATTTAGTTCTGGTGTATTTGGACTAAGCAAAGTATCCATAAGTTAAAGCACAGGCACTTGAGTTAAAATCCTATTGATTAACTGATCGTTACTAATGTTTTGTGCAACAGTCTGAAATGACGGCACGATTCTGTGACGAAAAACGTTATGAACAACGCCGCGCACATCATCTGGCGTAACAAAATCTCGCCCAGCAAGCAGTGCATGAGCACGTGCGCAGCGGTCTAGCGCAAGTGTTGCGCGTGGGCTTACGCCAAAATCAATCAAGCTGGCCATCTGGCCATCGTCTTCAAAGTATTTTTCCGGATGACGGGTTGCCATAACAAGATGCACGATATACTGCTCAACCGAGTCTGCCATATAAATGTTCAGTGCTGCTTTTTGCAGTGATGAAATGTCTTCCAAACTTAATACCGCTGCTGGCTCTTCTGCATTAGAAAACTTGTCCTGCTCGCGTATCAACCGCAATACTTTAAGTTCGGTTTCCATGTCAGGGTAGTCAACTTGAATTTTCATCAGAAAGCGATCAAGTTGCGCCTCAGGAAGGGGATACGTGCCTTCTTGTTCGATGGGGTTTTGCGTCGCAATGACAAAAAATTGTGCTGACAGTGGGTAAGTGGCGTTGCCGACGGTAATTTGGCGCTCGCCCATTGCTTCGAGTAATGCTGATTGTACTTTTGCAGGTGCACGGTTAATTTCATCTGCTAGGACAATGTCGTGCATGATTGGCCCTGGGGTGAATTGAAACTGTCCAGTATGTTGCTGATATATATCTGAACCCGTAACGTCACCAGGAAGCAAGTCAGGCGTGAATTGGATGCGTTGAAAGCTTGCATCAATGGTTTTTGCTAATGCCTTAGCGGCGGTTGTTTTAGCAATGCCTGGGGGGCCTTCTAGTAACACATGACCTTTGGCTACGAGTCCAACAAGGAGGTCATTAATTAATGATTCCTGCCCAACAATGGCATGATTTAAGTGCTCTTTTAGTCGTTCAATGACTGCTTCCATACTTCTGTAAGCCCTTATACTGCTGTCAAAATACCCGTCAAGACAATATAATAACCAGCATCGTATTCAAGTTAAAACCTCTTCTTGAGCAAGTTTACCCCAAGAATGATTGAAGAGGCGCTATACCTAAGGTAAATCATGGCAAAAGTAACTGTTGATGTAAGTCTCCCTGCTTATAAATACAAGGAAATGTATCAAGGCTCGGTAAAGTATTTAGTGGCAAAAAGTCGAGATGGACGCATGATTCAACTCCCACTGTCGATTTTTCAGAGCTTTGTAACGCACAAAGGTGTTTATGGCGCTTTTGAAATCGAGTTTGATGACAATAAGAAACTCGTCAAGATTGATAAAACATTTTAACTCTCTCATTTAATGATCATTAGGCTGACCCATATGTACAACTTAGCGCGCTCGTTGCTGTTTAAATTTGATCCTGAAGTATCCCATGAATTGTCGCTAGATGTACTTGGTGCATCATCGCGTCTAGGCTTGACTTCTTTATATGCTCACGATGAAGCGGCTACGCCTGTGAATGTGATGGGTATTGATTTCCCTAATGCTGTTGGACTGGCTGCTGGCCTTGATAAAAATGCCGATGCGTTTGAAGCGTTAGGAGCATTGGGTTTTGGTTTTGTGGAAGTTGGGACTGTTACACCTAAGGGTCAATCTGGCAACCCAAAACCTCGTCTGTTCCGCTTGCCTGAGCATGAGGCGATCATTAATCGTATGGGGTTTAATAACAAGGGTGTGGACCACATGGTTGCCCGTATTCGCAAGCATAACTACAAAGGTGTGCTAGGGGTGAATATCGGTAAAAACCTGGCTACTTCGGTAGAAGGGGCAGCGGCGGATTACCTAGCGTGTCTTGAACAGGTGATTCCATATGCGGATTACATCACTGCAAACATTAGTTCACCCAATACACCAGGGCTTCGGTCGCTCCAGTTTGGCGATAGTTTGGCAGAATTAATTGCGCCATTGGTGGAAGCGAAGCAGCGTTATGCCGATGAACACGGGCGTCGTGTACCATTAGCTGTTAAAATTGCGCCAGACATGAGTGATGACGAAATTAAAATGGTAGCGGATACGCTTGTCGATCAGAAAATCGATGCAATCATTGCGACCAATACGACATTATCACGTACAGCTGTTATCGGTCATGAACACGCAAATGAGGCCGGTGGTTTAAGTGGTGCACCAGTGCGTGATGCTTCGACGCATGTAGTGCGCGTACTGTGTGATCATTTACAGAATGAACTGCCAGTAATTGGTGTGGGCGGTATTTTATCGGGTGCGGATGCGGTCGAAAAAATGCAAGCGGGTGCTAAACTTGTGCAAATTTACTCGGGCTTTATTTATCGAGGCCCGGAGTTAGTTCATGAATCGATTACCGCCACTGATGGTTATATTCGTGAAAACCACTTAGGTAAGTAGGCGAAAAGGCCAGTCGGTTAGACTGGCCCTCCTTCAGAAATTAGGTAATTGACTGAGAAAAGCCGGCCGCTTTATAAGTGCCGTCAACTGGGGTGAGACCATCCCACATGTCTACGCGACCTTCACGCCAACCGGCTAACCAATCGGGTCGAGCGGAAGAATGACACTGCTGCGATAGGCCTTTTGAACGTCCGGCCATACCGGCACGATAGCCACGCACATACGCTCTTTGATGAAGATCTCGTTTTTGTTTCTTCATAAATACGTTCCTCTCAGTTCTCTTTTCAGTGTAAGTGAACTTTAATTAATAGTAGAGGGCGGTGCGTTTGTCTAAAAACACTTTGCTCTAACGAAATTCAAAAATTCACCAAAAAGTAATAAAAATGACATATAACTCTGAACTACCTCCTAGTGACGTTAGCGAACAATCGATATCACTGGAATTGACTTGCCCGATCGGCTTGGAAAATATTCTGGAAAAAGAGCTCCATGATCTAGGGTTGTTTAATACACGCCTAGGCGAAGCTCAAGTTAAGCTGTCTACTGATTTGCGTGGCATGTATTTAGCGTGTCTATGGTCACGTGTTGCAACGCGCGTCATGATGCCACTGGCTACATTTAAAGTGGACTCAGCTGATGATCTGTACCAAGGCGTATCAGACATTGACTGGTCAGAACATCTTCATGCTGACAATACCATTGCGATTGATTGCCATGGTACCAATCACTCTATACGTAATACGCAATTTGGTGCGGTACGTACAAAAGATGCCATAGCCGATTATTTTACTAAATTAAATGGTCGCCGACCGAGCGTTGAAAAACAAAACCCTGACATTCGTATTGCGGTGAAGATTAGACGTGATCAAGCAATTGTTAGCTTGGATTTGTCAGGCGAAAGTATGCACCGTCGTGGTTATCGTCAACATGGTGCTATGGCGCCGTTAAAAGAAAACCTAGCAGCTGGTTTATTGTTACGTGCAGGTTGGAGCAAAGACTCTAAGTATCAACAGATCGTTGATCCAATGTGTGGCTCGGCAACCTTTTTGGTTGAAGCGGCTTTAATCTCCATGAACATCGCGCCAGGTTCGCGTCGTCAATACTGGGGCTTTAAAGGTTGGAAGAAGCATGACCATCGTCTATGGCAACAGCTTAACGACATCGCTAAGAACGAGCGCGTTGCGCCAAGTGAGTTAACGGTGTCTTTCCAAGGCACAGACCGAGAACAAAAAGCAATTGCAGCGTCCCGTGAAAACATTAAGCGTGCAGGTCTGACTGGGGTGATTGATGTCAGCATGTCTGCTTTTCAGCAACACGACTTTGACTGGTCTAAGCAACCGACGCTAATTATTGTTAACCCGCCTTACGGTGAGCGCTTAGGCGATGAGATGGCGCTGGTAGCCCTGTATCGTCAGTTGGGTGATTGGGCTATTGAAAATGCAATGGAAGGCGAGATGATGTTGCTAACGAGCAGTGAGAACTTGGCTCGTCAGATTCCGATTCGCCCTGAGAAATCCACTCGTGTTATCAATGGTGGCCTAGAATGTCGCGCCTACCGTTTTCCAATTGCTGAAGATCGCATTAAAGCTGGCAGCCGAGAGCAAGTAGGTTTGTCATCGGGTGCTCAAATGGTGGTCAACCGTTTGCAGAAAAATCAGAAGAAGCTGAATAAGTGGCTCGACCGTGAAAAAATCACCTGTTACCGTGTTTACGATGCAGACATGCCTGAATACTCTGTTGCTGTAGATATTTACAATGATTGGGCACACGTGCAAGAGTACCAAGCACCTAAAAGTGTCGACGAACAAAAAGCGCAACAGCGCCTATTTGAAGTCGTTTCGGCCATCCCGACCGCGTTGAATATTCCTGAAACGAATGTGGTTGTGAAGCAACGTATACGTCAATCAGGTAAACAGCAATATGAGAAAGTGGATCAGTTAAACCACGAAATGTTCGTCGAAGAATACGGCTGTGATTTCATTGTAAACTTGAAAGATTACTTGGATACGGGGTTGTTCTTAGACCACCGCCCAGTACGCAAGATCATTCAAGAAAAAGCCAATGGTAAGCGCTTCTTAAATTTGTTCTGTTACACCGCTTCTGGTTCGGTCCATGCTGGACAGGGTGGTGCTAAAACAACATTAAGTGTTGATATGTCTAATACCTACACCGAGTGGGCGCGACGTAATATTGAATTAAATGAATTTTCAGATCGTGACCATAAAGTGGTTAGAGCTGATTGCTTTGAATGGCTGCGTAATGCTGAAGAGGAATTTGACTTAATATTTATGGACCCGCCGACTTTTTCGAATTCAAAAAAAATGGCCGGTGTATTGGATATTCAGCGTGATCATGTTGATCTGATTGATCTGGCAATGGCCCGTTTGCATCAAGAGGGTGAATTGATTTTCTCTAATAATTACCGTCGTTTCGAGCTGGACCCAGAGCTAAATGAACGTTATGAGATTGAAAACATTACTCGCCAATCGTTAGATCCTGACTTTGATAGAAATCAAAAGATTCACCAATGTTGGATTCTAAAGCATAAGTAGTAAATAGAACTTTTCCCCATTAATTCAGAGTCCTCTATCATGCTAATTGCTTGTGCGAGGACCCTGAGTCTTTAAAAGTAACTGGAACTATGAGTAAAACATACCGATTAGTGATTAGCTGCCCCGACCGAGTAGGGATTGTGGCGGCTGTTAGCCAATATTTAAACGAACGTAATGGCTCGATTGTTGAAGCGAATCATCATACTGATGCTGAACAGAAATGGTTCTTTATGCGCCATGTAATTGATGCTGACAGTATGAGCGTCGATTTAGACACGTTCCGTAGTGAGTTTTCTAAAATTGCAGAAGACTATGACATGGACTGGTTTATCAATGACAGCGATGACAAGCCAAAAGTCATGTTGATGGCGACTAAAGAGTCTCATTGTTTGAATGATTTGTTGCATCGTTGGCACACGGGCGAACTAAGTTGCGACATCGTAGGAGTGATCGCGAACCATGATGATCTCCGTTCCATGGTTGAGTGGTATAACATTCCGTATCACTGCATCAATGTGCCTAAAGAAGATAAAATGCCAGCTTTCAAGGCTATTGAAAAAGCCATTGATGAATCCGGTGCAGATACGGTAGTACTTGCCCGCTACATGCAGATTTTCCCTGAGTATTTATGTGAGAAATACCGTTTCCGTGTGATTAATATTCATCACAGCTTCCTGCCTTCATTTATTGGCGCTAAGCCTTATCATCAAGCAGCCGTTCGAGGGGTGAAGTTGATTGGTGCAACGTGTCATTACGTAACAGCAGACCTAGATGCGGGTCCAATCATTGAGCAAGATGTGATTCGAGTTCGTCACAGTCATTCGGCGACCGATATGGTGCGTTTAGGTAAAGACATTGAGAAACTTGTGCTTTCTCGGGGACTTCGTTTCCACATTGAAGATCGTGTATTAGTTCACGGTAATAAGACGGTTGTCTTTTCACAGTAGGTCACTATTAGAGGGTGAGCTGTTAATATCAGACTTGCCCTTTCTTTTAATATCACTTCGTTATTTAAAATTTTGACTATAGTTACCTGAGTAAATCCATTTGTTGGTTAAGGGTGACGAGATGAAATTGAAACTAACACCAACCCAAAACCTGTGTGTCGGGTTTCTCGAGACAGGTTTCGAATTGATCCAAGTAGATGATCAATACTTCTTTGTTAAAGGCGAACGTCGCCAAAAAGTTCTTCCTAAAACGTTAGACGCTTTGGTCAGTCGAGGTGCGTTGTTGCATACACGAGAAGGTAAATACGAGCTGAGTGACGAGTTCAAGCAGCATCGCAAAGAAATGCGCTCTATGGTGGAATCAAAACACGTCCGCCACTGAGTACGAAGTTGTGTATTCAGTGACGGATGTTGATTATTTAGTGCTTACTGCAGTGTTGAGCTTGCAGGAGTGAACAAATTACAAACTGCATTTTGCAGCGCTTCGCTGGCATGATCTGAACGCAATACATGCCAAGTTGCTGTGCGTGTTTCTGGTTGTTGGGTCAATTCAGCGACAATGTGTTTGAAACCTAATTGCGCATCATCACGATGCGCTAATTTTTCTAGGATGATTCGCAGCAATTGGCCTTGTCCTGCAATCCAGTGTGGACACTTTGCAACCAGCGATGCAATTAGCTCTAGCTGATTATCATCACAATGGCTGATATCGCCTAGTAAAGTAAATAACGGGATAAATAGGTCCGTAGCAAAATCATTGCGTGAAATGGCGCGAATTAAATGAGCAGCATCGCTTGCAGTGATCGAGTGTTCCATCATTTCTTCACACACTGCTTTCACTGTGTCAGCACCTTGAACATAATGTTCCATTGCATGGCAAAGTGGGAAGCGTACTTCATTGGGGGCACTTTGAATTGCTTTGATCTGCAGAGCTTTCAGATTTAGCTCTTCTGCTCTTGCCGCCAAATCAGCTAACCCTTGTAACCCTAAATGGCTCCACGTTTCAGGGTCGTCTAATTGCTCGCTTTTTAAATAGGAAAGCACGTCATCTAAATAGTGGGATGTAGGCTGCTTTAAGTCTCGTGCGAGCATGGCGTGGAAGCTAGCGAGTCGATCTTGATCTGGTTGAAATGCGTAAGGGTTGTCTTCAAGGGCTTCTTGAACACCTTGTTCAGTCCCTTTATGCATGATTTTATCAACGATGGTTTTGATAAATAGATCACGTGTTCCCAAGTTCAAGCAGCCCGATTCGTCGAGAGGTAATTTTAGAAACCAGACAACTTCCCCGTCTTTTAGCGGTTTTTGTTTTTCCGTTAACACGCAAGCAAGCCAAGCTTGTTTACGGAATGCGTACGGATAAACTTGCTGCTTTGTATCGAACTGAATAACCTGTTGCGGCGTGATTTTAGTAATATGTCGACCAACATCGTAAAATGTCGCCTTGCACCCAACGGCACTGAAAAGATCGCTTAGAGATTCAATATTTTGCATAGCTGTGATGTGTGCCCAAACTTAAGTGACTCAAAGCTCGAATCATACCGTTTTTTAGGAGAAAAATCAGTTGTCCCAATCGATTCAACGTTACACAGAATTAGCCGATTTGGTATTAGAATTGCAAATGGCCATGCAGCAGGCTCACGTTTGGCAAACCAAACCGCCTAGTACAGAAGCATTAGCCTCAGTGCAGCCTTTTTGCATTGATACGATGAGCTTCGAACAGTGGCTGCGTTATGTATTAATCGAGCGATTTAAAGAAATGATTGAATTTCAACAGCCTTTACCAGGCCGTTGCCATATTTCGCCAATGGTCGAAGAAGCTTTTAGAGGGCTAGAGGTAAGCCATGTTAAGCACTTAATGTTGGTGAGTGACGCGATAGATCGATTTTTAAGCCGAAGTGCCCAAGAATGACGTTGCATGCTGCTGATCAATTGCTCGCGGATCTAGAGTGGTTGCTAGAGGAGCGGGAAAGTTTTGTGTTGGATTATCCGCTTGCAGGTTTTCTTATTAAAGGCTGGCGAAGCAATTTGAAGCTTTTGTCTGATCAGCCTGAGCCATTGGTGCAGTGGATGGCGCAAGCCAAGTCACATTTTTTGGGTACTTACTTTGAGCAGTTGTTCTCATTTGCAGTTCAGCATTTTGCAGATGTTCAAGTATTGGCTGAACATGAGCAAATTCATATAGCGGGTAAAACCTATGGGGAAGTTGATCTGCTGATTAAGAATAGAGCAGAAATGATATTTCAATTTGAAATAGCCTTGAAGTTTTATCTGGAAAGAAATGATTTAAACCCTCATTGTTGGATTGGCCCAAATAAACATGACAGTTTAGTAAGAAAACAAACACATGCTCGTGATCATCAGCTTAAGGTGTTGAATGTTGAAGAAGGACAGTCTTGGTTGAAATCCTTCTCAAATGACACTGCTGTAACACCAAATTTGATGATTTTTGGTCGCCATTTTTACGACTTAAATATTGATGCTAAGGCATTTTTTGAATACCAAAAATACAATGGCGGTTGGGTAAGGCTCAATCGAATTCTAGTATTAGAGCACTTTCTTTATGATCTGAGGGAGGCGCAGAAACCTTATTGGATTACGCCTAACTCAATAAAATCTGATAAAAAACAGATGAATAAAACGCTGAAAAAAGAGTTGGCCATTCGATTTGAGGATGACCCAAGGCCAGTCTTGTTTTCGTGTATTAGAAAATCGGATACGAGTAAAACTAGTGTTTTCTGGCTATTTGTTTGCCCAGATGAGTGGTAATACTTGAAAAATCAATCTTAATGAGGCATAAATTGTAGCTTAATTCGTACATAAAATTGAGACATGACAGACGCTGTAGAGTTCTTGGTGCCAAGCCCCAAAAAGGCCGCTTGGGTGATAGATTTAGAACAAGGAACTGTGTCATGGAGCAACCCCACTGCAAAAAAACGGTTTGGGGAAGCCCTTGGTGTAAGTCGCGATGGTTTAACGTATATTGATCGCGAACTAAAGGATGATCTAACCCAATTTTTGAGTCAATCTGATAAAAGCACTTTGCTATGCTTTCACTGGTTAATTCGTGATGTGAGTAATATGCTTTATCGCTGTACCGCTAGTGTTATTTCACTAGGGGTGAATCACCACGGCTTTTCTGTGGAGGCATGTATATGCCCCGCTGAAGTGTCGAACCATTTGCCGCGCTACTACGGCCGTAAAAACTTACCTGAAAGTCTTAACTCTCTTATCCTTATGACCTTTTCCTGTGATGGTGAGAGACTATTTCTTAGTCGCCGAGCAGAGAGCTTGTTCCACACCGTTCAACATATTAAAGACCTGTTTGCAGTCAGTGGTGCTGCGAGTTATTTCATTCAACGTGTTAAGTTTGACCAAGTTGTACAACAAGAGTTAAGGCTTTCGACGTCAGATGGTGTACGTTGGTTTAAACTTGAAGCACATGTGAATCCAGATAGTGGCAATGTGGATCTGTTTGCACAGGATATCCAAGAAGTTCGAGATCTTGAGGTTGAGCTATTTAAGTGGCAAAACTACGACGAGTTAACCCATTTACCTAATCGGCATTTGCTTTATCAGCAGTTAGAGAAAGCTAAAATCAACGCTATTAAACGGAATCGCCGATTTGGTTTAATGTTTTTAGACTTAGATGGTTTCAAAGTTGTTAACGATACGTTTGGACATCGGGTTGGCGATCAACTGCTTCAGCAAGTCGCTAATCGAATTAAGAACACGATACCGTCAAGATCTTGTCTTTACCGCTTAGGTGGTGATGAGTTTGTGGTTGTGCTAGAGCACATTCGCGATACTCAGGAGTTGTTGGATATTGCTGTTGATATTCATGCTACTGGAGAGCAAACCTATCCTGTTTCAGAAATGGAAATGGTGATTACAGCAAGTATCGGAATTGCTTGTTACCCCGAGCATGGGGAAGACATTGACTCTTTGTTAAAAAATGCTGATGCAGCTATGTATCGTTCAAAATCGAATACGCACAATGGTTATCGTATATTTGATGAAAGCATGACTGAGTGTTACAGCGCTTATCTCACCTTGGGCGGCGGCTTACGTAAAGCAATCGAAGAAGGTCAGTTTGAGTTATATTATCAACCTAAAGTACGCTCTACGGATGAATGCACAGTAGGGGCTGAGGCGTTGCTACGTTGGCATCATCCAGAGTGGGGTATGATACCGCCGGATCAATTTATTCCAGTTGCGGAAGAAAGTGGTCTAATATTGCCTCTTGGAGAGTGGGTCATAAGACGTGCCTGCCAGCATATACAAGAGTGGCAATCTTTAGGGCTTCCACCTATAAATGTTTCGGTTAATTTATCGGGTCGTCAGTTTTTGCAACATGATTTAGTCGATATTGTACAAGACATTTTAACTGAGACAAAGATTGACCCTAAATACCTTGAGTTAGAGCTAACCGAAAGTATGTTGATGTCAGATGCCCATGAAACCATCAAAAAGCTTCATGCATTCCGAGAAATGGGCATTATGCTGTCGATTGACGATTTCGGAACCGGGTATTCGTCTCTTGCCTACCTAAAGAAATTCCCTATCCAATCTCTCAAAATTGACCGCTCTTTTATTCAGGATTTAGGTGTAGACAGTGATGATGATGCGATTGTAAAAGCAACCATTGCTATGGCGCAAAGCCTGAATCTGAAAGTAGTTGCAGAAGGTGTTGAGAGTCGATCGCAGATGAATTTGCTAACGAATTATCAATGCCAAGAAGTGCAGGGTTTTTTGTTTGCTAAACCAATGTCGAGTACAGACTTTGTCGAGTACTTAAATAATCGCGGCCCCGATTTAGAGGCTTTTATTGATCCTGAAACCCTATAAGGTAACGTGAAAAAGTCATATTTTGGCAATCTAGCACATCAATTTTATTCGCTTTTTGTTAGTATTCAATCCATTCTTAATCTGTTGATCCCCATCGAAATTTGGAGTCCGAGTGTCCCACCTCGAACATTTATGCTGCCCTTTAGATCAGCTGCCTTTAGAGCGTAATGAACGCACTTTGGTTTGTCCAAAAGGACATGCTTATGACATTGCCAAAACAGGCTACGTGAACCTTCTTCCTGTGCAAAAAAAGCATTCTAAAGACCCAGGTGACAGTAAAGAGATGGTCGCGTCACGCCGCGAATTCTTGGCTAACGGTCATTATGATCCTGTTATCCATGCGATTCTGGATAGCTTGCCCCTGCACCCTAAACAAGTGTCGGAGTTATCGGTCTTTGATGCAGGCTGTGGTGAAGGTCATTACTTGCGCCTTTTATCTAAACACTTGCGCGAGCAAACTCAATTAGATGCAACCGGTTTGGATATTTCGAAATGGGCTATTACAGATGCCAGTAAAAGAGATAAACAGATCGATTGGATAGTTGGCAGCAATGCCCATATTCCTGTTGCTGAAGGTCGTTTTGATTGGGTGATGTGTGCATTTGGTTTTCCTGTTGTTTCAGAGTTTGCAAGAGTTCTTAAACAGCAAGGGTGGCTGCTGTTGGTGGAGTCGGGTTCGGATCACTTGATTGAGCTTAGAAAAATACTTTACCCAGAAATTAAGCCTTACCACGCAACATTTGCTGAAGGTTTGGATGGCTTCGAGTTAAAGCACGAGTTAAACCATCGGTTCTCTTTTACGCTGACGGATGCAGAACAAATAGGGCAATTATTAAGTATGACCCCTCATATACACAAAGCGCCATATGAAGGGCGTCAAGCCGCATTAGCGCTTCAAATGATTGATCTAACAGCGGACATCAAGTTGCGCTGGTATCAAAAGCAAGGAAAAAATAATGTCGAGTAAATTGGGTGTTCTTTTTGATAAAAATCGTGAATGGGCCACAAAAGTAACGGCTGAAGATCCGACGTTTTTTAATAAATTATCAGAGCAGCAAAAACCTGATTATCTATGGATTGGTTGTGCTGATAGCCGCGTGCCGGCGAATCAGATTGTCGACTTATTGCCAGGCGAAGTGTTTGTTCATCGCAATATTGCGAATGTGGTAGTGCATACAGACTTAAATTGTTTGTCTGTTATCCAGTACGCTGTGGATGTTTTACAAGTAAAACACATCATGGTGGTCGGTCATTACGGTTGTGGTGGTATTAAAGCGGCAATGGAAACGAAAGAGTACGGTTTAATTGATAACTGGCTCCGTCATATCAAAGATGTCTACCGACTAAATAAAGCGGAAGTGGATGCGATCATTGATGATAAAGTGAAGTTTGACCGTATGTGTGAGTTGAATGTTATCGAGCAAGTTGCGAATGTTTGTCAGACCAGCATTGTTTTAAACGCTTGGAAACGAGGCCAAGACCTGACGGTTCATGGCTGGTGCTACAGTATTAATAACGGACACATTACTGACTTGCATGTAACGGTAGCAAGTGAGGCGGAAGCGGTAGAGGCTTTAAACACTGTGCCTTAAACTGTTTTTCAGAATCTTAGAGTATATGAATAGCCGCTTATTGTAAGCGGCTATTTTTTTGGATTTTTTAAAGATCCGCATTTTCAGCAATGGTACGGGCGCAACCTGCAATCGTTGAGCGTAGCCAGATATGGCCAGGATCATGTTGCAGTAGAGGGCTCCACAGCATTTTGAGTTCCACAGGTGGGATGTCAAAAGGCGGCGGTACGACTTTTACAGTCGGACTGTCATGCAACAGTCTTGTGGCCAATGAGGGTAGGGTGGCGACAAGCCCAAGCTGTTTAGTAGAACGCATGGCTACATTATAGCTACGCGTAAACAAGCGGATGTTACGTTTATGGCCTAATTCTGCGAGTGTAGAATCAACCCAGCCTAGCTTTTGAACTTCTTCAGGCTGGATGCCGACACCCACACCGAAACCAGTTTTGCTTACCCAAACATGTTGCGCGTCCAGATAGTCTTCGAGGCTCAGTTCGTCACCGTAGCGACCATCGTTAGGAACCAAACACGAAAATCGGTCAACCCAGACGGATTTTTGGTGAAATGATTGAGGCAATGTATCGAAACGGTTGATGACTAAATCTACTTTTCCTTTTTCAACGTCATGGAAGCTCACATCACTTGGATTCATGACATCCATGATGACGTGTGGGGCTTCTTTTTGAAGCTTTTGCATCAATGGCGGTATCAAGGTTGCTTCGGCATAGTCACTTGCCATGATGCGGAATACACGAGTGCTCGACTCGGCATCAAAGTTATGGCCTAAATGCAACACTTCATCAACCGATTGTAAAATGCTGCGTACGCGCGGCTGAAGTTGGATCGCCAGCGCGGTTGGCATCATGCCGTCACTAGTACGGACAAGAAGAGGATCGTGAAACAAGTCTCTTAGACGGCGGAGTCCATTACTCATGGCGGGCTGTGTGATGCCAAGCTGATTGGCTGCGTGAGTGACGTTTTGCTCACGTAAGAGAGAATCAAGATATCTCAGGAGATTGAGGTCGATTTTATCGAGCTGCATAAGGAGACCATTTCGACTAATAATGGCCACGCATGATACTGTATTTTCGGTATGAATAGAACTTGTGGAGTGGTTTCATATGACTAAGGTCGTATATCGCTGTGGTATGTTATCTTTACCACAATATAGAATGCGAGTGAGGCAACAATGCGTTTAGAAGTGCGGTGTGAAGACCGAATCGGTATGGTGCGAGAAATTTTAGACTTATTGGTGCCCTATCATATTGATATGCGTCGCATTGAAATAGACAGTCGTTCTGGATGTTTATATGTTGGTTTTGATGACATTGAATTTCAGTTCTTAACGCAACTACTTGCTGGTATTCGTCGACTCCGCGGTGTGTCAGATGTTAAGACTGTTCATTATACGCCTTCAGAGCAAGAGCAAAATGCTATTCATACTCTCTTAGAAGCGCTTCCTGATGGTGTTGTTGCGGTTGACATAAAAGGTCACGTGACCATGGCAACAAGCCAAGCCGCACAGGATTTAGGCGTTCCCCTAAATGAGCTGTTGCAACAACCCCTTAGTCATTATATTGGCAGTGTTGCCTTTGAGCGTTTGGACTGGGTGCATCTTCAAGGCGGGGTAACTAAGCGACTCCGTTTAAATGGACAGCTTACGCTATTAGAAATGCAGCCTTTTTATGTGACTAATGAGAATGCGCAGCGAGTGTGTGCGGGTGGCGTCATCCATATTCATTCGGCTCAGCGTTTGGGGCGACAAGCTTCAAGCCTGCGCAAAGCTCCGAATGTGCAGCATGCATTGCAAGGTTTTCTGAAGCCTGAATTGACTAAAAGCTCAGCGATGAAGCGCTGTTTAGGATTCACTAAGGCGTATATCGCAACGGACAGCTCTATGCTGCTAACGGGAGAGTTTGCTGTTGGCAAAAAGCGCTTGCTCGAAGCAGTTTTCCAATATTGGCAAGAGCAATACTTAGAGCATGAGGCTAGGCTATCCTTTATTACGTCGGCGAAAGTTACTCCAGCTATCCTTGATGAAGTGCTTTATCGAGGAGGATGGATTGCATTTAGCGATATAGAGCTTCTTACCGACGCATGCCAAGTTCAATTAATTCAGTGGTTACAAGAGCAGCCAAGCCGTTTATATCAAGATGAAGCGCCTAGTCGTGTGATTGGCCTTTCTCAACTGTCCAATGAAGCTTTGCGCCAACAGGATCATCTTAGGGATGAGCTGTATTTCAGGTTGAGTGAGTTTCAAATATCAGTACCACCGCTGAGAGATCGAAAAGAAGATTTATTGGGTCTCGCAATGGATATATTGGAGGAGGCCTGTGAACGCTACAATGAACCCTTTATGGGGATTAGTAAGAATGCGCTTGCGACGTTAAAAATGCACAATTGGCCAGGTAATTTAAAAGAATTGGAATCGTGTTTGTATCAAGCGAGACAAGTGGCTAAAAGCAATATTATAGAGTCAAAGGATTTGCCTTTAGAACTGAACCAAACAATGCCAATTGAGTTGATAGAAGGATCATTGGATAAAACGGTTAAAGCGTATGAGGCGCAGGTTTTACGTAAACTGTATCCGCAATATCCAAGTACGCGAAAATTAGCGAAATTCCTAAATGTCAGTCACAGCTCAATTGCTAATAAACTAAAAGAATATGACATTGTGTAAATGAAAAAGGCCACAAATCATGGCCTTTTATAAATGAAATACATAGATTAATCTGGAAAGCGATTTTGGCGACGTGGATGCGCTTTCTTCTCAGTCTCAATTTTGATCGGCTGAGCTTTCATTGTTGGACGGGAAACTTGCTTGACCAAGGAATGTGCCATCCAAAACGCTCCAGCAATGGCCGCGAAAAATAAGGCAAATTCAAACATAATCTCTCTCCACTTGTTTAATTATGATTCTACTATGAGCCAATAGTGATAATCCGTAAAGCGTCTTTTGTTGCAATTTCGTAACAGAGAGACACTTTATCACTATCGGCAATTATAAACCAAAGCGTTTATTTAAGAACAACGCTACGCCATCTTCATCATGATGTCCAACCGTGCCTGATGCTTGAGCCTTAATGTAATTTGGCGCATTGTCAGTTGCATAGGCTTCATCTGCGATCTTGAACATGGTTAAGTCATTGTCTCCATCACCAAATACGATCAAATTTGTCGCATTAAGTTCCTGCTTTAGTTGTTCAATAGCGGAACCTTTACATGTGCTGCTATGGTGAATGTCGATCCAATGCGTTTCTGAATGATAGATGCCACCGCCACTGTAGGCGACTAAATGCTCTTGTCCCTGACAGTTTTCCACAATCGAACTCAGCATATCAGGGTGGCCTAACGCACTGATATTGATGATACGAGCGTTGTTAGGCATGTTATCAATACTGCTCATTAGAAGATTCTGGTGACTTGCCAGTTCTTTGTAGACGGTTTCCCCATAATGGTTATGAGTTGGTGGGTAATACACTGATTGTTGGCCATCGTTTTCTATACAAAAAATAAAAGGAGTCACTTCTTGTTCAGAAAAAGACGTAAGCGTCGCTTCAATCATATGACGCTCAAGAATACCTTGATGCCGATACACTTGATCCTCAGGGTGCCACCACTCAACACCATTTTTATAGATTTGCCATAGAGGAAAGTTATGATCTTGAATGCAAGGCGCAGCGGCCAAATGAGTACGACCTGTGGCAACTGTATAAGCAATTCCAGCTTGGCGAAGTTTGTCTAGGGTCTTGAGTGTTGTTTCGGATAAACGCTGTTGTTTATTGAGTAGCGTGCCATCCAAGTCGAAGACAACGAAATCCATAATTTACCTCTGCCGTTGTGGATCTGTGTACTGATTTGAGTAAGATATACGAGAAGAGTTCAGTGGCTGGATTAAAAAGGGGCGACATATCGCCCCTTAAATGATTATTTCTTTGATAATGCTTGGCTTTCGAAGTGCATGCCAGACCAGCCATTTACCATGAACTGACGAATGTTCTGGTGATCAGTACCTTCAGGGTTATTAAGAACGTCTTGACGAAAAAAGTCGCCAAATAAATGAAGTGCAGACGATTCACTCACATCATTCAATTGCGCGAAAGAGAAAATTTTACAGGAACCGTTGTTCTCATTTGCTTGGTTAATCTGCGAGCCATTTTTAAAAGACGTCGGAGTAAAGTCGTATTCATTATCAATGACATCAATGGTGTCTTGAAATGTAACAGTGTCAGGGGCATTAGCCAGTCTTTCTAATAAAGTTCGCGTTGTTAGCATGGTCATCACTCTACTGTTTATTGGGTGTCAGAGATGGGTGTTAGCTGCTCAAGTTTTTTAACGTATTTGTAAATCACAAAAGTGCCTAAACCACAAACTGACATGATACCCAACATCGGCACAAAAGTACCGTTATGCAACATACTCAGGACGACACCGCTTAGCGCGCCTGATGAGAATCGGATAGTGCCTGCAAGCGCTGCCACACTGCCGTTAAGCGAGCCTGCACGACGCATAGCACCACCCATAAAACCGCTGCCTAAAATGCCAATAGGACCAGTGAACAACATCATACCTAACATCACAGCAGGCAACGGTGGTTGCTCCATGAAACACATAACAATCAAGCCAGCCACATCAATCAATAATACCACCATGGCGTAGTGAACCAGCGTGTCGATGCCTAGCTTTTCTACAAAACGACCATTAATGGTCGTAGCAATCATCATCGTGATGATGTTCATACCAAATAGAAAGCCAAACAAACCTTCGTTGATGCCATAAATCTTGATGTAAACAAAAGACGCCCCAGTGACGAAACACATTAAACCAGCAAAGTGCAGCGCCCCTGCGGTAATGTATCCCATAATGATTGGGTTCTTGGCGAGCATGAAATAGTTGCTCAAAGAAGAGGCTAACGATAAAGGTGTACGTTTTTCTTTGGAAAGCGTTTCTGGAATGGTGCGTAAAAATAAAAAGATAGCCACGATTCCAAGTAACATTAAAAAGATAAAAATTGCATGCCAATTGAATACGACCAGTATTGTACCGCCCAAAATGGGAGCGACAAGAGGTGCTAATGCCATGACCAGCATGATCATTGACATAGCTTTTGCAAATTGATTTGTTGTTAGGTTGTCTTTCACTAGAGCAGGAATCGTAACGGCGACGGCGGCACCGCCAATAGCTTGTACAACGCGCGCGCCCATCAGCCATTCATAAGAGCCAGCGATAGCGCATAAGAAACTGCCGAAGCTATAAATTATCAACCCTGTAACAACAACTTTTCGACGACCAATAGCGTCTGAAAGAGGGCCGTAGAATATTTGAAAGATAGCAAACACAAATAGATAAACACTTAGGGTTAACTGAATGTGACTGATATCTTGATTCAGGTCTTCTGCTACGCTAGGAAAGCTCGGAAGATAGGCATCGATGGCCAATGGGGTGATGCCGGCCAATAAGCCGAGAACCAAAATAACCGGTAGCGTAAGCTTCATAATACTCCTTGAAAGGTTGTCTAGTTGAGTTTGTCAATTGTAGTAGATTAAGGTAATAGCTTCCTACGCAAAATTAAGGAAAGACGGCTAAATTGGTTAAACATAGCAATCGGGTTGATAGTTATCCATTAAGTTCTGTGTTTCACTTGATGCCAATTTCATTTTCTCTAATTAAGATTTGTACTCTTTATGTTGAAGTTATTTGAACGATGGTTGACGGCTTATCCAGATATAGACCCTGACCAAGCGCCTAAAACCTTATTTGCGTTTTGTCGATATTTCTCGAAAGGTGCAGAGGTCCCTTTAATTTTAATGTCCCTGTTAACGGCGACCATTGCGATTTTAGAAGTGGTGTTGTTTAGCTTTATGGGGCAATTGGTGGACTGGTTGGTCACTAAGAATCCTGAGACTTTCTTGTCTGAGGAATCTGGGCGATTGATCGGTATGTCATTAATGGTATTAGTGGCCATGCCACTCGTGACATTTTTACATTCAGCAATCGTACATCAAACATTATTGGGTAATTACCCAATGCGAATTCGCTGGTTAGCGCATCGTTACGTACTGCGTCAAAGCGTTGATTTCTTTCAGGACGATTTTGCCGGTCGTGTAGCGACTAAAGTCATGCAGACTTCCTTGGCTGTCCGTGAGACAGTGATGAAGCTATTAGATGTACTGATGTATATCCTAGTGTATTTCATAGCTATGTTGGTGCTTGTTGCGCAAGCGGATTACCGACTTGTTTTGCCCATGCTGGGGTGGCTGGTGGGCTACATTGCGATTCAACTGTATTTTGTCCCCCGTTTGCGTCGTATATCAGAAGAGCAGGCGCACGCACGCTCTACCATGACGGGGCGCATTGTTGACAGCTATACCAATATTACGACAGTGAAATTGTTTGCTCACAACAAGCGTGAAGTGTCCTACGCCAAAGAGTCGATGAATGGTTTCTTAGCAACCGTGCATAAGCAGATGCGATTGGTGACAGGGCTTAATCTATGCGTGCAAAGCTTAAACTATTTATTGGCCTTTACAATTGCGGCGGTTGCGATTGGGTTGTGGATCGGAAGTGCTATTAGCGTTGGAGCGATTGCCATTGCAGTCAGTTTGGCCCTGCGCCTGAATGGTATGTCGCAGTGGATTATGTGGGAAGTAAGTGCCTTATTTGAAAATATTGGTATGGTGGCCGACGGTATGGGGACGCTGTCTAAACCGCTGTCGATTCAAGACAATGAAGGAGCCAAATCTCTGATCGTAAAGGATGGCGATATTAAGTTCGATCAAGTGGACTTTCATTATGGTAAGCAAGATGCCTCAGTCATTGAGGCTCTGAATTTACATATTAAAAAAGGTGAAAAAGTAGGTCTAGTAGGGCGCTCTGGAGCGGGTAAATCGACCATTGTGAACCTTCTACTGCGTTTTCATGATGTGGAAAAAGGTTCCATTGCCATTGATGGTCAAAACATCCGTGATGTGCAACAAGAAACCCTTCGCGCCAACATTGGTATGGTGACGCAAGATACGTCGTTATTGCATCGTACTGTACGTGAAAATTTACTCTATGGCCGCCCAGACGCCAGCGATGATGAGATGATAGACGCTGCGAAACGTGCTGAAGCCCATGACTTTATTCAGGGGTTGACGGACCCTTATGGTAATACTGGATACGATGCGATGGTCGGGGAGCGCGGTATTAAGTTATCAGGCGGACAGCGACAGCGTATTGCCATTGCTCGAGTACTCTTAAAGAATGCTCCGATCTTGGTGTTAGATGAAGCCACCTCAGCTCTTGATTCGGAAGTGGAAGTGGCCATTCAGCACAGTTTATATCGCCTGATGGAAGGTAAAACGGTGATCGCTATTGCGCATCGCCTGTCAACGATCGCAGCTATGGACCGTTTAATTGTGCTGGATAAAGGGGCTATCGTCGAGCAGGGCTCTCATCAGCAACTTATTTCTCAAGGTGGTATCTATGCGAAACTTTGGTCGCATCAAAGTGGTGGATTTATTGCAGAAGATATTGAAGCAAACTAAGCAGAGTTATTTCACTGAACTCTGCTTAGTTGAGCGAAGAGCTTAAATGATGAGTAGGCCAAGTAGGAGAACTACTTGGCCTTACTTTTTTTGTTGGCCAACCAAAGAAATTGATAAGGCATTAATGTGACTTGAGCGAGGCTGTCTTCGTACTTAGTATCTGTGACTAAATCCGTCCAATCGTCGGTTGCAATTAGGTTTAGCTCGCCAAGATTAAAGGTCTGCGGTTCATCGCTAATGTTGTAAATAGCGAACAAACTTTGGCGGCGATCTAGGCTTTGACGCCAGAATGCAAACAGCTTATCACCTGTATGCAGAACATATTGTGTTGCGTTGGGATGGAAGGCGGGTTGTCCGCGACGAATTTGGATTAGGTTTCGCATCGCATTGAATACTTTCTGATGATGCGTTGGCGTATTCAGTTTGTGCTCAAGATCGTCCATGCCCCAAATGTGTCGATTAATCGAGCGGAACTGCCCAGTGTTATCAACACGAGGGTAATCGTTTTCAGTGCCAAAAAGAGAGTGAATATAAAATGCTGGTAACCCTTCTAAGGCCAACTGCACCGCCGCTGCACACATAAATCGGGCAAATTGCCACTGATCAGGTCCTTTGCTGACAGAGCCACTTAATGCATCCCAAAGGCTGATATTGATTTCGTACGGCTTGGCTTCCCCCGCTGGAGTGGTGCGCGAGCTGACTTTTCCGCCGAACCGTTTCATTGTGTTAATTAGGCTATCAAGCTCCCATTCACTGAGTAATCCTTCCGTTGGGCGCAATCCTACACCGTCATGAGACGCAACGAAGTTTAAATAAGTCGTGCCTTGTTGTGCAGGAGGCATGCGCATTAACCAGTTTTTCAAATGTGCGCAGCTACCGGAAACGAGTGTATTAATAAGCAGTGGAGGTAAAGAAAAGTTGTAAATCAGGTGTGCTTCATTGGCATTACCAAAGTAAGTAAGGTTTTCCCGATTTGGAATATTGGTCTCGGTAATGATGACAGCATCGGGTGCGTAATGCTCAATCAACAGCCGTAACAAACGAATCATTTCATGTGTATTGGGCAGGTTGATACAGCTTGTGCCGGGGGTTTTCCATAGAAAAGCCACTGCATCCAAACGGAACCAGCGAATGCCTTTTTCAAGGTAAAGACGGATGATGCGCAGAAACTCAATTAATACTTTAGGGTTTTCAAAGTTTAGATCCACTTGATCGTGGCTGAAGGTACACCAAACATGCTTTAAGCCATTCTTTGTTTGTACCTCACGTAATAATGGTGAGGTTCTAGGACGCACAACGTTTGATACATCGGTATTGGGGTCGGCCTCATAAAAAAAACTAGCCCCAGGTTCTACGCCTGCTTTAAAGTTCTCAAACCACATGCTTCGACTGGAGCAATGGTTGATCACGAGATCTCCCATCACTTTGAAATCGCCAGAAAGCTCAGTGATATTGCGCCATTTGCCCGCTGAAGGGTTGACCGATGTGTAATCCATGACACTGAAACCGTCGTCTGAGCTGTATGGAAAGAAGGGCAACAGATGAACCGCTGAAATACATTCAGCAAGCTTGGTTTTTACAAACTCATGTAATGTATTTAGAGGTGATTCGCCGTCTTTTCGCAATGTGTCAGCGTAGGTGATCAGCATGATGTCTGATTGATTCCACAGGTTTCTGTGCGGTTGAGGCGAGGTCGTTTTAGGATCTAAGCCAAAAGTAGTGAGACAGTTACGTGCCATTTCACCCGCATCAAGGTGCGGGTATAAGACTTGTAAATGCCCAATCAGTCGTTGTTCTAGTTGGGACAGTGGCGCTGCTTCCATTATGACCTACCTTATATCTTATCTGCTTTGTCGTCATTGTGTTGAGCCGATGACATCACACTACTTTGGTGTGTATTCGTTCATATCTTGTGTAACGGCCTCTTCTAATTGATGCATCACTTCAGGGAAGGCGCTTGCGACACGGTTCCAGCTCGGAATAAAAGGCGCTTCCATAGGATTATCTAGGTACATATTGCCTGCTTTCATGATGTTGCTGGCGAAGAGTTCAACTGCGCGCTCTTCGGAATGAACATCTAATTTTAAACCATTAATCTCAGCATCATTTCGGTATGTCTCGATGAAATCTAAAGCGACACGGTAATAAGTAGCTTTGATGGTACGAAATGTTTCTTGATTAAAAACAATGCCGTTTGTAGCGAGTTTGCGAAAGATCGCTTTCGTGATGTCGATCGACATTTTAGATAAGCCACCGTCGTCATCATCTGCGGATAGATCTTGATGTTTGTGATCGTATGCATCCGCAATGTCGACCTGACACAAACGGTTGGTTGAATAATTTCGGTACATTTCAGATAGCACGCCGATCTCTAATCCCCAGTCACTTGGTATGCGCAAATCGGTCATAACGTCCCGACGGAAGGAAAACTCACCGGCTAAGGAATAGCGGTAGCTGTCTAAGTAATCTAAATAATCTAAGTGACCAAGTACTTTTTTCAAAGAATAGAGTAAAGGCGTGACAAGCAGGCGGTTAACACGGCCATTCATTTTGCCGTTAGCAGTTCGCGCATAAAAACCTTTACAGAACTCGTAGTTAAAGTTTGGATTTGCGACAGGATAGATTAAACGTGCCAGCAAGCTGCGGTCATAAGTGATAATGTCACAGTCGTGCATTGCCACGGCATCGGCATCGGATGCCGTTAGTGCGTAGCCCATACAGAACCATACATTGCGTCCTTTACCTGGGTCGTTTGGCGATAATTTCTCACCTTTGAGGATTTCATCAATGGCACGAAGACGTGGGCCATCGTTCCACAAAACTGTGTGTTTTTGAGGTAGCTCAGAGAAAAACTCCAAGGCATGACGATACTGTTCTTCGGTCGCACGGTCCAAGCCGATAATGATTTCGGAAAGATAAGGTACTTGCTTTAGATGCTTAATGATATTCGGCATGGCATCGGTTTCGAGCTCAGAGTATAAGCAAGGTAAAATAAGTGCCATAGGGCGCTTCTTAGCGAACTCACACAGTTCTTTTTCCATGTCTTCAAGAGGACGCTGAGACAAATTGTGCAGTGTTGTAATAATGCCATTCTGGTAAAAATCACCCATTTTTCTCTCCTGTAGCATGTTGTCATGCTGTCTTTTACTCGCTGATTCGTCAGTGAGTTGGTATTAGATAAAACCTTCGTTTACTAGGGCTTTGTTGATGGCCTCGCTCCAGCCTTTTGGGCCATAAGAATCTGTAATCCAAACGTCGTAGCGTCCAGGTATCTCAGGTGGGACATGGACAGGGGAGCGCACCACAACAGGAATGTCTGCTTCGCAGATCATGCCAACATCGTTTTCACCGTCACCTAACGCCATACTTTTAAGGTCTTCATGGAAGGTGCCTTGATAAGCTTGTTTTAGCCAGTTCATGGCTACGGCTTTATCGCACTGCGCGCCCATTAAATGGACAAATCGTCCACCTTTTTGCGCTTTAATGCCTTGAGCCGCTAATTCATGTCTTAGGCGCTCTAAAGCGGCATTAGAGTCGTTCCAGATTAAAGGTTCGGTGAAGTCGCGTTGCAGTGACAGCTCAGCGGTTTGATAGTCTAAGCCCGTATGCTCCATCAGTTGTTCAGTGCTTAGATCGTGATAACTGATAAAATCGTAGCGAGATTTCATACTCTGAGATAACTCGATAAGGTGCTGGCGCTTGGGGCCAAATGATTGAACGTAAAAATCACCACGACGTTCAAGATCATGAATATTCACCAACGGACTATTAGCCGGTATATAGACAGCCGCACCGTTTTCGATAATAAATGGATCCTTGTGGCGCAGCGCTAAGCGAAGTTCAAGGAGTTCCGCATACGTTTTGCTGGTGTTTAATACGCATGGGATCCCCAGCGTTTTTAAGCTAAAAAGAGCCGCTTCTGCGTCAGTAAAGGCGTAGTCAAAGTGGTCAAGTAAAGTTCCATCTAGATCTGTGAAGACTATTAATGTGGTCGTCATATGTTTGATTGAAGTGGCGTCCGCTTCAACCTCTCCTCCTTTTACGAATAACAGTGAAATGCGCTTCTGACCTATTTTGGAACACCTACCGTGCCATTAATGGATGACTGACTGGTTAGTGAAAGCAATATGCTTGCCAGAGTGCTGTAAAAAAATTGTGTATCGACCAGTTTAGAGTCTGAGCAACACAGATTTATGACAGTGCTAAGCCATGTATAGCAAGGGTTTTGTAAAGTCATACTGGAGGTGTAAAAAAGTTACCCACTATTAAATAGTAGGTAACTAAACAGTTGTTAAGGCGTTTCAGGGGACCCGTTTTCGTTTTAACGGTGGAGCTTATTATATGTCTGAATGGTCAGTTTTGGTGCAAAAATGAGTGTCTGCACTGTCTTGTATACTGTTCCGGTTGATTTTTGAGCAAGCTACTTTGGCTTATGATGAAAGGTTTTATTGGTAAGTTCAGGAGTAAATAATACTAGGGTTTAAATCTAAATTTGGTGAGTTGTGTGGGTGACAGAAGAAGTTTTGGATTATTCGACTCTTTTCAAAATATAGACTCTTAAAAATAGGTCGATTGCAGTATTATTTCAGCAGATTATTTTGGAAAATTAGTTTTTACCGAGTTTTGGTCTGAAAATACTAAGATTACGATATTTGATTTTACGAAATAGTTGAGATGGATTTTTTTATTAATCATATTTAAAGGCAGGTAAATATGGACTCTACAACGGGCATTCCTTGTCCCGAATTACAATCACTTGACGATATTCTTCCACAAGAGCCGTTGCTGATGATGGGTGCGGGTCCAGTGCCGATCCCTGAGCGCGTGGCCAAAGCCAACTCAGTTGTGATCAATCATCTTGGTCCAACAATGGCGAAAGTCATCGATCAAGTGAAGAGCATGGCACGTTACGTCTTTCAAACAGAGTCCAAGTGGGTACTTGGTGTCGCGGGACCTGCCTCCGCCGCGATGGAAATGTCAGCCGTTAACTTGCTGCAACCTGGTGAAAAGATTCTGTGTTTAAATAACGGCTTCTTCAGTCATCGCATGGCTGAAATGGCTAAGCGCGTGGGTGCGGATGTTCATGAATTGCACATTCCAGTACATGAAGCTGCGGACCCAGAACGAGTGCGTAAAGCGATAGAGCAAGTACGCCCAAAAGTCATTAGTATGGTGCAAGGTGAAACGTCGAACACGGTTTGTAACTATACGCTAAAAGACATTGCAACGATTGCCAAAGAATACGGTTGTCTTGTTGTAGTCGATGCCGTGTGTACGTTGAGTACCATGCCGTTGAAAATGGATGAATGGAAAGTGGACTGCGTGATTACGGGAGGGCAAAAAGGACTGTCGTCTATTCCCGGTGTGTCGCTGGTGGCATTCTCCGATGAAGCTTGGCAAGTGATTGAAAACCGAACAGTTCCACTTACGCATTGGTGCTTTGATGCGAAGCTGGCGGAAAATTTTTGGCACCGCGATGGCTACCATTATACAGCGCCTGTATCCGGCATTATGGCATTGCATGAAGCACTTAAGTTGGTTTGTGAAGAAACGCTAGAAAAGCGCTTTGCACGCCACCTACGCTGCTCAAAAGCGTTACAAGCTGGTATTGAAGGCATGGGCTTGAAATTGTTTATCGAACCTGAAGCACGCCTAAATTCTGTGGTTGGTATCTGCATTCCAGAAGGGTTAACGGCAAAACAGATTTGTGACCACATTTCCGACGTATACCGTGTTGAAATCGCAGGATCGTTTGGTCAACCAATTGTACGTATTGGGCAGATGGGTGAACAGTGTCGCGAACATAACTTATTTCGTACGCTTCATGCGTTTGGTAGCACGATGCGTGACCTCGGAGTTAAAGTAGATCAGCCAAATGGAATGGCCGAGATGGAAGCTTACTTACAAAGAACGCCTCGAGTTTCACACAAAGCTGTTGCCTAAAACGAGTTGAGGTTTGGTGTCGTTAAGCTGTTGGATCTGAATAATGAATACGTAGAGATATGAGGTGAGTCACAGAAAGTGACCACCTCATACATTCATTAGATGTCAGAATGGCCTTGAGTCTTCTGTTGCATTCGACGTAAGAACTCAGACATGATCTGCATGTACAGTTCATCCCCTAAGTATTTGTCTTCAACGCCGCGATCGATGCTTGGATTGTCATTTACTTCGATCACGTAACCACGGCCTTTTAGCTCTTTTACATCCACCCCGTAAAGACCGTTCCCAATCGGTTTAGTAGCGGCAATAGCTGCTTGAAGCACACGCCTTGGTACTTCAAACGTCGGTAAAGTATCGAAGGCACCGCTCTCACTTTTTGATTCGCCGTGCTGATAAATCTGCCAATGGTTTTTTACCATGTAATAACGACAAGCGAAAATCGGTTTGTTGTTTAAAATACCAATACGCCAATCAAATTCGGTGTAAAGGTATTCTTGTACTAACAACAAACTTGATTTTTTGAACAGTTCATCGAGACATTGAGACAGTTCATCACGGTTTTGAGCTTTTAATACCCCTTTAGAAAACGCCCCATCTGGAATCTTAATCACCATTGGGTAGCTGATGTGCTGCTCCAATGTGTCCTCTAAATTGCTTTCACCCTTATGAATAATGCGTGTTTTTGGACAAGGGACTTTATGAGTATTGAATAAATCCGCCAAATACACCTTGTTTGTACATCTCATAATAGACTGCGGGTCGTCCATAACAACCAAGCCATTTGCTTCTGCTTTTTTGGCAAACTGATAAGTATGGTGATCTATGTTGGTCGTTTCGCGAATGAATAAGCCATCGTACTCAGGTAGTCGAACGATATCTTTAGGACCAATGATATCGACCTGAATACCAAGCTGCTTGCCCGCTTGAACAAACTTTTTCAAAGCTTGCTTGTCACTAGGGGGCATGGCTTCTTCAGGGTTGACCAGCATAGCCAAGTCAAATTTCGTGCTACGATTTTTACGTGCCCTGTTCCATACTTTGCTGCTAAAGGCATCCAATGCTTCGGCAAATAACGTTTCTTCTTCATCATTTAACGATTTATGGGATGTGACCTTTAGCGATTTAACTTGCCATTGCTTTTTATAAACCAATGAAAACTCAATTACTGGACATGGAAACTTTTCAAACAGTTTCCGAGCGAAGTCTTTTAGTTCAGGTTGCAGTGTATTACCAAAAACAGCATGCCCTTTGATGGTGGTAGGCTCTGCCGGAATACCGAGTTTTTCGGCAATGGTCGGTAACCACTGAGATAATTCAATATCGTAGAGTGCCTTTTTGTTCAAATCGTTTAAGGTTCTAACCGAAGGCATCACATTATGGCCGCGGCTTTCTGCAAGCAAAGAACAGTAGTAGCCATCAGATAAATAGCGGCTGCTTTTGCATAGGTTAATGATACGTGTTCGATCATTTACCTTCGTCGTAAGGGATAAATATTGTGGGAATGTAATCACGTGATCACTGGCAAGAAAAGCAGACCAGTCTTTCAGTTGATCTACGACGATATAAGTTTGTGCCATGCAGAAAATTCCTTCTAAGGCAAACAGAGAAGGTTGCATCATGCGCTCTTTTCGGGTCATAGAATAGATATTAATAGTTCAAAAATTAAGCATATTTGTAGTTGTTAGATAGATTCTCTTGTACAAAACTAACGGCTCGAATATAACGATTTTTTTTTGGGGCTCAGAGGGCCTGTTCATGGTATCCGATATTGTTATTCGCTTAGCTCAATCATCCGATTTAGACGCGTTAGAAACCCTTGAAAAGAAGGCTTTTCAAGGTGATCGTATGAGTCGGCGTAGTTTACGTCATGGTATTAAATCGGAATCCTCTGTGATGCTTTTGTCTTATTTGGACGAGACGCTGCTTGGGTATGCGTTGGTGCATTTGTTCAAAGGACGGGCTCACGCAAGGTTATACTCATTGGCCGTCGCCAACGAAGCGAGAGGAAAGGGAGTAGGCACACAGTTATTACAGAATGCTGAATTACATGCGGCGAAAAGAGGCTGTATTTCGTTACGCCTAGAAGTAAGCGAGCGTAATGATGGGGCCATAGCGCTTTATCGAAAATATGGCTACCGGTCATTTGGTAGTTACGAGCATTACTATGAAGACGCCAGCAATGCGTTGCGAATGCAGAAACGCATTCGAGCATTTGACGATAAAAGTAAGTTATTGAAAATACCTTATGTTGGACAGCGTACGCCATTTACCTGTGGACCTGCTTCATTATTGATGGTGATAGCGGCCGCAGAAGAACAAGCGGATGCGAGCTTTGAACATGAATTAGATATTTGGCGAGAAGCTACGACGATTTACATGACCAGCGGACATGGGGGGTGTCATCCAACAGGATTAGCTCTGGCAGCTAAGCGACGAGGGTTAGAGGCTGAAGTGTGGCTGAGTGATGATCAACCTTTGTTCATTGATGGTGTGCGTGATGAGCAGAAGAAAACGGTTCTGATGGCTTGTCATACGAAGTTTCTAAAAGAAAGCGCGGCAGAAGGTGTGATTGTTCACAATGAGCCATTAGCGATCCAAGACTTGATTAATGCTGTTGATAAAGGGCACTGGGTTATTATTCTAATCAGTACCTACAGATTAGACGGTAAAAAAACGCCTCATTGGGTGGTCGTGACAGGCTATGATGAGCAGCATATTTATGTGCATGATCCGGATTTTGAGGAAGGTATTGCGCTTGTGGAATGTCAGTACGTGCCGGTATTGAAGTCTGACTTCGAGAAAATGAGTAAATTTGGCCGCTCGCAGTTGCGAGCGGCCGTTGTTGTGTCTAAGGCTTAACGTAGAATTAAGACTGGTACTTGGCTATCGGTCAGCATCTTAGTGGTATTGCTGCCAACAAAGAACTGACGGACTTTAGAGTGGGCGTAGGCGCCCATAGCAATTAAGTCGATTTGATTTTTTTGTTGGTATTGGTGCAATGCACCTTGAATGCTGTCGCCTTCAATAAAATGAGACTCTACCTTAAAACCTAACTCAGAAAGCTTATGACGCGCTTTTTCAAGTGCGTCTTCTTGATCGGCAATATCCCGTTTTACCATCACTAAATGGCAAGGAATGTCTTTCAATAGAGGGCTATGTGCAATCCGTTCAAGCGCTGCAATTGCTGTTTCGCGACCATCGTAAGCGACCATGAAGTTTTGTGGTGCTTTAAATTCATTGGATACAACCATGATGGGTTGAGACAATGAACGTGCCGCATTTTCAAGATTAGAGCCAATTACAGATTTAGAAGTATGCTCAGTACCTTGTTTGCCCACGATATAAAGCAACGCATCTTGTTCAAGGTCTTCTAAGGTTTCCACAAAGTTACCGTGGCGTTGCAGTTTAGTCAGGTTGATATTGCGACCATCAAGGTAAGCTTCGGCGTACTCCAGTAAAACTTTACCGTGCTCTAGGGCGACTTTAGCGCGTTGCTCGTCAAGCTCAGTTAGCTCACTAAGAAGATGCTCACGGCTACCGAAACCAATGGTTCCAGATAAGTCATGCTCACTAGATTTTTGCTTTTCTAACGCATGAAGAAGCACCAACTGTGTTTCCAGTTTAGAGGATGCCCAAGCGGACGCTTCTATGACTTGCTGTGTTAATGGTGAACCATCGATACATGCAATTACGTTTTTCATCCTTGCCTCCTTAATGACCATTCAAAAGCTTCTCAGCTTCTTCAGGTTTGTTGTGTACGCCGAATTTGTCGACCACTGTCTCAGTGGCTTCATTCATTCCAATTACATCAACGGTTGCACCTTCGCGTCGGAATTTTATAACTACTTTATCGAGTGCAGAGACGGCAGTGATATCCCAAAAGTGAGCTTGAGATAAATCGATAGTAACGTGGCTAACCGCTTCTTTAAAATCAAACGCGTCGTTGAATTTTTCAGACGAAGCAAAGAATACCTGACCAACCACTTTGTATGTGGTGCCTTGGTCAACGTTTTCACTCTTAACCACCATAAAGCGACCAATTTTGTTGGCAAAGAATAATGAAGCCAGTAACACACCTGCAAAAACACCCAGAGCAAGGTTGTGAGTCGCGACCACAATAGCAACCGTCGCCAGCATCACGACATTGGTCGACATCGGATGATGTTTCAAGTTAATGATAGAGTCCCAAGAGAAAGTACCGATGGATACCATGATCATGACCGCTACTAAAGCAGCCATTGGGATTTGGCCAATTAAGTCGTCTAAGAAAACCACCATAACCAGCAGCAATACGCCAGCAAAGAGCGTTGAAAGTCGACCACGACCGCCAGATTTAATGTTGATAACAGATTGGCCGATCATGGCACAACCTGCCATGCCGCCCAGTAAGCTTGAACCAATGTTTGCGACCCCTTGACCTTTACACTCACGGTTACGGTCACTAGTAGTATCTGTTAATTCATCCACAATCGTCGCCGTCATCATAGACTCAAGAAGACCCACAACAGCTAAGCCTAAAGAGTAAGGCAAAATAATCATCAGTGTTTCAAAATTAAGCGGTACATCTGGTAACAAGAATATCGGCAGAGAATCCGGCAAATCACCCATATCGCCGACGGTACGAATATCTAAGCCAACCATCATAGCAAAAGCCGTCAATGCGACAATACACACCAGCGGGCTTGGTAGAGATTTACCTATTACTGGGATGTAAGGGAAAAGATAAATGATACCTAGACCTGCAGCTGTCATGGCATAGACGTGCCAAGTAACATTGGTCAATTCAGGCAACTGGGCCATGAAGATCAAAATGGCGAGAGCATTTACAAAACCGGTGACAACCGATCTTGAGACAAAGCGCATTAATGTGCCGAGTTTTAAATAGCCGGCGATTATTTGAAATACACCACAGAGTAAGCTGGCGGCTAATAAGTATTCTAAGCCATGTTCTTTTACCAACGTCACCATCAACAGTGCCATGGCACCCGTGGCAGCAGATATCATCCCTGGTCGACCACCAAGAAAAGAGATAATGACAGCAATACAGAATGAGGCATAAAGACCTACTTTAGGGTCCACCCCCGCAATAATGGAAAAGGCAATAGCCTCAGGAATGAGCGCTAACGCCACCACAGTTCCCGATAGTACGTCACCACGTATGTTCGAAAACCATTCTCTTTTTAATGTATCAGTCATGGACACCCTTTAATTGTCTTAGATAGCGCAGCGGATAAGCTAGACACCTTGCATGCCACGTGCTGCAAATGAAGTGTCGCATTATAAAGAGTCATAATTATGAACGCAATTTGGTCTGAATGAGTCTGATTGTACCTTGGTACAATAGATTCCCTTGATTAAAGAGACTATTTTTTAAGTAAGTGAAAATTTAAGTAGGGAAATATCATGAGCGACAATCAGCAATCTTTTGTAACACTTGGCGAACCAGTTGGTTTTGTGACCATATTGGAAGGTACAGTTCGAGTTCAATCTGTAGATGGGCAAGAGCGAGTTGTTCGAGTTGGTGATCCAATTTTTTTTGGTGAGACGGTTGTTGCTGTTGGAGATGGTAGCGTCACAATCAGTTTTATTGATGGTACCGAGATTATTGTTGCAGATCAGTCAGCTGTAGAAATTAATAATGAAGTTTTCGGTTTGGCAGAATCAAATAATGATGATCAGAATGATTTTTTAGCAGATGGAACTTCAGATATTGAAGCACTGCAACAAGCAATCCTAGCTGGTGATGACCCTACTCAATCACAAGCTGCTCCTGCTGCTGGTCAAGAGCAACAGAATGACAATACTAATGAAGATACAACGGTTGAAGTAAATCGAAGTAATCAAGAAGCTAATCCTACTTATGGTTATGACACAGATGCTAGATCAGCTGACTCTCAACTACGTCAAGTTGAGCAGTCAGATATTGATACTGTAGCCGTCCCTGGTGATGTAATTGTAGATGACATCACATTTGATGATGTAATTAATATTTTAGAGTCTCAAAGCACTATAACTGTGACGGGGACAGCAATTGGTGGGGATATTTCTCCCGGTGACCCTGTTGTAATGACAATTAATGATACTGAATACTCTACTACCGTTAATGAAGACGGTACTTGGGCTGTAGATGTTTTAGGAACTGATTTAGTAGTAGATACAGATTTTCAAGTTGTTGTGAGTTCAACTGATAATGTGGGAAATGAAGTCGACAGTATTGGCTTAAGTGAGCACTCTGTTGATCTTTCTGTTGGCTCAGCAACAATCGAAGCAATTAGTGAAGATACAGGCCAGTTGAGTGATGACTTCTATACCAGTGACAATACTTTAATTGTTAATGGTGAAGTTGAGTTGGAAGATGAAGATGTATTAACTGTCACCTTTAATGGAACAGAATATACGCTTGATAATGGCCTAACAATTTCAGGTAACACATGGTCTATTGATGTAACAAATACTGAGTTAGCAGATGGTATTTATCCTGCTGAAGCTGAAGTTACAGATATTGCAGGAAATGTAAGAACAGTTATTCAAGATGTTACAATTGATACCCTAGCAACAGATGCCCCTACTGTGAGCATTATAGATGATAATGATCCAGATGATGGCATTATTCGTTCGTCTGAGTTAGGTGAAGATGGCGTACAAGTTAGTGTTTCAATCAATGACTCAACCCTAAAAGAGGGTGGTTTTGTTACTCTAAATATTACTAATGGTGATAGTAATACCACATTAGACCTTTCATTAGAAAATGGTGAACTGATTTCGGATAACGGCTCAGTTTCTGGGTTTAGTTACTCCCTTGGGGTGATCTCTTGGAGTGAAAATGTATCCAATGGCGATGAAATTTCGGTAACAGCCACACAAACTGATATAGCGGGCAATGTGTCATCACAAGGGCTTGATAATGCGACTGTTAGAACAGCAGAGCCCGAAGTTAGCATTATTGCAAATGCTAACTCTGTAGATGAAGGTGATATAGCTGGTTTTACTGTTCAGCTTAGTGAAGAGTTCGATCAAGATGTTGTGGTTACTCTAAGCCTAGGGGGAAGTGCTGACAGCTCTGATTATTCTGCTCCATCCAGTCTTCAGGTCTCCTTACCTGCAGGCAGTACATCTGCGACAATTAATTTATCTACACTCTTAGATGGGCAAGTTGAAGGAACCGAGAATCTCATTGTATCAATTGATAGTGTAGATAATGAATTTGTTAAAATTTCCTCTCTTAATTCTGCTTCATCATCGATCATTGATGCAGATTCTGCAGCGATCCCAACAGTTAGTGTTTCGGCTGATGCTTCAAGTGTTGATGAAGGTTCTATGGCGGGCTTTGAAGTAAGCTTATCTAAGGCTGTGGAAGAAGATGTCGTTATTACATTCACCATTTCAGGTGATGTTAACTCGGAAGATTATACTGCTCCAACAGAATTTAATGTCACTATTCCCAAAGGGGCGACCTCTACTTCTATAGATCTTGCCACATTAACCGATGGTGAAGTGGAAGGTACAGAAAACCTAACAGTCTCATTAACTGGCGTTAGTTCAGAAGATGTGGAACTGTCATCTCAAAAGGTCGCGACTACGGCGATTATTGACGCAGATACAGAGACGCTTCCAACTGTCAGTATTTCTGCCGACACCACTTCAGTGGAAGAAGGTGACGTAGCTGGTTTCGAAGTTAGTATATCGCAAGCTTTAGATGAAGATGTTGTTGTAACTTTTAGTGTTTCTGGCGATGTTGATGATCAAGACTATTCTGCTTTAACTGAGTTGAGCATTACTATCCCTAAAGGTTCGACATCTATTCCTCTGGATATAACAACTTTAACTGACGAAATAGTTGAAAGTGCTGAAAACTTAACTATTACCTTAACTGGCCTTTCTTCAGATAGTGCAACATTATCAGCTGATAAATCAGCTACTACAATAATTGCAGATGGAAATTCATCTACAGTTTCTAGCGTTGCTTTAGTCGGTACGTCGGTTAACGAAGGCGATGTCGCTGAGTTTACGGTTACATTGAGTGCGGCCACAGTCGAAGAACAGCGCTTCAGTATCGACTTGTTGGACGGTACTGCAGGTAGCTCAGACTACAATGCTGTACTTCAAAATGCGACGTTTGATAGTGCTGATGTGAGTTACGACTCAAACACACAAGAATTGGTGGTTAAAGCCGGCGTAACGAGCTTCAACATCGGTGTTCAAACTACACAAGACACGACAGTTGAAGGCGATGAATCATTCACATTAAATGTGGGTGGTAAGAGTGCTAATGCTGTTATTGCCGATGATGATGTGGGCTCAACGGTTCAAAGTATTGCTTTAAATGGCACGTCGGTTGACGAAGGCGATGTCGCTGAATTTACGGTTACATTGAGTGCGGCCACAGTCGAAGAACAGCGCTTCAGTATCGACTTGTTGGACGGTACTGCAGGTAGCTCAGACTACAATGCTGTACTTCAAAATGCGACGTTTGATAGTGCTGATGTGAGTTACGACTCAAACACACAAGAATTGGTGGTTAAAGCCGGCGTAACGAGCTTCAACATCGGTGTTCAAACTACACAAGACACGACAGTTGAAGGCGATGAATCATTCACATTAAATGTGGGTGGTAAGAGTGCTAATGCTGTTATTGCCGATGATGATGTGGGCTCAACGGTTCAAAGTATTGCTTTAAATGGCACGTCGGTTGACGAAGGCGATGTCGCTGA
>NZ_LTAW01000039.1 GCF_001639725.1 Marinomonas atlantica
TTTGTTGAACCTGACTTATCGCAAGTAGGTAAAGGGCGAGAGTTACCTATGAAGGTGTCACTGGCCCCGCAAGTAAGAAACCAATTTGAAACGGGTCTTGGTTACTCCACTGACGTGGGGGCGAAAATTAAATTTAAGTGGAAAAAACCATGGTTGAACGAACATGGCCACAGCTTTAATACCAGTCTTGATCTCTCCATACCTGAGCAACAGGTGACCGCGAGTTACAAGATTCCTTTGGATGATGTGCTGAAAGATTATTATCTCATTCA
>NZ_LTAW01000040.1 GCF_001639725.1 Marinomonas atlantica
GCATTCTTTATGACCGCTTTTGGGACACCGGCCAATCCGGCGACGGCCAGGCCGTAGGATTTACTCGCCGCGCCTTCTTGAACCGCGTGCATAAAGGCGATGGAGTCACCGTGCTCTACCGCGTCAAGGTGAACGTTAGCGAGATGCGGTAGCTGGTTAGGCATTTCTGTCAGTTCAAAATAGTGGGTCGCAAACAAGGTCATAGCACCGACCTTGGTCGCTAGCCACTCAGCACTTGCCCACGCCAGCGATAGACCATCATAGGTGCTGG
>NZ_LTAW01000041.1 GCF_001639725.1 Marinomonas atlantica
CAAAGATTTGGGGGCCAAACATTTTATCGAAAAGCCTTTTGTGACGTCTGATTTGGTTTCGTTATTTGAATACTACCAACTACCTCTACGCAACACGGATATCAGACCCAATAAACACAGCCACAAACCGATTGATTTAATGGCTGCAATCCGCGAAATGAGCAACGTAGCGCTTGGGGCAAGTGCCTCTCTTATTTCACAACAGATGGGCCGATTTATTGAAATGCCCTTACCAAATGTCGCCTCTTTACATCAGTCAGAATTGACCATG
>NZ_LTAW01000042.1 GCF_001639725.1 Marinomonas atlantica
ATTACTACTGGCCTTAAGAAAATGCTTAACTTCACACCAGCTAAGCTACTTACACCAATGCTGATCCTTGTAGCAATTGTATCGCACACTGCAGCAGATGCGGGTTACGTACTGGTTATTCCTCTTGGTGGTATTATTTTCCACGCAGCTGGCCGTCACCCTCTAGCGGGTATCGCAGCGGCGTTTGCTGGTGTCTCTGGCGGTTTCTCTGCTAACTTTATCCCTTCAGGTATCGACCCACTGTTAGCAGGTTTCACACAAACAGCAGCGC
>NZ_LTAW01000043.1 GCF_001639725.1 Marinomonas atlantica
CCAGCTCCATTGTTAGCGTTAACCACGTACTAAACCGCGTTACTTATTTAGACTCGTTTGGAAAATTCGCCGTTGCGTTCCCTGACAAATTCAAACTAGGCATACCTGGTAAAACCATTATTAGCTGGGGCAACGAATGAGCTTAATCATTGATGTAGAAGGCCTCGACGAGTTAGAAAAAAAACTCTTAACGCTTGAGGCAGAAACCGGATTTAAAACACTAAGGTCTGCGGGACGTCAAGCGATGAAGCCTGTTCTTTTAGATATTGT
>NZ_LTAW01000044.1 GCF_001639725.1 Marinomonas atlantica
CCCTAGGGTTAAGCTTCTCAGTGATGCGTTTAATGACGCCACCCTTACCTGCAGCGTCCCGACCTTCAAAGATAACAACAACTTTTAACCCTTCTTGCTTAACCCACTCCTGTAGCTTAACCAGTTCAATTTGCAGGCGTCGAAGTTCGTTCTCGTAGATTTTCTTATCAAGCTTGTTCTTGCCCATAATGCGCTCCTTTGTTATCAAAAGGTTAGCACTAGTAAGCGTTTGATGAGAGTTTTATCGCTGAGAACTGAGAGTTTCTACGA
>NZ_LTAW01000045.1 GCF_001639725.1 Marinomonas atlantica
TTTTTGCTTAGCTAACGCATCGAGGGAAAAAGAGAAATACGGCGCGCGTGGTTCAACAATTTTGATACCTTGGTCTGTCAAAAACGCTCGGATAAGGTCTAGGTTGTATTCATATTCTGGCTTAGCACTTTGCGAGCGCTTTTGTTTGATACGTTTGTTATAGAAGATTTGCGCCAGCTTAGTTGCAGGGGCGAGTCGGTATGGGATTTTTGCTTTCCAAACCAATAAAGCGTTATATGTCGTTGAGAATAAATTAATCGATGCATC
>NZ_LTAW01000046.1 GCF_001639725.1 Marinomonas atlantica
TGGCCGGGCCAAGTGATGTACCGGTCAATTTCGACTTCCGAGTCCAAATCGGTGATCGGCATTTTGCTGCGGTAGTAATCGAGTGCTTGTTGTTTCGACCAACCTTTGGCGTGCATGCCCGTATCGACGACTAAACGGATCGGACGCATCATCTCACCCGAGAGATTTCCGTATTTAGAATAGGGATCTTTAAAGAATCCCATCTCGTCGCCTAAGCTCTCGGCGTACAGAGCCCAGCCTTCAACAAACGCGGTGAAGCCGCCA
>NZ_LTAW01000047.1 GCF_001639725.1 Marinomonas atlantica
AACTTAATGGTGGAGGTGTTGAGCCAAGATTACATTCGCACTGGTCATGCGTTTGGATTGAGTCACTCCAAGATTTATTTCTTCTATGCGTTAAAAGCAACACTCGTCCCGTTGTTGACTGTTATTGGCCTGACCTATGGATTTATGTTGGGCAACAGTGTGATTGTAGAGTCCATCTTTGATTGGCCCGGTATAGGTCGCTACGTTGTCGAATCTGTCATCACTAACGACTTTCCTGCTGTTATGGGTGTCACCTTGATCCTG
>NZ_LTAW01000048.1 GCF_001639725.1 Marinomonas atlantica
AAGACGCGGCTTTTTGCGTTTCAAGAACCCAAAACTTCCCTTTCCTGATTTTAGGCTTAATACCTATACTTTTCGTACAAACAGACAAAACCTTATGTTTCACTGGTTGTTATTCGCTACGCAAAGCAGGATAATAACGGGATCGGAGCTCTTTACACTTATTATTATGACCGAATATTTCTTATTGTTGGTGGGAACTGTCCTCGTCAACAATTTCGTACTGGTAAAATTCCTTGGGTTGTGCCCTTTCATGGGTGTGTCAAA
>NZ_LTAW01000005.1 GCF_001639725.1 Marinomonas atlantica
GTAGCTCAGTTGGGAGAGCGTCGCCCTTACAAGGCGAATGTCGGGAGTTCGAACCTCTCCACACCCACCACTTATAGAACAGTGGCTAAACAATCTATGACAACGGAGTGGTAGTTCAGTTGGTTAGAATACCTGCCTGTCACGCAGGGGGTCGCGGGTTCGAGTCCCGTCCATTCCGCCATTTACTTTTCCCCAAAGTAAATGCGAGCGTTACCATCATTGCGATGGGTGTGTAGCTCAGTTGGGAGAGCGTCGCCCTTACAAGGCGAATGTCGGGAGTTCGAACCTCTCCACACCCACCAATATCGTAATCAAGAACATTCAATCCCCCCTAAAATGCGCTAAAACTCTTTCCATCTAATCCTTTATATTACTTCAGATTAAAATTTTTTCGCGTTTAGTTCTTAATATGTCTTTATATCTTCACCAAGTTTATGACAAAAAAACCAGCATACTCTAGGTACCACTGGCTGAGCGCAACTTAATATTTCGTTTGAGGGTGATCTTAGAGCCGCTCGAATTTATAAGGAGTAGGATCAATAATTGGTTCAGCGTTAGTGACAATGTCAGCGGCAAGCTGCCAAGCTGCCCAGCTGCCCAGCTGCCCAGCTGCTGGGCCTGTGCCAACCCCTTGACCTGAAAAACCTGTGGCAATAGTTAATCCAGGAAGTGTATTAGTTCTATCAATTATTGGGTTCGAATCAGGTGTTATATCAATCACCCCAGCCCACGACTCTTCTATGATTGCTTGGTTAAAAATAGGCCATGCTTTTCTTAAATTTGTTAGCGCTTCATTATTTAGTCCTGGGTTAGCAGCAGGATCTAGCGTTCTAATTTGCTCAAAAGGGGACTTCGAATTTGCTTTCCAGCGATGAGCCAGTTTCAGGTCTCTAAAGAACTCTTTGCCAAATGAGGTGCGTAAGAAGCCTCCTTGGGTTCGTAGCTGACTAAGATAGCGCCAACCAATTAGTAAATGATCAAGAGTAATGTGAGCGTCGAGTGCACTTCGTTGCGTGATGATAAAACCACCATCTTGATGTTTTCTGAATAAAAAATCTGGACCGCCCACTGAAATTTCACTTGGTCCTTCCATCGGTTTGGTTCGTAATACCGAGCAGACCAAAGGCAGTGTTGGTAGCGAAATACCATGATTGCCAAGAAAACGGCGCGACCACGCTCCGCCTGCAAGTAGCACCTGATCACATCGAATCTCACCCTTTTCTGTTACGACGCAACATACTTTCCCTGCGGAAGTAGATAAAGTTCGTACGGCACAGTCTTGTACCATAATCGCACCTTTAGCGATGGCAGATCTGGCCATAGCGGTGGTTGCGATAGATGGTTCTGCACGACCATCAGAAGGGGTGTAGATACCTCCACGCCAATCGCCTTTGCCTCCTGGAACTAAGTCGTCGATTTCTTTTGAACTAAGCATTTTTGAATCAAGAGACAGAGATAATTCGCGAGTTTCTAACTGGTACAGTTCGCAATGTATTGATCACATGGAACACGAAATGACAGAGTAAGTTCGCGTTTGAAAAAGGGTCATAGTTTGCATTTCATAGCGTTATCAAAAAAGGAGGATAACGCTATGAATGAGAACTTTGTTGATAAAACTAAGCAGCACCTAGCTCTTTGCGAATGATTTCTGCACCTGCGTTTAGAGCGGCCAGTTTACCGCTTGCGACCTTTCGAGACAAAGGTGCCATGCCACAGTTTGTGCAGGGATATAACTTATCAGCATCGACGTATTTCAATACATTACGCAAGGTGTCTGCAACTTCTTCAGGTGTTTCTATGTGATTAGTTGCCACGTCAATGGCACCAACCATAACCTTCTTACCTCGGACCAGTTCTAAAAGCTCAGTTGGTACTCGCGAGTTATGGCACTCAAGCGAAATGATATCAATATTAGAAGCTTGAAGTTTTGGGAAAATTTCTTCGTACTGACGCCATTCTGATCCCAGCGATTCTTTCCAGTCAGTGTTGGCCTTGATCCCGTATCCATAGCAAATATGCACGGCAGTCTCACACTTAAGACCTTCAATGGCACGTTCTAAACAGGCTATTCCCCAGTCATTGACCTCGTCAAAAAACACGTTAAAGGCAGGCTCATCAAACTGAATAATATCAACCCCTGCAGCCTCTAATTCTTTGGCTTCCTCATTTAGGATTTTAGCGAATTCCCAAGCTAGTTTTTCACGGCTTTTGTAGTGGTCGTCGTAAAGTGTATCAACCATTGTCATTGGTCCAGGCAGTGCCCATTTAATCGGTTGTTTTGTTTGCTGACGCAAAAATTTAGCGTCTTCAACGAATACTGACTTCTGACGCGAAACAGCGTTGATGACAACTGGTACGCTAGCATCATAACGATCACGTATTTTGACTGTTTTGCGATTGTCAAAATCCACACCGTTAAGGTGCTCAATAAATGTGGTTACAAAATGTTGGCGAGTTTGTTCGCCATCGCTGATGATATCAATACCAGCGTGTTGTTGTTCTTGAAGAGCAATGCGAAGAGCGTCTTGTTTACCGCTTACTAATTGGTCGTCTTGTAGTTTCCATGGTGACCAAAGCGTTTCAGGTTCAGCAAGCCAAGAGGGTTTTGGTAGGCTGCCAGCGGTCGATGTTGGTAATAGTGTCATAATAACTTGTCTTCTCTTATAAGGGTAATTAGTAAGTGATTTGCGCCGACCATTGTTCAAGGATGGCTTGGTAAGGCTTAATAAAGTGCTCTTCCGTTAACTTCCCTTGTTTCACTGCTAGTTGGCTACGTTCTTCACGATCATACTGGATATGTGTCAATGAATGATCTGGGTGCTTCAGGCTTGGCTTGAAAAGCTCACCAGCGACAGCGTTGGCATTGTAAATCTCAGGACGATAGATTTTTTGGAATGTCTCCATCGTGCTAATAGTGCTGATCAGTTCTAGGTTCGTATAGTCATTTAATAAGTCACCAAAGAAATAGAACGCTAATGGCGCAGCGCTGTTTGGTGGCATGAAGTAGCGAACGTTCAGACCCATTTTTTTGAAGTAGTTTTCTGTTAAAGAAGACTCATTTACGTGGTATTCCACACCAAGTATTGGGTGTTGATTTTTGGTACGGTGATAGGCTTTATTTTCAGAAACGCTCAGGCATATTACGGGCAGCTTGTTAAAATTTTCTTTATAAGTTTTTGAGGTAATAAATGACTGAAAGATATTGCCATGCAACTCGCCAAAGTCTGTTGGAACACTAAAATGTTCTTGGTTTTTATTATGCTCTTGAAGTAATACGCTGAAATCATAATCTCTGACATACGACGAAAAATTGTTGCCGACGATGCCTTCAACACGCGTATCTGTTTTATGGTCGAGGATATGTGTCTTCAACACTTCGATGGTTGGGAAGGTCTGACCATTCCCTTCGATATCGATCTCTACAGAGACAATTTCAAGCTCAACTGAATAGCGATTGCCATTTGTATTATCCCAATCGGCCAAGGCATTAAAGCGGTTATTAATCATTCGCAAGGTGTCACGAAGATTATCTTGACGCCTTTCACCTCTTGCCAAATTCGCAAAATTTGTTGTAGCGCGAGTGTTGTTTGATGGCTGATAGTGCTCATCGAAGGGGGTCGTTTGAATTGAAAAACTAAAATTCTGGCTCATGGTCTGTTGTCCTATTTCATGGGGCGAACCCCGAGTTAATTCCCTGCTTTCTATGGCCTGTTTCAAGCTTCGATGTCTCAGCAGCAATGTTGTATAGGACGTATTTATACGTAACTTTTTAATATGAGTAAAATTCTCTTAATTCAGGTGGTGTTGAATATTATTAATAGTTAAGGGTGCGGAAAGATTTCTTGGGTCGTTTTGATGTAAAACGAAGTGCAAGTTTTCATAAATGTTCTCTTGCGAGAATTTACGGAAGGAGAGGCCGGGCAGGGCTCTTTTTCAATTTAAGAGAGCCTGAATGAGGCTTGAGTATCCTGCATCTGAAAATAGAAACAGGATACCCGTTCAATAAGCGTATTAAGATGATTCGTCTTTGTATTTCAATGTGTCAGGAATCACCGATTCGATATCTTCAACGTGCTCGGGAGTGTTTTCAGAGATGTAGTCAACCATACCGGTGATAGTTTCTTCAACATGACTCTCTTCGGCTAACCGGTCAGCGTAGCGCATTTCCTCTAAGTGTGTCGCAGCAGACGTAGCATAGGCCTCAGCAATGTCTACGACAGTTTCAGGGTGCTCTTCCATGACTGACTCGGCAGCAGCCTCAAAGATTTCTTGACTGTGTTCAGGGTCTGCGTCGGTTATCATGGTAGTCAGCTCAGGCACTTCTTCGTAATCTGCTTCTTTAAAGACAAGGTCTACTAATTCCGAGGTAGATCCAGATGCATTAGTGATAATCGTTTGGATTAGCTCTTGCTGGTTCTCATGATTAGGGTCGTACTTATTCAATCGCTGGTACAGTTCTGTTACATCAATTCCTTCGATACTGGCCAGGGCTTTTGCAAAATCTAATACTTGCTCAGGATAGGAACGTGCCAAAATGCTGACCATTTTCAACGCAAGTTTAGGTTGTAATTGAGCAATATCGACCGCGATCGCCACCTCATGACTTAGCATAGAAGTATCAACATATTCTAAACGAGGGTCTAATTCACTACTAACCCAACCCATCGCAGCCCCTTGTGGTACGAAGGATTCTTGTTCTTCAAGCGGAATAGACTTACGGACCTTGCTTCGGTAGACAACAAATAATGCAAAGGTTAACTGAATAAGGCCCAGTGCAATAAAGAAATAGTCAATGCCAATGTGCTCCATTACAAGACCGATTACATAAGGTCCAATAATACCGCCAGCGGCATATATGATAATGATGGCACCAATGGCACCGCTCATTTGGTTTTGTTGCAATCGGTCAAATGTTTCAGAGATACCCAGTGGATAAAGGCTTGAAACGATTCCACTACTGATACTAATCAAGATCAATGAGGCAATGAAAAAGTCAAAGCCCAGAATGGTAGGGATGAGTAACGTACATACGATCGAGAACATGACGATATACAAGATCACTTTTCGTCGCTCTAACCGATCGGCAAGATAGCCGATGGGGAATTGCAGCGCCGCACCACCAATGATAGCAGCACCAACCAATAGTGATAAGTTGACACCAGAAATGCCTTTGGAATCAGCATAGACGGACAACATACTAAGTAGGGAGCTTAATACTAAGCCACAGACCAGTACCGAGCTGGCACCTACTGGGGATGTGCGAATCAGTTGAAGCATTGGCATAGGCACGGTGTCTTCGACTTGAGGTGCTGTTGCTTTGCCCATGGCAATGGGGACAACCCCGCCACACAGAAGTAGACCTGCGATGATGTACAGCGTTGCATGAGTAACATCGGCTATGTTAACGACAAATGACCCTAAGAACATTGATAACAGCACTACAATTTGGTTAGTAGCCAGGATTCTTGAACGTGTTTCAGATGTAGAACGCTCACTTAACCAACCATCAGAAACAATGTTGGTTGCGGCAATACAAAACCCCATGAGAATGCGCATAACGGCCCAGACCCACTCATTAAACCATAGGTAGCAAATTAAGATACTGATAGCGGCGAGTGCTGCTGAAGCCGTGTACATACGAATATGTCCAACACGTGTCATCAATCGCCTAGTAAACATGCCACCTAATAATAGCCCGACTGAAAACATGGACATGATTAAGCCAATATTTCCGGTACTGACTTGTTCAAAATTTAATCGTAACGGAAGCAGGACGTTAATGAGTCCATGACTTATGTAGATGAAGAAGCCGCTAGCGAATAAAGCCAATAATGAAAATAGCGTTGCTGACATAAGTTTTGGACCTGGTAAGCTTTGAGAGTTCGAAAAACGGTTAATACAAGATGTTAAAAAAATGGTAGATCAGTGCTATCTCATTAGAATAGAAACAACTTGTTTATCATGCTAGTTATGATTTAAGAGCAATAAGTGTTTTTGTCTTATAAAGATAAAAATAGGCGGATTACATCGAATTAAAACATAGTCTAAGAAAGGCAAAGGTAGCTGAATGTTGGCATTTAGACCAGACTTTTTAGCTTACTTTAGAGCATTAATCATGACAAAAGCGATGCAATCAATAAATTGATCTACTAGGCGATATGGTAGTATACGTTTCATTCTTGTTTTGAGTGTCGAATCTAGGTTGTGCTCTGTTGATTTTACGGCTTTATGGAGTTGAGCTGATTGGTCACTATAGATGTTTCTGTATCCATAATGTGTTTTTATTTACACCATCTAGAGTGTAAAGATGAAAATAGGCATTTTTAATACCCAGTCTTTCAATCTGCTGAGCCAGTCCAACGAAAATTGAGTCAGTATTCGCATCAAGCTGCAGGTTAGCGGTATCCATCTCATAATTAGCGAGTGAGTCAGCCGTAATAGGCACACCAAATAGGTTAGCGAAGTGGCGTATTGTTTTCACCTTTGTTGGGCAAGGCACGCCGATTCGAATAGTCTCTATTATCCCCATTGCCCTGATTTCTTGAACCCACTTAATAATACGTGTTGTACAAAACGCCAGCTGCGTAGTGATCTCTATCTTGTATTGATTTTTTCTTAGAAATGCGATTTTCCACTTTAATGCAACCATTAGCTGATTTGACGTTATATGAGGGTGTCCTTCTGGATAGCCCGCTATAACGATGGTTTCAACATCACAAGTCTTCAATATATTGCTTTCAAATAGCGCCAGTGAATTTTCATACGGTCCTTCAGGCGCCACTGGGTCACCGCCAACAAACATAAGTCGTTTAATGTCAGCGCGATATTTTAGCTCATTCACGAAATAGTCAAGGTCTGCTTTTGATGAGACCCTTCTTGAAGAAAGGATAGGTGTCGGCTCTAAACCGAGCGATTTAATCGTGACAGCGGCCTGAATTCTTTGCTCGTGCGTTTCATTGCCAAGAAAAGCGATATTAACGGGTGTACGAGTTGGCAACATGTCGGCAACCGTTGAGAGCTCCTTTACGCTCTTGCCTGTCGTCTCAAGGCTGAATTTAGGTAGGCAAGTAGTCATTATATGTCCAATAAAAGTCATCTCATAAACTGAATATTGGTGCTGTTTTTGCTCAATTAGTAGGGGCAGATGTTAAATAAATGATGGTGACAGAAACTGAAAATTCGCTGAGCGCTTATATCTGTCCCTATTTATTCTCTTCTTTTTTGTGCCTGTACTGAAATCTTAAATAGCCTATTATCAGCTTGTTTAGAAGCACAGCAGAGATCCCTTACATTGGTACAGCATCCTGTCAAATCACTGTCTGTTGTGAAGGTTTTATTGATTAAGAGGTAACATTATGGGATTCGACTTAATGATCATCTGGGCAATCGTGATTGGCTTTGCGCTAATGATGTATGTCTTGATGGATGGTTTTGATTTGGGTGTCGGTTTGTTGTTTATTGGGGTTCGAAATAAACAAGACCGAGATGTAATGATAAATTCCGTGGCCCCTGTATGGGACGGGAATGCAATTTGGTTAGTGCTCGGTGGGGCTTGTATGATGGCCGTGTTTCCGCTGGCGTATTCGATCATTTTAGACGCGTTATACGTTCCTTTGTTGTGTCTGTTGTTTGGTTTTATGTTGCGCGGAGTTGCCTTTCAATATCGCTTTAAAGCGGGCGCTAAAGATAAAGGTATTTGGGATGCCTTGTTCTGTGTGGGCTCTGTTGTGGCGACCTTCTTTCAAGGCGTGGCAGTAGGTGCGGTGATTGAAGGTTTTGCCGTTGAGAATGGTCAATTCGTTGGAAGTGCATGGGATTGGGTGAGTTGGTTTAGTATTCTGGTAGGTTTTTGTATTTTGCCTGCTTATGGTTTATTGGGATCCACTTGGTTACTGATCAAAACAGAAAACGCACTCAACAAAAAAATGCGCCAATACTCGCACCATTTATTAGTGTGGCTTGGCTACGCAATGACCGTACTTATCCTTGTTACGCCATTCTTAACAGAAGCCTTAAGAGAGCGTTGGTTAGGGTTACCAAATTTCTTCTATATGGGCTTCATTCCAATGCTTGGTTTAATGCAGTTTACTTGGGTGTACTATGTTATTCGATTCTCAGAGTGGCAGAGATGGCCATTTGCATTGACGCTAGGACTGCTCGGTCTGGCTTTTTTCACGTTGATTACCAGTTTGTGGCCCAACATTATCCAGCCAGATGTAACTATCTATCAAACGGCTGCGCCTGAGTCGAGTTTACAATTTACCCTATGGGGAGGCGTTATTCTTACACCGGTCATACTTTGCTGTTGCTATTGGTCTTATCATGTTTTTCTCAGTAAGGTTCAAAGTTTACGTTACTGAGGTTCCAGTAAGGTTCAAAGTTTACGTTACTGAGGTTCCAGTAAGGTTTGAAACAAAAGATGCAGCGCCGCTCGACGGCGCTCTGTCAACGGTTGCGAAAAGCTCAAACGCATGTGGTTTTTATACAATCCATGTGCTGAAAACAACACACCAGGTGTGAGTACGATGCCTTTATCCAGTAACAGCTTATAGCTTTTTCGAGTATCAATCTGATTAGGGAACTCAACCCAGCAGCTGAGTCCACCATTAGGTTTACTAAACTTAATTTTCCCTCCCCAATAACGCTTTAGCTCGTTGAGCAATTGGTCTCTTTGCTCTTTTAATTGCTGGCGATATTGATTGACGTAACGCTTGAAATGTCCCTGCTGAATAAACGCTGCTAACCCTTCTTGTACCGCTAGTGGACTAGCCAATTGCGTAATCAGTTTTAACTGGACTATTTTTGCATGCAATGAACCACCGGCGACCCAGCCGATACGAAGTTCTCTTGATAAGCACTTTGAAAACGAGCTACACAAGATCACTCGACCTTCGCGGCATTCACTTTTAATAGGTTGGCAAAGTTCACTGCGAAAACGTAGCTCACCGTAAATATCGTCTTCTATGATATAAAAATCATGTTGGTGGGCAAGTTGAAGAAGCGATCGAATATTTTCTATGGGCATTTTAGCCCCAGTTGGGGTGTTGAAATTTGGGGTGACAATGCAGGCTTTGATCGGCCAGTCTTGTATTTTTTGAGCCAACTCTTGTAAATCAACTCCTGTATTGGGGTCAGATGAAATTTCAATTACGTGCAGCCCAAGTTGCTCCAGTTGTTGTAATACACCGTAGAAGGCAGGCGATTCAATCGCGACAGTATCTCCTGGTTGGCAAGCAGCCATTAAAGCGAGAAACAAGGCATGCTGGCAGCCTGAGGTAATGCATAAGTCGTCTGGTGTTAAGTGCGTTTCACGCTGCCGATATAAGTCAGCAATAGCTTGACGCAATCCCACATGACCTTTGGGTTCATCGTAATAATGGGCTTTCTGTTCTGGATGCGTCCGAGAAGCTTTGCCTATCATGCGATTCAGAGTGACTAGATGTTGTGCCATGGGCACGGGGTCATCCGTCGGCAATATGTCGAACGCGGCACTTCGAGACATAATATCCCGAAAAATGTCAGGCACGTTTACTAATGCTGGGACCGAAGGAGTAGAGATTTTTTGCGGCGCATTGTAATCCGCGTTCGTCTCATTCACAAAGTATCCAGATTTAGGCACCGCATAGATCAGGTGATCGGCTTCTAATTTATGTAAAGCATGAACAACTGTTGCCTTAGACATCTCATGGAGTTTACAGAGTGTTCTGACAGAGGGGAGTTTTTCACCCACTTTAAAACGACCTGTTTGAATCTGTTGGCGAAGCAATACTTCAAGTGCTTGGTAACGAAATGCCCCCATAAGGTAGTGCTCCTAGTTTAATGGGTTTATCTGGGTATAGTTTATCGAATTTATTTAGAAATTTATCTATCTGGGTATGTTTTTAACGTATTAAATTTTTGGTTGGTGGCAAAAATTTGAGTTAAATCAAGGGACGGCTTTTAACCTTCTGTGCTCATGTATTTCGGGGTGATCTGTCTCTAATTCTAAAATTAAATATCACTAAAGTAGCTTCGATGTTTCATTGAGGTACAACCCATGCAAAAGATTCCCTTAAAAGACACCACTGTTTCGGATGGCAAGATTTACGTGCGCCTTATAACGGGACGCTTTCAAACGTTACGACGCTTGATTAGTTGGCCGATGTTGACTGCGTTTTTTCTGTTATGTTGGCTACGTATTGATGACGTTCCAGTGTTGATGTTCTCTTTTTCTACGCATCGTATTCTACTGTTTGGTTTGGAGTTGTCTTGGTACGATCTTCAGCTGCTTGGAGGGCTGCTTATTGCGGGGGCAACACTGATGTTTTTTTTGTCCATGTTGGCAGGACGAGTCTGGTGTGGTTTTGCATGTCCACAAAGTGTGTGGACTTGGATCTTTATTCGTATTGAAGATGTGGTCGAGGGCAAAGCCAATCGACGAGCCAAACAAGATAAGCAGCCGATTAAACAAGCGCACGTATACAGAAGGCTCTTAAAGCACGCATTATGGTTGGTCGTGTCTGTCTGGACCGCTTTAACATTCACCGGTTACTTTGTCGATTTATACAGTTTATTGTCGCAGATTATTCATTTTGAACTGCCCATTTACCTAGTGGGCTGGCTTATTACTGTTAGCGCATTCACTTACTTTAATGCTGGCATTGTTCGCGAGAAAATTTGTCTACATGCTTGCCCGTACTCACGTTTCCAATCAGTGATGTTGGATCAGCACAGTAAAGTTGTATCGTATGATGTTGTTCGCGGCGAGCCAAGGGTATCTAAGCGCCAGCTACCACAGGCATCGCGTCAAGGGGATTGTGTTGACTGTAAAATGTGTGTGCAAGTATGTCCTGTTGGGATCGACATTCGACAGGGCTTGCAGGCACCTTGTATTAATTGTGGTGCGTGTATTGACGCGTGCGACAGTGTCATGAAAAAGCTTTCCAAGCCGCTAGGATTGGTTCGTTTTGCCAGTGAATCGGAACTGGAAGGCCAACGCTATCAGCTGTTGCGTCCACGACTTATCGGGTATTTTTCAGTCATGTCTATCGCGTTTGCAACGGTCGCGTATGGCTTCACTCAGACAACGGATTTATTAGTGGAATTCAACCGCGAGCGAGGTGCAATGTACAGCATCATGGGGAATGGAGACGTGTGTAACTTTTATAAAGTCAAAGCGGAAGCGTTTAATATCGAGGCTAAAATGATGCAAATGCGGGTCGGTACTTCAGCCTACCGAATCTACGGTGATTCTGATATCGCGCTTAAGCCTGGTGATGCTTACTGGCGTTCTGTTCGGCTGTGTACAAATGCCCCGGCTGCCGGAAAAACAGCGGTTGAAATGGTGTTTACGGCAGGAGACGCTACGCTGAAAAAAACAACGACGTTTTTCGCACCGCGAGATTGAACTGCTTGAGTGTAGGCTTGTATCGTCTAGGAGAGATGCATTGGCGATTCTCCACCTCTCTGATCATCACGGCATGATCAGAGGGTTCGTTTCTAATATGGTGTGATGGGTTAATCGTTTTAAATGCCTTTCTTGTTAACGTTACGCTTCGTAGTTAAGGGTCCAATGCTAACGACCAGTTGTTTAAAAACTGCATTTTTTTATGTTGGTCCAAGTAGAGTAATAATTCAGGTCCCAGACGAATAGGGTGAAAGTTAGTAGACTTTTGCAGCTGATTATTGGTGTCATTATGGGAGCCAAGACGCCGGTCAAGTGGCATTAATGCTGTTTTTTTTGCAATGGTTTTTTGTCCGGCTGGAGATCGTAGGGATTTGATAAAAGTAGCTGCCAGTGCTGGAACGTTAGCGTTTCGGTGGACAAAAGCGGAGCGAATAATAGCCAACGTATAGTCTTCAGGAACAATTACGCCAATGTGCTCATTATGAGCCGCTTTTGCCATGGCGTAAGAACCTAAAAGGTTATAGCCGAAAACCAAATCTCCTGTTGTGAGTCGTGTCAGAAGTAATGATGTACAGCAATGAATATCGGCTCTTGCCCGACCTAAACTCTCCTGTAATCGACCTGTAAGGCCGAAAGCAACCTCGTCTTGAGAGGCCACCAAATAACCCAGACCTGAGCTGGCAGCATCATAAGTGCCAATTCTATTGTGATAAAAATTCGCTTGCTCCCTCAGCTGTTCAGCAAGTGCTTCGTGGGTGTGGGGAATGGGTTTATTGATAAACGCCTCTTTGTTGTAAACAAACACAACCGGTTCATAGGTGAATCCAAAAAGCTCGTTTGTCCATTGTGCCCAAGATTGATTGGCGGATACGTCAGGTACATCGTAAACAGGTTGGGCAAAACCATCATTAACCAGTTTTACCTTTAAATCTGAGGCAGAGCTGATCACCACATCAGGTGCGGGTAACGTTGGCGTGAGTAGCTCTTGAAAAAGTTCAATGGTATTGAACTCTCTATAGACGATCGTCGTGTTCGGATAAAACGTCTCAAATTCGTGCAGCATGGGGCGTATCGCACTAATGTCTGTAGCACTGTATATACGAAGCACGGTATCGTTCGCGAAAAGGTGGGTGGTTAAGCAAAAACTCAAGAGGCTAATAATTAAATGGCGCATTGAGTGTCTCCGTTAATCGTGGTAATGAAAAGCTAACGGCAAGACCTCCCAGTTCACTTTCAGAAAGTATAAGGTCGCCATGATGGGATAGCGCAGCACTTTGCGCGATCGCAAGTCCTAAACCAGACCCCTGAGTGTTCGTTCCGACCTTCACAAAGCGCTCTAATGCCTGCGCTCTTTGATCTTCAGGGATGCCTTGACCGTTGTCCTCTACGTACATTCTACAATCCTGATTAGATGCTTCTAGGCGAATGCGAATGATCCCATGCGTTGCAGTGTTACCTGTCTTACCATGTGCAACGGCATTATCGATGACATTTCGTAAAGCTTCTTTAAGCACTATTTCATCCCCAAGAATAATGATGTTCTCTGAGGCGGGGACATATTCAAACTCAATGTTTGTGTGCGCATAATCGCGTACTGCATACGTGATAACTTCCTGTAAAAAATCGTGCATATTGATAGGCGTAAATGTTTGATGATCACCTCTGTGAACGATAGTTGCGTGAACTAATAATTGATTAGTCAATCGTGTGAGCTTGGTGTGGTCTTGGTAGATTGCTTCAACAATGTCTCTGTCTACTAGCGCATTTTTAGATGATAAAGCGATTTCAAGCTGAGCTTTTGTTGTCGCTTGGGCTGTACGTATTTGGTGAGACGCGTCAGCAATAAAGTCGCGCATGGCTGCCAATGCGTCCAACCATTGTTGTCGATAGTTATTAATCGCATGCGTTAGTGGGGCAACCTCTAGAATTTGAGTTTCGGGCAATTGCCCATTATCCATAGGCGACTGAGGAATAAGCTGTGAAGAAAGCCAACTAAGCGGTGATAGGGCTCGATTAATAGCAACCCACATAACCAAGAGAGCAATGGCCATGACGGTCATTAAGGCAGTAAGCGCGGCATACAGTGTGTCCCGCATTGTTCATCGCGGGCAATGGTTGTTTGCCCCAAAATGATAGAGACATTGCCAGCAACAGAACGCTCGCTTAAGCGCTTATGACGCACAATAAAGCGTACTTTTTGCTGTTTGTAAAAATGCAATTCATAACGTGGCTGCGTGGACGCTTGCTCCGTTACCGATGGGGAAAGAGGTAAATCCGAATAACCACTTAAAAAATCACCATTTGGACCATAAATGGCGTAATAAACTTTATCTTCAGGGGCGAGTTGTAAAATCTCAAAAGCGGAATAGGGCAGATCAATATGTACCTTGTTTTTAGCGACATTGATGCCATCCAACATGGTAACACTGGCACTTGAGAGCAGTCGATCATATGAATAATTGGCACTTGTATTAGCATAATGCCAAACGCCGACACTCAATATAGCCAACATGGTACACATCAATAACGCTGTTCGGGTCAGCATTTTCTTTCGAAGAGAATACATTTTCGACGAAGAAGACAGGTCTAGGCGTGCTTTAATCATGGACATGTGCTAAATAACCCATGCCACGAACGGTCTTGATGATCAAAGTCGACCCTTGAATTTGCTTTCTTAGCCTCGTAAGAATCTGCTCGACCGCATTAGGTGTATAGGCCTCACCAAAATTATAAAGACGATTAGCAATATCATCTTTTGTTAGCATTCTATCCAAATGCGTTAAAAACAATTCCAGCATTTGGACTTCGCGTGGACGCAGTTCGATGATCTCATCGTCAATTTTTACGGTTTTAGTCGCGCTATTAAAGACTAAATTGCCACATTGAATTTCGTTGTCTGATTTTCCCCGTTCTCGTTTCGCCAGGGCTCGGCAACGTGCAGCCAGCTCTCTTAAATCGAACGGTTTTACCAAATAATCATCCGCCCCTAAGTCCAAGGCACTTACGCGACCATCGATGTCAGCGCGGGCTGTTAAAATTAATACAGGAAGCGGATTTTTTCGTAATCTTAAGGACGATAGCAACTCAAAGCCGCTTTTTCCTGGCAAGTTAACATCAAGAATTAACATATCAAATTCGTCATGTGCGAGTATGGAGTCCGCTTTTTCCGCGCTACTAACCCAGTCAATTGCATGCCCGTTGTCAGTGAAATAATGAACAATAGAGTTGGCTAATCCTTCATTGTCTTCGGTTAGTAAAACACGCATAGAGATACTCTTTTTTATACCTGTCAGGTTGATGTCAGTTTCGGTGCTTACTTTTACCTTACTGCGATCTTCGATGCAGAACAATAACAACAAAAGCGGAGCTTTAATAATGAAGACTTTTAAGAAATCTCTCCTAGCCCTTTCTTTCATTGGCATGACATCCATGGCTTCTGCCTATGAGCCATCTAAGCCTACCTGTGTTGCCCCAGCAAAACCTGGTGGCGGTTTTGACTTGACTTGTCGAGTTGTTACAACAGGTTTCGAACGTGCACAACTACTTGAAAAGCCAATGGCCATTAAGTTTATGCCTGGTGGTGTTGGCGCAGTTGCATACAACCATATCAACAAAGTTAATCCAGATGACGGTGATGCACTTGTGGCATTTAGCTCTGGTTCTTTGCTTAACCTAGCGCAAGGCAAATTTGGTAAAGGTTTAGACGAAAATGATGCACGCTGGGTAGGCACTGCTGGTGTTGACTACGGTGCCATCATTGTTTCATCGGACGCACCATGGCAAACACTTGGCGATCTTGTTAAAGATATGCAAAAAGATCCTACCGCCTTTGTTTTAGGTGCTGGTGGTGTTGGTAGCCAAGATTGGATGAAAGCAGCAATCTTAATGAAAGCGTCTGGCATTGATCCTAAGAAAATGCGCTACGTTGCCTACGAAGGTGGTGGTGAAGCTGTTGCGGCCCTGATGGGTGGTCACATCAAAGTTTACCCTGGTGACATCGGTGAAATGAAAGGTCAACTTGACTCAGGTAAAATACGTGTTTTAGCGGTTATGTCTCCAGAGCGTTTGGAAGGTGAGTTTTCTTCTATCCCAACGGCGCATGAAGAAGGCTTTAATGCGGAATGGACTATCATGCGTGGCTACTATCTAGGACCAAAAGTCTCTGACGACGCATACGAATACTGGTCAAACAAATTTGCCGAAGCCTACAAAACAGATGGCTTTAAGCAAACAGTTGCAGAAAAAGGTTTGATGCCATTTTACATGCACGGCGAAGCATTGGATGAATATGTAAAAGTACGTGTTCAAGACATGCGTGAATTAGCGAAAGCAGCCGGCTTGATTAAATAATGGATGGGACTTTTTATGTTTGACCGCCTATTTGCTGGCGCTCTGTTATGTCTGTCTGGGCTTATTGCCTGGACAGCGTATCATTTCGATGTGCCTTTTCAGTATGAACCGCTTGGGCCTAAAGCCTTTCCTCTTATCTTATCAACAGTAATGGCTTTTTGTTCTGTTTGGTTATTCGTTAAACCCAGCCCAAATAAATGGGCACCAACGAGCGCGGTGCTGCTAAAACTTCTAAGCGGTGTTGCGTTAATGACAGGTTACGCTTTTCTATTTGAAAAAGCAGGATTTATAGTGTCGACGGCCATTGTTGGTTCGATATTTTCTATTCTGTTTGGTGAAAAACCAATCCGAGCAATTATTTACTCTGTCACCTTAAGTGTCATCAGTTACTTCTTGATGAAACATCTACTGCAACTAAACGAATTAAACAAAAAGGCCAGTCTAACTGGCCTTTTACCTAAGATGTTGAGGTATGTCTGTGTTTATTTGACGATCCTATTGGTCTAATGCGTTTAAATGTTGAAATTTATATGAAAGCACGTATATGCCTGTTCAAGGTTCCTGCGAACTACATGTTTCAGGAGAAGGTGATTGGGTATTAGAACAAGGTGATGTCGTAATTTTTCGCAAGGAACTGGATCATTCGATGAATCCAGTTAAAGTCAGTAACGCATCAAGTCAAATACTCCCCATAGACCAAGCTCAGCACTTAGAGGGCACCAGTATGTTGTGCGGTTCTATTAACTTTAACCATTCAGGCTCGGGGCTATTATTTAATTTACTTCCCAAAGTTGTGGTGATTAGAAAAACCGACAATCAGTACTGGCTACCCCAATTGACTGATCTCATAATGCATGAAAATATCACAAGCTCAAGTTTGGAAAATCCTGTATTAAACCGACTTTGTGAAGTTATGATTGCCTGTACACTTCGACAGTTTTGTCAGCAAAGCGACACACTAGCGGATTACTTGCAATTTACGCCCACCCGCAGCTGTATCAAACCGTAAAAGCAATTCATAGTCACCCTGAGAAACAATGGGATTTGTCGAGTTTAGCCAAGGAAGCATGGATGTCTCGCACGCGCTATTCCCAATTATTTACAAGTATTGCAGGTATCACTGCCACTCAATATCTTACGTGGTGGAGAATGCAAATAGCATACGCTAAATTGAAACAAAGGCACTCGATTCAAGAAGTGGCTCAATTGGTGAGATATCAGTCGGATGCTGCGTTTTCTAGAGCGTTTAAAAAAGACTTTGACGAAACGGTTGGCGCGGTGAGACGAAAACAATCTTTGTACTAAAAGCTATCCTTGTTATTACACTTGATTAGTCAGCGCGTTGCGCCACAGCATAATACTGGCTAAGCAAAGACTGTAACCAATTTCCGAAATCTTGGCTTTTCACTTCTATCTTATGAGCCCGAAAAAGAGCAGCGGTGCGTCGAGCACTTTCTAGTACACGAACCTTTTCTAATACGTCGGGAAATTGCTTTGCTTCTTTGAGTGACGACGCAAATATTAAGTTGTCTTTATTTACTCGTCCACAATTCGTTGCTGGTTTCACTCTTTTATGACATCGACAATGATTGGTTGTTTTAATTAACCCACAATGACTTCGCATGAAATTCTCAACAAGGGCTTTTGCTCGTGATATCCGTTTTCTATAAGCAGCAGGTGACAAATTTAATACATGAGCAGCTTCAATATGCGTAAACTCTAGGATTTCACCCACAATATAAGCTACCCTTAAGTTACTCTCCAAACATTGCAAGATAGCTAAAGTACAACCTATTCGAACTTCCGATAACAAACTCGCTTCAAAACCACTTGATTCAGCACTGCCATCTGCGGCGTGTTGTAGATCATCTGCAAATTCATCAAACGACATACTGTGGACTTTTTTTCCCTTTCCCAAATCGATTAAATGATTAGTCGCAATGCGATATACCCAGGTTTTAAAAGCACTATTTTGTTTGAATTGCGCCAACCTTAGCATAATTTTAAGTAGAATATCCTGTGTGGCATCTTCGGCTTCATGTGGCAGCATAAGAAACCGTAAACTCAATTTATAAACGTCGGGTTGAATAGCCCGTAGCAACGACTCCATAGCACGTCGATTGCCATCGAGTGCATTCACTACCCACTCGGTAATTTGCTCCGGACTATTCATGTTTATTATTTTTCCAGTATGATCTTAAGTTCTTCTAACTCTTTTTCAAGAATAGAACATTGTTGAGAAAGCACACCTTCCAATTCTTCTAAAGGTAAAGGAGGTGGAGTAAGCGTAAAACTATAAAGCATTGTATCATCACTTAATGGCGATACTCTTGAATAGGCAATACCTTCACTTCCATCGGGGAAAGTCATCACCCAATCTACATTACCTGCATCTTTATCTGTAAGCGTTTTAAGTTTTATTGGAACCTGCCCTTGTGGGGTTTCGAGTAAAGCTGCACCATCTTTCACAGAGCTAAACGCATTTGCCCATTTCGGCAAGTTTTCTGGGTTAGAGATGTAGCCATAAACCTTTGAGAAAGGTTGTTGAATTATAGTATTTCTGATTGCATATAACATAAATTAAATCCTCCAAATTTGTTATGCAATCTTTTAGACGAGTCACGAGCAAAATGTGTGACATGAAATTACACATTTATAAAGAAAATTCTGATCTTTTCGCATTGAATACACATCCATGTGCTTGGCTAAAATCCTTTTGTGTTTTTTAAGCGTTTGCTTATTTAATCAAATCATCCAATCCCAAGGCTTGAACAGTTTGCGTTTGAATTGGCGCAGTCGCGTCGTTAATTGCTGCACTACCAAAATCCGCGCCCACAATTGCTCTGTCGGGACGTTTGCCGTTTTCCGTGTTAATTATGGTTGAGACGGTTTGTGCAACATCTGCTGGGTTTGGAGCGTCTTGCGCTTCAAACATTGACATAAAATGTGCAAACATGGCATTTGGAATTTCTCCCACCTCTCCATAAGAAGAAGTACAACTTGCGTCTACCGGAGTTTGAACACTGCTATACATAGACGTAGGGTAAGCACTAGGTTGAACAAGTACTGCGTCTACACCAAACTTAGATAACTCGTAGCGATAGCTGTCTGTTATCGCCTCAAGCGCATACTTACTGGCACCGTACAAACCGAAAAAAGGAAATGTAACCCGGCCAAGTATTGAACCGATATTGATGACCAAGCCTTCACCTCGAGCGCGCATAGCGGGTAACACTGCTCGACTTAAACGCTGAACCCCAAATACGTTCACATCGAATAAATCTTTTAGCTGTTGGTCAGAAAAAGCTTCCGATACCCCAGCAGACGCAATACCTGCATTGTTCACTAATACATCTATTTTTCCAGCTTGTTCAACAATGTGATTCACGGCTCTTTGTACCGAATCATTGTTAGTAACATCCAGTTCAATCACTGAAATACCCGCTGCCTCAAGCGTGTGTGCATGATCGCGATTTTTCCCGCTAGGAGAACGCATTGACGCATACACTTTGTGTCCCTCTGCAGATAAGGTGGTCGCCATTAAATGACCAAAGCCTGTAGATGTTCCCGTGATAAGTATTGTTTTAGACATAATTTAAACCTCGTATTTTTGAACTTTAATGTTAAATGTGTGCGTAAATGCAACGATGACTAGAATACTTGATTAAAATTTGCTAAAAACAGGGTACAAAACACATCACTTATGCAATTAAAGCAAGAATGAAAGATTTAGTTTCGATATCTCTATTTGTGCGCGTCGTCCAGCTAGGAAGTTTATCCGCGGTTGCTAGAGAGATGGGTGCCTTGCCATCATCAGTATCTAGACAAATTGCGTCGCTGGAAGAACATTTAGGCTCGCGGTTATTTCAAAGGACAACGCGGACCCAGTCGTTAACCGAAGCAGGTGCAGTATTTTATGACTATGCATTACGCCTTACACAAGAATTAGAAGAAGCAAAACACGCTGTTAATCGATTGAGTAATAGCGTAACGGGTACGTTGCAAATTGCTATGGAGGCTGACTTCTCTCAGGTATTCGTTGCACCTATCCTGCCGGAATTCTTTGAGCGTTATCCCAGTATCCGAGTCAGAATGAACTTAAATACAAAAATATTAGACTTGGTAGAAAGCGGAACAGACTTGGCGATTAGAATGGGACATTTATCTGATTCCAGTTTAGTTGCGCGTAAAATTGCTGTAAGTCGTTCCGTTATTTGCTGTAGTCCCCAGTATTTAAAGAAATATAAAATTCCACAATGTCCTGAAGATCTGTCGGCGTTAAACTGCATGTCATTTAAAACCGACATTGGCAGCTATTCATGGCGTTTTCAGAAACAAGACTCAATCACAGAGGTGGTAATAACGGGTGCCGTAAACGTAAATAGTTTAGGTTTTTTAAAGCAGATGGCTCTTGCCCACCAAGGGGTGAGCATGATGCCATTGTGGATGGTTCAAAATGAATTAGCGTCAGGACAATTAATGACCTTGTTAGACGAACATCAACTAGTTCCGAGTACTACGCCAATACACGCACTTTTCCCTAGCAGTAACATGCTTGCCCCTAAAGTGCGTGTATTTGTAGATTATTTAATAGAAAAATTGTCCGATTCTAATTTATCTTAATCATTCGGGTACATTTTTTCCTCTGTCAATTTACTGTAAATAATCAATGAGCTATTAAATCTAGTATGTGTAGTAGCATAGTTAATTTTGCCACCTACTTAGAGGTGTTAGCATGCATCTCATCAAACGTTAGGTGATACAAATGACAATGAAAAAGCGTCCAAATTTTAGTCCTGAATTTCGGCTAGAAACAGTACAATTAGCTTTTGATAATATTTATACCCACGAAGATGCAGCGAAGGCCATGGGTGCTGGTTAATCCACTGTTAGCAAATGGGTTAAACAATTAAAAGAAGAGCGAAAAGGTAAATCCTATGACCGCTAATCAATTAACAATACGTGAACTTGAAAAAAGATTGAACGCATTGAGTTAGAAAAGCCGACTGGTATGTTATTCGGAGGGTAATATGGAACGCTCGGATTTCTAGCGACGGGCTTTTCGGTCGCTCTCGCGCCAATGAACTTGGCATTAGTATTAATTGGTTGTTTTGTTGGCACGCTCATTGGTTCACTTCCAGGTATCGGACCAATCAACGGTGTCGCTATTTTACTACCGTTGGCTTATGCCATGGGTTTTCCACCTGAATCAGCGCTAATTTTGTTAGCCGGTGTGTACTACGGTGCTGAATATGGCGGCCGTATATCCAGTATCTTATTAAACGTGCCCGGTGATGCTGGGGCGATCATGACAACCCTAGATGGTTACCCACTCGCTCAAAAAGGTGAGGGTGGTAGAGCTTTAGCGCTATCGGCGGTAGCATCATTTTTCGGTAGCATGGGTGCACTTATTTTAATTGTATTCTTTGCACCAATGTTAAGTAATCTTGCGCTTAAGTTTGGCCCAAGCGAATTTGTTTGGCTGATGACATTCGCATTTACATGTCTTGCGACCATGGTTGGCAGCCGTCCACTTAAAACCACCATTGGTGTGATCATAGGTTTGCTATTAGCCACTGTTGGTGTTGACTCCGGTACGGGTATCCTACGTTTTACGATGGACATTCCTAACTTCTTTGATGGTGTAGATTTCTTAGTCGTTGTGATCGGTATGTTCGCGATCAGTGAAGTATTAGTGTTATTGGAAAGCTGGCTACGCAACGATATGAAGCTGACACCAGTTGGCAAAAGCTTTGTATCAATGAGTGATTTGATGGCAGTGAAATGGGTCGTACTACGCTCTACTATCGTTGGCTTTGTTATTGGTGTTTTGCCAGGCACAGGAGCGTCTATCGGTAGCGCCGTGGCTTACGGTACCGAAAAGCGTTTCGCAGAAGGTAACGATGATCAATTTGGTAAAGGTGATATTCGCGGTCTAGCGGCTCCAGAAGCGGCTAATAATGCTTCAGCGGCTGGTTCAATGTTACCAATGCTGACGCTGGGCATCCCAGGTAGTGGTACTACTGCAATTCTACTTGGCGCGTTGTTGATGTTTAACATCACACCAGGACCACTTTTGTTTGAACAGCAACCTGAAATTGCATGGGGTCTGATTGCCTCAATGTTTGTTGGTAACATTGCTTTGCTGGTAATGAACTTACCACTAATTGGTATGTTTGTTCGATTGCTGTCTATTAAGCAATCGTATCTAGTCCCCATTATCGTAATGTTGACGTTTATCGGTATCTACTCAATCCACGGTGATAGCTTTGATCTTTACTTTATGGTCGTGTTGGGTGTGTTTGCGTTTATTTTACGCAAGCTAGGGTTCTCACTAGCCCCTGTTATTCTTGGCTTAGTGTTAGGGGCTGTACTGGAAGAAAACTTGCGTCGTGCGTTGTCTATTAGTGGCGGAGACTGGGGCATTCTACTAAATGGACCCATTACCATTACATTAGCGATCGCAACGCTGTGTGCTTTGGTTGGACCATTTTTAATCAAAAAGCTGAAAAAACGTTAAACTAAGTTTTGAATGCTACAAAAGCCACCTTTAAGGTGGCTTTTTGCATTTCTTGGAGATGAAAAACTATGCTCTCTTTAAGAGCATAGTATGGGAAAGAAACTGAGTACAACGCGTTTTTTCAATAAAGAATAGTAGCTTTGTAAAACATTAATACGCTCTGGCAGTTTCACTCATCAGCCAAGGCCACCTTTAGTTTGTCAAAATTAAGTCATTTCAATATAGGCTTATATTGTCTAGGGGAGTGGCTTTTGCTACTCTCAAAGAACTCTTATAATATCTGCATTATCAGGTATTTAGCTTCCTATACTGCTTTATGGGTTAACAAATTCAGGCTGCGCTAGTATGAGTTTGTTGCCTACAAGGAATCTTAATGGCAAACCATATTGAACCGGATCAAATTCTTTTAAAAATGCCCTCATTACGAGCGGTAAAATCATTTGTGGCGGCGGCGAAGTATCAGAATTTCACACGTGCAGCAGAGGCGTTGTGTGTTACCCAAGCTGCCATCAGCCGACAAATTAGGGAATTGGAATCCGCGTTAGGTGTAGAGTTATTTAGACGCTCAGGAAGAACAGTGGAGCTGACGGAAGCGGGCACTATGTTTTATGATGCAGCGTATCTTTCCTTCGTCAATATCGCTCAAGCTGCACAGCGTATTCAAAATACACAGCAATTAAAACAAGAACTGAGTATTTGTTGTACACCCGCATTTTCAGCTTTTTGGCTATCTCAATATTTGGGAGAGTTCTTAACGGAAAATCCAGATATCCATGTCAGTGTGATTTCCACCAGCAACTTGCTCAACGCCAGTTCTGGGGATCCAGGCGTTGCACCAGACCTGTTTATTAGTAAGATTAACGACCCGCGAGATGGTTACCATTCCATTCCAATTTTCCATGATATCGTCTATCCAGTGTGTTCTCCTGACTATTTAGAGAAGCATCCTGAGATCAATAAAATGAAAGGGTTGAGAGAAGCTGATCTGCTGAACTTAACGCCTTACGGTCGTTCGCAAGTTGCCGAGCATGTTGACTGGGATGTATGGCTTAGAACACTCGGCATGGAGATCGATCTTGCAAAGCAAGCGCATATTTTTAATGCCAATGATTACAGTATGCTAGTTCAGCTTGCGATATCTGGCCAAGGTGTTTGTTTAGGTTGGCATCACTTAGTCGGTCGTTTAGTGCAAGAAGGAAAGCTCATTGCGGTTGGTGAAAAGCAGATCGTATACAAAGAAAAATGTCACTACCTCACTTATCAAGAAAAAATGGAAAACAACGAAGCTTTTACTAAGTTACGAAGTTGGCTTATTAATACTGTTTCGACAACTTTATCGGATGTTTCAATTCCTATCACTGGTGAATAATTTACCTAGAAACGGCAGCCATTCGGTAGCCGTTTTTTTTTATGCTATTTATTCCGATTCTTACTTATACCCTCTGTTCATTTTCTCTTTTATAAAGTTTTAATAAAAGAGCGCACATTCTTAATGAAATTAATCCCTTCATCTGCAAAAAACAGCTATTTAAGCTCAATAATAGTGCCTGATTTTTAAGGTCACCTTAAATATATACTTCCAAAAAGTCTAATGAAATATAATAAAAAGTATAAAAATCATATGGTTATATTTTTTTTGGTTTCTTTCTTGTGCCATTTGATAGGCGAAATAGCATCATCTATTCGATTAATTACCTGCAGTTATCAATGACGCCGAAAATATGTGATTGGACGCTTCATCGCAAAATTCTTAACTTAGAGTTAGTCACTTTTTGACCAAAATAATAATTCAAAAAGCTCAATGCCATTGGTAACTGATTATGAGTACAAAGAGGAACATATGAGTAACACGCAAGAAATTCTTGAGGTGAATAACGTATTTAAAGTGTTTGGTAGCGCTCCAGACAAAGCAATGGAAATGTTACGTAACGGCGCTTCTAAAGAGCATGTGTTAAGTGAAACTGGCCAAAATGTGGGAGTGTTTGACGCCAGTTTTTCAGTAAAACGAGGCGAAATATTTGTCATTATGGGGTTGTCCGGTTCCGGGAAATCGACTCTCGTACGTTTATTAAACCGCTTGATTGAGCCCAGCTCAGGATCAATCAAATTAAAAGGTCAGACCATTACCAATTTAGCAGATAAAGATTTACTAAATGTTCGCAGAAACGATATGAGCATGGTGTTTCAGTCATTTGCATTAATGCCACATATGTCGGTGATTGATAATGCGGCATTTGGTCTGGAAATTTCTGGTGTTGATAAGAAGACTCGCCATGAAAGAGCCATTGAAGCGTTAGAACAAGTTGGCCTTGGCAGCTATGCCTACAGTCGTCCTGATCAATTGTCAGGTGGTATGCAGCAGCGTGTTGGATTAGCGCGTGCATTGGCCAATGATCCCACGATTTTACTTATGGATGAAGCATTTTCAGCGTTAGATCCTCTGATCCGCTATGAGATGCAAGGTGAGTTGATCCGACTACAAAAAGAGCAAGAGCGTACAATTGTATTCATTTCTCATGACTTAGATGAGGCAATTCGTATTGGCGATCGTATCGCCATCATGGAAGGAGGGCGCATTGTCCAAATTGGCACGCCTGAAGAAATTATGAACAATCCTGCCGATGACTATGTAGCTTCTTTCTTCAAAGGCGTCGACACCACCAAGACCATCAAAGTAAAAGACATTGCTCAAACGAGTGCTCTCACTGTTGCGGTTAACCAACATCAAGCCATCGATTTCTCTAATAATCCAAATGAGTTTGTCTACTTACTGGATAGCAACAATAAGTTTGTCGGCGTTGCGCCAAGTACTGTCAACGGTGACTTATCCCTTGAGAGTTTGATGGCTAATCGAATCACACCTCAGTTTAGCGTTAATGGTTCAACCTCTCTTAAAGAGTCCATTTCAATTGTATCCGAATCACCGTATCCCGTCCCAGTATTGGATGACAAGGGCGGTTATCAAGGTACTTTGTCGAAAGAGTATGTTTTATCACTCCTTGCGAATAATTAATAAAAAAGAGAACGAACACAAAAGGCACAAATTATGATTGATGTAAGTTTTTTAGATCCGTTTCAACAACTCACTATTCCTGTTGGAGAATGGGTTGAAGCTATGTTGAATTATTTAGTTCAGAATTTTCGTGATGTATTTCGTGCCGCACGTTGGCCAATTGATCAGATTCTGGACTTAGTAGAAGGTGTTCTTAGTGCCATCCCACCACTAATTGGCATCATCTTATCTGTTCTGTTTGGTTGGCAAGTAGCAGGTGCTCGAATGGGGGTTTTCTGCGCGATCACTTTAACCTTACTAGGGTTGATAGGGGTGTGGGAGCAGTCCATGGTCACGTTGTCTCTTGTTATTACCTCGCTGTTTTTCTGTGTTGTGATTGGTGTACCTCTCGGCATTTTGAGTGCTCGCTACGATCGAATGGAGAAAACGATTCGTCCTGTATTGGATGCGATGCAAACTTTACCTGCCTTTGTATATCTAGTTCCTGTCGTTATGTTATTTGGTATTGGTAACGTACCAGGTGTATTGGTGACCATTATCTTTGCTTTGCCACCATTGGTTCGTTTGACCAATCTAGGCATTCGACAGATTCCTGCCGATAAGATTGAAGCTGCACGAGCGTTCGGTTGTACCCCGCAACAGATGCTAGTCAAAGTTCAATTACCACTCGCAACGCCCACGATTATGGCTGGTGTAAACCAAACGCTGATGTTGTCTCTTTCAATGGTAGTCATTGCATCAATGATCTCAGTTGAAGGTTTGGGACAAATGGTATTACGCGGTATTGGACGTCTAGATATGGGGTTGGCAACTGTAGGTGGTTTGGGTCTAGTCCTATTGGCTATTTTCCTAGATCGCTTAACCCAAGCAATGGGTGAACGTTCGAACGCCAGTGGTGCTGTTCGTTGGTTCCAAGTTGGCCCGATTGGCTTTGTTGTCTCTCTGTTTGGAGTTAGTGCAGCAAAGCAGCAAGTGGTTAAACCACAACCTAAAAAAGCAACTCAAGAATAAGCATAATCAAGCAAAAGGAAACTCTATGAACACTGTTACGAATTTTCTAAAAAATGGCACGTTTAAAACGACTTTAACAGCAGCAGCGGTTGCAACAATTTGTTCTTCTGCATTGGCGAATGATATGCCTGGTGAGGGTGTGGAAGTCACACCAATTTTCCCATCAATTGCTGAGGAGCGTTTTCGTGGTGAAATTGCCATGGCTGGCCTAGAAGCGCTAGGTTATGAGGTGGAAGAGCCAAAAGAATCAGAATACGCAACCATGCTTCTTGCACTTAGCTATGGTGACGCCGACTTTACAGTACATTTGTGGGATAAGCTTCACGATACCTTTTATGAGAAAGCGGGTGGTGATGACACCATGCTAAAAGTGGGCAGTATTATGCCAGGCGTTTTGCAAGGCTATCAAATAGATAAAAAAACAGCTGACCAATACGGTATTACCTCTTTAGAAGATCTTAAAAAGCCTGAAATTGCTAAGCTGTTTGACAGTAACGATGATGGAAAAGCAGATCTTACAGGTTGTAATCCAGGGTGGGGCTGCGAGTTAGTGATTGATCATCATATCGAAGCCTATGGTTTAGGCGATTGGGTAACTCACAATCGCGGTTCATACTTTGCCTTAATGGCCGATACCATAGCTCGTTACCAAGATGGCAAGCCAGTGTTGTACTTCACTTGGGTACCTCAATGGATCGCAGGGGTATTGAAAGTGAATGAAGATGTGGTTTGGTTAGAGGTGCCATATACAGACCTTCCAGGAGGTGATAACGATGTTATCACGACATATAAAAACAAAAACTTAGGCTTTGCAGTGGACGAGGTTATGTCTGTAGTGAATAGAGACTTCGGCTTAGAAAATCCCTCAGCCATGGCGCTATTGTCACAGGTTCAAATTAGCTCAGATGATGAAAGTGCGCAAAATCTGAAAATGCGAAACGGAGAGAATTCTCAAAAAGATATTAAGCGCCATGCACAAGAATGGATTTCAGAGCACCAAGCTGAATTTAATGGTTGGCTAGATATCGCTCGTCAAGCTTCTAACTAATTTTATATCACTGCAAAAAAGGCCAGAGCTTTCTGGCCTTTTTAACATTTAGATTTATTAATGAGGCATTGCTTGTCAAAAAGTATTGCAATTATCCTGTTACCTGGCTTCGCTTTAACATCATTTTCGCTGACGGTTGAAGCATTTAGTGTCGCCAACTTACTGTCTGAAAAAGATATTTATCATTGTACAGTTTACAGTGGTTCAGATAACCCAAAAAAAATGTCGGTAATTAGTTCAAATAACATCCCAATTCAAACGACAAAACACATATCTGAATTTGAATCAGCCGATATTATTTGTTTATGTGCTTATCAAGGTGCTTCTCGATATTATAATGACGCACTTAATTTTTTATTAAAAAAACATTATAGATCTGGAAAAAAACTCGCATCCTTATCTAGTGGCAGTTTTATTTTTGCCAAAGCAGGATTGCTCGCAAAAACTGCGTGTACGGTCACAGCAGAGCAAGAAGACATTTTCCGTGAGCTGTATCCAAAAGTGACGCTGCAAGAAAGCTTGTATACCGTGTCAGAGCAGATCTTTACCTGTCGTGGTGGTACCACTGCGCTTGATCTGATGATGTATTTAATTGGCATGGATAATGGTACTGAGCTTACTGAGCAAATTTCCTTGCGCTTCCAAAGTGACCGTATACGCACACTGGCAGAAATAAACAAAAGCAATCAGTACCTAAAGCTTCGATTTAAGGCGCCTATGCTGGGTGCGGCCGTTGAAATAATGGAAGCTAATATTGAAGAGCCTTATAGCATAGAGCGCTTAAGTGAAATGATTGGTAGCTCCGTACGACATTTAGAACAGTTATTCAAAAAGCATTTAAAAGTGACGCCTAATAAATACTACTTAAATATTCGCTTACAGCGTGTATTAAAGTTAGTTGAAGAAACTAGTTTACCTCTTTCAGAAGTCGCTAATGCCTGCGGATTTTCTTCGCACAGTTATATGGGGCAATGTTTCCGTAAAAAGTATGGTGATCATCCTTCAGCATTTCGTAAGCGCGTATTGACTCAAGATGTTTAACCCTTTTTAAATACAAAAAATTGAAGGCAATCTTATGTTAACGAATAAATTTGCCATCGTAACCGGTGGCGGAAGAGGCATAGGAAGAGGTATTACGCTTGCTTTATTAAAGGCAGGCGCTACGGTCATGATTGTCCAACGCCAGAGTTTAGACAGTACGCTCAGTCACAATAATAGGGTGCACTGGTGCCAAGCCGATCTAGCCGATGTTCACGCACCGCAGCAGATTGTAAAAGCCATACCAGAGCAGGTTAATACAGTGGACATACTGGTTAACAACGCTGGCTTTATGTTTGAGCTGTCTTTAGACGAAATGATCGAAGCGGATTGGGACCGCATGATGACAGTTAATATGCGTGCGCCTGTTTTTATCACCAAAGCCTTGCTGCCACTGCTTCGAGCAAAAGGGGCTGCGAGTATTATTAATATAGGTTCTATAGAAGGATTGGCAGCAAACCCACATCACATAGCCTATTGCGCTACAAAATCAGGCGTGCATGGCTTTACCAAAGCGTTGGCAGTGGATTTAGGCAAAGACGGTATTCGCTGTAATGCCATTGCCCCAGGCTGGATTAATACCGATCTAAGTGATCAATACATTGGTGCCCAAAAGAATCCTGCTCAAGCCCGAGAAGACTTATTAAGGCTACATCCCATTGGTAGGACTGGAGAACCGAGCGACATTGGTGAAATGGTGGCTTTTTTGGCATCCGACGCATCAAAATTCATAACAGGCCAAATAATCGTTGTAGATGGTGGTCGAACCAGTAAGTTACCACTCCCATTTTAGATTATAAGTAATATTGAAAGGTGTTAGAAACTGTTAGTTATATTCGTTTTTCTAATATCAGCCGATGACCTGAAATTCCCATAATAGTGCTCTAACTCTAACAAAAGCATAACAGGAGAGAGTATATGTCAATCGAGATTCATAGCTATTTAAATGCTGAAGATACCGATGTTGAGAGCATTCCAGTCATTGATATCAGTCGACTAATAAACGGTACCGATCCAGAAGCTGTTGCAAAGAAAATTGGCGACGTATGCGAACATTTGGGTTTTTTATACATCGTTAATCATGGCGTTAGCGCAGAATTAATGACCAAAGTTCAAGACTATACCGAAAAATTTTTTGCACTGCCGTTAGAGGAAAAACAGAAACTTAGCATAGAAAACAGTGGCGAAACGTTACGTGGTTATATTCCGATGTTTGGTGAAAATGTTGATCCAGAGTTTACTCAGGATTTTAAAGAATGTTTTGACTACGCCGCTCATGAAGAGCATGTATCACCATTTTTTGGGCCAAACCTGATGCCAGAATCGTCATTGCCAGGCTTTAAAGAAACGATGGAAGCTTACCATGCTGAAATGCTTAAACTAGCGAATAAATTAATCGGAGCCATTGCTTTAAGCCTTGGATTACCATTTGACTACTTCTACAAAATGCAGCAAAAGCCCATCTCTATTCAGCGTATTTTGCACTATCCACCGCAAACGGGTGCAATATCTCGTGAAAAAATTGGTATCGGTGAGCATACTGATTACGGCTTTTTAACCATTCTATCGCAGGATTCTGTCGGCGGCTTACAAGTAAAGAATCGTGAGGGGCAGTGGATAAGTGCCCCACCGATCGAGGGCAGCTTTATCGTAAACATTGGCGACTTGGTGCAAACGTACACCAATGATCGCTACATCTCTACTTACCATCGCGTGATTAACACCAGTGGTAAAGAGCGATATTCATATCCATTCTTCATGGATATGGACTTCGATGCTGTGGTGGAGCCTGTGGCAACTTGCGTGTCCGGTGAAACTCCAGCGAAATACTCGGCGTATACTTGTGGTGAACACAAGTTTCGTCGATTCGTTGATAGCTATGAACACCTTCAAGTTGAGAAGAGTGCTTAACGTTATCAGCATGGTACAAAAATCACCCTTTAGCCGTAAGGTCACCCTTACGGTTTTTTTAAATACTTTTCTAAGCGTGAAAAATCAAACACAAAAAAGCACCATTTGCCTCTCATCAAATGGTGCTTAGGTTTTGCTATGAGCAGGCTAAATTTAGCCTATCATACGTTTTTCATCCTGTAGGCCACGTAAAACGGAATAGCACATTAATACGCATAGTATGGCAAATGGAAATCCTGTTGCAATGGCCAGTGCTTGAAGTGAACCCAGACCACCGCCAAGTAGAAGGGCGATGGCAATAAGGCCCTCAAATAAACACCAGAACATGCGTTGCATTACTGGTGTTGTCTCAACTCCACCGGCACAAATAGTGTCTACAACAAGTGAGCCAGAATCAGAAGAAGTGATAAAGAACACTAATACCAAGACGATGCCTAAGGCGGAAGAGATCGTTGCGAATGGTAGCTCTTGAAGCATCACAAAAAGCGAAAGTTCTGGCGTCCAGTTTAAAAGAGTTTGTTGTACTTCCATGTAGCCTCCAACCATTTGCGAAATGGCATTACCGCCAAAACCGGCCATCCAAGCAGTACTAACTAGTGTCGGAACAAGTAACATACAGATAATGAATTCACGAATAGTTCTACCGACTGAGATTCTCGCGATAAACATCCCCACGAAGGGTGACCATGCGATCCACCATGCCCAATAAAGCGTGGTCCACCCATGGAAATAGCCTGTATCTTCACGGCCAACCCAATTTGAAAGAGCAGGCAATTCAATGAAATAGCCTTTCAACCCTAACAAAAATGTCATCAAAATATCAGTGGTTGCACCGACAAAAACGATGAATAAAAACAAAACTAGAGCCAACAGCATATTCAACTCTGAAAGGCGTTTAACGCCGCCATCTAAGCCGCGATATACTGAAAACATAGCGATACCAGTGACCACTAGAATGATCACCACCATTAAGGTGTTGTCTGCTTCGATACCAAAAATGTAGTTAATACCTGCCGCGGCTTGCGTGGCACCATAGCCAAGCGATGTGGCCAAGCCTGCCAGTGTTGCCAAAGCAGCAAACGTATCAATACAGTGACCAGGCCAGCCCCATACTTTCTCGCCCAGTATAGGGTAGAAAGCGGAGCGAATAGTCATTGGCATTCCTTTGTTGTAGCAAAAAATACCTAAACCTAGAGAGACAACGGCATAAGCTGCCCAAGGGTGAATACCCCAATGAAAAAGCGTGGCCGCCATCCCGCTTTGTACGGCTGCATTACGGTCAAAGCTAGGGATTAAAGTGCCGTCAGCATTAATAGTCGCTTCTTGGCCTAAGGGTGGGAATAATGTGTGCTGCATCGGTTCAAGCACACCATAAAATACCAACCCGATACCCATGCCTGCAGCAAACAGCATTGAAAACCAACTGATACGTGAATAGGCGGGTTTAGCATTTACACCACCCAGTTTGATTTTACTGTACGGAGAGACGATTAAGTACAAACAAAATACCACGAAAACATTCATACTGATGGCAAAGACCCAGTCAAATTGAGTCGTGAGCCAAGGTCTTAATGTGCCAAAAATATCGCTGGCGGTTTCTGAGAAGATTAAGCAAAAGGCAACCAAAAGCACTACTAAGCATGCGGTTAAACTAAACACGGATTGGTGAATATCGACACTAAATGGGCCGATTTTTACTTGGGCATTATCCTGTCCCGCTTGGTAGTCCGTCACGTAATCCGACTGTCTAGGTTTATTATCACTAGTCATAATTATGTGTTCCTTTAAAGTTTATAAACGCAAATTAGCCTATAAACAGATTCGTTATTTCATTGATAGATTAAGTAGAGCGAGAGGAGGGCGCAGGGCGAACCCTGCGGGAGCGTTAAATCTCGATTTCAATATCACTTTTAACGCGAGTACAGCAAGAAAGTACATAGCCTTCTTCAATTTCTTCTTCTGAAATGCCGCCGTTATGATTCATGTCGTACTCGCCATGAATCACTTTTACTCGACACGCACCGCAAATGCCTAAGCCACAGGCTTTAGAAATATTGACCCCAGCTTCAGCTGCGGCTTCATTGAGCGTTAAGTCTAGCCCAACTTCTTGCAGAATGCCCATTTCAGGAATTCGTAACATGACCGCAGGTTTAGGTTGTAAGTCTTCAAGCTCTGCTTGAGCGGCATGTTTTTCGGCTTGTTCAACATCTTTAATCGGTGTCTCACCAAAAGACTCTTCATGATAGCGACTCATGTCAAAGCCAGAATTTTCTAGCAGTGCGCGAATGGCTTTCATGTAAGGGCTAGGGCCGCAACAGAACACTTCACGTTCCATAAAATCAGGGGCAAGTAGCTGTAGCATGTGCGAATTAAGGTAACCGCGATAACCGCCCCAAGCTTCGCCCACATTAGTGCGTTCACAGATTAAATGCATTTTGAAGTTGTCTATCCGAGTAGACATGTATTCAAGTTCTTTTGCGTAGATAATATCTTTCGGTGAGCGGGCACTGTGCGCAAACACCATATCTACTTCTGAGTCGGTATTAAACCACCAACGAGCCATTGACATGACAGGCGTGATTCCGACACCACCAGATAGTAGAAGTACTTTGTCAGATGGAAAATCCATGCAGTTAAATCGGCCCACTGGACCGTGAACCGCTATTTGATCGCCTGCTTTTAGATTATCGTGTAACCAATTTGAAACGACACCGCCAGGTACTCGCTTGACGGTAATTGAGAAGCTGTAAGGAATTGAGGGTGAACTCGAAATTGTATAGGAGCGCATGATGCGCTCTTCAGCAATATCAAGCTCCAATGTCACGAATTGACCAGGTTTAAAAAAGAACATCACAGGTTCATTCATACTAAAGGTAAAGGTCGTGACATCGTGAGTTTCTGGGATGACAGTCACACATCGAACAAGATGACGTCCATTACCCCAGATTTGAGTGTTCATCGGATTTAAAAAATCAGATGTATTAAAGTCGCTCATAACATTCTCCCGAAGCGCTTTGGGCATTTCTATTCAATAAAGCGGATTACAGTTCTTTGCCAGCCTGCCATTGCTTCCAGCGCATCGTTATATTGGCACCGATTGACAAGAAGGGCTCAGGGGGTAGCTTGCTGGGTTGATCATGTTCTAAAAATTGATTAAGCAACTCAGATTGACCCATTACGGCTTGTTCTGCAGCAGCCATCCCTGAAAGCGTGCCTTTTACAGTGCCTAAACCATTCTGGCAGCAAGCAGACCAAATTCTCTCTTCAATTTCACCGAAGGCCGGCATCGAATTAAGTGATAAACATAAGCGCCCGCCCCAACGGTGTTCCATGTCCACCCCGTGCAGCATAGGAAAGCGGTCTTTGAAGGACTGATCTTGCATGGCTTTCGCACGTCTCATATCAGCCTGTGGTGCTTCAAGGGATTGATTTAGGGTCGCTAAATTTCTAATGATGATGCGATCACCGCTGCCCGCGTAATTAGAAACTTTACGAACGGTTGTGCCCATCGGGTCGGCAGGTAGAATGCCCCAATCGCTTTGACCGCCAAGCTTTGACAGCTCGCTTGAGGTAAGTTTTCGTGTCATTGAAGCGTAGGTAAACACATGCAACAAACGTTTTGGAAAGAAACCAAACGACTGGATGTGGCCATTAACAGCCAAGATGATGTGCTTGCTTTTCACGGCACCTTTTGGAGTGCGTAAGGTATGAAGATCACCTGAAGTTAGCTCAACGACCGGAGTATTTTCATAGATACTGACACGTTGGCTGAGGCCTCTAGCGCAACGTCGGATAAATGCTGCTGGTTGCACCATTGCTCCGCCCTCAGTTTGCAGTCCCTTAATATAAAAAGACGAACCAGTCATGGCTGTCATTTCCCCAGCATTTTTAACTGAAAAAGTTTCACCAATATCGGCAAGGTGTTTTGCGTAACTAAGTATGTGTTGAATACCTTGTTGCGTCGAAGCTCCGGTGACTTTGCAGCTACGGCTAAAGACCGCTTTAGGCATATCGTATTCCATAGCAGCTTGTTCGGCAAAATCGATAGCATGTCGATTAAGAAGAATACTGTTTAGATCACGTTCGTTACTGCCTGCGTAAGAGTCAGAGTTTAGCTCATGCGGTAGATCAATCATGAAACCACTGTTGCGTCCAGCAGGGCCTTCCGCGATACGTGATGCTTCGAGTACAACGATTTTTTCACTTTCAGGAAGCAGTTGCGTAAGACGACGAGTAGCCGCTAATCCGGCCCATCCTGCTCCAACAATGACCCAGTCAGCGGTTATATCTTGCTCCAGTGTTGGGTAGCCCACATCTGGGTGTAGAATACTATTCCAAGCCGCTGGACCTGGATCTTTTGGGAGTCGTGTAATTTTTTTTTGTATCATATCCAATCCCATCAATTGAGCAGAAGAGAAGTTCCTCCTCTATCCGAAAAATCCGGAAAGAGGAGGCTTCCCGTTGCAAATCGACCCTAGGTGTTTAGTCGATTGCACCGTCCACGGCACTGTCACTTAAATCAATCCAGATGGTTTTAAGCTCAGTGTATTGATCATGGGCATGGATAGAATTGTCGCGACCTCCAAAGCCAGACTGTTTGTAACCACCGAAAGGTGTTGTGACATCCCCTTCACCGAAACAATTGACGGTGACGGTCCCTGCTTTGATCGCTTGGGCGGCCCGAATTGCTTTCTTCGCATTCGCAGTGAAGACTGATGCTGCTAGACCGTATTCTGTGTCATTGGCTACTTGCAATGCTTCCTCGTAGCTGTTGACTGTGATGACAGACAAGACCGGCCCAAAGATTTCTTCACGAGCCAATTCGTCTGAGTTTGACACGCCGTCAAAAATCGTTGGTTGGATAAATATCCCATCGATAGTTTCGCCGCCGACAACTACGTTGTAACCGGCTTGTTTGCCTTTTTCTAGAAAACCGGAGACTTTTTCAAAATGGCCTTTATCGATCATAGCGCCTAACGCATTTTGAGGGTCTAAAGGGTTACCAACTTTCCATTCCCGAGCATGTGCTTTGACGCGCGTCATTAAGGCATCTTTTACACCTGATTGAACAATCAGGCGTGAACCTGCAGAACAATTCTCCCCCATGTTCCAGAAGGCCGCGGCACAAACTTGCTCAGCGACAAAGTCTAGGTCTTCGGCATCGTCTAAAACAATGCACGGGTTCTTGCCACCAAGTTCTAAGACGACTTTCTTCATATTTGAATCTGCTGAATAGCGAAGGAAGCGTCGACCGGTTGCGGTGGAGCCGGTGAACGTCACCATGTCTACATCCATGTGCAAACCAAGCGGTTCGCCAACGTCAGCTCCTCCACCTGTTACGATGTTAAGCACACCACGAGGTATCCCAGCTTCTGCTGCGAGTTCAGCGATACGAAGTGCTGTTAACGATGTTTGAGCAGCAGGCTTGATCACCATTGAACAACCCGCTGCTAAAGCTGGAGCAATTTTCCAAACCAACATTAGCAGTGGGAAGTTCCAAGGTAAAACAGCACCGACCACACCGATTGGTTCACGTACGATCATTGAAATAGCATCCGAACCAACCGGTGCAGTTTGGTCATAAATCTTATCGGCCAACTCAGCATGCCAGTTCATAATGTGAACGAACTCATCAATGTCTAGGTTTTCACAGTCAGTAATGGGTTTACCTGAATCAAGGCTTTCCATAACGGCCAGTTCATGTCGGTTACGAAGTACCAGCTTAGACAGTTTAATGAGTATTTCTTTGCGCTCACTTGGATGCAATTTACTCCAACGGCCGTCTTCGAACGCTTCACGAGCTTTATCGACGGCAAAATCTACATCTTCTTTAGCACACGCAGCGATGTTAGCTAAGTGTTCGCCTGTTGCAGGGTTTGTTGTTACAAATGTCTTGCCAGATGCAGCTGGGCGATACTTACCATCGATGAATGCCATGGATGGTAATGTTAGAGAGCCAGCAATGGCTTGGTATTCTTGCAAAGTTAATACGTTTGACATGCTTAGGCTCCCGCTTTTTTGTTGGCTTTGGCTGTTTGACCCTGCGCTGGTGCTTCTTCTAGAATACTGGCAATGGCCGTTTTCAAGGTACGTACGACTTGTTCCATTTGGCGTTTGTCGTCTTTGTTAAGATCACGTAGAGGGCTGCGTACAGTTCCTGCAAAGCGGCCATCCATAGTGACACCGTATTTAACGGACTGGATGAATTTTCCACCCTGTTCAAGAACACGCATTAGCGGCATCATGGCAGACATGATTCGACGGCCTTTGACGAAGTCATTTTCCAAAACACATGCTTGGTATAAAGCGATGTGCTCTTTTGCAAGGAAGTTAGAACCAGCGCAAACCCAGCTGCGAGCGCCCCATGCAAAAAACTCCAACGCTTGATCATCCATCCCACATGCCGTTTGAATGTGAGGGTAATCACGCATCATCATGTGTAATCGGTTAATATCTCCAGAGCTCTCTTTGATGCCGCAGAAGTTTTTAGATTGACCAACGCGGTCAAGAAACTCTTCTTCCATATTAACGCCCATACGATCTGGGTAGTTATAAAGCATGATGGGCATGTCGGCTGCACGATCGATAGCGAGCGCATGCAGTGACAGCTCTCGCTGTGTTGGAAGGGAGTAAGGAGGTGTTGCGACAAGTAGCACATCAGCGCCGCTTTTAGCGCCTGCTTCAGCCAGTTTTAAAGAGGCTTTTGGATCCAAAGACCCTGTGCCAAAGATGATTTGTGCTTGATCGCCAACGACTTCTTTTGCTTTCGTCAACAACTCAACACGTTCTTCATGACTTTCAACGTAGTATTCACCGGTGGTGCCACCGATCATTAAACCGTGTACACCTTCGTTCACAAGGTGCTTGACATGTGTTTGGTAGGCGTCAAAGTCAATAGAACTGTCATCTCTAAAAGGGGTAATGACAGGTGTATAAATGCCTTCAAATTTCATTTTTATCTCTCACTTTAATGTCGATTTATTGCGGGTCAGGCAATGAACTCTTAGGTGTTAAATATTTATTCGTGATAAAAATATTACTTATTTATTGGCATTACTCACAATCAACCTTTTTTCGGTATCTAGCCTAACTTCTCGTTATCAATTGCAAGTTTTGCTTCTGTTTATTAAGGGATAAACTCATTTCAGATTTTTTTAGGCTGTTTAGCCATCTGAAAAGTGAAGGTTAATTTCAATTGATAGGCTGGGATTATTTAATTTCTTTAGTCAAAAAAAATGCGACCGTTTGGCCGCATTTTAAAGATGGGTGTTAATGAGTATTAGCTAAGTCGTTTTTTCATTGTATCGCAGTACCAATCAACAAACTGGCAAACACCATTTTCGGCAATATCAGAAAATGGTCCCGGCTTATAAGCGGGAGACTGAACACCTTTAAATGTTTCTTCTACCAATTGTCGATCTTGATCGTTAGTAGCAAGCCAAACTTTGGTTAGGTCATCCAGATCATAGTCTTCACCTTCCACAGCGTCTTTTGGTACCAGCCACTTAGTTGTGACCAGTGTCTCCCCAGAGCTTAAAGGTAGAACGCGGAAGCTAAGTGCATGGTCGCCTAAGAAATGGTTCCAGTTGTTCGGGTACAAGAAATACAGCAGTGCACCAATGTCTTCTACACCAGAGTTGTCTAGTCGTCCATTGACCGCAGGGTCACCGGACATCGTATAGCTGACAGCTTTGGCAGACAAAGGAATTCGAGTCATACGGAAAATACCGTCTTCAGCCATTTCTAGTCGGCTAGGTAACCCTGCGGCTTCGCATTTATCCCAATGAGCAACTAGCTCAGGATCCTCATCACCACCAACACCAGCAACCGATAAGTTTTCTACAAATGAGTTAAGCAATTCTGGATGACTGCCATCACAGTGATAACATTCGCGGTTATTTTCAAAAACAAGTTTCCAGTTACCTTTTTCAATGAGGTTTGATTCAAAGGCCACTTTACAGTCATCTAGATTATGAGGAGCCGTAAATCGACCCATAACATCTCTGAATGCCTCAAAATCAGGTGCTTTATCAGCGACACATACATAGATATAACTATTAATGGTTTCACAATGAACAGCTTGAAGTCCGTGCTCGGAGGTATCGAAATTGTCGCCCATATTACCAGCAAAAAGAAGCTTGCCATCTAAGTCGAATGTCCACTTGTGGTAAGGACATACAAGTTTAGCGCTTTTACCTTTCGCATTTTGACAAATACGGGAGCCGCGATGACGACAGGCATTGTGGAAGGCACGTACTTCACCTTTAGCGCCACGGACAACAACAACAGGGTATTGACCAACTTGAAGCGTGATGTATTCACCTGGTTTATCAATTTCAAATGTGTGGCCAGCGAAGATCCATTCTTTATGCCAAATTTGCGCTAAGTCCTGTTGGAATACATTTTCGTCGGTATACAGTTCGCGACTTAGGGCGTGTCTAGGCTTGCGCTCATTGATTAAATCTAAGGTAGTCTTTTGGCTACTCATTGTTCTACTCCGTAATGTCTGGCATCGGCAGATCAAAAAAACGCTCAAACAGTATGGCGTTAATTAAAATCTGGTTCCCCCCGATGTGGGCTTTAAGCCTGTTTAAATAAGGCGATGGTGACTGGCAGCGCCATTGTTAGCTGGTTCCAATTGGATGTCCAAGCCTGAGTTAAAGTTTATGAGTGACCCTAGAAAGGGTAAAGCGACCTTTTTTAAGGACGTTCGAAAACTTCAGGTTATCAATGCGATTATTGTATTGATTTAAAAAAGTGATTTTTAATACTCTAAATTCTAATGAAATTAATGGTTTAGAGTTGATTAAAGGGGCTTTTAGAGATTGATTTAGGGTCTTATTTGATGAATTTTTAAATATAAAATCTGGTTTTATCTTCGAATTAAGAATTGACTTTTATCAAGTCTTATTATTAATTTGCCCTTCTTAGGGTTTAAAGAACCAATCAAGTTTAATGTTAAGGACGTGTACTTTATGTCTAAATTCTTTGATTTTGTTAATGGCTTTAATTTTAAAGACGCACCTATTTCAACCCAATTTTTAATTAAAAATTCGTTATTAGATATTATAGGTGTTATCGCAGCGGCAAAGGATAACAACACTAATGTTAAACTTCGAAACTTTGTTTTAGAGCAATATCCAAAAGGGGATTTTGGCGCAAGAATCTTATTTGATGGACGCGTTATTTCACCACTTGGTGCAGCGTGGACAGGAGGTTTTGCTGCGGACAGTTTGGATGCTCATGAAGGACACTTTTTATCAAAGGGCCACGCTGGAGCAACAGTTGTTCCGGGATTGCTATCATTAATTGACGCCTATAAGGAGGGCGGTAAATCGGTATCAGGTGAAGAGTTTTTAAGCCTTTTAACCATTGCTTACGAAACCTCTTTACGAGCGGGTGTTGCACTTATGAACAGTGCCAGCGATTATCATGCATCAGGTGCATTTTCAGGTGTCGGCTTGGTTGCCGCTGGCGCTCGTGCGTTAAATTTTAAGCAAGATGCTTTGTTTCATGCATTGGGTATTGCGGAATATTTTGCGCCTCGTTGCCCCATGATGCGTTTGGTCGATCATCCTACCAATTTACGTGATGCCCATGGCGCGGGAGCATTTTCTGGAATGAATGCCTTAATGATGGCAAAGAACGGCGTTACTGGTGCACCAGCTGATCTCATTTTTGCTGAATCTTCAGCGTCTGCATGGCGAACGTTATGGACAGAGTGGGAGATCGATAATCAATATTTTAAGCCTTGGCCCGTATGTCGCTGGGCACAACCAGCATTAACCGCAGTTGAAGCAATGCTCGAATTGGACGCTAATATTCAAGAGCCTAATATAGAATCCATTACGATCAAAACGTTCCATGAATCGATGCGTTTGCAAGGGCATCAACCCAGCAATGCAGATGAAGCCCAATATGGTTTGGCATTTCCTGTTGCAGCCATGATTTGTCATGGCCAATTAGGGCCGAAACAAGTAAGTGACGAAGCCGTTTTTGACGAAAGAGTATTAGCACTTTGCTCGCGCATTCACATCGTTGAATCCGAAGAGTTATCTAATCGCTTTCCAGCTGAAATCTTGTCGATAGTAGAGATTACGCTAAGCGATGGTGCAGTAATTAAGAGCCCTATTAGCCAAGCAAAAGGTGATCCTAATACGGCGATGACGAAAGAAGATATAATTCAGAAATTTGTCCAATACACGTCGCCAGTGATGACTGTCGATCTGCAAAACGCTTTGATCGAAGAAGTATACAGTTTGGAGCAACGGCCAGATGTATCACGTTTATTGGATTTGATTACAGGTAACTGATTAGGTTTAAAGAATTCCTATGACTTAGTGAAAAGAGGTCATTAGGTACCAAGTGATGTCGTCTCGTTAAGTATAAGCAACGGCATTGAGCAATCGTAAATGGGGGGAGTGCTCAATTGCTAGGATGGTATGTGCCTCTCATACTTTTTCTTAGCTTAACTGGACCATCCGCTTAGGGAAATGTATATGACTCAAAATCGTCATATACATTTCCCTTTTTCATATTGCTAGGGAGTATGTGTTGTATGGATGTTATTGAGCATATGCTCAGTTCCGGACGGCTAGCGCTGGACTTAGCGTTATACGTAATGTTGCCTATTACCGTGATTATGGGCAGCATTATGATGGTATTTGACCATCGTGGCGTGCTTAAGTGGTTATCGGATTTATTAACACCTATCTCCAACCTGTTTGGGGCTTCGGGATTAAGCTTAATTGCCTTATCTAAAATGCTATTTGTTAGTTCTATCGCACCACTGCCAACGCTGAATAAACTCGATATACAGGAGCGTGATAACCGTAAACTGGCCGCCTCACTGGCGCTAGTGCTGACAGCGACTCAAGGCAATGTGTCTTTTCCAATGATTGCTTACGGCTTAGATTTTGGTGTTCTGCTTGCCTCTTCAATTATTGGTGGTGTGTTGGCGTCTGCCATCACTTATTACCTATTTGCTGCCAAGCTTAGCAGTGACTTTCAGAAGAATACACCTGACTGTTCGGCGCCAATATCTAGGCCTCGAAAGACGGTCGTTCAATCTCTTTCCGAAGGCGGCATGGAAGGTATGAAAATAGCCGTCAATATGATCCCCATGTTAACGGTGACGTTATTTTTATTGGCCGTGTTAAAGGAATTGAATGCGATTCAATGGCTCACCGAATGTTTATCTCCGGCATTCTCTGCTAATGGGCTGCCAAGCTCTGCGGCGTTACCTGTGATTACTAAGTATATTGCAGGAGGAACCGCTTATATGGGCGTAATGATTGATCTAATAGAGCAGGGAAGCATGACTGTTAGAGATATTAACATCATTGCAGGATTAGCGAGCAACCCCGTTGATTTGGTTGGGGTTGCGGTTTTTTCCGCTATTGGTCCACGTATAGGTAAGATATTTCGATATGCGATAATGGGGGCCGTAATAGGGCTAATAGCGCGGGCACTGATCCATATCTACTGGTTTAGTTAGATTTCTACGATAGCTGCCAAGACCAATCGCAGGACTGTATAAACGTATTGACCAGTTGCTCAATGCCTTGTTGGTCGTCTTCGCTAAAGCGATGAGTTTTTGGGCTGTCGATATCAAATACGGCTTTAATATTGCCGTCCACAAGGATAGGAACAACCAATTCCGCGTTCGATTCTGCATCACAGGCTATGTGATCCGAAATGGCGTGCACATCATCAACTCGTTGTGTGGTTTGTGTTCTTGCTGCCGCGCCGCACACGCCTCGACTAAAGGGGATTCGTGTACAAGCGACTTTACCTACATAAGGTCCTAATACCAGCTCGTTATTACGAACAAAGTAAAATCCCGCCCAATTAAAGTCAGGTAAGGTCTGCATAATAAAAGCAGAGAACTGCGCTGCATTGCAGATCAGGTCGTGTTCACCGCTTAATAAAGCATTTAGCTGCTCATTCAGTGCTTTATAAAACGCTGCTTTAGGAAGAGATGGGTTGGTTTCAATTGAATACATACTGTCTCGACTCTGTGATCGTTTCTATTAGGGGTTATATTTTAGCATGACGACTTAACGCTCTCTGTCATTTTGTTCCATTCTCTAAGGGCGGTCATTATGATTTAATAGAGGTGTTTATAATTTTGTCTGAGGTAGCTATGGCGAAACCACTTGTTTCACAATTTGTTAAAATGGCTTTTGCTGGATTACTAGTTTCAGGCGCCAGCATTGCTTCCGCTCAGGTGGTAGATGATTGTACGCCTCGACTTGAGAAGTATTTAGATACCTTACGTAAGAACGTTGCCTCGGAGCATATATCTCCTCGCCAAAAAGAGGCGTCTCAGAAGCTGATCGATAAGGCGGCTCGTTTAAGAGCTAACACAGAGTACACTTACACAGATTGTGCTGTATTTGATAAATTACTGTTCTAATTTACATTATCTATCATAAAAAAGCTGGACTAGGTTTTGTTCCCAAGGCCAGCTTTTTTATATCTGAACATAGGGCTGACCCTATCCTAGGCTAATACACCATACGCAGTTGTTTGGCTTTTTCATGGTTGTTATTAGTCCACTCAGAGATAGGTAAAGGTTTTCCAAAGTAGTATCCCTGCAACGTATCACAACCAAGCCCAATCAAAAGGTTCGCTTGTTCTCGCGTCTCAATACCTTCCGCAATCACACTCATATTCAACGATTTAGCCAATTGAATGGTGGATTTCACAATATCTAAATGACGTTTATCGTCGGGCAGTGGTGACACAAAACGGCGATCAATTTTTAAGATATTGGCAGGAATATCTATTAGTTGACCTAATGAGGCTTGGCCTGTACCGAAGTCATCAATTGCAATTGAAAAACCATATTGAGATAAAGCGCGCAAACGTTTGTGGATCAAAGGGTGAGTCATGACAGGACTGGTCTCAGTGATTTCCAACTCAAGCATATCGCTTAACCAAGGGCGTTCAGACGTCAGGGACATTAACAGCGCAAAGAACACGTCATTCATCAACTCTTGACCAGCAAGGTTAAACGCAATGGGAGTCTTGATACTTTCTTCGTGCCATGCTTCAAGCACCAAAATTAACTGACGTAGCAAGTTCTCTGCTAATTTCGGTAATAGGCCCAACTCTTCGGCCAGTTTAATAAATATAATAGGTGATATGAACGAGCCGTCATCTAAACGCCAACGGGCTAATGCTTCAAAAGAACGAATTTCACTTGAAGAGACCACTTGAGGTTGTAGCCACATTTCAATTTTATTGTTTTTGACAGCTTCAGCCAAAGCCAGCCCCAACTTGTGCTCTTGAATGAGCTTTGCTTCGAGTTGCTGATCAAAGAAAGCAATACGTTCTGCAGAAGTTGAGTACTCTAAAGCCATTTCGCAGCGTTCTAGTAATTCTTCTGAAGTTTCGCCTTCATTTTGATAGTAAGACACGCCAATCTGATAATCGATATTGAGAATATCATCGCCAATTCGAATCTGATCTGGCAGAACCGATTTGATTAAGGTACGTAAATTACGCTGAATTAAATACGTCTGACCGATTGGCATGAAGCAGGCGAACTTAACTCCACGCAAGCGCCCGGAGATGGTTTTGTCTGATAGCCTAGCTTGCAAAGTACGTGAAAAGTTCAAAATCACTCTATTGGCTTGTTCGCGGCCGTATTGTTTATTTAGTAATTTAAACTGGCTGATACGAATAATAAACATCGCCCCAGTGTAATAGTCAGACACATTACGAATGCGGTGGTTAACTTGATTACAGAAATTCTGGTGATTGGGTAAACGTGTTAAAGAGTCAAAGTGAGCTAATCGAGAGTTGGTCTGTTGAGTGGTTTCAAGCTCTTCTGTTAGGGCACGTAAATGAGTGACATCCTGAAGATGTAATACATAATGTCCATGAGTTGTTAAACTCGAACGGTGTACTTCTAGAAAGCTTTTAGTATTAGATTTAAGGACACATTCGGACACATTTTTTTGCCAAAAAAAGCGGTTTGAAGTATCCGACGTTGATGCGATCCAGTCGTTAATTTTAGTGCCTTCGATGGATGCAGCCAACACACTTGGAAAAAGATCTAACGCTTTTTGGTTGAGTTTTAAAACGACCCCTTTTTTGTCGCACAGTAGGGTCGGTGTACCTGTATGTTCAAAGATTTCTTCATATAAGTCTGAATGATGATTGAGGCTGCTAGCCAAATCTTTTAGTCGGGAAATTGTATTTTTTAAAGTCAAAATGACGCGAGAAACAGCAAGAGGTAACGCGAAATTAAGTAGGATGAAAATCATCATCTGCAAATACAGCATGCTGACACCCTCGCTTCCAGCAAGGGTGCGAGCATGGCCAAGGTTTATATACATATCTATGGCAAAGGTAAGGCAGTTCGCAAAGCTGATTAGTAAAGATGCTTTAAAACTGTAGAAAAGGCGAACAATAAGGGGGACGAAATACAGCGTAATGACACCAAATTCGATACCAATTGGGGAAGCTGATAGAGCAATAAAGCTGATGCCAGTGACGCCTAACAACCCAATTAAAGCCATCGCTGAAAAATGATGGTAACGACGAGAACAGGAAAGTAAAAAGGTGATCAATGCAATATAGATCACTCCTAATGAAGCAAATGTAAAGCCTTCATCTGAGCCATCAAGGCGTATCACAGTATGAATAGTATAAGATGATACAACAAGTAGGCAGGCTACGAGTAATATACGTAAAGTACTGATGCGAAAACTCTCGGAGTTTCCTGATTCGCACTCTGTATCACCAATGACAAAAAATTGTTTTAAAACGTCTAAAAACATCAAGTCACTACAATCAGGTTAGGGCTACTTCTATGCATATAATGTGCGAGCCAACCAACTAACATTACAGAAAAAAACTGCTTCTGACCATCCTGAGTATGATGCAATTCACTAAAATTATATTTTCAGATCAAGACGTTTTAAGTGATTATCCCAATGCACTTCTGCGAGTTGATTTATTTGGCTGATTTTACGCTGGCGTGGTTGTGAAATCAGCTGTTTACCTGTGCCACTGGTCAAAATAAACTCATGTTTATGTTTTGTCGCAACCAATCCGCAGACATCGCGGCAATTATCAACACCTAAGAATGTCTTGCTAGGAACATCCCAATAGGCAACAAGGCCGCCACGAGGGGTACTGATGGCTAATGTTTCACCACTTTGATCAAAACAAACACTACCACAATATTGTTTAAAACGGGTTCTGACGTGGTCCGGCATGCCAATATAATCTAAATGGTCAGATTTTACATCTGAAAGTGCTACTAAGGGAACTTTTTCCCACGGCTCACCGTGGTATTGAAATCCTAAAGCCACCGTACCTTGTGCTGTCACATCTAGATGGCGAATACTTAACTGGTGTAAAGCATCTTCATGTTGAGCCTGATTGATTAACCTACCGTCTGATAATGACAAATATGTTACATTTGGCTTCATTGTCTCTAAGTTTATGATTTCACGGTCATTATCAGGATGAGTTTGCAAGCCACCATTGGCAATAACCAGTGTGTCGTCAGACATCAAAACGGACTCATGAGGGCCAATTCCACCACTGCTGTATTCATTAAGAACCTCACCATCGGGCCAACGACGAGTGACAATTTTCCCCTGTCCCGTTGGATAATGATTTTCTTGGGTGATTAATTGCAAACCATCTTTGCTAAAGACTGCATGACCATAAAAGTGATGATCAGTGAGAGGCGTAATACGTTTGATTGCTTTGCCCGATAAAGGGTTAAAGAAATCGATATAAAAGCCAGGGCGTCGCGCAACAGCCCCGATTACCGAGTAAGTTGGATGAACGACTGGTGCATGGGCACGCTCTGGTAAAGGCATAGACCAACGCAATTTTCCGTTGCTACCAAATGCACCAATAAAATGAGCAGTTTTGCTTTTTGAGAAAGCTGAAATGAACAGCTCTCCATTCGTTTCAATAGGCAAAGCCGATGCCCATGTTGGGATCGACAATGCCGCTAATGATGATGTTAAAAACGCACGACGAGAGAGCATGATTGGTTAATCTCCATCTCGGCTATTGAAGCCAATCTGGAATCCTAATGCGGTCACTAAATTGGTCAGCTGGGTTTGGCTGTTTGAGATAGCACGAACCAAAGGTTTCGCCAACGCGACACGCTTATCTTGCGAATACTCACCCGTGAAGTAATCTTGTGGAAGTTGCAGCGCCAATTTCAAACTGTCTGATAAGGCTGCTTCTAGTGCTTTGGCAAGCTCAGGTTGTTCCGCACTGGCAGCATCGTAAAGAGAAGGTTGACCAACATGGTACAGCGCACGATAGGCTTTTAAATTGGTGATGATTACAGCTAACGACGCTTCACTGCGATAAAACTCAGCGAGCTTTAGGTTGGGGCGATCTTTGTAGCCAATCGGGGTTTCAAGCTTCGCGTCTTTTACCACAGACATGTGTTCAAGCCATTGTTGAACTAACTGTTCTAGTACTAAATGCTCAGGTGTTACGCTGGCGCCTTCTTCCGGGTAGATCCAGTCTGTTGCTTTACTTTGCTGCCATTGGCTTAGAACATCCTCCGTTGTTTTAGCATGATGGCGGCTAATCGCTTCTAATACTTCACAATCACTTTTGCGCTGAATAACATTGAAGTCCCCATGAAAAAGTAGTGACTCAATCGCCGTCATGCCGCGCACAGCAATGCTGGCTGATGTCCAAAATTTGGGTGCCGCCATCATACTCGGATCAGAGCTTAGATTGCGCAATTGGCGCTGGGTAACGCCTTTCTTGTCGGGCCAGTATTCATACGCGTAATAACGCATGAAATATGTGACAGGGCCAAAGTTTAGCCACTGAACTTGTTGCCAATCACTAATGTTTTGCCTAAAAGCCATTTGAGCCGCTGATAATGTTGCGTTAGACGGAGCGGCACACAGCGCATCAGTTGCATCGGCTAATTGATTGGCGCTAGAGCTGAATTGTTGGTACTTCGGCACAATGTACTGAGATTGAATTTGCTCAAGTGTAGTATCCCATTGATCAGCAAATACTGAGGTGCCTGCCAGCATGGTAAGGGAAGCGGCAATAACTTTTTTAAGACATAGCATCAGAGTGACTCCAAAAATCTAACAAATAAAGCGCGTTGTTTAGCGTTAAGGGACTTGTAAGCTTTTTTACTAGCCTGGGCTTCGCCACCGTGCCAAAGAATAGCTTCTTCAATAGTGCGCGCACGACCATCGTGAAGAAAGCCGTTACGACCAGAAACAGACTCAGATAAGCCTATCCCCCATAGCGGAGCAGTTCGCCACTCCTGCGGTGAAGCGTTAAATACGGGAAAACCATTGGCGAGCTCAGACCCCAAATCGTGCAAAAGCATATCAGTAAACGGATAAAAGTCTCTATGACTTAAGGTAGTAAACTTTGATAAGCCTGTTGTAAGTTTAGGAATATGGCAGCTACCACATTCCAATTGATCAAATATCTGCTTGGCATCTTTAAACCACGCTTGATCTAAATTACGCATAGCTGGTGGCATGCTGAGTGCCACATAGGTATCCAGCACCGCCATTTGTTCTTTACTGACTTCTAAGCCATCAAGATGTTGACTGTTTCCGTTAGGTGCTTGCATACAGTCAGTTTGTGCAACCGTGCAGTCACCACTGGGAAAGGGAAATAGTTCTGTCGATAAGCCAAGATCCCCATTAAAAGCAGACTGGTTTTGTTCATTCAGTGAGGAAACGCTTGCTTTGTGGCCAAAACGTCCGAGTAGCCTATCGTCATCGCGTTCGATCCAATTAGCTTTACCGCTGATGCCATTCTGATCAAGATCATCTGGGTCAGCATTCTCAAGAATGAGCGAGTCGGGTACTAAGTCCAGTAGCCCCATGCCAACCAGAGGCGGCGAAACACGCATAGAGAAACCGGTTGTTTCTTGAAAATCACCGTGGTTCAACGATAGCCATTCAAGCGAGGGATTGCGCAATGTCACTTGAGAGCCGTCGTCAAATGTCTCAATGGATTCTTGCCAATGGATACGATAATCGCCTTCGGTTTTAACATTCGTCGCACTGAGAGGGTGAAACTGGCGGCCATACATATAATCGCCAATCACGCGATCAGGCGCAGCTTTATCAGAGTTTCCTAAGCGAATAAAGAAAGAAGGAACGTCACTGCCCAACTGGTCTGTTGTCGGAGCATGACCGCGGCCACTGTTTACGTGACAACTGTGACATGAGCGAGCGTTAAAGTGTGGCCCTAAGCCATCGCTGGCGGTAGTAGAAGAGGGCGCCGGTACCCAAAGACGCTCAAACATGCTTTGCCCTAGATAAAAAGCTTGCTTCTCCGTAGCACTAATATTGGGAAATGGCTGTTGATACGCTTTACTATCAGCAAGAGCGAAAACACTGTATAAGCATGCGAACAATGGAATTAAGAAACTATAGCATCGAGTCATAATCGTAACGCTCAAACGGCAAAAGGGGTGACTGAGTCACCCCTATAAAAACCTCAACAAGTATTCTTTAGAATACAGAGCTTGGGTTATCTAAGCTGTCAGAACCTTCAAGTGCGATGCCTTCAAGGTTCAACGCGCGAATCACTTCTTCAGTGGTGCGTGTTTGATCCACAAGTGAGTCAACAAAGTTCTGAACAAGCGCATTACCGCCAGCGTTGTTCATTGCAATCAATACATCAAACGTCTGACCTTGCTTAGCTGCGTCCACCATAGCTTGGCCTGCGGCTTCTGTAACATCAAGGTCTGCTTTCATTTCAACATCCAAAGCAGGATTTTTTTCAGCAACTAGAGCAGACAGTGACGGGCCTTTAACCCAGCTACCATCGACACGTTGATATTCACCAAGGTAAACGTTTTTAATGCCTTTGGCATCGTAGTAGTGTGACCAATGGGTATTATCAGAAAAACAATCGTGCTCTTCTTCAGGGTCATGCAACATCAAGCCAAGCTTAGTACGCTCTCCACCGAGTTCACCATACGCCAAACTGCCCATTCCGGTTAAAATGGTGCTTAGACCTTCTTCAGGAGATTGCTCTTGTAGCGCAGTACGTGCTTCGCCACCGTCTTTCCAAGCATCAGCCATGTATTCTAGGTCGGAAACCAAAAGCGCTGTTACAGCAGCTAAGTATTGACGACGACGATCACAGTTACCGTTACTGCAGTTGTCTAGGTCGTAATCTGAAGCAGGGCGTTCACCCGCACCTGGTTTTGTGCCATAGAGATCTTGGCCCCATAGCAAAAACTCAATCGCGTGGTATCCACTTGCGACGTTTGCTTCAATGCCATCTGCTTCTTGTAGTGAATCAGCAATTAATTCAGGTGTGATGGTTGTCGCATCGACCGTTTTACCGCCGATGACTAATGAAGAATTAGCGACGACGTTGGCAGTATAAAGCGGGTTAAGATCTGACTCTGATCCATAAGACGACGCAGAGACGTAGTCAATTAACCCCTCGTCCAGTGGCCAAGCATTTACTTTGCCTTCCCAGTCATCAACGACGGCATTGCCAAAACGATACACTTCGGTTTGCTGATATGGAACGCGTGCAGCAATCCATGCATCTTTCGCAATTTGCAAGTTTGCTTCCGTTGGCTCATCTAAAAAAACATCAATAGAGGACTGTAGTGCTTGTGCTGTCGTCAAAGAGTCGCCGTATGCGGCTACTGCGATGTCGGCATATTGATCGACAACGGAACTAGCTGAAAGCGCAACATCATCAGATTTAACAGACTGAGTACCGCATGCAGTTAGCAGACCTGCAGCAACAAGTGCGGCAATCGGGGTCAATACTTTTTTCATTAATTACTGCTCCATATGCAAAATAATGTTGCAACAGCTTATTAGAAATGAAAATGATTATCAATGGTGCTTTCGTCTCTTTCTGGAAATAATGTTGATATAACGCAATAAATGCAAAAAAGATCTAAATTTCAGCAGTGCTATACGCATTAAGCGTTACAGCGTGTTACTCACAGGTTACACCGAATTGACTCAGTGATTCTGTGGATAACGGATATTGACAACTGGCATCACGAAAGTGATTACCTGTTTCCCAAGAGATCGAGACACTTTCCGGTGAGCTTTGTTGATAACTTGGAATGAAGCGATATGAAGCCAATACTTCAATCTCACTATTTGGCCCTAATTCAACAGAATGGCCTATTAAACGCTGACGCGTTGCAGGGTCATATAAAGTGTAATCAGTAGTGTACTCTCGGTTGCCGCTTTCATGTTCAAAATACAGCCAAATTTTTCGGTAGGTTACCGATTCTCTGCTGGGGTTTTTCAACGTGAATTTCGTGAAAATTTGCTGAGGCATGGTCAAAGATTGACTGGCTTTCATAAAGCCCGTGCTTGCATCTTGGTTTTTCCAAGGGCTACCAGCACCAAAAGAGATGGTCGTAAGTTCAATGTTAGCTTTGGCAACAGAGTTGCTTGCAAACGCCAGCAGATCTTTGGTTGGTGCATAAAGCCCGACAATGATGGCTGCGATTGCAAAATAGAAGGTTTTACCGCGTAAATAGTGGACTAAAGCGTTCATAGATTCACCTATACTGTATCGATATACAGTACTGTATATAAAATCAGCTAAAGTGTGCAAGGTTTTTCTTGACGAATTCTTGAAGCTGCGTGGTTGTTGATGCAGAGCGAAGCATCCAAAGAAAATGCTAAAAAACGCTTGATTTAAAAAATATCATTGATTTTTAAAGGAAAAAATGGAATTCCCACAGTGTTTTTCACGGTTTCTGTGGAAATAAACTGGAACGCCTTTTGCTATGCCCAGTTGCACAATGCAGGCATAATTTCTGTCGCTTATGTATAATGCCCATCCACAAAAATAGGGGTAATAATGGAACATTTCGACGTCGTCATCATTGGAGCTGGAGCATCAGGCTTATTCTGCGCAGCGCAAGCAGGCTACCGTGGCCGTAAAGTATTGGTGTTAGATCATGCCAATAAAGCCGGTAAAAAAATCCTCATGTCTGGGGGAGGGCGTTGTAATTTCACCAATTTAGACGCTGCCCCAAAACACTTTTTGTCTGAAAATCCACACTTTTGTATCTCTGCATTAAAGCGATACACCTCCTATGACTTTGTTGAATTAGTAGACAGACATGGGCTTGAATACGTCGAAAAAGCACCCGGACAATACTTTTGTGAGCATTCTGCGAAAGATTTGCTCACCATCTTGCTAACCGAGTGCGAATGGTCTGGCTCAGAAATTCGCCTAGACACCAAAATCAACACAATTAATAAGCTAGAAAATGGCTTTAAATTGGCCACAAGTGGGGGACAAATTCAGTGTGAATCACTGGTTGTGGCTACCGGCGGTTTATCCATTCCGACACTCGGTGCAAGTGGTTTCGGTTATCAAATCGCAGAGCAATTTGACCTAAAGCTTTTACCGCGCCGTGCCAGTCTCGTGCCGATCACAATCCAGCCGATCATGAAAGAAAAGTTATCCACACTCTCTGGTATAAGTCTTGACATCGAAGCCACAGCGAATGGCGTGACCTTCAAAGAGCCGATGTTATTTACCCATCGTGGTATTAGCGGTCCCGCCATCTTGCAGATCAGTAATTTCTGGCAGCCGGGTGATGAACTGCAATTAAACCTCTTGCCAGACATGGATCCCGATGCCCACTTTAAAACACTGCGCCAAGACAAACCGAAGCGTGCGCTAGAAACTGAACTTAACAGCTTATTACCAAAACGATTTGTTGAAGTGATGAAACAAGACGTCCCTTGGATGACCAAACCTATGGCTGAATTATCCAATGAGCAATTGGCGCAAGTGATCCAATACTTAACGCACTTTGATGTGCAACCCAACGGCACGGAAGGCTACCGTACCGCCGAAGTGACGCTGGGTGGTGTCGACACCAACGAAGTCAGCTCCAAAACCTTTGAATGCAACAATGTAAAAGGGTTATACCTAATAGGGGAGGTGCTAGACGTCACCGGCTGGCTAGGGGGCTACAACTTCCAGTTTGCATGGTCATCGGGCTTTGCCGCAGGACAGTTTGTTTGATGGTGGGTTTAATAAATTAAACCGTTAACTATTTAATTGCACCGTTAACTTTCTCCGGTTTCCATTAAATTAGACCGTTAACTTTTCAGCTCCAATTCTCTTCAAATCGCCTCAGTGCTTGATGCACTGGGGCTTTCAGTGTTTTCTTATCAAAATCCCGCCAAAAATGGAATTAGAGTGTTAACTTTTGAGATTCACACTAATACGGTGCGCCTTTCGAATTATGAAAACGAATGAAATAACGAATCCAGTATAAGTAGGATTTATCCGTTTTCATGCTGTAGCTACGTATAAGCAACTTGCTTCGAAGGTAATTCATAAAAGGGCTGGAAGACATCACACACTCCTTGTGGATATTTTTACAAAACTGTATATATACAGTTTATTTTTGCCTTCGCAAGTTGTTTGCCTGTTTTCATAATCTGAGTGTGGTTCAGTTTCTCGATTTGTCATAGAAGCGTCAACGAAAAAGTATTAAGATCAATAACTAACCAATATCGCAGCCAGAATAACGTGCTATGGACAACTGATATAACGCGCATTCTCGATTTCATGTTTTGAATTGCTATGGGGTAAGCTAGGAAAATGTTTTTAAAACAGAGCATTAGAGTGTTTTTCCTGAGCTTTCCAGCACTGCGTAAACACGCATGCGCACTATTAAAATGTTAACCCCCAAGGAAGATTATGAGCGTCAAATTAATATTCTCAGAATACTTTGAAATAGAAGAAAAAGAGTTGGATGATCATGGCGCTCTGAATATATGTTTAACTTCAGATTTGCCGCTGTTTATCGATCCATTCCTACTGTTTGCATCAGATAAGCCAGAGTATAAAGAGCAACATGACAAAATCGTTTCCCATCTGATTTTACTAAAAGAGATTGCAGTAAATGAGGGAGACGGTGCAAATGCAAACCTCTTCAAATTTCCAGAGATAAAGCAAAACTGGCTTGGCCTCTGTAAGTATGGGAATAATGGCAAGGGTCTAGGCGAAAAATTTGCTAAAGATATAATTGCAGCGTTCAACGGATTCTATTCAAATTTCGGCGAAGAGACGATTTCATCTGCTACTCACATTGAGAAGCTGACTCTTGTAGGTGCGGGAATTGGAAAAGACTTTATTAGTGACTTCGCCACTAATTTAATGCTCGAATACCTATTAGAATACACGCAAAGTTTTGCCAGAAAATCATTGCAACCCCATCAAAGAAAAGTTTTCAGCGTTAGATGTTCTTATGATGAAAACCTGATGATATGGAAGCCAAAAGAATATGAGTTACCATATTTCCACCTTGAGAAAGGTGGGGATTTTATACTGCTTACCCCTCTAGACATACTTACAAAAGATGAAGCATTTATATGTCATAGTGAACTTTCGGGTGATTTCAGAAGAATAGCTAGCTCAATCGGTAATGCTGCATTGCGCGAATCTGTAAACTCATACTTCCTTAAAGCTTTGCCAATTTCACCTAAGAAAAAAGATATTGAGTACGCCGTATCAAAAACAATAAATGAATTTCCAGAGATTCTGGACTATTACATAAAGCAAAAAGAAGACAAAAAAGACCAATCCACGAAAATATCAAAAGAGAAAATTGAAAAAATACGCGGCGAGCTTATCAATACCCTTTCACTTTTCTGTGAAAATCTACTCGAATCTAGTGATTTCTTCGAAGTTAAACCTAATAGCTACGACGAAGCTCTACAAAGAGCCAATTTCCTTAAAGACAATATAGAAAATAATGACGGGTACAGAATTTTCTATCAAAAAGGAAAGCCTATTGCTTCCGAAGATACTATTCAGCGTGTGTTTAGATTGACTTGGTACGCCTCTCCGTATGACGTAAACTCTGAAGTCAACAACGGTCGAGGTCCTGCGGACTATAAGGTTTCTTTTGGTAGTGGCGACTCGACAATTATTGAGTTTAAGTTAGCCCGATCTTCATCGCTGAAAAATAATCTTAAAAATCAAACAGAGATATACAAAAAGGCATCTAAATCTATCTCCGATATCAAAGTAATCCTCTGCTACACGAAGTCAGAGGTAGCAAAAGTAGATAGAATTCTAAAGGCTATGGAACAACAAGGAGCTGAAAATATAGTGATAATTGATGCATCACCAAAAGTGTCAGCGTCAAAGGTTGTCTAGGGTTAACAAGGCGCTGCTGTCGGACAGATTTTCCGCTGCGCTCCAAATTTGCCGCAGAGCGCGGCGTTAGGCTTCAAAAATATTCAAATTAGGAGGTGTGTTTTGGAGGAGAGTATGAATAAGAAAAAAGAATCAAATGGATTTTTTCATTTTGTTACAGAGTTGAGCGTAATCCAAACCTTAGTGTTAACTGCAATTGCAGTTTTGTTTCCGACATTTAAGAATGTCGACTTTTTTGGTAGGCTGAAATCCTTAGATTTTGATGGGTTGATGCTCTATCAGGGCTTGTTTGCATCCATAGCTGTTGTGTCGGCATTTCTTATTTTATACATAGTTAGTAAGCTTGCAGCATCTTCTACCGCTTGTACTACATTTAAGAAATATTTCTACTACGTATTAACCTTTTCGCTTATTTTTATCTTTTCACTGAGTCTTAGAGAATTTTATGCCCCAACTTCTTCATTAACATCTTATATAGTTGGTAAAGAAATGAAGGTCAATTATGGTTTGGTTCAAGTTGAATCAGGGCTGGAGTATGAGGTTCAGAGTTGCTCCAGATCTGGTACGCTAATCCAATGTGACCTGAAAGTTTCCAATAAAACGGACGAGGATTATAATGTTTCTAGGTTTGATCGTGTTTTCTTGTATGACCAGAGAAATAATCAAGGGGCTCGCGAAAAAGTGATCTTTGATAATAAAGGAGTTGGACGTTGGGAAAAAATTCACTTGACTAAAAAGTCTTCTGCCAACTTAGTTCTATATTTTAAAATGTCTGCCAAATCAAATTCCAATCTGGTTAAAAAACTTCAGATTAACTTTCACTATTTTGGGGCAGATCGTTCAGTTACGTTTAGGAACTTGAAGCTAGAGTCTGCACAATAAAAGCCTAACAAACCCATCAAGCCGACCTCCTTTCGTTACCATTTTTGGGATTGGCGCGAGCGCCAGCCCCAAAAATGGCTCTGATTTTCTGCGGCTTATGGGAGCGTTATGCCTTAAGGAGAAATTGTGACGATTCTCGATGAAATTGAAACGGAGACTTGGCACATCTTGACATCAATCTACACGCATCAGCGGTTGATGGAAGGGCTCACAAAAGCCGGAACAAGATATGATTTGGCAAACCAACTTGTAGCCCTCAATGCATTGCTAGAAATGCTGGTGATACGCATAGCTCGCCTTGCAGATAAACGGAAAGATGCAAGGTCTGTATCAATGCTCATAAAACGAGGTTCTTTTCCAGCCCCTGCTCAGGCAGTGAAAGACGCAGCAGATAAATTTCTTTTACTCGCTGAGCCCGTAGTCAAGATGCGACATGAGCGAGTTGCGCATATGAAACCAGGAGTACTAAGCAGCTATGATCCTCAAGACCTTCCTGTTGAAGCTCTAAGAGCGGCAGAATCCCTTGTAAATCTAATAGATATTGCTAGAGGGCAGCCTCTTTCCTATAAATACAAGGTCGGTTCCATGGAGTCCGTCATTGACTTGCGAGCATCATTGACTGCTGGTGAGTTGGTCACGGCATAACAAATCAATTAACTACGCGCCTTTGGCGCCGGACGCAGCAAAGCTGCGCCGGTTATTGAGGCGCTATGCGTACGGCCATGTTTAGCTAATCATGCTTATGTTAAAGTTCTCATTTTAAAATTGGATTACAAAATGAGCGATGAGCATTTTCAAGGCAAATATGAGGTAGAGCTTAAGTACCGCATTGAGTCGAAGACTAATTTTTTGAATGTTTTGAAACATATACCCCATGAAATCATGCTTGAGGATAATTTAGAATCCGACTGTTATTTTGATACACCTAATAAATCATTGTACAGTCAGAATAAGAGCGTCTGTATTCGTACTATGAATCCATCAGGTATAAAGCTTTGGATTGTTAAAGGCCCAGAAGGTGACCGGTGTGAAGCGACTAATATTACTGATGCGGAAAGTGCTAAAAGTATGCTTGAAACGATGGGGTATGAAATTACATTGAAAGCGACCAAAACTCGAAGTATCTATTTTATCGGTAAGTTTCATATCACGGTTGATACTTTGGATGACATTGGCGACTTTGCTGAGTTCGCCATCATGACAGATGATGAATCGATGTTAAGTGCTTATAAATCAGAACTTGAAACCCTAGCTAGTAAGTTTGGGTTAACAGAATCAGCATTGCAGACTAAATCCTATAAACAGATGTTCGCGGAAAAATACGCATAAAAAAGCGTTTAAGGCAGATTAGCAACGCTCTGCATTCTCAGTTTGCTCTGCATTTAGTGTGTACTTCACAATGGTTAGGTTACTTAGTATGTTGCTCACTACTTAATGCGGTGTTAAACGTAATCATTAGGATGTACCGTACCGTACGTGATTTCAGATTGTTAAAATTATGAGTCGACCAAAAAATCTATTCTAGATATTTTTAGTTCTGAACCTAATTATTAACTTGCTCTGGCGCGATCTGTGTTTGAGCCATTTAGGTAACCACTCTGGGTTACAATAGACTGCTTTCAAATCCTCACCTGACTGTTTCCCGAGCTGAATCTTTACGACTCTTTTTTCACTCAAGAGTACTTGCCCCAGTTCGGCTTACACACTTCCCATCTTTTTGATTCCTGCTCTTTACTAGAGGCTTTAACAAAAAATCATAGGAACCATTAGGGTCAGATGAGCATTAAACACTGTGTTCATTTGACTCTAAAGATTACTAAAGATTAGCAAGTGATCTTTGCTGCTGTACCCCATCATGCTTGAGTGCTGGGGTGGCCTACCATCGAACTAGTCGTTAGATGGTTGATCGGTGTTATGACTGTTTCACTGTTTGCACAGGTTCCTCGACGTAGTCGTCAACATCTTTGTTTTTGACAGCCACGCCGGTTAGATGATTACTTTGAAACTCAAGGAATTGGACACCCAGTTTATGGCGTACTTCAAGAGAGTTGCGCTGACGGAAATCCACGAGGCATTGGCGCTCTTCTTCGCCCATGTGATCGCTATTGGCTACTTCGCAGTCTGCGACGGCTGAAAACCAATCTGGTGACCCTACTTCATAGTTCTGTACCTTTTCACCTGTATCCCGAATGTCATTGTGATCGCCAATGGCGTCGCGCGTTTCGTCTTCTGCATCATCGGCATCGGCTGCGCCAGTCCCAGTTTTCAATAAGTCAGGGTAGAAAAAACGTTCTTCGGCTTCGGCATGAGTATCTAGCAAATCTTTTAAGCGCCCCCACACTGCGGCCAGTGCGTCGGTTTCGCTTGGGTCAATTTCGCTAATCGCGGCAAACAGTCGGCGCTGTTCGGCATGATCGTCTAAAATAATCTGTGTAACGTCCATAGTTGATCCTTGTGTTTTTTTGAATGGCTTTTAAGTGAAGGCTAATTGACACCTCATTTTTTAGAGCTCTTCTTTTACGTGATTTTTTGAAGCCATTTATTGTTAAAGAAGACAGCAAAAGAAGTTACACCCCATACAGGTACGCTTTAAAACACAATTTAGATTGCTCGGTATTTCAATTTCATCTGACTCCAATAGAGGCTTCTTTTTGATTCCTGCTCTTTACTAGAGGCTTTAACAAAAAATCATAGGTTTGTTATGGTGAAGGAAAGAATGAGTAAGCGATGATCTACCTGTCTACTTTTCTATAAGGGTTGATATCCTGTCTCTTACACGATTTACCTTAAGGTATCAGAGCAAAACGGTTTTGATACCTTATGCAATCATTATCTTTTTAGCACCCGTCCTCTGCATAGGCGCTGTATTGTCTATGTTTAGGTCCAGTAACCAAGATAAGGAAGCTACCATGAGTGATACGTTTAATGTAAAAGATACGATCTCGGTTGATGGTAAAGCGCATGCCTACTACAGTTTGCCAAAATTGACCGACACCTATGAGAACATCAGTCGATTGCCATACAGCATGAAAATCGTCTTAGAAAACCTATTGCGTAATGAAGACGGTGGTCAGTCGGTAGGTAAAAACCATATCGAGGCGGTGGCCAATTGGGATGCGGGGGCTGAAGCCTCAAAAGAGATTGCGTTTATGCCAGCGCGTGTGGTATTACAAGATTTTACTGGTGTGCCATCGGTGGTGGATCTGGCTGCGATGCGGGATGCGGTGGTGAAGCTTGGCGGTAAAGCGGAGCAAATCAATCCCTTTATCCCAAGTGAGCTGGTGGTTGATCACTCTGTACAGGTCGATGCTTATGGCCGTGAAGACTCGCTGGATTTAAACGAAAAAATCGAATTTAAACGTAACCAAGAGCGTTATGAGTTTTTGAATTGGGGTAGTAATGCCTTTAAAAACTTCGTTGTGGTGCCGCCTGCAACGGGTATTGTGCATCAGGTCAACCTAGAGTACCTCGCTCGCGTGGTGATGGCCTCTGAGGTCGACGGCGAGCTAACGGCTTACCCTGATACCGTGTTTGGTACCGACAGTCATACGACCATGATTAATGGTATTGGTGTGCTTGGTTGGGGGGGGGGCGGCATCGAAGCGGAAGCGGCCATGCTGGGTCAACCTTCCTCAATGCTGATTCCCCAAGTGGTTGGGTTCGAGCTGACCGGGAAATTAACGGAAGGCGTGACCGCCACCGATCTGGTACTGCGTGTGGTTGAAATGCTGCGTTCCCACGGAGTGGTGGGTAAGTTCGTTGAGTTCTTCGGTGAAGGCTTACACAACATGCCGCTTGCCGATCGTGCCACCATTGCCAATATGGCGCCGGAATATGGGGCGACGTGTGGCATCTTTCCAATAGACCAAATGGCGATTGATTACTTGCGACTGTCCGGTCGCGATGAATCTCAAATCAAGCTGGTTGAACAATATGCCAAGAAGCAAGGGCTTTGGCATGATGCCGACACGCCAGCCGCAACTTACTCAAGCAAGTTAGAGCTTGATTTATCGTCTGTACAACCTGCCATGGCAGGGCCAAATTTACCGCAGCAGCGCATCAATCTATCGGATATGCATAAGAAATTTGGGGAAACCCTCGCGCAGATGGCAAAAGGTCGTACCCCTGAAAGTGACGCCAAAGCGCGGTTTGATCACGAGGGTGGAGAGAAAGAGCAGGCAGAGGACTTAGCGGCTGAGCCAAAACAATTGGGGTCAGATGAAAATAGAGCTCAAATAGAGCTCAAATAGAGCACTGACTCCATACGTATTCCCCAGACACATATTATGCTATTTTTTAAATTTCTTATCCTAATGTAATCCATGCTTCATTCAATCCTCAATCCAGCTTGACCTATCGAGTCGGCAGGCTTGTGTGCCGAGCCTACAGCCCCCAAAACCTGTTGTCACAATCCCTTGTCAAAACTATACTGTATAAATATACAGTATATGGGTTTTGCGCATTATGAAGGTCACTTATCTTGGCTCTGCTGAATCGGCCGCTTTTCTTTCAGCTAATAAGTTAAATATCCCACTCTATGTTGAGTCTGTGTCGGCTGGGTTTCCGTCTCCAGCTCAGGACTTTGTGGAGCGTACGTTAGACTTGAACGAGCTGTGCATTCAGCACCCGAGTGCGACCTTTTTTGTTCGCGCTCAAGGGGATTCTATGGTGGAAGCGGGGATTCATTCAGGATATATCTTGGTGGTGGATCGCTCATTAACGGCTCGCCATGGTGACATTGTGATTGCGTGTCTGCATGGTGAGATGACGGTCAAAACCCTTGAATTAAAACCTCATGTCTTACTCCGTCCGAAAAACAAAGCCTATCGTCCGATTGAGATCACAGAAGAATCCCAGTTGGAGATTTTCGGTGTGGTGACTGGGGTTGTCCGTAAGCTTGAGCGTGGCTGATGAATACTGCCTGAATGCGTTACTCCTGTTTGGTGGATGACAGGTTATAGCGGAAAGGGCACCGTATTCTCAGCCTCACAGGGCATCAGGCCTCAATGGTCTATGAAGCCTTAGCATCTGTCCTCAGCGTAGACCTCTGGATGAGTTGATCAACCGCTTCACGACCGTTATCTTGCTCAACAGCAAACAGTGAGAGAGTTTGTTCCACATCCAATCCCGGTTCTATTTTCAAAGCCAGTTCACAGTATGTCGTCATGTCGCTACCCAAGTACGTTTGTGTCATGTCATTAAAGACCAATAATGACAGCTTGTACATGTTACCGTCAGATCTTGGTATTACCACTCTGCAAAGGTGCGCAATAGAGCTTACTATTCTAAAATGGATTAACTTATATTGATCTTTAGAGGGTACGGGCAATGAACTCGATTAGTTTTAAAAGTAGCTTCGATGTGCTTGGCTTAGATTCAGAAACAACTGAAGGTTTAAAGCGTCGCGCAGAGCTAATGAATAAGGCTAGAGATTTGATTAAAGAAGCCGGTGGGGTGCTTGTGAGAGACGAAGCGGGGAAGTTTTCTAGTACATTCAAAGTGCCATCAACTCATTACGATTTACGAATGGATCAACTTGATGACTTAGTGCTCGAGGAGATCGTTAAGTTTCGCAAACACTCCGAAGAGGTCGAGGTTTGTATCGATAACCTCTGAAAATCATAAGTCATGAGAGTAGATAGTCATTTAAAGGCGTCTACTGAACTAGTGGCGATTCAAAGTAGGGTCATTGAATTGGTTTCTCTTAAGGATCATGATCTAAATAAGTTCAGTTTGACATTAAATTAGTAGTGCGTGATATTGGTAGTTCAATAAAAGTTCATGGAAGAACATATGAATCAGCAGCAACTCGTTACCTCATTACTTCAAGTTCTTGAATCCATCACACTCGAAGATATTTCAAATATTCCAGACGATCACCAACATATCGTGGCTGAGCGAATAGAGCAGCTGCACGATGTGGTTCGTGCCATGAAAGATATGGAAAGGGAGATCGTTTATTGAGTTTCATGGGAAAGCTTCCTTTTATATCTGCGATAACCAGAGTTGATTATGAAAACGCATTTAAGAGAATATACTACATAAAAATAGGAAGAGGCGTTCTTAAAGGTGCTTGCTAGAAAGCTTAAATATAAAGTAAGAGTTAAAGGAATATAAAAATGAATAAGCATCTAAATATTTTTACTACTTATGCAAAAGAGAATAGAACCTATCAATTAGAAAATGATCTAACCAGGTCGCTTGCAATATGCTTACAAGAAGACGCCTTGTTTTGCCACGAAATTCTAAAGACTATTTTAACACCAGTAATTTTTGATCAGATATTTGAAGATTTTGAAGGTGAATCAAATGTTCAAATAGAGATACAGAAAAAGTCAAGCCAAATATCGGAATTCGATAAGGCTTATGCTGTTTCTATAAGTGAATATGAGATGTCTGATTTCTGGTCACAAACGGATAATACTGACTATGATCCTATTTGTGATCTAGTGGTGACTGTAAATAATATATTGATTGTTTTTGAGACTAAGCGGGACAATATTGATTGTACACAACAGCTATACAACCAAATTTTTAATATATTCAAAAATCAAAATAGAGACATTAGCGATTGCCGAAATGAAATTGAATCGTTTGATTTGAACTGGAAGAAGTTAATGGCGATTGCAGTAAAAGTAGCTAGTTTTGAAAAAACGGTTGGCAATAACAATCGTTTTCTTAATGATTTTATAGGTTTAGTCAGAGATCATAATTATAATTGGTTACCAGAGACCCCTATTGGTTCATTGAGGAATGTCAATTCAAAATCGATTTATTCAAGAATTGAGTCTGCGTTAAGTGAGTTTTGTAATAATGATCCGGTTGTAAGTAAGTTAACTTATAACGATAGATCAGGTACTGACTTCACAAAAGGGTGGGCTAATGAACTCCTATTTTACATAGATGAAAATAAAGGAGATTTATGTGTTGAAATATACCCAGGCAATACTAAAAGTCAGGGGTATTATATTTTCCATAAAGAACCTAAATTTAATAAAGAACTAACTATTGGAAATAAAAATTATCCCGTGACTATTGGGTATCATATAAAGTTTATGGGGCAGCAATATATAACAGGGCTCTGGCTTAGAGATGAAGATTTCAATAAAAATCTATTTACTAGAGATAATTTTTATAATCAAACTGGCCGAGTATATAGAGAAGATTGGCCCCTCACAGAGAAACTGCTAGATGAGTATATTAATTCTGATTGGAAATCTGAGTGCAATTGGTCGGAAAAAATAATCAAATCAAATAGATCATTGTTTAATATTTCTTTTGGTTACAACGTTTCAATAACTATTCCGTTCATTGATTTGGCGAAAATTGATGTGAATAAAAATGATATATCATCGTTAGCAAAACTAATTGGAAGTATTTATAGAGCATTTGAAACAGAGCTGATTGTTGAGTAGGGCATACACTGCGAGCAGACTATGGAACAACTATCTATCAGGTTAAGTGAAATTGATACGCTAGAAACATGGAAAGACCATGTAAAGGCCTTTCTAGATCTGAAGCAGCGGAAGCCTATGAAAGAGCGCAACCTCTATGGGTGCATAGGATGATTTGCCAGAGCAAGCTCTATTTACACCCAGATATTGTTAAAGAACTAGAACAGACAAGTTGGATACCAAATTATCTTCATAAGAGGATGATATGGGCTAGCCTGATTGCTTCTGATGAAAGTCAGAATAGTAAGAAGAGAATGTACAGGATAAAAGATAGCCTTATCAGGAAGTATGGTAAGGATTGGTGGGAAGATGTTTACTCTCGTCTCAAGCCTGTGTACGCAGCCAAAGAAAGAATAAAGAGAATTCACTCTGGACCAGCAGTATCAGCCTTTATTGCTAAAACATACATTGGCGCAGAGGTCGAAGATGATGAACGAATAGAAGCGCTAATGATGATTCCGAAATCATAAATCGCACTATGTGAGGAGCTATGCCTAAACACACACCGTCGATGGCAAAGAACAAGATTCGCAGAAGTCTTGTCTCAATCATTGATCCGTACCCTTCGAAAAGTGAAGTCGATCAGCTTTGGGAATATTTTGAGTCACGTTGTGCTTACTGTGGAATATCAATTAACCGTGGTTCACGCACTGGCCACCTAGATCATTTGATTCCATCATCAGAAGGCGGCAGTAACAGCATTTACAATCATGCTCTTTCATGTGCTAGATGGGTAATCCCCCGAAAATTAACAGCAGTCAAAAGTAGAATTTTCTCGTAATCTAAACGCAGGAGGTTCTGCATGAAAAAGTCACGTTATACCGATAGCCAGATCATGGCGATTTTGAAGCAAGCGGAAGCTGGCACACCGATTCCTGAACTATGTCGGGAGCACGGAATGAGTGCGGCTTCATTCTACAAATGGCGAGCAAAATACGGTGGTATGGATGCATCACTAATGGCTCGAATGAAAGAGCTTGAAGAAGAAAACCGTCGTCTTAAAAAGATGTATGCTGAGGAACGCTTAAAAGCTGAGATCATTCAGTAAGCCATGGCAAAGAAGTGGTAAAGCCATCTGAGCGAAGAATGATGGCTTTGGATGCTGTAGCAACTAGGGTGGTGAGCATTCGTTTGGCGTGCTCGGCTTTTTCGATTAGTGAAACCTGCTATCGTTATCAGAGCCAAAACAGCGATGAAAACACACAGATTGCAAAGCTACTGGTCAATCTGACCGTAGAGCAATCGGATTGGGGCTTTGGGCAGTGTTTCAACTACTTACGCAATACAAAGGGCCACTCTTGGAATCATAAGCGCATTTATCGCATCTACTGTGAGTCGGCTCTGAACCTACGCATTCGCCCAAGACGACGGCTTAAGCGAAATGCACCGGAACCACTAAAAGAACCGACAAAGACGAACCAAGTCTGGTCGATGGACTTTATGCATGACCAACTGGCAGATGGACGAAAGTACCGTCTGTTTAATGTGATCGACGACTATAAACGTGAGGGATTGACCATGGAAGCAGGCTTCTCCTTGCCGTCACAAAGAGTGATTCGGGTTCTGGATCAACTACTGGAGTGGCGAAAGAAGCCTATAGCACTTCGCTGTGATAACGGTCCGGAGTTCATTAGCCATGAGTTCGTTAAATGGGCAAAAAAGAAAGGCATCAGAATAGACTATATTCAGCCAGGTAACCCTCAACAAAATGCGTATATGGAGCGTTACAATCGAACGGCGAGATATGGATGGGTCAGCAAACATCTATTTGATACGCTTGAAGAAGTCCAAGACTATGCAACAGAATGGCTGTGGTTTTACAATTATGAAAGGCCGCATACTGCCAACGGAGGTAAGCCACCTCTAATGGCTGCTTAACCTCTACTTTTGAACTGAGTTAAAAAAGGGAGAATTACCGATGTAATGGAGATGAGAAGCTTAAGAAATCTTGGCAATCATTTCTTAAGCAAAAAGCAAAAAGCAAAAAGCAGGAAGCTCAGAGGTGTTTCAAGAGAGGAAGGAAATAATCACTACTTGGTTATCTCAAGTATTGGTTGCACCGACCGATCGCGACGTCACTTCGCAAGCAGAAGAAATCATTGAAAAAGCAATCGAAAGCTTTAGAAATCCGTTGATGAAATGAGAGATTTGCGAAGAAATAGCTCTTAAGTTGGCTTGATAATAAGCTTGCTGAAGCCTGTGTTACTTGGAATGACCCCCAATAGTTGGACATTCCAATTACTGGGGGTCAGTTGATTGATCGGCATTTTATTTAAAGAAAGCCTGGAATCAGGCTGGTTGCTTAGAGGTAGACCATTTGTAGTTTCATTCCGGTTTTACTGGTGCCAGTTATAGTGTCATTTACTTCATTCAATGAATTCACTTCAGTGATGAGTTGTTTCAGTTTGGTCTCTTGATGTTTGAGAACATCAATGGCCTCAGGAATGTTTTTATTGAGTGAGTGAGAGCCAAGGATCGTTATCTGGCGACGGAAAATTTCAAAAGGTGAGAGGTTAATTTTGGCATCTTTTGGGCATACACCATAGAAAATGATGTTCCCGCCACTGTTTGTAAATGAAATCAATGACTCTGCAACCGCAGATATGCCTGTAGCATCAACGGTTAAGTCATAGGTCTGTAATTCATTACTTTCACAAACTGCTGTAAACCCAAGCTTTGATGCGAATGATGCTCTTTCCTGATTGATGTCGACAACCGTCACATCTGTAATCCCCCTCGCGAATAGAGCAATGCCAAGCATTAACCCCATTGGACCCGCGCCGTATATCAAGGCGTTCTGTGTCTTAGAAAGGTTTGCAACGCCTAAAGCGTTTAATACGCAGGCCATCGGTTCTGCAAGAGCAGCGACTTTCATATCTAGGTTTTCAATGGGATGAAGATTTTCTACTTTAACGATGCTGTATTCACCAAAACCACCATTTTGAGTCACCCCATAAGCCTCTAAATTTTCACAAAGATTGGTCAATCCTTGTTCGCATGATCGACACGCACCGCAGGCTATGTTTGGATCAACAATGACTTGGTTCCCTACTTTTACTCGATCGCTTTTAGCGTTTACTTCCACGACAACGCCAGAGTATTCATGCCCTGGTACGACTGGGTATGCGTCTTCTCCATAGTTTCCTTTCAGGATTTCAATATCTGTATGGCACAGGCCGCATGCAGAGGTTTTAACCAGTGCTTCACCTTCCTTTAAGGTGGAAGATTGATTGATATTTACGAGATGGCTTGAATTTTTAGCTTCGAAAACGATGGCCTTCATAATCACTATCCTTTTTATATTTGTTGTCGTTTTTTGATAAGGACCAATGTACTACCTAGCATAATTTATCCAACATTTTTTACTCAAGTAAAAAAATAATTGACTCGTGTGTTTTTGTGGATTAGCTTTATCTCTGAAGCCTGACTTCAACCACTTACAATTAAAATAATTTAGAGGTAGCTCCATGTTTCAAAAGCTCACAAAAAGCTCAGGAATGACTGCATTAGCACTTAGTGTTCTAGCAGGGGCAGGTGCAGGAACGCTGCAAGCTGAGACCTTAACGATTGCTACGGTGAACAACGCTGACATGATCATCATGCAAGAGTTATCACCCAAATGGGAAAAGAAAACCGGTAATAAACTTAATTGGGTGATTCTGGAAGAAAACGTATTACGCCAACGTGTTACAACAGACATTGCGACGAATGGTGGCACATACGACATCATCACAATTGGTGCATACGAGGCGCCACTTTGGGGTAAGAATAACTGGTTGGTGTCATTGGATGATTTCGATAGTTCTTACAACTACGACGATATTTTTCCTACTGTTCGCAATGGTTTGACAGCGGACGGTCATCTATATGCTGTTCCGTTTTATGCGGAGAGTTCATTCACTTTCTATCGTAAAGATCTATTTAAAGCAGCAGGCTTGACTATGCCTGTTAATCCTACGTGGACCCAAATTGAAGAATTTGCGGCTAAGCTACACAAACCAGATCAAGAGCAATATGGCATTTGTTTACGCGGTAAAGCCGGCTGGGGCGATAACATGGCGGTATTCGGCACTATGGTTAACGCTTTCGGTGGTCGTTGGTTCGACATGAACTGGAAACCAGAGCTGGATTCTCCAGAATGGCTTAATGCTCTGACTTTCTACACGGATATCGTGCAGAAGTATGGGGCACCGGGTACACCTAATAATGGTCACAACGAAAACCGAGCGATGTTTGCATCCGGTAAGTGTGCCATTTGGGTTGATGCTACCTCTGCTGCGGGTTACATCTACAACCCTAAAGAATCCAGCGTGGCCGATGTCACTGGCTTCGCTGCAGCGCCTTCAGAAGTAAGCGAAAAAGGTAATGGTTGGTTCTGGGCTTGGGCATTATCTGTTCCTAAGTCTTCTAAAAATGAAGACGTCGCAAAAGACTTCCTAGCTTGGGCTACGTCCGAGGAGTACGTCAATCTTGTGGGTGAGGAGAAAGGCTGGGTTGCTGCACCTCCAGGAACGCGCAAATCCACTTATGCTAATTCTGATTACATAAAAGCTGCACCGTTTGCTAAGACGGTTCAAAAACAAATTCTGAGCGCCGACCCTGCAAATCCGTCTGCTAAGCCAGTTCCATATACTGGTGTTCAGTTTGTGGCAATTCCTGAGTTTCAAGGAATTGGAACATATGTGGGGCAAATGGTCTCAGCGTCACTAGCTGGCACAATGTCGCCATCTGAGGTGTTAAAAGCTTCTCAGAACTACGCGCGTCAAGAAATGACCCGTTCGGGTTATATCAAATAAGTACAACGATTTATTAGATAAATCATTTCCATAACGAGCAAGCCATGCTTGCTCGTTCCTTCAATCGAATCAGAGATTTTTGCTATGTCAACGCTACACTCTCGAAGAGCAGCGAAGGTTATGCTGACCCCGTCGGTTTTGCTTTTGCTGGCTTGGATGGTCATCCCATTAGGAATGACCCTCTACTTTTCGACCTTGCGCTATAACCTTTTAATGCCTGGAGCCACGCCATTTGTCGGGTTTGAAAACTACTACTGGTTTTTTAAAGATCCAGCATTTGGTGTTTCCGTCCTTAATACGTTAATCCTTGTAGGTGGTGTATTGATCACCACAGTAGTAGGAGGCGTACTGTTAGCGTTGCTGCTAGAGCAACCCATTTTTGGTAAGGGTATTGCTCGTATATTGGTTATTTCACCATTTTTCGTCATGCCAACTGTTTCTGCATTGGTCTGGAAAAATATGTTTTTTAACCCAGTGAATGGCTTGTTTGCTTATGTTGCTAAGCTATTCGGGTTCCCGCCTTTTGATTTCTTAGCTCACGCGCCGTTATTTTCAGTGATTGTAATTGTCGCTTGGCAATGGCTTCCTTTTGCTGCGTTGATTTTCATTACCTCCCTGCAAAGCTTGGATTCCGATCAGATTGAGGCATCTCAGATTGATGGTGCCAGTAAGTTCCAACGTTTCATCTACATCGTGGTACCGCATTTGACTCGCGCTATGACGGTTGTTGTCCTGATTCAAACGATTTTTTTGTTGGGTATTTTTGCTGAGCTTCTGGTTACGACTGGCGGTGGCCCAGGGGTGGCTTCCACCAACTTAACCTTCTTGGTCTATGTGCGTTCGTTGTTGCAATTTGATGTAGGAGCGGGGGCTGCTGGGGGGATTGTGGCGGTCATTCTTGCCAACATCGTAGCGTTTTTCTTAATCCGCATTATTGGCAAGAATCTGGAGGCATAAATGGCACGTCAAGTCACAAATCGATATCGAGTGTTGGTAACGCTGGCAGCGTGGTGTGTTGCGCTCACTTTGTCCTTTCCAATCATATGGACACTGCTTACTAGCTTTAAAACTGAAATTGAAGCGATTGCATCACCACCTAAGTTTTTCAGTTTCGATTGGACCATTGAAAACTACTTTATTGTTCAAGAGCGGTCAGACTATTTTCATCACTTTTGGAACTCAGTTGTTATCGCTATTGGCTCAACTTTACTGGCCCTAGTGATTGCAATTCCAGCTGCTTGGTCTATGGCTTTCGTTCCAGGTCGTCGTACCAAGGATATTTTGATGTGGATGCTTTCAACCAAGATGATGCCGGCGGTAGGTGTATTGATCCCTATCTATTTGTTGTGCAAAGACTTTGGTCTTTTGGATAGTCGTATTGCTCTCGTCACGATTCTCATGCTGATGAATTTACCCATCGTAATTTGGATGTTGTTTACCTACTTAAAAGAGATTCCGGGTGAGATTTTAGAGGCTGCCAGAATGGATGGTGCGAATCTTAAAAACGAGATTTTGTATGTATTGGTACCGATGGCCGTTCCAGGTATTGCATCAACGCTTTTGCTGAACGTGATCCTGTCGTGGAACGAGTCTTTTTGGACCCTCAATTTAACGGGCGCTAATGCGGCACCTCTCACTGCATTCATTGCGAGCTACTCAAGCCCCGAAGGCTTGTTTTACGCCAAATTGTCTGCGGCTTCCATTATGGCCATTGCGCCAATCTTAATTTTGGGGTGGTTCAGTCAGAAGCAACTCGTTCGTGGCCTTACTTTTGGCGCAGTAAAATAATTTTAGGAATTAAAAAATGGGCAAGATTGTACTTAAAGACGTCACTAAATCCTTTAACGACGTAAATGTTATTCCTCCGTTGAATCTAGAAATTAACGATGGTGAATTTGTTGTATTCGTTGGTCCATCTGGCTGTGGTAAATCGACGTTATTACGCCTCATCGCTGGTTTAGAAGATACCAGTAGTGGACACATTATGATCGATGAGAAAGAGGCCACGAATATGTCACCTTCAGATCGAGGTTTGGCAATGGTGTTCCAGAGCTACGCCCTGTACCCCCATATGACGGTCGAAAAGAATATGGGCTTTCCTTTGAAAATGGCGGGCATGTCTGCTGCAAACATTGAAGAGAAAGTCAAAGCGGCAGCCGAAACATTAAATCTCACACAGTATCTCGATCGAAAACCTGGACAGTTATCAGGGGGGCAACGCCAACGTGTTGCAATCGGTCGAGCTATTGTCCGCCAACCTTCAGCGTTTTTGTTTGATGAACCGCTTTCTAATCTTGATGCGGCGCTTCGAGTGACCATGCGCCTTGAGATATCTGAGCTCCATCAAAAGCTGAAAAGCACCATGATCTATGTAACCCATGATCAGGTAGAAGCGATGACTATGGCTGACAAGATTGTTGTATTCAATGCAGGAAACATTGAGCAGGTTGGAACGCCTGTAGAGCTGTATCGAACACCAAAAAATATGTTCGTGGCAGGCTTTATTGGAAGTCCGAAAATGAATTTTGTTACGGGAGATGTGGCTGCTAAACAGGGCGCTACAACGTTAGGTATTCGTCCTGAGCATATTGATGTTTCAGCAGACCAAGGTGAATGGGAGGGGACTGTTGTTCTGGGAGAGCACTTAGGCTCAGATACCTATTTTTACATCGATACTGAGATGGGAGCTATCACTGTGCGCCAAAGTGGTGAAGTCGGCTTTAAAAATGGAGACCGAATTTTCTTAAACCCACAGGCCAATATGATCCATTTATTTGATGAGCAAGGCGTCCGTATAGCGGACTAAATACTGATTTTAAACAACTAAACAGACTTTTAAAAAATAAGAGAGATAACCATGAAATTACAGAACAAAGTTGCCATTGTTACAGGTAGTGCTGACGGTATCGGTAAAGCGATTGCAAAGCGCTACTTAGCTGAAGGGGCTCGGGTTGTTGTTGCCGACATCAATGAAGCAAAAGCTCAAGCAACTGCCGAAGAGTTAGGCGGGCTATGTATTGCTATTGCTGTGGACATTACTAAATCAGAATCGCGTCAGGAAATGATTCAGAAAACCGTTGAAGCGTTTGGGCAGATCGACATTTTGGTCAATAACGCTGCTGTCTTTAACATGGGGCCATTATTGGATGTGACAGAGTCAGACTTTGATTTTGTCTTCAATGTAAATGTCAAGGGCTTGATGTTCACGTTGCAAGATGTTGCCAAGCAAATGATTTCCCAAGGCACCAAAGGTCGCATTATCAACTTCTCTTCTCAAGCGGGTCGCCGAGGCGAGCCTCTTGTCGCTACCTACTGCGCAAGTAAAGCTGCGGTGATCAGTCTGACTCAATCCGCAGGGCTGTCGTTAGCTCGACAAGGTATCAATGTCAATGCGATTGCCCCAGGCGTGGTGGATACGCCAATGTGGGACAACGTAGACGCATTGTTTGCTAAGTACGAAGGCCTAGAAATTGGTCAGAAACGCAAGATGGTAGGTGAAGCGGTGCCTTATGGCCGCATGGGGCATCCTGAGGATCTTACCGGAGCTGCGGTATTCCTAGCCTCAGAAGACAGCGAATACATCGTCGCCCAGACACTTAATGTGTGTGGCGGTAACTGGATGAGCTAAGTCGTCGGGTGATGATATGAAAGAAGTTTTGACGTTAGGAGAAATATTAGTGGAGGTGATGGCTAAGAACATTGGCCAGACCTTTACTAAAGCTGGGGAGTTCCTTGGACCGTTTCCAAGCGGAGCCCCTGCGATTTTTATTAATCAGGTCGCCAAAATGGGGGTTCCTGCCACCATGATTGGATGTGTTGGTAAGGATGATTTCGGCAAGGTTTGTCTAACTCGCTTAGAAGAAAGTGGCGTGGATTGCAGATTGATAGAGACTCATGAAGATCGTCCTACCGGTACAGCATTTGTGACCTATCACCAAGATGGAAACCGAGATTTTATCTTTAATATTCAACACAGTGCAGCGTCTCTGTGTCGTTTGAATAGCGCAGCAATTATGGCGCTACAGAATTGCTCTGTGTTCCATATTATGGGTTCGTCCATTAACACCCCAGATATGATTGGACTTGTACGTAGTGCTATTGCACTGGTCAAAGAAGGCGGGGGCTTAATCTCTTTCGATCCTAATGTGCGCAAAGAGCTTTTGAAAGATCCAGTTGTAGTGGGCTTTTTTAATGAAGTACTGAGTAAAACCGACATCTTCATGCCAAGTGGCGATGAGCTACTGGCGTTAACAAACACAGAATCTGTGGAATCGGCTCTTAAAGCACTTTGGGTCATAGGAGTACGGGAAGTTGTTCTGAAAAAAGGGCAGCAAGGGTGTGATTATTTTGATCGCAACAATGTTATTTCCAAGCCTTCTTTCTCCGTAAAAGAAGTGGATGCAACGGGAGCCGGAGATACTTTTGGCGGAACGTTTGTGGCGTGCCGTGTGCTGGGTTATCCCCCTGAACGTTCACTTCAGTTAGCCAATGCGGCAGGCGCTTTGGCCGTGAGTTCTATGGGGCCGATGGAGGGCGCTGCCAGAGAAGGCGAACTGGATGTCTTTATATCTAATTGGCACACGCAGGAGGAAGTAGAGCATGCCTAATTCACAAACACTTAAACAAGTAGTACTGGCAAATCGAGAGGGTAAAGGGAGAGGTATCTACTCTGTTTGCTCTGCTAATCGATATGTCTTAGAGGCAGCCATGCTGGAAGCTCATGAAAATGGTTCCGAGTTGTTGATTGAAGCGACCTGTAATCAGGTGAACCAAGAAGGTGGCTACACTGGCATGACACCTGCTGATTTTGTTGATTACATTGAGAACATCGCTAATACATTGTCTTTTGATATGACTAACGTGATTTTAGGCGGTGATCATTTAGGTCCGAATCCTTGGCGTAAGTTAACGGCGGATGAGGCGATGACCAAGGCAATGACCTTAGTCCAAGACTATGTGGCTGCAGGGTTTAGTAAGATTCATTTAGATGCCAGTATGTCTTGTGCGGATGACCCAGTGCCGCTTCCGCCAGAAGTCATTGCGGAACGTGCAGCGCAGATGTGCAAGGCTGCCGAGTCAGTCGTTGTCAATGTTAAGCCCCATTACATCATCGGGACAGAGGTGCCGGTACCGGGTGGCGCTCAAGAAGATTTGGAAGAGTTGGCCGTGACCAGCACGATCGACCTGAGTGAAACCGTCGCGACACATCAGACATTGTTTGCTGATTTAGGGATTGGATCAGCTTTTGAAAGAGTTATAGGTGTGGTGGTTCAGCCAGGAGTGGAGTTCGACCATGCGACTGTGATTGAGTATCAACCAAACAAGGCCTTGGAATTAAAGTCTGCGATTCATCAATTTCCTGATATGGTGTTCGAAGCACATTCAACGGATTATCAAACAGAAACCTGTTTGTCTGAATTGGTTAAGGATCATTTCGCCATTCTCAAAGTTGGGCCGGGGTTAACGTTTGCATTTCGAGAGGCTGTTTTTGCTTTAAGCCATATTGAAGAGGCTTGGATCAAACCTGATCAGCGTTCCAACATTCGACAAGTGATTGAGTCAACAATGGTAAATAGCCCAAAATACTGGGAAGACTATTATCACGGTGACTCGGAGTCCTTAAGGTTTGCTCGCCAATACAGTTTCAGTGACCGTTCACGCTATTATTGGAACTACGATGCGATTGAGGAAAGTCTTGATCAATTGATTGAAAACTTGTCGAGCAATCCACCTCCTTATCCTTTAGTGAGTCAATTCATGCCATCTTTGTACAATCAGGTACGGGAGAAACATCTAGCGGTTTGTCCTAAACGACTGTTGCATGACTATATTCGGTTAGAACTAGGTAAATACGCGCGAGCTTGTAAGCAGTTTGGCGCAGCCGCTTAGCTGTGTAACAATCCTCACTTATTTACGCATGTGTGTTGGGGAGTCCTATTGAAAAAAGTTAATACCATGGAAGAGTTTGCAGGCTTAGCTGGAGTCTCTCGTCCAACGGCTTCTAAATACTTTGAAAACCCAGAAGCGGTAGGCGTTCGTTCCAGACAGAAGATTGAGGCAATGCTGGAAAAGGTGGATTATCGCCCCAACATGCTCGCTTCGATGTTAATGCGCAAAGAAACGAAGATCATAGGTGTCTTGATCCCCTCTTTAGGGGATCCGCTTTATGCTGCTATTGTTCGTTCTATTGAGCTGCATGCCATGTCTTTTGGGTACTCTGTGCTGATTGAATGTTCGTATGGCCAGCCAGACGTCGAAGAGCGTGCCATTGATAACTTGCTAGCGCTTAAAGTGGCTGGGATTTGTTATGCGCCATCTGGTATAAAAGCTATCGAAGGTCGTTTACAACGGATCCAGAACGAGCTTCCATTTGTGTTTTTTGATGCCTCGTTTGAAGGCGTTAAATACAGCGTCCAAAATGATAACGATCAGAGTATTGAATTGATCACAGACTACATGATTCAAAGTGAACGCAAACCAGCATTCTTTCCTATGCCTGACGTGAACAGTAATGCGAATGAGAGGATGTCCACTTATAAGCGAACCATGATCAAGCATGGTTTAGAGCCTAATGTTTTACCGGTCGATACAGAGATATGCTGGGACTTCGAGCGTTGGGGAAAAGAGCAAGCACTGAAAATGATTCGTATGAAGCGGATCAATGAAAACGGTGTCATTTGTGCCAACGATCGAATTGCCTTTGGGGTGTTGTCGGCGCTGTTTTCGGAAGGATTACTGAGTGCGGATTTGAAGCATCAAAGCATTCCGATTACTGGTCATGATAATCAACCTTTGAGTGAATTCACGTGTCCTCCATTGACGACAGTTGCGCAAGATGTAGAGGGTATCGGTAAATTGTGTGTTGAAAAAATACTAAGCCTAGCGGGAACAAAGAATTTTCAATTGCCCGATGAAATACTGCTGAAAGCGAAATTGGTGTTAAGAGAATCGGCTTAATAGAACTAAGGGGGAGGCTAAAGCGAAGAAGCTGCTCTCCGCGTTAGCCTGTCTAATTCAATAAATGTTTTATTGCATTTTATGGTTTTTAGTGTGTTTTTTGATCAAGTTTCGCTTTTGGGGTAAAAGTTAACAGATCAATTCCAATTTTGTTCAATAATGAGAACGCAACCATGCGGTCTACAGCGTCAAAAAGTTAACTTTCTCCGTTTCTGTTGGAATTAAACCGTTAACTTTTTAGCCCGAATTTCCCTCTAATCGCCCCAATGCTATATGCACAGGGGCTTTCAGCGTTTTTATCGCAAAATACCGCCTAAAATGCCTACAAAGAGACGTATCTACAAATAAGTGGGTTGATTATCTCGCGTAGCGAGCCGTAGCTAAGTCGTACTTCTGGCTGAAAGCGAGCACTTTTGATTCGGCACATGGCACGTCTTAGCTGTAACGACAGCAAAATGTGATTAAACCAATTTTAGGTTTCAGGACCGCTCGTAAGTCATTTAAACCGTTATCGACATTGTACTGATTTGAGTCTATAGGCACTGCCTCGCGGCCATTGAATTGCTCAACAGCAAACAGTGAGAGGGTTTGTTTCACATCCAAGCCCGGTTCTATTTTCAAAGCCAATTCACAGTATGTCGTCATGTCGCTACCCAAGTACGTTTGTGTCATGTCATTAATGACCAATAACGTTGACTTTTACATGTTTGAAGATAGTGCGCTATTTTTCTATGACGCTAGCTAGTAGCTAGTAGCTAGTAGCTAGTAGCTAGGATTTTTTAGATTTCCGTTTGGTAAGAGTTTTGCTAGCAGAATATGCATGGTGCATGTGTCTCTTAATTTTTTGCTTGTCGCTGAATGGGTATTCCGAGATGTATGCTGTGTAGATTCAGTTTAGGTTGCTTGAAATCAATTTGAGTCTATTTTGTGCGAACTACTTTGTGATGCACTATGATTATGCAATGATAATTTTTTATCAAAAATAAAAAAATTAATAATTTAATGACCATGTTTAAAGAAAAATCAATATGAACAATAAGTTAGATCTATTTAAAAGCATTGCGGCATTTTTGGCACAGCAGATGCAGGACTGTGAATTCGTGATACATGATTTAGTTGATTTAGAGCATTCGATTGTATTTATTGGTAACGGTCACATTAGCGGCCGGCAAGAAGGAGACTCTGCAACAGATTTGGTGCTCAGGGTACTGAAAGATAAGGAATATTTAAAATCAGATTACACATCGATTTACAAAAGCGTTTCTGCTGATGGCAAGGTTTTTAATTCATCAACTTTCTTTATCAAAGATGATACGCAACTACTTGGATTATTGTGCGTTAATCAAGATCTGACCAAGTATCAAGAGTTATATGATTCTGTTTCATCTGTGTTGGGCCTCACATCCAGACCAGAAAGGGCGAGTACACCGGTTAATGAACGACTGGTTCCTGCAGTAGATAGTTTACCAATCAATGTTATTGACGAAGTGCTACATAGAAAGGTCGTTAATGTAAATCATTTAACGAAGGAAGAGCGGTTGGATGTGGTACGAGAACTGGACAGAAAAGGTGTGTTTATTCTTAAGGGGGCAATTAGTGAAGTAGCCAAAACGCTAAAAGTGTCTGATGCGACAATGTACAGATACCTTCAAAGCATTAGGTAAAAAAATTTACCATCAAATGATAAAAAATTATTAACAAGATAAAAAAATCGCAATAGGAACAGTATGAATTTTATTAACACAGTAGAAGCACCCATGCCTGAAGGTGCATATGCACAAGCGACATATAGTAATGGTTTTGTTTTTGTCTCAGGGCAACTGCCATTGACGAAGGAGGGAAGTTTAGTTGAAGGCGTATCTACTCAAACCCAACAAAGTCTTATAAATATTCAAGCAATACTGGCTGACAAAGGGCTGTCTAAAGAGAGTGTTATGAAGGTTCAGATTTTTACGACAGATCTTTCTGCTTTTGCTGAAATCAACGATGTATACCAAACATTTTTTGGAGAGCATACACCTGCTCGAGCGGTGGTTGAGGTAAGTGCTTTGCCGAAAGGGGCGTGCGTTGAAATTGATGCAGTTGCTGTTTACGAGGATGGGTTATGAAAAATCATATGATTGATGCTTTCTCATCTGTTTCCGGAGGGCTGTTTGATACTGTCATCAAAGCTGATGTTGGTGAAGGGGCTGGAAAAATTATTGAGTCCGGAGGCACTATTTTAGCTTGGGCTGATCCGGATTTCCCAGATCCTGCAATGCCTGAGAGTGTCAAAAATGCTCTCTTGAACAGCGTAAACGAAGGCGTCTCTTCGCACTATGTTATGCCAATCGGGCCAAGAGAACTTCGCGTGGAGATTGCTAAAAAAATAGGTCGCCAAACGGGATTAGACTTAGACCCCAGTCGAAACATCATTGTGACACCAGGTTCAGACTCGGGACTGTTTTATGCGATGTATCCTTTTTTGGAAGCCGGTGTGGATGTTCTGGCTCCAACTCCCACTTATCCGAATAACTTAGTAAACGTTGCTCTTATGGGGGCTAACGTTATCGAGGTTCCAACCTCTAAAGAAGATAATTATCAAATTCGTAAAGTAGATTTGGAACGGAACCTAACGGCCAATACAAAGATGTTGGTGATCTGCCATCCGAATAATCCAACTTCCGTGGTTTATCGCCCTGACTCTATTCGCGAGATTGCTGAGTTCGTGATTGAGAATGACTTGATTTTAGTATGTGACCAAGCATTTGAAGACATCATTTTCGATGGGATTGAATTTATCGCACCTGCGTCTCTCGATGGCATGCTGGATCGGACAATTACTGTTTGCTCGTTGTCTAAAGGGTATGGCCTGAGCGGACTGCGTATAGGCTATTTGTACACCAGCGATGTCTTGATTGACAAATATTATGGTGCTGCCGTCAACATTCTCGGTGCGCCGTCTCACCTCTCTTGTGCTGGTGCAATTGCTGCATTGAAAGATGAGTCAATTATAGAAGAACGGAAAGTACGCCTTGGTCAAAGGCGAGATAAAGTCGCGCAAATCTTTAACAGTATCCCTGGAGTCAACTGTAAAAAGCCGGAAAGTGGCATTTTGCACTGGGTAGATGTGAGTGAGGTGACGGCTGATGGTGAAGAGTTGACCCAGTTCATTCTGCAAGATCAAAAGGTACTGGTGAATCCGGGCGGTCAATATGGTTCTGGTTACGAAGGAAGCCTTCGGATGATTTTCGGCTGCTTCCGTGACAATGATAATTTATTCAATGCATGTGAGAGGGTTAAAAATGGAATCGTTAACTTTAAACAGCGCTAAGCCAAATGTAGCGAGCAGTGCACCAATTTTTACTAATAAAATGGTTGCTTTGCTCCCGTTAGGATTGTTTTTTATTTCCTGTATGGCTCTCTTCTCGCATTACAAGACATATGATATGCATGTCTTGGCGGGGGCAGCATTTATCAGTCTTATGATTACTGGATTATTTGCATCAAACAAAAACGCATTTTGGGAGTCCGTTATAAGAGGGATTTCCAGTAAGGAGAGCGTTACCATCCTACTACTGCTGTTACTTATCGGGATGTTTTCTCAGATGATTAAGGTAAGTGGTCTAACTGATGGCCTGATTTGGTTTGCGCAATCTTTTAGGTTTTCTGAAGGCGGATTTGTTGCGTTTACATTCATTGCTGTTTGTATCGTAGCTACGGCAACAGGTTCCTCTATCGGAACCATGTTTGCGGCTTTTCCAGTATTTTTTCAAACGGGTGTTGATATAGGAGTGGATGGTGCATTGCTGGCTGGTGCTATTGCATCTGGTGCCATATTTGGCGACAACTTAGCTCCTATCTCAGATACAACAATCGCCTCGGCTTCTACGCAAGTGAGCAAGAAGACAGGCCTTACATCTGATATAAGTGGCGTTGTACGTTCGCGTTTTAAATACTCTGTTGTTGCGGCCATTATAACGATTATTGCGTATTTATTATTATCAAATGGGCATGCGCTGAGCTATGACACCTTTATACGTGAGGTCTCTCCATTTAATCTGATTATGCTGATTCCGGTCGCGGTACTTTTAGTTGTCGCTCGTATAACCCAAAATATTTTTGTTGCCACCAGCACTGCTCTTTTATTTGGAGTGATATTGGGAATTGCCTCGGGTGTGTTCGGTATTGAGCAAGTCTTTTTCTCAGATGGCTCTTTAGGTAACCATGCATCTGGTTTCTTGGCCGATGGCATCAAAAATATGATGGGCACAGCAATCTTAGTGGCGTCCATATTTGGGATTATGGGAGTCATCAAGGCAGCTAAGGTGGTTGAAGCGATTACTGAAAACTTGATGAATTCTGCTATCTGTCAAACAGCGAGAGGATTTGAATTGGTTAGTGCTGTATTGCTTAACGTCGTAACGATGCTATTTGGCGGCGTCACAAGCGCAACAATTTTATCCGTCGGGCCGATTATTAATGAAGCGGGCCAAAAGCTCAACATTCATCAATATCGTCGCGCGAACATCTTAGATGGTTTTTCCAATTCACTTGCCGTCGTTGTTCCTTTTTTCAGTGTATTCGTCTTCATAGCTGCTGCTTTGAGTGGGATAGAGCCGAACGCTGTCGCGGCTGTGTTCGTATACCCAGTAGCTTTATTTTCTGTTCTCATGCTATCTGTATTGACAGGTTTTGGGCGCAGATATGAGGAATAGACTAAATTCGCCATACATTTAAAAAATGTTCTCTAAGGGATATGAATAAGATGAAAAGCTGGGTGATATGCCCAGCTTTTTTCGTAAGGCGGATGCTGAACTCTGTACTCTCATTAATCTAATGATATCCATTTCAGATATTCAGTTGAATAAGGTTCGCTTTCTTCACGGTATTGCTTCAATCGGGCTAATACTTTGCTTTTCGAGTTGTTTAGATGAAGCTCCAGGGCCTGACCCGCTGTAACACCATCACCACGTTTCATATGCTCGAGTATGTCTAAATGTTCCTGCATGAAAGGATCATTTTCTGGCATTGCGAGATGATCACCAAGCAAGTGTTTGCTCACGAAGAGGATGGGGCGGGTACGTGCAAGCATCGCAAGAATTTCATTATTGGCACCGAATTCAAGCACTTCTTTATGTAAATCATTCTCGAGTGAATCAAGTTGTTCAGGTTTTACGTTTGGGTATAAGCGAGCAATCGTTTGAATTTTATCAATATAGTGGTTCAGTGTCTCTGTCGGTATGAGCTCAGTTGCTCTTTCTACCATATAAGGCTCCAATACAATTCGTGCTTCATACAGAGCACTTAGCCTTTGATCATTTAGCGGTACGACGTGCCAGCCACTATATCTTTCATGCTCAACTACACCGAGACTTTGTAAGCGAACAAGGATGTGTTGAGTTACCGCTCGGCTGACGTCGAAGCATTGAGCCAGTTTAAGTTCATTAACTTCCCATCGGCCCATCATGGAGCTTAATACCGCATCTCTTTCAACCTTAACAATAAGATCGCTCCACGGCATTTCCCTGTTAACTGTCACAGTCCCTACAGTCTTTATTTCATCAACACTGATCTGCCTTCTTATGACCTCGCTAGGTGCGCTGCCAACGAGATAGCCTCTGCCGTCAAAACGACAAATGAGCTCTTCATCAAAGAGTTTTTGAAGTGTTTCCCGAACAGGGGAACGGCTAGTCGAAAAGACTCGAGCAATGTTGCTTTCTAATAGAACGAGCCCTTGTTCAAGGGCTCCGGACTCAATTCCATTTTTTAAAGTGCTGTAAAGCTGATCTTTTAATGTTTCAGCCATATTATATTTAACCTTCTTTTACAACTGACATTAGGTTACTGCACCGATTGGCCAAGGCACAAATTCATTGTTACCGTATCCTAATGGTTCACTAGCGCTCTCTGTCCCAGAGGCTATAGCAAGAATTTTTTCAAATATTTCTTCGCCAACTTCCGCTATCGATTTATTGCCATCGGCAATTGTTCCGCAGTTTATATCCATATCTTCTGAGATACGATTAAACATTGATGTATTTGTTGCTAACTTGATACATGGAACGGGTTTAAAGCCAGATACTGAGCCCCTGCCTGTTGTGAAGCAAACCACATTTGATCCAGAAGCAATTTGTCCAGTAACAGATATCGGGTCGTAGCCTGGACTATCCATGAAGTTAAATCCTGTCACTGAACGCTTTTCTGCGTAGAGCAGTACATCGTTCAAACTAGAGGTGCCTCCTTTTGCGACCGCACCCAATGATTTTTCAAGTATGGTGGTTAATCCTCCTGCTTTGTACCGGGGCTTGGGTTATTGTTCAGTTCAGCGTTATTTATTTTTGTATAGTGTTTCCACCAATCAATGCGATCCAGTAACTTCTGTGCAACATCCTGACTGATTGATCGATCTAGTAGTAGATGTTCTGCACCATAGATTTCTGGTGTTTCCGCTAGGATTACGCTTCCCCCATGTTTGACTATAAGATCTGCCGCATAACCTAGAGCGGGATTGGCAGTGATACCAGAGTAACCATCCGAACCGCCACATTGAAGTGCAACACACAGGTGCTTTAGTGGAGCTTTAGTGCGAGCAACTGTTGGATGCGATCTCGCTAGTTCTAATAGTGTTTGATGCGCACGTTCAATACTTGCTCTCGTTCCGCCAGCATCTTGAATGTTGAAATATGATGTGTTGCTGAAGGGTAATCCCCCCGAAAATTAACAGCAGTCAAAAGTAGAATTTTCTCGTAATCTAAACGCAGGAGGTTCTGCATGAAAAAGTCACGTTATACCGATAGCCAGATCATGGCGATTTTGAAGCAAGCGGAAGCTGGCACACCGATTCCTGAACTATGTCGGGAGCACGGAATGAGTGCGGCTTCATTCTACAAATGGCGAGCAAAATACGGTGGTATGGATGCATCACTAATGGCTCGAATGAAAGAGCTTGAAGAAGAAAACCGTCGTCTTAAAAAGATGTATGCTGAGGAACGCTTAAAAGCTGAGATCATTCAGTAAGCCATGGCAAAGAAGTGGTAAAGCCATCTGAGCGAAGAATGATGGCTTTGGATGCTGTAGCAACTAGGGTGGTGAGCATTCGTTTGGCGTGCTCGGCTTTTTCGATTAGTGAAACCTGCTATCGTTATCAGAGCCAAAACAGCGATGAAAACACACAGATTGCAAAGCTACTGGTCAATCTGACCGTAGAGCAATCGGATTGGGGCTTTGGGCAGTGTTTCAACTACTTACGCAATACAAAGGGCCACTCTTGGAATCATAAGCGCATTTATCGCATCTACTGTGAGTCGGCTCTGAACCTACGCATTCGCCCAAGACGACGGCTTAAGCGAAATGCACCGGAACCACTAAAAGAACCGACAAAGACGAACCAAGTCTGGTCGATGGACTTTATGCATGACCAACTGGCAGATGGACGAAAGTACCGTCTGTTTAATGTGATCGACGACTATAAACGTGAGGGATTGACCATGGAAGCAGGCTTCTCCTTGCCGTCACAAAGAGTGATTCGGGTTCTGGATCAACTACTGGAGTGGCGAAAGAAGCCTATAGCACTTCGCTGTGATAACGGTCCGGAGTTCATTAGCCATGAGTTCGTTAAATGGGCAAAAAAGAAAGGCATCAGAATAGACTATATTCAGCCAGGTAACCCTCAACAAAATGCGTATATGGAGCGTTACAATCGAACGGCGAGATATGGATGGGTCAGCAAACATCTATTTGATACGCTTGAAGAAGTCCAAGACTATGCAACAGAATGGCTGTGGTTTTACAATTATGAAAGGCGCATACTGCCAACGGAGGTAAGCCACCTCTAATGGCTGCTTAACCTCTACTTTTGAACTGAGTTAAAAAAGGGAGGATTACCATAAGAATTGGGTTATCCATAACTTTTATCCTGATTCGAACTCGTACACATGGTCTTTAGAGCTTTCAAAATCAGGTGTAAAGTATGTTTCTTGTTAATCGTTAATCGTTAATCGTTAATCGTTAATCGACTCTCGGCTTTATCGAAGTTGGTGTAAATTTAGTCTAGCTTTCTTTTCTCCCTAGGTTGATTTTGAGCAGAATGGAATTCAGTAAGATGGAAGTGTAAAAATCCGTTTTCCTCGATGATTTAGAAGAAAATATTACTTATTTTTTTAAAAGAACTAACCGACATCCGTACGATAGCTGTGCAATTAAACTGTCCACTATTATCATTGCTTTCACTTAGTACGCTGAGCAACTATGAATAGCTTCATGAACCATAATAGTGCATGAATTTGTGAAAAGTTAACGGTTTAATTTTATTTGTATGATTTTTGATCGATGAAGGGCTTGCGATGAAAAGTTAACGGCTCAATTTAAATTTGATCAAAAAACGATCGCGAAAGGGTGCGATCTGTGGGGCAAGAAAGTTAACGGTCTAATTTGTTGCTCCCAGGATTGGATTCAATAAATTAAACCGTTAACTATTTAATTGCACCGTTAACTTTCTCCGGTTTCCATTAAATTAGACTGTTAATTTTTCAGCCCGAATTCTCCTCAAATCGCCTCAGTGCTTGATGCACTGGGGCTTTCAGTGTTTTCTTCTCAAAATCCCGCCAAAAATGGAGTTGAAGCGTTAACTTTTGAAATTCGCACTAATACGGTGCGCCTGTCGAATGAAATAACGAATCTAGTTTAAGTAGGATTTATCCGTATTCAGGCTGTAGCTACGTATAAGCAACTTGCTTCGAAGGTAATTCATAAAAGGGCTGGAAGACATTACACACTCCTTGTGGATATTTTTATAAAACTGTATAGATATACAGTTTATTTTTGCCTTCGCAAGTTGTTTGCCTGTTTTCATAATCTGAGTGTGGTTCAGTTTCTCGATTTGTCATAGAAGCGTCAACGAAAAAGTATTAAGATCAATAACTAACCAATGACACATCCAGAATAACGTGCTGTGGACAAGTGATATAACGCGCATTCTCGATTTCATGTTTTGAATTGCTATGGGGTAAGCTAGGAAAATGATTTTAAAACAGAGCATGAGAAGGTATTTCCTGAGCTTTCCAGTATTGCTTAGATAAGCATGCGCACTATTAAAATGTTATGTGTACTCATTGATACTCGGCGTATTACGAGCCACTTGGATTTTTTCTAAAAAAGAATAAGAATCTTCAAGTAAGTTTGTTGGCATATTCATACCTTTATTGAAATCAATCCTAGCTTCAAGTAAATCAAACATATTGAATCTGGCATTCATTTTAGCATCACCTTCAGGCGTTCCTCTCATGTCACTCACACTTCCATCGCTATTAACTTTTAAAAGTGATGAAGGTAAAAATGCTGAGCTTAAATCACCTTCTCCAGCTTTGATTAAAGCATTGGCAAGATCCATGGATTCTTTGTAACTCATATTCTTAGGGTCAAATGATTCAGAAAGTTCACGAATAATCTGTTTTTCCGGCTGCATATTGCCGGTAACGGGTGTATTGGGTGGCAAATTATTGCCGATTTTCTGCGCTGACGTTATAGGTGGTAATGCGCTTGTTGAGCTTCCAATTTGCATAGTTAACTCCTAATATTGATGGCTAAAAATTAGTTAGCAAGCCATATGCCAATAAACTGGTGCGTACAAACACATAACAAGTTGCAGCAGTTCGCGCCTTCGACGCCGGACGCTCGTACCTCGTACCTCGCGCCGCTGTGCAAAGCGTTAGAGCCGTAGCTGACCAAGGCCATAAGGAGTCGTTTTGGATAAGTTTCCGCCCGAAGTAGTTGATAGGCTAAAGAACTATGTATACCGGCTTATCGATCCGCGCAATGGCGAGACCTTCTATGTTGGTCGAGGTATTGGAAATCGTCTGTACTCCCATATTCGTGACGAACTGGGGAATGAATCTGACGTGGTTGGCGACAAACTAAGAAGGATTAGAGAAATACGCCTCGCTGGTTTTGATGTTGCACATGTTGTGCATCGGCACGGGATGGAACCCTCCGTAGCAAAGGAGGTAGAAGCAGCGCTTATCGATGCGTATTCCGGGCTTACGAATGTAATGGGCGGAGAAGAAAGCGGAGAGCGAGGCGCGATGCACGCTGATGAGATCGTTCGAGAGTATCTTGCTCAACCGGCAGTATTCGAGCATCGAGCATTGTTGATCAGTGTAAACAGAAGTGCATCGGAACGACCTTTATACGAAGCGACACGATTTGCTTGGAAGCTCAGTCAAAAACGAGCAAAAGAAACAGAAGTAGTTTTAGCGTCTGAAAAGGGCATTATTCGAGGTGCGTACATCCCTGAGAAGTGGTTGGAGGCGACAGCTGATAATTTCCCAGGACGTCCTGACCGGCCCGGAAGATTAGGTTTTGTCGGTCGCAAAGCACCAACTGAAATTCAAGAAATGTATGTTGGGCGGCGGGTACCTGATGATTACCGCTTCGGTACAGCCAATCCGATCCGCTATACATGGAAGTGACACAAAGCTCTAACAATCGCATCCAGCCGACACCAAAAGGCGGCGCGGCTGATGCGTGGCGTTAAAGCTATGCGTATGGTTGCGAAGTAAGGAGCTGCATTTAGAAGTTTATCACTCTGTTAAGAGTTAATTCGATTAGCTTTTTTGTGGTTATTCCTTTGCTACTTTCTAAGCAATAGTGCCAGTTTGCCTTCTTGAATCGTTAGGTTTGGCGTTTGTTTGCCGATTAATACTAGCCATACTTTAATCCTGGTTAGGTTCATCTCTTTGCCAACTGCGGCATGGGGGGCTTACTGTTCTTCTCTGATTTCTTAGACCCTTCTTTGCAAAATGCGCGTGATTTACCCATTTCGTCACACACTGTGCACTAATCTTTATGTTGTCATGTCTTAAAGGGTGGCTTTGGCAAAACATCATAGCCATCTACATAGGCTTACTTTGGTCTATGTTTAAGTCCAGTCACAACGATAAGGAAGCTACCATGAGTGATACGTTTAATGTGAAAGATACGATCTCGGTCGATGGTAAAAAGCATGCCTACTACAGTTTGCCCAAATTGACCGACACCTATGAGAACATCAGCCGATTGCCATACTGCATGAAAGTTGTCTTAGAAAACCTGTTGCGTAATGAAGACGGTGGTCAGTCGGTGGGCAAAGACCACATTGAGGCGGTGGCCAATTGGGACGCCAAAGCCGAAGCGTCTAAAGAGATCGCGTTCATGCCAGCGCGCGTGGTGCTACAAGATTTTACTGGTGTGCCGTCGGTGGTGGATCTGGCCGCGATGCGGGATGCGGTGGTGAAGCTTGGCGGTAAAGCGGAGCAAATCAATCCGTTTATTCCCAGTGAGCTGGTGGTCGATCACTCTGTACAAGTGGACGCCTATGGTCGCGAAGACTCGTTGGATTTAAACGAAAAAATCGAATTCAAGCGCAACCAAGAACGTTATGAGTTTTTAAACTGGGGCAGTAATGCTTTTAAAAACTTTGTTGTTGTGCCGCCTGCGACGGGTATTGTGCATCAGGTCAACCTAGAGTACCTCGCCCGCGTGGTAATGGCCTCTGAGGTCGACGGCGAGCTAACGGCTTACCCTGATACGGTGTTTGGTACGGACAGTCATACGACCATGATTAATGGTATTGGTGTGCTTGGTTGGGGGGTGGGCGGCATCGAAGCGGAAGCGGCCATGCTGGGTCAACCTTCCTCAATGCTGATTCCCCAAGTGGTTGGGTTTGAGTTGACTGGTAAATTGACCGAAGGTGTGACTGCCACCGATTTGGTGCTGCGTGTGGTTGAGATGCTGCGTGCTCACGGTGTGGTTGGAAAATTCGTTGAGTTCTTCGGTGAAGGCTTACACAACATGCCGCTGGCCGACCGAGCCACCATTGCCAATATGGCGCCGGAATATGGGGCGACGTGTGGCATCTTCCCAATAGACCAGATGGCGATTGATTACTTGCGTCTGTCCGGTCGTGATGAAGCACACATCGAGCTGGTTGAGCAATATGCCAAAAAGCAAGGGCTTTGGCATGATGCCGATACGCCAGCGGCAACTTACTCAAGCAAGTTAGTACTTGATTTATCATCTGTACAACCTGCCATGGCGGGGCCAAATTTACCGCAGCAGCGTATCAATTTATCAGATATGCATGAGAAGTTTGGGGAAACCATCGCGCAGATGTCAAAAGGTCGTACCCCTGAAAGTGACGCCAAAGCGAGGTTTGATCACGAGGGTGGAGAGAAAGAGCAGGCCGACAACTTAGCCGCTGAACCCAAAATCGATGTGGATACCCAAACCGAAGACAGTAAGGCCTATCATCCGGCAAACGATGTCTTCTCAAGCGTCAGCATTGATGACAAAAAACATAAATTGCGTGATGGCTCAGTCGTTATCGCAGCGATCACCTCGTGTACCAATACCTCCAATCCAGCCGTGATGATTGGGGCAGGGCTAGTCGCCAAAAAAGCCGCGGCAAAAGGTTTAAAAGCCAAGCCTTGGGTGAAAACCTCCCTAGCGCCGGGCTCTAAAGTGGTCACCGATTACCTAGAGAAAACCCATTTAATGGATGAGCTGGAAAAAACCGGCTTTTACTTGGTAGGTTACGGCTGTACAACCTGTATTGGTAACTCAGGGCCACTGCCTGAAGCGATTGAAAAAGGCATTGAAGAAAACGATCTGGTAGCAGCAGCGGTGTTATCCGGTAACCGTAACTTTGAAGGTCGTATTCACTCACACGTCAAAGCCAGTTACTTGGCGTCACCACCGCTGGTGGTCGCGTATGCGCTAGCGGGCACCGTGGACATTGATTTGACGACTCATCCAATTGGTCAAGACCAAAATGGCGAAGATGTGTTTCTTAAAGACATCTGGCCGACCTCGGATGAGATCAATGAGCTGATCGCAAACAACATTGATGCCGACATGTTCCGTAAAAACTACGGTGAAGTATTTAAAGGCAGCCAAGCCTGGAATGCCATCAGTTCAGAAGACAGTCAGCTGTATCCTTGGAGTGAGGAGTCAACGTACATCAAAAACCCTCCTTTCTTCGATGGTATGACACTCGAGCCAGAAGGGATTCCTGATATCGATGGCGCGCGTATTTTAGGTCTGTTTGGGGACTCGATTACCACCGATCACATTTCGCCCGCCGGTAGCATCGCGCCTGACTCGCCTGCCGGCCAATACTTACAATCGCGTTGTGTGCTGAAGGAAGACTTCAATAGCTATGGCTCACGCCGTGGTAACGATGCGGTCATGACTCGAGGCACCTTTGCCAACATCCGTATCAAAAATACCATGTTGGGGGGCAAAGAGGGCGGCTATACCTATTACTTCAATGGGGACAGTGCCACGCTGCAAGATGGCGAAGAGATGCCTATTTACGATGCCGCGATGAAGTACAAAGCGGACCAGCGTCCTCTTGTGATTCTCGGTGGCGCGGCGTATGGCTCAGGTTCCAGCCGTGATTGGGCGGCGAAAGGTACCAGTTTGCTCGGCGTCAAAGCAGTTTTGACTAGCTCATTTGAGCGTATTCACCGCTCGAATCTAGTGGGAATGGGCGTATTACCTTTGACCTTTAAAGGCGACGAAAACGCGGCGACCTATAAGCTAGACGGCTCGGAAGTGCTAAGTATTACAGGGCTTGATAACGGTGAGAGTAAGAACGCGACGGTCACGGCCACTCGTGCCGATGGCTCGACTGAAGTGTTTGAGGTCAATGTGATGTTACAAACACCAAAAGAGTGCGAGTACGTGCGTCATGGTGGCGTTTTGCATTATGCGCTACGCCAATTGGCGCGCGAAAATATCGACGCAGCATAATGGCTTAATGTGTTTTTGATAGGACAAAAGTTCAACCCTGTAGCATTAGGGGTTGGGCTTTTTTGTTACTGAGAAAAAGTGTATGAAAGTGGGTAGCCGTCACCTGAGCATTGATTTTTGAGTGGATGATCCCCACCTCTTTTGTAAACACCATAAGAGGGTAAAAATATGAGTCGTCATTTTGAGCAAGCCGAAGGCTTGTGTGAAGAGAAAGATCCTGCCACGAATGGATTTGTTTTTAATCAAACCATGTTGCGTATCGCTGACCCTGCTCGTTCGTTAGATTTTTATACGCGTGTGATGGGGATGACGCTGCTGAAGAAGCTCGATTTCCCAGAAATGGAATTCAGTTTGTATTTTCTGACGTACGGTGAAGATTTCTCGGATGTCAGTTCCGATGACGAGAAGCGCACGGCGCAAACCTTCGGTCGTCCAGCGGTGTTAGAGCTAACCCATAATTGGGGGGATACGGCCGACACAGTCGAATATCACAGCGGTAACAGTGACCCACGAGGGTTTGGTCACATTGGCTTTCATGTGCCTGAATTGGAAAAGGCTTGTCAGCGTTTTGAAGATTTGGGTGTGACTTTCCAGAAAAAATTGGCGGACGGCAAGATGAACTACATTGCGTTCATCAAAGACCCCGATGGTTATTGGATTGAGATTTTCGACGCGAATCGTGTAAAAGGCTAAGCTGAGCTTTTTATCAGGCATAAGTGCGGTGTGCAAAACGCCTTCTGCCTACCTGCACTAAGTTTCAAATCCACATTGTGCGGCTGAGTATATTTTTCTCAGCCGCGTTCTTACTTAACAGCCTGCACAAACATACTAAATCTGTTTAAGCCAAACTGAGTTTGTGCTTCTTTAATGATGTGTCTGCCTATTGGTAGTGCTGACGTAGCCGCAGGAGATGGGGCGTTACACACATTGATGGTACGAGCCGTTCTTACGAATAAAAAGTCATCCACCAACTTACCGTCTTTAGAGACCGCTTGCGCTCTGACGCCTGCTGGGTAAGGGGTCAGGTCTGATTTTTCTACGGAAGGGCAATATTTTTGCACTTCTTTTAAATAGCCGCCTTTAAAGAGCGAATTTTTCAATTCCAATAGCCCAGGCTTGAGGTTGTCCATCAATACCTTGCGGATACCAGGGTAGCGAAGGCTTTCTAAGCTGTCCGAAAACGAAATATCGGTTTTACGGTAGCCTTCACGCTTCCACGCTAGAACAGCGTTTGGCCCTACTGTTACCGTACCATCAATCATGCGCGTTAGATGAACACCAAGAAAAGGCATGGCTGGGTTGGGGATAGGATATATCAAATGATTGACGATCTGATTGTGTTTTTCGGGTAACAAAAAGTATTCACCGCGGAAAGGACAGATTTGAAACTCCGGCTCAAGCCCTAGCATTCTCACAACTCGATCCGCCATTAAGCCAGAACAAGATATCAAATATTGGGCGTTATAAGCCCCGGTTGTTGTGTGTGCAGAGACTTCCTGAGGTGTTTCATTCAATCCAGTGACATTTGTGTTGTAACGAATCTCGCCACCGCGTTCAATCACATTACGGGCCATGGCTTGGGTGACTTGCTTGTAATTGACGATGCCACTGGATGGGACAAAAATTGCGCCGATGCCGGTGATGTTCGGTTCACGCTCACGCAGTTCGTCCGCGTTGAGCCAGTAACGTTCCAAACCATTGGCCTCGGTGCGCTCCCATAAGGCTTTCATGCGTTGCATTTCGAGCGCATTGGTTGCCACTAACAGCTTGCCGCATTCATCATAGGGTATGTTGTTCTCTTGGCAGAATGCTTTGGTGTCACGGTTACCTTCTAAACAAAACTGGGCTTTGAGGCTACCAGGCGTGTAGTAAACCCCTGCATGAATAACACCAGAGTTATGGCCCGTCTGATGTTCTGCGGGACCGGATTCTTTTTCAAGTACTAATAGCTTTTTATCTGGGTAGCGCTCAAGCAACTGCATTGCCGTTGACATGCCGATTATGCCGCCGCCAATAATCATAAAATCGTACATCTGTATTGTCTCTTGAAGAGTCCATAAATCGACATCACCGGCCGTGTCTCCGGTGATGTTCGGTAGACGTCTATTCTAGTGTATTTTGACCATTACTGGGTCGGGTTGCGTAAGGTTTTTGCGTGGGTGAAGTAACCACGCTGACGCATGAGCTCACGACGCAACCCTTGGTGTGCGATAAATTTGTCACGCCCATGTAGCCAGAAATGATTGTTGATGATGAGGAAAGAGCCGGTTGGGACAGGCACGGACAAAGTAGCCCTACTGGTTTCAAGAGATTCAGATAAGTCTGTTAACCAGTTCCCCTCGACATCATCTTTCGGCTGAACAAATTGATCGATGTACGACATGATGGGCTGCCCGCAACGATCAATATCAAACACAGCGTGAAAGATATCCTTGCTAGTGTTTTTGCTAGGTGGTGCGCTCCAGCGTATGCTTTGATGTGCCAAGGGGTCTGTACTGAAACGCTCAAGATCTTCCCAATCATCCAAGTGCAGCAACAACGAATTACCGCCTTCCATGTTTTGCTCGTCCACTTTCAGCATCATCACATAGTCAGTGTCTTGCTCTACGTATGTGCCATCGTTATGCAGCTCCATTACACGATGTGCTTGACGTAGATAACTGTCTGAGTTGTCTTCGTTTTTGACGACAAAACGCGCGTAATACTGGCCGCTCATGGCGTCAAAGTTAGAGCGTCCTAAAAGATGAGCGATGGCCGTTGTAAATTTGACCATATCTTCGGCTTGAGTGACTTCGTTCAAACCTTCAGGCGTGATCAACAAAGCGCCGCTGTTTCGATCAACAAGTGTTTCTACTAAGACAGACTGAAGTTGATCATCACAAAGCCTATTTAAAATGCTAGCAACACGAAATCGTAGCATCGATTTATATTCCAAGGCTTGTACCGGAAATTTTTCGACCTCTTTAAGAAAGGCAGTAATCAGTGATTGCTCGAAGTGAAGTTGAAGCAAGCGTGGGCTTTGCTCAGACGGCCTTAGAGAAAAGCTTGAATGGCTATGGCAGTTAGGCGAATTTGATACAGCGGCTATGGACATGGGGGCCTCGTTCATCTTTGTAATTTTTTGGGCATGACATTGTTGTTTTGAAAGTGGGTAAGCAATAAATAATATTTACGTTTTTTAAAAATATCTACATTTTTGGTTTTCGTCAACAAAATATCTACATTTACAGTTTTTGACGATAAAATTGCTTTGTGTGGCATTATGGGAATGGCTATAATCCGTTCACTCATACACCTTTGATATGGATGCTTCATGGCTACCAATGACGAAAAAAACAATCTGGTGAACCTTGCCTATGTTGCGCTAAAACGAGACATTACTGAGGGTGTATATCGACCCGGTGATAAGTTGCTCATGCGGGGGTTAAAAGAGCGCTACGAGATTGGCTCTGGCCCTATGCGCGAAGCGCTTTCACGACTTGTTTCTGAACACCTCGTCACCGCTATTAGCCAGCGCGGCTTTCGTGTTGCATCGATGTCGATCGAGGAACTGACCGATCTCTACTTTGCCCGTGCCCATTTGGAAGCCATGATTACCGAGCTTGCAGTGAAGTTAGGGGATGAAAGCTGGGAAGCAGGTGTGATTGCAAGTACGCATACGTTATCGAAAGTGGCTCAGTTAACCAGTGCTGAAGACATGTTAGGGCTGTGGGATGCCCGTCATAAAGCATTTCATCTCGCGATCGCCCAAGGCTGTGGTTCTGCTAAATTATTAGAGCTTCGACTGACGATGCTTGATCAGGTTGAGCGATATCGACAACTTTGGTTGCGCCATACGGTGTTTTCTGCTGATGCTTTAGAGGCGAAACGCGAAGAGCATCGACAGCTTGTTGAGGTATTACTGTCTCGAGATCACGTTAAAGCACGAGACATGATGTTCGAGCATATGACTGGCCCCGTGTCGATCATTTCAGAAATAATAGAAGCGCGAGACCTAGCCTGTCAGGCATAAATTAACTGTTTATTTAGTCATGCCTCTAAGCGCCCTAATTCATAACGTTTCATGTCGGGTCTTATCAGAAAAAGGCAAAAATTAGTATATTCGCATTGCGACGAGTCTTAGGAAGGTAATCTCGAAAAGCTTTATGGTAGGTTACGGAGTCTAAAATAATAGTTGAGTGTAATTGCTAAGGAGTCGCAAAATGCGTTTGAAGTCAGGTGTGATGGTCTTGGGTATGTTGCTAGGGGCGGGGAGTGTGCCTGCGTTGGCGGCGACATTTGAAGTACCTCAGAATTTTGAAATCATGTATGTGGACTTAGAAAGTACCAGCTTCGGAAATGATTTTGAAACGGATATAGAACCGGGCGAACGTCAGTTTGTAGTGCGATTTAACCAGCGTATCGGCGGTGGCAGTAATGCGGAATTTTTTGAGTCTCAGCCATACATTATTGATGTCAAAGTGAAACAAGATTCCGATATTGTTCTTCAAGCACCATATTTCTTCAATAAGAGCGATGCTGAGCGTTTCGCGAAAGCGCCTGAGTTTTCGTTAGTTGATGAAGGTCGAATGGATAAATTGGATTATCAAATCCGTATGCTACCAAAAAAATCAGGCTTTCAACCATCGCGTGATTACAAAAGTGAGATTCGTGAGTTTACAGCAACTTATAAGCAGCCAGTCGCAGATAAGCCTACAGCGGAGGCAAAACAAGTCGCGGTTACTGAAGAGCTTGAGATGCTTAAGTTCTGGTACAACAAAGCTGATGCCGCAACCCGCAAAGACATTCGTATTTGGATGATTGATCCCTCGCATAAAGCAGAACAGAGCAACAATGCCTACGATATGATGGTGTTTTGGTTCAAGAAAGCCTCTACAGAAGATCAAAAAGCCTTCCAAGTTTGGCTGTTAAGCGAATAATTGATGCTTTAGCCATGGGGTTAGATTTCAATGACGAATATCTGACTCCTTTGAATATTATCTAATACATCTATGATCATTTTAAATCTGATGTAGGGCTCTGAGTAGACAATCGAGCGTTCAATAGATTTGGCATTCGGTGATGACATGTGGGAAGAAGCGCTTTCAATACAAACCTTGTTTTCTTAAATGCTAAGCTTTGCCCAAGGTAACGGGGTTGCGTATGATGTTCGATTTAACAAAAGACGCTGTTATTGAGTGCTGATATGAAGTTTTATTTATCCCGAATGCGAGCTAAAGATATATGCCCGCCACGTAAGCCTTTTAGTAAAATTGTGTGGTCTTGGATAGGTTCCTTTTTAGGTATCTTCTTGATCGCAAGCTTGGGCGAACTGTGGAGTTTTAATCAAGATAGTATGCTGTTTTTGATTGGCTCGTTCGGCGCGTCCGCTGTGTTGATTTTTGGTGCTCCGCTTGCTGAGTTCTCTCAGCCTCGTAATTTGGTTGGCGGGCATTTTTTTTCAGCTTTGGTCGGGGTGACCGTCCATATAGCGATTCCAAGTGACGTTATTTTAGCCAGCTCGTTAGCCGTATCTTTATCCATCGCCACCATGCATTTTACACGTACTCTACATCCACCCGGTGGAGCTACGGCGCTTATTGCTGTGATTAGTGGGGCGCAGGTACAAAGCCTTGGTTACTGGTATGCACTCACTCCTGTATTGGTGGGGGCTCTAATCATGCTTATGGTCGCACTGTTTGTGAACAATATGTCTGGCAATCCAAAGCGGCATTACCCGGTTTATTGGTGGTAAAGAAGCGATTGGCATTTTCTGAGTCGATGGTACGCTCTCGTCTCATAACACATTAAGGTGAATCTGATGCGTACGGCTTGGAAACAGAACAAAGACCTTTTGTTGGTGTTACTTTTTGTTTTCTTTGGTTGGGTCGGTTTTATTGACCAATACGCCGAGGTATATATTAATGCTTCACTTGTATCCGCCGGCGCGTCGTTTGGTGTAGCGAAACTGTTCAATGCGACGGTGTCTGTTTTATCCACGATTACACTAAACGTGCCAGTGGTTGGCTCGATCCAAATTGGTCAGTTGTTAGACCCTCTAAACGATCTTGTCGAGGATTTTTCCTCGGTCATGAAATACGCGATCTCATCGCTTCTGATTCAAAAGTTTTTAGTCGAAATACTCCAGACAATCCATTTCAAAGTGTTCTTGCTGTTTTCTGGGGTGGTCTTTGTACTTACTAAATATACCTTTAAAGAGTATCGAACCGTCGCATATAAAGTGTTCCTGTTCGCAGTCATGTGTAAATTTTCGATTGCGGCGGTGGCACTCGGCAGTAGCTGGGTGGACAGCGCATTTATTGATGATGTCGTTCAAAAAGAAAACGCCATTTTAGAGGCGTTTCCCGTATCGCCAAGTCAGCTTGATGATACCTTAGACTTATCCAGTGAAATAAATAAACAGATTGCCTCTAAACTTGAAACGGCTCAACTTGAGCAGAAACTCATGCAAGTACAATTAGATACGTTGGCTACAGAGGAAGCGGAAAAGCAACAGCAGATTGACGAGATTGACCTGACGTTAGTTGAGCTATCAGGTGGCAAAACAGGGTTTTCTGCATTATTTGAAAAAGCCAGTGATGAACAGCAGTCATTAAACGCTCAACGAACGGTCTTGGCGCATCAGTTAAAGCGTATTCAATACGATATTGAAGCAACTGAAGATGAAATCGCTGAATCCAAAGAGACTGCTTCTGATCTAAAAGAGCGTTTAGAAGGAGAAAAAAGTACCTTTCAAAGCATCCGCGATGGCTTTAACCAAGTCACCATGGCCGCGAAAAACAAAATCACTGGATTTGTGAGTACGTTAAACCAATCGATGGATCATTTTTTAAATTTGATCGCTTTGTTTGTATTGAAAACCGTGATCATCCCACTAGTGTTTTTAGTGGCGACTTACAAAGTATTTGTCAGACTCTGGGGGATGACACCAGTGGCCAGGGCCAAGCATTTGCAAGATGCTGTTGTGCGCACTACATCTGAAAATCTGGATGGCCCCCAAAATACCTTTGATAAATAATTTTAATCAATTTCAGAAAAACCTTTATGTTGGCATTCAAACGCAAAGGCTTCGTTGCTGTTGGTTATACGCTCCTAAACGTCTCGTGTTGAAACACGATGTCTTCGCGGGTGATGTTGTTAATGTCCCGATGGCCAATGAAGGCCATGGTTAATTCTGCTTCTTGGTGGAAAATGTCGAGCATTTTGGCGACACCTGCTTTGCCCATTGCACCTAGGCCATAAACCATGGGGCGGCCTACCATGACACCTTTCGCGCCTAATGCTTTGGCGCGAATAATGTCTTGGCCGCTGCGAATACCGCTGTCGAGCCATACATCAATCTGATCACCAACGGCGGCAACGATTTCTGGTAGGGTACTGATTGATGAGCGAGCGCCGTCGAGTTGACGGCCACCGTGATTGGAAACGACGATGGCATCTGCGCCAAGTTTGACGCATTCTTTAGCGTCTTCCACTTCCATGATGCCTTTGATGATTAATGGACCTTCCCACACATCACGAAAATAGCGAATATCTTCCCAGCTAAGCTTTGGATCAAACGAGCTGGCAGTCCACTTCATTAAATCGTGCATATCATCGACGCCCGTGGCACAGCCTTGAATATTGCCGAATTCTCGGTTGTCAGTTTTTAACATGCCCAATGCCCAGCGAGGGCGACGAGCAATGTCAACAATATTAGGCAAGGTCAGTTTGGGCGGCGCGGTCATACCATTACGATGATCAGCGTGGCGGCGACCAATCATTTGCAGGTCAAGCGTCACGACGAGGGCAGAACAGCCAACGGCTTTCGCTCGATCAATCAGCTTTTTAGTGAATGCGCGATCTTTCTGTACGTATAGCTGAAACCAAAATGGTTGAGTGGTTTTTGCGGCGACGGCTTCAATTGAGCAGATACTCATCGTTGATAACGTAAACGGCACACCAAACTCTTCAGCGGCTTGTGCAGCAAGAATCTCTCCATCTGGGTGCTGCATTCCCAGCAAACCGACAGGTGCTAATGCTAATGGCATTTTGACATCATGACCCACCATGGTGGTTTTGAGTGAGCGAGGTTCTAAGTCTCGTGCCACACGTTGACGAAATAGAATACGATGAAAGTCAGACGAATTTAGTTCCAACGTTTGTTGTGTCCATGACCCCGACTCACAGTAGCCTTGAAACATTTTTGGAACGCGTTTGTGATAAAGACGCTGTAAGTCACTGAGTTCGCAGATGATGCTCATTTTATTACTCCTAAAAATGAATGCATGTGCAGGTAAGACGAGTGCCGCTTAGATGATCAAATGGAAGGGCGTTTAAATGTTCATAATAACAGTACTGCTAGGGAGATTTGTATTAGACGAAACGCTGATAGTAATACTTATTTAGTCAAACGCAGCTTTGCTCACATTTTTGCAACCTCAATCTGATAAAAAAGAGCTTTCCAATCATATTTGAAAGGTAGCGCTATGGAACGCTCCGTTTTATTAGATTTACTTCGTATTACTGCCATTGTATTGGTCTTTGTGGCACATTTCGGACAGCTATTAGATACTCAAGCAGGTATGTTTTTTGGTATCAAAAACTTCTACTACGTCAGCCTAGGTGGGGTTGGGGTGACGATGTTTTTAGTGTTATCCGGCGTGTTAGCGGGTTTGATGGATATGCAGCGTCCTATTTTTTACCCAACGTATTTATTCAAGAAAGTACTGCGCATTTATCCGTTATATTGGATGACGATACCCCTGTCTATGCTGGGTTATGTGCTTAATGGGTTAATGATGGATGGAACTTGGATGACGCTATTCCCCAATGGCTTTGTTCAAGATATTTCTGGCAGTCTGACAGGTTTTTATGCATTTATGGGACTGTGGGGTGGACCTTACAACCCGCCAAGTTGGTTTATAGCGCTGATTATGACCTTATATGTGGTCTTTCCTGTAATAGCGTATTTTATGCGTCGGGCACCTAATATCACACTCCTGAGCTTGCTCATTATCAGTATTCTAAGTCGTTGGTATGTGGGGCTGTATGGGGTTCCGTTTGTGCCGAGTAACTGGTTTGATGATATCGAAAGCTGGGCATATCGACTGTACGGCTTTATGCCTGGAAGACCGGGGGATTGGTTTGTTTTATGTCGTTTGTTTGAATTTGGACTTGGTGTCTGGTTGGCAATCATGTTGACACCTAAAGTGTGGACTATTTTTAATGGCTTTCCCCTCTGGTTGAGGCACCCCATAAGCATTTTAAGTGACTTGTCCTTCCCTTTGTTTTTGCTGCATTACCCATTCTTATTTCTGGTTGTCTGGTTATCAGAGTTGGACATGAACGTCAGTGTTGCCATTGTGGTTTTGATGACACTGTTAATGCTAATAGCGCTTTACGTCCAAAAATTGGACAGTAAATTGCCCCGTAAAGCATGGATGTCTGGAATAGATAAAGCACGTGATTAGAGCTGTCGCGTTATTCGCTTATGCCAATAATGGATAGCAATTTCACAATTTTGGATGCATAACATGCACTAACAAGTATTAGACTAAACTGTTTAGCGAATAAACAAATATCTTTAAGAATAGATTCTTAATCCTAGATTAAAAAAATAATTACATTAGGGGTTGGATATGACGATTTGTCTAACAGGATTTGATCACGAGGTCAGTGGTATTTCTGCCCAGTCTGTGTCGAGTTACTTAATCAGTAAACGCTTTGGCGAACATCAGCTAATTCTAGGTGCATCTTCCTCGTCGCAGGCTGACATCAAGTTTAAAGGCTTTGGTGAACTGTCGATTTCAGAGCATACATTCGGTTGTGCGGTACAAATGCATACGCCAATGATGTCAGATACGTATCACCTGCAAGTAATGTTAAGTGGTCAAAGTAAAGTACACTGCAACGGTACGACACAGCATCTAAATACTGGGGATGCGCTGATCGTACCGCCGCGCGCTTCTTTAATAAGCGATTACTCTGAAGATTGTCGCAAATTGATCATCCGTATTCCTGCAGAGTTTATGATGCAGACGGCGCGGGAGTTTGGTTACCACATGAACCACGACCGGATCCATTTTTGTTTTCAAAAGCAGCCTTTGCCAACATCGGGTTCTTTTATAAGTTTATTGGACGATATTTTGCAACAGCCACAAGGACAGTTGTGCGAGCGGGGGCTGATGTATTACAGCAAACTGTTGTGTAATGCTATTTTGGGCACATTCGAATGCAATCTTTGCTTAAGCCAAAGTGCTCAGCTTTCACAGCATCGTTACATAGAACGAATAAGAGATTATGTATTGAGCCACATTACCAGTGACATATCGGTAGATGAGTTAGCAGAACTTTGTCAGATCAGCCGTAAATCTTTATACAATTTATTTGAACGAGAGACAGGTTTAACACCATCAACCTACATACGTTGCTTAAAACTGGAAAGTGTTCATTCGGAACTGAGTCAAAACCAGAGTATTCGCAATGTAACGGAAGTGGCGCTTAAATATGGCTTTACCAATTTGGGGCGTTTCTCTGCACAATATCGTGATCATATTGGTGAGCTTCCCTCCCATACGCTTCGCAGCGTGGCGTGTTAACGTTGTTATTTTCCAGAGCAAAAAGATAACCCAAGCAAGGGGAGAGCTCGGGTTATCTTCGTACGGTTTTGTCTTAGAACTTATACATCGCCATTAGCTCAACCTGTTTACCTGCTGGACGAGCAGAGGTTCCTTGTGAGCTTGGTGGACGATTGGCTGCATTTTGGTCACGCAGTTCTACGCCGAACTCCACTTTAGGAAGATAGGTATAAATCATGTTTAGCGTCGTTTGTTGAATAGTATCTTCCGATAAAGCTGATTTGTCAGAATGTACTTGGCCATAACGAAGGTTGGCGCGCAGTTTGTCAGAGAACTTGTGGCCAATACCTGCGCTGAAGCCTGTTAGTGTGACCATGTCACCGTTCGCATCAACTTCAGTTACGCCAGAAGGGCCTGTATTACCTAAGTAGCCCCAACCTGCATAAACACCTGCACCTTCACCAGTAAAAGCACTTAGACTAAGTGATGTATCACCCATTTTAAATTTGGATGCTAATGAAATAGCCGCACCATAATCTGATTGGTCGTCGGAATTAACAGTAGGTGTAGTATCCACTTCACGACCTGTTACGGCTACGTTAAAAGCATGGCCGCTTTGTGTTCTTAGCGTGTAAGCAACTACAGCATCCGGCACATCAGCATTGGAGTATACTGGATCTTGAAGTGTGAAACGCCAGCCATTGGTTGTGTAATGCACAACTAGATCAGGGCGAATAGGTGCACCATTGCCTGCAATCGTACCAATACCTAGACCCCAAAAGTTGATCATTTCGGTATCAAATGGTGCATTTGCAAAGAACTGGCCATTCCAAGTTTGACCAATGGTTAGGTTGTCAATGTTGATGTAAGCGTGGCGTAGTCGCCAAGCGTAGCTGCTATCGCTAGAGGTATTGTTATCCCAAAAATCACCTTCGATAAAGCCTCGTACTTTATGGCCTTCGACCATGCTTGAAGTACCCAAGTTGAAGCGAGACTGACGGACGCTGCCTTCTACCGTATTTTTTCCGTTGTCTGGGCGGTCAAACACGGTTTCAGCTTTTAAATAGCCGCCTACGTTAAATTTTGTGCCGTTAAACTCACCCAGTTCAACCGCTAAAACCTGTGACGAAAGACCCGCTGCTAATACTGCTAACGCTACTTTTGTTTTAATCATCATACTTTTAAAGCCTTCGTTATTATCATTGTTAAAGGTAAATTTACTATCGCAAAGGCCTTGGGGATTCGATATTCAAATAGTGTAATCTTTGTACATTGTGTAAGAAATTAGTCCTTCTGGCTGGCTTTAAAAAATTACGGCAGCTTTTAAATACAGTATTACTTGCTTGTGTATTTCTAGTAATAGATTAAAAAACGTCCAGTTGTAACAAAAATGCATGATCTAGTGCGTTATAAAGGTAGCGAGGTAAATAACCTATGTATAAATACTTTTTAATGGGGTGCATTGAATGTCAGTACAATCTATTGAGTTTGAAGGAACGGATATTCGAGTGGCGGAATTGCAAACAGGGCGATACTTCAACAAAGCTGATTTGTTACGCGTTGCAGGGCGCAAACCACAACAGGAAACAGAGAGTCAATATCTAGATATCTTGGAAGCATCTAAGCTAGTAGGTTTTGAAAGAGAGACCTTGTTGAACGCTATGCAGTTATGGGCACCGCATTTGTGCCGAAATCGTATGGTTGAGCTGCACTAGTCCCATAGGGTTTGCAAAGCTTCTAAAAGCGCGTATTAATACGCGCTTTTTTTGTAATTCGAGAATGCATTCAGATAACCAATTTTTCGTTATCTGTAGTGGTGTTGTGGCACAATTCTTTCATGTCATTAGGCAAAAATTGGGCCATATCATATCGCCTCATACGGGGTAATGTGCGAAAATGACCAATTAGTCAAGAATTACTGCCGAGAAGAGGTTTCCATGAGCGTTCATGAAATTCGTCACCCCCTAGTTCAACATAAAATTGGCTTGATGCGTAATCAGAAGATGAGTACGCGCGGCTTTCGTTTACTTGCCTCTGAAGTGGGTAACTTGTTGACCTATGAAGCAACAAAAGATCTAGAGCTTGAAGATTACGAGCAAGATGGCTGGTGCGGCCCAACTAAATGTCAGCGAATTCGCGGTAAAAAAATTACGGTTGTGCCGATTCTGCGTGCTGGCTTAGGTATGTTAGACGGCGTACTAGAGTTGATCCCAAGCGCAAAAATTAGCGTGGTAGGCATTTACCGTGACGAAGAAACACTCGAGCCGGTGAGTTACTTTGATAAACTTGCAAGCGATATTGATCAACGTATGTCGTTGGTTGTAGACCCTATGTTAGCCACAGGTGGATCTTTGATAGCAACCATTGATCTGCTAAAGAAAAATGGTTGTGACACCATTCGAGCTTTGGTGCTGGTAGCGGCCCCGGAAGGTATTAAGAAAGTTCAAGAAGCGCATCCTGATGTGGATATTTATACGGCCTCAATCGATAGCCATCTGAATGAGCAGGGGTACATTGTTCCAGGGTTAGGCGACGCTGGCGATAAAATCTTTGGTACTAAATAAGAGAACGGTTCCCTTCACATGACAACTCAATCTGATAATTTACTAAGCGGTTGGCGCGTTATCTTGGCCGGTGCACAAATGCTGTTTGTGGCATTTGGCTCATTGGTGCTTGTGCCGTTGATCACTGGGCTTAATCCAAGTGTAGCATTGTTCACAGCGGGGCTCGGCACGCTAATCTTCCAGCTGTGCACAAAGCGTAGTATGCCAGTATTTCTTGGCTCTTCCTTTGCGTTTATTGCGCCGATTATTTTCGCGGTAGAAACATGGGGGCAAGCTGCGACGATGGGGGCACTATTTTGTGCTGGCTTGATTTACGTGCTGCTCTCTATTTTGGTGGCGCTGCGCGGACCGGGCTTCTTGCATCGTTTATTGCCACCTGTGGTGACAGGTCCAATTATTATGGTAATTGGTCTCGGTTTAGCGCCAGTGGCGGTTAACATGGCCTTAGGCAAAACCGGTGATGGCGCGGCACAATTGTTTCCTTATACCGATGCGATTCTAGTATCCATGCCAGCACTTTTAACAACCTTGCTCGTTGCAACGTATGCAAAAGGTGTTTTTCGTTTGGTGCCGATTATTGCGGGCGTGTTAGTTGGCTATATTGTTTCGCTGTTAATGGGGATTGTTGACTTTACGCCTGTTGATCAAACGGGTTGGCTAAGTGTGCCAGGCTTTATCATGCCTGAGTTTCAGTTAGCAGCAATCTTGTTTATGTTGCCTGTTGCGATTGCGCCAGCGATTGAGCACGTCGGTGACGTATTGGCAATTGGTTCGATTACGGGTAAAGACTACGTTCGCAAGCCTGGTTTACATCGTACGTTACTTGGAGATGGTCTTGCGACGTCTGCTGCCTCTTTATTCGGTGGGCCGCCAAATACGACTTATTCTGAAGTAACGGGTGCGGTCATGCTAACCAAAGCCTTCAACCCAGTTGTAATGACATGGGCAGCTGTGTTTGCAATCAGTCTGGCCTTCATTGGTAAGTTTGGCTCTATCCTGCAGACCATCCCAACGCCTGTAATGGGCGGTATTATGATTTTGCTGTTTGGGTCGATTGCTGGTGTCGGAATGAATATTTTGATCAAAGCACGCGTAGACTTAGGGGCACAACGTAACCTTGTGATTGTCGCTGTTACGCTTGTATTTGGCATCGGTGGCATGACGCTTGGCTCGTCTGACTGGCATTTACAAGGTGTTAGTTTGTGTGGCTTAGTGGCGATTACGTTGAATTTGATTCTGCCTAAAGCGGATGAAACCAACGATCTGCATGAAGAGCAGGATGTTGTAGAAGAATTGCTACACCACAAAAAATAGAGAGATAAAATGTGGGCATAGGCCCACTTAGACTGCTAATAAAGTCCTCGCCTTCGTGCGGGGATTTTTTTATAACTACCTCATGCTTAAAGAACATCTTCAAAGCCAACCAAATCTGCTAAAGGTTTAATTTGCGCAAACAATACTCAAAACGGCCTATTTAATGGCTTCAAGACTGATTGTTTAAAAGCTGAGTGAGAATGCAATCGCCCTCTGATTTTTAGAATTACAGTGCTTTAAAAACAAAACCCCAGTAAATATACTGGGGTTAGTCGACACGCTGGTTCGGTATAAGCCAACTTTTTATGGTTAATGTATGACAGTATGATCAATGTTGTTTTAAAAGCCGCTAAATTGGAGTGCTGGAGAAAGAGCTGGCTCATCTTTTGCCATTTTATCAACGCTGTAAATGTTCCAGCGCTTAGTTTGCGAAACTTGTTTAGCGTGCAAGTTGGCAATTACGCGACGGTTTTGGAGTCGCCCTTCAGGCGTTTGGTTTGAGGCAACTGGTTGAGTCTCGCCATAACCAATACCGCGAATTCTATTACGATCGATGCCAAATTGACGAATTAAAACCAAAGCTATCTCGTTGGCTCTATTTCGGGAAAGTTCAAGATTTTGTTGAGGGTCACCAACATTATCGGTATGACCTTCAATAACCACCGTTGAGCCAGGATTAGAATAAAGGAAATCAGCAATTTGCTGGATTTCGGGATAATATTGAGTTTTAACCTCATATCGGCCTGTATCAAACAACACTTGTAAATTAATCGATTTCTGCTTGGTGTCAATGGATGGACACCCATCATTATCAACTTTAGCATCTGCCATCGTTTCAGGACAAAAATCGCGAACATTAATGACGCCATCTTTGTCATCGTCAGCAAGGTTTTGTGGAAGAGTCTTACCGTCGTATAGCGATTCACCAGCTATGCTAAAACTAGCTAGTAATATGCTTACAAGTGTAATGGTGCATTGAGAGAATTTAGTAAGAGTCATTATTATACCCTGTTTCCACAGTTGTTTGTATTAACTATAGGCCCAGAGGCTTTAGGGCTCTAGACCTATATTTGTTAAAGCGATGTCTTTACTAAGTAGCTTTGTAAATATATGTAATCAAACGTTACCAAGACCCTGTATTTCGCATAGAAGCCCAAGGTTCTTGTTGCTCCAAAGAGCCGTTTTTTTGTAATAACTCAATTGAAATACCATTGGGGTCTTTGATAAATGCCATGTGTCCGTCACGAGGTGGGCGTAAAATGGTGATTCCCATGTTCTGCAAGTTTTCACAAGTCGCGTAAATATTGTCAACTTCAAATGCTAGGTGGCCAAATTGATCACCACCAGAATAAGTTCGGTCGTCCCAGTTGTGAGTTAGTTCTACTTCTGGGGCACCTTTTTCAGTGGCGTAGTAAATTAGAGAGAATTGACCTTGTTCGCTATCATGGCGGCGTGTCTGTATGAGACCTAACCCTTTCGTGTAAAAATCATGACTTGCTTCAGGGTTCGCTGTACGGATCATTGCGTGTAGATATTTGATGCTCATCTAGATTGTCTTCCGGTAATTAAAATTTCTTTTATAGTAGTGGAACCTAGATGCATGGGCAAAGCGTCAAAAGATCTTACGAGGACTTTCCTTAATCCTCCCAGACGTAGCGAATAGGTTCACCAAAGTCATCGTAAATTATTTTCTTTTGTGGCTTTCTTGGTTTCAGTGATGGAATCGGGGCGGGCTTTTTGTCGGATTTACGTTGCTGAAGGGCTGCGACAATATGATTTAGTGGGGTGCGTTCCTTTTTGGGCTCGATAAACCCCATGTTGCTCGTGTTATACTTACCATCTTGTAATCCAGAAGCGCCCATCTCGACTTGCTCTATTTCGCCTTGTTCGCGGATAAAGTTTTCGATCTGAGATTCGATTTCTTGTCGAGTTTGCGCCTTTGTCTTCGTTGATTTTGTCATAACGTCTGTTTCGAGCATTGCCTCATTCGGCTTAAAGAAGAATTACAAACCAATCATACTAATAGTAAGAGGTTGCTAGTGTCTATTGCCAATTTAATTGTCCATGAAGTTCAGAAAGAAGAAGGTGAGTCGAAAGCACTGTTGGTAGCTCGTCCAACAGAAAACCCAATTGATGCGGACGCTGAACAATTGGCTGCAAAGGTGACTAACCTTTTTAATCGCTCTGGCATGAATACTGGGCAGTTTTCCAACCCTGAAGGCAGTGAAGAGGGCAGTAAGCTACCTGCTCTTTTGCATAATCACTTTAATGGAGAAGGCTTTGATGATTTTGCCGCGTTTACAAAGGCATGTGCAGCAGAATACGTTCGCTTTTTAGAGCCAGTCAGTGAGGCTGAAGGTGGACTGCTTTGGTTTAATCATTATGAACTGGGCGGCGCTCATTTCTTGTTTATTGTGTTACTTAAGCGTAAAGCCGGTATTACTCTTGGTGAAGACTTGAGCTTTGCTCAAGTAAACCAGCTCGAAACAGATAAATTGCACATGGCGATGCGAGTGAATTTGTCTGCGTATCATGACCGTGATGACACTCGTTATATCGCTTTTCGTTTCGGTAAAGCACCTAAATGGGAAAGTGAATACTTTACCCAGTTCATTGGTTGCGATGAACCAAAAGTTGCTGCAAAAGAAACGCGTAAGTTAGTGGAGGCGGCGTCTGCGTTTTGCCAAAGCCAATCAATGTCTTCTAAAACAGCTAATGAGTTTAAACGTGCAGTGGCTGAGCAATGTCTTGAAAAAGCGGCTGAGCGTGAGCCGCTTGAACTGAATGATGTCGCAAAACAAATAGAGTCCCGCTTTTCGACTGATCAAGCCCATCAGTTTCTTGAAATGGCTGAGTCTGATGCCTTTCAGGTAGAAAAGGAGATTTTTGTTGAAAAGGCGGCGCTGAAGAAGCTTACGCGAGCGTCAGGGTCAAATCGTGCCCTAACGCTAAGTTTTGATACGGATTTACTGGGAGAAAGCATTGAATTCAATGCGGATACAGGCGCACTTACTATTAAAGAGCTGCCTCGTAGTTTATTGAAGCAGTTGATGTCACTTGAGTCCAAGTAAGACCATAAGCTCTGCCATTGACTCGAAAGTGGCGGATGCGCCTGCTTCGATTTGAGCCTCTGCGGGTAGAACGTCGCTAAATGCCAGTACGGTTGCGCCGGCAGCTTTGCCGGCTCGAATGCCAGCTAGAGAGTCCTCAATAACGATGCAACGTTCAGGTGATACTTGCAAAGCGTTGGCGGCGGCTAAATAGAGGTCAGGAGCGGGTTTTCCATGGGTGACGTCGTCAACAGCAAAGCGTGTTTTGAACTTGTGTGTTAAGTCGATTAGCTCAAGTTTAAGCTCCATCTCAGCCCGTTGCGCATTGGTCGCCATGGCAATAGGGCAAGTGATGGCATCGAGTAATTCTCGAATACCTTCGATTGGGTGAAGGTTCGTTTTAATGGCGCAATTAAATTCGTCCCGATAATGTTTCAGAAAATTATCAGGGAGAGGTTCGCCTAGCATGCTTTCTGCGAGAATGAGATTCTTATCAGTAGTAAAGCCCGCAAATTGCGTGTGCATAGTACGGTCGTCTAACTCAAGTCCTAATTCGTTCAACATACGCTTGAGAATATCGGAAGACAAAGTCTCGGTGTCGACGATCACGCCGTCACAGTCAAATAGAATGGCTTGGTAAGGGAAGCGCATAACAACTCCTAATAATTGAGTGGTTGAGCGAACAAAGTGTAGCGAGGGACGTTGAAGAAAGGGAGGGGTATTATTATTTTTCTCCCCAAATACTTTTTTGTTGTGAATTTCTTTCAGCTTACTCCGGTTTGAAAGATGTTTTAGTGGCTTGGAAGGTGTGCGCTAGCGCTATGCTTTTTTGACATAAGCGTGGTGGCAGAGGCCATGTTAAAGCTAGATTTGAGTGCTTTGCTAACGGCACGAAAGAATGTGGATGCGTTTTTAATAAATGCCGCGGTAGTGCTAGGTTTCGTAGGGTTAAAACCCCAGCTGTTTAGGAGCGCTTCGTATTGTTCTTGAGAGTCCTGTGTTTTCTTAGCTGCGCCAGTGTAGTGAAGATTGTAAAGCGCTGCAGTGTTTACGTCTTCTGATGTATACATAATGTATCTCCTTAGGTATTAAAGTTTTAAATGTAGTTTTATTACTACATTTAAAGGGTAGTTGTTTGCTGTGCGTACTTCAAACGATGCTTTTTCACTAAATAGGTTAATTTTTTTCATCAATTGGGTGGTGTATGTCTCAATATCGACCGTTATCAGGCAGCGGTAAAGAGTGGGTTTTTCGTCGTGGTGAACCTTTTGTGTCTGAACAAGATCGAGCTCAGATTTTACTTCTGAGTCATGTCGCTGGTGCTAATATATGGCGAGACTACATCTCTGATGCATACTTGTTTCCTGACTTGTTTGCTGATGAGGTGTGGGTAAAAGCGAATCGCTTAGGTAGTGTAGATTGGGAGACACTATGGGAATCTGATGAATTAGGGTTTCCGGTAGAGGCTCTAGAGCATTGTGATAATTGGGGGAGCGACACCAAGATTTATTTCTGCTGCCATGCTGATTTTGTGATTGAGACGACATGGGGTGTTTTTCTGCGTACTTGGAAAGCATTCTTGTTCTTGGACAGTGATGCAATTCTTGTGGGTCGTAAAAAGAAACAAGCGCTACAATTTTGTGAAAAAGGTGATGTGGCGTTGCTTGTTCGTTAGTGGTGTATAGTTTCAGCAGTTAATTGCTTTCATCCAAAATAGCGAAGGATAAACAAGTGCTAAATAACAATGCACCGACTACTAAGGGTGGTGCGGGGAAGAGGAGTACAAGCGTCCCCGTCCCAGCTCAAAGCGATCTTACAACCTTGCGTTTGGCTAGGTATTGCTCGGATTGACGGCGATAGTGTGCGTGTTTGATAGGCCTTTTTTCATCGATGAAGTCGCGCTGATACCAAGTTGGCATGAGCGTGATTATTGCAAGATATAGGTAAAATTCAATGACTGCCTTCATCATAGTGTGAGCCTTGCTTTCCTTGACCTTAACAAGAATCGTTAGTTTGTATTTTAGGTGATTCTAGGGTTTTTGCTGATTTTTCTTGTTTTTATTTATATAAAGTGAAGGTGTTGGCGCGGTTTTAGTGAGGAGACTTGTTTTATGGTGAGTGCTAAGTCGGGGTGTCGCGTCTTTTTCGACTCCACATGCTGTGATCATTAAACACTCGATAATAGTTGGCTAGGGCAGCGCTTTGTGTTTCTGCATTAGCTTGAGCAAGTAGCATGGCAACGACTTCCGCGGTGGCAAATTGATTGTCGTGCTTAGCGTGTCGCACTTTAAAAGATCGTTGAGCGTCGTCGCTAATCGCGAACGTGGGTATGTCATCAAGCCATCGACTTTGGTGGAGCATTTTGCTGGCCAGTCGCCATGTGGCATCTAGGATAATGACGTTTATAGGTGTCTCAAGCGAAGACGGGCGTTCTAGATCCTTATTTAGCTCAATCCTTTTTTCTGTATCGGGGAATAGAATGATGTTCCTTCCCTTAAAGTTATCCAGATGGTTTAGTAGTTCATCATCTGGGGTTGTTCGCGACCAGATGAATGCTTTTGTCTGTTCTGGAAATAGGTCTGCAATTAAGCGCCCGCTATTTGTTGGTTTGTGTATTTCTGTGTAGTGAAATAGCAGTGTGAAGTTTACTGGGCTGGTTTGAAGAGTTCTTTGGTCGCAAAAGCACGCGAACGATGCCATTAAACAACATGGGCAGCGTTCTGCGTTGGCACCTCGAGCTATAAATGCGCGCTGACTGTTTTGTTTGGCGACTTCTCTTAGTTTATCGACGCAATGTGGTTGATGCTTTCTAGTACTTATAGATGCGGGGGTGTTTGTCATAGAAGTTGTGTTTAGTGAGGTTATTCTAGAGCTGGTTAGTTTGACGGGTTTAAATATAATTTTCTATTAGAAATCAGTGAGCTTTACGCAAAATATGCAAATTTGATGGAATCACTGCAGAACCCTGAGTTGCTTACTATCTACTGGCTCAATGTCGCGCTAAGGTTAGCCTTGTGATGTTTGTATGAGTAGATTATGAGTCGTTACATTTCGCCAGTGTTGTACGTTTTACTGATGTTAATTGGGTGTGCGGCGTTTTTCTCAATTGCCGGTGTCCGAGTAGGTTTTATTGACCCACATACTGCTTTTGGGTTGCTGCGTAAAACTGTATTTGCCGCTATCGCTCTTACTATGCTTACAATAGTTTCGCTATTGGTCTGTCGTCGCGAATGCAGTGCCGGTGGTCGTCGATTTTTTATTCTTGTGGCGGTTGTTTCCTCAATCTACAGTGCAATGTGGGTCGGTTTGTATACTCAAAAGTCAGCATTGCCAGACTTGTATGACATCACTACTGATTTCGAAAATCCTCCAATTTTTATCAATATCGCTTTTTTGCGCAAAGGCTCTGAGCATGATCTTGTCTACAATGAGGCTTGGGCGTCATTACAGGAACGATACTATCCTAATGTTAAGCCGCTAGTTGTAAAAACCCCATTTAAGCAAGCCTATATTGAAGCAGTTCAGCTAGTAAAAGAGCGTGGTTGGGATCTGGTGTCCCAGTACCCTAGTGCTGGTGTGATTGAGGCTACGGCTCGAACCCCCATTTTTGGTATGCGTAATGATATAGTCATACGTATTACGCGACGTGATAATTTTGCTGTGGTGGATATGCGATCTTGTTCGAGATCTGGTAAGTCTGATCACGGTAACAATGCTGAGCGCATAACAGGATTTTTAGGGGAACTTGGTAATCGTTTGACGCCTGTTCCAAAAGGTCTTGCCTCCCGAAACTGATGTTTTAATGTTCACCCGCTGCTCACTTTTAGTTAGACTCAATGGGTCTGACACATGGAGTAAGTTACTGTGAATCGTCGTACTCAACAAAAAGCTACTACTCGAGCCAAAATAAAAGATACAGCTAAAAAATTATTTTCTGATCACGGTATAGATGCTACGACTACGCGCGAAATCAGCCGTTTGGCTGGTGTTGCAGTGGGCACCTTTTTTGTTCATTTTCCTGATAAGTTAGATTTAGTAAAAGAAATTTATTTTGATGAAATGGATGCTGCTTTAAACGCGGCGGTAGGGGCTTTCAAACCAACATCATCCCCCACTGAATATATTCTTCAAATTGCTCAAACCCTTTTCCCCTTCTATGCCAGTCACTTAGCGTTTACTAAAAATATCATGACCGATAGTGTGCTTAATGGTGGATTTCACACGCAACAGATGCTTTCTATTAGTGAGGGAATTAGTAAGCGATTTGAAGCGGTTGGTATTGATCAGAAAACAGCACGTATTTTTTCTGAGAACATGCTTGCTAATTATTGGTTAGTTTTTATTGAATCAATACCCGGTAACGCATTTCTTTCAGCGCAAGCGATACAGCGCTTAGAAAGTCTAAATCTTCCTTTTAAAGTGTCTTATGAAAATGCAGTCAAATAACGCTAGTCCTAGCGTACCTCGTTTGCTTTTCGGTAGGGGCCTTGGTAGTCAAAAAGTAATTGGGTGACTTGCCAATAACGTTTGGTCTGTTCGGCGATAACAAAGTCTGGGTGAGGTAAGTGTTCGATGAAAGGGGTGACTTGCTCTGCTTTATCAAACTCTACTGGTGTAGTGCCACCGCCAAGGCGACGGGAAAATTCTTGATTGAAGCTATCGCGCCCTTTTGTGAAGTCAAAATTATAGGTTTGTTTGAGTTCTTCACCATCTTCATCATGATAATGGATGGTTAGTTTGTTGCCGTTTATCGATATGGAAATGGCTTGGCAGCGTATGACTTTATGGCCTTTTAAATTTAACGCCTTTTTTAAAATGTCGTCTGGGTCGATGAGTCGTTCATGACAGTGCTGGCAATGACGTGCAGCGATGTCATTCTCTTCATTGCAGTATGGGCAGCGCTTGAACACAAAGCGATAATCGCATTGAAATTCACCGTCTAATGTCTCTACTAGTCCTTGGCATCGGCGACCATAGTGTTCAACAAGTGTGCCGTCCGCGGCTTTTATGCCCCAGAATATATTCTGATGCTCGCATTGCGGGCATTCCACTTGAACCAATTGAGACTTGCTGTTGGGTTTTTGCGAACCTATCTCGGGCTGGAAGACATCATAGCCGCTGTTGGTGTAATCTAAGATCAGGCAGTCCTGTTTATTGGGGTATAAGCGTAGACCTCGACCAACCATCTGCTGGAATAAACTAACCGATTCTGTGGGGCGCAATAAAGCGATTACATCCACGTGTGGTGCATCAAATCCAGTAGTGAGCACCGAAACATTCACTAGATATTTGATTTTTTGCTGCTTAAAGTCATGAATGATTTGGTCCCGCTTAGTGATCGCTGTGTCGCCAGTAACGATTTGAGAGTGTTCAGCCGGTAAGTACCCCATTATTTCTTTGGCGTGTTCAACGGTGCTGGCGAAAATCATCACCCCCAGTCTGTTTTTTGCTAGCTCTTCTATCTGTTCACAGATAGCTTTGGTGACACGAGGATGTTTGCTAACCAGTTCGTTGAGTTGTTGTTCAACGGGGGTCTGGTCTTCGTTGTATTCATTGCTGAGGAGCTGACTAAAGTCGTAGTGAGCAACTGCGGCATCAAAGACTTTAGGCTCTGTTAAGTACCCCGATTTTACTAGGCGTCGCAGTGGTAATTCATAAATACATTTTTTGAAAAACGGGTTGTCTGTTTCTCGCGCAAAGCCCCAATAATGGTTTTGATAGATCCAGCCGCTGTCTAGGCGGTAAGGAGTGGCTGTTAGCCCTAAGATTTTTAAGGCTGGATTGAGTTTTTTGAAATGCCGAATAACCGCATGATACTGGCCTTGTTCGGATTTAGGGATGCGGTGGCATTCATCAATAATGAGCAATGATAGAGGCTCATGATGCTGCTCAAGGCCACGAGCAATGCTCTGAATGCTGGCAAAGGACACTTTGTTTTGGGTGTCTTTTCGGCCCAGCCCCGCAGAATAAATCCCTGCATCGACGCCAAGTGCTGTGAGCTTTTGATGATTTTGTTCTACCAGTTCTTTTACGTGGGTCAAGCAGATCACTTTTTGCCGAGCTAAGCGGCACAGCTCGGCTATGACGAGGCTTTTCCCTGCGCCGGTTGGTAAGACAATCACAGCGGAATCGTCGGTGCTGCGAAAATGATTCAAAGTGGCGTCTACGGCCTCTTGCTGATAGTCACGTAGTTGATACATTTGCAAAGAAATCGTCTAATAATGAGTGTTCTCGCGGGCACGCTACAGTATCATTCGCCGCTTTACAATCTTCATAGATAATAGGTTTCCTTTATGAGTGTTATCCAGCCGTTCACCTCCCACACGCCGTTTGATCAAGTGGTTGCGGATATTTGTGAAAAGGGGTGGAGCGTGACAGATGGGTTCTTTTCAGAAGAATTGATTGGAGGGCTGCTAGCGGATATTTCGGAGCTTGATAACGCCTATATGAAGCAGGCCGGGGTGGGGCGCTCGAGTGATCATCAGGTCGTTTTGAATCGGCGCAGTGATTATATTCGTTGGATTGATCCAGTAACGTCCGCTCGTGCGGCTTTTTTGGATGCCATGTCAGAGTTGCGTTTAGCGTTTAATCGTCGATTGTTTATGGGGCTTTGGGATTACGAGGCGCATTTTGCACGTTATGAAGAAGGTGCTTTTTACGAAAAGCATGTGGATGCATTCAAGGGTAAAAGTAATCGTGTACTGTCAACGGTGCTGTATCTCAATGAAGCATGGGGCGATCAAGATGGCGGTGATTTTGTTTTGTTTGATGAACAGGATGAAAACAAAGAAGTGGGTCGCTATGCCCCAATTAAAGGGCGTTTGGCCGTGTTCCTGAGTGAAGATTTTCCTCATGAAGTGCTTACGGCTAAGCGAACACGTCACAGTATTGCTGGCTGGTTTCGCGTGAACAATAGCATTCAAAACAATGTTGACCCGGGTCAATAAAATTCGCAATCAACTCCTCTTTTCTCTATAATGCGCGCCTTCAATTAAAGGCTCTGGTTTTACGTTCCAGAACGCATTAGGAGAGATAGACGTGTCAAAAGTTGTTGTATGTGCTTTATATAAATTTGTTCAGTTGGATAACTACGAAGCGTTGCGTGAACCGCTTCGTCAAGTGCTAGAAGACAATGGTGTACGTGGTACTTTGCTGCTAGCAAGTGAAGGTATTAACGGCACGGTTGCCGGTACTCGTGAAGGTATCGATGCTATGCTGGCATGGTTAGCCCAACAACCGGGTTTGGATAATATCGTCTACAAAGAATCCTTTGATGAAGACATGCCGTTCTACCGCACCAAAGTTAAGCTGAAGAAAGAAATCGTTACGATGGGCGTTGAAGGTGTTGACCCTCGTAAAGTTGTCGGTACGTACGTTAAGCCAAAAGATTGGAATGCTCTAATTTCTGATCCTGATGTTGTGTTGATTGACACTCGTAATGACTACGAGTTCCAAATCGGTACTTTTGAAAATGCGGTAAACCCTAAGACCGATACCTTCCGTGAATTTCCTGATTACGTCAAAGAGAACCTTAATCCTGAGAAGAACAAAAAAGTTGCGATGTTCTGTACTGGCGGTATCCGCTGTGAGAAATCGACGGCTTATTTGAAAGAGCAAGGGTTTGATGAGGTTTATCATTTAGAAGGCGGCATTCTGAAGTACTTGGAAGAAGTGCCAGAAGAAGACACTATGTGGCAGGGCGAATGTTTTGTGTTTGATAATCGTGTTTCTGTGAATCATAAACTTGAAAAAGGTGAATACGGGCAATGTCATGCTTGTCGTATGCCGATCACAGAAGAAGAGAAGCAAGATGAGCGCTTTGAGCAAGGTGTTAGTTGTCCGCACTGCTTTGACAAATACACAGATGAGCAGCGTCGTCGATTCATTGAGCGTGAGCGTCAAGTGCAGCTAGCGAAAGAGCGTGGCGAAGCTCACATTGGTGCAGAAGTGCTAGATGCGGTTGAAAAGCACCGCCGTGAGAAAGAGTTAGAGCGTGAACGTCAGCGTTTGGCGGGTCAGCAAAAGAATTAAGGCTCTAAAGTTATTTAAAAGGTCAGCATCTGCTGACCTTTTTGCATTATAGGTAATAATGGATTTAGACAGTCACTCGACTTTTGCGTGTGTCTGCATTCCTTTTTTCTCTGAAAAAGCTTAAAATTCAGCGAATTATATGACCACGAATTTTGTAATACTGTATGGTCAAACAATTCAACGCTGTGTAAATCACAGCCCCAATCATCACCAGATTAGATTGCATGAGCTATCAAGTACTCGCACGAAAATGGCGTCCGCAAACCTTCCTTGAAATGGCAGGCCAAGACCACGTATTACAAGCATTAGTGAATGCGTTGCGGCAGCAGCGTCTACACCACGCCTATTTGTTTACGGGGACTCGCGGGGTAGGTAAAACCACCATTGCACGAATTTTCGCAAAATGTCTAAACTGTGAGGTGAATGGCATTTCTCCTGAGCCGTGCGGCGAGTGCGACAGCTGTCGTGAAATCACGGAAGGACGTTTCGTTGACCTAATTGAAGTGGATGCGGCGTCGCGTACCAAAGTCGAAGACACCCGAGAGCTATTGGAGAACGTCCAATACGCACCCACACGAGGGCGTTTCAAGGTGTACCTAATAGATGAGGTGCACATGTTGTCGAGTCATTCATTTAACGCTCTGCTAAAAACCTTAGAAGAACCGCCTGAGCATGTTAAGTTTTTGCTCGCGACGACGGACCCACAAAAACTACCTGTGACGATTCTTTCTCGCTGTTTGCAGTTTAATCTTAAAAATATGTCGGCACAGCGAGTGGTTGATTATTTACAAACCGTTCTTGGCTCCGAGCAAGTCAGCTATGACCAACCGGCCTTATGGCAAATTGGTCAAGCAGCTAATGGCAGTATGCGAGACGCGTTGAGCTTGACGGATCAAGCGATCGCATTTGGCGATGGTAAAATTACCGAAACTGGTGTGACATCAATGCTGGGGTTGGTCAATCAGACTCAGATTTTGTCTTTATTGGAATCCGTTGCAGCAAAAGACGCGGCTCAAACATTGACAAAAATCGAAGCGTTGGCAGATTATCAGCCGGACTTCATTTCAATCTGTGGTGCCTTGTTGGACGCATTGCACCGCGTGGCAGTTGAGCAGCAAGTGCCTGGTGTGCTGCAAGATCAGATGGGGGATTTAACGCGTATCCAGCAATTAGCACAAAATGTCTCGCCTGAAGAAATACAGGTGATGTACCAGAGTTTGTTAATTGGTCGACGTGATCTACCTTTGTCTCACTCGATTAAATCCGGCTTTGAAATGTTGATGTTACGCCTAATCGCATTTCGACCGGCGACTCAGATGACTGTACGTTACGAAGCGCCTTCTGAGCCCGTTGCCCCTTATCGTGAACCTGAACCGACAGTTGAGCAAAAAAAAACAGCTGAGCTGAATAGAGCCACTACGGTTTTACCTGCGAGTGATGCAGCACTAACACCTGCTGAAACTGAGTATGACCAAGTGGATGCGGCAATAGCGGGACCGGTTGAGACGCTAGCAGAAACGCCAGTTCCAGTAGCGCCTGCTGAACCGTCGTTGATGAACGAACAAACTCCGCCATGGGATGAGTCATTATCTGACGACGACAATGATTACCAAGCGCCGGTAGCGGAATATGCTGTGCCTGAATCATTGCCATCTGAGCCTGTTGTTACAGATTCTAAACCATTAACTGTGCCTGCTGCGCCTCCTCAGCCAAAAACGTCGGTCGACCCTAGCGCTCGTCTCTCTAAAATGCTGAATGACTCCAATGCAGCAGAAGAAGAAACGGACGATGAGGCCGATGAGCGAGCGATAGCAGAAACCTCAGACCCTTTCGCGATGTCGGCCTCTCTGGTGGAGACTGTTTCAGATAAACCGGCTTTAATTGATAAGCAGCCCGATACAGTTGCTCAGCCAGCATTGGCGATTCCTTTGCCTGACATTGCGCATTTTAAAGATATGACCATGAATCTATGGTGGTTGGTGGCACCACGCTTGAAATTAACGGGATTGGTCCAAAATATAATCATGAACTCTTGTTTGATGGACGCTTCAGAGCAAGGGGTAAAATTACAAGTTCCACTTGAATACGGGCATATGTTAAATCAAGCTCGTTATGAGCAAATACAAAACCAGTTATCGGAATTTTTCGCTGCGCCAGTGCCACTTATTATCGACACGCTGGCTGAAGTTGAAGGTGTGACGGCCGAAGAGTTTGCGGCAAGCAAGCGTGCCGAAGCGCTGCAAGCTGCGATTAATCATTTAAATGCGCACCCAGTGGTTCAAGCGTTAGCGGAAACGTTGGGTGGCCAAGTTCTTTATGACACAGTTAAAGTGAAAGCTTAATTACTATATTTGGAGAGAGTTATGTTTAAAGGTGGTATGGGCAACATGATGCGCCAAGCGCAAAAAATGCAAGAAAACATGCAAAAAGCCCAAGAAGAAGTGGGCAATATGGAAGTTGAAGGTCAAGCGGGTGCAGGCCTTGTGAAAATTACAATGACAGGTCGTCATGATGTGAAGCGTGTATCCATAGATGACTCTCTGTTTGAAGATGACAAAGAAATGCTAGAAGACCTAGTGGCGGCGGCCATCAATGATGCCGTGCGTAACATTGAATCAGCTTCTAAAGAGAAAATGGCAGCTGCGACAGAAGGCATGCCGATTCCTCCTGGTTTTAAAATGCCTTTCTAAGATAGGAGTGGACACTTGTTCAGCCCATTAATTAAAGAGCTGATTGAGTCCCTGCGCTGTTTACCGGGTGTTGGGCCTAAGTCCGCGCAAAAAATGGCGCTCTATTTATTAGAACGCGATTCCCAAGGGGCTGATCGACTCGCTCAGTCTCTTCGTCAAGCATTGGATAAAGTGGGGCGCTGTCATCAGTGCCGCACTTTGACGGAGGATACGCTCTGTCCTATATGCGCTGACGATCAGCGTAACAGCAGTCGTTTATGTATTGTTGAAACGCCTGCTGATGTGATTGCCATTGAAAGTACTAAGCAGTTTGATGGAATGTATTTTGTTCTGCTTGGGCATCTTTCCCCGATTGATGGCATTGGACCAGAAGAGCTTGGCTTAGATCGCTTAGAGACACTGGCTAAAGAAGTCGGTGTTGAAGAAGTTATCATCGCCACAAACAGTACCGTAGAAGGTGAAGCGACTAGCCATTACATTGCGCAAATGCTGAAACCTCACGGAGTAGACGTCAGTCGTATAGCTCAGGGTGTACCGATGGGCGGCGAATTAGAATATGTTGACGGTAATACGTTAGCGTTAGCATTAGAAGGCCGGAAAAGACTATAACATGGATATACAAAACCAAAATCTCGATATTGTTTGGGTGGATAACGATGCAGCACTGGCGAAGTGGTGTGAATACTGGTCCACATTGTCTTTTGTTGCAGTGGATACCGAGTTTGTGCGTCGCACGACTTTTTACCCAGTGACAGGCTTGATTCAAATTTCTGAAGGTAAGCAAGCGGTCTTAATTGATCCACAAACCATCGCAGATTGGTCGCCATTGCGCGCGCTATTGGTGAATGAAGACGTTATGAAAGTCTTTCATGCCTGCTCTGAAGACTTAGATGTCTTTGATCATCTTTTAGGCGTGTTGCCGACACCTTTTTATGACACTCAAATCGGTGAGGCGTTTGCCAGTGCACAATGGTCGTTAAGCTATGTTAAGTTAGTGAAAGCCTATCTTGATATCGATGTTGCCAAAGATGAGACGCGATCTGATTGGACACTTCGCCCTTTAACGGACGCTCAAAAACGTTATGCGGCCTTAGATGTTATATATCTTGCTGAAGTATACCCAATGCAGGTAGAGCGTTTAATCGCGAAAAACATGCTCGATTGGGTACTAGAAGATTGCGAAAGTCTTAAATGGCAATATTTGCAAAATAATGATGCTGAGCAGAATTGGGATGGTGTGAAAGCGGCTTGGCGTTTAAGTCCGAAAGGCCTAACGTTGCTGCGCTTACTGTACTTGTGGCGTGATGAGCGAGCTCGCGCAAACGATACGCCCCGTGGCCAAGTGCTGAAAGATCGTACATTATGGGCGTTGGCTAAGTTTATGCCGGATAATGCGCGTGATGTAGGCAAGACAGAAGAAATTACGCCTAAGCAAGTGCGCTTATATTCCGATACAGTGCTTGAAAAAATTGCATTGGTGAATGAATTGAGTGCCGATGAATACCAAAAACCCTTGCCTGCTCCACTGCCTTCCGAGGCCGGTGATTTATCAAAGGCGATGCGAGCGTATTCAAAGCAACTTGCTCAGCAACTGGAGCTGGCACCGGAAGTGGTGTTAAAGCGTAAATTGTTGGATCCCTTGATGCGACATGTTTATGAAGGCTCACCGATGGATTGGTCGAATCCAGCGTTTAATGGCTGGCGCAAAGATAAGGTGGTTGCACCTTTGTTAGAAAAATTCGCAAACTAATACTATTACTTACTGAGTAACTATCATGAGTCACATGATTATTGAAATTTTCCGCTCATCAAAAGTGGACGAAATGTACCTTTATGTTGAGAAAAACAAAGGGTTAAAGAACATTCCAGAAGCATTAATGTCTCGCTTTGGCGCGGGCATTAGTGCAATGACAATGCTGATTAAACCAGATCAAAAATTGGCTCGAGCGAACGCTACAGACGTTATGGAATCGATCAAAGAGAAAGGTTTTTATTTGCAAATGCCGCCCGCTCGGGAAGAATATTTATTGGATATGTATAAAGCGCCGACGGAAGCTCGTTACTGATGATTGCAAAGCGTTACGAACCTTTTTGGAAGACCACGCCGATGGCGCAAATGGCCCCCAGTGAATGGGAGTCTATTTGTGATGGCTGTGGCAAGTGCTGTTTACAGAAAATGGTAGATGATGAGACAGAAGAGGTGTATTACACCAACCTGTCGTGTCACCAATTAGATATTAATGCTTGCCGTTGTAAAGTCTATGATCAGCGCCTTGAAAAGGTCGAAGGCTGCTTGTCTCTTAGGCCGGAAGATGTCGCAGCGTTTGATTGGCTGCCCGACACTTGTAGCTATCGAGTACTGCATCAAACGGGCGATTTACCGAACTGGCATCCACTTGTGGTGGGCAGTGATCGAGAAATGAAAACTCAAGGCCTAAATGTTAGCCATTACGCCGTTAACGAAAACACCGTTGACGAAGAGCGTTGGGAAGAACATATAATCAAATGGGTACACGGAATGCCCGAGCCCTATGATCCTACTTATTAGGGCAATCCTTCGAATTAGCATATAAAGCAGTTGCTCAGGAGTAAGAAGATGGTTATACGAAAGCACGTCAACAGTTGTTTGGTGATGATACTTCTTACAATAGCCCCCTGGGCTGCTGCTGACACACAATTTCGTCTCATTGTAGACGCCTCTGGCAGTATGTTGATCAGTGATCCTGACAAATTAACCGCCGAGTCTTTAAAACTCATTTCCGATTTAGCACCTGAAGAACAAGCTACTCTGGGTGTCTGGCTATTTGGAGAGCGTGCCCGAGTGTTGCTACCAGAAGCACGTGTCAATCAAGAAACGAAACAGGCATTAAGCCAAGCTGTTAGTAATTACACGCCAGGTGATTTGAAGACGGATTTAGAATCGATCATTAGAATGTTGCTGCAAACACCTGATGCTGGGGATTTAGAGCCAGGCTTTGATCGCCATTGGATCTTGGTCACCGATGGTATGGTGGATGTAAGCTTGGATGAAGCGGTGAATGAAGCTTCTCGTTCTCGGATTATGAACGATTTGGCCAGTCAGTTGGCTGAACGTAATATCCATTTGCATACAGTTTCCATGACGGGATATACCGATAAAGAGCTGCTGTCATCAGTCTCGACGTTAACGGATGCGACACATACAGAAGTTGCTACGCCAAATGACTTGTTAGATACCTTTGATCGAGTCTTTTCACAAGCGGCACCGTCAGAAGAAGTACCTTTTGAAGGTAATACATTCTTTATTGATGACGCCATTGAAGAAGCCACCTTACTTATATTTCATGAGCAAGGCGTCACACCTAAAGTATTTTTGCCAAATGGTAAGCGGCTGAATATGGGGGCGCTGAATGTCTCTTATGTCGATGCGGATCATTACTTGTTGGTTACCATTACTAAGCCAAGTGTGGGGACATGGAGAGTAGAGGATGTCGATTTAGAGCGCAGTAACATTCGTGTGATCACCAAACTCAGTGCTCAGGCCACCAAAGTCGCTCCGGTTTTGTTTGTGAATGAACCTATTTATTCGACCGTCGGACTGTTCCAAGATAACACTCTGATTGAAGATCCCGAGGTACTGTCATTAGTTGAGACCAAGCAGAAACTGAATCTGCTGAGTGGTGAGAGTACGAAACAACTCCTTAATCGTCCATTACCCATCACTAATAATCAATTCAAGAATAAAATTGAGCAAATTACGGGTGAAGGCAATTATGAGTTGATTTCAGAAGTAGACGGAAAAACTTTTGTTCGCAAACTTAGCCAATTTTTTGCAGTGACAGCACCGATTTCATTGGAAGCAGAGCGCCAGAGTGAAAACTTAGTGGCTTTTTCTGCTAAGCCAACGAACTTGCGTTTGAATTTGCTTCGCAGTAATGCGCGTTTAATTATCACAAGTGGTGATGGTAGCGAAGAGTCTCTTGAAATGCCCTTAATTGGTGAGGGGTATTGGCAAAAAATTTACCCAGTTGCGCCAAACAGTGCGTTGAGTGCTCACATACGTTTAATCGGCATTACTCGAACTGGTGTTCGTTTCGAGTATTCCACGCCTTCATGGTATTTAAATCGTGACGGTGCCGATGTCGTAAAATTAAGTCAATCACGGGATGACGGTAAGGCTGCAATGGCGGCGGTTGCGGCGGTTGCGGCGGTAAACCGTGACTTGATGCCTGTTGTTGTAACACCACAAATTGCGGTGGTATCCCAGGAAGAAATGGAGGAAATCGATCCAGCCAGTCAGCAAGATGAGGCTGTCGATGCTCCTATTAATGAGTCGATAGATGACACTAAAGCGAAAGAAGAGCCTGCGGGACTTTCCAGTAGTGAATGGATACTATACGGCGCGCTAAATGGTGCCGGTGTGATTTTGCTAGTGGGTGGCTATTTAATCTTTCGTCGTATTCGTAAAAAACGTAAACAGCTAAAAGTAGATTAATTTAATGTGTGAGTTGCTTGGAATGAGCGCAAATGTGCCAACGGACATTTGCTTTAGTTTCTCGGGCCTACGTGCCCGAGGCGGTCGAACCGGTCCCCATAAGGATGGCTGGGGCATGGCGATGTATCGAGACAGCCACGTTTGGTCAATACACGATCCGCGGCCAAGTGCAGATTCAGACATGGCTGATGTGATGAGCAAAACCTCGTTGAAGTGTCACATTGTTATCAGCCATATTCGCCAAGCGAATGTAGGCAATGTGTGTTTGCCTAATACGCATCCATTTAGCCGATTGTTGTGGGATACAACTTGGAGTTATGCCCACAATGGCCAGTTGGATACACCTCAAAGTTTGTCGCTATTAACCCATTTCCCTCTAGGGACAACGGATTCCGAGCGAGCGTTTTGTTGGATCATAGAACAGCTGATGGCACGTTTTGGCGATACCATGCCCGATGTGCAAGCGCTTTCAGAAACACTTACCGAGCTATGTGATCGGCTCCGAGAGAAAGGTGTTTTTAATATGATGCTATCTAATGGGCAATATTTGTTTTCTTATTGCACCACTAAGCTTCATTGGATCACTCGTCGAGCACCGTTTAAGCCAGCCACTCTGTCAGATGAAGACATGACCGTTGATTTTAAAGAAGTGACAACTGATAAAGATGTGGTGACAGTGATTGCGACGCAGCCATTAACGGAAAATGAAACATGGCATCAAATGCGGGCGGGTGAGATGTGCGTGTTTGATGCGGGGGAGCTAGTTGTTCATATTAAGCCTGAGGTAGAAATGCTTGATGCGTAATTAGGGTTTGAAAAAAAACTATCGGATCTATATTTTTAATTGATTTCATAGATATCAATATTCTTTTTATAGTTAGCCCTACTTAAAGGGCGCCAATAGCTCTTAAAAACGCCATTCAAGGCGATCTACGTTAAGGGGAATATTTGATGAAACATTACACGTTATACTGTGCGTCTGATAATGGGTTTTGCAGTGCTGCTGAGACTACCTTAGTGCAGAACAACATTGCATTTGAAACAATTAGCGTGAACATTGCCAACGCATCTTCTGACTTGGTGGGTTTATTTGCCAACGACGCCACGCGAACTCCGCAAGTGTTTTATGGTACAGAATATGTCGGTAATCTAGATGATATACAGAGTTTGTTTCGTTCTGTTTAATTGTTTAAAGCAAACACAGTTTATATGAAAAAAAACAGGCCACAATTTGAGGGCCTGTTTTCATATTACAGCGGTAAGCTTAGCGAGTGATTACTGAACAAGTTCGTTGTCGCTGAATTCACCTTCAAATAATGCTGTAGACAGATAGCGCTCACCGGAATCCGGCAAGACCACTACGATTTTCTTGTCTGCAAACTCTGCTTCTTGGCTCAAGCGTTCTGCTGCAACCACGGCTGCACCACATGAGATTCCACATAAAATGCCTTCTTCGCGCATTAGACGTTTTGCCATGGCAATTGCGTCTTCGTTTGATACTTGCTCAACGCGATCAACAACAGACAGATCAAGGTTTTTAGGTACGAAGCCTGCGCCAATGCCCTGAATTTTGTGAGGTGCAGGGGTTGGTGTTTCTCCATTGATGGTTTGCGTGATCACCGGAGAGGCGGTTGGTTCAACGGCGACACTGGTGATCGCTTTGCCTTGCGTGTTTTTGATATAACGACTTACGCCTGTGATGGTACCGCCAGTACCCACACCTGCGACAAAGACATCAACTTCACCATTGGTATCGTTCCAAATTTCAGGCCCAGTTGTTTGTTCATGGATTTCAGGGTTAGCAGGATTGTCAAATTGTTGTAGCAGAACAAAGTTAGGGTCTTGAGCGATTTCTTGCGCTTTTTCGATCGCGCCTTTCATGCCTTTTGCTGGTTCTGTTAATACAATCGTGGCACCTAATGCCTTCATAACTTGGCGGCGTTCAAGACTCATGCTGGATGGCATAGTGATGGTAATGTCGTAACCTCGCGCAGCAGCAACGAAACACAAAGCAATACCAGTGTTACCACTTGACGGCTCAACAATGGCTTTGCCTTCTGTTAGAACACCACGTTTTTCCGCGTCCCAAACCATGTTAGCGCCAATACGACATTTAACGGAAAAAGCTGGGTTGCGCGCTTCGATCTTGGCCCAGATGTTTCCATTTCCAATGCGGTTAAGACGTACCAGTGGTGTGTTACCGATGGTTAAGGAGTTATCGTTAAATACTTGTTCAGACATTGGCCATCCTTATCTTTTGTTTAGTGATTGTATTCATTGAGTTCAATTGTAGTCGTCCACTATAACCGTATCCACTGAAACGATGTAAGAATTTTGAACTATAAGGTTAGATGTGTGCATCCTTTTTGAGTGGTCGATACAGTCAACGCCAATTGCCGCATTTAATGATAGAATCTGATCCATATTAAACAGTTACCATTCGTCAGTCGTCTGTATTGACGCCGTATTTGTAAGGTCCGTAGTACTTCATGCGAGATAACCAAGAAACCAATTTGCCAGGGCATCAGTCTGCTGAGCTTATGGCACGAGATCGTCACGCGATTACTCGAAAGCTAGAGACGCTTGAAAAACGTCGAAGGGAAGGTCTGCCTACTTCAAAGTTAGAAACCGAAGTGGCGCGATTAATTGAATCCTCGAAAACACTCTATCAGGCGCGTCAAGCACGCATGCCTAACATCACGTTTGATGAATCGTTGCCAGTTTCAGGGCGACGCGATGAAATCGTTAAAGCCATCCAAGAAAACCAAGTGGTGATCATTGCGGGTGAAACCGGGTCGGGTAAAACCACTCAGTTACCTAAAATGTGTTTGCAAGCGGGCCGCGGCATCGCCGGTCAAATCGGGCACACGCAACCACGCCGCATCGCTGCGCGCAGCGTTGCCGATCGTATCAGTGATGAATTGAATGTAAAACTGGGTGAGGCGGTGGGCTTCCAAGTCCGTTTTACTGATGAAAGCCAAGAAGAGACACTCATCAAGTTGATGACGGACGGTATCTTGCTGGCTGAAATACAGCAGGATAAATATCTGCAGAAATACGACACGATTATTATCGATGAGGCCCACGAACGCAGTCTTAATATCGACTTCTTGTTAGGCTATCTAAAGCGGGTATTGGATAACCGCCCTGATATGAAGGTGATCGTCACCTCAGCCACCATTGATGTTGAGCGATTCTCTCGTCACTTTAATAATGCCCCCATTATTGAAGTCTCTGGACGTACTTATCCCGTTGAAATTCGTTACCAGCCACTACTGAGCAAAGGTGATTCGGAAGAACTCGACGAAGATCAGTCGATGGAGCAGGGCGTATTAGATGCGGTGACGCTGTTGATCGCTGAAGAACGTGCTTCTGGTTACCGTGGAGCAGGCGATATACTGGTTTTCTTACCCGGTGAGCGTGAAATTCGCGAGACGGCTGAGTTATTGCGACAAGAGCAATTGCAAGGGGTGGAAGTTTTACCCTTGTATGCTCGATTAAGCAGCAGTGAGCAGCAACGCATTTTTAAATCCCACGGCGGGCGACGCATTGTGTTATCGACTAACGTGGCGGAGACTTCGCTAACGGTTCCTGGGATTCGTTATGTGATCGATCCAGGTTTGGCACGTATCAGTCGTTATAGTGTGCGTTCCAAGGTGCAGCAGTTACCGATCGAAAAAATCAGTCAGGCCAGTGCCAATCAGCGTGCGGGGCGATGTGGCCGTGTCGCGGATGGCATCTGTATACGTTTATATGACGAAGAAGATTACCAAAATCGCTCAGAGTTTACGGACCCTGAAATTTTTCGTACCAACTTAGCGTCCGTTATTTTGCAAATGGCCAATTTGCGTTTGGGCGCGGTAGAAAAGTTTCCATTTGTTGAAATGCCTGAAAAACGCATGATCAATGATGGTTACCGAGCGTTAACCGAATTAGGTGCACTGAAGAATGAGCGTCTGACCACCATAGGTCGTCAGCTTGCGAAACTGCCGATTGACCCTAAATTAGGGCGTATGTTGATTGCTGCGAACGATCATCATGTTTTAAAAGAAGTAGCGATCATTGTTAGTGCGTTATCAGTGCAGGACCCCCGTGAACGGCCGCAAGACAAAAAAACACAGTCTGATCAATGTCATGCCGTCGATAAAGACGAAAATTCAGATTTCATGGTATTGCTCAACCTTTGGCAGCGCTTTGAAGAGCAGCGCTTAGAGCTGTCCCAAAATCAGCTGCGTCAGTATTGTCGCAAGCAGTTTTTAAACTTCATGCGTCTACGCGAATGGCGCGATATTCACCGCCAGATCTTAATTGCTTGTAAGCAGCTGGGCTTCAAGGAAATTGAGCATGAAGAACGTCAATATGACGCTATTCATAAAGCGCTTTTGGCGGGGTTATTTACGCAGGTGGCCAATAAAATCGATGACTCTCGGGAAATGCTCGGTTGTCGATCACGTAAGTTAGCCATTTTCCCTGGCTCGATGCTGTTTAAACGTCCACCACAATGGATGATGGCCGCAGAGTTGGTGGAAACGTCTAAACTGTATGCGCGTATTGTGGCGAAGATTGATCCACAATGGGTAGAAGAATACGCCGCACCGTTTGTTAAGCGACAGTATTTTGACCCGCACTTTGAGCGTAATCAAGGTCGTGTTGTCGCCAATGAACAAGTGTCGCTTTATGGTCTGATCTTGATTGCGAAACGCCGTATCGACTACGGACATGTGAACCCAGAAGATGCGCGCGATGTCTTCATTCGCCAAGCGTTGGTAGAACACGGTTTAAAATCAAAAGCTAAATTCTTTCAATACAATCAAGAGCTCATTAGAACGGTTGAGACGCAAGAAGCAAAATTGCGGACCCGCGATATTCTGGTCGATGATGAAGCTGTGTATCATTTCTACAATACACGACTGCCAGAAGACGTACGAAATCAGAAAAGTGTTGAGTATTTTGCCAAGCAGAACCCCGATCTCTTATTGATGACGCGTGATGACTTAGTGAATCAGGACATTAACGTCGATGAATTTGCGTTCCCTGATAACTACTCATTGAATGGCGTTGCGCTGCCGATTGATTATGAGTTCGCGCCGGGCCAACAAAAAGATGGTGCCACATTAAAAGTGCCAGTAGGGTTGTTGCGCCAGCTGACCTTAGATGAGTTGGGCTGGGCGGTACCGGGTTATGTGAAAGAACGCTGTGAATCTCTTATTCGAGCATTGCCTAAAGCTTTACGACGTCGATTCGTGCCAATTCCTCAGTTTGTGGATCGTATTTACCCTAACTTATCCAAGGATAAAGGCGATTTGCTGGAGCAATTATCACTCCAAATTAAGCGCGAAACCTTGGTGGAAATACCGCTAACAGAGTGGAATGCAGAGCGTTTAGAAGGGCATTTGACACTGAGTATTGATGTTATCGATGAACGTGGCAAAGTGCTCGGCAGCGGCAAGGATTTATCGGAGTTGCAATCTCGCTTTGCCGAAATGGTTGAGAAAAGCTTTGCTAAATTTGGCACCAAAAAGCATGAGCAAGCAGAGTTAACCCAGTGGCCTGATCAAGACGTGCCTGAGCGTCAGGAGCTGAAACAAGCGGGAATTAAAGTTACCGCTTTTCCTGCGCTCGTCGCCAACGAGCATTCGGTCTCACTCAAAATGTACGATGACCCGAGCACCGCTGCAGAAGCTCATCGCAAAGGGGTGATCGCATTATTAAAAATAGCACTCCACAAGGACATGAAGTACCTTGAAAGAAATGTACCTAAATTGCGTGAATCCATGTTGTTATTTGCGCCGATTGGCAAGAAAGAAGTGCTACTCCATGATTTACTGGATGCCATCGTTGAAAAAGTGTTTTTGGAAGAGCAATCGTTACCAAGAACAAAAGATGAGTTTGAGCAGCGACTGACGTCACGTAAGAGTCAATTGATCTCTGTCGCTAATGAGATGGGTGTGCAACTGCATTCGGTTCTGTCAGCTTATCAGAAAGTTGCTAAACAAATGAAAGGCTCTATGCCCCTACCTTGGACGATAGTTTATGGTGATATTAAAAAACAGCTAGAAAACTTAGTCTATCCTGGGTTTATTGGCGCTACACCGCTGTTCTGGCTAGGTCAACTTCCACGTTATTTCAAAGGCGTGGAGGTGCGTTTAGAACGCTTTCAAAATCATTTGAACAAAGAAAACGCCGCAGTTAGTGAATTGGAAACGTTGTGGGCACAGTATGTACGTCAGAAAAAAGCGCATGATGATAAAGGCATTTATGACCCGAATCTGACGCGCTATCGCTGGTTATTGGAAGAGTATCGTATATCATTGTTTGCGCAAACAGTTGGCACTTTAGAACCAATTTCTGAAAAGCGCTTAGCAAAACAATGGCAAGAAGTGAAGAAGCTAGTTTAAGGCAAGGGAGTGAATAGAAAATGAAGAAAATTTTAGTTAGCTTAGGCTTCTTATTGGGATCTTTGTTCGCGGTAGCTGACACTGCACCTGAAGATCCATGGGAAGGCTTTAACCGCTCCATGTTTAGCTTTAATGAAACGGTAGATGCATATGGATTAAAGCCACTTGCTCAAGGCTACGATGCAATAACCCCCAATTTTATGCAAAAAGGGGTAAGCAACTTCTTCTCAAATCTAGGGGAAGTTCCTAATGTCTTTAATAATTTGCTGCAAGGTAAATGGGACGAAACAGCATCGTCAACATTCCGGTTTATTATTAATACAACCTTTGGAATATTTGGTCTTTTTGATGTGGCTACGGAAATGGGTTTGAAGCACTCGGAAGAAGACTTTGGTCAAACTCTTGGTTACTGGGGGGTAGATACAGGTCCTTACTTAGTCCTACCATTCTTTGGCCCTTCTACAGTTCGTGATGCCAGCGGCATGGTTGTGGACTATTCTTTATATGATGGTATGGATTTATACAATTTTACGGACGACCACAAATGGATTGCTCGTGGTGTTAATGTTGTTCAAATTCGTGCTAAATACTTGTCGGCTGAGCGTATGGTGTTTGGCGATCGGTATTCTTTTTTGCGGGATGTCTACATTCAAAACCGTGAAGGACAGATAAAAGGTAGTTCCAATTTGCGTCACAGTGACGGTTTGCAGACCAAAGAGAACCTTAGTTCTGATTCTTGGGTTGATGAAGGCAGTGATTCTTGGGCTGATGAAGGCAGTGATTCATGGGATGATGCAACTGACTCTTGGGAGGAACCTGAAACAGATTCATGGGGCGAAGAGTTATAATCCAAGCAGGCTTTCTAATGGTGTAGCAGGGGGTGAAAATGTTTCATAATTTTATGGTCTGTAGTGCCATAATATTTGGTGCCTCTTCAGTACCATCAGTACACGCTGAAAACGCTCCCCTTACATTTTTTACATGGGAAGACTTTGTAGATGAAACTGTTATTGAAGAATGGGAGGCTCAGACAGGTATACCCATTCATTTAGTTCTGTATGATGATGAGGGCGAACGTAACTTAGGGCTGTCTGGTCATAATGCTTCGAACATTGATGTGGTTGTAATTGATAATGCTACGATCAATATACTTTCACAAGCAGGGCACCTTTTTCCGGTAAGTCAGGAGCAAGATAGAGAAAAGTTTTGGCCTCAAGCATGTGGTAATTATGGGCGACATTATTTGTGGGGTACATATGGAATTGTGTACCGAAATGATAAAGTCGATGTCCCCATTACTAGTTGGATGCAACTCATGGACCCTGTGCCAGAACTTAGTGGCCATATAGGTATGTTAGGACAGGCAGATGAACTTCTCACTTCATCATTAGCTGCTTTAGGGTTTCCAATTGACACAGAGGATGAGTCTCATCTTAAAGAAGCGTTCAAACTTCTTAAGAAACAATCGCCACACGTAGCTACCTATGATTATATATATACATTCATTTCAACTTTTCCCGAAAATGAAGATATATGGTTAGCACCCGCTTACTCTGGCGATCAAGATGGACTTAATGAAAAACAAGGTGTTGATTATTGGCAATATGTAATACCTGATCAAGGTGCAGTTGTTTGGGTTGATTGCTTAGCTATTTCTATGAAGTCTAAGCGCAAGGAAGAAGCGCAAGCTTTTATTGACTATCTATCACGTAAGGAAATAAGTGCCAGAAATGCAGAGCGCTTTTGGACTGCATCGCCTTACAAAGATTCGATACCTTTTATTGATAAAGAAGTTCTAAATGATAAATCTATCTATTTAGACTCTGATGTTCTTTTAATGTCTACTCTGTATAAGGAATTGAAAGGAATGGATATTTTGAGAAGAACACGTATCAAGGACGCTTTAATTCGCTACTATGACTCTAACTAAGCGCTTATTTATCCTCGTTCTGCCGATTCTCCTTGTTGGAGTACTCGTTGCGACTGTAGGAGTTTATAGAATACAAACAGTTACATTGGCAGAAGTTGAGCAGAATAGACTCGACTTAAAACTGTTACAGGCAAAAATTGAGTTTGAGCGTGAAGTCAACATTAGTGCTAATATGCTATCGCTACTCCTAGAGGGTGAGACCCTTGCCGATTTTGCATATTACGTGGGTAGAGATGTCAATGAATACCTAGTTACTCAGCGTTTAGACTATCTCATTAATGAGGTTCTTGAGGATAAAGGGGCTCGTGTACTTTTAACTATTTTCAACAGTAAGGGCGAGTCACTCTACCACTACGAACGAAGCGATAACCCCTTTTCAGATTTACCTAGCTTTCTACCTGTATTTTCTAAAGCTCTAATCAGTAAAAATGAGATGAAGTCTGAAAAACTTATGTTTTTGGGAGGCGGAAAGCATGCCTATTTACTTGGGAAAAACATAAATTCTACAACCTTTAGGCATCCTCTTAGACCGACTATGGACGATTCGTTAGCTATAATAGCGACGGTCTATTTAACAAAATTTAATCAATTACTTGGTGGTATTAAAAGCCGCTATGGGGTTATACCTACAATAATTAATCGTAGTGCAAGTGTGAAACCTGGCACTTCAACTAATGTCCGATCAATTAGGTTATTACCAGATTTTTATTTGGAAGTAGAACTAACAGAGCAGTATTTAAGTCAATCACGCTCTTATTTAATTGGCTGGATGCTGGCTGCTTCAGTGATTCTTGGGATTATAATTACAGCCTTATTATTACTATTAATAAAGCGTTTTATCATCTATCCCATCGAATCGCTAGATCGACAGTTAACCTTGGTCATGGATGAAGATCAAAATAACATTCAAAAGCCTTTCGGTGAGGATGAAGTCAGTCGTTTAGGAATCAAATTTTATGATTTATATGATCAATTAAATGAGAACCTAAGAGAATCTCGAAATTTAGCTGTTACTGACTCGTTGACAAAACTGCCTAATCGAGCCCGTTTTCAGGAGTTCGCAAAACGTGCGTTAACAAGAGCTTGGAATCGTCATAGCTATGTTTCTTTAATATATATTGACCTAGATAACTTTAAATTTGTTAATGACCGACTTGGTCATGAAGCAGGTGATGAGTTATTACAATATACCGCTCAGACGTTTCAAACGTTATTACAAAGTGATGATCATAGAAATCAAAGTTCACTGGTGTCTCGTTTAGCAGGGGATGAATTTGCGATTGTTTTGGCTCACGAACATTTAGATGATCGGCTGTTATTAGCTTCCAGTTTGGTCAGCTTGTTTGATGGAGGGTTTAAGACAGAGCGTTACATTACGCCAGTTTCTGCAAGTGTTGGTATAGCGAGTTATCCTACTGACGGTGAGGATCTAAGAGAGTTAATTGCAAATGCCGATATGGCTATGTATCACGCTAAACGGACGGGTAAAAATCGCTTCTCAGCCTATTCGCATACGATTGCTCGCGCAGCACGTCGAGTTAAGTTGATTGAAGATGCGTTGAAGTTTGTTAACTGTGATGAAGAGTTCTCACTCGTATTTATGCCATTTGTAGATCAACATCATAAAATTAAAGGGCTAGAAGTCCTGCTGCGTTGGCATTCTCCAGATCTAGGGCAAATTACGCCGGATGAATTTGTCCCAATAGCCGAGCAAACGGGTAGCTATACCAAAATTGACAATTGGGTGTTTAGGAACGCTTTTAGTCGATTATCAAAGCTTCGAGAGTTGTTAGGTGAAGATATTGTTATCGCTATTAATATATCCGCAGGAGAGCTCGGGCAAGCTGCTTTTTCCGAGAGAATTATCAATCTTAAGGAAGAGTTTAATATCCCCGATCGTTCAGTTGAACTTGAAATAACAGAAACATTTGGTTACTTCGCAGTAGAACAAGTACTTTCGGTACTTAGAGAGCTACGTGATGCAGGATTTAATATATCGATCGACGATTTTGGCATCGGTTATACGCCATTGTTGCAGATGATTGACTACCCTGTCGATAAAGTAAAGTTTGATAAAGAGCTAGTCGATCGATTGACCAATGATGCCTATCATAAACTTATGGAGCCAACTGTAGAGCTTTGCCATATACAGAATATTAAAGTGACAGCTGAAGGTATTGAAACTATGAATAAATTTGATCTGTTAAAAGATGCAGGTTGTGACTATTTTCAAGGGTACTCTATTGCTCAACCTATGACACTTCCAGAATTGAATGAATGGTATAAACGCTATCAATCGTAGTTTAACCAGCATTAATAAAGAGGTGTCAGTCTCTTTATTAATGTGCTGGGGAAAGCTGTAGAATTTGGCCTGAGTCGGTACTGATTAACAAGCTCCCGTCACTGATTTCTATTACGTCACGTAAACGTTCATTTAGATCTTCGAGAAATCTTGTCTCATAAACTTGACCACTCTCAAGCTTAACGTTGTTTAGATGTCGAAGTGCTAAAGCGGTTGAAAGGAAATCACCATTCCATTCATCGAATAGATTACCTCGATATATTAGCAGTGAGCTTGGTGCAATTGATGGTATAAACACTTTCTTCGGCTCTTCCATACCTTCCTTGCTGGTTGATTCACCCACTTGGATTGGTGCCCAATATTCTTTTCCGTAAGACACGATAGGCCAGCCATAATTGGCACCAACACGGATCAAATTAATTTCGTCACCACCACGTGGTCCATGTTCATTGGACCATAAACGTTGGGTCTCTTGATCGAAGTAGAGTCCTTGAGGGTTTCGGTGACCAAAGCTCCAAATTTCAGGACGTATTTGACCATGACGGACATAGGGGTTGTCAGCTGGCGCGGTACCATCCATATTGACGCGAAGTATGCTGCCTGCATGATTAGATAGATCTTGTGCATTGGCTCGTTTGCCGCGGTCACCAACTGAGAAAAAGACATGTCCGTTATGATCAAAAGCAATTCGGCTGCCAAAATGCTGTCCTTTGGACGAGCTTGCGTCGGCAATGACAAGGTCTGTCCATTCTACGAGTGTATTGCCAGACAGCTTGGCACGTGCCAAAGCAGTGGTTGCTTCATCGGCTTTAGTTGGGTGAGCGTAGGTAAAATACACCCAACCAGTATCTTTAAAGTCAGGTGAGATAGCCACGTCTAGCAAACCACCTTGACCGAACCGCGCTATATCAGGTAGGCCTGAAAGTTCGACGGTATCTCCAGTCAAGAGATCTACTTTGAGTAATTGACCGTCTAAAATAGTCACTAGTACTGTGTCATTATTCAATTGCGCCATGCCCCAAGGTATGCCTTTGAGCTGACTGATTTTCTCTATCTGGAATTGAGGTTCTGCTTCCATTGCGTGGCCCAATATGCTTACAGACATCAGCAGGCTAATACTTATTTTCTTTACAAGTTGAAGCATAAAATCTACACCTAATTCGTTCTAGGACTTTCAGTATAGGTTTAAAAAGTAAAAGTGAAATGGCCGCTGTTCGGTATTCATATTCATTGCGGAAAGCTTGACCAGTGACTATAAAAGCAGCACGTAAACAAACAAAACGCGACATACAGTCGCGTTTTGGTGTGATCTTTTAAGAAAAAAGAAGTTTACAGTTTAGCTTCGATTAATGACTCTAATTTACGTTGATCGACTGCGAAGTTACGGATACCTTCCGCCAGTTTCTCTGTTGCCATTGCATCTTCGTTTAAAGCCCAACGGAAAGATTGCTCAGTAACCGGTTCACCTGCAGGGGAAACGTCAGAGGTAGGGATGAGTTTACGCTCTAGTTTACCTTCGTCTTTCTTAAGCTCTTCAAGCAGGTTAGGGCTTATTGTCAGACGGTCACAACCTGCAAGTTGTTCAATTTCACCGATGTTACGGAAACTTGCACCCATCACTATTGTCTTGTAACCGTGTTGTTTGAGGTAGTTATAAATTTCTGTAACCGATACAACACCTGGGTCTGTTTCTGCTGTGTACTCTTCGCCTGTCGATTTTTTGTACCAGTCGAGAATACGACCTACAAATGGAGAAATTAGGAATACGCCAGCTTCGGCACAAGCTTGAGCTTGAGCAAATGAGAACAGCAGCGTTAAGTTACAATTGATCCCTTCTTTCTCAAGTTCTTCAGCTGCTTTGATGCCTTCCCAAGTCGAAGCTGCTTTGATCAAAACGCGATCTTTCGGGATGCCAGCGTCTTCATACAGTTTGATCAAACGACGTGCTTTTTCGATGGTCGCCTCTTTATCGTAAGATAAGCGCGCATCCACTTCCGTTGAGATGCGACCTGGTACATACTTTAGAATTTCAGAGCCTACAATCACAGCTAGTTTGTCGTTAGCATCGATGATTTGCTGTGCCTTATCGCCACTTTGTTCTTTTGCCCAAGCAATTGCTTGGTCAATAAATGGGGCATACTCAGGAATTTGGGCAGCTTTAAGCATCAAAGAAGGGTTGGTTGTTGCATCTTCTGGAAGGTAATCTTTGATTGCAGTGATATCACCTGTGTCGGCAACAATCGTTGTGAACTCTTTTAATTGAGATAACTTAGTGCTCATTGCTCTTATCCTTTGCTTTCTCTTGCTGTTGTTTTACCAATTCGATAGCGTCAAGTAACACGTTAATTTTAGCGTCACTTTGATGACCGTTTTCTGAAAGGTAACGTCTAAATTGTTTACCACTAGGCATTCCTTGGAAAATACCTAGCAAATGGCGCGTCAAATGCATGAGACGCTCTCCATTTGCTAATTGTTGCTCTGCATACGGGAGGAAGCGCTCTAATGCTTCAAAACGAGTTTCAACCAATGGAGTACTGCCGTAAATTGTTGAATCCACTTGGCTTAGCACCCAAGGGTTGTTATAGGCTTCTCTACCCATCATCACGCCATCTACATGTTGTAAATGTGTTTGAGTCTCTTCTATTGTCTTTATGCCACCGTTGATCAAAATTTCAAGGTTAGGAAAATCTTTCTTCAATTGGTACACAAAATCGTATTTTAACGGCGGAATCTCACGGTTTTCCTTTGGACTCAAACCTTGCAAAATAGCGTTGCGCGCATGTACGACAAATGTTTCCACCCCTGCATTGGCCACTTTGCCAACGAAATCACGTACGATGGAGTAATCCTGTTGATTGTCTAATCCAATGCGGTGTTTCAGTGTTACGGGGATAGAGGTTGCATCCTGCATGGCCTTCATGGCATCAATGACTTTGTCAGGATGTGCCATTAATATGGCGCCAATAAGACTGTTTTGTACCCGATCACTTGGGCAACCAGCATTTAGGTTTACTTCATCATAGCCATACTCTTCCGCCATTTTTGCGCATTTAGCAAGCGCGGAAGCATCGGAGCCTCCAAGTTGAAGTGCAATAGGGTGCTCGCACCCATCATACTTTAGGAAGCGTTCAGGATTTTTGCCTTGTAGCAAAGCGCCTGTTGTTACCATCTCGGTATACAAGAGCGTATTTTTGGTAAGGCATCTTGCAAAGACTCGATAATCACTCGTCGTCCATTCCATCATGGGCGCGATGCTAAAGCGTCTATCGATTGTTTTATTTGTATTTTTAGGAGTAGTGCTGTTGTTTTCTTGCATTGTTATCGTATGAGTTATTTGTTTTGGCGTTGTAAAGGTAACGCTACCAGTTTATGCCACAAAAAACGCTAGCAAATTCTCGACATCGATCCATTTCAAGGCGTTGTGAAATTTTATTACTGAAACTTTGTCTAGTAGCCAAGTTTAAGTACTTATTATGTCATAAATTTACGTGTGAGGTGTACGTAATCCTTGAGCTGTTGTGAGACTTTCTTGCGAAAGTTTTTTCATAAAATCTCGTTAATAAATGTAATCTAATGCTCTAATAGCTGCGTATAAGTATATATATTTGGTTGATTTTTAGTCACATTTCAGCAATAAATTAAACTTCACTATAAGGTGGATGTTTTGTTAAAAAACGTTAATAAACTATTTTCAATTACCTTTTAGATCATTTTTAACGTTTCACACTGCAGTAAGGACAAGTAGATTATGGATACCAAGCGAATTACACTGCCAGAAAATTTCTCTTTTGAGCATCACAAATGGTTTAGTGATGAGTGCGATCAAGCTTTGAGGTATGCGCAAAAAATAGAATTGGTGTGCGATAAGGTTAAGTTTTTAGATTCTGCTGCTTTGGGTATGATTGCAAGGCTACAAAAACATCTTAACGAGAAGCACAGTAAGGACATTGTTGTCAGTGAGCCTACCGCTTATTGCGATGAAATACTGTCTTTAGCAAACATGTATGAGAACTACGTCGTACGAGACATGAATTATTGAGTAAAGCCACTTAAGCTTCTTAACGTAAGAGGTACTCCATTTTTGAGTATCTCTCTTCTCTAATTTACATGACTTTCATGCCATTGCATTTCATACTGAATTGATCAGCCTTCAATAGGCAACCTCTCAACTAAAATCACTGAGTTTTTCATAAACACTAGCCTGCACTTTAACAAATTTGATGTGAACAATGCGTCAGAAGAATTATTCTCACGTCCAATTCCTATTGAAGCGTTTGCTGCGATGTACCGGCCCCCAGTTCCTTTTAGTCGCTATTATTATTAGATGCTACTTGTCACTGATGTTTTCATTCTTGATCAACTAGTTAGCTTTATAAGTTTGGTAAATTACCAACATAACGGAAGAATAAGGCTTTTGAAAGTTTGGTTAAGCTCAAAATGATGACTGAAAACCGTCAATTTAGTTAGAATGCAACGGTTTTGTATGCTTGCCTAATTCCGACATTTCTGCCAGAAATTAGGCCATTCTAGGAGTTCAATCATGGCCACACCCTCGCAGCATGATCTGCGCAAAGACTTTCGTGCGTTACTTGAGAGCGACAATTGCTATTACACGGCTTCAACGTTTGATCCTATGTCTGCTCGTATTGCTGAAGATTTAGGGTTTGAAGTGGGGATATTGGGGGGATCAGTTGCATCCCTACAAGTATTGGCTGCCCCTGACTTTGCGTTAATTACGTTAAGTGAATTTGTTGAACAAGCTACTCGAATAGGGCGAGTGGCTCGTTTACCCATTATTGCCGACGCGGATCATGGCTATGGTAATGCGTTAAATGTTATGCGAACGATTACTGAATTAGAGCGCGCAGGCGTAGCAGCACTAACAATAGAAGATACTCTGCTTCCCGCTAAGTATGGACATAAATCGACTGATTTAATTCCTATTGAAGAAGCGGTTGGTAAAATTGAAGCCGCTTTAGAGGCGCGTATTGATCCGACAATGTCAATTATCGCTCGTACCAACGCTGCTCAATTATCGCTAGAAGAAACGATCGAACGAGCAAAGGCTTATGAAGTGGCTGGTGCCGATGGTATTTGTATGGTGGGTATAAAAGATTTTGCACATTTAGAAGCTATAAGTGAAAATTTAAAAATTCCACTTATGTTAGTTGCATATGGAAATCCTGAATTAAACGATCGTGAACGCTTAGCTAAAAATGGTGTTCGAATTGTTGTTAATGGTCATGCCGCGTATTTTGCTGCAATTAAAGCAACTTATGATTGTTTACGGGAGCAACGAGGTATTGCAGAAGGAACATTAAATGCCTCTGAGCTTGCTACACGTTATTCAACGCTCGATGAAAGCAGAGAGTGGGCACGAAGATTTATGGATGTTAAAGAATAAGTCAGTAAACTACAAAAAAGCCGAAAGATTATCAGACTTTCGGCTTTTTTATTATTTATTAATAATTTTCTTTGTGGGACGTACTTTTCTAAATATATTATTTTAGAAGATGTTTATTTTGTTGAATCGTCAATTTCATCAGCCACTTCATCTGCGCTATTTTCTACCGCGTCAACACTTTCGTCCCATGCATCACCCACAGCTTCTGCACCGTCTTCCATGGCATCAGTTGTGCTGTCGTAAGCATCTTCCATGGCATCAGCGCTATCATCATAAAGCTCTTCAGTTTTGTCTTTACCTTGTTCCAGCAGGCTAGACGCTTTCTCTTTGCCTTGTTCGATACGGAAATCAAAACATTGATCAGAAAAGTCTTCTCGTACTTTTGAATCTTCAATTTGTTGAATATTAGCTTTAGTACAGTTTTCTTGGTTTACAGTAGGTATTTTTTCACTGCAAGCAGTTGTGAATGCAGCAACTGCCATTAAGCCAATAATATATTTTGATTTAATAGTATTCATGATGCTTCCCTCTATTTGTTCGTCAAGTGAGTGTTTGTTAATCAGAATTTAATAGAGTTACATCCTATAACTGAATTAAATTTTTAAAAATTGAAAACCAAACATCTGAACTAGTGTTTGAATATTGGTAACTTTCAAGTGCTATATCCTGTAGCTGTTTTGTATTGTTATTTTTAATGTGGCCATTATCAATTCAAGTTTTTGTAAACATTTTTCTTTTGGTACTTCTTTCTTTTTTTATCAACACTAGGCTATTAATGTAAAGACGCATTTATGACAGGGCATAGCGGTTTATTATGGACACTAAAAAGCCCCTTTGAAGGGGCTCTTCAAAAAAACTCTTTACACTTTAAAGAGTCCGGCGAAATTGATCCACAGCCATTTTGTAGCAATACAAAGCTAATTCAGCATCATAACGGTCACCTTCATCACGCATAAACGCATGTTGAGCGTTTAGTTCGTGCCAAGAAAAATGTCGTTCAGTATCCATAAGTTGTTGATAAATTTTTTGTCGGCCTTCTGCAGATACATGTGGATCTTGTTTACCCCACACCATCGTTAACTCTCCTTTTATATCACCAGCAAGGTTGAAACTGTCATGTCCATCTTGGCATGGCAGAGAATTAGAGTGTATATCGGTAGCGTAGAGGCAATAAGTCGATAAAATTCGTTCGTTTAATGCGGCACGAAAGGCTAGGTGACCGCCAATGCACACACCCATTGCACCAAAGGTACCTGTACAATAACTCTGCTGTTCAAAGTAAGCGATCATTGCACTTGTGTCGCTATCGTGATGTTCAAGAGGTTTGGTAAATTTATCACTATTGCCTTTGTCCTTACCCGCATCATCATAGGCAAGTACAGTACCAATAGGATTAAGTTCGTGAAAAACTTCTGGAACGACTACAGCAAAGCCATGTCCCGCTAAAATACGCGCAGAGCGCTCAATGGGGGCTGTAATTTGGAAGATTTCAGAATAAAACAGGATACAAGGATAGATTCCTGAGGCTTGTGGTCGGTATACATGGCAGCGCATGGTGCCAGTTGGAGTATTTAAATCGATAATCTCAGTTTGGGTAATCATAGAATCTCAATGAGCAAGAGTAGAAGGGGTCAAGATAATAGAGGATACTCGTGTGCATGAGTAATCTACTTTCATTGCGCCGCTATAGCTTACACGGATTATTCACCAATTCACTCATAATAGTTGCTACTGTATAAGCTTATCCTTTAAACAATGGAGCTGGATATGAATATAAAGAAATGCTTAGGTTTGTGCGCGACAGTGATGCTGCTAACCGCTTGTGCATCGGGATCTCATATTGTCACAGGAACACAGCGACCAGCGATTGATGTGAGGGTGGTAAAGGTCTATTCCGAAGCACCCACGACAGAATATGAAGTCATAGGAAGTATCGAGGCCTCGAGCTCCCGTGGAATGACGCAACAGGGGCGTATGGATTCTGCGATCGAGGCTTTAAAAGAAGAGGCCGCAGAAATAGGTGCAAATGGCGTTATCATCAGCAATCTACCCAATCCCAGCGGTGGGGTTTCCACGCAAATCTCGACAGGAATTTCAGGTGGTTCACGAGGATTTTCGTCTGGATTGGGGACTGGAATCACAATCCATCCCGCAGAGATTAAAGGCACCGCGGTTTACGTTTTTGATGTGGCCGAGTTGCCGTCTATTAAGAATCCGATGTTAACTCAATAGTCATGTTGCCTAGTGCTTGAGCATCGTCTTTATCGTGGGTAACTAAGATGGCTGGAATGTTGGCTTCTTTTATACATTGGCCAACCAAGGCACGCATTTCTTGGCGTAGTGTTTGGTCAAGTTTGCTAAAAGGTTCGTCGAGAAGCAGTGCTCTGGGGTTGGACAATAGTGTTCTAAGTAAAGCAAGCCGGGCCTGCTGACCCCCAGACAATTCCTGAGGCAGGCGGCTACCATAACCAGGTAAGCCAATTTCGTTCAGTTTCTCGTTAACAATCTGTCTGCGCTCTGTTTTAAGAGCCTTTTGGTCTAATGCAAACAGCAGATTTTCTTCTACAGTCATGTGTGGAAACAACAGTGGGCTCTGTTGGAGCAGACCTAAGTGGCGTTGTTCGGCAGGCAGGTTGTCGATTCGTCTAGTTTGTAACCATATTTCCCCTCGACCGGTTAGCGCCCTAGGTAGTGTGCCTGATACATACCCTAGCAAGCTTGATTTACCCACTCCACTTGGCCCCATCAATACCAAACACTCCCCTTGGTTGACCGTTTCGCTTAGGGTGTTTATTAAAACCCCGTTTGGGCTTTCAATGAATATAGACTGTAATGTCAGCATAAAGCTCTCTTTAACGTAAGGCGCCATGTTGTCCAATAGCGCGGCAAAAGGGTGGCAAGATAAAAACAAATTAATGGTAAAATTGCTTGTGCTAGCGCTAACACACTGACCCATTTTCGATTGCCTGATGAGGCTCTTGCAACTGCTTCCGTTGTGAGGGTATTGATACGACCTTCACCTGCAATCAGTGTTGGTAAATATTGCGCCATACTTACGGAAAATCCAATCGCAAGTGCTGCTCCAATTGGGGCTTTCAATAAAGCGAGTTTGACCTGCCAGAAATTTCTAACGGGGGTTGCCCTAAGACGATTGGCTTGTTCCAAATAGCCTTGATCAAACGCTAAATAGGGGGCCTTCAATGTCAGGTATACATAGGGCATGGTATATAATGTATGCAGCCCAAGCACACTCCACCAAGTACCATTCCAGTCCAAATACAGCAGTCCAACTTGAATACCGAACAACAGTGTTATCTGCGGTAACAGAATGGCACTGAAAACAATGATGACGGCGAACTTTTGCTTTGGTCGAAATCGTTCAAATTCTAATAAAACCAGTGCTAAGCCAAGACTGATAAAACTGCTGCATAAGCCAAGAGAGAAAGATTGAGTGCTTAATTCAATCAGGTTTTGACCCGCACGAAAGACGTTATCCAGAGTGAAACTGCTGGGCCAGTTGTCTGGAAAACGCCAGCGACTTGTGAAGGCCCATAACGGTAAAACGAAAAGTGCGAGTATCGTTAAAGGAAAAATAACCATAGCACCCAGCATTCCGGCAAGTGTCGTCCAGCGTATCGATGATCTGCGCTGACCTAAAAGACTCAAACGTTTTCTGACTAAACCATAGCACCACTCACTTAATAACCAGAATGCAATGCATGCAGCCACACTGAAGGCCAATATCAATGCTGCAGCACTTGCTTGGCCGCGTAAGCTTAGTGAAGGATCATTAAACCAGCGTAACAAAGTAACGGCTAAAGTAGACGGGGTGTTGGGCCCAATAATCGTCGCGACATCAACAACGGTTAGGTTAAACGCTAACACCATAAATACCGGCAAGCGTACCAGTTTGAACAGCTGTGGTAACAGGGTGAAATGCCATGCGGTGATCGAGTCGTAGCCTAGTAAGCGTGTGGTGAGTAAGGTTTTATTCGGTTGCAGTTGTGATAACGCTGCTGCCATGGCAAACACCAGATAAGGTGTTTCTTTTATGACTAAGGCAATGATAAGGGCAATGCCTTCAGGGTCCTGCACTGTTAGCCAGTTTGGTGGTCTGTCAAACTGTGTCAGCCAAGGGCTAATCATGCGAACCAACCAACCTGATGGCGACAAAACAAACAGAGCGCCAATCGTAATAGCAGCATGCGGGATAGATAAAATGGGGGTGATGGTGCTTTGTAAGCGTTGAAACCATCGCGTTTCATAGGTGCAGACCACTAAGCTGCTAGCAAACCAGTAGGACAAAACAGTTGCCAGCACCCCAGTGAAAACACTGAGCTTTAAACCTGACCAAAACTCTGACTGGTTTAAAAGCTCGCGCCAGTGAACTAGAACAAACTGAGATGAGCCTAGTGCTGGATCAATGCCAAAACTGGGTAATAAGACGCCCAATAAGCCAAGTAATAGAGGGATAAAAAATCCCCCTATGATCACCCAGTACAGCAGCTGATTCGCACGATGTCCCATATAGACCTATCAATCAGAATTATTGTGCGTAGCGTGAGCGCCACTCCGTTTCAAGTGCTTCCATCCAAGAGCTGTGTGGCTCGGGTAGGGTGGTACCCAGTTCATCTAGGCTCAACGTTGCAATACCCTTAGGTAATGCATCAAAAGCGGCTTGTTGAGTTGGTGCGAGTTTCTGGTAATCGAGCACTGTTAAATCGCCCCAGACCGTCGGGTTTTGTTTATATGCTTGAGCTTCAGGCGACAATAAAAAGTTGGCAACGACCTGTGCGCCCGCTTTGGCATCGCTGTTATAAGGGATTGCCACGAAATGAGTATTACCAATCGTGCCAAATTTGAAAACGTATGAACGCACGGTGTCCGGTAAATTACCTTGGTCGATTTGAACCGAAGCTGCTGATACATCAAAACTTAATGCTACGTCAATTTCACGATCATCCAGTAAGCGCATCATTTCTTGACTGTTGGCAGGGAATGCTGCACCGCGTCGCCATGCCACAGGATGCAATTTATCTAAGAACTGCCAAAGAGGGGCGGTCACTTGGTCAAAGTCTACTTCAGAAACCGGTTTAAGCAATAAGACAGGATTACTTGTCAGCTCGTGCAGTGCTTGCTTTAAAAAAGTAGACCCTAAAAACTGTGGGGGCTCTGGATAGGTGATTCGACCAGGGTGCTTTTCTGCGTAAGCCAAGAGTTCACGCATTGACCGTGGTGGCTCTTCCAGTGTTGCGGTATCGTACATGAAAATGACTTGTGCCATGCCCCAAGGTGATTCCATGCCTTCCACTGGGGTCCCAAAGTCTTGAGATAAACTTTGACGTGCCTCTGGATTTACATACGCTGCGTAATTGGGTAAATCGTTTGAAAACGGCCCATATAGCAAACCATTTTCTTTCATAGCACGGAAATTTTCGCCATTGAGCCAGATCAAATCCACCGAACCACCAGAATTTTTGCCTGCAGTTTTTTCAGCCAAAACTCGACTAACCGTATTGGCGGCATCATTTATTCGGACATGTTTGAGCTCAACCTGATACTCGCTTTTAACTCGATCGGCGACCCAATCTATGTAAGCGTTAATGTTCTCTGCACCCCCCCAAGCATTCCAGTAAACAGTTTGACCTTTAGCGTGTTCGAGCGTGTTATCCCATTCGCTGTTATCCGTTTGCGCGAATGACAAGGTGGCTACACTTAACCCCATTGCTAAAATACAGGCTGAATAGAGGGTGTTCAGTGGCTTCATTTATGGCTCCTTAACGGTTTTGGTTCATCTATTAGACGTACAAAAATGTGTTTTCTTACAAGGATTTATTTTTTATTCGATTACGCTTTAGCGTACCATGACGTCCTAAAAGTAATCATCTGATTTTGCTTTTTTCAAAGACCTGGTGAAAGGATGAAAGAATATGAGCCATCAAGTGTATTCTCACACACTGCCCAGTGCGACGCCGGGCACTCAGAGAGTGGTCAAAGCGCACCACTTTGGTGAACTTGGATCACGTCCGAAAATATATCTTCAAGCTGGGCTTCATGCAGATGAATGGCCAGGCTTTTTAGTGCTCAACAACTTAATCAAAAAACTGATAGAAGCCGATGAAAAGGGCCTGATCAAAGGGGAAATCATCATTGTGCCGGTGGCGAACCCAATTGGTCTGGGGCAAAATTTTCATGGCTACATTCCCGGGCGGTTTGCTTTTTCAGACGGCGGTGGAAATTTCAACCGTAATTGGCCCCAATTGGGTGACAAGGTGGAACGACGAATTCACGAGCAAGTGACCAGTGATATTGAACAAAACACGGATTTAGTGCGTCAAGCAATTCGACAAGAGTTAATGGCTTTGCCTGAAAACAGCGAATTACAAGGACTGCGTAAAACCTTATTGGCGCTGTCCATGGATGCCGATGAAGTGATTGATCTGCATTGTTCTGGTGAGGCGTGCATGCATGCTTATGTCGCGCAAGAGTTTGAAACCTACTTTGCGCCTTTGTTAGGGCTGATGGGTGCCGACGTAGCGTTGTCAGAGCTTGAGACCGGTGCACATTCTTTTGATGAAACCAATGCCAGTATTTGGCGACATTTAAAAGCGCACTATGCACATTTAATACCTTGGGGATGTCGGTCATTAACATTAGAGCTTCGTGGTGAAAACGATATCTCTCACGATTTTGCTGAACAAGACGCCAGCGCTTTAATGAAGTATTTCATTTATCGCCAAGTGCTTGAGGGGGAAGCACCTAAGATTGACAGCCGTCAAGTGACGTTCTATCCGCTCGATGCGATGGATTTAGTCAAGGCACCAGTAGCCGGTATCGCGTGCTTTAATAAGTCGTTAGGTGAGGCTGTTGAGGCTGGCGAAGTGATTGGTGAAGTAGTTGATTTGATGGCCGATGACGTGATGCAAAGTGCCCATCCATTGATCGCCCGAGCGGACGGAGTGTTCTTTGCTCGTTTTCAGCGACGCTTAGTCGTTTGCGGTGAATCGATTGCTAAAATCGCCGGACGTGAGCATTTAGCGTTCCGCGAAATTGGTCATTTGTTTGAAGATTAAATAACGTCACAGATAGTAGGTGAACGTGAGCGAATATTCCTATACCGCAGAGCAGAATGCGGTCATACAACACGACTTAACTCGTCATGCCAAAGTGATTGCTGTGGCAGGTGCCGGAAAAAGTACAACTTTGATTGCTCGCATTACGCATTTGCTTGAGCAAGGTGTTGCCGCTGATAAAATTGGCGTGTTTATGTTTAATAAAAGCGCTCAAGAAGAATTTAATGGTCGCTTGGCCAAAGCGCTCACGCCATTTGGCTCGGCGCGTGTTCCCAATGTCATGACCTTCCATGCGTTCGGCATGCGTTTAAGCCGCCGCCTAGAGCAGCGTCAATTATTACCCACCGCCAAGCTTGTGACCGATGAGTTCTCTTTGGTAAAACTGATTCGTGAAGCGCGTCACCGCTTAATGCGCGAAAACATCGAGTTAGAGCTGCATGATGAGCGTGATTGGTTGGAAGACTTCCTGCTATTTATTGATCAAGTGAAAGCGGCCAGTATTACAGCACAAGAAGTATTTGAAAATGGCAGTTGGTCAAAAGAGTGCCGTCACTTTGTGGCACTCTATGATCAACTGGAAAGTCTAAGGAAGCAGTCTAATCTACGCTTTTTTGCTGACTTATTGGCGGACCCGTTTCAATTAATCCAGCACGCCGATTCTGAGCAACGACATTTGATTCAGACCATGGCACCAGAGTACGACTACCTTCTGATAGATGAATTTCAAGACATCAACCCTTGTCAGTACGAGTTGCTAAAAGCGCTTTATCAAGATCGCGCTCAGTGGATGATTGTCGGCGATGTGCAGCAATGTATTTACGAATGGCGCGGCGCTTCGCCAGACATTATGGCACGTCAGTTTGACACTGATTTTGTGACGGTTGATGCCTACCCATTAGCTTGTAGTTTTCGTTTTGGTCACAGTATCGGCATGATGGCGACCTGCGTGGTGTCACAGAATAATGTGCAACAGCTTGTATTAGGGCATGGAGCACAAACCGCCGTGGATTTTGCTCGTTCGGATTTGCCTGGGCGAGCGTTGTTAGGTGAGCTGAAAAATTGGCATGAACAGGGTGGTGATTTAGAAAGCTGCGCTGTATTAGTGCGTTTATACAGCGACATGGTCCCGGTGCAACTCGCCCTGATGCATAAAGGTGTTCCGTATCAACTTCACGGTGATTCCCCATTACTGGAAAATCGCCAGATTCGTATGCTGATGGCATATTTGTCTGTCATGGCAGGAGGTTTGCAAGATACTTCGCTGTTTTATGATAAAGCGGATGTTGAGTACTTGGTGACTGTGCCAAATGCCACAAGTGGGGCTCAAGATCGAAACCGACTATTGACTCAAGCAAGACAAAGCCCTCACTTAATTCCAGAGCTATTAGAGCGCCTAGCTGATCAAACAGAGGGCTGGAAAGGCAAGAAAATCGCCGATCGAGCAGATTGGCTGCGCAGCTTGAGTTTATATAAAAATGATCCTGCCCAAGGATTATTGCAAACCATCGATAAGTTAGGCATTTATCGCTACTTTGAGCACACCAGCAGCAAAGACATTCAAACCCAAGAAAAGATCGCCACCTGCGAGTCTTTTATGAGTTATGTGCGTGGTATGGCGAGCGATGCAGGATCGATTATCGCACAATTGGTCAAACTTAATGAACAGGATCAGCAGCATACGCATGGTGTTCATCTGATGACCATTCATAAGTCAAAAGGCTTGGAATTTGACTTGGTGATGATGTCCGGATTGCAGGAAGGTCGCTTTCCCTATTATGACGATGATTTAAGCAGTATTGATCGTCAAGCCGCCGCTGAAATGCAGGCCGAGCGACGTTTGTTTTACGTTGCGATGACGCGTGCTCGAAAGCGCTTGGTGTTTTTAGAGAGTCCCTCTGGCGAAGATGTGCGTCGTTTAAGCAGTGGTGGCTTAATCGGTGGGGCAACACGCTCGGGTAGCATGAGTCGTTTTATTTATGAAGCTCAGCCAGTGCCCATACAAAAGATGAGTTTGCATTGGCATGATAAAATCCCCTTAGAGTTATCGGCTGACTTAGATGATGTTCTACAAACGTATCTTGCCGAGCTGGGGGATGATGCCCCCAATGTGACATTTAAACAGTCTAAGACAGCTGTAAAAGGTGCATTAAAAGCCGGAGATAAAGTGCGTCATGAACAATACGGTCAAGGGGTAATCGTACGTCAAGAAGACACAGGCAAAAAAATGATCTATGTCGACTTCGCTGAAGAAGGCTTAAAACGTTTCAATCCCAAGCATACACGGCTAGTAAGGCTGGCCAGTCGCAACAATGAAGTATAACCGGAGTGAAAATGGGTATTCCATTAATTGATTTCTCGAAATTAACCAGTCCAGATAAAGTCGTCCGCAATCAAGAAATACGCTCACTTGATAGCGCCTGTCGCGAAATAGGCTTTTTCTATCTTATCAATACCGATCTCGACACAGCTTTAATGAAGCGTATTATGAAAGCGGCTAAACGTTTTTTTGATCAGCCGTTAGAAGATAAGCTAGCCATCGACATTAAAAACAGTATCAACCATCGGGGTTATGGTGCGGTTGGTGAAGAACAACTTGATGAGCTTAATAAGGCGGATTGGAAAGAAACATTTGATATGGCGTTAGACCTGCCAGCAGACCATCCCTTGGCGCTTAAATACCCCAAAATGTATGGGCCTAACCAAAATCCTAACGATCCAGTGGTGTTAGAAACACTGCATGATTACTATTTAACTGCGTTCAATGTGGCTCACCATGTTCTAACAGCTATGGCCGATGCTTTAACGTTAGAGTCAGACTTTTTTACTCGTTGCTTTAAAGACCACGTAACGGTGTTGCGAATGATCCATTACCCACCTCGTCCATCCGTTAATCATGATAATGGTGCTGGTGCTCATACAGACTACGGCTGTATAACGTTGCTGCTACAAGACGAAATAGGTGGATTAGAGGTAAAGCACCGTAATGGTGAGTGGATCAAAGCAACGCCAATGGAAGGGTCGCTGGTGGTGAATATTGGTGACTTAATGCAACGCTGGACCAATGATGAGTACACGTCTACTGCTCACAGAGTGCGAGCATCAGAGGCAGATGTACACCGTTATTCATTCCCTTTCTTTGTTGAGCCCGACTATGAAACAAATGTTGTCTGTGTTCCGTCATGTCAAAGCAAAGAGCAACCAGCGAAATACGACCCGATCTACAGTGGTGATTGGATTCAATCACGCTTTGATGCGACGTATGCTTATCGTGAAGACCATGAGCCAGCTTAATTAGTAGGCTTATAACGTTAAAACGCACTGTTTCATGAGAAAAGTGCGTTTTTTATAGATCTATTGTATCTAGAACTTAGTGGGCTAAGTAGCCACCGTCTACTGGGTAATAGCCACCCGTAACAAAAGAAGCACCGTCGGACGATAGCCATGCAACCATATGCGCAACTTCTTCGGGTTGTCCCAGTCGCTTCATCGCATGCTGAGATGCAAGCGCTTCAATCATGCTTTGATCTAAAGAGTCATCTACCAAAGGCGTATGTATGAACGCAGGTCCCACGGCATTTACGCGAATTCCTGATTCTGCATACTCCAGCGCGGTGGATTTGGTTAATCCAATTAGCGCGTGTTTAGTAGCGGTATAAGCGGACGCGTTGGCGAAACCCACTTGGCCAAGGATTGATGACATATTGATAATACTGCCACCACTTAATTGGGTCATGTATTTCAGTGCGGCGCGTTGGCAGAACATTGCGCCATCTAAATTGACGGCCATGACCTTACGCCAATCTTCGTCAGTGTAGTCGCCATTCGCTTTTAGTGGTCCGCCGATGCCTGCGTTATTCACCAAAATATCCAATCGACCAAATTCTTCCACCGTGACACGCATGGCCGCCTCAACGGAACTGGACTCAGAAATATCGACTTCAACAGTTAATACTTGATCTTCATAATCAGAGAGCACTTCCATAGCGGTTTGTAGCGCGTCTTCGTGTAAGTCCCAGATAGCAACAGCAGAACCAGAACTTGCTAACAGTTTGGCACAAGCCAAGCCAATGCCAGAAGCGCCGCCAGTGACGACGGCCACCTTACCGATAAGATCGTAATGAATCATCAAGTTACTCCATTAAACTGTATTGTGTATGTCGAACCTATGTCGCATATCGACATTGAGGGCAATCATGATTGGATTTTACTACAGTGTAATGTTTAACGCTTTACTCTCGTAATGATCAATGCCCACTTTGACCATATGTCCACTTTGGACAAGCTGCCAGCCATCACCTGACAGATCTAATGGTTCTGAGCCAATGACTACATGTTCTTCAAACTGCTTATAGTATAAAGAGGGCGCGTACTCGTCACTGGAAAATCGTATTGCCCACATGTTTTGACCATCGGATAGCATGCTGGTGAAGCGAAGAGGCTCTGCAATCCCTTTTTCTTTCATTAAAGTAAGAATCATTTGCAGTGTTTGGGTGACCGCTTGCACTGGGTCTTTATTAAGGCCGTTTGCAATCATCAATAAGAAAATGGCTTCAGAATCGGTGCTGCCACGACGATGATTATAAAGGTGCTCGGGTATCCACCGATCAATTTGCCAGCGAACTTGCTCGTACATTCCAATTTGACCGTTATGCATAAACAGCCAGTTTTTGTAACCAAAAGGGTGGCAATTTGAGCGAGCTGTGGAGGTTCCAGTGGAGGCCCTTACATGAGCAAAGAAGAGACCACTTTTGATGTGCCTCGCAAGGCTTTTTAAATTGCAGTCACTCCAAGCAGGTAATATTTCATGGTAAAGCCCCGGTTCTTCGCGTTCGTCGTACCAACCCAAACCAAACCCATCAGCATTTACGGTGACTTCAGATTTGCGGGCACTCAAGCTTTGGTGTATCAAAGAGTGGTCTGGTTCAAACAGCCACTCTTCTAAATAAATAGGCGTACCTTGATAGGCCATCCAACGACACATACAACCTCCGTCAAAAGTCAATTATAGGAGGGTAGACTACTAGAACTACCCATATAATGTACTTTTATTACACCTTAAAGTAAGCAATCTTACTAGTCAGTTGTGAAGCAAGAGATGCCAACTGGTCTGATCTGTCACTGATGGCGTTAATCGAATTATTCGTACGTTCCGCTATTTCTGTGATTGTATCAACGTTGCGTCGTACTTCAGTTGTAACCGTGGCTTGTTGCTCGGCTGTTGCTGATATTGCGTCATTCATTGTTCGAATCTGTGAGATGGCTTGACTAATGTCAGAGAGGGTGGCGCCTTCTTCACGAACTTGGCTTACCGCATTTGTTGAGCGCTCATGACTATGCTTCATAGCTTCAACGGCTTGTGTTGTACCTGTTTGCAACTGTTGGATCATCGCTTCAATTTGTTGAGTTGCATTTTGCGTATTTTGTGCCAAATGGCGCACTTCATCTGCGACAACAGCAAAGCCGCGACCTTGCTCCCCTGCTCGGGCGGCTTCGATCGCAGCGTTTAATGCAAGGAGGTTTGTCTGTTCAGCAATACCCAGAATGACATTCAAAATGTTATTAATTTCATCCGTGTTTTGTTTCAAATCGGTGATGGTGTTGGATGATTGACTGATTTCTTGTGCCAGTGCTTCAATGGTAGTGATAGTTGAATGAACAATGCGCATGCTGTTATCCGCTGCTGACTCAGCGTTATGGGCGGCTTGGCTTGCTTCTGTTGTCGACTCAGATACATGTACAGCGGTGCTTTGAATCTCATGAATAGCATTGGATATATGAGCGGTTTCAGTTCGTTGCGTGCCTACCATTTGTGTTGATTCATCAGTGATTCGGTTTAAATCGTTTGCTGCATCGGTAAGCGCTAGGCTAGAGGTTGAAACATCTTGCATGATGTCTCTTAATTTATCGACTAATTGGTCGAAGGCATTTTCGAGGGTGCCAATTTCATCTTTTCGGTCACTCGGGTGCTCGTTTCGGACTAAGGTCCCTGATGCCATTTCCTCAGCACGTTTAACCGCTTTTTTAAGAGGGTGAACAATGCCATTAATGATCATCAAGCTTAAGCCTAGGCCAATAAGAATTAAAACCGCAGCGACGCCTATATTGGTGTACAAGCCTTGCTCAAGTTTTGTCGATTGGTGTGTTGCTATTTGAATGTTGTACTCGTCAATAGTGGAGATAATGCTTTCCATGCTGGTATTAATGGTGGTTAGCATACTGTCTGCATTTCGACGAGCCTTGTTGGCTTGCATGGTTTTAAGTTGTAGCCACCACTCATAAGTCTCAGTGCTTGCATTTAAAAACTCAGCTTGTTGTGACTCAAGTGTTTCAATTTGACTGTTCAGTGAATCAAGCAACGCATTGGCAGGTAAAAGGGCTAACGAGCCTTTCACTGATTCAAGGCTACTTTTTAATTCAGCCGAGTAGGTTTGGAAATTATCAGACGATTCCTTAATCAGTTCTACGCCGTATCCCCCAATCGTTTTCGCGATTGATACTTGGAAGTACCCTCGCTCAAATTCTACCGTTTGCTTTAACAGCAGTTGTCGGGTTTTTTCTAGGTCTTTTACCAGTGTCAATGTATGCGAGGAGACCGACTGTAAGTCTTGAGCAACAGTTTTGCTGGTCAAAGCAGAGTTGATGGCAGTGATGAGGATGGCGATAGTAAAGAGCAGAACGAGTGATAAGATCTTTGTTTTTACGGATAAGCTTTTCATGGGGAGGCCTTTATAATAATGCTTTTGATTTCAGGCATCACAGTTCCAATGTGATGTCTTTATCTATCCATAAATGCAAGATTAATTCCAGTTTTTCTTTAGTAATCAGTAGTTTGCGTTTTTTAGTGGATGCTTTTTGATGCGAGTTGTTACTGTTCTGGTTAAGTGTAAACTTTAATGGAGACGAGTAGCGTCAGGTTCATTGTGTCGCTTTATGGCTTTATATATCGATTTTAGATAAAGAAGAAAAGGAGGTTTTCAAGAAGGGGTAATATACAGTCCACTTACTATGCAGATAAGGGGACTGTTTGAGTAATGATTACTGTGGATCGGATTCGATTAACACTTTTCCATCTTTAACTTCAAAAAAGAAGCAGTCACGGCGGTTTGTGTGGCAAGCAGGTCCATGTTGATCTACCTGTAACAGGACCGCATCACCATCACAGTCAAAAGCCATAGACACCAGGCGTTGACGGTGTCCTGAGCTTTCGCCTTTGCGCCAATAGGTTTGGCGAGAACGAGACCAGTAACATACTTGCCCCGTTTCTAATGACTCGCGAATGGATTTTTCGTTCATGTATGCCAGCATTAACACTTCTTTCGTATCATGCTGCTGTGCGATCGCTGCGATCAACCCGTCTTGATCCATTTTTAGATTAGCAAATATTTCGTCTAAACTTAGCTCTGTGCCTTTAGGCGACATTTCAAATGCTTTTAAACTCATTTCTCTACCTTTACTTCAGAGATGGCGCCTTTACCGATGCCTTCAAAGGCGTGTACTTCAATGGTATCGCCCTGGTTTTCTTTCGCGAGTTGCTGAGCGACATGGCTCGACAATGACTCGACGGTGGAATCGCAATCGAGCATATAGACTTGATTGCTGCGGATGATCAGTTCAAAGAGCCCTTGAGAGGCAGCATAACTGAAGTGATGATAACGTTTACCATTCTCATCAATAATGCCAATTAAGTCTTCTTGAGTGCCTAGATAAATATCATTCCAACGAGTAGACCAATCCTGATCTAGCATGCGGTCACGTTCTCCATTTCGATAAATTTCAATCACCGAACGATGACCATGAACGATACGTTGGCAGTTACCGTCGTGCTTTTTTAAACCGTGGCTATATTGATACTGCGCTTCGTTTGACTGTTCTGGATGGAAATGCACTGAAACGGCTTCCAACTCAGCTGGTAAAAGATCTAGGATTTGTTCTTCAACCCATTTGGCAGCATTGTCAGCTGTGACCTCATCGACGGGTAGCTGTGCAAAGGCTTGCTCTGGCGCAGTGCAGGCAAAACGCTGGCCGTTCTGATGCATAAACTCAAAAGAAGTACGGCCATCGTCCAGAGTTTTAATAATGCTGTTTTCATGGCTGGCTGGTACTGCTAATTTATGGTCAATGTGCGCATCAAGCCACTGCTTGATCATCTTTTTTACGATGCTAAAGTCACACACCATGCTTTCATCGTTTAGCTTCCCTGTTAGCACGATATCGGCTTGCCAACTTTCTCCTAACACACCACGAACAGGGCAGAAGTAAGAAAGGTCGACGTGGGTTAAGTTTTTAACAAACAGCTTCAACGATACATCCTCAAAAATTTATTGGCGGGTATGGTACTAAATGCGCTTACGGATACCAACGCTCCCGTACAAAAGATGTTAATTTAAGCACAATTGAAAAAAACTGCGCTAAGTGACTGAAAAATATAAGTAGATCGGTTGCACTTTGAATTTGGGTGCGTATAATTCGCTTCCAAGGTCAACGGCACCTTCTTTATGGTGTCTCCGCTGGTCCCCTCGCAACAATACATCGTTAATCTGGTCAGGTCCGGAAGGAAGCAGCCACAGCGATCGACTTGTGTGCCGAGGTGAGGCTGGTGGAGATGCCACCTTAATTCTAGCTGTAAATTAAAGCATAAAATGACAAATTTGAACCATAAGTTGTCAAATTTGCAGTATATGCTGACATAACCTATTTTTAAGTTGTTATTTAGTTACAACTTGCAGGTATCGGTTATGTACAATCGCAATCTCCGCAAACCCAGTCCAAACAAAAACATCTACAAATTTGTTAGTAGAAAAAATCGCTCAACTGTTATGTGCGAGAGTGGTCTAGAGTTTGATGCCTGTTTTCATCTTGAATTTTCCCCTTCTATCGCTTCCTTTGAGTCCCAGCCCACCGGTATTGAGTATCCAGCTGACAATAAGGTTCGTCGATATACACCTGATTTCAAAATCGTTAAAGACACTGGTGAGATTGAGTACATTGAGGTAAAACCTGAACGAATCCATTCAACCAAGAAATTCCGTGATGAGTTCGAACATAAAAGAGCAGCCTACAGTGCTTTAGGATTCAAGTTAATTCTGGTTTCAGAGAAGCAAATTCGTAGTGATAAATTGCTCTCCAATCTAAAAATCCTTCATCGATATTCAAGTACCAACCTTTCAGAGCTCCACAAGCTTGCCTTAACACATATCCAGAAATTCAAAAGCCTTTCCATACGTCAACTAGCTATCAAATTGGGAATACTAATCTGTGACTGCATTGCTGCATGTGCCTTACTCATTGGCATTGGTGCAATAAAAGCAGATTTAGAAAGCGATTTTTTATGTGAGAATTCGTTATTAAATGAGGCATAAGTATGTTTGATGACGAGTTTGACGATAATCCATTAAGAGAAGACGCTCAAAGCTCAAGTGATCAGCCTGATGAGATTTCATTCCTAGACCCTGACCTCGATTCTTATCCAAGTAATAGCCGCATAGAGGCTATAGCAAGATATGAGTTGATACTGTTTATCCGTGAACGACTTGCTGGCGGTTGGACTCAGAGAAATATTGATCCTTTAACTGATGAGTATTTCTCAGAAAATCGAGAGATTAACAAACCAAACTGGCGAACAGTAACTAGATGGCATAAAAAACTTTTAGAGCAAGGTGATACCCCAAAAGCCCTAATAGAAAGACATCATAATAAAGGTAATAGAAATAGAAAATTAGAGTTGGAACATGAGCGCTATTTTGAAGCTGCTATTGATAGGTTCCTTAAAGCAGAGCGTCCTAGTGTGGCAAGTGCTTATCGGTTTTATAAGGACCAATGTTTACTTCAAGGTCAAAATATTAACCCAATGTCTCAGCGAGCATTCTACGACAGAATTGATAAGCTTAATTTTTATGAGGTAGCTGTTAAACGATTTGGTAAATACAAAGCAGACATCATGTATGGCTATAAAGGGTCAACCATTAGACCTGAACGTGTCATGCAGCGTGTAGAGATAGATCATACACCATTAGATATCATCTTACTGGATGACGAAACGTCACAGCCAATAGGTAGGCCATATTTAACGCTTCTAAAAGATGTATATAGTGGGTGCTTAGTCGGTTATCACTTAACCTTTAAGGCACCTAGTTACGCTTCTGTTGCTAAGGCTATTTGTCATGCTATTCAGCCCAAAAATCAATCGTTTGAAGCATGGGGTGTTGTTTGGCCATGCTACGGTAAGATCGAGGTACTTGTGGTTGATAATGGAGCAGAATTTTGGTCTAAATCTTTGGAGCAAATGTGTTATGAGCTAGGCATAAATGTTCAGTACAATCCAGTGCGAAAACCTTGGCTTAAGCCCTTTATCGAAAGAAGTTTTCGAACCATTAATGACCTAATATTGATAGAGCTACCAGGTAAAACATTTCGAAGTATTGATACCCGTGATGAATACAATGCGGTTGAGCATGCTTCAATTAAGTTCAATCGTTTTATCCATGGTTTTGAAAAATGGATGGCCGAGGTATATAACTGCTCTGCTGATAGTCGAGGCCTTAAGGTGCCATCCGTTAAGTGGCAGGAAGGTATTGAGACCATGCCACCAGCCACCCTAAATGATGATGAAATCAGTGAACTTCCAAAATTGGCGGGGTTAAAAGAAAGTAGAGCGATACAATCATCTGGTATCACTTATCATTATCTACGATATGACTCAGACGCCTTAGCGGACTACCGTAAACAAAGCCTTTCAAGCGATCGATCGTATACCGTCACAATCAAAGTGGATGTAGATGACCTAAGCCATATCTACGTTTACTTACCGGAGCTAGAAAAATACTTAACTGTTCCTTGTGTTGATCAGTCCTACACTAAGAATCTGAGTTTAGATCAGCATTTAGTGAATAGATCGTTTGCTAAGGCGCATAATCGTCTAATAGGTAAATCTGATACGGACTTGGCTATGGCGAGGCAGGAAATCCAAGAGATATTGGCGGATCAGGATGATAAAGCAAAATCCTCTACTAAGATAAAAACAAGTAAGAAAGCTGCTCAATATAAAGGTTACAGTAACGAATCAGTGAAAAACAAAGTGGCTAATCCATCATCAGATGATGAGAAGTCCAATGCTGAGCATAGTGAGGTGTCAGAGCTAGAGACACTGTGGAACTCATTGAGGAAATGAAAAATGGGGTGACAGATGGGCTTAACCGATGCTGATAAGGCGAAATTGCGAGAGTTCAAGGACTGTTTCTGTCCATACACGCCTGTTAACGCTATTTTGAACGACCTTGAGTCTCTATATCAAAGTTCAGAGATTGGGGGAGAGCAGTTGTCCATGCTTCTTCGTGGTGACACGGGAACGGGGAAGTCTGCCATCATTAATCATTTCAGCCATGCTAAGAATGGAAGTCAGTCTGAATCTATCCCCGTTTTACTGTCACGAGTGCCCAGCAAGCTAACAGTTGAAGATATGACACGTCAGCTTCTGAGCGATCTGGGTGTCTTCGGCTCAACTACCCATCGCGCAAGAAACTCCCAAAGTGATGCTCATCTTACGAATCGCCTTCTTGATGCACTTAAAGTAAAAAGAACCAAGATGATTATCATCAACGAGTTTCAAGAGCTGATTGAGTTCAAAGGTGCTCGCGATAGACAGGCTATTGGTAATCGATTGAAACTGATATCGGAAGAAGCAGCTGTACCTATTGTATTGGCAGGTATGCCCTGGATTGATGAGATTCTAAATGACTCCCAATGGGCTTCTAGGCTTGCGACACGCACCCACACACTTCAATACTTCAGCCTTTCAAAGCGCCCACAAGAGTATCGAGAGTTTCTTGAGGCAATTGAACAGTACATACCATGTGATCTTGAAACAAGTCTTACTGACTTTGAAATAAGCCTAGCGCTTTTCGCAGCCTCTTGCGGGGAAATGAGACAGCTAAAAGCCATCTTGACTGAAACAATCCAGCTTTGCCTGATAAATGGTAAGCCGCTTTCCAAGCAAGCGTTAAGTAACTCGTTTGCCAACTTATATTCAGGGGCTGATAATCCGTTTGAAACGCCAAAAGAGAAAATCAAGATTCAAGAAGTTGAAATGCACTCGCAATACATTCGAGGCGATAGTACTCATCGTGCCTCTATACAGCCTAGAAAACTTTCGGAAATCATGACATTGAGTCAGATCCTTTCAAAGAAATAACGCTAATTGAATGATTTTTATCCAAAATTCCTTGGAAGGCTTCATTTTCTAAGGATTCCTTAATATACTTTTGGCTCTCTTGCTAAGAAAATCTTAGATTACGTTTTTTAAAGTAGCTAGGATCATGCAGAGCCCATTACCACAACGTCTTAAGAGTGCTAGAAAATTGGCAAAGCTTACACAAGAACAACTGAGTACAGAGCTAGGGTTTGATCGCTCGCATGGTACGGCACGTATCAGTCAGTACGAGACAGGTAAGCATGCCCCAGACTTTGCTATGGCTAAGAAAATGGCGGATGCACTCGGCGTGCCTGTGGCGTATTTATACTGCGATGATGACAAGCTTGCAGCGTTGCTTTTAGCTGCTTCTAGGCTTTCTAAAGAAGAGCTTGATGAGTTGGTTCAAAGTCTGTCCTAAGCATGCTGAGTTCAAATTTCTCTTGGAAACAATAAAATTCGATACACTGTCCAAATAAATTTTTTATAGATAGACCATGCACTTTACTAGCTGAGTAGCCTGAGATATTTGGTGATCGATTGCGTATATTGGCCACAGTCGGAGGAGTCTGAGTAATTGCAAAGGTTTCATTGATAGCTTTAAAAGCGAAATTCTAAATTTTCATTATGTGCCAGAAGCTGGCTGTTGACATCAACATATTGAAGAGAACAAGACGCGGCCCATAATTATTATTTGTCTTTCTCTGGGAGCCTACATTTAATGCCTCGTTTTCTCTGTTTATAGCTTCGATCTTAACAACCACTGCTCCGTACTTTGTAGGTCAAAAGCTTTTGCTCCATACCCTATGGATAGAGTGTTTTCTGGTAAGAGTTCATCAAATTTTTCGATGCGTTTTTCCAATACTTGTTGTGCTAGCTCTGTCTCTGTTGGGAGTTCTATTGAAGCAAGTTTGAGCAATGTTGAGCGAACACTTTCTAATGACGCTTTTTCTACTTCTATAACTCCTGCATATGCGCCAGCTTCAAAGCCATGTTGGATTAGCAAGGCGACAATTGTATTTACTACTTTGTCTCCAAGCCATGGGAATATATAAGTAGTATTGCCAACCTGAAGCAGTAGTTCTCTAGAGAGCTTTGCATCTTCGAAATATCGTACGCTTTCACCAAACAGTTCCCGTGCAGCTGAATCAGCGAAGTCGACTTTCAAATCTCCCACAGAAATTCTGTAGTCACCGTTTTTCAATATTTGGAACATCTCTTGCCGGACAACATCATGTATGTTCAAGCCAGCACCACCAAATTTAGGTGGCTTGCCACCTTTTGCATGCTCTACATAAATAACTTTCTTTTCGCTATCTATGTCGTTTACCTTCCAACGTTTTCCACCGAAAACAATATGCTGCCCTTCTAATACCACTGAATCTACAGGCAGCGTTCCGAGTGATTTGGTTCCACATACAATTCGGAACTCTTCAGGCGTTTTAAAAACAGCATAGAACGAGTAATGGCTTGTCAGCTTTTCTCCGAAAAGGCCAAGCACCAATTCACCACTTCCTAACTGAGTTATGAGCTCTGTTTTTCCCATGTGAACAAGTAGTGCTTTAAAGTTTTCAACATTAACGTTTTGAAAAGGGCCATCTTTACAGAGCAAACTAAATAATTGCTCTGCTCTAATTCCTCCCCATTGTGCAGTAACCGCAAGTACTTGATGAAGGAGTGTTGAGAAGTGATAAATTGATGTATCAGCTGGTTCATACCATTTACTGCCGATCAGAAGTCTGATCATGGCCAGAGACTGAATAAGCTCCAGTCTTAGCTTGTCGATGACGCTAGAGTCCTTTGTCAATTCAGCTTCAGCGATGAGCATTCTCAATATTGAGGCTCCACCTCGTCTTCCAGAGCGTCCCATTCTTTGACGTAAACTTGAAATAGAGTGGGGGGCTGTTACTTGAATTACTGAGTTTACCTTGCCGATATCGATGCCTAGTTCAAGAGTCATTGTGCAAACCGCTGTGGTAGGGTAATGCTCTTGTTGCAATCGCTTTTCTAAGCTTTCTCGAAGATCTTTAGATAGCGAACCATGGTGAGGAAAAAATTCATTCGGTACATTTTTTTCTTCACAGAAGTCGGATAATGTAGCCGCAATGCTTTCTGTACGGCTCCTGCTATTTGCAAACACAAGGTGATTTCCGCCTCGACAAAATTTAAATAAATCTTGGCAGATCGTATATTCGGCATCATTGGTAGACTCAGCTTCTAAGTTAGCAGGGTTTACATACCCTTTTACCTGAACCTTCAAGGTGGATGTCGAATGTGTATCTTTGATGATTTTACAAGGTAAAGAGCGATTAGGGCGAAGTGATAGAGGCACTTTCTCTAATTCACCAAGAGTAGCGCTCAAAGCTACTCTTGGGATTGGTGTTTCTAGTCTTCCGAGAAGGTGTTCAAGTCTATGAAGTAAAGAGAGTAAGTGATGGCCGCGCTCAGAACTAATAAAGGCATGAAATTCGTCAATAACGATATATTTTAAATTAGAGAAAGCAGCTTTGATCCAGCCTGAGTCTCTGATGAGTAATGACTCCAGTGACTCAGGTGTTATTAACACGACACCAGACGGCGATGCCTTTAATTTCTTCTTTCGGCCCTGTGAGCTATCACCATGCCAGGGGGTAACCGGTATTTCTAACAGGTCAGACAGACTTTCTAAGCGTCTATCTTGGTCATTTATAAGGGCTTTTAGAGGGCTAACGTAAAGGATCCCTACACCCGTTTCTTGAGGCACGATCGTGCTGAGCGCAGGCAAGAAAAATGCCTCTGTCTTTCCTGCTGCGGTTGAAGCGCTGATCAGCACATCTGTCTTTTCAGACAATATAGGTTCAATAGCAAGGCATTGTATTTCTCTTAAGCCAGTCCAGCCTTGTTTGAATATCCAGCGCTGAATCCGGTGGTCTAATTTTTCATGTTCATCAATCATAGTTTGAAGTCAGCAAATCCATCTTCATTGTCCTCTGTTTCGAGTTCAACATCGGAAGGCTTATCTTCATTAATTGCTACAGATGAGATTAGACTATGCCACGTAATTTGCGGGTTTTGGTCAATTACCGCGAGCATATCTAAAAATGCTTTAATGGTGTTACGTGGCGTTCGAAAATACGCATCTCCTATAGTTTGGCTGCAATGCTGTAAAAACGCTTTGAGAGATTCGTCTGGAACCAAGTACTTCGCTTTGTCGCCTTCAGCATAAACATGGCGCAAGTTTTTAAGCAAAATATAAAGTTCTTCAGGGGTTAAGCTAGCGAGGTGTAGGGCTGGTGACGAATAATCAATCACGCCTGCTTGTTTAGCAAAGCTGTTATCTGCCAATCTAGATTGAAGTGCTTCATAGCTATACAAGCCTTTACGTGGATCTAGCAGAAACTCATGGGTTCCGCCGAGAAGGAAGCCCAAATGCTCAGCGCTTCCTTGCAAGCAATCGTTTAGAATTCGAAGTATTTGTTCATAGTTAGAAGTTCTCGCTGTGGTGTTGTTCAACTTATACAGATTTACCATCTCGTCTAAGTTAACTAGAAGCCCTTGGTAGCCTGCTTGTCTGACAAATAAACTCATTAATTTCAGCGCATCATAAAAAGATGTATCCGAAATAATTGTTCGAACTCCTAGGTCATTTCGGGCATCGGTTTTAGTTGAATACTCTGCTCGTAACCATTTTATGGCGTTTGATTTTAATATGTCATCATCTTTCTCATGACCTATCCAATAAGCCTCAATAACTTTAGCAAAATCATATCCGCCAACGAATTCAGAAAGTAATGCTAATTTTTCATGGATAATTGAATTTATACTTTTTCCTGAAGTATCAGCTTCTTTCATTGCTTCTGTGATGAACTTTTCAACTACACTGGTTAAAGCATTACCATCAGGTTTGTTGCGAGTAGCCATGTTACGCATTAGCTCAGAGTAAAGGTTTCTAGCTTGACCAGCCGATGCATGAATACGTCTATCAGGAGATAAGTCTGCATTGACGGTTACAAGCTTATTCTCTAGAGCAATAGCGCGTACAACACTTAAAAAGAATGTTTTACCAGAACCATAATCGCCGATAATGAGCCTGAAAGCTGAACCTCCATCTGAGACCCGATTAATGTCTTGGATCAGAGCTTTTAATTCATTTACTCGACCTACTTGGATATGCTGGATTCCAATCTTAGGAGTCACACCTGACTTCAGAGATTGGATAATTGCATCCCTTTCTTTAGCTCGTATTCTTTTTGCAACCATTATTTATTCCTTCAATTCTTCTACGATTTCTAGATCGACATAGATATCACCATCGTCATCTAGAACTGGCGCATCGACTTTGTCATAAGCCCAGTCATTAATAGTTTCTAATGCGCCATCAACCATTATGTTTAGTTTGCTACACAGTTCATGAACTTCTTTGCGTGCCCACGACTCTTTAGTTATCAAAGTTTCAAAAAGTTCTTTGTAAGGGCTATCTAAACCTTCTTCATCGACATCAGCAGTGGGGTTCACTTCCAGTTCAACTTCTTCATCAACGGCAAATATACTCTCCAGCATACTCTTTGCGTCGTTGGTGTCACTTTCATGCATAGCCAGAATACTTTCATCCAACTGAAAGGTACCTTTATCAATTGAAACGTCTTTAGATGTGGCTGAGGTAGTTTGTTTACTGGAGGCAAACGCATGCATGTCACTTGTAACGAGTGATTTATCTAAACCTAACGAGATATATAACTTTTCAATTTGCTTAATTTCAGAAGTATCGATTTTTCCGTCAGCAAGAGCGATGGAAAGCATGAATTTTTTCAAGAATTCCACCTGTGGAGCGCCTAGTTTTTCAATTCTAGCTTTCAACCCCGTATTATTTACAGGGGCATTTAGACGCCAAGTTAAATATGCATTTAACGAGTTCTTTTCAGAAGGAGAGAGTTTGTCATCCTGGTTTATCAACGATTGTAAGGCGATTTTCTCATGATGATCTATAGAACCATCTATCGTGGCGACCATTGCCCCTAACCTAATTGCTAAACTTACTTGGTTGAATTTCGAGCTTGGCTCAAAAAAATCTCCATGGCCCGGTGAGAAGAGCACAATGTTGTCATCGATTTTCAATTTTGCATGGTGAAAACGTTGGTCTGGCGCAATACCTATTTCAGCCTTAGCAGCCAAGTTAGCGACTAGATCATTTTCTTTCTTGTTAAACGTCTTAGGGAGAGGTGTACCAGTATGAGTCCAGAAATCCTTGACTGTGGTTAGTCCATCATTTGAACTTATTATCTGAATTGCCCAAGACTTAAATGTTTCTATAACTGGTGAATTTGCTTCATTTGCCAGTTCTTTAGGTAATAACATCAACGCTGCAATATCACTCCTTGAGGTATCAGCTTTTCCTAAGTAACGGCTATAGCTGCTCAACTCTTCTGTACATTGTTCGGCAATAGGAATGAGCTTTTTAATTGGGCCTTTGAGAATACTTGGATCTGGTAAGTCACCTAACTCCAAATCAATCCCATGCACACCATTACTTGCCGCATGGTATGAAAGTCGCAGTTTAGTTTTATTGGGTTTTACGGAAATTCCTTCGCCAAACTTGTTAGAGAATCTAATTTGGAAAAGCTGGCTAAACTCTTCTTCACATCTACGGGCGGGAGTTTTTAGGGAATACTCGAATGTATTTTTTAGCCACTCTAAAGCTAAGGGGGCTGTTACAGGGGTTCCATTGGCTATAGTTGTTGCAAGTTTAACTTTGAATGACAATGCATTGTTAGTTTCTGGTATGTCTGACAGTCTATCTTCGAATAAGGTGGGTCTTTGAAGTGCCATTAGTTCGAGGAAATTAGCAGAGTATCCTCTGAAAGAACGATTTGCGTTGAAAACGCTATTGAGACGCAACACTTCTTCAAATATGGCTATGTATTCTTCATCAGATATTTGACTGGTGGATTTGTTTTCTATGACTCTTCTTTCAAACCCATAGAAATATATGAAGACATAACCAATTGGCGTATTAGGGTTTGAGCGATCTGAGGAGAGCCAATCTAGGTAAGCGCCTCTACAGCCTTTAGATAAGGATGCGTAAGTTGGCCAGTATCCTAAGGATTCATCAGTGTATATTTCTGAATGTACCGAGGGACTTAAAGCCGGGCGTTTTTCATCCACTAGAGATGGCTCTATACCGTACCCATCTAGTGAATTCATTACTCCACCATAGTAGAAGAAGCCTTTCTTTAACTTTCTTCCATTAATAGAAAGTTGTTCATCTTCACTTATCCATCGACCTTTTTGTTTGTTCGTTGTTTTTTCCGGCTCTCGGCCAACACTTGTATGAATAGTAAAAGTAGCAAAGTCATCATCTAGATAAGCATGATTAGACGTACTGGATATACTTATGCTGGAAGATCTTTCAGCAATACTGGGGGATGAGGTTCTACGTTCAGGTACTTTTGATTCTTCAGAAAAAGTTTGGGGAGTTTTTTGGGGGGATGGATTTTGTGCAGAAGATCTACTGTTCGCTTTACCTTTAAATAATCTATAAGCCAAATAAATTACAAATAACCCAATAATGAATTCCATTTTATTCCCTCTTTCCAAGGCTCGAATTTACGGAGCATGCGATCTAGCCCCTTGTTTTAGACTTATTTGGCTTTTGAAGTGATATAGCCAGTATTCTAGCCAAACTTTTCCAAGTTTTAGTGCCTGGATGCCCATTTTTCAGAATCCAGAAGAATTTTTCATGCTAGCGTGCCAGTAAAATCTATCCTATGAACAGCATGGATAATTTACTATCGTTCTTCAGTAGGCCTCGATAGCTTGCTTCCATATACCCAAACTGGCATTTGATAATACGGAATGGATACTCGATTTGGCAAGGCACAAGTATCCTAATTCACTATGTCAGTACAAGATCGTAATTGAATATGAAGACATATTTGGGAGCAACATCATTCAGCAGAAAGCTTGATTGCAAAAAAGTGACCAAAACTTCTGATTTGCGTACAGAAGCTGCCGAGTGCAGTGAGTATTATTATTGGGTTGAAGTTTCTTGACTTATTTCAGTTAACACCTATTTTCTAAGTATATCTTAGAAAATAGGTGTGCCGATGAATTTCCTTCCTAACCCTATTGAGCTATATGAAAACGAAACACTTGAAAGTGCATTGCTTAGGCTATGTCGTGCAAACCACTTCGAGCATTACAATGATCTTTCGATAGAGATACGTTCATGGTTGGAAGAGCATCACCCGACCATTGCGGGTGCTTTTCCTCTCGCTTTAGATGCCGTGAATGTCTATCACTCGAAGCAAAGTAGTGCGAAGCGGGTGCAGTCATTACAGCTACTCGAACAGTTGGTAGGCCTTCCTAAGTTTTCACTTTTAGATGTTAGCTTTAAGCATACTAACGCGGTTGATTCTGGTCATTTCGCTGAAGTGCGTTACAAGCAAATCACTATTCCTAAATCCTTTGTGCGAGCCTGTAATGTCCCTGTTTGCATAGAGTGTCTTCGGGAGTCTAACTATGTCCGATTTGATTGGCATATCAGCAAGGTAACTTGCTGTGACAAGCATAAAGTGAAATTGCTTACCAACTGCCCCTCTTGCAATACAACGCTCAACTATATGATAAGCGAAGACCCTAGTCGTTGTGTTTGTGGTTATAGCTTGTTTGGAGTTGATTCGAGTGAAGCGGGTATCGATGGCTGGCGTCGCTGGCCTAGCTTTGATCAGCAAGGCAAGCAACCATTTTCCGAGCAGCTAGCGATGTTGTTTTTCTTAGATAGGCATTTCCCAAAGTTAGGACACGAGGAGTTTAATGACGACCTTAAAGGTCACATCGAAGGGCACCTTCAAAAACTCATAGATCACAGTCTATTGATAGCAACTGACAAGATTAATCGACTGACATTTTCCTATCTAACAAATAACTTCTTGAGTGATGTGGCACAAATCAGCTGTTTACCGGATTGCATCAAAGAGAGTATTGCTAGTGTAGTGATCGAGCTGGCGTTAGAAACACCTCGTTCAACCATTGCAAACCTCGGTGATAGTTTGGTTTCCATACGAGAGGTAGCATTGATCACAGGCTCTACTGTCGAAGATATTTTTCGATTGTATGAGAGCGGTATATTGATGCTCGGAAAACGTATCCGCGATGAAGGGCGTCTTGAATCGTTTAATCCAGCTTTTCGATTAAGGGATGTAGCTGCGATTGTGCTCTCCTATTCTCGATACGGCTACAGCCAGTCAGCTTGGTAATGCGGGGTAATCCTGATGCACTTGAAAGATGAGTTACAGGCAGTAAAGACGTTAAAAGCCAAAGAACGATACGATCTCTTGAAAAAGCAATTTGAACTGTGTTCTGAAGGTATTGATGTGACCGGTAGTGAAGTCGATTGTTTAACCATCTTGGTCAATTTAATCGGCAAAGAAGCTGAAGAGCTGAATAGTTCGTTACATGCAAAGTGGATATTAGAGGATGAGACATTTTGGGTTAAGTTCCAAAAAGTTGCTTCTCAATTACATACCCATAACTTGAAATGGCCTGATTCCCGCGTAAATCTTCAACATCAAATCCGTGTTATACCCGAAACAGGGGCACTCCCAAAATTTGGTTGGTCAGGCAATAGCAGCGATTACCGTGTTGGCAGGCTATTGACCAGTACCTTTAATTGGCAGGGGGCAGAACACTCTCTCGTTTCTGTCTGGCTTGAGGATTTCGTCGAATGGCGTAAGGCATCTTACAAGCTGGGTATAACGAAAGCATTCTGGTATCAAATCAAACGTGAACTAGAAAATCTTTTTCAAGAAAGTCATTTCCCCGATGTGGTGGACTCCTATTCGCCAGAATTGCTATTTCCATACAAGGATCATTATTTAACCGTGACACCCGTTGTATCACATAGCACTCAGCTTTCAGTACAACATCTTGTTGGCTTACCTACTCACTCACTTAGTTTCCCTCATCCCAGTGCGCTAGGCATCTTATGTGGCTCTCTGGGCGGTCATGTGCGAATGCTTAAGCTGTCTCCTGTTCACAACCTAAGATCGAGGCAGAGTTCTTTAAATAGCCTCAGAAGCTATCTTGAGCCATATTCGCTGACCGCTAAATATGCGACAAACATCTATCGAGAGGTTACGGATGTAAAAATATATTCATCACTAAGACTGAAGAGAAAAGCAAGACTTAGGGTCTTGTGTGCCTTGGACAATATTTTAGAAGAATGGATGTCTCCGTTAATACAGGCAAAGCTGGCTTCGAAGAACATCAGTAAAATAGAAGGCTTGAGCCAAGAAGAGCAAAACTTCTTGAAGACGAGCTTTGTTGATATCGAGGACTTTTCCAGATACTTGAACCGAAAGCTGCATGGTGAGTTGGAGAGCAATAAATACACTCGCCATTTTAGCTATCACCAGCGTCTTGTAGGTGTGACTCAAAAACGGCTTATGAGTTTTCTAAAGCATGTGTTGTCTGAAAAGTCATCATCAGATGCTTCTGATGAAACATTTTTAGTTTTCAAGAGCTTGAGAATCAATGAAGCTAATGGTCTCAATAACCCCTTCGTTGCGGGCATGCCATCGATGATTGGTTTATACGGCTTTCTGCATCAATTCGAGCGACAGCTGAACGAAATATGCTCTGATGTATCCGTTGTAAGTTTTGCGCTTTATTGCAGTCACTACAGTTCACATGGGTCTATTGCTCTTCCTGCCCCAAGCATTCCTGATAAGGAGATGCGCATTAAGCGAAGTGGTGTTATGCCTGAGTTTAAGTTTGATGGGAAGTTTTCCATCATCGTTAAATTAAACCGCCTAACTGATAATGATGATCCTCTGGATATTGAGCTGATTAAGGCTGCGCTACCAGAACGGCTCTGGGGCGGCTCAGTGCATCCTCCTTACCTTTATGAGGATACTGAGTGGGCTTCCATTGTAAGTGGTGCTAACAACCTTAAGCAGTACATGGCTAGACACATGTTTTTTGGTAATTGGATATCGCCAGAAAAACAGAACAAACTAGACTTGAATGATTATGTGGAGCTATTAAAAGCCAATCACGACTTATCGCTCTGCTTGGTGGGCTATGATCTTTTGGAACCGATAAAGCCCCGCAACGTCATATCTGGAATTCATGCGTTTTGTGAGCCCCTGATCGATCTTTGTCGGCTCAAGCAAACCTTTAAAGTGATCAGAGGATCAAAGCCTTTGGAGCAGGGCCTATTTTGGCAATATGTGCCAGTATCACAAAACTGTACTACCTTGAGAGTAAGTCCAGTTTGTGGAGAAACTCATGCAGCTTCCCAATCAGCTGAGCTATAAACGCTCAATAAATCCTAGCAAAGCAATTTTCTACTATCGTCGTGATGATGAGCTTTATCCTCTTCCAGTAGAGCGGATGAAAATCAGAGGTAGTAAAAGCGGCTTTAGCGAAGCGCACACAGCAAAGGGAATTAAGGAGTCGGCAACGATCCATAGTCTAGCGACAGGTAACCCTCATACGATTGATACCTGTTATTTGCCCCCTGTTGCTGAATGCCTAGTGTGTCGTTTCTCCCTACGTATATCTGCCAATAGCCTAAAGCCAGACCGATGCTCAGATATGACCTTTAAAGATACTGCTCAACAATTTCTAAATAGCTACATAGATAAAGATGGCTTTAAAGAGTTAGCGATTCGATATGCGAAAAATATCGCCATGGGGACTTGGCTTTGGCGTAACAGAGAAGCGAATACCTTCGACGTGTTCGTGAAAACAAGCCAAGGCACCGAGTATAAATTTGAAAATGCTCATCAGCTTTTTTGGGATGCTGCTTGGCCAGCTGAAAAAAGTGATCTATTAAATGGCCTAGCAAGTGAGCTAGCTACAGCACTCTCTAGTGCTCGATACGTATGGCACTGTGATATTTGGGCTGAGGTTAAAATGCCATTTTGCTCCGAAGTATTCCCAAGCCAGTGTTTTGTTGACCATAATGACAAGCTAAGTGCGAGTAAGGTATTGCTTACGACTGATATTGATGGCGTCATGACCGCATGCTATAGCTCCGACAAAGTGGGCGCAGCAATACAAATGATCGATGACTGGTGGGATGAAAGCTGTGACTTCCCACTAAGAGTAAATGAGTACGCTGCTGACTATGAGAACTTGATTGCAAGAAGGCACCCGAGTACAGATCGAGATTTTTACCAATGCCTTCAAAAGCTCCCGTATTACACCGAAAAGCTTGTCAAAGCGGCGGTAACTGAGGATATCGACCCCGATGCACACTTTGTCGCATCGGTATTGGTTAAAGGTGGCATGTTCCAAGGAGGTAAGAGCTGAAACTCTACAGCATTTCAATCAGATACTTACCGGAAAAATGTGACCATGCATTATTAGCTGGTCGTTGTATCAAGGTGCTCCATGGGTTTATGAGCCGTAACGGACAATTAAATATTGCCGTATCATTTCCTCGATGGAGTGCAAAAACGGTTGGTAATCAAATAGTCTTCGTATCACCCGATAGCAATCTTCTCGACTTTTTGCTTGAACAGCCATACTTTCAGATGATGATCGACAATGGTCTTTTTGAAGCGAGTGATGTTGAAGATGTGCCGAAGTCAGAGAGCTTCGTTAAATTTGTTCGCAATCAATCTATCGACAAAATGACACCTGCCGCCAAAGCAAGACGACTTAGAAGAGCGCAAAAAAGAGCAATAGCACGAGGTGAAGAATTCGATCCCATCCCTCCCCAGTCAAAGGAAGTGGACTTCTTTCACAGTATTCCAATGGAAAGTTCGGAAAGTGGAATGAGTTATATGCTTAGGGTGCAGCGCTTTGAAGCCCACCGCGCGAGTAAGGTAGAGCCCTTTAAAGTTTGCTCTTACGGACTTTCGACTAACGAGAGTCATAAGGCATTAATACCATATTGTGTGACATAGATATTTTGATTAATAAAACAGATACTTATAAAGACTCTAGAAAATTAGGTTATTTCTGAGATTTTAGTCTAAATTCAATGTTATCAAGAAATTAAGCGTTATTCTTGATAGTGACCTGCCGCATAGGCAGCTGGAAAAGAACGCAGTAAAAACACTTTCCATAACACTCTGTGACCTGCCGCATAGGCAGCTGGAAAAAATTCTAAAAGACTCGCCAATATTTCTTGTAAATGACCTGCCGCATAGGCAGCTGTAATTAGGACTGGAAGTAAAAAGCCACATCGATGAACATAAACCTACCGAAAAGGTAGACACAGCCCATGGATGGGCATTAGCTATTGTAAAGTATTCAAGGAGAGAAACATGACATCTTGAATATCTTATATATAGCCGCATTAATTGTAGAAGTATGTTGAGGTTTCTTTAATTTATCGTAAGTTCTTAATCTGAAGGAGCTTAATTGTCAGTGGAAAATAGTATCCCTACTTATCATGTACTTGCTCTTTCGGGGGGAGGATATCGTGGTCTATATACGGCAACGGTACTCACTGAGTTAGAAAAAGCTATGGGTAGCCCCATTGCTTCACACTTTGATCTCATTTGTGGCACCTCTGCTGGTGGGATGCTTGCGTTAGGGCTGGCATCAGAAATTCCGGCTTCTAGGCTCAAAGCTACTTTTGAGGAGCGAGGTAGTAATATTTTCGGGAAGAGAAGCTTACTACGGAGGCTTTTAGGATTTTGGGTTACAGCTAAACATGATTCAGCAGGTTTGCAAGGTGAACTAGAGGCTCTTTTCGAAAACCGTAAAATTGGTAACTTAAAGCATCGAGTTCTCATACCAGCAGTCAACTATACAACTGGAATGGGGCAATTCTTTAAAACTCCTCATCACCCAACCTTTGAATTTGATCATGAAATGAAGATTATAGATACAGCTATAGCAACCGCTGCTGCTCCTGTTTATTTCCCTCTTGCTAGAAACGAACGTGGAGTTTTTGCTGATGGCGGTTTGGTAGGGAATGCACCTGGCTTATTTGGTCTGCATGAGGTCAAAACGTTTCTATCACCCAATAAGGATGCAAAAATCAGAGTACTATCCATTGGCACAATGACTCTTGGATGCACTATTCGTGGCGGAGCAAACCTAGATAGAGGAATTTTAAAGTGGAAAGGGGGGTTATTTGATCTAGTTATTTCTGCTCAAGAATCTTCTGTAGATTACATGCTAAAACAATCTTTAGGGGATGACTATTTTCAAATTGATGATAAAGCCACCCCTGACCAAAGTAAGGATGTTAAAGCCTTAGACAGGGTTTCTGTTGATGCAACAAATACTCTTAAAAATAGGGGGGTACATGCGGCTCAAAGAGCAATTGGAGATCCTAAATTTAAGGCATTCAGGGACCACAAAGCTAGCTCACCTACATTTTATCACGGCCCTAATAAGAATACCTCGGAGACAAAATGCTAAATCTAAGTCCTCTTTTTAACACTTCTACAGGTGAACCACATTTACTTAAAAACCTTGATATAACCAAAGATCAACGTGATGAAATAAATGAGGCGCGTAATGCTGTGAGGAATTGCTTGCGTGACTGTTTACCAAAAGTACTACAAGATCAATTTGATGTGTCGTCGCCACCTAATCCGCGTTTCTTCACTCAGGGGTCTTGGGCATACAAAACAATAAACGCACCTGCAAAAAATCCACAGCAAGCCGATATTGATGACGGTTGCTATTTGCCATTAAGCTTTGTGGCTAACACAGAACGCCCTAGCATAGCCGCCAATATATTTTTTAAAGCTTCAGAACAGGCTTTAAAAGCCTTACTTGAAATTAAAGGATGGCGACTAACCTCAAAGGCAACATGTATACGAGTTATCATCGCGGATTATGCTCACATAGATATCCCACTCTATGCAATCCCTGACAATGAATTTGTAACACTGTCTAAAGCATCAATGGAGCATGGTCACGGGTCACTGTCAGAGGCTATGAATAGGTCTGACAGGGATTCTTGGGTAGCATTGCCCCACGACAAGGTTTTGTTGGCTCATCGTGAGAACAACTGGATGCCATCAGATCCAAGACCGGTGAAAACTTGGTTTCAAACTCAAGTTGAAGTAAAAGGTGAGCAGTTTCGCCGAATAGTGCGCTACCTAAAGGCATTTCGTGATTGGAAATGGTCAACAGGTGGGCCTTCTTCAATTCTATTGATGACAGCCGCAGCACCATTTTTTGAAAAACACAATCAACGCGACGACCTCGCACTTTTAAATGTAGTAAAAGAGATCCCTGAGAAGCTTCGTAGTGGTGTTTACAATCCAGTAGATAGTTCGGAATCACTTACTGATCGCCTTGGTAAAGATGCGGTTGAAGAAGCCGCTCAAGCGTTTGAAGAATTTGAGAGAAGCTTAAGTTCAGCAATTTATGGTAGTCGTTCTACTACTGCTTGTATAACGATGCAAGAATTGTTTGGGAGTCGATTTCCTTATGATCCAAATCGCGTTGTTTCTGTATCTGTCGAAGATACAATCACTGCGACGCCAGCTAAAGCTGGCCCAAGTGAACTAGTAGGACGCACTAAAGCTGGATGAATGAACATATATTAATATCAGATGTAATTGATGCATTTAAGCAGGAAGACTTCGACTTTGTTGGTATGGCTGAAAATGGCTGGCCCATAGTAAAAGGTGATCTTAGGTTACCTCATATAAACAAAAGCTTTCCATGTGAAATTGAGATTGATCCAACTTTCGTTGATATACCTAAGGTGCGTCTGCTGGAAATTCCATCGGGGCTTCCTCCAGCTGTCCCCCATCTTGGTTCTGACGGGGCTCTTTGCTACATAGATAAAGGCACTATCGTATTAGATATATTTGATCCAATAGGCCAATCACTTGCGTGCTTGGATCGTGCGTCAGCCATTTTGGAGCAAATTATTAATAACGAAATATTAGAGGATCTTACAGAGGAGTTTTTTGCCTATTGGGGAAGCCAATATTGTTTCGTTGATATTCAGAATCAAAATTTAGGAAAACTAAATTGCATCATAGCTGAGGCAGAGAATGGAACCCCACTGTGTTTTTTAACGGACAATAGTGAGCGGACCTACATGAAGGCTGCAATGTTAGGCTACAAACCTACAGAGCAAACGGTGTTGACGTACCGAATACAGACAAAGGCTAGCCCTAAACCTTTTATTAGAAAATGGCCACCCAATACTGTTTCAGATATTTTAACGTGGCAAAGCTCCCTAGACCCCTCATGTAGAAGAAAGATTCATCAGCGTGTAAAGGAAGGACTTAAAAACAAAGATGCTAGTGGAATGCTAATCCTTATTGAGTCCCCACTAATGACCTATGGGTTCATTGTGTATTTTGACCGGCCATTGTCATCTCAAAAGGAAGTAAAAAAAGCTCGTGTAGATATTACTTTACAATTTTCAGTAGTACCTGTTTCAGTAGTTAAAATTGATGACCATTATCTAGCTCAACGAAACATTCCAGAACTGAGAACGCTTGCAGGAAAAAATTTAATAGTCGTAGGGTGTGGGACAATTGGTGGGTATCTATCTGAGATGCTTGTTAAAGCTGGAGCTGGCACTGGTGGCGGACTATTAACACTTGTCGACTTTGAAATCCTCCTCCCTCAAAATATAGGTCGACATCGACTAGGTTTTCCTCATATTTTAATGAACAAAGCCAAGTCATTGGGAATAGAGCTTAAATACTCCGCTCCAGGGGCTGAAATATTAGCCCTTCCAGTCGATGTAAGAACAGCTCACTTAGGAAACATAGATCTATTAATAGATGCAACAGGAGAAGAAGCACTAGGGCATTGGTTAAGCAGCAAATACCCCTTACCTTTACATATTCTAACAGTATGGATAGAAGGACCGGGGACTGCAGTTCGCTCACTTCTTAGATCTCATAATTCTAAAGCATGCTTCCGTTGTCTCAGCCAAATAAACAAAAAAGGGGATCTATGCTCTACAGTAGAAGCTATTCCTCAAATATTATCGGGTCATGGATGTGAGGGGTTATATGTGCCTTTTTCCGCTACTGCATCAGTACAGGCAGCTAGCCTTGGAGTTGAAGCGGTACTTGATTGGGCTAATGGCGTACATAGTCCCTCTTTACGAACTAAACTAATTGACTGCCAGTATGAACTGGCAACGTTTGATTGCGATCCGCTTAAAGATGAAGATTGTCCAATATGCAATTCATGAACTCTTGGAGTACTATGGATAAGCGAACCTTACTACATTTTTCAAATGATGTTGTCGACACCTTTTCTCGATACATACAGGCAAAAGATTCTGATTGTGAGGCTGGAGGATTAATTCTTGGGTCTGTTCATGGCCAAAATATGTTGATTAAAGAAGTGACGGAGCCAACAATCAATGACAAAAGATTCCGGTGTTTATTTGAAAGAATGCCATTTGGGCATGAAGCCATGGCACTTGCTAAGTGGACGACTAGCAAAGGAGTAACAAGATACTTGGGGGAATGGCATACCCATCCAGAGGATGATCCTTCACCATCAACTCTTGATAGAGCTGAATGGAAAAGCTTAGCAGAAAAACGTATTGATAAACGCCCTCTATTGGTAGTGATAGTAGGGCGAAAATCTCTTTATGTTGAACTCGTTCAAAGTAATGGGAAAGGATCTGTGTTAGTACCTATAAGTTAATATCAAACTGTGCTTGGGAGAATTAAACTTTTGATATTTTTTCATAAAGCTTTTTGGCTGCTTCAAAGGTATCAATACCATCACATGAGCGTTGAACTAGAGTGAGTTCTGCAAAGCCTTGGGTAGGTGAGTTTGTAAAATAGTGCCCTTTGAGTCGTTTGCCAGACTCAATAAGGTTTAGTTCAGCCGTACCAGTAGTTAATTTACGCTCATCAGGTTTTCTAATATAAAATTCGTATACATAACGTAGATGAATCGTTTGATGTTGCTGGTCTATGCTTAATGACTCAACAAGAGTCTTACTATCCTGATTCTCTGTATAAGACAGTAAGGAATAGCCTATATAAGTCTGCCTAATTACAAAAGCGATTGGAATAGATTGAGATTCTTCTGAATCGCCCACACCATAATTTGTAAGCAGTTTGCCAAACCAAATACCATGAATTATAGGTCGTCCAGTCCAGGAGGCTATTCTCTCTACTGTCCAAGGGCGACGGAAAGCCCATATTGAAATACAAATAGCCCAACTCACACTTGATATCATGCCAAAAAATAGAGCTTGGGCCATATTACCTTCAGAAAAAAAATGCCGAGCGAGCCCAACCAAGGATCCAATAAAAATGGTGGTAGTACAGACAAAAAGTAAGGCGTGTTGAAACTCTTTTACGGATAAAGCTATGTTCTTCATCTACTAGCTCCCTGTATATACATCTACACCATTGTGGAACAAATGAATTGAACCGTCGCTTGAGACAAGACCAACAAAAATAATTCCTGAAATTAAAGAAGCAAGGATAGCAGACATCATTCTTGCGCCTGAAGCGAAAAATTGAAGTTCTGCATCTTTAGGAATCGGTGGAGATATGTATTGCGATAAGTGACTTATCTTCCAATTGTTTGTATCAATGAAATGGAAGCCATCATGGTAGGGGCTGCTTATTTTTGAAACTGCACTTAATGTTGCTTCAATCTCATCGCTTTCTATTGGTACTGTTTTTAGACATTTATCAGTATCAATTAGCTGCGTATGAGGTAACTTCACTAAATTCTTATGAAACACAATACCTATACCTGAAAAGTCATTAGAACGATTAAATGACAAAGAGTTTAGGAGGTCGATGATTTTGCTTTGAAGGGCTACATAGCTCATAAACTAACTTCTCCTACGAAGTCTTCGCGAAAGCAATTTTGCACCAACTATACAGTTTTACATTGATCTTTAATACGGGTTTTGAAAGCTGATACTGGTATGTAGTTTGAAGACGTCTAAGCCAATGATGGCTTCTGATCAGGTGTTTGAGTGGTGATTTTATTACATCGTTCATACTGAGGGGTCTTGGACTATTGGTAAAAAGAAAGAATTTGTCATCTTATGGTTTAATTATTTGTCATCTTATGATCCAAAATGTTGCGTAACTCATTGATTCTTCGTTTTCCAATTTGTCACCTTATGCTTCAATCAACACTAGCAAAAGCTTCCCTTCGTAATAATTTTAACTTTCTTAAGTCCAACCTACTTTTTTCAACGTCACTATGACTTATTTAATTAAGTTTTAATTTGCTGAATTCATTTCTTTTCGTCTCCTAAGCTTACAAAACTCTACGCTTTATAGCCTACTCTTATAGTTAGGTTGAGGTATCGTAAAGTATTGGTTGATAAGTTGCTTTGTTGCATCAAATTCAACCTGTCCTCTAAAGTCGTAGTGAGTCACTTGAAAATGAAATCAATGAATCGATGGTTTATTGCTAGCTCCTTGCTTGTCATTAGTTTAGTGGCGGGCATTTGGATGAGTTATAATTTCAATTATCAGCAAATTTTTGAGCGAGAGCAGAAAGCACTAAGCGACGCATTAGAAGCTGAGAGATTTTTGTTTAAGGCTAAGCTAGATAAATACGCAAGTGATATCACGATTCTTCAATCAATCCCCCCGATCCAAGCCATCATCCAAGCCAAATCTGATCCACAAAATTCTGAAGAATTATACGTATGGAAGTCGCGTTTGGCCTCCATATTCAAGAGTTACTTGAACGCAAATGAAATGGCTTTTCAGTTGCGCTATATCGGTTTCGAAGAGAATGGCAAAGAGATAGTGAACGTTAAAAAAGAGGCGGGTGTTCCCAAAACAGTGCCGAATCGATTGCTTCAGGAAAAAAGCGGCAGGGACTACTTCTCAAAGATTCGGCTGAACCAATTGTCGGGTGTGTACATTTCAGATATTTCATTAAATCGAGATTTTAAAAGTATATCGATACCCTATACACCAACCGTCAGGGTTGCGGCTAAAGTAATGGCAAGTGACGGCGTACCATTTGGCTTTGTCATTATAAATATTTCAGCGAATGCAATTTTAAAAGAATTGATTTCAAAGGTTCCAAAAGAAGCATCATTGTATGTTACCAATGATAAAGGGGAGGTGCTTTATTATCCTGACGAATCTTTGAATTTTGCCTTTGAGCATGTCGACGTACCTGGTTGGGATACCCTTTACTCTGACTCCAAAGAAGTAATTACTTTAAAGGATGGCTCTCGGGTTAAGTTGATCAACCCCAATAGCTCAATCATTGCGAAAGTTAATTTTCCTCTTACCAGCGGACTGAACTCTCTTAATATCATTTTAAAGAAAGATATTGAGAGCATCCATGTTAAGGCAATGACGGCTACTTTTTATAGTATAGGCTGGATTTTTTTAGTTATTGTGGGCCTTGTATTTGCCATCTTTTCATTCCGCAAGAACCTTAAGGCTCAAACTGCTTTATCAATCGAGAAGACACAAAAGAGTATGATTGTTGAAAGTAGTCAAGATGCTATTTTGGGCGTGTCTATTAACGGGTTTGTTACAGAGTGGAACAATAGTGCTACAAAAATGTTCGGGTTAAGTCGCCAAGAAGTGATTGGTGAGCTTACTCGAGATGTATTTCTAACGGACTCCACGCAAACAGAAGATGAGTATATAGTCAGTCAATTTCTCAAAGGGCACAAAGTTAGCCCTTTTGAGTCAAAGCGACAAACCAATCGCAGTCAAGTGTTTGATGTTTCTATTTCGGCTTCTCCTATCCGCGATGAGCATGGTCAACTCATTGGCTTTTCAAAAATCATGCGTGATATTACCGAACAAAAGCGTGTATCAAGCGAGCTTGAGTCGCTGAATGCCTCATTAGAAAAAGAGGTGCAGCAGCGTACTGTTGAGCTTAAAAAGAGTTACAGTTTGCAAGCTGCCATTATGGATAAAGCGGCAACCGCTATTATTGCTACCAATACACAAGGTTATATTACGCTTTTCAATCCTTCTGCTGAAACACTACTGGGTTACTCTGCCGAAGAGTTGATAGGTAAGCAAACTCCTGGACTGTTTCATCTTGAAAGTGAGGTGATGCAGCGTGCTATAGAGCTGTCAGAAGAGTTGGATCAAAAGGTTGAGCCAGGCTTTGATGTGTTTGTCGCTAAAACGTTAGCTGGCTTACGTAATGATCGTGAATGGACTTATGTTACAAAGGCGGGTCATAAAATCCCAGTCTATTTATCTATATCTGCATTGTATGGCGAAAATGGTGAGGTTTCAGGCTTTCTTGGAATGGCGACGGATATTTCTGAATTAACGTCGAGTCGTAAGAAGTTAGAGACTCTTAAGGATCAATTGGCAAAAGCCTCCGAAATTGCTGATATTGGTATTTGGAGTTGGGATCCGAGCAATAACGACGTCTTATGGAACCAGAAAATGTATGACGTTTATGAGTTTGAGAATAACAACCTAGGGGTTCCTTTTAGTGACTGGGTTGAAATGATTGAAGAGACTGATAGGGAAAGGGCAGTTGAGCACTTCAGGCGCTTTACAGCGGAAGGCGGTGAGTCATCCATTGTGTTTGATATCGTCACCCCTCAAGGAAATAAGAAGACCATTCATGCTTCAGCGACCATCGAACGAGATCAGTTTGATGATTCTATTCGGCTTATTGGCATCAACAAAGACATCACTAAGCAGACGCAATACCAAAATGCCTTGAAAGAAGCGAAAGAGGCATCTGAACAAGCCAGTAGAACCAAATCAGAGTTTGTTGCCAACATGAGTCACGAAATTCGTACACCAATGAATGCCATCATTGGCTTACTAACTCTGTTGCGCAAAACACCATTAAATGAAAAGCAAATCGATTACATTGTTAAAACGGATTCAGCTGCACGTTCTTTATTAAGAATTTTAAATGATATTTTAGATTTATCTAAAGTCGAAGCGGGTAAGTTGGACATCGATCCGCATCCATTCAACTTACATGGCCTAGCTGACAATGTTGTATCACTTTTGAGTGCGTCTTTAGAGAATAAAGACGTTGAATTAATGATTACATTGGACCCAAAATTGCCGCAATGTATGACTTTAGATTCATACCGGCTACAGCAAGTAATTATAAACCTTGCTGGTAATGCTATTAAATTCACTAATAAAGGTCACGTGGCCATTAAGTTTAGTGCGGATAAAGCTAATGATCACTTTTTACATGTTGAAGTCATTGATACAGGTATTGGTATAGCCAAAGAAAAGCAGGCCACTGTTTTTGAGGCGTTTAGTCAGGCTGAGACATCTACGGTCAGATCGTTTGGTGGTACAGGACTTGGGTTGGTTATTTCGAAGACATTGGTTGAATTAATGGGTGGAAATATCAGCCTTAAGAGTGTGGAAGGTTTCGGCTCTAACCTTGAATTCTCTGTTCCCTTCTCTGATGGTTATGATAAAACAGAAAGTGATACAAAGTTGCTGCTTAATGTTTTGCTCATGGGTCATCAAAGCGAGGTGATTAATTCAACAAGTCGCATTGTTGAATCTTTTGGCTGGCGAGTAAATGCCGCCAAGTCAGGTGCTCAAGTGGAAAGCCTGTTTAGAGAGGCAGAGTCAAAAGATAAGCATTATGATTTGCTGATTTTAGACGTTAGTAATGTCTCAGAGGAAGATATTAACGTTATTTCGGATGACACTTATCTAAAAAGACAGGGCAACAAGGTTTCTGTACTTGCCTTAGTATCTAATTGTGAAGCACATTTGGAGAGTAAAATTCCTTCATATAGCTTTATTGATACGGTGTTAAAAAAACCACTTACACCTTCTGTTTTGTTGGATTTTGCCGCTTGTAATAATCTGTTGGGTTATACTGACATTCAAAGTACAACTAAGCAGTTGCTGGGTATAAAGGTTTTGTTGGTTGAAGATAACCCGATCAATCAGTTAGTGGCGAGAGAGTCACTAGAGGCAGAAGGCGCTGTTGTCTTAACTGCTGAGAATGGCTTGCAAGCAGTTGATTCAGTAAAGGAAAGTGGCGCTATTATTGATGTTGTACTAATGGATGTCCAAATGCCAATTATGGATGGCTATACCGCAACTAAAGAAATACGTGCATTAAAGAGTTTTGGTGAAATCCCCATTATTGCAATGACAGCGAATGCCTTGTTATCAGATAAAAAAGCCGCTGCACATGCTGGAATGGATGATCACATTAGTAAACCGTTTGATATTGATCAGTTGGTAAGAGTTATTGGTGCGTTTGCTAAGCCCAGTTTCACGTCAAACGATGATATAGATGTTGTAGATATTGAGAGTAAAAGTGTAACTCAGTTAGAGCTTAGCGACTTTAATTACAAAGCTGCACTATTAAGGCTTGGTAATAATCAGGGTATCTTTAGTGCCGCAATCGAGTCGTATGTTGCTGATGCAGAGACGATGTTGGTCTGCATCCCAAAAGCTATAGATAATGAAGACAAACATGATGTTATTAGAGCGGTACATTCTCTTAAAGGAGCATCCTTAACAGCAGGTGCTGAGAGAGCCGCTGAAAAGTTAGCTGAATTGGAGTCGGATTTAAAGCTGCATAATTACCAACATTATTCTGATAAAGTTAGGCAGGTAAAAGAGCTGGTTGCTAACGCTTGTTGCGCAATACAGTGTTATCTTTCGGGGCCGGCTAACAGTTCAGAGCAATTGCAAGGCGGCCTTAAAGAGGAATTGGTTACTCGTCTTGAAATGATTCAGTTACGTGACATGTTGTCACAGTCTAATATGAAAGTATTAGATATGTATATGGATCTAAAACGTAAGAATCAAGGGCCGTTTAAATCTGCTCTATCCGAGATTGATGGTGATATTCAGAATCTTGATTTTAAAAATGCACAAGCTCATCTTGAGCGGATTTTGAAAAGCGAACACTGATGGATTTTTTGAACCTTAAAAGTGCCGATGTTTTAGTTGTCGATGATCAACCATCAAATATTCAGTTAATGAACTTGTTGCTTAAAGATCATTACAATATTTTTATGGCGCGCTCTGGTGAAGAAGCACTTAAAATAGTCGAGAATCAGGTCCCTGATATTATCCTATTAGATGTTACGATGCCTGGGATGTCTGGATTGGAAGTATGTCGCTTGCTAAAACAAAATCCATTGTATGAAAACATACCGGTTATTTTTATTACCGCCTTAGGAGATACGGATGATGAGATTGAATGTTGGAAAGCAGGCTGTGTAGACTTCGTTCGTAAGCCCATTAATCACTACACTCTGATAAATCGAGTGAAAGCACATTTGACGCTTAAATTCCAATCTGATGCTTTAAGGAAAGTTGCTCTGACAGATGGTTTAACTGGTGTAGGCAATCGGCGCTCTTTCGATATAGATGCTCCTGAAGCGTTTGAAATGTGCGTGGACAATCAGGTGCCATGTGCAATCATTATGATTGATCTCGATTTCTTTAAAGGCTTTAACGATTATTATGGACATTTAGTCGGCGATGATTGCCTGAAATTAGTTGCAGAAACCGTTGCGAATCAAGTTCCGAAAGGTAGAGGTAAGCTTGCCCGTTATGGAGGAGAAGAGTTCGTTATGATGCTTACAGGACTTTCTGAAGAGACAATTGAAGGTGTTATAAAATCAACGCTGCAAAGTGTCGAAGATCTTAAAATTCCCCATGAGCAATCATTGTGTTCTAAGTTTGTGACGATTACAGCAGGCTGTGCAATGGTTAAAAGTAATAGGATAGTTCCACTAGAAGAAGTCATACGTCAGGCAGATGAACTGCTATATAGAGCAAAGCAAGCAGGCAGAAATCGATATATTAGTCTATCGATGGGTAACTAGCCCACAATACTGATTTTTAAATGATGTAACTTAGCTGATCGTCAGGAATCTGATTGTTGTTTTTATGAGCTTCTTTCTGTTTATACATACTATAATCTGCGGCATGCAGCAGCTCTTCTTGTGTTGTTGGTTGGTCAGGACTGTAAACCACGACTCCGACACTGATTGAAGTTTTGATGGCGCCCCCTTTCCAGTCTAAAGGCTTATTTTCAATATGTTGTTTAAGATAGTCCGCACGCTCGTTTGCTGTGGATTCTGCGTCTATCGAATCTAAAACAATTAGAAATTCATCGCCGCCCACTCGTGCGACAAAATCCGTCCCCTTTAGTTTATTGGTGGTTAACTGAGCAATATGCTTAAGCAGTTTGTCTCCTGCCTCATGGCCAAATCGGTCATTTACCTGTTTAAACGCATTGAGGTCAATATTTAGCAGGGCAAAGCCTTTGTTTCTTTTTGATGGCTTCATTCGATGTTCTAGCTGGCTGAATAAATAACGTCGGTTTGGAATCTGTGTCAGTTCATCTTTCAGTGACGCATTATGGGCGAGTTGATAAGCTCGATATAGTAAAAATACAGAGATATAGAGTATCAGTGCGCCAGTATAGCCAAAGAGCTGTGTGATTTTGCGTTCAAATTTGGCGTGGTCAGATAGACCAGAAGTGCTTTTTGCTGCGAGAAGCCATTGATTATTGGGCAAAAAAATTGGGAGAAGTTCATCAGGTGAGATGAAGGTATCTGCAGCGCCAAAGAACACTTCAACGTCACCTCCAACAGTCGTTCTTTTGATTGCAAAACTAGCATTATCAAAGTCATTTAGATTACTTTCATGAAGTATGTCTGCAAAGTTGAGTACAATGCTTGCGCTTCCCCAGTAGTTTTGATTAGTTGGGTAATCAAGAAAAATAGGGTATCTAGCAATGAGTGCTTGGCCGCCTTGAACTAGCTCAATGGGGCCGTCTAGATATACATCACCAGTCTCTTTGGCCTTCATAAGAGCCGCGTATTGTTCTGGTATAGATCTGAAGTCTAATCCTACAGCTGCTTCGTTTCCTTTCAGCGGGTATATGAGACTTAATACGTTATTAGGGGCAACCCCTATGTTGCGGATATTAGAAGATTTTTTGAGTAGATCTGACGCAATGTTTTCCCAATTATCAATTACTGTATTCGTACTGACTCTTAAGACTGTTGCTAGTGACCCAGCTATATAGACATCTTCATAGATAGTCGACTCAATTTTCGATCGAATTAAAGCGGTTTCACGACGAAGGTTTTGCTTCTCTTCCTGGGCCGCGCGATTCGTATTTAGCTCTGCATAGAATCGAATCATTAATGCTGAACTAATCCAGAAAACGACTGTAAAAGCGATAAATGTCTTTTGGCTATGTTGTTTGAAAATTCTAAGCATTTAAGTAGCTTCTCTATATTTCTAGGGCTCCTTTAGTCCATTAAAAGTAGGCTTAATTATTACAACTGTGCAAAAAAATAGTACCACAGGTTTGTGTTTAACAATGAGATTTTATGAAATTTTTGGTTAATGGGTAGGATTTATTCTACATGGTTTAATGTGGAGCATCTTTGAAACTAATAATCTTGGTAGCGTTTAGCAATATCAATAAACGTTTCTTCGATATTAGCAAATGCTTGAACTACTTTGGGATCGAAATGCGTTCCACTCCCTTCGAGCAAGATAGCTTTCGCCTTTTCATGGGTAAATGCTGGTTTGTATATGCGAGCTGAAATCAATGCGTCATAGACATCAGCAACAGCCATAATTCTTCCTGAAAGAGGAATATTTTCACCACTTAAAGCTTTCGGATAACCCGATCCATTCCATTTTTCATGCTGGCTTTCTGATATCTCGCGTGCATATCTTAAAAACGAAGTCTCATTATCCCCTACAGAGTCTTGCGCCTGTATTAAAGCTTGTGCACCAAGTGAGGCATGCGTTTTCATGATCTCAAATTCATCGGCGGTTAGTTTTCCAGGCTTAAGAAGAATATTGTCTGGAATTCCAACTTTTCCTATGTCATGGAGTGGCGCTGATCGGAAGAGTAAGTCAATGTTAGCGTCAGAAAGTTCATTGAGGTGATGTCCATTTTCTCTAAGATTTAGGGCTAAACTTTTAACATAATGCTGAGTGCGTCGAATATGATTGCCTGTTTCGTTGTCTCTGGTTTCTGCTAATGATGCTAAAGCATGAATAGTAACATTCTGAGTCAGGAAAACCTCGCGAGTACGTTCTTCAATTTTTTGTTCTAATACTTTATTTTGATTTTCTAAAAATGACTGTGCTTCTATCAATTGCAAAATATTTCGGATGCGAGTGAGAACTATCGCAGGAGAAAAGGGCTTTATAATATAGTCGACGGCTCCTAAAGCGAGGCCTTTTTCCTCATCTTGGTGCTCAGACATAGCAGAGACAAAAATAACTGGGACATCTTTGGTGTCTGGACGCTGTTTTAGTATTCTACATACTTCAAAGCCATCCATATCTGGCATCATAATATCAAGCATAATAATATCGGGTACTGTTACTTTTTCAATTCGTTCAAGTGCTTGTTTGCCTGTTTTAGCAACAATTACACGAAAATGGTCTCTTAATGTTCCAGATAATACAGTGATGTTTATAGGTTCATCATCAATCACAAGGACGGTTTTTTGCTCCTGAATTTCCATGTCCGCTCCTCGATAGTAGAATTAGCTTTTAACTGATACAGAGAAATAAAAAATCATATAATGCATCTTATATCAGATTTAGCACTCAATGATAACTCGGTAATTATACAAATTGGGTAATATAACTGGAGTATTATCATGTTAGGAATTGTATATTCGGATTTTGTGGTAATGATAAGCGTTTATATATTATGGAGGTGTATTGGACAGTATAGACTTGAGGTCATTGTGTTTTAAGTACGTTGGGTGACTAAATAAAATCACTGAGATGTACGTTGAGGTATTTATATCAAGCTATTTAAGCTGATTTAAAAGAAAGTGCATATTGAGATAATAGTTAAAGGTAGTGAGATAGGTTGGTAATTCAGTTGTCCTTATAGAGTATATTGCAGTGGAAAGCTAAATTTTCTCTTCTTAGGTTTCTGGTCGTAAATATAGTTATAGAGCTTTATTTAAGGAAACCTTAATCCTGCTTGTTGTATATTAAAATATTTGTGACTTTGTATCGTTAGGGAGTGGAGGATGGACTTTGCACGAAAAGCGCTTAAACGTGTTGTGCTTGTTAGTTTAGTTGTGAGCGTTATTGCTGGCTATGTAGCTTGGCAAGTTGCAGTAGAGAGTGCGGAGCGCGAATCCATTGATCTTACCTTGGAGGTCTCAATCGACACTATTGAGTATTACGAGTTGATAGCCGCCCCAGAAAATACGCTTAGCAAGGTTGCAAAAGTAGTGACTGAGGATTTAGTTGTGGGTTGGTTTGATGTTGTTGAGCTATACGATGCTAAGGGTCAGGAGTTAGCCGGTTCTGTAACTGAGCGTGGTGAGTCTATTGAGGCGCTTCTACCTGTTCATTATGCACCAAGCTATGAAGAGCCATCGTATGAGAGTATCACAACTAAATCAGGAGAGTGGGTGCTAAGGAATTTCATTCCTATTTACTCGGGCAATGTATTATGGGGATATCTTGAAGGTGTTAGGGTAGTCCCAGATTGGCAAAAAAAAGATATAAGAGACTATTCTTTTGTAGTTGCTTTGCTATCTGTTGCTGTAGCTTGGTTATGTGGGTTGTTTATTTACCCAATAATTGTTTTTTTAAATCGAGAGCACATTCGCCAAACAAAAGATATTCAGCAAGGTAGTTTGGATATGATGTTTGCTTTGGGTAAGGCAATCTCTTTGCGTGATTCTGATACCGGTGCTCATAATTATAGAGTTGTGTGGATATCGGTAGAACTGGCTGAACGTCTCGGATTAAGTACTGCTCAAATTAAGTCACTTATATTAGGTAGTTATCTTCACGATATCGGTAAAATTGCCATCACAGATGCAATCATGCTGAAGCCGGGCCGATTGACCTGTGACGAAATGGAAATCATGAAGGCGCATGTCAAAGAGGGTGTCGAAATGGTCAAGGGAATTGATTGGTTAGAGGCAGCTATTCCAGTTATTGCTTGTCATCATGAGAAATGGGATGGAACCGGCTATCCAGTAGGTTTAATCGGTAATCAAATCCCTTTAGTTGGTCGTATTTTTGCAGTGTCAGATGTGTTTGATGCATTGTGTTCAGAGCGTCCATATAAGCCCGCTTTCGACTATAAAAAAGCGTTTTCAATTATTAAGGAAGGTGCAGAGTACCATTTTGATCCCAGTGTTGTGAGCGCGTTTGAAGATATTTCTGAGGAGCTGTACGAACGTTTAAAGGATGCTGATGAGGAGTTATGTCGAGCATTAATGTTAGAGAAAATAAAGTATTATTTTTTCTAGTCTTCTAATATGGTGTGTACTGATTCGCAAAGATTAGATATTGGGAGGTGGCACTTGAAAATTGCTGTATTGGATGATTACCAAAATGCTGTAAAAGAATTAAACGCTTTTAAGGTTTTATGTGGTCATGATGTCATCGTTTTGAATCAGTCCTACTCTGAAGATTATTTAGTTAGTCTGTTGGTGGGAGTGGAGGCAATTGTATTAATTCGTGAACGTACAGTTATCACAGAATCATTGTTGAAAAAATTACCTGACTTGAAGGTTATTAGTCAAACAGGAAAGGTGTCTAATCATATCGATGTAGCGTTATGTCAGCGTTATGGAGTTGAGGTATTAGAGGGCGTTGGCTCACCTGTTGCGCCAGCAGAGTTGTGTTGGGGTTTAATAATGTCCGCTTCACGCTATATCCCGCAGTATGCCAATGCCTTACGAAGAAATCTGTGGCAAGAATCTAATGGGCTCGGTCTGGGTCGTACCTTAAAAGGTCTAACGCTAGGAATCTGGGGTTACGGAAAAATCGGTAAGCAAATTGCGCGTTATGCGCAGGCTTTTGATATGAAGGTGTTGATTTGGGGGGGTGAGTCTTCTCGTGAGCAGGCTATAAAAGATGGTTTGTCAGCTGCTTCTTCGAAAGCAGACTTCTTTGCTCATGCTGATATTATTTCTCTCCACTTACGTTTGAGTGAGCGCTCAAGAGGGTGTGTAACAGCGGAGGATTTAGCGTTGATGAAGCAAGATGTGCTGCTGGTAAATACAAGTCGTGCGGAGTTGATTGAGCCAAGTGCGCTGTTCGATGCATTACAACATTTTCCCGCACGCCATGCAGCGATTGATGTATTTGATGAGGAGCCTGCCCAATTAGTTAACGAGCCTCTATTGATGCTGGATAATGTGACGGCCACACCTCATATTGGTTATGTTGAGCAAAACAGTTACGAGCTCTATTTCGGTGTGGCTTTTGAAAACTTGGTAAATTGGGAAGAGCAAAGGTAAATGTGCCAATCTATGAGCTAAAGATAAATAAAGTATATTATTTATCATTTTACTCTAGTGGCAGTTCGACGGTAACCTTTAGACCGCCTAAGTCGCTTTGTGACGCTTCGATTGAGCCATTATGCTGTCGAATGGCATTTTCAGTAATAGCGAGCCCTAATCCGCGGCCTCCACTATGAGCATCCCTTGCTGTAGAAACACGATAGAACGGACGGAAAATTGCTTCGCGCTCCTCTTTTGGTACGCCGTCTCCATCGTCTTCAACGGTTAGCATTAAGCGGTTCGAATCTACCTGCATATTGATCAAGATTGTTGTTTTGCCGTAATAGATGGCGTTTCTAGCAATGTTTTCCAATGTACTCATCATGAGCTGAGGATGGCACAATAATGCTCTATCTGGAATGGTATTATAAGTAAGCGACTTTTCCATTTGTTCGGCTTCGTACTGGGTGTCTTCGAGTAGCGCTTCCCATAGGCTAGCTAGCGGCTGGCGCTCGCGGTTAATATGGCTGTCAATCTGCATCCGAGATAAATCGAGCAGATTGCTGATCATGGATTCTAGGCGCTGGGTTTCAGTATCAATTCGAGTGAGCTCAGGACTTTGGCCTTGTTTGCGCTGTGCTAATGAATTGGCCATACGTAAACGAGTCAAAGGAGAGCGAAGCTCGTGAGATATGTCTGATAGTAGTCGCTGTTGACGTGAGATCATCTGATTCACGGCTTTGACCATTTGATTAAAGCTAGCACCTGCTTGGCGGAACTCTGAGGTGCCTTTTTCTAGGCTCGGGTCGATATCAAACTCACCTCGGGCAACTCGTTTCGCAGCACGTTCCAAGCGACGAGCAGGTTGGCTTAATGCCCACGCCAGCCATAATAGTAGAGGCGTGCTGATGAGCATGGTGGCGAGTAACAGTTGAAATGGATGATCGAACAGTTGAATTAAGAAGCTAGGAGGACGGCTCCATTTGACGCCTACATACAAATAGTAATCCGTTTGTGCGAGTCGAATTGGAATGGGGCCAGATAGCATGTAGCGACCATACAATTTTTGCTGCGGAATATTTACGTTTTCAATGTTCGTCACTAGATTTCGGACTGCGCGCTCTTCGGAGGTTGGCCGGCCTTGCAAAGATAGAATGTCGCCATCTGCATCGGTAATAAAAAAATCAAAACCGGAGTCACGGCGCTTGTCAGAACTGCGGTGATCATCATGCTTGTTATTGCGACGATTGCTTGAAAGTTGTGAGACGATGAATTCGATGGAGCTTTGATCGGCAAAGTGTAGCTGGATTTTATCGCGGGCTTGAATCAAACGTTGATAATAGGGAGCAGGTATATCGCTTACTTTTCTTGGGTCAAAGTGCGGTAATGAAAGAACCGCCATTAATACTAGAAACATGGTAAACCAAAATATGGCGAAGATACGGCCATACAAACTGGCTATTTTTGGTAAGCGCATTATTCATCGCCTTCTGTTAAGAGATAGCCTCGACCTCTAAGTGTTTTAATGCGTGCTTTGCCGTTGTTCCAATCTGGTAGCTTTTTTCGAAGATTCGACACATGCATGTCTACAGCACGATCAAATGGAGCAAGGCGTTTTCCAAGTACATCGAGGCTGAGTGTTTCTTTGGTAAGAATTTGGCCGGGATGTAAAATGAAATGATGTAGCAATGCGAATTCGGTGCTGGTCAGCTCCAATAGGGTGTCGCTACAGTAAGCCTCGAGTTTGCCTGGGTAAAGCTTGATGTCGAAGTAGTCTACCGCCGCAGGTGAGGATGATTCTTGATGATGGCTTTGTGAGCGCCTTAAAATAGCTCGTATTCTGGCCAGTAATTCGCGTTCACTAAAAGGCTTGGATAAATAGTCATCAGCGCCCAATTCAAGACCGACTACACGATCAATTTCTTCTCCTTTTGCTGTCAACATCAACACTGGCGTGTCTGATGTTTCGCGAAGTCGCTTTAGGGTATCCAGACCATTTAACTTTGGCATCATCATATCCAGTAAAATGATATCAACTTTACTGGATAGCATTTCTAAGCCTTCTTCACCGTTGCTGGCGACCGAAACGGCAAAGTTTTCATACGTTAGAACTTCAGAAAGCAGTTCTGTTAATTCGGTGTCGTCATCTATAAGAAGAATGTTGGCCATGCGTGATTATTGTTAACCCATTAATACGGTTTAGATCTAGTTAGTTTACTGATAAATATAAACAAGCGTCATGTCTTTACGATCTTTTACGTTGCGCGGACGTTGCTTTACCTTGAAGAACTTATTCTAGATTTATGTGCTGTGAAGACAGCCTTATACACAGTATCTTATTGAAGGAAAAGAAATTATGAATATCCGTAAAAAAATGATGGTTGTAGGTTTGGCGCTTCCTCTAATGCTTGGTACGGCCAGTGCGTTCGCTGGCGGTAAAGATCATGATAAAAAAGGACGTGATCGTTGTGGGTCTGATGCTCACCTTATGCATAAACTTGATTTAAGTGATAAACAGCAAGATCAATTGAAAGCATTGCGCCTGTCGGCTCGTGAAAACATGAAAGCTCATCATGAATCAAAAGAGGGTGTTCGATCATCGCATCGTCAAGAGGCAGATGAGTTGGTCATGGCCGATAAGTTTGATAAAAAAGCGGCTGAGAAGTTTGCTCAAAATATGGCGGATCAGCAAGCTAAAGTGATGGTGCAGCGCATGATGGCGCAGCATGAAATGTATGGTGTGCTAACGCCTGAGCAAAAAGAGCAATTTACAGCATTGAAAAAAGAGGTATCTGATTCATGCAAAAGTGATAAGCCTCGTCATGCTAAGAAGCATCGCGATGTTAACAAACACGACTAAGCGTAACATTCGTAAATACCAGTAAATGTATGAAATAGGGCGCGCCCTGCTTCGATAGAAGTGGGGCTTTTAGTATTATGAACAGTACGCTATTTTGAATATAGGTATGCAATTATGAATTGCCGCTTTATATTTCTAAATGGTTGTTTAGGGTAACATTAGGATCTTTACATCCTCTCAAAGGTAAGGATTTGCTTTGGACGTCGTGCTTAATATTACCGCTCCTATCTTCTTTCTTATCTTATTAGGCTTCGCTGGCACGCGGTTTGAACTGTTGCCCAAAGAGGCGCTGCCAGCGTTGAGTCGTTTTGTTCTTTATTTTGCCTTGCCATCGGTGATGATTACCAAGATATCTGCGCTCGATTTAAGAGCTGTTGTCAACGTACCGTATATGTTTGTGTATGCACTAGGTGGGCTGGTGGCTTTTTTCATAACAGTAGCGATTGTTCGTTACGGGTTAAAAGAAGGTTGGAGTGTGGCGGCGGTTAGTGGCATGGGGGCGATGATGCCCAACAGCTCCTTTATTGGTTTTCCAATTCTACTTCAATACCTAGAAAATGCGCCCGCCCAAGCGTTTGCTATGGCATTGGTCGTGGAGACCATTATTTTCTTGCCTTTAGCGCTGATGTTAATTGAATCTTTTTACAATCATCAGCCAGGTATTGGGAAGCAGGTGTTTGTAAAAGTATTAAAGCGTATTGTACGCAATCCCATTATTTTGTCAGTTTTTGCTGGGGTGTTGTTGTCATTATTAGGCCTGCGTTTGCCTCATTTTATTAGCAGCAGTCTTGAGCTTCTCTCAATGGCTGCGGCACCGAGTGCGCTGTTTGTGATTGGTGGCTCCTTGGTAGGCGTGTCTATTGCTGGCAGCAAAGTTAGAACGCTGATCGTTGCTAGTATTAAATTGTTAGTATTCCCTTTGGTTGTTTTTATTAGCTTACAGGCTTTTCCGGATATGCCTATAGAGCTTCAAGTTTCGGTACTTGTTTTTGCGGCTATGCCGATGTTCAGTATTTTCCCGATTCTAGGTGGTGAATACGGGCAACGAAGCTTTTGTTCAAGCACCTTATTAGTGACGACTGTGTTGTCGTTCTTTAGTATCAGCGCATTATTGTTGTTGTTACATTGAGTTAGAAATGTGCGTGTTGGAAAGGTTTATACTAGGCCAGCTCAATTCGCTATTTCTTTAAATTGTCGTAAATAGTGAGAAGAAAGGCGTATTTGGCAAGATCTTACGGGCAATAACCGCCTATTATTACTCTCGACATCGCGTCATATATTTGCTCTGCCCGATATTGTATGCGAAGTCCTCTATGGAATGGTGATCTATTTCGATCGCTTTCAAATGGTTGTCTAGCTTTCATAAATGGGGGATTGCTAGGTGACCGCAGACGAAGTGTCCTTTTACACTGAGTATGCCGAAAGTGATTAACGTCACCCTTTAAGGGAAGTATGCGCGACTCTTCAACACCCCGCATACTTCCCTTTTTTTATTCCTTCTTAGTTCTTCTTTATCTGAATTTTCCTGATGCTTTCGCCACATTCAATTTCGTAGGCCAATTCAATCACCGAGGCGTGTCGCGCTTCTCCGTGAATATTTTTAAGTAATTGTTGCGCGGCTAAGCGTCCCATTTCTTCTCGCGGCGTTACGACTGTTGCTAGCAGTGGAACCATTGCTCTGGCGATATCGTGGCCATGGAACCCCGCGATACCTATGTCTTCTGGTACTCGTAACCCTTTCTTTTGGCAAGCATACAAAGCGCCGATGGCTAGGTCATCATTGGTGCAAAAGATGCCATCAATATTAGGATACTCAGACAGCACTTCTTCTAGGAATTTCGCACCTAAGGTAAACGATGAAGCTGATTGGGTTTCTTTGACCGCAGCCGTTAGGCCATTGGCCGTCATTGCTTGCTTGTAACCTGCAATTTTTTGCAAGGTACGTTCATCCATTCGTGCAGCAAAGTAGACGATATTGCGGTGACCATGGTTAATCATGGTTTGCGTCATTTCACGAGCTGCTGCGCTGTTGTTGATGCCAATGATATTCAGCGGGCTGGTCGATGTGGAGTCCATGATTTCGATGACGGGGATGCCAGCGTTCTCAAGCATCTTTTGAGCTTTGAGTGTGTGTTGGCTTTCTGAAATGATTAAGGCATCAACGTTATAGGACAACAGTGTTGCAATGCGTTGCTCTTCTAATTCTTGGCTGTAGCCAAAGTGAGCGAGCATGGTTTGGTAGCCTTCGGGCTCTAGGACAGTTTCGATACCACGAATGACTTCTGCAAAGACTTGGTTTGTTAGTGATGGTAGCAATACACCAACGGCGTGGCTTTTGGATTTAGAGAGAATGTCTGGCGCGCGATTAGGGATGTAGCCTAAGTCGTCCAATGCGTGTTGAATTTTATCGCGTAGTGAGTCAGATACTTGATCTGGTTTGCGGATAAAACGGCTCACGGTCATTTTAGTGACACCGACTCGTTCGGCCACATCTTGAAGTGTAGGGCGCTTTTTCTTCATCCTGTTAGGTCTTTTTCAAAGTGTTGTTAGCGGTAACATTACCACATAGAGGGTTCAGAACGTATCGACCAGACACCAAAAAAACAATCAATAATAAGAAGTTAGCTGACACTTGCGCTTTGCAGTATCAGCTATCAGGTTATCGTAATGCCAGTTCTGATATGCTTTTCGAAAAGACATCATCAAGCGAATGGCGAATATCGATTGCAATCACATCCGGCTCGTTCTCTGGCTCTACTAAGGTTTCAAATTGACTTTCCAGCATACTCTTTCCATTAAAGTAATGGCCATCACGTTTCTGGTGACGCTGCCAAATAGTGTCGAAATCACCTTGTAGATAGACAATGGCAAGGCCGTCAATATTGTTGCGCAAAATATCACGATAAGATGGCTTTAAACTCGAGCATGCCACCACCGCTGAATCGTTATCTCGTAGAATGTGATTAAGCGTGTTTAACCAACCGTAACGATCCTCGTCTGTGAGCGGAATACTTTGACGCATCTTTTCGACATTGTTCTCACAATGATAATCATCGCCATCGAAAAAAGGAAAACCGTAATGGTCTGCGAGTTTTTGTCCCATAGAGGACTTACCGCATCCAGAAACCCCCATTACAATGATTTTCTTTATCATATTAGTGTCTCTCCTGCGAAGCACGTGGTCGTGCTTCGCGATATCTGTAGATGTAGCAATTGAGTGGTTCTATACAAAAATATAAGCGTCTCTATTTCCACCAGATTGCGAGCTGAGGGAAGAAGATCACCAATGCCAGTACCATCACTTGAAGGGCGATGAAAGGCAGCAATGAGCTGAAAATTTCTCCTAAGCTAATGTCTTTTGGTGCAACCGATTTAAGATAGAAGGCTGCGGGGCCAAACGGCGGTGATAGAAAAGACACCTGCATGTTTAGACAGAACACAACACCAAACCAAACGGGGTCTAGTCCAAGATTGGTAATGATTGGCACAAAGATTGGCATGGTTAACAGCGCAACGCCGACCCAATCCAGGAACATCCCTAGTACCAGTAAGATCACCATCATGATCAATACGGTGCCCATAACGCTGCCGCCAGATAGGGATAGGATCGTCTCTTCTACAAAATCAATGCCGCCCATAAGGTTATAAACGCCAACCAATGCTGTTGCACCGATGCCGATCCAAATGATCATGCCGCAGGTGCTCATGGTCGCTTTAGCACTTTCCTTGAGCATGTCGAATGTTAATTCGCCTCGGATCCAAGCGCTGAAAATAATTCCGACAACACCCAGAGCGGAGGCTTCGGTCACCGAGGCGATACCGGTATAAATACTGCCTAACACTACGGCTACGGATAGGATGGGAAAGAATAGCGCTTTGAAATAGTTTGTGTTCTGGTCTTGAGCCAGCTCTTCGTCACTCGGAAGTGGGGCGTATTCTGGGTGCATACGACTGATGATGAGTACATAAGCCATATAGGAAAAGGCTAGGATCAAGGCGGGTAAAAAAGCCGACTTAAATAAATCGCCAATAGACACACTTGCTGTTAGGCCATAGATAATCAGCACGATACTGGGTGGCAGCATGGTGCCGAGTGCACCGCCAGCACAGGTCGTGCCGATCGCCAATTTTCGGTTGTAACCAAGGCGTAGCATTTGTGGCAGTGCAAGAATGCCCAATAAGACAGTCTCACCACCGATTACCCCTGACATAGAGGCAAGTATGATCGCGACCACTAAGGTCTGGACGGCGACACCGCCACGCACCTTGCGGCCAACGACTTTCATGGCATCGAATAAGTCTCTGGCAATGCCAGAGCGGTCGAGTAAGGCGGCCATGAGCACAAACATGGGTACGGCCAAAAAGACATAGCTGCCAACAAAGCTGTATAAGCGGCTAGTGACCAAGGGTAGAGCATCAATTCCAAACCAGCCGACGGCAAAAATGAGTGCCACCAGTCCTGTTACCATGGCCAACTGCATACCTGTAAGCAACAGTAGGATCATGGAAACTAGCATTAGTAGGCTGCCGTAGCCTATGCCCAAAGCGGATAAATCAAACATGCTATGACTTCCTTAGGTTCAGTATTTCTTGGATTAGGTGCAGAGCAAACTGAACCCACATCACGCACACGGTTATGAAGATGGTGATTTTCACGTAGGCAGGGAATGGCGGGTTCCAAGCAGAGCCGGATGTTTCAAAATGAATGTCGCCAAAAGGGGAAAAAATAGCACTTTCGGTCATTTGATACGCCGCATAGGCAAGTAACCCTGCAAAAATAAGCCCCATGATATGATGGAAAACATTCAAATATTGACGGGTGCGGTCTGAAACAGCATCGTAAATGAGGACTACGCGCACGTGTTTGTTGGTGGCTAGAGCATAGATGCCACCAAATACGAATAAACAGCCACCGATAAATGAAGCCGATTCGTGGACCCACATGGTCGGGGCATTAAACACATAGCGCATGACAACTTCGTAAAAAGAGATGCCGACGGTAAATAAAAACAGCAAGCTCAAGGCGTTACCAAGGCGTACGATGGCTTTATCTAATAGGTTTCGCGGCTGTTCTGTTGGATCTTCTGTCTGCGGAATAGGAGTATTTTTCTTCATGGGGTAGGGTCCAGTTTAAAACAGGCGCTAGGAAATCGGCTTATGACCGGTTGTCCAGCGCCTGTTTTGTTTGGCATCAAGGCTTCTTAGGTGTTAAAGAAGGCCGTTTTCTTCTAGGTAAGTTGTCACAGAGTCATACACTTTTTGTGCATTTGGAGACTCTTTTGCAAACTCTTCCCATTGCGTACGAGCGATCGCTCGGAATTTTTTACGTTCTTCTGCAGACCAATCATGAATAGTGATATTTGGGTCTTCTTGAGCCGCTTTAACGGCTTTCTGATCCGCAATACGAAGCTGTGTTGTAATATCGTTGGCGAAGTCACGTACTGAAACGGTCATGATGGCTTGCAGATCTTCAGGCAGCTTGTTCCATTTCTTCAAACTCATTGAGATATCAATCAATGGTAATGAATGGAAACCTGGCTGAACGGGATGGGGAGCAATATCATTCATGCCCGCTTTTTGGTTTGTCGAAAATACAGTGTAATCTGCGGCATCAATAACGCCTTTGCTAAGACCTGTGAAAACTTCAGAACCTGGTAAGTTAACGGGTGTTGCACCGGCTGCCGCGAATACTTTTTGCACCAAACCTTCAGGAGCGCGAAGTTTAAGGCCTTTTAGGTCATCAACACCGTCTAAAGGTACGCGCGAAACGAAGGACTCTACGCCCGTCGTTGAGCCACCAATGAACTTTACACCATAGGGTGCGTACAGTTCGTTCATTAGTTCGTAGCCGCCGCCATAATTAATGTATTGCAATAATTGGCTTGTATCAGACCAAGCACCAACGGTATTGCCAATTAAACCGAACGCTGCATCTTTACCCGAGAAAAACTCAGTTGCCGTTACTTGGCCATCAAGAATGCCCATTTTAATACCGTCCAAAGTTTCTGTGTGTTTGAACACACTGCCGACAGGTAATAGGTTGATTTTGATGCGACCGCCTGACATTTCTTCCACGCGCTCAGTCCACTCTTTCTGAACTTGGAAATTTTTGTCGCCAGATGGGTCTGATGATTGGAATTTAAAGGTGAAATCAGCAGCCAGTGCAGATGTTGAAAGTGCGCCTGCAATCGTGGCAGTAAGTAACGTCTTAGCAAATTTGCTCATGATGTTTTCCCGCTATTTATTGTTTTGAAGGAAGATAAAGTCACAAGTGACGAAGGTATGTTACCGGTAACTTTTACGAATGTTACCGGTAACTTTTGCTGCTCGTCAACAGCCATTTATAGAAAATATGAGTCTTAGTGAGCGCTGCTTCTCTGAGCGTTCTAGAAACCTATAAAAATTAACGAGTTAGATAATTAGAAAAATACTGCGATGGAAGAAAGTGAGAAATCGGATCGTTTAACTCAGGCATTGGTCTTTTAACATAACGCGTTTTAGTTCATTTTGTAGCCAAGTTAATGCAGGTCCTTTGGTAAGACCTCTGGGCCAGATAATATCAATAGGGGCTTGCCAAGTTTGATGATCAAAGCTGACATCAAGCTTAATAAGTTCTTTTTTATCAATATAGGGTTGGGCTAAGTAAAGCGGAAGATAACTCCAGCCAATGCCTTGTTTCACTAATGTAAGTGCGTTAAGCGTGCTTGAGCACCACCATACGTTAGGTGTCACGCTCATCAACATTGGGGATTCCAATTGCTGGCTGCCACGTATGGCAATTTGCCGATAGGGGTATAAATCGGGTTCGTTAATGCTTTCTCGTCGTGCCAGTTCATGATCAGGGTGACAGATGGGAACCATTGGTATCTGGCCAATGTAACAGAAATCCACTTCTTTGATGGCACTAATTTCAGAGACCATAATGCCAAAAGAAGCCTGATTATTAAGTAGTAGTGGAATGATGTCGGGTGAGGGATGAGTTTGAATGTCTAGTTGCGTATAGGGGAATTTATGACTGAAAGTGGCTAAGACAGAGGCAACGGCAGGTGTCATCAAAGCATCGTCTAATGCAATCCGTAAATTACTTTCTTCTTGTTGGTTGATCGCTTTAGCCATTTGTACAAACTCTTCCGATTGCGCTAGTAAGGCTTTTGCGCTGCGATAAAGGCGTTCGCCAGCAAGAGTCAGCGTGGGCTTTCGAGTACTACGATCAAACAGCTCGACATCTAGATCAATCTCAAGTGCGCTAATGGCGTGACTGACTGCTGATTGGGCTTTTCCTAGGCGTCTAGCGCAGGCGGAAAAGGACCCTAAGTCGGCGGATAGTACTAACATACGGATGTGTTCTAAATTTTGCATATCTAATAAATCGATAGTAACTAACTTTCAACCATCATATATCCAGATATTATAAAGGGCAATACGGCATGTTTGCTGGGCACAACTGAATAAGTGGAGGTGGATAATGGGGTGGATATATTTGTTGTTGGCTGGACTGACTGAGATTGGTTGGCCATTAGGTATGAAGATCGCGCAAGAATCGTCTATTAAATGGCCCGGTCTGTTGATGGCTGTATTTTTTTTAATCACCAGTGGCTTATTGCTATGGCTAGCGCAAAGAGATATTCCAATGGGGACAGCTTACGCTGTTTGGACTGGCATTGGTGCTGCGGGTACGTTCATTGTTGGGGTGATGTTTTTCAACGATCCTACCTCGCTTATTCGATACTTAGGTATTTTATTGATTATCAGCGGTGTTATCGTTCTTAAGTTGGCTCACTAATGATAATTATGGTGGTTTATTTTGTAGTGGGTTACTGGCTGTAATATAGTTTTTACTAAATAGCAGTATTGTTGTACCCACATTTTACTTTAAGCCTGACGAGGGGATTGTTGTGTTATCCAGAGAAATTAAAGATGCTGTCATTGAGATTATTCGTGACGTGGCGAGAGAAGAAATACTGCCTCGGTTTCGTGAATTGTCTGACGATGCTATCTCAACCAAATCTGGCTTTGATGACCTAGTAACTGTCGCCGATTTGGCGGCTGAAAAAGCGATGACACAACGTTTTCAAGATCTAATTCCAGATGCTCAAATAGTGGGAGAAGAATCTGTTGCTGCAGATGAAAGTGTATTAGACAAACTTGATTCCCAAGAGTTGGTTTTTGTTATTGATCCAATTGATGGCACATGGAATTTTGCTAATGGGCTGTCAATTTTTGGTGTATTGATTGCAATCGTTTATCAAGGTGAGACGATTTTCGGGGTGCTATACGATGTGGTAAACGATGATTGGGTCGAAGCCTCGAAAGGAGAAGGCGCTTGGTTTGTTCGACCAGGAGAGGCACCTCGTCCATACCGTATTGAAGAGCAGACAACTGACATCAAATTAGTCGGCTTTTTTTCCCCTTTCTTGTTTAAAAACTCCGAGCGTCGCTTAAAGGCGGCAGATTTGCAGCCTAAGTATGCACGAACCATTGCACTTCGTTGCTGTTGTCATGAATACCGTACTTTACTTAGAGGTAATGTTGATTTTTCAGTGAGCCCAAAAACGAATGCATGGGATCATGCTGCAGGCATCTTAGCCTATCAAGAGGCCGGTGGGGTAGTCCGTATGTTAGATGGTCAAACCTATCGGCCTGCAATCCGTAAAGGTGTCATTGTCGCGGGAAGAAACACAGCAGTGGTTGACGCTATTTGTAGAGATGTCTCTCCGATAGTGGCTGACTAAACGCTAAAACATAAATATCGATAAACCATTCTTTATACGTTTAAGACCCCCATGTAAAATTAAAGACATACAAATTTGTGTGTCTTTAATTTTTTTTAGTATTGGCTGCTATATTAAATAACATACTTGCTTTGACCGTGCTGTATTGCAGGGTGTGGCGAAACCTTGATGTTGCCGTGCTTTGTCGGTAAAAAGTTAGTATAGATGTATTGAATTAAACGATTAGGCCATAGTAACTAAATGACTTTAACAAACGTGCCCTTTTGCTCAGAGCCCATTCATTGGACAGACTCTTTTTCTGGTGTCTTTTCAAAGCTTTATTCGTTAGCCAGTTTGTTTGAAAGAACAGGCGCTATTTCCCATTGGTCAATGGTGATGAAAAACGGTGAGGGCTTATACATTGAAGAGGGCGTTATTCAGTCAATGTCGGTATCTTCGTTTAAGTCACTTGAATGGTTTGAGTTGAACGAAATTGCCTACTTAGGCGTTCCTTTGTACGTAGACTCACAATTTATTCAAGACTCCCTCCCTGTAATTTCAGCACTTATTCCGACCGTAAAAGAAATTGAGCAAGATGCCTTGTTTGAGGAGGTTGTTAATATTGCTGACAGTTTACCCTTGTTGGTGTCTTACGTAGATCGTGATTTACGTTATCAATATGTTAATAATCGTTATGAAAAGACTTTTAATCTGCCAAAAGCCGAAATTGTTGGCAAAGAAATTTGGACTGTTATAGGAGATGAGCAGTTTCGTAAAGTCGAGCCTTCTCTAAAAAAAGCGTTGGCTGGTGAGTCAATAGAGATGCAGTTATCGGCTGTTCATCAGTTCAGTTCTGGTGCTAAGACTGATCGCCACATTATTTGTAACTATGAACCTCGGTATGAAAATGATGAGATTGTGGGGGTTTATGTATCTGTTCGAGATCAAACACCCTTAAAGCGAATTACGCAAGCTCTGAAGCGTTTCTATGAATTAACATCACAGACTGGATTATCGCTTGCAGAGAAAGTAAATGAAGTATTGGCTCTTGGCTGCGAAATTTTAAACTTACCTGTTGGAATAGTGAGCAATGTCGAAGAGCAGAGATATTTGGTTGCTTACAGTCATTCGCCCAATGGTGAACCCTTGCCAGGTACCCAATTTGAGCTAGGCGATTGTTATTGTGTGCATACATTGCATCGAGATCAAGTCACTGGTTTTCATCATGCTGGCAAAAGTGACATCGCAACTCATCCTTGTTACCAAAATTTTAAGTTGGAAGCTTACTTGGGTGTTTCATTAAAGGTGAATGGTGTAGTTGAGGGAACCCTTAATTTCTCTGGATTAGAGCCAAGAGAAGAAGACTTTAGTGAAGATGAATATGAGTTAGTTAAGTTATTTGGTCAATGGGTTGAAAATGAGTTAACTCGAGAAAAGACCAGGCAATCGATTATTGCGGCTGAACAAAAGCAAAGGTTGATTTTAGGGGCTGTCAGTGACGGCATAGTCGGAATTGACCGATCTGGTTGCATTACTTTTATGAACTTAGCCGCTGCGAAGCTAATGGATGTTGATGTAAATAGCATGATGAGTGAATCCATTCTTTGTTTGCTTGGCAAGTCTAAAGAGATAACCGATGAAATTTCCCATATTGAAAGCCTCATTGTCAAAGCGATAGAAAACGATGAAAAATTGTCGAATATTGATACTGATTTTTGTCGTAAAGACGGTTCTTCTTTGGCCGTAAAGTTTTCTTTTACTCCCGTATTGCAAAAATCAGACGATGACGTCAGCTATGTTTTAACGTTTCAAGATATTACTCTGCAAAAGCATGCACAAGATGCATTATTGACTCAGATGGAGCTTTTTAAGTCCCTGTTTGTGAATGCTCCGGAAGCTATTGTGGTATCGGACATCAATCGACGCATCGTCATGGCAAATCCGCATACGTTAGAGTTGTTTAGTTATCAAGAAGATGAATTGGTAGGGCGTACACCTGACTTTTTATACGCTGATAAAGAGGGGTTTGAGCGTGTAGGTCTAGCTTACGACTCTCCTAATATACCAGATCGTGAAGAATATAGGATGGTGTACAAGCGCGCTGACGGTTCAGAGTTTGTTGCAGATAATGTACGCAGCAAAATCACTGACTCTGAAGGCAATTTAAAAGGCTTTATTGTGCACGCCCGTGACATCACAGCCCGTCTTGCAGTTGAGGAAGATGTCGTAAGAACGAAAGATCGTTTAAGTGTGGCAACAGCGGCAGCGGGAATAGGTGTATGGGAGCGTGATGTAAATAGTGAAACCATTTGGCTAGATAAGCGTATGTGTGAATTGTATGGTTTGGAATATACGGAAGCACCCAAAGCATACGAAGAATGGGCGTCCTTGATTCACCCTGAAGATCTTATGCATGTCCAGAAAGCTTCTTCACAAGCGCTTGATGCGAAAAAAGTATTAAGTGCTGAGTTTAGAATTGTCAGAAAAGACGGATCTGTTCGATATATCAAAGCCCATGGGCGCGCTGCGTTCGATAGTAAGGGGTGTCCAACGCATTTATTTGGTACAAATTTAGATGTGACCCAACAATACGAAACAGAGTTAGTTTTAAGAAATGCTCGTGAAGAAGCCATTCGAGCAAGCCAGGCAAAAAGTAATTTTTTAGCCACCATGTCTCATGAAATTCGAACCCCTTTAAATGGTGTGCTCGGAATGGCCGAAATCCTTGCTGGTTCTGCGTTAACAAAACAGCAGCATAATCAATTGGATATTATTCGTAACTCAGGGGAAGGTTTGCTGGAGCTGATTAATGAAATATTGGACTTTTCAAAAATTGAAGCTGGTCATTTAACCATTGAATCGATGGACTTCGACTTAGAAAAGCTAGTGTATGACTTATCACAACTATTAGTGATTAAGGCAGAAGCGAAAAATATTGATTTGCTTGTAAAGTTTGATGTTAACGAGATGCCCTTGGTTCGTGGCGATGCTTATCGAATACGACAAATATTGATGAATTTGGTTGGAAATGCGATCAAGTTCACCGAAACGGGTCATGTTTTAATCTTGGTGCGTACAAAGCAACAGACAGGTAGCCCTGGTATTCAAGTGACTCTTGATGTTCAAGATAGTGGCATTGGCATTTCTGATGAAGCTCAAGGTCAGCTTTTTCAGGCTTTTACTCAAGCAGATAGCTCAACCACGCGTAAATTTGGTGGCACAGGTCTTGGACTTGCGATTACAAAGCAATTGGCAGAGCTAATGGGTGGAACTGTCGATGTAAACAGTGAATTAGGTAAAGGGTCCACGTTTTCCGTTACGTTACCGCTTGAAGTCATAGATCAAGTGGTAACGGATAAGCCTCGTAAGGTGCAAGAGTTTTCAAAAATTTTAGTTGTCGATGATAATACAACGAATCTTGCGATTCTAAAGAACCAGTTAGAGCAATGCGATTTAAATGCATTCTATGAACAAGATTCAATGGTAGCTTTAGAGCGTATATTAGATGCAGCAAATCAAAATGAGCCCTACGATGTGCTTATTTTGGATTACTTAATGCCTAATATGGATGGCTTGGAGCTTTGTCATCATCTGCGTGAACAGTTGGATAAAAAAGATTTCCCTAAAATTTTAATGATTTCTTCCGCAGGGAATTTGGAAAATCAAGATATGAATGGCGCTGGTATTAATGTTTGTTTGAATAAACCTGCAAGTATTCAAGATTTGAAAAGAGGACTCAGCAGTTTAAGTAGTTCTAGCGTTAATACTGAGTTTATTAAGTTATCCTTATATCAGGATGATAATCATAAAAATTTAGAGTCTAGGGAACAATTGTCTGCTTCTATTCTTGTGGTTGAAGATATGAAAGCAAACCAAGCAGTAGCAAAGGGTATGCTTTCGCAAATAAATGTGAACGTTATAATTGCAGAAAATGGTGTAGAGGCCATTGAATATTGGCTGAAAGAGAAACCTGATCTAATCTTAATGGATCTGCATATGCCGAGAATGGACGGAATAACGGCAATCAAACAAATTCGTGAAAGAGAAATAGATACAGGTCAGCGTGTGCCTATTCTAGTCTTGACGGCGGACATTCAACCAGAGAAAGTCACCGAAGTTCAAGAGGCGGGGGGTGATGGCTTTATTTCTAAGCCTTTTCGAGCCAATGACTTAATAAGTACTGTCTCTTCTTGGTTGGAAAAAACTGAAACATCATCTGAAATCGGAAGTGAAAATATGGACTTATCAAAACCTGAAAATAATAATTCCTTAGATGAGAGCGTGCTGTCCTCCCTTGAAGAAATTTTAGGGGACCAAGTGCAAGATATTGTCATGGCTTTTTTACAAGATGCTGAAGAAGTAGTTGTAGGTCTAGATGACGCGTTAGCTAATGACAACATCGACGGCATGTTTCGTCCCGCACACAGCCTTAAATCAGTTGGCGCTAATGTAGGTGCGATGGAGTTGAGTCGTTTAGCTGCGGCACTTGAGAGTCAAGCGAAAGAGGGTAAGGTTTCTGAGCCTGCCCTTTTTGTCGATCAGATAAAACAGGAACTCTCAAATGTTAAAGCTCAACTACAAAGACTAGGAAGGCTTCCTTGAAGATACTGATAGCGGAGGATGCACCTTCAGATCGTATGTTATTAAGACTTCATTTAGAAAAGCTGTGCCATGATGTTGTGGAAGTGAGTAATGGAGAAGAGTTATTCAAATACTTTAAACATCATAGCAGCGATTTAGATCTGTTAGTGGTTGATTTAAATATGCCTTATAAAACAGGTGAAGAAGCGGTCGATGAGATCCGTAATTTACAAGGCAACTATGATGCCAGCTGGGTTCCTATTATTATATTAAGTGGTTCAGATTCTGATGACGATGTGCTGCGTTGTATACAGGCTGGTGCTGACGATTACTTAACTAAGCCCATTCAGCACAAAGTGTTGGCGGCTAAGCTTTTGGCGATGACTCGTTTAGCGGAAATGCGTAAACGTCTGGTTTCAGCAAATATGCGCTTAGAAGCTTTATCAACAACTGACTACCTTACAAGTTTGCCAAACAGACGATCGTTTGAAAAAAATTTAGCAGAAGAAATGGCGAAATCTTATCGCCACGATCAAAATTTGAGTGTTGCTATCTTCGATATCGATCATTTTAAGCAGATTAACGATACCTATGGTCATGAAGGTGGGGATGTTGTTTTAAAAGAAATAGCAGCACGTTTTAATCGGTTTAAACGTGCAGGCGATGTGTTTGGTCGTATTGGTGGAGAGGAGTTTGGTTTGTTTCTTCCTCACACAACTTCGCAAGAAGCAATCACTGCTTGCGAGCGTTATCGTAAGCTACTATCAGCGAATAAGTTTACATATGACTCATTTGTAATTGAACTGACAGTAAGTGTAGGTGTATGCACTTATGAAAATGAAAAAACTCAACTTGAGCTAATCAAATGTGCTGATGAAGCATTGTATCAAGCGAAACATCAGGGAAGAAACCGAGTTGTTTTTCAGCAGGTCAAATAGTGAATGCTAACGTTGCGCACATAAAAAAAAGCCGAGCAGGGTAATGCTCGGCTTTATTGTTTCTGGGGCAATGATTTTGTCGCTTCCCCCAGATTCAAACTCACATAGCGGGGGTTATGCCACGTTTGCTTGCTCGTTGGCGCTGGCAACTTTTTGGTTTACAGTTGCTAGCACAGCTTGAATGGAGGCTGACACGATGTCGTTATCGATTGCGACGCCATTGAAGCGATCGCCATCAATATTGGCTTGAATATAAGCAATCGCTTGAGAGTCACTGCCATTTGTTAGTGCGTGCTCTTGGTACTGTACGATGTCTACACGAATGCCAAAGTGACTGCTTAGCGCCGTTGTGAAAGCCGACAATGCGCCATTCCCTTCGCCCTCAATGCTGATAGAGCCATCTTTGTGCGTTAGTTCAGCGGTTACTGAGTCGTGATCTTTCTTGCTTAGCTCGTAGTTTCCTAAAGCATAAGGCGCGTTAGCCGTCATGAAGCTTTCTTCAAATAGGCGCTTCATGTCAGCAGATTTTACAACACCACCGTCTTCTTCAGAGAAGCGTTGAACAATAGGGCTAAGCTCAACTTGCAACCAACGAGGTAATGCTAAGCCGTACTCTTGCTCTAGTGCAAATGCAACGCCGCCTTTACCTGATTGGCTATTTACGCGGATGACTTCTTGGTAGCTGCGACCAACGTCCATAGGGTCAATTGGCAAGTAGGCAACATCCCATGCTTTATCTTCTGTTTGGTGGGCCAAGCACTTCTTAATCGCATCTTGGTGAGAGCCAGAGAATGCTGTGAACACCAATTCGCCAGCGTAAGGGTGGCGTGGATGAACGGGAAGCTGTGTGCATGACTGAACTACGCTGACAATACGGTCCATATCACCTAATGACAACTTAGGGTCAACACCTTGGCTGTACATGTTCATCGCAATGGTCACAACGTCCATGTTTCCGGTACGTTCGCCATTGCCTAACAATGTGCCTTCGATACGATCAGCACCCGCCATTAAACCAAGCTCTGCAGCAGCAACGCCACAGCCACGGTCGTTATGTGTATGCAAGCTAACAATAATGCTTTCGCGGTTTTTAACATTACGGCAAAAGTATTCGATTTGGTCTGCAAAGCGGTTTGGCGTCGTCACTTCAACGGTAGCAGGTAAGTTAATAATGCACTTACGCTCAGGGGTCGGCTGCCACACATCAATAACAGCATCACAAACTTCCACTGCGTAGTCTGTTTCAGTACCAGTGAAACTTTCTGGAGAATACTGAAAGACCCATTCTGTACCAGGGTTTTTCTCCGCATGGTCTTTAACGCACTGAGCGCCTTTTATCGCGATTTGCTTAATGCCTTCTTTGTCTAGGCGGAACACTTGTTCACGTTGAGTGGTCGACGTTGAGTTATAAACGTGAACAACGGCTTTTTTAGCACCTTTCAAAGATTCGTAGGTACGCTCGATTAACTCAGGTCGTGCTTGAGTCAATACTTGAATATATACGTCATCAGGCACTTGGTCTTCTTCAACCAACCAGCGAACAAAATCAAAGTCTAATTGTGAAGCCGCAGGAAAGCCTACTTCGATTTCTTTAAAGCCTACGTCAACAAGAAGTTTGAAGAATTCTTTCTTTTGTTCCACTGTCATCGGCTCAACCAATGCTTGGTTACCGTCACGCAGGTCTACACTTGCCCAAAGTGGTGCAGTGGTAATTTCTTGGTCTGGCCAAGTGCGATTTTCTAAGGCAACCGGTGTAAACGGACGATATTTAGTGTGATCAAAAGAACTCATATTCTTTTCCTTCCATAAAATGAGTAGGCGGGTAGCCTATGTAGATTGAGATGCGGTTAGCATCTTTCGACACAAATAGTGTAACCAAATTCTATCGGAAAATGATTGCGTTTTAACTATTAATTAAAGGTGTTTTTGGAATAAAATTGCTCAAATTGTTATTTTTTAAGTAGAGGCTGCTTATGAAACTGGACTTGGATAAAATTGACGTGCGCATTTTGCAAGAATTGCAGCAAGATTCTAGCTTAACTAATCAAGATCTTGCTGATCGCGTCGGTCTTTCCCCCTCGCCTTGCCTACGTCGAGTGAAGGTCTTGGAAGAGAGTGGCATAATAGATCGAAAAGTAACTTTGTTAAAGCGTTCCGAACTTGGGCTCAAATTAACGGCTTACATTCAAATCAGCATGGATCGACATACACCGGACCGCTTCAGTGTTTTTGAAGAGCAAGTTAATTCTTTCCCCGAGGTGCGTACTTGTAATTTGGTTACAGGACAAAATTGTGATTATTTACTTGAAGTTGTGGTCGAGGATATGGAGGATTACCACGATTTTCTGTTAGGGCAGTTAACTCGTATTCCTGGAGTGAGCGGTGTGCAGTCAAGCTTCTTATTACGTAGCGTGAAAGAGAATACCTCTTTGCCATTAGGACACTTAATTTAGTTTTCCTTACTCAGGGGGTTGAAAACACTTTATAATGCTCGCATATAGAGCATAATTTTTGTAAGAGAGCAGTATCAATGGATCAATTAACGGTTAAACGTCGAGTAGTGATTCCGGTGCGAGCTGGCGACGTCATGGCCGAATTCATTTCTTTTAATGGCGATGAAAGCGGTAAAGAGCATATTGCTATTTCATTTGCAGGCACAACGACAGAGAAAAATGACATACCGCTTGTGCGTCTTCATTCAGAATGTTTGACCGGCGATGTATTCGGTTCCGGACGTTGTGATTGTGGAGAGCAATTGGATGAGGCGATTGATCGCATTAACGTCGAGGGAGGTTACATTCTGTATTTGCGTCAAGAAGGGCGTGGCATTGGTTTGTATGCAAAGTTGGATGCTTATGCATTACAAGATCAAGGTTACGATACTTATGAAGCAAATGAAATGTTGCACCTACCTGATGATGGACGAGATTTTTCTATAGCAGCGCGCATGCTTCAGGCATTAGGTGTGGAGAAGGTTCGTCTTTTGACTAATAACCCCGATAAAGCAGAACAGCTTACGCACAATGAGATTAATGTGACGGAGTTAGTGCCCACGGCTGTCCATGTGAATCAGCACAATCGTAATTACTTAGAAGCAAAAGCTCGTCGTAAACACCACACATTGAAGTTTGATTGAGTCAATTAATTTAAGCATTTAAAAAGGGAGCGTTAGCTCCCTTTTTAAATGCTGGATATGAAGGGTGAAAGGTTATTTCTTTTTCTTAACCTTTTTGGCTACGGTCGCCTTTTTAGGGCTTGGTTTCTTTTTGCCTTTCGTCAAACTTGGCGATCTGATTTTGGTCTTAGGTTCCATGCCAGCAATCTTGCTAAAAGAAATTGGCGCTTGCATGTAGCGTTGAATTTTTTCCATCATCGGCAAATCATGAATATCTACTAACGAATAGCACTCGCCTGGATTGCCTTCGCGTGACGCTCGACCTGCGCGGTGAACATAGGAGTCAGCACGGCGTGGCAAGCGTACGTTAATGACTGTGTTTATCTCAGGGAGATCAATGCCTCGAGCTGCAACGTCGGTTGCTACTAGAACTTGCAAACGACCTTTCTTCATTTGCTTCAAGTGGTCATTACGATCGCTTTGCTTCATTTCGCCATGAAGGCCATCGCAGCGAAAACCCCACTTACGAATACGTTGTACCCAAACGTCAACATGGTCTCGATTGGAAACAAAGATAACGGCTTGTTGAACGCGCTCTTGACTTACAAGGTGCTTCAAAAGAGCTTCTTTGTGAGAATCATCATCTACACGAAAGGCTACTTGTTTGATCTGAGTTGGTACATTGCGCGGTGAGTCAGTCAACTGAATGATTTCAGATTCTTCTCGCAATAAAGACTTTGCAAATCGCCCCATTTTCTCGCCATCTATAGTAGCAGAGAACATGAGAGTTTGATGATCAGGTAATTGTTTTGAAAGGTGTCGAACGGTATCAATAAATCCCATGTCTAGCATGCGGTCCGCTTCATCAATTACTAGCATTGAGGTATCACTAAAATCCATCCAGCCTTTTTCGTCAAGCTCAACTAAACGACCCGGTGTTGCAACAAGAATGTCGCAAGTCTCACTAAGTTGCTGTTGTTGCATGCCGTAAGGCGTGCCGCCAACTATTAACTGCAACTTAATACGTGTATGAGTAAGCAGTTGTTCAAATACTTGAAATATTTGTCGCGCTAATTCACGACTTGGTGCAAGCACTAGTGCCTTAGGGGCAAGAGTTGAGTCTTCGCCACGATCTAATATGTGTTGTACAACAGGCGCAGCGAAGGCAATGGTTTTACCTGTACCTGTTTCGGCACAAGCAAGGATGTCTTGTGCGTCCATAGCCAATGGAATGGCGTGCTCTTGTATTGGTGTCGGCTCACTCAGGCCCATCTCTTCAATGGCTTGTGTGATAGTAAAATCCAGATCTAATTCGGAAAAGGACATGTATGCTCTCAAATGAAACGTAAATTGTGCCGTGATTGTACCATTGTCCGTTTCAATCCGTTGGTTTCTTTCATTTAATTTCAATAAATAGTGATAGTCATTAGACCGATTTTAGGGAATGAAATAAAATAGCGGAAATTATAGAGGCTTGTACCCATGCATTTAAGCGAAGAGTTAGTTGTTGAGCAAACCCAAAATTGGGTACGTTCATTCATAGTCGATATGAATGTTTGTCCATTTGCTAAACGTGAGGTTGATCGCGGTACAGTTCGATATGTTGTGATTCGTTCGCGACAGCCTAACGTAGCATTAGAAGAGTTGATGGCTGAAATTGACTGGCTTGATCAGCACCCTGAAGCCGAAACAACATTGATGATTTTCCCTACTTTGTTTTCGGATTTTTTGAGCTACTTAGACTTTGTCGACGATTCAGAACAACTCATGTTTGATCAAGAGTGTGAGGGTGTTTATCAATTAGCTACCTTTCATCCGAAGTATTGTTTTGCAGGGACGGAAGAAGATGATGTATCAAATTACACCAACCGCTCGCCGTATCCGATGCTGCATATTTTAAGAGAAGCCAGCTTGGAAAAAGCCATTGAGTTTTATGGTGATACGGCCGAAATTCCTGAGCGAAATATTAAGCTTATGGAAGAAACAGGCCATGAAGCGCTGGCGAAGCTAATACAGCAATGCATGGTCCAGCCATAAGAGACGTTTTAATTTTATAAGTGCGCGTGTATAGTGCGCGACCTTAACCAACCCCCTTGGAGTAAATATGCCAACCAATATAGGACGCATGAATTGCTTGCGCGTAGTCAAAGAGAAAGATTTCGGTGTCTATCTCGATGCTGAGCAGTTAGGTGAAATTTTGTTACCAAAACGCTATGTACCTAATGGTCTTCGTGTTGGCGATGATGTGGATGTTTTTGTTTACTTGGATTCCGAAGATGAACTGATTGCCACAACTTTAGTTCCTAAGGTTCAGGTCGGTGAATTTGCGGCATTGCGTGCTATAGCGGTTAACCAAGTGGGGGCTTTCTTCGATTGGGGCTTGGCAAAAGATCTTTTAGTGCCCTTTAGTCAGCAGAAAACCCGAGTTGAAGAAGGACAGGTTCATTTACTGTTTGTATACTTGGATCAAATTACGAATCGCATTGTTGCTACAACAAAAGTCGATCCACTGCTGAATCGTCAAGAGCCGGAATATCGTACTGGAGAGCAGGTAGACATTATTGTTGGCGATCGCACGGATATTGGTTATAAGTGCATTATTGATAGTCGCTATTGGGGCGTTCTTTTCTTTCAAGATCTTGTTGGGCGTGTATACAAAGGCGACCACATGAAAGCTTACATAAAACGCGTGCGTGAAGATGGTAAGATCGACCTAAGTTTGCAGCAAACGGGCTACAAAAAGGTCGTTACAATCTTAGACCAGATTATGGAGCACTTGGAGAAAAATGAAGGTGAAATGCATTTGACCGATAAGAGTGCGCCTGATGAAATCTTTAAAGAATTTAAAGTAAGTAAGGCGACTTTCAAAAAAGCACTGGGCGCTTTATATAAAGACCAGAAAATCAATCTTGGGAAAGACAAAATCACGCTGAAAAAATAAACTAAACGGCGTTGTTGGTTTTGATTAAAAGCTCCTAAAATTGACTTAGGAGCTTTTTTTTGTGGTCTTCTAAATGAGCGGTATCATTCAATGCCGCGTAAAACGCGTCTTGAATGGGGGTGACGCTTTTGGGGGTTTCTCGGTGGAAAAAGCCAGAAATGTACTCATTTTCAGTTTGACGAATGTTACGAATGTCTTCATACATTGAAGAACAGTTCATCGCAGTGAGTCGAGCAACATTGGCAATACGTCTGTGTAAATGCTCGGCTGTGATATCTTCTACGAGCAGTTTAAAGCGAAATTCCTCACAATGCATAGCGTTTGCCAATTCATCCACAGCCGCATCAAAGATGGGACGAATGGGTTCTTCTAACACTTCCCCATTTCTAATAGAAAAAATAGCGGTGAGCGGGTTGATGACTGCATTTACGGCAAGCTTTTCAATCAAACGGCGCTCAATGTTTCGACTTTGTACGTCTGGAAAAGGGAAGTCAGTGCCGAATATATTGTCGTCCTGCTCCTTCAATAGGCCGAAAAAGCTGTCACCGTCTCCGGTCTTTTTTACTCGACTACTATTGAGCTTTAGGGCACCTTCACTGGTAATACCTGCCCATAAATTTTGATGCTTTTTAAGGTGAGGGATTAGATCCTGCTGTGCTCCCAAGCCGTTGCAAAGTGTCGCAATTAATCCACGTTTCTTTGTGTGCTTGCGAACATCAAGGTAGGCAGCGACCAGATCAAAAGCTTTGGTGCAAAGCAAAGTCTTAGTGTATTTTCCTTCTAGTTGGTCAAGGCTAATAAACTCAATATCACTTTGTGTGTTGCGAGTATTGCCTTCTTCATCTACGTCCTCGAGATTAAGAGGGTCGTTAGGGATGTCGCTGCGGCACAACACGGTCACCCGTTCGCCATGTTGTCGTAACTTGCTCGCCCAAAGTAAGCCGATCGCTCCATTACCGACAACTAACCACGCATCTTTTGTCATTTAAGCCTCGTACTTGAAGTTTTTTAACATTAAGCCTGCTATTATGCCGCCCCAAAGAGTAAATATCGAATGGAGGAGGCCGTCATGCCATCTTTTGACATTGTTTCTGAATTAAATTGGCACGAAGTAACGAATGCCGTAGACCAATCTAATCGTGAAGTAACGACACGCTACGACTTTAAGGGCGTTGATGCAAGTTTCGCGATCAAAGATAAGCAAGCTGTTGTGCTTGAGGCGAAGGCTGAAATGCAGTTAAACCAAATGATGGATATTTTAAGCCAAAAGTTGGTTAACCGTGGTATCGATCTAAAAACCATAGAACGTGGCCCAATCGTTGAAGGTAATTTACGCGCTACACAAGAGATCAAGCTCAAAGAAGGTGTGGATCAAGCGGAAGCGAAGAAAATCGTTAAAATTATCAAAGACAGCAAAATCAAAGTGCAGACACAAGTTCAAGGCGAGCAGCTGCGTGTAACGGGTAAGAAGCGTGATGAATTGCAGCAAGTGATGCAGTTACTGCGTGGTGCTGACTTGGAACTGCCTGTTCAGTTTAATAATTTCCGAGACTAACTCGATGATTCAGGAATGAGAAACAAGAGGCGCTTAATGTGCCTCTTTTTGTATGAGTCTCTGTCCAGATATCTGCCAACCTTCATTTTCAAGGCGAGACTTTTGACGAAAATACGCATCAGAATTTTCATTAAAGCTGATGCGCTGTTTGCTGTTAATAACTCTATGCCACGGAATGTTTGTGTCGTTAGGGAGTTGCTTTAAAATTCGAGCCACTAGGCGCGCGTATCGCGCATTGCCTGCTTGCTTTGCCAATTCACCGTATGAAATGACATCTCCGCTAGGTAAGTGTGCAAGAATAAATAGAACTTGAACTTTAAATGCTTCGGTCTCTTGATTCGCCAAAAAACACCCTTAAATAGTCATCATACAAACAGAGAAAAGAAGGTTAACATGCGTTTTGCATTATTGCTGTTTATTCTAGTTCCTATTGTTGAACTAAGCGTTTTGATCCAAGTTGGATCTAAAATCGGTAGTTTTACAACGATTGCCTTGGTGTTTCTAACTGCCATCATTGGTGTGACATTGATCCGTCGTCAAGGTTTTGCTACGTCCATGAAAGCGCAAGAGAAGATGCGTCGTGGAGAGTTGCCAGCTTCTGAAATGGCCGAAGGGATTATGTTGGCGTTTGCTGGTGTTTGTCTTTTAATTCCTGGTTTTGTAACGGATGCGCTTGGTGCATTGCTTTTGATTACACCGTTTCGTCAGGCAGTTGCCGCTAGGGTGTCGTTAGATTTTCTCAAAAACCGTATGAACATGCGTGCTCAATGGAGCCAACGTGATGCGAATGGTAATTTTACTCAAGGCAACATTATTGAAGGTGATTATCAGCCAGAGTCAGAGAAAAATGATTCAAAACCAGAAAAAAACGATCATATCGAGAAAAAATAGTTCATGTTGGCCCTTGAAAAATTCCTAGGCAACCACATTAACGAACTCGATAACGAATCCCACCAGAAGAGTGGGGCTAATCCGGCCAGGGGAGTCCTGGTATTGATTAACTTTGGAGATATAGATCAATGAATATTCGTCCTTTGCACGATCGCGTCGTTGTTCGCCGTAAAGAAGAAGAAACAACAACTGCGTCTGGTATCGTTCTGCCAGGTTCTGCTGCAGAAAAACCTACTCAGGGTGAAGTTTTGGCTGTGGGCACGGGTCGTATTCAATCGAATGGTGATGTGCAAGCATTAGCTGTTAAGGTTGGTGACACTGTGTTGTTTGGCCAATATTCAGGTCAATCCGTTAAGCTAAACGGAGAAGAGTTACTGATCATGAAAGAAGATGAAATCTACGGCGTAATTGAAGCCTAAGTCTTGTTTCTGATTAATCAACGATTAGCAAAATTAATAAAATTTAGGATTAGAGAAAATGGCTAAAGAAGTAAAATTCTCAGACAGCGCTCGCCAAAAAATGCTTAAAGGCGTTAACGTCCTTGCTGATGCTGTAAAAGTAACGCTAGGTCCAAAAGGCCGTAATGTCGTAATCGAAAAATCTTTCGGTGCGCCACTTGTAACAAAAGATGGTGTAACCGTAGCCAAAGAGATCGAACTTGATGACCGTTTTGAGAACATGGGTGCTCAAATGGTTAAAGAAGTATCTTCTCAAGCAAATGATGTTGCAGGTGACGGTACTACTACGGCAACAGTACTAGCTCAAGCGTTCGTAACTGAAGGCCTTAAAGCAGTTGCAGCGGGTCGTAACCCAATGGATCTTAAACGTGGCATTGATAAAGCTGCAAATGCAGTAGTAGAAGAGATTGCTTCGCTATCTACGCCATGTGCTGATACTCGTGCAATTGAGCAAGTAGGTACTATTTCTGCTAACTCTGATCACTCAGTAGGCAAGATCATTGCAGAAGCCATGGAGCGTGTAGGTAAAGAAGGTGTTATCACTGTTGAAGAAGGCTCAGGTTTTGAAGATGAGCTAGCAGTGGTTGAAGGTATGCAGTTCGATCGCGGCTACCTATCTCCTTACTTTATCAACAACCAAGAGACAATGAGTGCAGAGCTTGAAAACCCATTCATCCTTTTGGTAGACAAGAAAATTTCAAACATCCGTGATTTGCTTCCGACTCTAGAAGCTGCAGCAAAAGCGTCTCGTCCGCTATTGATCATTGCAGAAGACGTTGAAGGTGAAGCGCTAGCAACACTAGTTGTTAACTCTATGCGTGGTGTTGTAAAAGTTGCAGCAGCAAAAGCACCTGGTTTTGGTGATCGTCGTAAAGCGATGTTACAAGACATTGCGATTTTATCTGGCGCGACCGTTATTTCAGAGGAAGTCGGTCTTTCTTTAGAGGGTACAACGGTTGAACAGCTTGGTACTGCTAAGCGCGTAACGTTGACTAAAGAAAACACAACGATTGTTGATGGTGCAGGTAACAATGCATCTATTAATTCTCGTGTTGAGCAGATCCGCGCTGAAATGGCGAACTCTACGTCTGATTACGACAAAGAAAAACTTCAAGAGCGCGTTGCAAAACTTGCTGGTGGTGTTGGTGTAATCAAAATCGGTGCAGCGACTGAAGTGGCGATGAAAGAGAAGAAAGCTCGTGTAGACGATGCGCTTCATGCAACTCGTGCAGCGGTTGAAGAAGGTGTTGTAGCGGGTGGTGGTGTTGCTCTGGTCCGTGCTTTATCTAAGCTTGGCGAACTTCGTGGCGATAACGAAGATCAAAATGTTGGTATCACACTGGCTCTACGTGCGATGGAAGCCCCAATGCGTCAGATCGTATCTAATGCTGGTGATGAAGCATCTGTTGTTGTAGACAAAGTTAAGCAAGGTGAAGGTAACTATGGTTACAACGCTGCGACTGGCGAATACGGTGACATGATTGACATGGGTATCCTTGATCCAGCTAAGGTAACTCGTTCTGCTCTTCAGGCTGCCGCATCGGTTGCTGGTCTAATGATCACTACTGAAGCAATGATTGCAGACCTGCCTCAAGAAGGTGGTGCTCCTGCTATGCCTGATATGGGCGGCATGGGCGGCATGGGAGGGATGATGTAATCCGAAAGGATGCATTAATCTCTTGATTTAAAAGCCTCGCATTTTGCGGGGCTTTTTTGTGTGTCCAGATTGAATTTGATATTGATTCTCATTACTATGTTTTGTTTGTATGTGATCATAGGGAATCAAGCCATTGAGTTCAAATCAGGGAGCGCTTAGTCGATCCGTATTATTGGAAATTATTCAATCCAAGCGATTTGGTGTGGAGTATCAGCCAATCGTAGATCTGTCAACAAATGATATCATTGCTTACGAAGCGTTATCGCGATTTTACAGTTCAGAGGGGGAGGCGATACGTCCCGATTTAGTTTACGCTTCTCTCCATGAAAACCCTATTACGCTGTTTCAAGTAGAGTATGCGCAAAAACAGCTTCAACTTGAGCATCGTCCGCCCGAAACCTTGTTCGTTAATTTAGACCAGGATGCTTTTTTTGCGACCGATGTTGAGGTCTATAATAACCCGTTTATCCAGCTGATTCGCCGTCAAGAGAAGGGCAATGTGGTGGTCGAGTTAATTGAAAACTCAGAGATAAATGATGCCATTATGAGTTTATCGATGATCGAAGCATTTGACGCACTTGATATCGATACGGCTTTAGACGACCTGTGTCATCCCCATTCAATGATTTCAGTGTCGGTTTTGCAGTTAGTTAAATGGGTAAAGCTAGATCGTTGTGTGCTACGAATGGCGCATAATGAAGTGTTTATGAAGTTCGTACGCCAAATGATTGAATTTGCACGGACGACAAATAAAAAGATTATACTCGAAGGGGTTGAGACCCAAGCAGATTTAGAAATGGCTAGGAAGCTCAGAGTAGACTGTGTTCAGGGCTTTATATATCGCCCTGACTTTATTAATAAGATGCCAGAATGTTAAGAAAGTCTGATATTAGCCAAACCATTGATTCTAAAGCTATTGATAAATCATGGGCCGTATTAGATACTTGATCAATACTTGTCGTTAGTTTTTTACAAGAAAGGGAAGCTTATGCTCAGAAAAACGCTGATTAGTTTGGCTGTATCCAGTGCATTATACATGTCCAATGGATATGCATTAGAGCTGGGCGAACTAACTTCCCAGTCTCAAGTTGATGAACCTTATCGTGGGCGCATCCAGCTAACTGACGCTAATGGCCTTACTCCCAATGATATTACTATACGCCTAGGTTCTGAGAGTGAATTCAGACAAGCTGGTGTAGCTCTGACGAGTACGTTATCTCAACTAGACTTCAACGTGGTAAGAGAAAACGGTCAGTTAGCCGTGGTTATTCAATCTGATACTCCGTTAACAGTGAATCAGCTTAACTTTGTGTTGGCTGCTCGATGGCCAAACGGTCAAGTAGTCCGTGAGTATCGAACGCCGTTGAATCAAGCCGCATTGGTAGAAAAAGCTCAGCCTGAAGTTGTTCAATCTGTTACTCCCCAAGCTACCGCACCTAAAGACCAAGTCTTTCGTCGTGAAACGTCTCAAGCTAAAGCTCTTACCGATAAGGGCCAGTTAGATGTTGAAAAAGGGAACACTTTATGGTCCATCGCTGGCTCAAATCGTCCAAGCAATCAGCTAACAATTTATCAGACGATGATGGCGATTCAAGCATTAAATCAAGATGCTTTTTACGCGAACAATATTAATTTATTACGTGAAGGGGCAGTTTTGCGCCTTCCTACACAAGAGCAAATTGCTTTATTTAATAAAGCCACCTCTGAAAAAGAGTTTGAGCGTCAACATTCAGCTTGGATGGCGTTGAAACGAGCTGGGCGTCTTGATGAGTTAGTGTCTAAAGAGCAAATGAATACTCAGGCACAAACCAATGCAACTGCAGAGCGTCCTAAGACAACGGAAGATAAGTTGATGCTTGCTTCCGGTCAAAGTGTGCTGCCAGAAGAAAATGCGAGCTCTAACGAAGCGGATGTACAGCGTATCAGTGAGTTAGAAACTGAGTTGTCTGCTACGAATGAGTTGTTGGATAAGGAAACTCGTGAAAAAGCTGAATTGAATGACAAGCTTGGTGAGTTGAATGATCAGCTTGCGACGCTTGAGCGTCTTATTTCACTAAAAGATCAGCAAATGGCAGAGTTGCAGCGCCAATTCACAAGTGCTCAACAAGCCATGCAAGAGCAAATGAATACCGTTGATCAGTTATTGGAGGCTGATCAGCTTCGTCGAGAACAAGCGGCTGCTGAAGAAGCCTCTTGGATGAACAAAATATTTGGAAATCCTATCATTATGTCAATTGCAGGGGTCGTTCTGCTATTGATAGGCTTGTTGATTGGCATGCTAATGAAGCGTTCAGGTCGAAAAAAATCTGATAAAGGTAATAAAGACGATTCTCAAGAGTTTGATTTGGCCCCTGTAGCTGCTGTGGCTGCTGCACCGGCAGTAGCAGAAGCTGTTTCACCTACTCCTTCACCAGAGCCGATTGATGAACCAGAAGCGCCAATTGAAGAGGAAGATCCTTTTGCTTTTGATTTTGAAGTGGATGTGCCTGAAGAGGATAGTTTTGATGGGTTCGATGAATCTGTTGCATCTTCTGAAGTAACCTCATTAGCTGATGATGAGACGGATGCTTTTGATGAGTTTGATATTCCAGAATTAGACGACAGTGCTGAGGTTAGTGATTTCGAAGATGCGCTCGGTGCTGAGATGGATGAGTTGGCAGACGAAGATGTCGATGCCGCTGTTGATGATCCTTTTGCTGAGTTCGAAGTAGAAGACGCTACTGAGACTGCATCTGACGAAGATCTATTTGAAGAAGCACAACAAAATGAAAGTTCAGAACAATTAGCAGAAGAAGATGTTTTGGATGTTGAAGACAGTGGATTTGACTTAGAAGATACCCTTGCTGAGCTGGATTTGCCTGCTGAAGAGGCTGAAGATAGTTTGGATGTTCCGGAAGACTTTTCTGAAGAAGAGTCTTTTGTAAATAGTCTTTTGACTGATGATCAAAGTGACGTAGATGAGTCAGCGGTTTTTGATGCTGAGCCAGACACTGCTTTAGCAGATAGTATCGATGAAGTATTGGCTGAAGCGCAACAAGAAGAAGACTTCGGTGGTCTAGATGTTCCTGAGTTTGGTCCTGAACAAGCCGCTGAAGACACGGCTGAAGATGATGACGAGGAAGAAATTGATTTCTTTGATGCGAGTGGTGATGAAGTCGCTACAAAGCTTGATTTAGCGCGAGCGTACATGGATATGGGTGATGAGGAGGGGGCGCGTGTTATACTTGATGACGTAATTAATTCTGGCAATGAAAGCCAGGTTGCCGAAGCCAGCAGTATGATGGAGCGCATGTTCCCAAGTGAGTAAACAAAAAGTAGTCCTCGTTGTAGAGTATGACGGGGCAGTCTATAAGGGGTGGCAAGCTCAAAAGTTTGATGTTGCCACTGTTCAAGAATGTCTAGAAGAAGCCCTAAGTAAAATTGCAAATCATCCGGTTACTGTGATTTGTGCTGGTCGAACAGATGCCGGAGTGCATGCAAGTGCGCAGGTTGTGCATTTTGAAACAGAGTCTGATCGACCGATCAGAGCGTGGACTTTAGGGGTCAACACTAACCTGCCACCCGATATTTCTGTTAAGGCTGCACGAGTTGTCGATGCAGATTTCCATGCTCGTTTCAGTGCGCAAAGCCGCCGCTATCGGTATGTTATATATCAGTCTGAATTTCGCCCAGCAGTTCTAGGTAAAGGTGTCACTTGGACTCACAAATCATTAGATGTTGCAGCTATGCAGCGCGCGTGCGAGTTCTTTAAAGGGACGCACGATTTTACCTCTTATCGGGCGGTTGGTTGTCAAGCAAAGAGTCCTGTACGTACTATCCTAAATTTTTCTGTCGATCAGTATGGTCAGTACATTGTTTTAGATGTCAGGGCAAATGCCTTTTTACATCATATGATTCGCAACTTCGCAGGTGTTTTGATGACGATTGGTGCAGGCGAGCAGCCTGTTGAATGGGCAAAGCAAGTACTTGATGCTAAAGATCGTTCCCAGGGAGGTGTCACTGCGCCGCCATATGGCCTTTACTTTGTTGATGCTGAGTATCCAAGCCATTTCGAAGTTCCCAAGCCACCATTAGGTCCTCATTTTTTACCGTTTAAAGTGGAGCCAGAGTATGAGTTGCCGCGTTAAGATTTGCGGAATAACAAATGTTGAAGATGCCCTTCATGCTATTAGCGCTGGGGCTGATGCACTGGGCTTCGTTTTTTATGAAAAGAGTCCTAGATACATCTCACCTGAAGTGGCGAATGGTATCGTTGCGCTTCTGCCTCCATTTGTTGTGCCTGTTGCGTTGTTTGTAGATGCAGAGAATTCATTTATAGATTCGGTAATATCTGGAAGCAATCGTTGGGTTATTCAATTTCACGGTGATGAGTCTCCGCAGAGCTGCGCTCAACATGAAGTACCTTTTTATAAAGCCATTCGCATGAAGCCTGGACTAGACTTGTCAGTTGAAGTAGCTCGTTATCCTGATGCGATGGCAATACTTTTAGATGCTTATAAACCGGGTGTGCCTGGTGGTACTGGTGAAACATTTGATTGGCATTTGATTCCTGAAAACTTAGCAAAGCCTGTTATTTTAGCGGGTGGTTTGACAGCCGATAATGTTTCAGAAGCGGTACAAGCTGTTCGTCCCTATGCTGTCGATGTAAGTGGTGGGGTAGAAAAAAACAAAGGACTTAAAAATCCCGAAAAAGTGACCTTGTTTATAAAACGAGCAAAAAGTCTTCTTCCTTTACTTTAAGAAAGAGGGTGTTGTTATTTAGTATTCATTGATGACCGGAAGGTTGCGTTTGATAGCATTTTATTCGTCAATATGACTCCAGAATGGATGATAGATGTAGTAGAATGCTTTTTAATTAACTGCATTGATTTGATTTGCCTTTAATGCCTATGACATCGACTTTTTGAACAACGAAAATTTACTCAGAAGTATAAGGGCACCGTTGGAGTGTCTCTATTGAAAGAGTGCTAGGTTTGCACCTTTAAATACAGATGGCGCAGACAGGTATGTTTAATCTTTGCAAAAAATATACCTACTGATTGATGTTTGCTTTGGTCTTCGCGGCGTGCGAATGACTTATGGCTAAATAACTTTTAAGGCAGTGTCATCGTCGGTAGTGTTTGGTAAGCGTCTTTGCGAAAGCCAAATGTCGCATACAAGATCAAGATACTGATGCCTTGCACGCTATTTCCCCGATGCGTTCGGAACTATGAAATAAGCAATAGGCATTAGATTGTTAAAATTTGGAGAGTTAAATGAGCAGTTGGCTAGATAAGTTTGTTCCTTCGATCATGCGTAATGAAACGAAGCGTGCACAACAAGGCAGTGTGCCTGAAGGTCTTTGGAAAAAATGCCCAAAGTGTGACAACGTTTTATATCGTCCAGAGCTTGAAAAGAACTTAGATGTTTGCCCTAAATGTGAGCATCACATGCGTGTCAGTGCACGACGCCGTTTAGATATTTTCTTGGATAAAGAGAATCGCACTGAAATTGCAGCTCAGTTAGAACCTGAAGATAAATTGAAGTTTAAAGATTCTAAGCGTTATAAAGATCGTCTGGTGGCAGCTCAAAAAGCAACAGGTGAAAAAGATGCTTTGGTTGCAATGGAAGGTACTTTGAATGGTATGCCGGTTGTAGCGGTTGCATTTGAGTTTAATTTCTTGGGCGGCTCAATGGGAGCGATCGTTGGCGAGAAATTTGTTCAGGCAGCCAATGTTTGTCTTGAGAAAAATATTCCGTTGGTGTGTTTCTCTGCTTCAGGTGGTGCTCGTATGCAAGAAGCACTTATTTCTTTGATGCAGATGGCCAAAACAAGTGCGGCACTTGAGCGTATGAAGCAACAAGGTATCCCTTATATTTCTGCAATGACCGATCCTGTGTTTGGTGGTGTATCTGCATCACTTGCTATGTTAGGTGATTTGAATGTTGCAGAGCCCAATGCATTAATTGGTTTTGCTGGCCCTCGTGTCATAGAGCAAACAGTACGTGAAAAGTTACCTGAAGGTTTCCAGCGTTCGGAGTTTTTATTGGATAAAGGCGCTTTGGATATGATTATTAAACGTGAAGACATGCGTGATCGTTTGTATAACATCCTATCGATTTTGACTCATAAAGCAGCTTAACTGAATGTCATCAACATCTCTTGAAGGTTGGCTCTCATATATTGAGAGCCAACACCCTTCTGAAATAGAGCTTGGTCTTGCACGAGGCCAATCTGTTCTAGATAAACTACATCTAGGTCGACCTAAAGCAAAAGTCATCACTGTTGCAGGTACGAATGGTAAAGGCTCGACTTGTACCATGCTGACTCGGTATTTATGTGATGCTGGTTTTAAAGTTGGTACCTATACGTCACCACATTTTCTGCGTTTCAATGAGCGTGTTTCAATCAATGGACAGGAATGCTCTGACGAGCTTTTATGTGAAGCTTTCGCTGTTATCGAAGCCACACGAGGTGATACGCCTCTAACTTACTTTGAGTTTTCCACCATTGCTGCCCTTTGGGTGTTTGATCAGCTAGAGTTGGATTATTGGGTGCTCGAAGTTGGGCTTGGTGGGCGCCTTGATTCGGTTAACATGGTGGATACAGACGTAGCGGTTGTTACTTCCATTGCGCTTGATCACGTTGATTGGTTGGGCGATTCTATCGACGTTATTGGCCGTGAAAAAACTGGTATTGCTCGTTCTGGCAAACCTGTTATCAGTGGTGTCGTTAATCCGCCAAAATCTATTGCAGCAGTGGCGAAAGAAATCGACGCACCTCTTATTCAAAAGCATAAAGATTTTACCTTCACTCAATCCGAAAGTTCATGGGGTTGGAGTGGGTTAGGTCGTTCTTTTGAGGGCCTGCCGCTGCCTAAACTGCCGCTTGAAAATGCAGCAACTGTCATTGCTGTTTTGCTGAAGCTTGATATTAGTGTAGATGTTGCGTCACTTACTCGTATGTTTACAGAAGCAAGCTTGCTAGGACGTTTTCAGCGAGTTGAGTCAACCCCCACGCTTTACATTGATGTTGCTCACAACCCAGAGGCTGCACAACAACTTAAGCAGCAAGTGGCGCGTTTGAACACGCCTGTTATTGCTGTCTGTGGCATGCTTAAAGACAAAGATATTAGTAGTGTCTTGGAAACGTTAAAAGACAGTTTCTCAGAGTGGCACTTCTTAGATTTGCCCGGGATTCGCGGTGCGAAAGCAGCGGAGCTTGCGCCATACGTTAGTCAATCAAACAGCTACCATGATATTTCGTCCGCGTTGACTGCTGCAAGAGACTCGGCGCGTCAACAAGGTGCGACGGTAATTGTATTTGGTTCTTTTGTTACCGTTTCTGAGTACTTATCTACTCAGTAAACAAAGGGGAAGCTCATGATGCTAGATGCTAAATCAAAATATCGTTTAATTGGTGCTGGCCTCTTAATAATATCTTCAGCGGTATTGTTACCTCTTGTACTAGATGGCGAGCGTCCTGAGTCTTTGGACGTTCAGATCACTGTACCTGACAAGCCTTCATTCCCAGAGGTTGTTATTGCACCTGTGCAACCTATTGATGAATTATCAGACGATACCGAAGAATTTCCTGATCCAAATACTATTCAGTTGATCTCTGAGCCTGAAGAGTCTTCCAAAATGGTGCAGCAGGCTGAGCCAATTCCTGAGGTTAAGCAAGTGACTCCGGTGGAGAAACCTGCAACGGTGAATAAGGAAGTGGCACCTGTTGGCGAGCGTTGGACGTTGCAAGTAGCCACCTTTGGCAAAAAAGATAATGCATCACGAACGCTAAAGCGTTTACAGGACGCTGGGTATCCTGCTTATGTCATGACCAGTAATTCTTTATTTAAAGTGTTTGTTGGGCCTGAATTAAAGCGTGATGCTTCTGAGAAAATGAAAAGCAAAGTTCTTAAGGAATTTAAGCTCAGCGGAATTGTCGTCAAATATTCTCCAAATTCGTAATAGTTACTCGTTGGTTGCTTGGATTAACGTGAACTTTTGGTAAACTGCGCAGCATTAGTAAGAGGTAAGCGTGGAACATATTCAATCTATCTCAACGCTTGATTGGTTAATCATTGCGGTAGTGGTGTTGTCGTCTCTTCTTAGCTTAAAACGCGGTTTTATTAAAGAAGTAATGTCTTTAATAACTTGGGTGGTAGCTTTTGTCGTTTCGGTGAAGTTCACTACACCTTTACAGTCCTTGTTAATTGATCAAGTTCAAAATGATCAAATACGTTACATTGTTGCGTTTATTGGGTTGTTTGTCGTGACATTAGTGATTGGTGCATTGGTCAGTCTTGTTTTAGGCTCGTTAGTGCATGCTACCGGTTTAAGTAGTACCGATCGTGTGATTGGTATGTTATTTGGTTTTGTTCGAGGTGCGCTGATTGTGGTGGCTTTTATCTCTCTTTTGAGCTTGAGTCCTGCTGTTGAGAAGTCCGATATGTGGAAGTCTTCTCAGCTTGTTCCGCAACTTGTTGTATTAAAAGATTGGGTACGTGAGATGTTAGGCAAGGGGAGTGAGGCATTTGACTCTTCTCTTATCGAACGTACTTTAAATAGTTAATCACACATTTGTGTGAAGTGTTAAATAGACGGCAAAGTCGTTTCCCCTAATCACGAGGTATATATACATGTGTGGTATCGTTGGTGTAGTAGCCACGTCGATGGTTAATCAAGCCATCTTTGACGCTCTTACGGTTCTTCAGCATCGCGGTCAGGACGCTGCGGGAATGGTTACAAGCCATAATGGATTATTATGCTTGCGTAAAGATAACGGTCCAGTAAGTGAAGTGTTTCGCACACGACACATGAAGAAGCTTCACGGTAATATCGGTATTGGACACGCACGTTATCCAACTGCTGGTACATCGAGTTCAGCTGAAGCACAGCCGTTTTACGTGAACTCTCCTTATGGTATTTCTCTTGCCCATAATGGCAATTTGACCAACACTGCCAAGCTAAAGCGAGAAGTTTTTGAGTCAGATTTACGTCATGTCAACACAACATCTGATTCAGAAGTGTTGGTAAATGTATTGGCTCATGAGTTACATGAAGAAGGTAAGCTCGTTCCAACGCCTGAAGATATATTCAATGCTTTAGAGCGTGTTTATAAGCGTATTGAAGGTGGTTATGCTGTTGTCGCTTTGATCACTGGATACGGTATTCTTGCGTTTCGCGATCCAGACGGTATTCGTCCGCTTATCTATGGATCAAAAGAAACTGAAAACGGTACTGAGTACATGGTTGCTTCTGAAAGCGTTGCGCTGGATGCAGCAGGTTTCAAAATTGAACGTGATATCCGCCCAGGCGAAGCGCTTTTCTTTGATGTAAAACATACTGTACATCAACGTCAGTGCACGGAGGCTAAGGTGCCGCGTCCATGTTTGTTTGAGTATGTATACTTTGCTCGTCCGGACACTGTGATCGACAATATTTCGGTTTATAAAGCTCGTATCAACCAAGGTGATCGGTTAGCTGCGAAAATTAAGCGCGAATGGGCAGATCATGATATTGATGTTGTTATTCCTATTCCTGATACGAGTCGTACTGCTGCATTGCAGATTGCGCAAGAGCTAAATATTCCATTCCGCGAAGGCTTAGTGAAGAATCGTTATATTGGGCGTACGTTTATTATGCCAGGTCAAACGGTTCGTAAGAAATCAGTCCGCCAAAAGTTGAATCCAGTGCCATTTGAGTTTAAAGACAAAAATGTATTGCTGGTTGATGACTCAATTGTCCGCGGAACTACAAGTCAAGAAATCATTGAGATGGCTCGTGAAGCAGGTGCTAAGAAAGTGTATTTAGCGTCGGCGGCACCAGAAGTTCGATACCCTAATGTTTATGGTATTGATATGCCTGCTGCTACGGAATTGATTGCTTATGATCGCAATGTTGATGAAATCTGTAAGTTGATCGGAGCGGATCGCTTGATTTTCCAAGATTTGGATGATTTGATTGCAGCTTGTATTGATGAAAAACATTCAGATGTGCGTGAATTTGATACCTCTGTATTTGACGGCCGTTATATTACTGGCAACATTGATGCCGCTTATCTACAAAATCTTGCAGATGCTCGAAGTGATTCAAGCAAATCCTCTGCTGAGAATGCGACAAACAATGATCTAATGCATCCAATGTGATTCATTGGCTTAGTGAACGTTTGTTTTTGCTGATACTAAGCCAGGTATAATACCTGGCTTAGTTGTTTTTAAAGAGTCAACTTGGAGTGACCTATGTCTGAATATAAAGATGCTACGCTCGCCGTTCGAGCGGGTATTCGTCAAACCCAAGAGCAAGAAAATAGCGAAGCGATTTTCATGACCTCAAGCTTTGCTTATTCCAGCGCAGCGGAAGCAGCCGGGAAATTTTGCGGCGAGCTAGAGGGCAATGTCTACTCACGCTTTACTAATCCTACTGTTGAGATGTTTGAAAAGCGCTTGGCGGCTCTTGAAAAAGGTGAGGCTGCGATTGCGACTTCATCAGGGATGGCAGCTTTAATGACGTTGGGTTATTCATTGTTGAAAGCAGGCGATAAGGTGGTTTGCTCGCGCAATATTTTTGGCTCAACGGTTAAATTTTTCAATGCTTACATGGCTAAATACAATGTTGAAATAGCCTATGTAGATGCAACAGATTATGAAGCTTGGGAGCGTGAAATCGATAGCAACACACGGTTGTGCTATTTTGAGACACCGTCCAACCCATTATATGAAGTGGTTGACGTAGTAAAGGTGTCTGAGCTTGCTCATAAACAAGGTGCTTTGCTTTGTGTTGATACTGTATTGGCTACTCCGGCATTGCAAAACCCACTGACACAAGGTGCTGATATCGTTATGCAGTCAGCGACGAAATTTATCGATGGGCAAGGTCGATGTTTAGGTGGAGCGCTGATTGCTTCAAAAGACATTGTTGGTCAATTTGTCGCCTTTATGCGAAGTGCTGGACCAGCAATGAGCCCCTTCAACGCTTGGGTGTTACTGAATGGCTTGGAGACGTTGAGTCTCCGCATGAAGGCGCATTCTGCTAATGCTATGGCGTTAGCGGAGTATTTAGATAAGCACCCTAAGGTGACTAAAGTTAACTATGGCGGCTTGCCTTCTCACAAATACCATGAGCTAGCCAAATTGCAGCAAAAAGACTTTGGTGGTGTTTTATCATTCGAATTGGAGGGTGGGCGAGACGCCGCGTGGACATTTATCGATAATGTTAATTTGATGTCTATAACTGGTAATCTAGGTGACACTAAAACACTTGTAACTCACCCAGCAACCACAACACATGGTCGCTTGACAGACGATGAAAAAGAAAAAGCAGGCATCAAAGAAGGGCTAATTCGTCTTTCGGTTGGTCTTGAAGATATCGACGATATTATTGCTGATGTTGAACAAGCTTTGGCACAAGTATAAAGCAAAGGTTTTAGCGAATAAAAAAAGAGCAGCTCAGTCTGCTCTTTTTTGTGATCAAGTTGTTTGTTATTCGTCTTCTTGATCTAAAATAATTTTTTCTTGTTCTACTCGCCTTGTAGATGCTGCTGTACGTAGTACTGATTTTTGAGTTTCAAGTACTAGTTCGTCGATAAATTCGGAGACTTGCTCTTCTATGGCAGTAAACAACCAGCCAGAACGACCAGGCTTCTTATAAATAAGTTTTGCCTTAACCTGGCCGATGACACGATCATTTTCGTCCATAATAAACGCGATTTGCTCTCCGGCTTCAATAGCTAAATCTAGATCACTTGCTAGGGCGACACCATCCATGCTGATGTCAATGCAGTCAAGCTTATATATACCACCATCAAATGTTAGTGTATGTCCTTTTGGAATGACCCTAACAGCATTGCGACGTTCGCTTGATTGATATTCAAAGTTTTGATCGCCACTCATCTAGGCGCTCTCATTAAACCAATGAAATTCTGCATATTCTATTTATCACCATTTATGGGTTTGTCTTTATCTCGCTGTAAGACAAACTCGACACGACGATTTAGTGCGCGATGCTCTTCGGTATCATTGCGAACTAATGGAATACTGTCAGCATACCCTGTGGCAGTCATTCTTTCTGGTGGAATGTCGTTCTCCAAAAAGTAGCGCAAGGTTGTGGTAGCTCGGATGGCAGACAGTTCCCAGTTGCTTGGAAAGCGAGCAGTACGAATAGGGATGTTATCGGTATGTCCTTTGATATTGATGTTGTAATCAGGATACCTGTTGAAAATGCCCAGCAATGTTTCATATATGGGTTCGGCGCTGTAAAGAATGTCTGACTCACCCGATTCAAATAATGATTGACCATCGATTCGGATAGTTATTTTTTCACCGTCTTCAAATACAGCGACTTGGCTCTCGAGGTTATTGGCTACAAATTTGCTCATCACATCATTGGCAATTTCGTTTACTTCCTCACGAACTTCTTCATCAATAGGATCTTTTGCGTATGTGATTTGTTCGTTGGTTGCCATTTGAGGCTCAGCAGGTTTGATGGTCTCTGTGCCGCCACCTGAGTACTTAAGCGGCTCTTGACGAACAAGTGCACCATTACTATTCAGAGCGATCTGAATGGACGAAAGAGCGGCCACTAGGGTGGTTTCTGTCATTCTAGATAAGCTGTAAAGCAAGATGAAAAAAACCAGTAGCAATGACATTAAGTCTGCAAAGGTAAATATCCAGCCAGCGGTTTCTTCATCTTCAAATAAAGGGTCAGACATGGCTAATCTCCGCCCATTCCCGCAGGTTTGCGCTGGTGCGCTGGGATGTAAGAAGAAAGTCGTTCGTATACTGCAAGGTAATTGTTACTGCCTAATAAGCTGACAGTACCATCGCGAATGATTTCAAGTGTTTGAATCTCTAGAATAGTTCTTGCTTTTAGTTTGCCTGCAATTGGATTGAAAATAACGGTAGCAAGTAAAGAACCATAAAATGTGGTTAATAGTGCGACAGCCATAGAAGGGCCAATCGTTTCAGGGTCATCCAATTGAGAAAGCATTTGAATTAAGCCGATCAGTGTCCCAAGCATACCGAAGGCAGGTGCGTAAGTGCCCATTTTTTTAAACACATCTTGTACGACGTAATGACGCATTTTGAGAGAGTCTATGTCGGCTTGGAGTGTATTTCGAATGTAGTCTTCGTCTGAAGCATCAGACGCCATGGCGAGAGCACGCTTTAAAAAGGGAGAATCAGCATCGACACGACTCAAGGCAATTAAGCCCTCACGACGCGCAATTTTTGTCAACTGCAGCATAGTTTGAATCATAGCTTGAGGGTCTTGCTTGTCTTGAGCAAAAACAATGAACATTGCTCTTAAGGCAGCCATCGTGTCCTTGAACTGAAATGTAAGTAGTGTGGCGGCTATGGTGCCACCAATAACAATCATGATGCCTGGTATATTAACAAATATTGTAAAATCACTGCTGCCAAGAAAAATGGCGGAAACGATTAAAGCGATACCAGATATTATTCCTATAAATGATGCAAAATCCATCGATGTAACTGCCTAATTTTAACGAAAGAATAAACCCATTATGTATAGGGCATAAACACACCACAAGTTTAAAATGTAAGTTTTTGTACTTATTGTTTACATAATCAAGACTTATTTAGTTTTCGTGCGCCAAGCACCAATAAACAAGGCGTTAATAAAAGTGTTAACGGCGTAGCAAACGCAAGCCCACCAGCTATGGCAGTTGATAGTTGTGTCCACCATTGTGAAGAGGGGGCGCCGACGCTTAATTCTTGGTGAATGAAATCAATGTTCAGCTGGAATACCATCGGTAGTAGGCCGAGTACAGTCGTTATTGTGGTTAATAAAACGGGTCTTAAACGTTGTACGCCGGTACGTATAGCTGCTTCTTTTGTGGATAGGCCTAGCGCCTTTAGACCATTAAATGTATCGATCAAAACGATATTGTTGTTCACAACGACCCCAGCTAATGCAATCGTGCCCACGCCACTCATTACAATACCAAATGGTTCACTCTTGATTAATAGTCCTAAAAACACACCCATTGTTGAAAATAATACGGCGCTTAAAATCAACAAACACTGATAGAAATTATTAAACTGGGTGACAAGAATGATGGCCATTATAAAAAATGCCACGCCAAAGGCCTTGGTTAAGAAAACACCTGCTTTTTGTTGTTCTTCAGTATTGCCCCGAAATTCATAAGTAAGGTCTTCTGGCAGGTCGGCTTTTTCAAGTTTGTTTTTAAAACCTTGGATCACTTGATCGACCACCAGTCCATCTTTAACGTCGGCAGATATTTTGATGGCACGTTTTCCATCTACTCGATGAATGTGGCCTTGTTTAGGTGCGGCGACACGCTTGACAAAATTACTGATGGGAACGACCCCAAGAGCAGTTGTAATATGAAGCTGATCAAGCTGATCTAATGTCCGCTCATTTTCAGGGAATCGGAGTACGATATCAATTTTGTCCTCCGCGCCATCAGGAAGGAAATCTCCCAGAGTGATGCCTGTGGTGACTAACTTAACTACATTGCCAAGCATATCAACACTGACGTTATACTTACTTGCTTCTGCTCGGTCGATCTCTAATCGCCACTCTATGCCAGGAAGAGAGCGATCATCGCTTACTGAAATGATTTCAGGCTGATTTTGTAGTTCCGATACGATTTGATCAGCAGAATCATTAAGCACAGAGCTAAAGTTAGAAGATAGCTGTAGCTCAATATCTGAGCCAGATTGAGGGCCACCTTGTTCTACTACTGTTGTGACTTTAATGCCTGCGATCAATTGAGCTTGTTGTCGAACCTCCTCTAAAATTTTGCTCGCTGGTCGGCGCTCGTGCCAGTCAATGAATTCCATAGTGATGGTGCCGATGGCATCGGCTGAACCATTATTAGGCGGTGTGCTGTAAGTGGTGCTAACAACACTTTTTAATTCTTTGAATGGCAGTATTTTAAGTTCCACTTGACGGACTAAGGCATCTTTTTCAGCTAACGCTAAATCGCCTCTAGCACGAACCTCCAAGTTGGCAACTTCAGGCTCAACATTGGGGAAGAATTCAACGCCCTTGCCGAAGCTTACATATAAAAAAACAGACGCGATAAGCATTAAAATAGCCGTTAAAAGTACTAGAACAGGGTGTTCTACTAAGCGTGTTAGCAAGCGACCATACATACCTGCAAGACCCGTTAACTTTGTCAGGTCACTTCTCTCGTGTAGTTCTGGCGCGGCCATAAGAGTGCTATCGTTAGGGTTACTTTTACCAATAATCGCACCTAGGGTAGGAAGGAGAATGAGCGCCATCAAAAGTGAAGCCGCTAGCGTGGCAATTACAGTAATAGGTAAGTAACGCATAAATTCGCCGACAATGTCGGGCCAAAACATTAGTGGCATAAAGACCGCAATGGTCGTAGCCGTGGAGGCGATAATAGGCCATGCCATGCGCTTGGCGGCTTCACCATACGCTTGTTGTTTAGTGTGACCTTCCGCTAACTTTCTGTCAGCATACTCTATGACAACAATGGCGCCGTCTACCAACATGCCAACGCTGAGGATAAGCGCGAACAGAACCACCATGTTAATAGTGAAGCCCTGTATATTGAGTAACAGAATGCCTGTTAAAAATGCGCCGGGGATAGCAAGGCCGACAAGAATGGCGGAGCGTAACCCCAGCGCCCAAACGATGACAAACATCACTAATAAAGTCGCCGCTAACACATTATTAAACAGGTCGTTTAGTGAGGTTTCGATTTCTTCGGATTGGTCTTGAGTAATGCTGTATTGTAAATCGTTAGGCCAATTGGATTGGCTCTGCTTCACAACGTGTTTAACCGCATCAATGGTATCAATAATGTTGGCTCCTACACGCTTTGATACCGCGAGTGTAATGCTTGGCTGACCATTTGCTCGTGCAAAACTGTGGGCATCTTCAAATGTAAGCTCACCCACGGCAATGTCTTTCAGTTGTACAATTTGATGATCAGAAACTTTCACCGGCAAATTCATAATGTCCTGCTCGGTTTTCAGAAGTCCTGGGACCTTGATAGGAAATCGTCCTGCGCCAGTATCCAAATTACCAGCTGCAACCAAACGGTTGTTTGAAGACAGTAATGTTGCTACTTCACTTAACGACAATTCGTAGCTATCTATCTTTTCCTGATCAATGATAATTTCCGCTTGTTGCTCACGATCACCGCTTATTTTCGCTTCTAGTACACCTTCAACAGATTCAATATCGTCTTGAAGGCGGTTAGCAATGCGACTTAAAGTGGCAAACTCTAGGTTGCCGTACAGATTGATTCGAATGACCGGAAAGGTCGATAAATTGATCTCTGTAACAGTGGGTTCATCGGCATCACTAGGGAGCTCACTTTTGGCACGATCTACTTTGTCTTTGGTATCTATGATGGCTTGATCGATGTCGACACCCGAGAGAAACTCTAAAATAAGTGATGCATGACCTTCAGAAGCAGTCGAACGAATCTCTTTGAGCCCTTCTACACTGCGTAGCTCTTGTTCAAGCGGGTGCACTAAAAGACTATCAGAGTCTTCGGGTGAAATACCTTCTAAGGAAACAGAGACATAAGCCATAGGTATGGTGATATCAGGGGTGCTTTCTTTCGGAATCTCAATATAAGAAACGGTACCTGAAATAATAATTAGTGCGAACAACAATAAAACGGTTCGTGAACGAGAGAGGGCGGCATTAATGATGGCATTCATGACTTATCATTATCCTCAACAGGTTGCACTTCGACTTTATCGCCTGCATTAACAAACCCTTGTCCTGTTGTAATCAACTTAACGGTATCAGGCAGACCTTTTACATAGACATGACTCCGTTCAGAACGAACCACGACGACCTCATGAACTTCAACAAGATTGTTATCTGAAACAGTTTTAACAGACATTTGGCCGTCTTCACTTATGCTCAATAAAGCAGGAGATAGTTTGTGAGCTAAGGCTTCCGATAGGGGGATTTGTATGGTTGTGCTCAGTCCTGCTGAAATGCTGCTATCTAAATTTGGAATTTCAATTTCGATTGGAAAGGTACGCGTCCGCGAATCTGCGAGTTTACTGATAAACTGAATGTTGCCCATAACACGATGACCACCGTTGATTTCAATAGCAACAGGACGATCTAGGCTGATATTTGCTAAATCGATTTGTGGAACGTTCGCAGTAATCTTCAAAGGTGATAAATCAATGACCTCTGCAACGAGTTCACCGGCATTTAACCACTGGCCAGTTTGAATGGACATATTATTAATAAAGCCGGAAAAAGGTGCGCTAATATGGTGGTTCTCAAGATCTATTTGAAGTGAAGTTAAATTCGCTTTCGCATTTGCTAATTTAGTTTCAGCAGAAGCAACGCTAACATCTGATGTTAGTTTTTGTGATGTAAGGCGTTTTATCCCTTCGAGTTCTAAGGTGTTTTGTTTGATCAATGCTTCAGCATATTGGATTTTAGAGCGAAGAGCACGATCATCAATTGTTATTAGATTGGCACCAGATTGAATAGTGTCACCTTGTTTGGCATTTACTGAGGTTACACGGCCAGAGCTTTGAGCAGTAATAGAAAGAGTGTGATTAGCTTCTGTTTGACCACTCAACTGCAACGCATCTTGTATTGTCTGCGCATTGCTAATTTGTGTCTGCACTTTGAAGGGGGAAGAAGTGGCAGATTTGATTGGTTCATTATCAGGGGTGTTTTGATTCGTTTGAGATTCATTGACTTGGCTTGATTGAGCGTGTGTTATGCCATGGCCTCCGATAAACATCCATGTAATCGCTATTACAGCAATGCCTACTGCTAAAATAGGCCCCTGTTTTAGTTTGCTCGTCATGCTGAACTCCATCAAATAAGCTATGGCTATTATTTTGTGCAAATTATAAGCGGCTTATATAGGATTCTGACAGACTTTTATGACTAAAAAATATAGATGGCGTCAAAGGAACCTATATAGTGGCTTAAATTAGTCGTTTGGATTTTAGGAAATTGATTAAAAATCAACGTAAAAACGCGGCTTTTGTTAAAACTCCACGGCGAACAGTGATAACATGATGCCACTAAATTGACCCTGTATTTACGGAATTCTATGAGTTTATTAACACTCGACCAAGTGAGTGTGGCTTTTGGCCACAATCCGTTACTAAATAAAGTCAGCTTTTCAGCGGAAGCTGGAGAGCGCGTGGCCATTATTGGTCGCAATGGCGCTGGTAAATCCACATTCTTAAAAATCATTGCCGGTGAAGTGATCCCGGATGAAGGTGTGATTCGTGTTGAAGGTGGCATGCGTGTCGCTCAGCTTCCTCAAGAATTACCTGCGGCAAACAATAAAACGGTTCGTGAAATTGTCAGCGAAGGCGGTGGCGACTTGCATGCTCTAATGCAACGTTACAATGAACTGCTGGAGAATTATGATGATGCGCACCATGACGAAATGGCGCACATTCAAAACGAGCTGGATAAACGTCAAGGCTGGGATCTGGATCAACGTGTGAATCATATGATTCAACGTTTAGCGCTACCCGCAGACAAATTGATGTCTGAGTTGTCGGGGGGCTGGCGTCGCCGAGTTATCCTTGCTCAAGCATTGCTGTCCAATCCTGATGTTTTACTTTTAGATGAGCCAACTAACCATTTAGATGTACCAACAATCGAATGGATGGAAGGACAACTAAAGCAATTTCGCGGCTTGATCTTATTTATTACCCATGACCGTCGCTTCCTAGAAAATTTGGCTAACCGCATTATCGAATTAGACCGCGGTAATATATTGTCTTTTTCTGGCACGCTTTCCGGCTTTTTGGATTTCAAAGAAAAGCTATTGGAAGAAGAAGAGCGTGCGAATGCGTTATTTGATAAGCGATTAGCGGAAGAAGAAACATGGATTCGCCAAGGGATCAAAGCACGTCGTACCCGTAATGAAGGACGTGTACGAGCTTTGAAAGCCTTACGTGAAGAGCGTAAAGAGCGTATCAACCGCCAAGGTGCGGCTAAAATGGCGCTGGAAAGCAAAGACAAATCCGGTAAATTGGTGGCGGAGTTTACCCAAGTCGCGCACTCTTTTGCTGATAAAGTTATTTTGCGACCAATGGATCTGATCGTGAGCCGTGGTGATCGTATTGGTCTGATTGGCCCTAATGGTTGTGGTAAAAGTACCTTCTTAAAAATCTTATTAGGTCAGTTATCGCCGGATTCCGGTTCGGTGCGTCAAGGCACTAAGCTTGATATTGCGTACTTTGATCAACTTCGTGATCAATTAGACCCAGAGAAAACAGTTGCGGACAATGTCGGTGAAGGCAAAGACACGATTGAAATCAATGGTCAAAATCGACACATCATTGGTTATCTTCAAGATTTCTTATTCCCACCTGAGCGCGCTCGAACACCTGTTAAGGCCTTGTCTGGTGGAGAGCGAAATCGTGTTTTATTAGCCAAGCTGTTTACACGTCCTGCGAACTTGTTGGTAATGGATGAGCCAACTAATGATTTGGATGTTGAAACACTCGAGCTTTTAGAAGAATTGCTTATGAGCTATGACGGTACGTTATTGTTGGTGAGCCATGACCGTGCTTTCTTGGACAATGTGGTAACTAGCACAATCGCCTTCGAAGGGGATGGTGTGGTGCAAGAATATGTAGGTGGTTACGAAGATTGGATTCGTCAAGGAGGCAAGTTCCCAGATGAGTCCAGTGCTGAAGTAGAGAAACCGGTGAAAGTTGAGAAGAAAGTTGAAGCTCCTAAGAAAGCGCCTGAGCCAGTTAAGCCAAAGAATAAGCTTAGTTATAAATTACAGCGTGAATTAGACGGAATGCCTGAACAGATTGCGCAATTAGAGCAGCAACTTGAAACGTTGACTGATACAACAGCGTCTGCAGATTTTTATGCTGGCGACCCTGAAAAGGTTCAAGCGACGCTTGCTAAGCTGAGCGAAACAGAACAAGCACTCGAAAATGCGATGGAGCGCTGGGTCGAGTTAGAAGAAATGCAAAACGGATAAACAAAATGGCAGATGAAATTAAATCAATAGGCTTTGTAACGCGCTTTTTTGGCGCGTTCGGCCAGTTTTTTAAGTACATGGGTAATGGTCAATACGCAGCACGATGCTCAGCCGTAAGTGATGGTCATAAGTTTGCGTCAGAAGTTGAACCTGAGGTGGTGACTAAAACAGTTGAAGTCATCAAAGAAGTAGAAGTTCAGGCCCCTAAACTTGATACCGTAAATGAAGACGGTGCGTTGCAACTCCTACAGTTGTTGCAACAAGAAGCACGTTTTATCGATTTTGTGAAAGAAAGTGTGGATGGCTACAGCGATGAAGACGTCGGTGCGGCTGCACGTCAAATTCATGCCGGTTGTGCCAAAGTGGTTAGTCAATATTTCACTGTCGATGTTGTTAATGGTTCACCAGAAAACAGTCGTGTGGAAGTAGCTGCGGACTATGATCCGAAGTCGATCAAGCTAGAAGGACGAGTTCAAGGTGATGGCCCTTACGCAGGGACATTGATTCACCCAGGCTGGCAAGTCACTGCAACCAATTTACCCAAAGTTACCAATACCGAGAGCCTACACATTTTGGCGCCTGCGGAAGTGGAGGTTTAAGTGTCACAATATTTTATTGGTATCGATTTAGGAACAACACACTCTGCAATTTTCTATGCTGAACAGGGTGATGATGCAACGTTAAAGCAACTTAATATTCCTCAGCTTACGGCGGCTGGTCGTGTTGAAGAGTTGGCCTTGTTACCATCTTTTGCCTATTTTCCGCATGCAACAGAATTTTTAGAGAGTGATCGACAATTGCCATGGGGCAATGTCGATGTGGTTATCGGAGCACTCGCTCGTGAATTAGGCGCTAAGTCTCAGGGACGTATGGCGCAAAGTGCGAAAAGCTGGTTGTGCCATACGCGCGTGAACGCGGACGAACATGTTTTACCGGTGGATGCACTCGAAGAAGTTGAGAAAGTCTCTCCTGCTCAAGTCACTCAATGGTATATAGAGCACCTTGTTAACGCTTGGAATTACGCATTCCCGAATGCGCCGATGGCAGACCAAGATGTAGTCATTACTGTGCCAGCATCGTTTGATCCTGCAGCTCGAAGCATTACGGAAAATGCCGCTCAAAATGCTGGATTGCGTGCGCGTTTAATCGAAGAGCCATTGGCCGCGTTCTATGCCTGGTTAGCGGACCAGCCAAAATGGACTGACTCGTTAAACGTTGATGATCACATCTTAGTTGTGGACGTAGGTGGGGGGACAACCGATTTATCTTTGATTCAAGCGGTTGATCAAGACGGCAGTTTAGGTCTTGAGCGTGTTGCTGTAGGTCGTCACATCCTGTTGGGTGGTGACAACATGGATATGACGCTAACTTACCACCTAGCAGGGCAATTAGCGCAGCAAGGCACTCAATTGGAGCCATGGCAGATCTCTGGTTTGACGCAAGCCTGTCGCGAAGCCAAGGAGCGCTTGCTCGGTAATCAAGAGATTGCAGAAGCCTCCGTTGTTGTTCCGAGTCGTGGCCGCAGTTTGTTTAATAACAGTATCAAAGCGACCCTGACGCAAGCGGACGTTCAGCAGCAATTGCTTGAAGGCTTTTTTCCTGCGGTAACGCTAGGTGAGCGCGCTCAACCTGGTCAGCGCTCAGGTTTCGCAGCAATTAACCTAGATTACGAAGCCGATCCTGCAATTACACGTCATATTTCAGAGTTTTTAGCAACGGTTGAAGTGGTTCCTAATAAGGTACTGCTGAACGGTGGTGTGTTTAACGCTAAGCCTATTCGTGATTTGCTGGAGCAGCGCTTACAGGAAATGTTAGGTGAGCATACTGAGTTGACTATGCTCACGCCTGCACACCTTGACTATGCTGTGGCCAAAGGTGCTGCTTTCTATGAGAAAGTGCAACAAGAGGGCGGTGTTAAAGTTAAAAGTGGTTTAGCGGCCAATTATTACATTGGCGTTGCTAGTCCTATGCCTGCTATTCCAGGCATGGCACCTCCTGTCGACGCATTATGTGTCGCCCCTTTTGGTCTTGAAGAAGGCTCAGATGAGCAAATGCTGCCTAATGAGTTTTCATTAGTCGTGGGTGAGTCGGTGATCTTTCGCTTCTTCCAATCGCAAAATGCTGACGTCGATACATTAGGCAAAGTCACGTCTTCATTCTCTGTGCCTGCGTTGCGTGAATTGAGCCCCTTATCGATTGCGCTGGATGCGGGTCATTACCAAGAAGGTGATATGGTACGTGTCTGTTTATCTTCTCGTGTAACAGAGCTTGGGTTGTTACTACTGCAAGCCCATGACGTAAAATCAGATTTGGTATGGACCATCGAATTCCAAGTTAGGGAGTCTTAATGTCAAACGCTCGATATCGTATTGGTATTGATTTGGGAACCACGAACTGTGTGGTTTCCTACCTTGCGGCGGGCGAGACAGAGCCCAAACTTTTGGACATACCGCAATTTATGGCGGATGGTACAGTTCGTCCTTCTACGCGGCTTCCTAGCGCTATTTACTTACTCGCCAAAGACGAAGTGGGCAAGATCGAGCCTGTTTTGCCTTGGCGAGGCCAAGCTACTGATTTGATTGTGGGTCATGGTGCTTTAGAGCTTGGTCAACGACGCTCTGGACAGTTGATTCAGAGTGCTAAAAGTTGGTTGAGTCACCGACAAGTGGATCGCCGTCAAGCGATTTTGCCATGGGGGACAGAATCTGCTCGTCAGATTAGTCCTTTGCAAGCAAGTACCTTGTTGCTGGAGCATATCCGTAAAGCGTGGAATCACGCTTTTCCGAAAAATTTATTAGAGCATCAAGATGTTGCATTGACCTTGCCAGCGTCATTCGATGAGGAAGCTCGTGCATTAACGTTAGAAGCCGCTAGAAATGCCAATTACGGTGATTTATATCTGTTAGAAGAGCCACAAGCAGCGTGTTATCACTTTATTCGCGATCAGGACAACTTAGATGTCTTAGCGCGAGGAAAGATGCTGCTTGTCGTTGATATCGGTGGTGGGACGACGGATTTTAGTTTGGTACGTATTGGTCAAACGAGTCATGGGAAAACCACGCTTAAGCGTGTTGCGGTAGGTAATCATTTGCTGTTAGGGGGGGATAACTTAGATCAAGCGTTGGCTTATCAACTCGATCCTCGTCAAATTTCAGCCTTGTCAGCGTCTCGTTTAGCGGCATTGGTTCAACAAACCCGTAAAGCCAAAGAGTCTCTACTCAGCGAGGATGCGCCTGAATCGGTCACTCTAACGGTATTGGGTGGCGGTAGTAGACTGATTGGTGGCTCTCAGAAATTCACGGTTGATCGCGCTCAGCTAGTGGAGCAAGTGGAATCTGGCTTCTTGCCGATGGAGACCATCACTGCAGAGGTTCTAAAAAGTGACTATGCCGTACATACATTAGGTTTGCCCTATGAGAATGATGCCGCTTTTACACGACACTTAGCGGCTTTTTTGCGTGCCCATGAAAATGAGATTCGCAACGCGACAGGTTCTTCAATGCCTGACGTGGTGTTGTTTAATGGCGGTTTGTTTAACAGCCCGTTGTTAAAGCAGCGCGTATTGAGACAATTGAACAATTGGTCAGAGCAGCCGCTAGTGATATGCGATGCTTCTGAGCCGAATGATGCGGTCGCAAAAGGTGCAGCTCAGTATTTGCGAGCACTGGCTGGTGAATCAGAGCGCATTGAAAGTGGGGTGCCGCACAGTTTGTTGCTAAAGCTTGCGGATGGGCAATTTTTAGGTTTGCTCCCAAAAGGCACATCGAAAGAAGAGTTGGTAGAGCTTGATCAAACATTTAGCGTAAAGATGGGGGAACAGGTTCAGTTTCCACTTTATCGCTGTGATGACCACCTAAGTTGTGATGTAGGTGAACTGAAATCGGATGAAGCAGGTTTACACTTTGTTTCTAATTTGGTGACTGAGCTGGACGGTTCGAGTGATTCGTTGTCAGTCGAAGTAAATCTTGCCGCGACCATGACCGAAGTCGGTGTGCTTGAGGTATCGTTGCGCTCGGCAAAGTTGAACGATCAATGGACGTTGCATTTTGGCGTTGCTAAGGCCACACAAGAGCAATCTGAAAATGATCAAGAAGGCCAACTGCACCAGAGCATGGGACAAGCGGAAGAGCACTTAGTGAAGTGTTTTTCTGCCGCTGGCCAAAAAGAGTATCCAGACTTGGTTAAAGCTCTTAAACAAGATCTTGATCGTTTGTTAGGTGACCGTGATGAGTGGAGCTTAGCGACATCTCGCCGCTTGGTAGATAAATTGTTGGCGGTTAAAGGTGGCCGTACAAAGTCGCCTCAGCACGAGCGCCAGTGGTTGCAACTTATCGGGTTTTGTTTGCGTCCAGGTTATGGCGCAATGGGGGACGAGGCACGTGTTGAACAGACATTTAATGCTACTAAACAAGGCCCTAAGCATGATCAAGCCCCTGTTTGGGGACAGCACTGGACGCTTTATCGACGTATTGCGGGCGGATTGTCTGTTGCAACCCAAGAGAGCCTTTATAAGCAGTTTGCGCAATATTATTCGCCCTCAGGTCAGCGATCACGAGATAAGCAAAAAGCGTTAGCAACAAAATCAAGTGATGACATGATTCGGATGGTTGGCGCCCTAGAGAAATTACCGACCGAGCGTAAGCTTGAAAGTATTGATTGGCTGTCTAAGCGTCTTAAAAAATCATCGGAGCCAGACACGGCTTGGTGGTCGGTAGGTCGTTTGGCTTCACGACGTCTGTTGATCCATAATGAGCAGAATCGACTTGATGAAAAAGTGGCAATAAAGCTTACCCAAGAAGCGTTGAGAGAAGACTGGAAAAAGCGTAAGCAAGCTGGACTTGCGGCTGTATTGATGGTTCAGCTGACGGCTGATGAAGCGTCGCAAGAGCTGAGCGCTTTGCGAAAAAAAGTGTCTGACAAACTTAGAAAAGATAAATGCCCAGCTCAGTGGCTACAGCGGCTGGAGGCGTCTTCCTCAGAGTTGAGTGATTTTGAACTGTCTAAGTTGGTTGGCGAAACCTTACCAATTGGACTATCTTTAGGGTAGTCTGCTGTTCAGCAGAGCTTTTCACCTAGTGTGATGGTTAAAGGGGAAGCCTATGCTTCCCCTTTTTTGTCGTTTATTCTCGCAAAAAGTATTGCTGCCGTTGCCTAGTATTTTGAGTTCAATTAGGGGAGCGCTAAAGGTTGCTTGGCAACCAAAATGCCATTGCGATCACAATAGATGTGGTCGCCATTGGAAATCGTAATGCCGGCAAATGAAAGTGTCTTACCGACTTCCCCAAGCCCTTTTTTCTCAGTCGGCATTGGATTGGCGCAAATGGCTTTAAGGCCTAACGGAACTTGGGACTGTGCAACCACATCGCGAATCGCCCCATGAATGACAATGCCTTCCCAGCCATTACTCGCTGCTTTCTCGGCGAGCATATCTCCAAGCAAAGCGCGACGCTTACTTCCGCCGCCATCGACGACAAGAACTTTGCCCTTGCCTGATGTTTGCACAAGTTCACGGACACGGCTGTTATCTTCAAAACAATAAACGGTTACCGCTTCACCGTGGAAATGGTCGCGACCACCATAATCCTGAAAAATAGGCTCGGCAATTTGAATGTGGTTAGGGTAAAGGTCACATAGGTCTGGAAGAATGTCTTTCATTACGATTCCTAGAATAATTAAAACTGACTTCACTCTAGAGACATACACGACGGGGCGCTATAGCACCCCGTTTATGTTCGTTATTTTAAGCGCTGTTTTACGAGTCGTCAGTTTCTAATGCGCTCAAATCAAGTAGATCATGGTTGGCGGCAATTTGCAGTAGGCTCATAATTTGTTCATCAGGGCTCAGTAATTGCAGAGGCGTATGTTCACCTTGCTCTTCACGTGCTTGATGAATATTGACGTCACGTTCGCTAAACCATTGTTCAATTGAGTTGATTTCAAAAGAAGGTTCTAGGCCTTTTGTGTCATATAAGGTCTCGATTAAGATTTCAACGATTTCGGCATCGATAGCATACATTGTGTCTGTATCAAGTTCGGTTGCCCATTCGGTCAAAATATCTTGAGCTTCGTAGCCGAATTCGTAGAGTTGTTGTTCATCTAAATTTTGTATATTAGGTTCAATGGCGTGACTATGAAGCCATTCGTCATCGGGTGTAACCAATACTTCTTTCACTTGTCCATCGTGTGTCGACCAAGTAATTAGTATTGGAAAGTGCGGTTCGTCTGTTGAGTTAGCGACAGCGCTTATGAATATCGGTAAACTTGCCATAATGTAATTTAACAGCCTAACGTTAAGGAAGAATGAATGACTAGCCGACTCAAAATCAGCAGTTTCTTTGATGGCGGTAATATTGATGTAATCGACGCCACGGAGCCGGACAATATTAGAGTAAATATCCCCAAAGATACACACTCTGACTTCTACCAGTGGTTCTATTTTCGCCTTCAAGGCGGCATGGGTGAGCAATGTGTCATTCGTTTTGAGAATGCCGCTGATGCTGCTTTTGCTGAAGGTTGGGAGGACTATCAAGCGGTTGCATCGTATGATCGTGAGAACTGGTTTCGTGTGCCAACTGAGTACATTGATGGTGTGTTAGAAATTACTCATACACCTGAGCAAGACAGCGTTTATTACGCCTACTTTGCGCCATATAGTTATGAGCGTCATTTAGATATGGTGGCTTGGGCAGCAAGTTACGAAGACTGTATTACACATCATATTGGTGAAACGGCCGAAGGTCGTGATATCACTATGTTAGAGATAAGTAAGACACAGGGGTTAGCCAAGAACATCTGGATTATTGCACGTCAGCATCCTGGTGAAACGATGGCTGAATGGTTTATTGAAGGTTTGTTAGAACGTCTGTTTGATGAGTCTCACCCGATGGCCCGTGCATTGTTGGATCAATGTCGTTTCTATGTCGTGCCAAATATGAACCCAGATGGTGCTGCGCATGGCAACCTGAGGGTAAATAGTAAAGGTGTCAATCTTAATCGAGAATGGAAGCGCGCGACACAAGACCGCAGCCCTGAAGTTTTAGCTGTACAGACGAAGATGTCTGAGACAGGGGTTGATTTGTTTTTAGACATTCATGGTGATGAAACATTGCCAGTGAATTTTGTCGATGGTTGTGAAGGTGTTCCTAATTTCGATCAGCGTATGGCTGACATGGAAGCCATCTTTGAAGATATTTTTACGGCGGTCAGCCCTGATTTCCAAAATGAAATTGGCTACGAAAAAGTGCGCTACGGAGAAGAGACCTTAACGGTTGCTTCAAAGTGGGTTGGTAATACCTATCGTTGTTTATCGCTAACATTAGAAATGCCATTCAAAGACAATCAAAATCTACCAGATGATGTGGTGGGGTGGTCACCAGAGCGCTCAAAAATTCTTGGAGCCGATGTCTTGTATCCTATTTATCATGTGATCAATAGTGAGCATATGTAGGTGCTACGATTACTATTTTGTAGGCCAGCACTAGGTAAGTAAAAAAAGCCGAGCCCATCACTCGGCTTTTTTATTTTAAACAGTACTCTGCTTAATACGACATTTTTTGGGTGAAAAATGGATTTTTACAGTAATTCTGCGCGCTTCATTGTTCTATGAGTACATTCGTCAGTATGGTGTTTAAGCAACCATGGAGATGTATTATGACAACCAAATACAAACATGTAGGGATAGCTTCGGTGGCTTTCATTGGAGTATTGATTCTGGTAATTCACCTTACGTTACCTTATTGGGTAACAAGCTTTTTAAATAAACGTCTTGAACGAATTGACGACTATAGTGGCCATGTGGATCACGTCAGTTTATCCCTCTTTCGCGGTGCTTATCAAATACACGACCTTAATGTCGTTAAAGTAGATGGTTCAAAAAAAGTGCCTTTTTTTCGAACTAAAGAGATAGACATTGGCTTGAGTTGGTCAGCTTTATTTAAAGGCGCAATTGTTGCCGATTTAGTATTTTATGAGCCAGAACTGAACTTTGTGGACAGCAAAAGCAATCAAAATGACCAGTCTGGTGTAGGGAATGATTGGCGCAAAACGATAGCAGAGCTTTCACCTATAACAATTAACCGTGTAGAAATAGAGAATGGCACTGTTGCATTCCGAAATTTTGAATCAACCCCTCCTGTAAATGTTCAACTAAATAATATAGATGCGACTGTTACCAATCTTACTAATGTGGGGAACAGCTCGGGTCGTGTTGCTAGTTTAGATGTTAAAGCCAATGCATTAAATGATGCTCTTATGACAATAAATGCCGAATTTGACCCTCTTGCAAAAGCCAACTTCGTAGCGGCGCTGCATTGTGAAGAAATCAGTCTGCCTATGCTGAACGACCTTGCTAAAGCGTACGCTGGCGTTGATTTTAATGGCGGAACAGGCGAGGTAGTGTCTGAGCTTGAGGCCAAAGATGGTCGGTTGACTGGCTATGTTAAGCCGTTGTTCAAAAATGTAGATATATTTGACTGGGAACAAGATGTAGTTGAACAGAATGAAAACCCTTTTCGCATAGCTTGGGAGGGGATTACAGGTGGTTTAGCTGAGCTTTTTACTAATTCAGATTCTGACCGATTGGCGACTCAGTTAAACTTTTCTGGCAGTTTAAATGAGCCAGATATCAGTACTTGGCAAGCGATTGTAAATACGGTGAGCAATGCATTTTTCGATGCTTACAATAATGGATTTGAAGGTTTGTTCGAAAAAGTAACGGATGAATCGCCTACAAGCGTTGATACATGATTTTAAAATGGTACAAAAAAGCCGAGCTAAATGCTCGGCTTTTAAATTTCTGAACAACTCGGTTTAACCGCGTCGTAAGAAAATAGGGCGAGGATCAGCGACATCGCCTTGGTAAGCCACATTGAACGGTTTGTTCAGTGTTAAGGCGATATCGAGGTTAACGTCTTCGGCAAACTCGAAGCTGTTAAAGCCACAACGAATTAGATAACCTTGCTGGTCGGCCATAAAGCCACCCAGAGCGCGAATTTCACCTGTGTAGTTTAAACGTTCGCGTAGCAAACGGGCATAGCTAAAGCCACGTCCATCCATGAAGCTTGGGAAGTTAATACCAATTACTTCGAACTGGCTAAGGTCAAGGCCGGCAAGAGGCTCTACACCTTCACCTGCATCAATCCAGATACCGGCAACATTTCCAATGCTGTCTTGGTTATCTAACCATTTTTGCATTGGAACAATGGTAGTGTCGGATGCTGACGCATCAACGTCTTGTTGCCATACAAAAGTATTATCGACGATCTCGCCGTTCTTAATTAGCTTTGGCATAAGCGGCCTCTTTGAATGGTTTGATACCGATACGGCGGAACGTATCGATGAAGCGCTCTTCTTCGGTTCGGTTATCAACGTAAACATTAATAACTTTCTGAATTACGCCGCCAACTTCTTCTTGGGCAAAGGATGGGCCAAGAATCTTACCGATGGACGCATCATGACCTGAAGCACCACCAAGAGAGACTTGATAGAATTCTGCGCCTTTCTTATCAACACCTAGAATGCCAATATTGCCGACATGGTGGTGACCACAAGCATTCATACAACCAGAGATGTTTAAGTCTACTTCACCAATGTCGTATAAATAATCAAGGTTATCAAACGTTTCTTGTATTTGGTCAGCGATCGGAATGGATTTTGCGTTTGCAAGACCACAGTAATCACCACCAGGGCAACAGATCATATCTGTTAGTAAGCCTAGAGTAGGTGTCGCAAAACCGTTTTCTTTGGCTGCTTCCCATAGTTCAATAAGCTGTTCTTGACGAACATCGGCTAGGACAAGGTTTTGCTCGTGACTAACACGTAGCTCACCGAAGCTGTATTGGTCTGCAAGGTTAGCCGCTTTCTCCATTTGATCTGCTGTCGCATCACCTGGTGCTTGACCTGGCTTTTTAAGTGACAGCGTGACAATGCGGTATCCAGATTTCTTGTGATCAAATGTATTACGTTCATACCAACGAGCAAATGCGTTGCTGTCTGCTAATTTTTCAGCAAGTACAGAAGGTTGATCTTCCAAGGCTTCGTATGCAGGTTCTGTAAAGAAGCTTGCTAAACGGTCAAACTCGCTCATAGGCACGGTGCTTTCTGTGCCGCGCAAGTGCTCCCATTCTGCATCAACACGCTTACGGAACTCGTCAATTCCCAGTGCTTTTACAAGAATCTTAATGCGCGCTTTGTATTTGTTGTCACGGCGACCGTGCTGGTTGTACACGCGAATGATCGCATCTAGGTAGGTCAACAAATCTGTACGAGGAATAAAATCACTAATGGTTTCTGCAATCATTGGTGTACGGCCTAGACCTCCACCTACAAGGACTTTGAAACCTACTTCACCGGCATCGTTTTTCTTCAATTGAAGACCGATATCATGTACTTGTACTGCTGCACGATCTGCTGACTCAGTCGCACACACAGCAATCTTGAATTTACGTGGCAAGAATGCAAACTCAGGATGGAATGTTGACCATTGACGGATTAGTTCACAGTATGGACGAGGGTCTGCAACTTCATCAGCAATGACGCCAGAGTATTGGTCTGTTGTCGTGTTACGAATACAGTTACCACTTGTTTGCACAGCATGCATTTCAACTGTTGCAAGCTCTTCTAAAATGTCTGGCACATCCTCAAGTTTGGGCCAATTCAATTGCAGGTTTTGGCGCGTACTAAAGTGGCCATAGCCACGATCGTAGCGGCGAGTGATGTCAGCAAGAAGGCGTAGCTGCTTGCTAGACACCATGCCATAAGGAATGGCGATACGTAACATCGGCGCGTAGCGTTGGATGTATAGGCCATTTTGCAAGCGTAAAGGAAGAAACTCTTCTTCTTTAAGCTCATTATTCAGGTAGCGGCGAGTTTGGTCGCGAAACTGCGCAACACGCTCTTCCACTAGCTGCTGGTCAATTGCGTCGTATTGATACATAAAAGACTGAACCGTTGTTATATAAATTCTTAGGTGTGTTAAATCTAACAAAATTCCGTTATTCCTAAAATGAATATTTCTCTATATCTTTAAAAAAAAATGGACTAACAGCCGGATATTGCTTATTTCAATTAGGGAAAAATACCTTAGTTGTTTACTAGGTCTTCTGTTTTGCCTTTAGACTGGGTTACCATAGCGTTATATAGAACATCACACGTTTCAATAAGGGTGAGTATGAACATTACGATTACTGACAGTGCGCAAGTGTACCTATCAGGTCTTTTAGACAAACAAGGCGTTGAGGGCATGGCTGTGCGCATGTTTATTCAACAACCTGGAACACCGTATGCTGAGACTTGCCTAGCGTACTGCCGACCAGACGAAGTAGTAGAAACTGATGAACTTGTTGATCTACCAAAACTTCGTGTTTATTTGGAGGTAAACTCAGTTCCTTTCCTAGACGAAGCCTTTGTAGATTACGCTACGGAAAAAATGGGTGGTCAGCTTACGATTAAAGCGCCAAATGCTAAAATGCCCAAAGTAAGCCCAGACAGCCCGATTGAAGATCAAATCAATTATGTTTTGTATTCTGACATCAATCCAGGTCTTGCTGCCCATGGTGGTGAAGTCAAGTTAGTAGAAGTAATTGACGGAGAGGTAGCAGTACTTCAATTTGGCGGTGGTTGCCAAGGTTGTAGTGCAGTAGACCTAACTTTGAAAGAAGGTGTTGAGAAAACCCTGATCGAAAAAGTACCGGGACTAAAAGGCGTTAAAGACGAAACCGATCACACGGTGACAGATAACGCATTCATGTAATGTAAGTTATGCGCTTTTAAGACACACAAAAATGGAGCCAATATTAGGCTCCATTTTTCTTTCTGAATTTTGTTTCGTTGTTACGAACGTGAGCGCTTAGGCAACACGTCTTTTAGTGTCTCGGCCATTGTTAACAAAGTTTTCTCTGTGGCTTCCCAGTCGATACACGCATCGGTAATGGATACACCGTAATTCAAATCAGCCAAATTCGCAGGTACTTTTTGGTTACCCCAGCCGATGTTGCTTTCAATCATTAGCCCCATAATTGAGTTGTTACCCTCAACGATTTGGCGTGTTGCATCCAATGCGACTTCTGGTTGGTGCTCAGGTTTTTTAGCTGAATTTTCGTGTGAGCAATCAATCATGATGTTATGTTTAAGACTTGCTTTGGTCAATTCGGCTTCGCTTTGCGCTACGTGCTCAGAGCTGTAGTTTGGTAAGCCATTACCACCACGCAATACAAGGTGACCGTATTCGTTACCTTTTGTGTTTACGATGGTAACTTGGCCACCTTCATTGATGCCCAAGAAAGAGTGTGGGTGTGATACAGACTGCATCGCATTCACTGCAACGGTCATAGAGCCATCTGTACCATTTTTGAAGCCGACTGGACCAGAAAGACCGGATGCCATTTCACGGTGAGTTTGTGATTCGGTAGTACGAGCTCCAATTGCTGACCAGCTAATTAAGTCTTGGTAGTATTGTGGAGAAATAGGGTCCAGCGCTTCAGTTGCTAGCGGTAAGCCCATTTCAGAAAGGTCTACCAACAATTTGCGAGCGATACGCATACCTTTGTTGATATCAAACGTGCCGTCAAGGTTTGGATCGTTAATTAGACCTTTCCAGCCAACCGTTGTGCGCGGCTTTTCAAAGTAAGTACGCATAATAATGTAAAGTGAATCACTTACTTTTTCCGATAGCACTTTAAGGCGACGTGCGTAATCTAAAGCGGCTTCTGGGTCATGGATTGAGCATGGGCCAATGACAATCGCCAAGCGATGATCTTTACCATCCATAATGTTTTTAATAACGTCACGTGAACTAGCAATTTGTTCACGAATATCATTGTTTAACGGAAGCTCTTTTTTTAGTTCTTGAGGGGTAACTAAAGAACTGAATGAGGCAATGTTTAAATCCTCAAGGCGTGAATCACTCATCTCTAAATTCCTAATATAACTTTTTGTGCAATACGATTGCTTGTTTTTTTATGTGATGAATACAGTACCTTTTTTCTTTTTAAGAATGAAGCCTGTTTGGTAAGAAAAGTACGTTAAATTCATCTTGAAATGAAAAAGGCACTCAATTTGAGTGCCTTTTAAAAAGTGCTCTTTCAAGTTTGTTTGTTAAAAGAACAAATACTTCACGCCAAAGCTAGCCAGTGCTGTCGCTAGTATGGGTTGCAAGACCTTGTTGGGGACGAATGACGCGGCCTTGGTGCCAATGTAAATGGCGGGTATTGAACCTATTAAAAGCCCTGCTAATAAATTGTAGTCGACATTACCAAGTAATACGTGTCCGAGGCCTGCCACTAACGTTAGTGGTACGGCATGTGCCAAATCGGTCCCTACCACATTACGAGCTTGCATTGCAGGAAACAGTAACATCATCATGGCGGTACCTAATGCGCCTGCACCGACAGACGTAAGCGTTACAAACACTCCTAGTACTAAGCCGCAAATAAAAATAGCAACTGTACCGTCTTTTTCAGTCATGTTGGGTTTAAATAGCCCACTTAAACGTTTTCGGAATATGATGACGGCTGCAGTAATGATTAGCATGACACCTAACGTGCTGGTCAAAAGGTGTTGATAATGCTCGGGATGCTCGAAGTTAGATAAGGCCCAAACAGTTAGAAGAGAAGCAGGTAAGCTTCCGGCCGCCATAGCGCCCATAATACGCCAATTCACATTGCCGCGTTTGGCATGCATGACAACCCCTGTGCATTTCGCGATACCCGCATACAATAGGTCAGTGCCAATTGCTATGTGTGGAGGAAAGCCAAACATGAGAAGAAGAGGAGTCATTAATGATCCGCCACCAACACCAGTAATACCAACTGCTAAGCCAACGCCAACGCCGGCCAATATGTACCAAATGAAATCCATCGTTTTCTATCTTTGTCAGATTTAGTGTTGGCAACCATAGAGCTTTTTTACTATTCTATAAAGTAATATTTTTTCATGTTTTTAACTCTTTTTAGAATAAGGATAATCGGCGAATGAAGCTACAGCAGCTAAGGTACATTTGGGAAGTCGCTCGACATGACTTGAACGTCTCCGCTACAGCTCAAAGTCTTTTTACTTCTCAGCCTGGCGTGAGTAAGCAAATTCGCTTATTAGAAGACGAATTAGGCATTGAGGTGTTTGCTCGCAGTGGCAAGCATTTAACACATGTTACGCCCGCGGGTGAGCGTATTATAGCGTTGGCAGGTGAGATTCTTAATCAAACGCAGAACATAAAAAAAGTAGCAAAAGAATTCAGTGATGAGCGTAAAGGTTCCCTTGATATAGCAACCACGCATACTCAAGCTCGTTATGCTTTACCTAAAGTCATTCATGATTTTATTGATGGCTACCCTGATGTAACACTGCACATGCATCAAGGTACACCAATGCAAATTGCCGAAATGGCAAATGATGGTGTCGTGGATTTTGCAATTGCGACAGAAGCCTTAGAGATGTTTGGCAATCTTGTGATGCTGCCTTGTTATACTTGGAATAGATCTGTGGTGGTACCTAAAGATCATCCTTTAGCAAACGTTGAAAAGCTAACGCTTCAGGCTTTAGCTGAGCATCCTATTGTCACGTATGTCTTCGGTTTTACGGGGCGCTCTCAGCTTGATGACGCTTTTCAATCAGCTGAACTCGAACCTAATGTTGTTTTTACGGCGGCTGACTCTGATGTCATCAAGACCTATGTTCGCTTGGGATTGGGTGTCGGTATCGTGGCAACGATGGCATACGATGAAGCTGCTGATAGTGATCTAGTAGCATTAGATGCGTCGCATTTGTTTGCCGATAGCACGACTAAAATTGGTATCCGAAATAACACCTTTATTCGTGGCTATATGTATAAGTTCATTCAGTCGTTTGCGCCGCATTTAACTCAGGATCTTGTGATACAGGCAATGGAGGCGCCAACGCGTCAAGATGTCGAAGTGCTTTTTGAGCATATAGAATTACCGCGTTACTAAATGGTAAATTAATCAAATACTTTTAAAAAAGAGAGCCTAGGCTCTCTTTTTAGTTATGGCGGGCAGGCTAAACAGCTTGGTCTGTGGTGATGACTGTCGGAAGGATATTCGAATGCAAATACTCCATAATTCCAGTATCCACGCTTTTTTGTAAGTCTTTTACACCTTGGTTGCCAAACATGCGGTTGTATTCGATCAGGTAAGGAGTAGCGCCGACCATGGCAACATCAAATCCACCGTGATCAATTCCTAAAGTACTGGCAACATACTCTACAAGCTCTAGTGCTTCTTTTGGAATCAGTGCAACTTCGACTTTACCTCCTTGGCTAATATTATTGTAAAACCCTTGCTCGGCCTGTAACCGCCAATATCCAGCAACAACTTTATTGCCAACCCATACGATACGTAAATCACGGTCAATGGGAAGATATTCCTGAGCATAAATAACCGAAGATTTTTCGGTGTATTCTCGCCATTGGATAGGGTTGTCGATTAAAAACACGCCATTTCCCATACTGCTTCGGGGGATTTTTGCCACAAACGGTGTTGGCATAATGTCCCATATACGATCGGCTTCGTAGGGGGTGTTCGAAACAATTTCTGTATATGGGTGATTCATGGGAATGATCGCCATAAATGTCCGTGTCATTTCTATTTTGTCATGACCTATCATGTAAGAAGACAAACTTGGGAAAATTTGTTTTTTAAGGCCATGAACAAGCGCATTTAATTGCCAATACTCTGGAAAGAGAATCCAGTCGGCTGCACGAATGGCATCAAGATGCGCATACATGTTTTCAGGCTTAATGTAGTGGACATTAGGAAGGTGAAGTGACCTAAGTGCGTCAAAAGAAATAATTTTCAATTTAGCCAACCTGCGAGTTAAGAGGACGCGATAGTAAGACCAATTAGATAAATCTCAAAGTCTTATTTTTGATTGTTTTGTCAGAGACGACTCGGGACATTGAAGTGCCATAATAAAACAGAAATGCGCTTACAAAACCAGTGTTAAGGCATACTTAAGAATAGTAATGTAGCGTTAAAAGTATTAAATATTGAATACGTTAAGGCAGTCGTAGCATGAGAATATTAGTGGTTGAAGATGATACGTCATTGGGTGATGGGCTTTGTGTGGCTTTAAAAAGGGAAGGGTTTACAGCGGATTGGCTGACGGATGGCTTGCAAGCCATGCAGGCGATTGAGCAAGAAACCTTTGACTTGGTGATTCTTGACCTTGGTTTACCGAGAATGGATGGTATGTCGATTCTAACCAAAATCCGTGAAAAAGCCATCGTCGTTCCTGTTTTGGTGTTAACGGCACGTGATGGCATTGATGATCGAGTGGGTGGCCTTGATGCGGGCGCAGACGATTATGTCGTAAAACCCTTCGATCTAGTCGAAATAATGGCTCGAATTCGTGCGATTGTACGGCGTTCAAAAGGCAGGGCTGTTTCCTTAATTACACATAATGACATTGAACTTTCACCTGATAGCATGCAAGTGACGTATCAAGGAAAGGGCGTCACACTGACTCGTAGAGAATATGTATTACTGTCTGAACTGCTTTCTAGGCCAGGTCATGTCTTTACCCGTGATGCATTAGTTCAGTCTCTCTATGGTTGGGGGGAAGAGGTAGAAAGTAATGCCTTAGAAGTTCATATCCATCACTTACGTAAAAAATTCTATTCTGAACTGATACGCACTATTCGTGGTGTCGGGTATGTAATAGAAAAACCAGTTGGAGACTAGGCTTGCTTCAGAATAAGTTACCTAACTCGATTAAAAAAAGAACCCTAGTATTGGTTATGTCAGTGTTTGCTTTCACCAGTATTTTGTTGGGTATTGTGGGGGTGATTGCCGCTAATCATGAAGTTGAGGAGTTATTTGATGCGCGATTAGCACAACAGGCACGTTTATTGTTACATCTTACCAATGATGACATTAACGCGGGAAAAGACGCCCCGACGTTCGTTTATCCAAGTGTCATTAGTGACTTTGAGCAGTATGACGTTTCAGAGGCAGGCCATACTTATGAAAGTAAGGTGCATTTCAGCATATGGCGAAATGGAAAAGTGGTTGTAGCGTCAGACAGTCTCTCTATTAAGCCAGAGGTTGATGATGGAAATGGCTTTGGTTATGCCGATAATGGCGCATTTGAGTGGCGTACATTTGAATTGAAAGCGAGACTAAATGGGGGTGAAAACTCACGTATTGTTGTGGCTGAACGATCTGATGTGCGTGATGAAATGGTGACAGAAATAGTGCTTAATTCAGTGTTACCAGAATTAATTGGTTGGCCTCTGATCGCTATTTTTGTGTGGATGGCTGTAGGTGTCGGCTTAGAGCCTTTAAAGCAGCTTACTTCAAGAATTAATCGAATTGAGCCATCAAAATTAAGGCCTGTGAGCGTTGACAATGTGCCAAAAGAACTGGTTCCAGTACAGCAGTCTATTAATAGCTTATTAGCTTCAATTGATGACTTGATGGCGCGTGAAAAACGATGGATTGCAGATGCTGCTCATGAATTAAGAACGCCATTGGCTGTATTAAATCTCCATGCTCAAAATGCCGAATCCGCTGTCACATATGAAGAGCGTAAAAAAGCGCTTGAGCAAATGCGCTACGGTGTGGAGCGAAGTACGCGTATTGTCGCTCAGTTACTTTCCTATGCTCGAGTAGAAAGTCAGCTTTTACGGACGGATTATAGTGCATTAGATGTGTTGAAGCTGACACGTAGGGTTGTTGCTGATTTGTATCCAATGGTATTTCAAAAGAACATTACTATTGAAATTGATGAGTCGCAGGACGGTTTAACGCTTCCAATAGAAGAAAGTCATCTTGAAATTATTCTTCAAAACCTGATTTCTAATGCGGTTAAGTTTACACCAGAGCAAGGATTCATAAACATTAATTGGCAGCTTGAAGATAACTTTGTCATTTTGTCATTTAAGGATACTGGGCAAGGCATTGAAGAATCTGAACTAGAGCGCCTAACGGAGCGCTTTTATCGTGGTAGTGATCAGTCTGGTGCTGGCCTTGGATTATCGATTGTCGCAACTATCGCTAATCATTATCATGCAAAATTATTATTTTATAGCAATAAGCCCAGTGGTCTAGGCGTTCAAATTCGCTTTCCTAGGCAGTAAGTCATTCGGTAAACTCAATTTAATTATGTAATTCAAACACCGCTAAGCGGTGTTTTTTTATGGCGACAGGAGTCTCTATGCCGGTATGGGCAAACATTTTAGTGTTAACTTTTATGGCTGGTTCCGCCATTCCTTTAGGTGGATTATTGGCAACCGTGGACTCCATCCGCCCCAACTGGCTAGATGAAGAGCTACGCCACAGTATTACGGCGTTTGGCGGTGGTGCTCTTTTATCGGCCATTGCACTGGTTTTAGTGCCTGAGGGCATTGAGTCATTCTCTGTAATCATCAGTACGTTATTGTTTTTAGCAGGTGGTTTGCTCTTTATGTGGGTCGATATTTGGCTTTACCGACATAACACATCTGGTGGGCAATTGGTTGCTATGGTCTCAGATTTTATTCCAGAGTCTATTGCATTAGGCGCTTCTTTAGCGCTCGGTAAAGGGTCCTCATTGTTACTTGCTTGTTTGATTGCAATGCAGAACCTCCCAGAAGGGTTTAATGCATTTCGTGAGTTGAGAGAATCAGGCCAGTATAGTTGCCGAAAAATACTTTTGTTGTTTGTCATGCTAGCACTTACTGGACCCATTGCGGGTCTAGCGGCTTACTACTGGCTATCTAATTATGAGTCAATTATCTCTGGTATTATGTTGGTTGCTGCAGGTGGGATCTTGTATGCGGTTTTTCAAGACATTGCACCTCAGGTGCGTTTAGAAAAACACTGGGCACCACCGTTAGGAGCTGTGCTCGGTTTTGTACTAGGTTTAGTCGGATATATGTCACTCCACTAAAACGATACAAAAATAAAAATGTATACAAAAAAATAATCTGATATGCTTGCTTTTCTTAAAGGGAGTAATTCATGAGAGACGTATTTTCAGACATTAGCTTGGGTGCTGTTGTAGCCGGTTTTGTAGCCGTTTTAATAGGGTTTGCCAGCTCAGTGGCAATTGTGTTTCAGGCAGCTGATGCTGCAGGTGCGACAGAAGCAATGAAAGTTTCTTGGATTATGGCCCTAGGTATTGGCATGGGGGGGACCTGCTTCTTTCTATCTTTATGGTACAAAGCGCCCGTTATTACAGCATGGTCTACTCCTGGTGCTGCACTGCTGGCTACAAGTTTAAACGGTGCAACTTACGCTGAGTCTATCGCTGTATTTATCTTTGCTGGTGCGCTTGCGTTGATATTAGGTTTGTCTGGCTTATTTGATCGGTTAATGCGTTGGATTCCGTTACCCATTGCATGTGCAATGCTTGTGGGTGTTCTGTTTAACTTTGGTGTTGAAATTTTTACATCACTGGAAGCCAGCCCTGTTGTTGTATTGGTGATGTTACTGGCATACCTTATTAGCAAGTTAATCTTGCCTCGCTATGCGGTTATCGTTGTTTTAATGGCCGGCGTGATCATGGTTTTACTTCAACCTCATGCAAATTTTGCCGAAATCCCGTTATCAATAGGTTCACTGGAATGGGTGACACCCAAATGGAATACCTCCTTAATTTTAGGGGTAGGGGTGCCACTGTTCATTGTTACTTTAACGTCTCAAAATATTCCAGGTGTGGCGGTAATGCGCGCTAGCAATTATGAAACACCGGTCTCAAATATCATCTCTTGGACTGGTTTGAGCACTGTTCTATTAGCTCCATTTGGAGGTTTCGCATTTAATTTGGCGGCTATTACCGCAGCAATTTGCAGTGGAGATGAATGCCATAGGGACCCTTCGAAGCGTTATATTGCTGGCTTGTCAGCTGGGGTGTTTTACACCATTGCCGGCTTTGCTGGTGCTACCGTAGTAGGATTGTTTTCTGTTTTTCCCACCACCATGATTGCGGCTTTAGCAGGGATTGCTTTGTTAGGTACAATTGGAGGTAACTTAAAAGCTGCATTTGATGATGAGCAATACCGAGAGCCTGCGCTAATTACTTTCTTAACGACAGTGTCAGGTGTCTCTTTTTTTGGTGTTGCGTCTGCATTTTGGGGAATTTGCTTTGGTTTGTTGGTGTTAATGATTCAGAAAATGAAAAAAGAGCTGTAAAACATATGCTTGAGTTATTAGACCAACTGAAAGCAGATATAATTAATGGTCGGTTGGATCGTGGTTGTCCATTACGTCAACAAGAGCTTTCAAAGCGTTATGGCGTCAGTCGTATTCCTATTAGGGATGCGATATCAGTATTACGTAATCAAGGTTGGTTGGTCGCGCATGGTAAAGCAGGGGTGATGGTTCCTGAATTAAATTGGAAGGAAGCAGAAGATTTGTATCAAATGCGCTCTTTACTTGAGTGCCAGCTATTAGGGTATTCTTTCCCTAATATTACCTACGAGTCATTAGGTAAAGCCCGAGACATCAATCTACGCTTAAATGCTTGTGATCTTTCAATGCTAGAGAGAGGCCGTTTAAATTGGGAATTGCATGCTACGCTTTATGAAGTTGCGAATAGGCCTACGCTTTTCAATATGGTAGCTATACTGAACGAGCAAGTTAGACGATATATGGGGTTTCAATATGGGCCTTTACAATATCGTAATACCAGTCAAAATGAACATGAAGAATTGCTGGATTTGTTGGCTCAAGGTCAATCAGACCAAGCAATCAAATTGCTTCGTCAACATATTGAAGTGGCGGGACAGCAATTGGTTGAGTATCTAAAAGCAACCAGTTAAACGTATTATCAAGGATTTAGTTTAGTGGACAGAGCTCTCTTTCAAAATAAAGCCGCTCAAAATTCCTCTGTATATAGTGGGTTGCAGGCGTTGGTTGCTGATGAATTTGAGAATTCACGTGTTTCCATTCGTCAGATGCTTCAGGGGCTAGGTATTCAGCATGTCGATCAAACATCAAGTGGTAAAGGTATTATTGATTCATGTCGATCCCGACATTATGACATTATCCTTTGTGACTTTCGCTTAACAGGTAATAAAAACGGTCAACAAGTACTGGAAGAGTTACGTCAGTTGTCGCTTTTAAAACCAACAAATATTTTTATCATTGTGTCTGCTGAAACTAGCCGAGATGTGGTGATGGGAATTATGGAGTCTCAGCCAGACGAATATCTTTCAAAGCCTTTTACCCAAGCAGTTTTGGCTCGACGATTGGAAAGACAGTTTCATCAGTCTCAAGCGTTATCCAAAATGAAAGGGCTTTTGTCGAAGAAGCAATATGTTGAATTAATTCCTGAATGCGTTAATCATATTAATCAAGAGGGGCGATATTCCCCATGGTGTAAACGTACTCTGGTTGATGCCTACTTAGAGACTGGTAAGTTTTCTATGCTTGAGAATCTCTGTCAGACTGAGCTGGCTGTTCGTGATTTAGATTGGGCGCTCCTTGGTCTGGCAAAAATGGAAGCAAAAAAAAACAATCCTCAAGCCGCTATAGCAATGCTTGAAAAGCTCTTAAGGCTCTTTCCGCAAACAATAAGTGCTTACGATTTGTTGGCTGAATGCCTTGAAAAATCAGGACGGTTGGATGAGGCTCAGTCAATATTAAGTGATGCAATCAAAATCTCACCGCGTATTCACAAACGTCAAAAACACATGGCCAATGTGAGTATGGCAAATGGCGATCCACAGGCCGCTTTAAAAGCCAGTCAGCAAACAGTACGTTTGGGTATTAATTCTATCCATGAAAATCCTGATGATTATATCCAATTAATTGATATTGTTTCAGAATCCGCAGATTCAGTTGAAAGTAGTGTTGATCGCAAACGACTATTAAGTGAAGCCAGTCAAGCTCTGACTGTTATTAGTAAGCGCTTCGCCAATGACGATACAGTTAAATTTCGTAAAAGCTTGGCAGAAAGTCGGTTTCTTGCTTCACAAGGCCAGCAGCGTGAGGCTGAGAAAGCCTTGGAGTCTGCTAAGCAAATAGCCTCAGAATTAGTCGATGGTTTGCCTCAGGACCTTGTAGTCGAATATGGAAAGACGCTTTACGGAGCAGGCGAACATGAACAAGCTGAAATAATGCTGGCTTCTCTGGTGGATGATCAAACAATCAGCGATGATTTGAAGCAGCAAGCAGCAGATTTTTTAGATGAGCCTGTGAGCTCTTCTGCAAAAGCTAAAGCAAAAGAGCTGAATAAAGAGGGGTTAAGTTGCTACTCTAAGAAAGATTATGTGGTTGCCATTAAAGAGTTTAAAACTGCATTAGAGTATTCACCCCGTCACCCAGGTCTGAATCTTAATCTCGTACAGACTTGTTTGAAACTCATGGAAACCAATGGAAAAGAGTCCCACATGCTGGCGGAGTGCACAGAAGCTTTGCAGCGTCTTAGGCATGTCACACCATCCCATAAACAGTATAAACGGTTAATAGCTCTAAAAGAGTACCTTACTAAACACTACAAAGTTGCGTTTTAGGAGATAGAGCATGTCCGAAAAAAATCAATTATCATTCAAAAAAGTGATTGGCGCATCCGTTAAAGATATGCGTAATTCTTTAGGTCAGGTCCAATACAAGCTTGATAATATGCTGGCTGAGAAAACTGATGCCAAGGAGCTTTCAGAGCTTTCTGATGCACAGTATGAAATGGTACGTATGCAAAATGTGATCAATCAATTACATGGTTTGTATTTGCTTGAAAGTGATACGTTAACGGTTCAAATGTTAGAAACGTATGTTCTTGAGCTTGTAGAAGATTCTTTAGCAGGGCTTGAAACATTGCTAAAGCATAAGCAAATAGAAGTGGAGTTGGATGCTGAAGATATCAGCTGGTATGTAGATCCTCATTTAATTGCCAATGTTTTGCAAATTATTTTACTGAACGCGATCCGCTACACTGAAAATAAAATTTCACTAGTGCTTAGTCAAAATGACGACGGATTACTGATTTCAGTAATCGACAATGGTAAGGGGTACCCTCAGTCTGTGCTTGATAGTTTTCAGTCGCTGGTTGCAGGTGAGTCTATTGCGAATGTTTCAAGTCAAAACACAAGTTGGCTGTACTGTGAAAAAGTAGCTTTGCTTCATAAGAATAATGAACTTAAAGGTTATACTCGATTAAGTAACGATCCTGATACTGGTGGTGGTCGAATTGACTTACTAATTCCTTAGTAAGAACCTCGCTATAGCGAGGTTTTTTATTGTGGCAAGTAAATTGCCAGTTTTGCGCCGCCTAAAGTTTCCGAGGATGCTTTAATGATATAGCCCTTGCGATCTTCTGAGTTGTGGGCTTGTGCAGACAGGTCAGCAAAATATAGGCCTAACCCCGTATTTTTTTGAAATAGAAGTTCATCTTCTTCCTCTGCTGTTTGCGCAAAACCTTTGCCATCGTCTTCGATCGCAATAACTAAGTAGCTATCTTCCATGTAAGCACTTATATGTATGCTCGACTGAGCAAATCTCAAGGCATTATAGACACCGGTGCTAACAACCGAGGTCATAAGTCGTTCATCAAATACAGCGGTTAATGATTCGTCAGTATTAAATTCTAATGATAGATTTTTTGCCGCAGCAGAGGGAGCAAGGGCGAATACCTGATCATCTAAAAACTCTTCTAGAGCGTGATAATCATAAAGAACTTCGTATCCATCTGAAGCGAGTCGGTATAAATATAAGTATTCAACCCATTCATCATTCAGTTGTTTCATGCCTTCTTCGATTTTACCCAAAGACTTCTGGCCACTCTTGTCTAGGTTGAGGCTTTTTAATGCCTCAAGTTGATACAAAATTGTGCCGAGATGATTTTTGCTTTCATGAATGGCGCTGGCTAGAATTGTACTGATATCGATTTTATCCATAGTTATGTTACCTTAAGCTTTTTTAAGGTGGTCAATGCGCTTTTTCGCGCTTGCACATGGAGCAGATGCTTGACCTGCTTCAATATCATGATTCCAAACTTCTTCAATTTGATTCATCGTTTTCTTGTCGCCGAGAGCGGAATACAATTCCATCTCAAGTAAATACGCCTCAGTACGAACTTCTGGTGACTTAAAGAAATTTTGGTGAACTTTGTTTAGCGTAGTTTGAAAGTTATCAATTTGTCGAGATGGGATATCACCTTCTCGGGCTAGAGCAACAATGGATGTCATATGTTGTATATACACATCGGCACCATTAAAACAAGAATGCTTCGCAAGAAAAACCGCTCGCCGAAATGACATCTCCGCCATTAGATTATCTTGAACTTCAAGGCTTAGCTTACCAAGTTCTATTTGTCGTAAAAGGTTTTTTGGTGACCGCCCAACAGCGTCCACTAAAATAGCCTGCGCTTCTTCATGTTCGCCTTTCTTGATTAGCGCTTTCGCAAGCCAGTCGTAAGCGCTAACAAAAAATTTATTGTCTAAAGTGAGTTGGCGAAATTTAGTTTCAGCTTTTTCAATATTGCCAAGAAAGTAGTGGCACTTTGCTTCACCAAAAGCAGCCCACGGCATACGTGACTCTTTTCGGCAGGTTCTAAATACGGTTAATGCCTCTTCGTAACGCTCTAAGCTAATTAGAGAGTCACCCACTATTCTGTTGCATCGACTTATTAATGCAGGGTGTTTTTCAGAAACAACTTTCGCTTCGTTTATTGCAGTTTCGTAATCATTCTGATCTAAGGCTTTGTTAACCTTTAAAAGCTGCTCTTTGTTTTCAAGGAGCTTTAACAGTCGTCGCTCCAACATAGCTTGAGAGAAAGGCTTCGTGATGTAGCCATCAGGGGCATACTCAATAGCACCCATGACCATTTCAGTCGATGTTTCAGCGGTTACCATCAAATAAGTAGAGGTGTTGGGGATAAGATGCGAGTGTCGAACTTCTTCAAGCAGCTGTTGACCATCTTTACCGTTCCCTAAGTTGTAATCAGATAGGATCACGTCATAAGGTCGACTGCGTAAGAGCTCAATTGCACTTTCAGCTTTCATTGCTATCTCAATAGATTTAAAGCCGAAATCATTTAGCATTTTTTTCTGCATGATTCGTGCTTCAGCCATGTCTTCTATCAGTAATGCTGTTTTATCTGAAAAGTTTGGCTTGCTCATCCCGGTTGAATCTCTCTGCTACTTATAAGAAGGACTTATTAGGGTTGGCAACAAGGTCTTCTGAAAAGATTTCATCTTCATCCGAGGTCTGTTGCGGAATTGTATAACTTTCGCTAGCCCATTCACCCAAATCTATCAGTTTGCATCGTGAACTACAAAAAGGGCGATCTTTATTTTCAGTTGACCAAGGTGATTTTTTGCCACACGTTGGGCATGCAATTAGTGTTTTCGTTTCCATTAAGTTCTTGTTAGTAGTGTCATTAATTTATTATGTAACATACCGACTTTAACACTCAAATCTGCGCTGTTACCAGTGTTTTCCAAGATAAAATCGACTCTACTACAACGGTCCTCGTTACTTAGTTGGCTATCTAAAATCCGCTCAACTTGAGCTTTGCTGTTGTGATCACGTGCAACAACCCTATCTAATTGTAGACTACGAGGAACATTCAGCGCGATGGTGTATTGGCAAAGGGTATGTTGAGATGTTTCAAAAAGTAGTGGATGAACCAAAAGCGCGTATGTACCCTTCAACGATTCAATGTGTTTTAACAGGCGTTCACGAATGGCTGGATGTGTAATTGACTCTAGCCAAGCTCGTTCGTTTGGATTTTTAAAAATGACATCTCGCAAAGCACTTCTATTTAAACGGCCATCACTCTGTAAAATGTGAGACCCGAAATGATCATGTATCTGCTTTAAGCAGTTCTCACCTGGCTCAACTACTTCTCTTGCTACGTTATCAGCATCGACAAACTCAATGCCTAGTTCAGCAAAAAGGAGTGCTGCTGTACTTTTTCCTGAGCCAATTCCACCAGTTAAGCCAATTAATGTTGTTTTCACAAAAAATATCCTAAATAAAAATAGCCAAGTGCCGCGGTAATTAAGTATGGGCCAAAAGGAATTTTGCTACTTAGTCTCTTTCTCATGACTAATGCGCCCATCAGTCCTAAGACAGAAGCAAGTAGCAGGATAGGAGTAAATGCTGAAAAACCGAGCCAATATACCAAAACGGCCAACAACTTAGCATCACCTAAACCAATGGCTTCTACGTTTCGTAACTTTAAAAAAATATACCGCAAAGAAAAAATAAAAAAGTAGGCAAATAAAGCTGCGCTAATGTTAGCTAATACTTCTAAATGTCCTCTCATTTGAAAAAGAAGGGTGGCACAGCAGAGAACAACAAAACTGCACTCGTCAGGTAGCCAATAATCTTCAGCATCTATGATCAAAGCACAGATCAATGCGCAGACTAATATCAAAGTGATGCCAAATTCCGTTGAGATTGGATACATCCAGTACAAAGGTAACAGTAATGCGGCCGACGACAATTCTATGATGGGGTAACGAAGTGAGATGCTCTGCTGGCAATGGCTGCAGCGCCCACGAAGTAATGCATAGCTAAGTAGTGGAATTAGATGGAGGCATTTAATTTTGCGGTTACATCTAGGACATAATGATCGACCTTGACTGAATTTCAAAGGGTCAGGTTCGTAGTAGGGGAGCTCAAGAAATTCGTGGGCTTCTTTTCTCCACTCTGCCGCAGCACGGTGTTGCCAGCGATATGTTAACGCGGACATTGTACTGCCTATGCAAAGAACCATTACGATATACAGCAATAAATTAATATCAAAAGCCAAAGGTATTAACATCCATTAAAGGGGCGTAAAGGGCAACGAGCGTATGGGTAACGAATACCGCAGCGATCACTATACCTAAGATTGGAAATGCTTGGGAGAGCCGTTTTAGAATTGATTCATTGCGATCTTTCCAATATCGAATCGCTTTTTCAATTGGTGTATAAAGATCGCCGCTACTTGCTAGCTGCTTTAGCTGTAGTAAATCGGTTTTCATAAACCAGCAGTGTGGTAGTGCTTCATCTGCTGCGGCTCCTGATCGAAGCAGCAACATGCACTTATAAAGCTGCAGTTGGTCTTTCCCACTGCATAGCCTCGAAATAGCATTTTGCAATGGTTCACCGCTTTTTAGTAAAGCCAGTAACATACTTAAAGTGTTGTACTTCCGAAAACTGGCGATATGTTTGCATAAAAAAGGATAAGCGTAACCAAATCCGACCCAGTAATAAAATACGAGTGTCATACATGTTATACCAGCCCAAACAGTTGATATCTGAATAATAGATTCGTGAGTTAATAGCTTATTGACCACAGCTAATATAAGTGCTGCTTGAATAATTGCCGCGGGGTAATTAAGTGACTTTAGAAGCTGTTGGCTTAGCTGGATTTGGTTCGTTAAAACCTGCCGACTAACAATAAGTGCGGCCAGTTTGCTCTCTTCCGTTCCTTCTTTGGGGATGTGGGCAGCAATCAATCGTATACTTTTAGGTAGAAAAAAGCTGAGAACTACAGAGACGCTTTCCCCCTGATGGAGCAAGCTTCTGATCGCAATAATCTGGTACTGCGATGTTGCGTTAAAGTTAGTGTGCTCTTGAGTTATTAAGGCGCTTTGAAGGTTGTGACCATTCTCACATAAGCGGATGACTTGATTTAGCCACTGGAGACAAGTCAGTGGTTTAAAGGGCCTAAGGTTGATTTCTTTGATCGCTTTAGGAGATGTTTGATTAACGACAGCAAATTCATAAGCCTCAGATTTATGCTGGAACGGTAAAATACATCGTTCAGAAATGAAGAACCATCTCATGGTGTTTTGCCCTCTAAGTGTTCCCATAAAGTTGGCTGCTCGATAAGTGTCTCGTAACAGGAGGGAAGTTGCTCATCCCACTGAGGTTTTAAGCAGTTAAAAATAGGCGTTTGTTGCTCATTTTTGTATTGCATAGACTGATGAATGACGAGTTTCAAAGTGCTAACCAAAGCAAAAAAATCTACATTCCAGTTTTTACAACGATGGACAATATTAAGGGCGCTATTGGTATGTAGTGTTGCCATAACAAGATGACCTGTTAAGGCTGCGGAAATAGCTAAGTCCGCTGTTTTCGCGTCTCGTATTTCTCCGACCATAATGACATCGGGATCTTGCCGCATAAATGCTTTCAGCAAATCATGCGTACTGATGTCTAAAGACGGATTAGGCTCAAATTGATATAAGGAAGCCATTGGTTGTTCAACTGGGTCTTCTATTGTGTAAATAGTGCGTGAACCATTATTTATATGACTAAGGCAGGAATATAGAGTGGTTGTTTTACCGGATCCTGTAGCACCGCATACTAATATTAAGCCATAGGGTTGGGTAAGGTTCTGTTTCAAGGCGCTTAAAGTGCGAGGGTTCATACCAAGAGTATCAATTGAGCGGTTGATAAATGGTGTTAGGATCCTAAGCGCGAACTTTTCACCATGTTCTGAGTTCATAATACTGACACGTATGCAGTATTCTTTGCTCTGGTAAAGGTGATTAAATTGACCTTCTTGAACACGCCTAGTTTCTGCAATATTTAATTCGGCTGCAATCTTGATCCTATTAGCAAGTGCAGCGCCATTAATGAATGGTTCCATTTCGCTCAATAGGCCAAAGCAGCGCCACCGGATGTAGGCGACGCTATCTTGTATTAATACATGCACGTCTGAAGCTTGTTTCTCAATAGACATAGACATTAAGTGATCTAAATTCATGGTTAGCCCCTAATCTTGAGAGAAGGCGTTACAGTGACTAGGAATCAAGCTATCTGCGAGTGTGGAGTCACATAACCATTGTCCAGTATTAGCGCGAGAAAAACGAATAAACTGGTTTTCTTGTATGGCAATATCGTCATTCAAGCTGATGGTTACCGTGCCTTGTAAATTATCGATTTTAGTCAGTGACACACTTTTAATCAGTTCATTTGAAGAATGATCAGGTTTGAATGTATTAAAAGTAGTTGCATCAGGAAATTTAGAATGGATCAGTAAGTATTCGTCTACATTGCTGGTGACAGTATTACCGTAGAGCTGAACATCCACTAAATTGGCTTTAGCGATATGCTTTTCAAAGGATGGGGCGGCAAACGAAGCCAAAATGGAAATGATCGCGATGACGACCATGAGCTCAATTAATGTAAACCCAGATTGATGAGAAAGCGTGTATTTCACCATAAGTTCCTCCATGAACAATAATGGTATTAGGCACCTACATCCTGTAAGTGTTTGTTAGTTTTAATATTTAAGCGACTAAGTCAATGTTTGATCCTGATGTAACAGTCTCCTTGGTGATATTATAAGCAGATGCAAGCGTAGATTGGCTCCGCATTGAAGTGTTGTTATCACGAGTGTCGACTTCTTCACCTTGTGCTTTTTTCGAAAGGTCAGCCATAGCTTCAGACATTTGTTGCTGGGCTTCATTGGCGACAGAGCGATCCGCACTTGATGGTTCTGCTGGTGCTAATGCAGCACGATATACTTGACGCATTTTTTCGATGGTAGCTTGTGGGTCATTTGCTATTGGACTTACGTCAATTGAAACTTCACCATCAGTAACATAGCGCTTCCCGTCAGGCCCTTGTTCATAGCTATAAGATGGGCTGCCAGCGTATTGACCACCCGTCGAGGCATGGGCTTGTTCATGAATACGGACTTCCTCGTCTCGTGCTTTCATGTCGTTAACTTCTTGCTGTTCTTCATCAGTCAACGTTGGCCCTGACTTTTCGTCAGAAGGTTTATCAGCGTCGTCAGAATCACTTTTTGATAGAGTTTTGTCATTCATCGACGACGGGGATTGCTCTTCTTGGTCTTTAGCAAATAGTGCTTGCGCATCTTCAGAAACATTCACTGTGTAGTCTGAATTTGCGCGGGTAAGAGAAGTGGATTCTTCTGGAGTATCAGAAGAAGTATTGGTCGCATAAGCACTGCCACTCGAGTTTGAGCGTTCTGTAGTGAAGCGTTGAGCTTCTACTGAGTGTTGAATGCTGCCAGACATAAATAAGACCATTTAAGTATTACTTTAAATTTACTCAAATGGTCCTATTTTGTCTAGATTCTGAACAATAAAATTCTATTAATTTTGTTTTTGGCCTGCTTGGATCGCGGTGATAGCAATAGTGTAGACAATGTCATCCACTAATGCGCCACGAGAAAGATCATTAACCGGTTTTCTAATCCCTTGTAGCATTGGCCCAATGCTAACTACCTCGGCGCTACGCTGAACCGCTTTGTAGGTGGTATTGCCAGTATTCAAGTCTGGGAATATGAAGACCGTCGCTTTACCAGCCACCTTACTATTAGGCGCTTTTTGATTAGCTACCTTTTCCATGATGGCAGCATCATATTGAAGAGGGCCATCAATCAAAATATCAGGGCGGCGCTCTTGTGCAATGCGAGTTGCTTCTCTTACTTTGTCAACATCGTTTCCAGAACCCGAACCTCCAGTACTATAACTTATCATTGCCACACGAGGCGTGATGCCAAACGCTTTGGCTGACATGGCGCTTTCGATGGCTATTTCGGCGAGCTGTTCAGCGCTTGGATCTGGGTTGATCGCGCAGTCACCATAGACAAGCACCTGGTCTGGTAAGCACATGAAGAAGACAGAGGAAACGAGGCTGGCGTCAGGAGATGTTTTGATCAATTGCAGTGAAGGACGAATTGTGTTTGCGGTAGTGTGCATTGCACCGGATACCAATCCATCTACATCATCTTGCTGTAACATCATGGTTCCAAGAACTACATTGTCTTCCAATTGCTCGCGAGCCACAATGTCAGTTAATCCTCTATGCTTACGGATAGCGACCATAGGCACTACGTATCGATCACGTATTGTATCTGGATCAATGATTTCAACACCAAAGTTAAGATCTATGCCATTGTTTTGAGCAATACGCTGAATCTCATCTGGGTTGCCTAGCAGCGTACAGCGTGCAATTCCGCGCTCAGCACAGATAGAGGCAGCTTGTATTGTGCGAATTTCTTCTCCTTCTGGCAAGATGATGCGTTTGTTCAATGCACGTGCTTGTTCGATTAGACGGTATCGGAAAGCAGGAGGAGAAAGTTTGCGCTCTTCGTCATTTAGCGCAAAAGTATTGATCCAGTCATGATCAATACAGCGCGCGATGTGTTCTTTTACTGTTAAAATACGGTCTTTATCATCCAAAGGGATTTCTTGATTAAAGGATTGCATCTTAATTGCTGTTTCCCAGCTGTTACTATCCACTGACAGTATTGGTAGCCCTTTTGCCATTGCTTTACCGCAAAGAGCCATTAGTGCATCACTTGGCTGATAGCCACCAGTGAGTACTAATGCAGCGATTTTTGTATCGTTTAAAGCTGCGATCGCCGTTGCCATAATCACATCGGTTCTGTCGCCAGGAGTAAAAACCAGAACACCTGGGCGAAGTGCTTCTAGCATATTTTCAACGCCACGAGCACACAAGGTGTATGAGTGAATACGACGAGACTCCATTTCACCAGCATTAATGATATTGGCAGTCAGAAAATCAGCGACATCTTTTACTCGAGGCAGTGTAAGTTCTTCCGACACCGGAATTTGACCCAGCAAACTAAAATTACGTTTGAAAATTGGGCGTTTGGCGAAAGAGTCACCGTAAGACTTCATACCCAAAGAGCCTGGCAGGGTTTTGTTAAGTATACATCCGATGACATCATCAGCTTTTATGCCACCATATGACCCTGCCGCAATTTCCACATGATGCTCAAGCTCTGTGACGCGCATTTCATTTGGTGCTGTAACCAAAACAATACCTGCATCAAGGGTTCGGGCAATAGCCTTATTTAGTCGTGTGGCGTACGGGTGTCCTGGGATCTGCGCCAACCCCTCAACAATGACGGTTGAATCAGGTTCAATGCTGGCTTGGAATCTGCCGACTACTTCTTCCATTAGCTCATCTATGGCATCGTTGTATAAATACCGCTCAGCTTCATAGAGAGGGATAGGGTCAGCGGGTCGTAATGAGGATCCTTGGGCGACCATTGCGGTGGAGCGATCAGGACCATTGTCGCCAGGGTGGGGTTGAGCAATGGGCTTAAAAAAACTGGCTTTCAATCCTTGTTGTTCTAAGGCCCGAACAAGACCGACAGATACGGAAGTGAGACCAACCCCAGGGCCTGTAGGTACAGTCATTAAAACATTAGTAGACATGAATACGTTTCCCTTTTCCGCATTATTTCGAGGCTGAACTCTCAATCAAAGACAGAGTATCTTGTGCAATGAGTAATTCTTCATTTGTGGGAATAACCCAAATATTAGTTTTACAGTGATTTTCACTTATCAATGAGACTTCGCCACGAGGACTGATCTGGTTTGCGTGTAAATCCAAATGTATCCCCATCATGGCTAGCCTCTGACAAATCTTTGCGCGTATAACTGGGGAGTTCTCACCTATCCCTCCCGTAAAAACGATATGATCAACAGATTCTAGATTTGTAGCGACGGAAGCCAGATGTTTAGCGGTTCTTGAGGCAAACATATTCAAAGCTAACTCGGCGCGATCATCTCCTGCCGCTTGAGCAGTCTCAATAGTACGGCAATCATTTGAAATTTCTGAAATGCCTTTTAAACCACTATCCTTATTCAAAATGTCCAATGCTTCTTTCATGGAAATTTTTTCAGCATCACTGATAAAAGCAAGTAAGCTAGGATCTAAGCTACCACTCCTAGTGCCCATCATGAGACCTTCTAATGGCGTAATGCCCATGCTCGTATCAACTGAATGACCCGCTTTTATGGCACACACACTGGCACCATTTCCCAAGTGCGCAACCAGTGTGTTCTGTAATGCGAAATCTGAGCCAAGGGTTGCAAGTTTTTGTGCTATGTAACGATAGCTAGTGCCATGAAAACCATATTTTCGGAAATGGTGTTCTCTATATAAGCGCATTGGTATTGGGTAAAGATACTGGTCAGCTTCTAATGTTTGGTGGAATGCGGTATCAAAAACAGCGACGTGAGGAATGTCACCAAACAGTGCTTGAGCTACTTCGATGCCTTTAACATGAGCTAAGTTGTGCAGAGGGGCAAAGCGAGCGCATTGCTCTATGCCACTTAATACCTCAGAATCAATGACCACAGAGTTACTAAAAGTTTCACCACCGTGAACCACTCTATGACCTACACCAACAATGTTTAGTGCTAAATCGGTATTAGAGTCGATCCAATGTTTTATGGCTGTAACTGCACCGCGATGGTCATGATCATGCAGTGCTTGCACTGTTTTATTGCCAGCATACTTAAATGATATGGCACTATGCTCTGACCCTAAACGTTCGGCAATACCTTCTAAAATAGGCGGGTTATCAGTACCGTCCATTATGGCGAATTTTAGAGAGGAACTGCCGCAATTGACGACTAATATCTGCTGCATATTTATATGTTTTCCTCAATAACTCGAAGGGATAAATCAATCGCCTGAATATGCTTCGTTAGCGCGCCTACAGAAATAAAGTCGACACCAGTGAGAGACACATCTTTGATATGTTGATCTGTCATGTTACCAGATGCTTCAAATTTCACTTTAGGTGAGAAAGTGTCTACGGCTGTTTTCATGTCCGATAAAGAAAAATTATCTAGCATTATGATGTTAGCACCTGCGGCTACAGCCTGTTCAACTTCCTGAAGATTCTCAGTTTCAACTTCTATCGGTTTGCCAGGTGCAACTTGCTTCGCTTTTTCAACTGCTGCCGTAATTGAGCCTGCAGCCATGATATGGTTTTCTTTAATCAAGAAAGCATCATATAAGCCAACACGATGATTAGATGCGCCCCCTACGGCAATGGCGTATTTTTGAGCCAAACGAAAACTAGGGATCGTTTTGCGGGTATCTAAGATCGTTAACGACTGATTTTCTACTAACCGTGCGTATTGACGTGAAATAGTAGCGGTGTAAGACAGCATTTGGATGTAGTTAAGCGCTGTACGCTCCCCAGTTAAAATGCTGCGCGCATTCCCTTTTAGCTTAAGAAATGCTTGGTTTGCTTCAAGATCAGCGCCTTCTTTAGCCAGCCACTGAACTTCAACACTTGGATCAAGCTGTTCAAACACTTCATTGGCCCAAGCCTGACCACAAAGCACGGCGGGTTCGCGCGTCAGTACTTGCGCGACTAAAGTATTTGATTCAGGAATGAGTTGTGCAGTGATATCGCCAGAACCAATATCTTCTTTTAAAGCGATTTCTACATGTTGTTGAATGTGTTTTTTAAGTTGCTCAGAAAGGAGGGTCATTTAAATGTCCAGTTAATGCGCTTGAAATTTTGTTGTAATTGTAACGAGTATCAAGACTTTAGTCAGTTTAGAAATAGGTTTTGTAACATTTGTTAAAAAATGAGGTGATATCAATCATAATAAATATTAGTTATGGTTGGTATTTGCATCGTAAATAGGCCATGAATACCTACTGTAGTATCTATAAAAGTGCTCTTTTTGTACGAAAAACAATCACTTTGAACGCTTGTTTAACGTGCTTAAGACAGTATCTTTACATCAGTATCTATTCCTTAGTGGCATTAGATGGTAATCTTAGGTCCGATTTTTGTACCAACTCACGGGAATAACGGCCACTGCGACGCACGCTTACGCATGTAGATCGGGCAACGGAAGCAGGTAACTTCAGTATTCATCAGCTTTGCTGAAGCTGTTAAAGTGGTATCAGTTAACGCCAAGTTTAATCTTCTGTAATACGCAACAGTGTGCAGAAATTGATCAGGGCAAAAAGTTTGTTAATCAAACTTAAAATACGGAAATAGGCTAACTCAAGATGATGAGTGGTCGATATGATAACGAAGAGCATCTAACTAGAATAACAAAGCTTGTTCGCGATCAAGCTTAAGTTTAATAAGCAACAAAGATTAGGTTACTTTATAAACTTTAAGTATCGGCTGGGCTCGCGCAGTATGCGAGCTCGAAATGTCTGTTTAAACTACTCTTAGGCTACTAAACAACCAAATGTGCCTAGGGGTTTGAGATCTGTTCTTATAGCGGGGGTTATAAACACTATGACGGAGCAGCATATCCTCGAAGATATCGATCCTACTGAAACAAAAGAGTGGGTCGATGCGCTCGAGTCTGTCCTTCGAGAAGAAGGTCCTGAACGTGCCCAGTATATTCTGGATCGCCTAAGTAAAGAAGCTGTTAAATCAGGCACTCCAATGCCTGCTTCAATTACTACGCCATACCGTAATACTATTGCGCCACAAAACGAGAAACCTCTACCAGGTGACTTGTTCATGGAACGTCGCATTCGTTCTATTATTCGCTGGAACGCATTGGCGATGGTAATGAAAGCTAACCGAGTAGATTCTACTTTGGGCGGCCACATTACGAGTTTCTCATCTGCAGCTACTTTGTACGATATCGCGTTCAACCACTTCTTCCGTGGTTCAAGCGAAACCCAAGAAGCCGACATGGTGTTCTTCCAAGGTCATATCTCTCCAGGTATTTACGCACGTTCTTTTATTGAAGGTCGTTTAACTGAAGAGCAAATGGACAACTTCCGTCGTGAAGTGGATGGCAACGGCCTGTCTTCGTACCCACACCCATGGTTGATGCCTGAATACTGGCAGTTCCCTACGGTATCAATGGGGCTTGGGCCACTACAGGCGATTTACCAAGCTCACGTTATGAAGTATCAAAACAGCCGTGAACTTGTCAATCAAGGTGACAGAAAAGTATGGGCATTCTTAGGTGATGGCGAGTGTGATGAACCAGAATCACTAGGCGCTATCGCTTTAGCTGGTCGCGAAAAACTTGATAACTTGATCTTCGTAATCAACTGTAACCTTCAGCGTCTTGATGGCCCTGTTCGTGGTAACAGTAAAATCGTTCAAGAGCTTGAAGGCGTTTTCCGTGGTGCTGGTTGGAACGTAGTTAAATGTCTATGGGGTCGTCATTGGGACCCGCTATTTGAAAAAGATGACAAAGGTCTTCTTCAAAAACGTATGGACGAAGTATGTGACGGCGAATTGCAGAATTATAAAGCAAATGGCGGTGCGTACACGCGTGAACACTTCTTTGGTAAATATCCAGAGCTGTTAGAAATGGTTAAAGATTTGTCTGACGATGACATTATGAATCTTAACCGTGGTGGTCACGATCCATATAAAGTCTATGCAGCATATGCAGAGGCAACCTCTACTAAAGGTAAGCCGACGGTTATCCTTGCCCAGACCGTTAAAGGTTACGGCATGTTCAAAGCTGCAGAAGCGCAGAATACTGCTCACCAAACTAAGAAGCTGGATGAAGAGTCTCTTGCTCAATTCCGTGATAAGTTTGGTATCCCGATCAGTGATGATGAATTAAAAGATCTGCCTTATTATCGTCCTGCTGAAGATAGCCCAGAAATGAAGTACTTGCGCGCTCGTCGTCAGGAGCTTCATGGTGACTTCCCAGTTCGTCGTAAGGATTGTGAAGCACTTGATGTGCCATCACTTGAAGACTTTAAAGCTCAGTTGAAAGGCACGAATGGTCGCGAAATTTCTTCGACTATGGCGTTTGTTCGTTGTTTGAACAACATGGTTAAACACAAAGGCATTGGCAAGCGTGTTGTACCGATTGTTGCAGACGAAGCGCGTACCTTTGGTATGGAAGGCATGTTCCGCCAGCTAGGCATATACTCAGCTGCAGGTCAGCGCTACACACCGCATGATCATCAGCAAGTAATGTTCTACAAAGAGTCTGAAAAAGGTCAGATTCTTCAAGAAGGTATCAACGAAGCAGGTGCTATGTCTGCTTGGTTAGCATTGGCTACTTCATACAGTAACAGTAACTATCCAATGATCCCTGTCTACATCTACTACTCAATGTTTGGTTTCCAACGTATTGGTGACTTAGCTTGGGCAGCAGGTGACTCACAGGCTCGTGGCTTCCTACTGGGTGCTACAGCTGGGCGAACAACGCTTAACGGCGAAGGTCTACAGCATGAAGATGGTCACTCGCATATCCTTGCGGGTACGATTCCTAACTGTATTTCTTATGACCCTACATATTCATACGAAGTTGCTGTTATCGTACAAGACGGCTTACGTCGCATGTATGAAGAGCGTGAAAGTGTTTTCTATTACCTAACAGTAATGAATGAAAACTACGAACACCCTGATATGCCTGAAGGTGTCGAAGAAGGCATTCTGAAGGGTATGTACAAGCTTAAATCTGTTGAGAAAAAAGGCAACAAAGAAACTGTTCAGCTTCTAGGTGCTGGTGTCATTCTGCGAGAAGTAGAAGCAGCCGCTGAAATCTTAAGTGAAGAGTTTGGTGTTAATTCTGATGTATGGAGTGTGACATCTTTCAATGAATTGCGTCGTGAAGGTTTAGACGCGACACGTTGGTCTATGCTTCACCCGACAGAAGACGCACGCCTTTCTTACGTTGAGCAGTGTTTAGGTGGCAAGGGTCCAGTAATTGCGTCAACTGACCACATTAAACTTTATGCAGATCAAATTCGTCCATTTGTAAACGGTACTTATAATGTTCTTGGTACTGATGGCTTTGGTCGAAGCGACACCCGTGCAAAACTTCGTCACTTCTTCGAAGTGAACCGTTACTGGGTAGTGGTTTCTGCGTTGAGTGCTTTAGCGAAAGACGGCAAAGTAAAAGCTGAAATCGTGGCTGAAGCAATCAGCAAATTTGACTTGGATCCTAACAAGCCAAACCCAGTTACCTGCTAATTAGCGGATTAATCGGGACTGAGTCGATCTAAGATCGGCTCAGTGAGTTAAAGTTTGATGCGTCTATACGACAAAGGAGATTTCCGTGAGTACTGAAATTATTCGAGTACCGGATATTGGTGGCGCGACTGACGTCGATGTAATCGAAGTTAGCGTGCAAGTTGGCGACATTATTGAAGTTGACCAATCAATTATTGTTTTAGAGACAGACAAAGCGTCTATGGACGTCCCGTCTCCAATGGCAGGTAAAGTAACAGCGATCTCTGTCAAAGAGGGTGATACTGTTTCTGAAGGCAGTGACGTCTTGACACTTGAGGTTGAAGGCAGTGAATCAACGTCTGAAGACACTAAAGAAGCGTCATCTGAGCCTGCTGAAGAAGCACCAGCACAAGAAAAGCAACCAGCCCAGAAGTCTGCTGCAACAGAAACGTCTGAGCAAACTGTTTCAGTCCCAGATATTGGTGGTGCAACAGGTGTGGATGTTATCGAAGTTTGTGTTGCTGAGGGTGACGAAGTTCAAGAGGGTGATTCCATCATTGTTCTTGAAACTGATAAAGCCTCTATGGATATTCCTGCACCTACGACGGGCAAAGTTTCTAAACTACTAATCAAGGAAGGCGATACCGTTTCTGAAGGCGACGAAATACTTGTGCTAATGGCAGAAGGTGAAGTGGACGCTGAGCCAGAAGCTGAAGTACAAGATAACGCTTCAAACGCTGACGCAGAAACAGAGTCTGAGTCACAAGAATCAGATGATGAACCTGCCCAATCAGGTGGTGTTGAGTCTGTCAATGTTCCAGACATTGGTGGTGCAACAGACGTTGATGTGATTGAAGTAAGCGTCGCAGTTGGCGATAAAGTTGAAGAGGGTGATTCAATCATCGTTCTTGAGACAGATAAAGCGTCAATGGATATTCCGGCTCCTAAATCAGGTACGGTTAAATCTGTATCGATTAAAGAGGGAGACAAAGTATCTGAAGGTGCCTTGATTCTTGAGTTGGAAGTGGTAGGTGCTTCAGCGCCAGCTAAGAAAGCTTCAGCGCCGAAACAGTCTTCTGCTAAGCAAGAATCTTCTAAATCAGAGGCTTCAGCACCTAAGCAAGCCGCTGCCAAAGAGTCAGCATCAGCCGATCAAGGTGCAGTGTTGTCTTCACCAAGCAAAAAAGTACACGCTGGACCTGCAGTACGCTTGCTCGCTCGAGAGTTAGGTGTCGACCTATCGTTAGTTCGTGCAACTGGCCCTCGCGGTCGTATCACGAAAGAAGATTTGCATGCTTATGTAAAAGCAGCGGTTCAAAAAGCGTCTTCTACACCTGTTGCATCAGCAACATCTGATGGTGCTGGTATTCCACGCGTACCTGAAATTGATTTTGGTCAATTCGGTGAAGTTGAAGTGGTGAAACTGAGTAAGATTCAAAAGCTTACGTCATTCAATATGACTCGCTCTTGGCTGAATGTTCCTCATGTAACTCAGTTCGATAAAGCGGATATTACAGATCTAGAAGAATTCCGTAAGAGCTTGAAACCTGAAATGGAGAAACAAGGTGTTAAATTGACGCCACTTCCATTTATGATCAAAGCTGTTGCGCAAGCGTTAGTTAAGAACCCTGCATTCAATGTATCTCTTCATGCAGACGGCGAAAGTGTCGTGCAGAAGAAATATGTGCACATTGGTATTGCAGTGGATTCTCCTGTGGGTCTTGTTGTTCCAGTATTGCGTGATGTTGACAAGAAGTCTGTTGTTCAAATTGCTGCAGAAGCTGGTGAGTTGATCAAGAAAGCGCTTGGAAAACAATTGAAACCTGCTGATATGCAAGGCGGCTGTTTCACTATTTCTAGCCTTGGAGCTATGGGTGGCACAGGCTTCACACCAATTGTTAACACGCCTGAAGTGGGTATTCTTGGTGTATCTAAAGCTGATGTAGAGCCTCGTTGGAACGGTAAAGAGTTTGAGCCACGTACAATGCTTCCATTGTGCTTGTCTTACGACCACCGTGCTGTTAACGGAGCGGATGCGGGTCGATTTATGACGTATCTAAATGCTTTGCTAAGCGATGTGCGTCGTTTAACGCTATAGTCATAAAGCGATTAAATGATGTCCAAAAGGCAGCCTAAGGCTGCCTTTTTTGTGTCTAATCACTGAAGAAATCTAGAATCTTATCTTGTTGCCACATCGCATCTTTGTAGCCTAAATCTATCAAAGCAGAGCAATACTCTGGTGTAAAAAGAAGGTAGCTAGCAGCTGATGATGCGTTGCCAGTTTGGTTGCCACTTGCGGTTCTGAGTAGTTTTTGGATGTGTCTGGGTAAAGAGTCCAAATGTTCATTTGCTATCACGTTGAGACCTTTTGATGGCGAGATTACCAGTGTTTTACGCAAGGGTAAATCGGCTGGACGCTTATCTTCAGGTACCAGAGAGAGCAGTCGATTAAGGGTTTCTATGTGAGTTATATCGTCATCGACGGTATCCAAAAAAGCACTGTTAAAGAGTTGGCCGAGCACTTGTACGATTGAGGGCTGCAAACTATTTTGATTATCTTTTAAGTAATTCCAGTCTTTTGCTTGTCTATTGTCGCTAACCCCAATGATAAACAGTTTCTCCGCTCCTAAGCGTATCGCAGGTTGAATGATTGAGCCAAGTCGGACGGCTCCATCGCCATAATAATGATCACCCACTTTCTGTGATGGAAATATGCCAGGAATTGCGCTTGAGGCGAGTAAATGCTCGATAGAGATAGCTTGTTTTACACCGGTCTTACGCGCGCTCTGCCAATCTCCAATGTTCGTATTGGATGACTGATAAAAAGTTGTAGAGTTACCGTTCGAGTAGTTAATAGCCGTTATCGCAAGCGTTTCTAGTAAGCGTTGATTTAACGCGATCGATACGTCGTCTAAGTTTAAATGTTTGCGCAGTAGTGCTTCCAGCGGTCTATTCACCATCAGAGAGAGTTGGCTGCCGTTTCTTTGGTTTAGAAAAATATTGGCAATGCTGCGAGTTATTGAAGAAGCAATCGGCCAGCGGCTTACTTGATAAACTTGTTCGGTGGTTAAATTGCGCCAAATATAGGAAAGTTGTCGAACACCATGTTTAAAATTGTTGGCTCTTGTCGCTAGTAAAGCTGCATTTAGGGCACCGGCAGAGGTACCACATAAGATTTGAAAAGGCAGAGTCTGATGATGGGGAGCTATTTTTGCTACGCCTTGTAAAACACCAATCTGATATGCACCACGGGCACCACCGCCAGATAACAATAATGCAGATTTGCTTAACGTCATGTACTTGTTCCTTATACAGCTTAGGCACACTTTAAGTATAGTCTAAAATTTCATGTACTAAGGGAGGGCAAGTGATACAACTAAAATTTCGTGATGACACCAAAAAGTGCAAGAAAACGACTTTAGTGGTCATATTTGGTGCATCAAGGACGATTTTAAATAATGAATAATTTGTATTGCCTTTTTTTAGGAAAATCATGGCCTTACTTTCTGTTATAAATTGTGTGAATGGATGGGCTTCTTTCTGATAATAGAGCTTTATCTAGAGTTTAGTTCTGTTGAGATAGTGTTACTTGGTGAATGTGTTTTATTCTGATAATAGTGCTTAAATCGGTAGGTTTACCTATTCGGGGTTGTGGTATGCGTTTTGCTCTTACAAATGATAGCTCCACTTAAGAGAGCGGAAACAATTATAAAACCATAGAAGGGTGAACTATGACGCAATTAGTTAGTGATGCGATGGCACTAAGTCGATCTGAAAAAAAATGGCTTAAGTGGTTCGGTCCAAACGGAAAGGTGAATTTAGGGTGGAGTTGTTTTTTAAATAGGAAGGCTTATAAAGACATAGAAATGACGTTTGAAGGGGTGGCCGATACCCGTGTTAGATTATTAAAGCAATTCACAAATAATGTCTGGGAGCGTTTAGAACAAACATCCCAAACTTTACCTAAAGTAGATAAAAGCTACATTAGCAGTACGCTAGAGAAGGTATCTGAATCGCTACCAGAAGCATCTGAAATTGCTTTGATTCATGACGGCATCATTTTTCATTCCACAGTAGCTTCTCGAAATGGCCAAAAACATGATCAACCAAAAGCCCTTGAGCGAGCAAAATATAAACCTTTTCTTCATGGTCCATATCCTGACTCGATAACTCTTGAACTTGGGGGCACAACATCAAAGTTTCATGATCAAATGACGATGATGTTTTATCAACCAGTTATTTATGATCAGGAAGTAATGTTCCTTATAGTTCGCATTCCTAACGATGTGTTTAGCGATCTTATTCAGCGTGAAGCAGGTCATGTTTTCAGTGAATCTGGCGATAATTACTTGTTCATGGTGAAGTCAACATTCGATCAGAATTTAAAACCAGGCGTTGCTTTAAGTCGTTCACGTTTTGAAGATGATACTTTTTTTCTTGGTGAAAATTTAAAACAAGGTGTTACTACTGCATACGGAACTGTGAAAATTAAAGCTCATACAGAGCTAGAAGTTATGTTTACTGATCCTGCCACTGGACAGCTGCATCCTGGAGTGCGTGAAACGATAAAAAACGGTAGCAATCTCTTTGTAAAATACCCAGGCTACTCAGACTATCGTCACGTTCCAGTAATTGGAAAGGGCATTACTTTTTCGTTGAAGGGCTCTGACGATCGCTGGGGAATGATGTGTGAGGCCGATGTAGAAGAAGTCTATCGCCCAAGGTCTGTCAAATACACTATGATGCGTATGTATTGGGGCTGTATGTTACTGACATTGGGTGTCCAATTTAGCTTAAATGCTTTTACTAGCTTACCTATTTTTGCGTCTTTAGGTATTTCAACGGCACTAGCTTTTTTACTGTCTTTAATATTTTCAGCGCAAGGTCCAGCGAAACTTTCAAGGCAGCTCGGAGGGATGGCTAAGGTCATTCGTGGGCTTGCTGAAGGGGAAGGAAATTTGACACAAAGAATGGATGTTTCTCGGTTGCCGCCTAATGAAGCTGGGCTCCTAGGTAGGTGGATAAACAGTTTCGTTGATAATTTGGATCAGATAGTAGGTGAGGTCATTATGTCTGCAAAACAAGTTACTGTGTTAACGCAACAAATGGCAAACTCTAATGAAGAGGCCTCGCTAGCTTCAGAAGCAGTGCAGAATGCTGCGAGTGAGTCATTAGACGTTGTGCAATCTCAAAACGGCTATGTCGAGAATGCTAGCGAAAGTGTTGGCGTTATGAAAGCCACTATGGAGCAAGCAGTTCATGGTGCTCACAAGCAATACATTTTAGTGCGTCAAAGCACTGAAACCATTCGCGATGTTGTCCAAACTTCAGCAGATTCTGTCAATCTTCTTAGTCAGCAAGCAGATGAAGTTGGGAGGTTTGTTGATGAAATAACCGACATTACCAGTCAAACTAATCTGTTGGCGTTGAATGCAGCAATTGAAGCCGCTCGTGCAGGTGAATATGGTCGCGGCTTCTCTGTTGTAGCTGATGAGGTCCGCGCGCTCGCTAATCGGACAGCTGTGACCGCCGCTGACATAGGCAACGTTGTTAAGGGCATTAAGTCAGAAACAGATCGTGCGGTCTCGCTCATGGAGCAAGGTATCAATGATGTTAATGACAGTCTGATAAAAAATGAGGCTGCATCAAACGACAGTGACACCCTATCTCATGTCGCTTCAGATATGTTTGAAATTATCGAGCAAATATCAGTTACTACCCAAAAAAATGGTGTTCATGCTCAACATGTGGCTGTGAGTGCTTTACAAATGGGGTCAAGTATTCGTTTGGTGAAAGCGAATTCTTATGAAGTGCAAGCTAGAGCAAACGAGCTTTCACGTCTAGTAGGCCTTTTTAAAGTAAGTGCGGCCTAACTAAGGAGAATTGATAATGACTAAAGCCGAGATGGCATCGCTGAAAGTGGGTTTAGTACCCTATTTTCAGCCTATCGTCGAGGTTTCTTCAGGCTGTATAACTGCGTTTGAAGCATTAGCACGTTATGTTGATGATCAGGGTAATGTGACTTCAGCAGCTTTTTTGTTCAGTGATACCTCGTTATCCTTACAGCAAAGAAGAGAAATTGATCAGCACGTAAGAGCTCAGGCAATTGCCAAGGCAGCGCTTTTGCCTGACGATACTCGTCTAACTCTAAATATTTCCCCTGAGCTGATTGAATACGAAGAGCATTCCCCTGTTATTCATACAGTAAATATGATCGCTAGGTCTAACCTTCATCCTAATCAGGTGGTTATAGAACTACTTGAGACAGAAGGAAAATTATCAGATCTTAAAACACTAGTTACGGCTTATCGAGGGGCCGGTATGCGTATAGCAATAGATGACTTTGGTTCAGGCTTTTCTCATTTTGATCGGGTAATCGCTGTTGAACCTGATGTAATTAAGCTTGATATGAGGCTGTTAAAGCAGGCGTCAGTGGGTGGTTTACTCGCGGGCTCTGCGGTTAAAAGCATTGTAGATTTCTGCACAAAAAGTGGTGCTATCATCGTAGTGGAGGGCGTTGAAACCGAAGAAGAGTTTTTCTATGGACTAAGTTGCGGTGCTCACTACATGCAAGGATATCTATTTTCTTCTGCACAGCCCATTTTTCTGGCCAAAGAAACATTTCAATCCCAAATCAGCACCTTACGAAAATGCTTTTTTGAGCGCAAGAAAAAATCCACACTTCAAGCATCTGAGCGTTACAATTTCCTAGTAAAAACACTTGAAGCTGTGGTCGCCCTCGATTTGGAAAGTGTGTGTGTAAAGCACAAAGTAGAGGCTAAATTAGCGACTATACTGGGGATTTTACGGTATTTTGTTGCAGACATGGAAGGATATCAGCAATCCCCCAACTATGTTCTTAATTCTGAAGGGAACTTTGTAGACGAACAGACACCTTGGGTGGCTGTTAATTGGTCTTGGCGGCCTTATTTTAGCCAAGCCTGTTGTTCAAAGTTTGCAATTGTGTCGAATGAATACCTTGATATTCATTCTGGTAGGCATTGTAAAACAGCAGCAGTGCGCCTTAAAAACGGTAACGTTCTAATGGTAGATATTGATGTTGCAGATTAATTTGTATAGCTAAATTATTGATTTTACGTTCAATAGGCGTTGCAAGCGGCAAAGTAATTCAGGAATATAAAACGATCAACTTTCTAATTAAGGGGCTTTAATAATATGGCAATTCATCCTCAAGCAGGGCAGCTCGCTCCAAATGAGTCATTGGTTAATATCCCTAAGCTCATTAGTGCTTATTACACTTTACATCCTGATGCACAGTTTGATGCCGAGAAAGTCAGCTTTGGAACGTCTGGGCATCGTGGTAGTGCTTTTACTAAAAGTTTTAATGAAACGCATATTCTCGTGATCTGCCAGGCAATTTGTGAATACAGGCAGTTGCACAGTATTGAAGGGCCGCTTTATCTTGGCAAAGATACGCATGCACTGTCTGAAGCGGCTTTTACTAGCGCGTTACAGGTGTTGGTTGCAAACGATGTAACCGTTCGAGTGCAAAAAGACGATGGCTATACGCCTACACCGGTTATTTCGCACGCCATCCTAACGCACAATCGCGATGTATCGGCGCGACCTGAGCGTGCTGATGGTATCGTCATTACGCCGTCTCATAACCCCCCGGAAGATGGTGGTATTAAGTATAATCCACCTAAAGGTGGTCCGGCCGATAAAGATATTACCGACTGGATAGCGGAGCGCGCTAACGAGCTTATGTGGCATGACATGAAAGGCGTCAAGCAGGTTGAAGTCGTTGAGGCGCTAAGCAGTGATCTTGTGGAGCCATTTGATTACATTGAGCATTACGTTAGTGACCTAGATAATGTTATTGATATGGCCGCTATTAAAAAAGCCAATGTACGTATTGGTGTGGATCCGTTAGGTGGTTCGGGCATTGGATTCTGGAAACCAATTGCTGAGCGCTATGGTTTAAATATTGACGTTGTAAATGATCGTGTAGATCCTACGTTCTCGTTTATGCCACTTGATAAGGATGGGCGTATTCGTATGGATTGTTCATCGCCCTATGCCATGGCAAACCTTCTAAAGATTCAAGATCAATTTGATGTAGCCGTCGGGAATGATCCCGATTACGATCGCCATGGAATTGTCTGTCCTGGTTATGGCTTAATGAATCCTAATGCCTACCTTGCAGTGGCCATAGAGTATCTGGCGACACATCGAGATTGGCCTGTTGATATCCAATATGGTAAAACGTTGGTATCCAGTGCAATGATTGATCGTGTAGTGGCAGATTTAGGTAAAACGTTGTGTGAAGTGCCTGTTGGCTTTAAGTGGTATGTTGATGGTCTATTCGACGGTACCTTAGCCTTTGGTGGCGAGGAGAGTGCGGGGGCTTCATTCTTACGCAGAGATGGCACTGTTTGGACAACAGACAAAGACGGCTTCATTATGGCTTTGTTGGCCGCTGAGATATTAGCTGTCACGGGCAAAAATCCTGCTCAGTTAGCTGAGGAGCAGGCTAAACGATTTGGTCAGCCTTACTATAAGCGCATTGATGTTGTTGCAACACCTGAACAAAAAATGATTCTTTCAAAGCTAGAAGCGAACTCTGTGCATGCGCAAAGTTTGGCGGACGACCTTATCGTAAGTAAGTTGACCCATGCGCCGGGCAATGATGCAGCAATAGGCGGCTTAAAGGTCTCTACCGACAATGGTTGGTTTGCTGCCCGGCCATCTGGTACAGAGAATGTTTATAAGATCTATTTAGAAAGCTTTGTCTCCGAGTCTCACTTAGCTCAACTGGAACAAGAGGCCGTTGAGCTGGTTAATTCTGTATTGGAGTAATGAGCTTGTAGAAGAGGTTATGTCAAATAACCTCTTCTAGCCGACTTTGCCATTTATTTAAATTAAAACCGAGTGTTTGAGTTAATTGCGAACACTGATCTTTTTGTTCTTTAAGGTTCAGATTGTGGGGAACATTTGTAGCGAATACAACCCAATTACCACAGCCTGTGTCCAACGCTGTCAAGGTGTTAAATTGCTCAAGTAAAAAGTGTTTAAGGTCACTATGGTACTGGTGCTCATCCCAGCAGTTTAATACTAGCATCCCATTTTCTTTAATCTGATTTTTGGCCTGTTCCAAAAAGGTTTGCGTGGCAACACGCTTGTCCATACCAAAGTGTTGATATAAATCTGTAAACAAAATATCAAACTTCTTTGACTTATTATTTTGAACGAACTCAATAGCATCTTCCGTAATCACTTCTATTCGTTTACTTTTAGGTAAGCGAAAGAATTCTTCTGCAATGGCAATAATTTCAGGCCTTAGCTCTACTGCCGTAATGTGTATGCCGCTCACGGCTTTACTCAGCGCATGGACTAGCGCGCCACCCCCTAATCCCAATACGCAGGCACGTTTTGGCTTGCGGTCAATTAACGCCAATAACATGGCTTGGGTATATTCATGTTGCAGCACATGTGGCTGCTTTAGATTGATGCGACTTTGTTCGTCACCATCGGCAAATGACAGTGTGCGAAATTTACCATCGTCAAATACGCGAATGACACCGTGTTCATCCTGCGTTTCGTATACTAAGGACATTGCTAATCTCTTCTTGAAAAAGAAAAGACCAGACGGGTGTCTGGTCTTTATTGGCATGATACGGATTTTTTGCGTTAAGCTAAATCAGCTTTTATATGTTCTAGTAGTATTTGAGCAGGGTGTTTAACGCTAACATCATCCATGCGCTTTGTTTGACAGCGGCAAGAATAACCCGTTGCGACCAATTTATTATTCAGTGTAGGATCGTTAACCTTCTCTTTCCATGACAAGTTGTAAATTGCCTCAGAGGTTGGCTTGTTACTAGATTCATGGCCATATGTACCTGCCATACCACAACAGCCGACATTTTCAACGGCTAGCTTTAGCCCTAAGAGCTCGTAAACACTTTGCCAGTCTTTAATAGACGGCGCTGCATTGGTTTTCTCGGTACAGTGAGCCATCATATGAAATGTCTCGTCTTTTACTGAAATGGCTTGTTTTTCTAGATGGGTAGATTGGTTTGCCAGCCATTCTTGCATTAATTGAACTTTAGGGATGGGGCGGCTGGTGCCGAAAGTCTTAGCATACTCAGAGCGATACGTTAGCGTCATAGAGGGATCAATACCAATCATGGGAAGTCCGTAAAATGCTAAATTTTGAAGCATGTCCAGATTTTTCTTGGCAGCTTTCTCAAAAGGTCGCAAAAAGCCATGTACATGCAATGGTTTACCGTTGGGCATGTAAGGCGCTAAATAGGCCTGAAAGCCAAGGCGACTTAATAGTTCCATAACATCTAACACGAGTTCCGTTTCAAAATAGCTGGTGAAAGCATCCTGAACAACAATTACGGCACGTTTACGGTCTTTTGGGCTTAATGCTTCAATGGCCAAAGGTGTCGCTAAACGAATGCCACGACTGGACATTTCGCGTTTTAAGTTATGTTTCGATAGTTTGGGGCTGTCTTCAAAACCAATTACCTTGCTGATTAGGCCTTTGGTGAAACGATTCCCTACCATCCAATTATAAGGCTGAGGGAAAGCAGCCATCGTTGGCATCATATACTCCAAAGAACCTACAAAATAGTCTTTTGCGGGTCGAAGGTAGCGGCTGTAATACAGTTCTAAGAACTTGGCGCGAAACTCTGGCACGTCGACTTTTATCGGGCATTGGCCGACACACGATTTACACGCTAAACAGCCCATCATAGACTCATGCACTTCATTGGAAAAGTCGTATTCACCACGTCGTTTTGCCAATGTATTGCGTAGCTTTGGAATAAAGCTGGTAAGAAAGCTTGTGTGACGTGTTTTGTGACTTTCTTTTAATACATCAACCCCTTGCTCGCTCATGCCTCGAAGCCATTCTCTCATTAAAGAGGCGCGACCTTTGGGTGAGTGAATACGTTGACGGGTTCCTTTCCAGGACGGACACATAGCATCGTTTGGGTCAAAATTAAAACAGGCACCATTACCATTACAGTACATACCTTCTTTAAATTGATCACGATTGATCAATGGAATTTGACGGTCCAGTTGGCCACGCATTGGCACTTCGTCGATTTTAAGTAAATCTGCACCTAATTCATAAGGTGTGGCGATTTTACCAGGGTTAAGTTGATTACGAGGATCAAAAGCACCTTTGATTTGTTGGATGCACGGGTACAGATCACCAAAAAAAGCTGGAGAGTATTCTGAACGAACGCCTTTGCCGTGTTCGCCCCAAAGCAGCCCATGATATTTCTGAGTTAACGCGACTACTTTATCCGTGATTTCTCGGATCATAGGTTCTTGCGACTCATCCTTTAAATCAAAAGCAGGCCGCACATGTAATACACCAGCATCTACATGACCAAACATGCCATAGGTCAAACCATAACTGTCTAATACGTCACGAAACTCCATTATAAAGTCAGCAAGATGTTCAGGCGGTACCGCTGTATCTTCAACAAACGGGATAGGGCGCTTTTCGCCTTTGGCGTTACCCAATAAGCCAACGGACTTTTTACGCATGCCCCAAATTTTATTTACGTTATCGTGACCGTTTGCAACGGTATAGCCAAGAGCACTGGCATTTGGATCGGCACTAAGCGCATCAAGTCGATCGGTTAGAATTCTAACGCGGGCTATTACTTCAGCTTCATTGTCACCCGTGTATTCAACAAGATTAACGCCTTGAGCATCTTCACCAGATTGTTCTGGAAAAAATTCTGCAACCGAATTCCAGATAATATCGCCTTTAGCCAATCCCAACACTTTAGAGTCGACGGTTTCAATTGATGTCGGCTGTGCGCTAAGTAATTCTTTAGCATGGCGTAAAGAGGCTTCGAAGCTGCTGTACCGGATATTGACTAAGGTCGCAAAGGTAGGGATTTTGAGAAGATTTACTTTTGCTTCTACGATAAAGCCAAGTGTTCCTTCTGAGCCACAAAGGATGTTGTTAAGGTTGAATTGGCCGTTATCGTCGCGTATGTGCGCTAAATCATAGCCTGTCATGCAGCGGTTCAGTTCTGGGAAGGAGTCATTAATAGCATCTTGTTTGGTCTGTGCAATGGTATCAATGACTCTGTGTGCGTGGGCCGCGTAATCAGACCCTTTCTTAATGGTATTGAGTGAGTCTTCATCGATAGGAGCACTACTGATTAATTCACCATCCAAAAGTACTGTTTTTAACTCCAGCACATGGTCACGAGTTTTACCGTACATGACCGAGCCTTGACCACTTGCGTCAGTGTTGATCATCCCGCCAATGGTTGCTCTGTTACTGGTAGACAGTTCAGGAGCAAAGAATAAGCCATCTGCCTCAACTGCTTTATTCAGCTGATCTTTGACTACACCCGTTTGTACACGTGCCCAACCTTCCTTGACGTTTACCTCAAGGATTTTGTTCATGTGCTTGGATAAGTCCACCACCAGGCCATCTGTTAGAGATTGTCCATTAGTGCCCGTTCCGCCGCCGCGAGGGCTTAAAACAATACCGTGAAATTCTGTTTCATTAGAAAGGCGAGTTAGCAGTTGAATATCTGCCACTGAGCTTGGATAAATAACGCCCTGGGGTAGGACTTGATAGATTGAGTTGTCGGTCGAAAGTACGACTCGATTGGCATAATCTGGATTGGTGTCCCCTTGGAATCCTGAGGTCTTCAAGCGCTCGATAAATGCGAGGTATTTAGCTTGTACTGGCGAGACCTCAGACAGTTTAGGAATCATGTAGTGTTCTCCGATGTGTGCAAACTTTGCGAAATGATTCTATCAAAGAAAATACGTGTAATGGCGGCTTTTAGATGAAAAAATAGTACTAACAACATTCTAAATATTCATGAAGCGACTTAAATTGTTTTGTTTTTGCTTCATAGCGACCTTTTGGGGGGCTTTTTGCAGTTTGATACTTTATTGATGCCAGGTCCGCCTGATGATTCCGGTAATGAGTTTTTGATTTATCGTGGCGATTTGGAATGTAATATTGCACCCGGTAATAAGCAGCATAAGCTTAAATATCATATGCAGCAGGCGTTAAGTGAAGGGTGTCAATATGTTGCTACATTTGGTGGACCGCATTCTAATCATGTAGCCGCATTGGTTGCTAGTTGTCAGTTACATGGGTTAAAGCCATTGATTGTTGTTCGTGGCGAAACTTGGGCAAAACTAACGCCTACGTTACAGTCAGCTGTTGCTTCGGGTGCTGTACTGTTTCCAAGTACTCGACAAGATTATCGCCTCGGGTTAGCGTCTGAAATAAAACAGACCATTGATAGCTATTATTCTAATGTTTACTGGGTGCCAGAGGGTGGGGCAGGCCCCTTGGGTGTCATGGGATGCTTTGATTGGGCTAAAACCATAAGTCAGCATTCCAAAGCAGAAGGTGCTCATTTTTGTGTTGCAAGTGGCACGGGGGCGACTGCAGCGGGGTTTGCATCTTCAGGCATCGATTCGCTTAGCGTTTTTTCGGCTTTAAAGGGGACGCACAATCTTACCGAAGATGTTCAGTCTTTGTGTCGACAAGCTGGCTTAGATATTACGGCACAGTTGTCGACGTATGATGAGTGCTTACATGGTGGTTTTGGGCGTATAAGTAAAGAGCTGGTCAATTTCCTACGAACGCTCTACAGGTTAAATCCAAGTATAATATTAGATCCCATTTACACTTCTAAGATGGTTTATCAAGTATATCAATTACAAAATAAAGGGCTTTGGCCTCACAGGCGTACATTATTTGTTCACACTGGTGGGTTACAAGGATGGTTAGGGGTGAAAAAAGATCAGCAGCCATACAGCGACCCTGAGCGATATTCGTGTTAATTCACATTGCCTGATCGGTTGCCTAATAGCTAAGCCTTTAGCTTCGTGTTACATTCTTACGTAATTTGGTTTATCCATAATTGTTTGAAACCAATAGATATTTAATTGCAATAAATGGCTAGTGCTTAAATCAAAGGCTAGTGAGAGCAAATCAGTGACAGGAAAGATTGATTAAATGAGTCTTTTTAGACGAATTGGTATTATCGCTCGCTTAGATAAACCACAAATCCTTGAGACAGTAACACGCCTAACCGATTTTCTTATCGAGCAAGGGGTTGAACCTGTGCTAGAAGAAGATTTGGCGACAATGATGTCAGGTGCTCAAATTTCGGCCGCGCCGCTGAAAGAGCTGGGTGACTGTTGTGATTTAGTGATGGTTGTTGGTGGCGACGGCAGCTTCCTCGGTGCTGCAAGAGCCATCATTGATTACGATGTTCCTGTGCTAGGTATGAACCGTGGCACCTTAGGCTTTTTGACGGACATTTCACCCACCGATTTTGAGAAAGAGTTGGAGCCAATTCTTCGTGGTGAGTACTTAGAAGAAAAACGCTTTATGATAGAAGCCAAAATCAAACGTCAAAATCGTCCAAGTGGTGAAGGGGTTGCGTTGAACGACTTGGTTCTTCACCCAGGTAAATCTGCCCGTATGATTCGTTTTGATCTCTTTATTGACGATCAGTTTGTCATGAATCAAAAGTCAGACGGTTTAATCGTGGCAACTCCAACGGGTTCTACTGCATACGCTTTATCTGCAGGTGGCCCAATTATGTTGCCAAAACTCAATGCCTTGGTGCTGGTGCCGATGCACCCACATACTTTAAGTAATCGTCCAATTGTGATTGATGCTGATGCTAAGATTCGCATCGTGGTTTGTGAGTCTAACCTTACCTACCCCAGTGTTAGTTGTGATGGACAGCTAAATATCACGGCCGCTCCGGGTGATGAAATTCACATTACTCGTCGTAAAGGCTTTATTCGTTTGATACATCCTAAAGATCATGATTTTTATGATGTCTGCCGTACTAAACTAGGATGGCAATCAAGCTATCGCCAATAGAGGCGGTCTAAAACTATGGTTTTAATCTACGAATTTGCTGTCAACGAACACCCTCAAAATCTCAGTAAACTGCTTTGGCAGCAACGAATCAGTCATCGTATTGTTCAAGCTAGTGGCCATGATCAATTATGGATCCTAGACCCCTCGGACAGTGAAGAAGCACTAAATATCCTGCAGCTTTGGCAGCACGATCCAGATGTGACACTGTCAGAAAATGACCGCCCCAAAGCAAAAAAAAATCGTCCCAATAGTTTTCAAGATTGGCACAAATCTCCTATGACTTTGGCGTTATTAATTTTAACGTCCGTTGTTGGTCTCGTCACAGGACTTGGTGATTATCTTGATACCGTAGAATGGTTTACGATTTCTTCTTTCGACATTATTGGAAATCGTATTCAGTTCGACCCACTTACAGAAGTATTAGCAAAAGGTGAGTATTGGCGACTGATTACGCCTGCATTTATACACTTTGGTGCAGCTCATTTAATTTTCAATGCTCTATGGGTGTGGGAAGTAGGTCGAAAAGTTGAACGTCTGACGGGGGCTTTTGTATGGCTGATCTTTGCAATATTTGTGATGGTTACCAGTAATGTTGGCCAGTACTTAATAAATGGATACCCCCTATTTGGTGGATTATCTGGATTAGTTTATGGACTAGTGGGCTTCGCATGGGTGATGCCAATTCTAATTCGTGGCTGGCCAGTGATCATTTCGAAGCCATTAATGGCATTCTTTATTGTCTGGTTATTAATTGGTTATACCGATGTGCTATCAGTATTTGGTTTAGGGTCTGTGGCAAATGAAGCACATTTATTGGGTTTGGTATCAGGGCTGGCCTTTGCTGGGCTCTATAGCGTGATATGGAAGTTATTCAGAAAAAATTGATGTAACCAACAAGAGTTGGGTGTGAGTGACTTATGAATTTTAAAGATATGATCGATAACATGACCCCGGAAATTTACGGGCGCTTAAAGCAGGCTGTTGAATTAGGGAAATGGCCTAATGGTGTCAAGTTAACACCAGAACAGGTTGAACTCTGTATGCAAGCGGTTATTACCTATGACTACTCGAACAAACCTGAAGAGCAGCGTGTTGGCTACATTGACCGAGAAGTGCACAGCAGCTGCGGTAGTAAGAAAGAAACACTAGAACATGACACTGTGAAATGGGTCAGCAACCCGGATGCAAAAAAATGACGCATGGTAATCTCAGAAAAATGATGGCCAGCGCTGATTCAAATGGCAAAGTCAGCTATCAACTCAGATTGAATGATGAACGGCTTCCTTTAGAACAGGCAATTGGCCAAAAAGTGTCGATTCAGTTTAGCGGCCAGATTAACTGTATCCACTGTGGTCGATCGAGTAATAAGTCGTTTAGCCAGGGTTACTGTTACCCTTGTTTCAAAAAACTGGCCGCGTGCGACACTTGTATTATGAGCCCAGAAAAATGTCATTTCCACAAAGGTACATGCCGCGAGCCTGATTGGGCTGAAAAGTTCTGTATGCAGAGCCACTATGTTTATTTGTCAAATACAACCGCTTTGAAAGTTGGCATTACGCGTGGTGATCAATTGCCCACTCGCTGGTTAGATCAGGGGGCAACTCAGGCTCGAGCGATGTTTCTAGTAGATAACCGTCGCATGTCTGGCTTGGTAGAAACCTTGTTTAAAGGTGAAGTGGCAGACAAAACTAATTGGCGCAACATGCTTAAAGGCAGTGATCTGACTATTGATCTAGCCGCGGAACAGGAACGACTGATTAATAGGCTTTGGGAAGGGCTAGATAGCCTGCAAAATGAATTCGGATTGCAAGCCATACAAGAGCTTGATGATGATAATGTGACGCATGAATTCGACTACCCTGTTTTAGAATACCCAACCAAAGTGACAAGTATCAATGCTGAAAAAACGCCCCTAGTGGAAGGCACGTTAATGGGCATTAAGGGCCAATATTGGATACTTGATACAGGGGTTATCAATTTACGGAAATACACCGGATACGAAGCGGCCTTTACGCTATAGGAGCCAAATCATGGCAGAGCAACAACCGTCAGCAATTTTTTTAAAAGACTACACAGTTCCAAATTTTCTAATCGATAAAACGGAATTGACGTTTGATTTAGACGAAACACAAACGATTGTTACTTCGCGTTTGCATCTGCGTCGTAACCCTGAAAGTGAGGCTCGTACATCGCCGCTTGAATTGAATGGCGGTGAGGATGTGAAGCTAATTGGTGTGGCGATTGATGATTACACGCTTCCCAAAGCAGAGTACGCAATTAAAAATGACAAGCTGGTGATTACCGCAACGCCTGATGAGTTTGTCCTGACTTGTGAGACGCTGATCGAGCCACAGAATAATACCAAACTTGAAGGGCTGTACCGTTCATCTTCAATGTTTTGTACCCAATGTGAAGCCGAGGGTTTCCGTCATATTACCTATTACCTAGATCGTCCTGATGTCATGTCGGTGTTTACCACAACAATTATTGCCGATGAGTTACGTTATCCCGTGATGCTGTCAAATGGCAATGAAGTGGCGCGCGGCAAAACTGAAGAAGGTAAAACCTTTGTTACTTGGCATGATCCGTTTAAAAAACCTGCGTACTTATTTGCCTTGGTTGCGGGTAATTTAGAAGTATTGAACGACAGCTTTACCACCATGAGTGGTCGAGAGGTTGCACTACAGATATTTACCGAGAAGCACAACATCGACAAAGTCGACTTTGCAATGGACTCTTTAAAGCGTTCTATGAAATGGGACGAAGAAGTGTATGGTCGCGAATACGATTTAGATATTTTTATGATCGTTGCTGTTGATGATTTCAACATGGGCGCAATGGAGAACAAAGGCCTCAATATCTTTAACTCCAGTTGTTTATTGGCAAGCCCTGAAACAACGACTGATGACGGTTACTTGCGTGTTGAAGCAGTTGTTGCACATGAATACTTCCATAACTGGTCGGGTAACCGTGTCACCTGTCGTGACTGGTTTCAGCTGAGCCTTAAAGAGGGTTTTACCGTTTTCCGTGATCAGTCGTTCTCTGCGGATACACATTCAGACGTCGTAAAACGTGTGGAAGATGTGTCTTTTCTGAAGACGGCGCAGTTTGCCGAAGACGCTAGCCCAATGGCGCACCCGATTCGCCCCGCTTCATTTATCGAAATCTCAAACTTCTATACACTGACGATCTATGAAAAAGGTGCTGAAGTGGTGCGTATGATTCATACGCTGTTGGGAGAAGAAGGTTTCCGCAAAGGCTCTGACTTGTATTTCGAGCGTCATGATGGCCAAGCAGTCACTTGTGATGACTTTGTTAATGCGATGGAAGCGGCTAACGGTGTTGATTTGAGTCAGTTTAAGCGTTGGTATTCTCAAGCAGGTACGCCGCGTTTAAAGGTCACGGATCATTATGATGAGCAAGCTCAGGAATATCATTTAACCATTGACCAAATGACGCCGCCAACGCCTAGCCAGCCGACTAAGCTGGCGCTACATGTGCCAGTGAAAGTAGGGCTTGTGGGTCAGAACAACCAAGCATTAAGCTTTACCTTTGACGGCCAAAGTATCGACGAAGTGGTGTTACATGTTAATGATACTGAACAAACTTATGTGTTAGAGAACGTATCTGAGAAACCTGTGCCATCTCTACTGCGCGGTTTCTCCGCGCCAGTGAAATTAGATTATTCCTACAGCACTGAACAGCTATTGCAATTGATGTCTGGTGATCTTGATGGTTTTAACCGCTGGAGTGCATCGCAGCAACTGGCTGTCAATGAGCTTAATGGTTTTGTTGAGCAGTTCCAACAAGGCGGAGCACTGTCAACTGACACTCGTCTAGTCGATGGGTTTAAATCATTGCTTGCAGATGAAACACTTGACCCCGCGATGGTAGCGTTGATTTTGTCATTACCAAGCCAAGCTTACCTATCTGAATTAGCGGATGAGATTGACCCGCAGGCCATTAAAGCCGCTCGCGAGCACCTTCGTCAACTAACTGCTCAGGCTTTAGAGGCCGAGTTCAAACAGGTGTACAAAAGCAATACGGTAACCGCTGACTATCAAGCAAGTGCCGAGCAAATCGCGAAGCGCTCATTGAAAAATGCCGCCTTGATGTACTGGGTGGCGTCAGGCAGTGCAGAAGCGAAAAGCGCAGTGGTGCGTCAGTACCGCAATGCGGATAATATGACGGATCAGTTTGCAGCATTAAGTTGCATTGTGCACTTTGAATTAGCGGAAGCAGATGAGTTACTAAACGCCTTCTTCGAGCAATGGAAGCATGAATCATTAGTGGTTAATAAATGGCTAATGTTGAGTGCTGCACGTGAACAAGATGGCGGTCTTGAGCAAATTAAGCAGTTAATGCTTCACCCAAATTTTGACATCAAGAACCCGAATAAACTGCGTGCGGTGCTAGGTGGTCTTGGTCAAAATGTGGCGACGTTCCATAATCTTGATGGCAGCGGTTATACGTTTTTGGCAGACCAAATCATTCTGATGAATAAGCGTAATCCGCAGATTGCATCGCGCCTGTGTACACCATTGACTCGTTGGCAGCGCATGGTGCCAGCATTAGCTGAGAAAATGAAAGCAGAACTGGAGCGAATCGCAAGAGAAGATCTCTCAAAAGACGTTTATGAGGTGGTATCTAAAAGCCTTGCTTAAATAATAGAAAAGCGCTGGTCATACCAGCGCTTTTTTTTGTAAGGTAAACGTCAAGTAAGCACACTACAATAAAATGATTACCTTTCGGAATAAGAAGATTAGCTGGAGTGGGAGTAATAATAATGAAAAAGCCATATCGCTATGTTGTGCCGGTCGCCTTAGGTGTTGTCTTAACTGCCTGTAGCACCCAAACAACATATCAAGACAGCGCTGTTCAACAAAACAAGTTGCACTCTGTGCCAGCGGCTTCGCAAAATACTTCCGAACAGGTTTCGTCTTCAGATAATCGTTCTGAAATGGAAGCATTGCGTCAACAATTAACTGAGAATGCCGATCAAATGGCTCGTTTGACGGCTAAGTTAGATGATAAAGATCGCCAGCTTTCTCAATTAATGCAGGGAGGCAAAGAAGCCAGCTTGCTGCTTCAGATGCGTCAGGTCGAAGCTGAGCGTGATGCCTTGGAAATTCAGTATAATCAACTGCGCTTGGAGAACGATCGACTCACATCTAAAATTGAGCGCTTAGAAGGTGACGTTCAGACTGCTCAGCAGACGATTTCAGAGCGTAAAGTTGATTTTATGACGCTTAATAAGAGCTTCAGAACCTTAGACAGCGCACACTTTGCTTTGTCAAAAGGTTATCGAGATCTTTCTGTTGAGCATGCGCACCTTAAAAGTCAGTATAAAATGCTGCAAGACAAAAACCTTCAGCTTGCTGAAACCTTGGACTCCTTAGGGCAAGAGAATTTAACGCTTGGTGGTGCATTGTCAGAGGCGCGTGCTCAGCACCAAGTGCTATGGGATAAAATTCGCGTACAAAGCAATGTTATCGATACGTTGCAAAATCAAAATGCCGAGTTACATCGAAAAGGGCGGCTTGTTATTGCAGCGGATGATTCAACACCCAGTGCGGCTTCTAATAGCGCGCAATTAGAAGCGAAAGTAGCGCGATTGCAGGCCGAACTGTCGGCGCAAAACAATTTGATTTCAGGGTACCAATCTGATGTCGTGAAATTAGAAGCGGCTCTTCAACGTCAAGAAGACGATTTAGGTGAGCAGCTACAATCAATTGAGTCTACCTATCAAACAGCAACGCAGCGTAATCGTGAGCTTGAGCGTGAGTTGGAGCAACTTAAACAGGGATTGGCATTACAACAAGGCAAGGCTGAAGCTTTGGCTCAGAAGCTGCAATCAAGCGCAACCGAGAAAGAGCAGATGATGGCTAAGCTAGCAGAGCTTAGAGCGCGCAATGATTCCTCCGCCCAAGCAATTAAAACACTACAAGCTCAATCCGTTGTACAGGCTGAAGAAAAAGCCTTACTTGAAAATCAAGTAAACAACCTTATTCCCTTTGAAGGGGCTGTTTTATCCCTACAAAACCAACTTAAAAGCGAGCTGACCAATGTTCGATGGTCATTGCCTACCTCTGCAAATCTTCATGATACGTTTGAAATACAATTATCTGCCAATGTAGAAAATTCCGTTCAAGGTCAAACTTATTATGCCGAGCTATTTGTCGACAGCGCCTTAAATATGATGAGTGCTGCAGAAGCTGAGTCTATTGTTAATCAAGATCAACTCAATTTCCGTTGGCGTTTAAGTGGTCTAAATGAACGACCTAATGCAACAATGAATGTGTCGGTCACACAAGAAGTGAATTATGACGGTGAAATTATTTTGCGGAAAATATACCGCGACACTGAAAGTGTCGAGCTGATTTCCACTGATTGGCTTGATAAATATGGTTTTTGGGGAGCTGCAATCTTAGGTGGTTTGTTGTTGGGCTTTGCTGTTGGAAAATTAGGTCAAGGTCATCGATCTGAAAGGCGTGTATAAGCAACCACCTTGCTTGATCGCGGCAGTGATCCACAATCACTCAACTTGCCATTACTAAAATTCAACTACTGAGGGTGCGGGTTTGTTATAGTAGGTTCGCATAAATTTTAGAGGTAGTGGCAGTGGTTAAGTCAGATTCGTATGGCGTTATCGAAAGTCGTTTAAAAGATAATATCCTAATTCTGGATGGTGGTATGGGTACCATGATCCAGAGTTATAAATTTGAAGAGCAGGATTATCGTGGCGAGCGCTTTAGCGATTGGCATAGTGAATTAAAAGGCAACAATGACTTACTGTCATTAACTCAGCCTCAAGTCATCAAGGCGATTCATTCAGCATACCTTGAAGCGGGCTCAGATATTATTGAGACCAATACGTTCAACGCTAACTCCATTTCAATGCTTGATTACCATATGGAATCACTCAGCTATGAAATTAATTTTGAGGCTGCGAAGTTAGCTCGTGAAGCAGCGGATGAATTCACCGCACAAAACCCAAACAAACCCCGTTTTGTAGCGGGTGCGGTTGGACCTACCAGCCGTACTTGCACCATCTCGCCAGATGTCAATGATCCTGGCTATCGTAACGTTACGTTTGATGAGCTGGTGAATGCCTATACCACTTCGATTGATGGTTTAATCAAAGGTGGTGCCGATTTATTATTGATCGAAACCATTTTCGATACGTTGAATGCGAAAGCTGCGATCTTCGCTGCGCTGCAATACTTTGAAGATCACAATATGCGTTACCCGATTATGATTTCCGGTACCATTACCGATGCATCAGGGCGCACGCTGTCGGGGCAAACAACCGAAGCCTTCTGGAACTCTATATCTCACGCTCGGCCTATATCCGTGGGTCTTAACTGTGCCTTGGGGCCTAAAGATCTTCGCCAATATGTGGAAGAGTTATCCAATATCGCGGATACCTACGTCTCAGCTCACCCAAATGCGGGTTTACCAAATGCCTTCGGTGAATACGATGAATCACCAGAAGAAATGCTGGAAGAAATTCAGTCTTGGGCGGATTCCGGCTTCCTGAATATCATTGGTGGCTGTTGTGGTACCGAGCCTGCTCACATTAAAGCGTTTGCTGATGCATTTCTGAACGCAGCGCCTCGTGTCGTACCAGAAATACCCAAAGAATGTCGCCTTGCTGGTCTTGAGCCATTTAATATAAGTGATCAAAGCTTGTTTGTGAACGTAGGTGAGCGTACCAACGTAACCGGCTCAGCGATGTTTAAGCGTCTTATTAAAGAGGGCGATTTTGATACAGCGCTAGATGTCGCTCGCCAGCAAGTTGAAAACGGTGCTCAGATTATCGACATCAACATGGACGAAGGTATGTTGGACTCAGAGGCGGCCATGGAGCGCTTCTTGAAGTTGATTGCTTCTGAGCCAGACATCTCTCGTGTGCCGATCATGCTGGATTCCTCTAAGTGGGAAATTTTAGAGACGGGTTTGAAAAACATCCAAGGTAAGGGTGTTGTGAACTCGATCAGTATGAAAGAAGGCGAAGAGAAGTTCATTGAGCAAGCCAAACTGCTGATGAAGTACGGCGCCGCGGTCATCGTGATGGCATTTGATGAAGTAGGTCAAGCTGACACACGTGAGCGTAAAATCGAAATTTGTCGTCGTTCATACGATATCTTAGTGAATCAAGTTGGTTTTCCGCCAGAAGACATTATTTTTGACCCAAATATCTTTGCTATCGCGACTGGTATTGAAGAGCATAACCGCTACGCATTGGATTTTATCGAGGCGACAGCGGATATTAAACGCGAATTGCCATATGCCAAGGTGTCGGGTGGTGTATCGAACGTGTCTTTCTCGTTCCGTGGTAACAACCCAGTTCGTGAGGCTATTCATGCCGTATTCTTGTATCACGCCATTAAAAATGGCATGACAATGGGTATTGTTAACGCTGGTCAGTTAGCCGTTTATGAAGACATTCCTGTGCGTCTGCGTGACGCCGTAGAAGATGCTGTATTGAACCGTACGCCGGATGCAACGGATAACTTGTTGGCCATTGCGGGTGAGTTTGTGGGCACGGGCGAAGCGGTTGAAAAAGAAACGCAAGAGTGGCGAGGTTTACCAGTTGGTGAGCGTCTGACTCACGCTTTAGTAAAAGGCATCACGGAATTCATTGATGATGATACCGAAGAAGCTAGACAACTGTTTGATCGACCGCTACAAGTGATTGAAGGGCCATTGATGGATGGCATGAGCGTGGTAGGGGATCTATTTGGTTCCGGTAAGATGTTCTTGCCTCAGGTGGTCAAATCCGCACGTGTTATGAAGAAAGCGGTAGCTTACTTGATGCCGTTTATCGAAGAAGAAAAACTGCGTAACAAGTCAACGGCGTCATCCAGTGCTGGTAAAGTTATTATGGCCACCGTAAAAGGGGACGTGCACGATATCGGTAAAAATATCGTAGGCGTGGTACTTCAATGTAATAACTTTGAGGTGATTGACCTAGGGGTCATGGTGTCTTCTGAAAAGATTTTGCGTACTGCGAAAGAAGAAAATGCAGACATTATTGGTTTGTCTGGTTTGATCACGCCTTCTTTGGACGAAATGGTGCACGTTGCTAAAGAAATGCAACGCCAAGATTTCCATATCCCTGTGATGATCGGTGGCGCGACAACGTCTAAAGCCCATACCGCTGTTAAGATCGAGCAAAACTATAAAAACAACCAGGTTGTCCATGTGACCAATGCGTCGCGCAGTGTTAGCGTTGCGAGTGCTTTGGTAACTAAAGATGAAGAGCGTCGTGCAAAGTTTATTGCCGAAGTTCAAGATGATTATGAAAAAACACGTATACGTTATAAGGACCGTGCCAAAGCAGGGCGTCGCGTATCGCTTGATAAAGCGCGTTTAAATAAAACGCCCATTGATTTCTCAAGCATCAAAACGCCAAACAAATTAGGTGTCACGGTTTTCGAAGCGGCTGACATCGATTTTAATGAAGTGCAGAACTACATTGATTGGACGCCTTTTTTCCAAACTTGGGAATTGGCGGGGGCTTACCCTAGAATCCTAACGGATAACGTTGTTGGTGAAGAAGCAACGCGCTTGTTCCAAGACGCTAAAGAAATGTTGGCTACGGTTATTAATGAAGGTTGGTTGGACGCCAAAGCAATTGTTGGCTTGTTTCCGGCGAATCAGGTTAATGATGACGATGTTGCTATTTATTCCGATGAAAGTCGTGAAAGTGAAGTGATGCGTCTGAACTTTTTACGCAATCAGAATGAGCTGACAGCCGCTGGCAAATACAACCAATGTTTGTCTGATTTCGTAGCACCAAAAGAGAAGGGTAAAGATTACATTGGTGCGTTCGCATGTGCGGCAGGTTTTGGGATTGACCCGATTGTTGCCCGTTTTGAGGCCGATCATGATGATTACAATTCGATTATGATTAAAGCGGTTGCTGACCGACTAGCAGAAGCAACGGCTGAGTACCTTCACCTTAAAGTACGTAAAGAGCTCTGGGGTTACGCATCGGATGAGTCTTTAACAAACGAAGAGCTGATTAAAGAGCGCTATAAAGGGATTCGACCTGCACCGGGCTACCCAGCTTGTCCTGATCATACTGAGAAAGACAAATTATGGCAGCTGCTAGATGTGGAGGCTAAGACTGGTATCAATCTAACTGAAAGTTATGCAATGTTGCCGACGGCCGCGGTAAGTGGCTGGTACTTTGGTAACGAAGAAAGCAATTACTTCGGTGTAGGTAAAATTGGTCCAGACCAAGTGGATAGCTACGCAGAACGCAAAGGTATGAGCAAAGACGATGCTGAGCGTTGGTTGGCACCTAACTTAGGATATGATCCAGAGGATGACCGCATCTAATTCCCCTTTCTCTCTGCAAGCAGATGTCTTGCTACCGATCCCAAGCCTTATGGCTTGGGATCTTTTAACGTCTCCTACTCAATATCAATGGAACCGTGCGTTGCAGAAGTTTGAAGCGAGCTTGGGTTTTCATACAGGCTCCAAGTTGCATTTAACGCTTCAGTCATTGCGAGGGCCTTCTTCATTAGTTGCGGAAGTGGTTGAGTCGACTCCGGGTAAATTACTTGCTTTCGAGAGTGCGTTTCGATGTCTGTTCTTTGCGCATCAAGAATGTTGGTCATTCACGTTTGTTGAGGAGCGATCTTCAACGGTACGCTTAATAATGAGATACAGTTTATCGGGCCCATTCGCGGCAAGGGTTTGGGATGAAAAGAAATTTACCGTAAATAATATATTAAATTTATGGATGGAAAGTATCAAGCAACAAGCTAAGAGGATGTAGGGCTATGGCTAAAGCAATTCATGATCCAGAGAAGCATGCCGAACGCATGCAAAAAATCAAACAACACGTTGATAAACGCATTGAAAAAGCCCAAGAAGAGAAGGGCACATTTGTGTTATTGACTGGTAACGGTAAAGGTAAATCTAGCTCGGCATTAGGGATGGTGGCACGTGCGTTAGGCCACAATATGAAGGTAGGTGTTGTGCAGTTTCTAAAGGGTGAATGGAACACCGGCGAGATCGACTTTTTCAAAGCCCACCCGAATGTAACGTGGCATATAATGGATACGGGCTTTACTTGGGAGAGTCAGAATCGCGAACAAGATATTGCTAGTTCGGTTGATACGTGGGCAAAAGCAGAAGCCTTGTTAGCCGACGAGAGTTACGATCTGGTTGTATTAGATGAATTGACGTATTTGTTGCATTACGAATATCTTGATGCTGACAATGTGCTGAAAGCGCTTATGAATCGTCCGTTGATGCAGCACTTGGTCGTGACTGGGCGCGGTGCGAGTGAAGAGCTGATTGAGCTAGCTGACACGGTCAGCGAAATCAAAGAAATAAAGCATGCGTTCAAACGTGGAATTAAAGCGCAAAAAGGCCTTGAATACTAAGGTGAGTTAGGATGACTTTGGACTGCAGTTTGATTGACTTAATTGTCAGGATATTTTGGTTGTAGTGACTAATATAACGATTGATATCAGTAAAATAAACTGCATTCAGCCTGTTATTATAGGTCTTTTAACTTAAAGGAGATAGACAGTGTCAAGCATTGAGCGTCTAGAAGTCGGCCAGCGTATGAGCCGTATTGTTAAGCATAACGGCATGGTGTTTTTATGTGGTCAAGTGGCAGCAGATGCAAATGCTGACATCACTGAACAGACACAAACTATGCTCGATAAAGTAGACTTATTGCTGGAGCAAGCCGGCTCTGACCGTGAATACATGCTTTCAGCAACTATCTATGTGCGAGACATGAAAGATTTCGCAGCAATGAATGCCGTTTGGGATGCATGGGTCCCTGATGGTCACGCACCAGCAAGAGCTTGTGTTGAAGCTCGCATGGCGCGCCCTGAGCTGTTAGTAGAAATTTCTGTTGTTGCTGCAGAGAAATAAGTTCTTTTAGTGGTTGCTTAAATCAACGCTAACACCGGCCTTGGCCAAAGTGTGGCTCAAGACTTGAATGTTACGAGCCATATCTCGTGAAAGATTCAATATTAAAATACCAAAATCAAACGCAAAGCGATCGTGAAACTCTCCAAACACATTGTAGTCAATTTCAAGCAATGTTGTGTCTGTATCAGCGACAGCATAACCGTTGCGTGGACACAGTGAGATCATCGTTACATATCCAAGTGCTTGTCCAAATGACACTTTGCGAATCAGTGAAGAAGCATTATTACTGTCAAGGTAATAGTTTAAGGTGCCTTCAATGATGATATAAAAACTATCTCCTTTATCTCCATCAGCAAAAAGTTGCTCTCTTGATTCTATGTGTAGCATTGCACCTCGATTGACTAAAAAATCAATGGCAGAGGGGCTAAGTGCACCAAATATGGATCCTGTCTTTAACGTCTCTGGGCTGAGATCGTAAGGGCAGTTTTTAATGTTGACTGTATTCATGACAATCACCTCCCTTTGAACTTAAGCTTATTCTTGAGCCGAGTAATTAACCACTAGTTTTCCATAGAGTTTCGTATCAAACCGTAATCAAACCACTTAATTGTTCAACTTGAATGTATAAACTGCGTAAGTGACATCGAATTAACGCTTATCTATGTAAGTGTATGATGTTTGATATTCAAGAATTTCGACCTCATCACCAACTGCGATCTTCCCCTCATTTTCTGTCACAAGATTGACCCCAAAAGTCACGCCTTCTTTATCAAATAAACGATATTTTGCCAAAGTTCGAAGTGGCTCGCCTTTTGGGCTACGTTCAGCAGTATCAGGATCTAATGTTATGAAAAGGCATCTTACGCAGGGTTTCACATTTTCAAAAATGACATCACCAATGCGTATGCGTTTCCATGTGTCTTCGTTAAAGGCTTCGTTACCGGAGATAACAATATTGGGTCGAAAGCGTTCCATCTCGTTTATTTGGGGGCCGCTTTTGTTTAGGTCATCCAATGAGGCTTGTGTAGTCAATAGAAACGGATAGCCGTCGGCAAAGGCAACTGGCTGATCAGGCCTGCGGCTGGTAAAGCGTGTCGAATGCTCACCAAAATACACAAGTTCAACCGGTTGATTCAGTAATTCGCTAAACCAAGCATTTGCTGAAGGATGGGTGATGTTCGCTGAAACAGGCTTTTCCCATATTTCGGTTTCTCGATATTCATTCTGAAACTCCTTAACCACTAAAGATAAAGGCGTGCTCATTTGTGGATGTGTTAATACTAGGTTGTGTGGTTCTGCTTTGGCATTAATCAGCGATAATTGAGGGTGTTCTCGAGCCGTTAGAAATAGACCTTCTTTATTAATCACCATAAAGCGTCGGTCAAACAATAAGCCGCTTTTTGCGACTTTGGATGCTTTAAGTGGGACAGCTTGGCAAGATTTAACGGGGTAAATATAAAGACCTGAAACAGTGAAAGGCACGATGTATCCTTGTTGCTTTGAGTTTGAATCGTTAGATTACTATGATCAACAGCGGATAAAAATCCCTAATATAATAAAACTAAAGCCCCTTTGGTAAACACCAAAGGGGCTTTAGAAACGTTTCAGATAACCTAGAGGACGGCTTAAATGCAGTATGACTTCAAAGGAGGGAAACCGTTGAATTCAATGGCACTGTAAGTGGTTGTGTATGCGCCTGTAGAAAGCCAGTACAAGCGATCACCAATAGCTAGGTTCAACGGAAGACCATACTTGTAGTGCTCGTACATGATGTCTGCGCTGTCACAAGTAGGGCCTGCGATAATGACTTCCTCAAGTTCCCCTGTTTTTTCAACATGAATAGGGTACTTGATGGACTCGTCCAATGTTTCAATCAAACCGGAGAATTTACCAACATCGGTAAAGATCCAACGGTTTAATGCTGTATGCGATTTACGAGAAATCAATACAACCTCGCTGACCAAAATGCCTGCGTTAGAAATCAAAGAGCGCCCTGGCTCAAGAACAATGCGTGGCATATTTTCACCGAAATCTTCTTCAAGAAAACGTGTGATCTCTTCAGCGTAGGTTGCTAAGTCGTTTGTTCGGCTGATGTAATTGGCAGGGAAGCCACCGCCCATGTTAATCATTTGTAATTCAATGCCATCTTCATTTTTTAGTCGTTCAAAGATAAAACGAACGCTGGCAATTGCGGCATCCCAGGCACCGATATCACGTTGTTGGGAGCCTACGTGAAAGGATACTCCGTAGGGTTCAAGGCCTAGCTCTTTAGCAAGAATCAAAAGATCCATGGCCATATCAGGACGACAACCAAATTTACGTGATAAAGGCCAGTCCGCGGATACCGTACCTTCTGTTAAAATGCGTACGTAAACACGTGAGCCAGGCGCGGCTTTTGCAATGTTGCGAAGGTCTGCTTCTGAGTCAGTGGCAAACATGCGTACACCATGCTCATAAAAGTAACGAACATCTGCTGCTTTTTTAATCGTATTCCCATAGCTGACTTGATCAGGGGATACATCGCCAATAGCAAACAATTTATCTAGTTCATAACGTGAGGCAACATCAAAGTTGGAGCCACGATCACGAAGTAGGCGTAAAATTTCTGGTGCTGGGTTGGCTTTGATTGCGTAAAAAACATCGGCAGAAGGGAAGCCTTTTGTAAGTTCAGTATAAGCCTCATCAATCATCTGTGTATCGATGACAACAAAGGGTGTTTCTTTGGTGTCTGCAACCGCCTTGATACGGTTGAATTGCTCAGGTGTGTAAAAAGAATGAACGTCAATTGACATGGCGCATTGCTCCTAATCTTGAAAAAACATAATCCGAAATACGCCTTTACCTCCCTCCATCCTACTTTTGGCTGTTACTTATCCGGCTAATTTAGCCTTAAGCGACGAGCGCAGCAGTTGAAGCGGTGCGGAAAATGTTCAGCAACGACGCGAGGCGAAATTTATGATGCAATGTGTGCTGCGTCAAGAATTTTTTGTACTTTTTTAAAGATATAAAAAAGGCCCCGAAGAGCCTCTGATTGTATAGTGTTCTAACTATTTTTTCGATAATTTTGAAAGTGAAATAATCCAGCGCCTGCAATTAATGCTCCGACAAAGTAAACCGCTTCAGCTGGGTTATTGGTAAGTGCCGTTAATCCTGGGCCGGGGCAGTAGCCACTTAACCCCCAACCTATACCAAACATGGCTGAGCCAATGACCAGATTTTTATCTATATCGCGGCGTGATGGCACATACCATTTGTCTGCTAACCACGGTTTCGTATGGCGGTTACGAATGACATATCCCAGCATGCCTATAGCAACGGCGCCTCCCATGACAAACACTAAAGAAGGATTCCAGTTACCAAAAATGTCTAAAAAATCGAGTACTACGGATGGGTTAGTCATTTCCGAAACGGCGAGACCTAAGCCAAACAAGAGGCCTGTTGCAAATGTTACTAACGCGATCATATACAAGCTCCTACTTAGTTAAGAACACAGTTAAAATAGCGGTTGCAATAAAAATGACTGTCGCAACAACAGAGCGAGGCGAAAGCCTTGATAGGCCACACACACCATGACCGCTGGTGCAACCACTGCCCATCCGAGTGCCGTATCCAACCAATAAACCAGATATTATCAACAACATTGGGTTGCGCAGCTCAGGCAAAGGTACGGATGGCTCAATCAATACACCGTACGCACTGCCCCCGATAATTAATCCAGTGATAAATAAAACCGGCAATAGTCGCTCTTTACTGAATAGGGCTTGCGCCAATATACCGCTGATTCCTACGACTTTGCCGGTAAGAAGTAAATACGCTGCGGTTGTAAATCCAATTAATAAACCACCCATGAGAGGGTAAATGTAAGCGTCCATTTGGATAAATACCTCGAAAACTAAATTAAATATAAGGATAAACTAATATAATAAGTATTTGTACCTGTGAATAAGGAAATTGGTATGACAATTTGTGTCTGTCGTTTTATCAATAATAAGCTTATTATCTGGCGATGAACTTCCTGTTACCTAACTCTCCTATGCTACCAGATGGCTGCTCTAATTATTTTCAAAGCAGTCCCGCTGATCTTATTTCGCTCAATGGTAATCACTGGCGTAAAATTCTCACAATCATTGCAAAATTGAGCGCAAAGCCTGATGAAGATTGGCGTATAGTTAGAGATCAATACATTTGGCAGCGTGTGCGGCTGTATTTTTGTTTTAATGACGTTCCAATGACTGAGCAATGCCTTTTTATTGTCGGTAAAACCTTTGAAAAAGAGTGTGCTATTCCGTTAGACGGTATGTTTTTAGGTGATGAGAAACATTATGCAATCAAAAAAGGGGCAACATTCTGGGTGCCATATTTGGATTACAGGCAGTTTCCCAATGCTCTAATTGACACCCTTCGCCAGCAAATATTTCGAGACGAATATTATGATTAACGCTATAAAAAACCTATTTAGTTCAACAAAAGAAGTTGCTGACCCGATAAGCTATCAGCAGGCAGTCACAGCTATGCTACTTGAGGTGGTGATTGCTGATAATGAAATACACCCTGATGAAGAGCAGGCGGCAAAAGACGCAATTAAAGCCGTTAGTGATCTTGGAGACGATGTAGACCGTCTTTTTGATGAGGTTAAGAGTACCATCGAAGATGCAAATGATGCCTATCAATTCACTAAAGTTATTAATGAACAAGCCACGTTAGAGCAGAAATTTGAACTGTTAAAATGTTTATGGCGGGTTGCCTATGCCGACGGCAATTTAGACGCTTATGAAGATCAACGAATTCGTAAAATCAGTGAGCTTTTGTTTATGCAACATTCCGAGTTCATTCAGGCTAAGCTAGCAGTACAAAACGAATTTAAATAAAACACGGCTTAACTTGAGCCGTGTTTTATGAAAATAAGTTAGGCGTCAGGATCTGGTGTTTCTGATTTTTTCTTGGCGTCGTGGCTCATTCCGTCGTTTAAGCCTGCTTCACGATCCACGGCGGCTAACATGCCTCGTAAGATCCCCAGTTCTTGTTTCTCTGGGCGAGAACGGTTGAAGAAGCGTTTGAGCTTGTCCAATACCTTGCCTGGGTGATTGCGTACGACAAAGTTAATACCATAAAGGGTTTCTTCTAGGTGTTCGTAGAATAAGTCCATTTCTTTCTTACGTGGATATTCCGGAACTGACTTCTCGTGAATGGTTTCGTTTTGGTGTGCCATCCAAATTTCGTAGGAAACGATTTGTACAGCTTGAGAGATGTTGAGTACGGGGTATTCGTCATTTGCGTCAATATAAACTTGGCGATGGCACTGAGCAATTTCATCGTTCAATAGCCCCATTGTTTCGCGGCCAAATAAAATCGCAATGTTATGATCTTTCGCTTCAGGAATCACCGCTTCTGCGCACTCACGCGCATTCATAATTGGCAGCTGGAAGGTGCGGTGGCGAGCACTGGTTCCGATGACAAGACTGCAATCAGAAATGGCTTCTTCTAATGTATTCACAACCGTTGCATTTTCGAGTAAATCGACAGCGCCTGCTGCTCGGCTTGTGGCTTCTTCAGAAGGGTAATCATTTGGGTCTACTAAGTATAAATTAGAAAGCCCCATGTTCTTCATGGCGCGAGCGATAGCGCCAATATTACCTGGATGGAATGTATTGATTAGGACAATGCGAATATTGCTGAGCATGAAAATGGTAACTCGTTTACGTTATCGGATTACGGCGAAGTGAGGTTTCTGAGTGTGAGCGATTGTTCAGTGCTGGCGAAAGTCACCTGATCCAACACGACACGTTGTTGCTCATCAAAGAGAAAACGCTGGCAAGCCTGATGATACAGTGAACCTGTCTCTAACACCAACCGGTAGTTACCTTTCGGGATAAAGTTGGCGGCAAAGGGTTGATTGGCATGTAGGTAGACAGAGAAAGGGGGTTGTCCATCTAATGACTGAAAGGTTAGCAAGCTAGAGGTAGGTAGTTGGTTCAAGATACGTAAACGGCTGTTACCAGACGCATCACCTATCACTTGCCCATGATTAGGGGCGATGCCTGGGTGACCGAGACAACCGGTTTGCACAGCTTGTTCAGCGCTGCCAAATGCAAAATTTTCTGATTTTGCCCAGCCAGTAGAACCATTGTAGCTCAATGTCAGCCAATCACTTTCTGCTTTCAGTACATTGACGTTGGTCATGGTTGGTATTGCTGTCTTAATAGAAGAAGCGACACTGGGTTCGGTAAATAAGCGGGTGTCTTGGAGTGTATAATGTTCACCTAATTGAAACTGCGGATATAGGCCACTGATATATGCTGCTCCAGCTTCTTGGTCTGTTTGAAGTGCTTCATCAAAAAAAGCGGCACTGTACAAACCCATTGTAAACGTAGCAATGTAGGTACATGCGACAAAAGCAGATTTAGCCGCATTAAGACGAATGGATTTTTTGACTGGTGTAAAGCGCCTGCTAGGATCTTGTTGAGTTGTGAACGGAGACTTTGGATGCGGTTGGCTTTGCAGTGGATCTGCTGAGGCGTCGTATTCGGCATAGCCTTGCTCAGTTGTTTGCGTGTTGTCTGTTTTACGCATTTCTTCATAGAGCGCATTCATTCTGCGTTGGTGCAAGGTGCTACGGGCTGCTTTTAGCGCTTCTTCACGCGCTCTTTCTTGCTGAGCATTGCCACGTTTCATTTCCTCGTAGGCGCGTTGTTGCTCTTTAACGTATTCCTTTTGTTTTACATCGCTCTCAAATTCATGGCGTGTAAAATCCGACTTATTCGAACGAGTTGCACGTTCAGTAAACGAGTATGGCTCCCAACTTTGTCCCTGACTGCGCTTAATAGCAGATAAAACATTCTGATAGGCATCATGTATGCGTTGGAAGTGCTCGGTTGTATCCTGCCCAGGGTTTTTATCAGGATGAAAGCGACGCGCTAAACGACGGTAGGCGGCTTTGGCTTCCTGCTCCGTTGCATTGGTGGGCAATTCAAGAAGATTAAAATCGTCGATTAGGCTCATAGGTTCAACTTACGTCAATTTGCATGCATTATGCCTTAATAACGTCTGAGTACAAAGACGTAGTCTGTTCAGGGCTTGATTTGTCCTGAAGATTTGCCACTATAGGCGTTTTTTTACGGTAGTAGAGATATGAGCGATACATTGACCCATCTAGATGCGAACGGCAACGCACACATGGTTGACGTAAGTGATAAGCAAATTACCAAGCGAACGGCCACGGCTCGCTCTGTGGTGAAAATGCTACCAAGCACATTGAAAAAAGTCATTGAGGGTGGTTTGCCTAAAGGGGATGTGTTGGCGACAGCGCGTATCGCGGGTATTCAAGCAGCCAAAAAGACCCCAGACTTAATTCCATTGTGTCATCCATTGATGCTAACTAAAGTAAACGTAGATATTAATGTACTCGATGATCAACACATCGAGATCCTGTGTACGTGCTCGCTAAGCGGTAAAACGGGTGTTGAGATGGAAGCTTTGACTGGCGCGAGCGTCGCGGCTTTAACGCTTTATGATATGTGTAAGGCCGTTGACAAAGGCATTGTTATTTGTGAAACGGCTTTGTTAGAAAAGCACGGCGGTAAAAGCGGTTCTTGGAGCGCAAATAATGGCTAGTTTAAAAATTGTATTTTTTGCTTCATTGCGAGAAAGCATGCAGTGTGAAGAATTAGAAAAAAGCTTCGATGCACCGTTAACGGTCCGTCAGTTAAAGGAGCAACTGGCGTCAGAGCTGAATCAACCTTCTTTATTGACTGAAAAAGTGAAAGCCGCGATCGACTTTGATTTTGCGCGTGACGAAGACCTAATTGATATTTCCACCGTGAAAGAAGTGGCTTTCTTTCCACCAGTTACTGGAGGTTAGTGTGATCAGTGTTCAAGAAGCCGACTTTCATGTTCAAGCTCTTTATGAGTCCCTCTGTGTTGCCGATAAAACCGGTGCTGTTGCCATGTTTGTTGGCCGTGTCCGAGATTTTAGCGACGATCCAGCACAATCGAGCTTCATGCTAGAGCATTACCCGGGTATGACCGAACACAATTTAGCAAAAATCGTTGAACAGGCGAGACAGCGTTGGACACTTCTAGATGTAAAAGTGGTGCACCGTGTCGGGAAACTATCAGTCGACGATCAAATCGTTTTTGTAGGCGTTTCATCCGCACATCGTGCTGAAGCATTCGCAGCCTGCGACTATATTATGGACTACCTAAAAAGCCGCGCTGCATTCTGGAAAAAAGAAATCACGCCTGAAAAAGAAGAATGGGTCGAAGCTAAAGCTAGCGATGAAGACAGCCTAAAGCGCTGGAAATAATGTCGTATAGAGATCAAAAAAATTATTGAGGTTGACTGTGCCTAACTGGTTACGTTTTTTAATGCTTAGGGGTCGAGTACCTTCGCTTTGGTTACTCCGGCCTTTATCGCTTATCACTGCTTTTTTACTCGCGACGAAAGCGCCTGAATTGCAAGATTCAACACAACGAACGATTGCTTATGTTGGCCTATCCGTCATTCTATTGTGGAGTTTTATTTGGCTGGTATGGCATTTAAAAGATAGGCTTAACAAGCGTTAAAATTTATTAATGCGGCTTTAACGTTTTTTTACGCCCGCTGGCATGACGTTCACGGTATTCGGTATCAATATACCGGTCGGTTGTGGCCATGCTGGCGTGGCCTGCGTCTTCTCTCACATGTTCTTTAGGTCGAACTTTCACGTCTTCTGAAATGCCCGTATGGCGTAGCCAGTGGACAGTGGCGACACGTAGGTCGTCGGCATCGCTTTTTAGTCCATCATCGCACATACGGTAATAGGCTTGGTCGAAGCAGTTTTGCACGATATTGCGTACTTGCCTTGAGCTGGTCATGGCGCCTTGTCCACGAGTCTTGGGGATTAATGCGGTTTGCTCTGCAACGGTTGGTAAATCAGGTAGTTGTCGAAAGCGTCGGTAACGTGCTAGGGCATTAAGCATTTCATCAGACACGCTTACAAGGCGTTCTTTATTGCCTTTCGATAATACCTTGAACCACCAATGACCGTCTGAATCTTTGATAAAGTCCCCCATTACAGGTGCTGAGCGTTCATCGGCGACCAATTCCGATATTCGCAGGTACATGCCAAGTAATGCATTCATGATGAATAGAGTACGTTCATGGGTTGCTGGATCTTCTTCAGCAAGCAATTCTGCGGTTTCGATCACATAGTCCCATTGTAAGTTTGAAATTCTACGCACTTGGCGTCTTGTTACTTCTTTCTTAACAAACTTACTTTTCTGCCGAATCAACGCAACTGGGTTCTGTTGAACGGCTTCTTCTTGCATTAAAAAACCATAATAAGAAGACAGAATAGAAAAGGTGGCGCGGATAGCTGCTTGCGATAGGTTGTAATGCTGTGAAAGAGGCATTTGCCCGTTGCGAAATTCAATTTTAGAAACGTGAGCAACAAACGGGCGCCATTCGTCATTCGGGACACGTTCGCCCATTTTATTTTTAAAACGCGCGACATTCTTTGTGCCGATCCAGTCTTCAGGAGGAGTGTTACAAAAATGAATGAATTCTTCGATCTGATCACGGCGTAACGATAAAGCAGGTGAGTCCTGCGTGCTCCATGACCATAACAGTAGGCGTTCTACTTCACGACGATAAGAGTTGAACGTCGCCTGAGAGCCGTTGTAGCTGTAAATAAAACAAAGCGCCAGTTGTAAGTCCCTTTGATAATCCATTTCTTTGAGTTGCGGAATATCAGCTTTTAGTGGCTCAAGTATCCCATGAAACTGAGTAAAGGGGTTTGGAAGGTGCTCTAAGTTATCGATCAAAGGTAAAGGTGCTGGCATTATATTTAACGCTATTGAGTGACATGACGTAAGAATTTTAGCATGCCTTCATTGATGAGCCGAACAAAGTTATAAATAATCTAAACAAATCAATAAACTATAAAGTCTGCGTTAACTCGACTCATTAAAAAACCAGTCAGTAAAATGAACTGACTGGTTTTTTAGAAACTGTTAAAAAATCAGTTAAGCGCTGATGTTTTTGAACAATTCAAAATATGTTGGGAACGTTTTAGAGGTACAGCCAGGATCATTTATTGTCACTGGTGTATCAGAGAACGCAACTAATGAGAAACACATAGCGATACGATGGTCATTGTAAGTATCAATGGCCGCATGCTGTAATTGTGCAACTGGGGTTACAGTAATGTAGTCCTCGCCTTCAATGACATCGGCGCCCAGCTTTTTAAGCTCTGTGGCCATGGCGTAAAGACGGTCGGTTTCTTTCACGCGCCAGTTGTAGATATTACGAATAGTCGTTGGGCCGTTTGCGAACAATGCAGTGGTAGCAATGGTCATTGCTGCATCTGGAATGTGGTTCATGTCCATATCAATGCCATTGAGTTCGCCACGTTCCGCTTCGATCCAAGTTGGTCCATAGGTGATTTTGGCGCCCATGGCTTTTAGGGCATCTGCGAATTTCACATCCCCTTGAACACTGTCACTACCAACACCGTGTACTTTGATTTTGCCACCGGCAATTGCCGCAGCGGCTAAGAAGTAAGATGCGGATGATGCATCACCTTCTACCATAATTTCGCCAGGGCTTTGGTAGGTCTGGTTACCTTTGATGACAAATGCTTTGTAATCTTGGTTTTCAACGTCGACACCAAACTGTTTCATAACGTGCAAGGTAATATCGATGTACGGTTTAGACACCAGCTCACCGTCAACTTTGATGGTTAAATCACCTTTTGCAAGAGGAGCGCTCATTAACAAAGCGGTTAGGAACTGACTTGAAATATTGCCTTTAATAGATACTTCGCCACCGGCAATGCCGTTTGCTTTGATCTTCAGAGGCGGGTAGTCCTTAGTACCTTCGTATTGTACATCTACGCCTAACGATTGCAGGGCATCGACAAGGTCGCCAATTGGACGCTCGTGCATGCGTGGCTCACCGTGTAAACGATATTCACCTGTACCCAAACACAATGCAGCCGTAAGGGGACGCATGGCGGTGCCGGCGTTGCCTAAGAAAAGATCTGCATGGTCTACATTAATAGAGCCACCTAAGCCTTCCAGAATACAGGTACGTCCTTCATCTTCTAGTTGATAACGAACGCCCATTGTCTTAAGAGCGTTGAGCATGTGACGAATGTCATCACTGTCTAAAAGGTTGGTGATTTTAGTGGGGCCTTGGGCAAGTGTTGCTAAAAGCAAAATACGATTGGATAAGCTTTTTGATCCTGGGATTTGAATCTCGCCGTTGGCGCTGTTGAGTGGGCCTAAAGTAATGGAATTCATGGATTTTTCCGTATGCTAACTCACGCAATGAAGCGTTAGTTTCGTTATTTTATTACAAGTATCCGTACGATACGTTTAGTCATAGCTAACTGCAATAGTTTTGCTTACGGAAGTGCTTTAACACCTTACAAATGTAAGTGTAAGTGGCGTGCTGAGTTTACATAAGTGGGGTTTGCGTAATGTTTAGTAATTTGCTGCAGACTATTTCTAGTCAGTACGAGTAAGATCCGAATTTAAAGGCTAAGTGTTTTATTCAAGCCCTACTTACTGATTCTTCTTATATGATGGAGACTGGCAATGAAGCAATTATTCAATGTTAACCTATGTGTATTAGCTTTGGGTTCGTTACTATTTTCTCAAGCTACGTTGGCACTTGAAAAGCCAACTGGTAAAGTGATTTTAACAGTGTCTGGCAACATCACAGAAAAGAACAGTGATCAAGGTGCGCAGTTCGATCGCGAGATGTTGCTTGCCCTTGGAAGTGACTCAATGGACACTGGGACACCTTGGACAGAAGGTGTGAATACGTTTTCGGGTCCACGTTTGTCAACGGTACTCGAAAGTGTTGGTGCTGAGGGAGACACTTTATCCGTTACCGCATTAAACGATTACAGTGCTAATGTGCCTGTACATGATGCATTTGATCACAATATTATGTTAGCGATGGATATGAACGGTAAACAGATGTCAGTTCGAGATAAAGGACCTATCTTTGTTCTTTATCCGTTTGACGAGGCTCCTGCACTCAATAATGAAGTCATTCATAATCGGTCCGTCTGGCAAGTCAAGATGATTACGGTCAAATAAATAGGGACATTAATGAAGTCTGTTCTAAAAAATAGATTTGGTACTTTTATCGGAGCATTGGTTGGTACGGCTGCTATTTTTTTAGTTGTCGTAGTGCTTCTTTACGTGCAGCTATTAGAACGGCAAGAAGCATTACTCTCAGCTGCTGAAGAAGATGCCTTGTGGGCATCTTATCAGTTGGATAGGGAAGCGCTCAAACTTCGTAATGCTATACGTCTTTTATTGGATACTTCGGACAATAACGATGAAATTTCACAAAGGCTTGATGAAGCCCAGCTGAGGTTTGATATTCTATACAGTCGTCTTAATATAATTTCTGCTGGTCAGCTTAAGGCGCTTTTTAACCACCTTCCTAATGCAAAGACCTATAGAAGCACTTTGCGTGAACAACTTGATTTGATTGAGCCTCAACTGTTCGTCAATAATCCAAATGACATAAATGCTCATCATTTGTATGAACATGTAGAAGCATTGTTAGACACAACTGAAGCTGTTGTATTCGATGCTTTAGAGCGTCGTTCCGCTGATAAAGTTGCCGAACGCGATAGCATGGCAACGTTGTATCGTTATCTTGGTGTTTTAGTCAGTATGCTGACATTTGTAATGTTAGTGATTATCGGTTTATTAATACGCCAAGTGCGGATTAGTATTTTGTCTTATAATAAGACAAAGAAATTGGCTAACGAATTACAAGAAACTGCAGTGGCGGCTCAAGCGGCTACTCGTGCTAAGTCAGACTTTCTTGCAACGATGAGTCATGAAATACGGACTCCGATGAACGCTATTTTAGGTATGTCCCACCTTGTTTTAGATTCAGATTTGCAGCCAAAGCAACGCAATTACGTCACTAAAATACAGAGCTCAGCCAATAATTTATTATTGATTATTAACGACATTTTAGATTTCTCTAAGGTCGAGGCTGGAAAGCTTCAACTTGAAGATTCGCCATACTCTTTGGATGAAGTGCTTGAGTATGTATATCAAATATGTCGAAACACAGCCGAGGAAAAAGATCTTAAGTTTATTGTCGCGCGAGACTTTGATATTTCTGATGCCCTTGTAGGAGATGCGACTAGATTAAAGCAAGTGCTTGTCAATATTCTTGGGAACGCAGTCAAGTTTACTCATGAGGGTAAAGTCACGTTATTCGCAGAGCGAAAGCACCAATCCATCATTTTCACTGTGGCTGATACCGGCATCGGTATTGCTTCTGGGAATGATATTTTTGAAGGTTTCAGCCAAGCAGATACCAGTACGACTCGTTTATATGGTGGTACAGGGTTAGGTCTTGGTATTTCTAAACGACTACTTGAGCTGATGGGTGGCAGCATTAACTACGATAGCGAAGTTGGGCAGGGGTCTACATTTTATGTGGAAGTTCCATTAGTACCAGCAAAAGATTTCACTACGGTATCTTTGAGAGCTGAGCTATGCGTACTTATGGATGACACTTTAACGTTACAAAAACTTTCATCCCTTCATATTTCACATGAAATTGTTGATGAACAACACAATGCTCGCTCTGACCAGTTTTTTGTGATCAGTGATAGCAAATATTCAGAGTTAACCGCCGATCAAGAGAGGCTATTTCAAAGCTCATTTACTGGTAGGGTAATTATTTTTGGTCGATCTATTACCCATGATACTTTGTATCCATGGCGTAAATTATCATTAATCACCAAAACGAAATTAAATAGTTATCTATCTTCATATCAACCGCAGGATATCGTTCAAGATGCTGAACCACTTGATCGATACCACGAATGTGACAGTCTCTTGGGACGAAGGGTATTGCTTGCAGAAGACAATCCAGTCAATGCTGAGATTGCCAGTGCATTACTCGAAAAACTTGGCGTGATTGTGGTGGTTGCGCATAACGGACAAGAAGCAGTCGAAGCAGCAAGCAAAGAATTATTTGATCTTGTGTTGATGGATGTACAGATGCCCATCATGGATGGCTATCAAGCAACAGAGCAGATCATTCAAAAACTTGGCGATAAACATCCTCCGATACTTGCGCTAACGGCTGGAGCGTTAGATTCTGATCGTGAATATGCTTACAGTGCTGGGATGAGCGACTTTCTAACTAAGCCGTTAGATCCTTTGCTATTGTTGAATAAATTAGAAGAATGGTTGGTTGGTCACAGTGCGGAGTTCGTCAGTGAGGGATCAATAGAGTCAAAGCGAGTCTTCGCCCCTGAATTAGGCTTGTATCGCATCGGTGGCGACCAATCACGTTATCGGCTTATGCTTGAGCGTTTTGTTGCACTGCTACAACCCTATACTAGTCAGTCAAAAGCCAGTACGCCTAAAACCAGTTATGAGCTTCATAGCATTAAAGGTGGCGCTGCCAATATTGGCGGTGAACGTTTTGCGGCTGAAGTTGCTCAGCTTGAATTGGATTTATCTCAAGGAGGAAACAGTGGCGATAAACAGCACACAGTACAACTTGTTAGAGTGCAAGAAGCGGCTGATGAGCTTATTAAATTGATTGCCGACTACATGGAAAAGCAACAAGAACCTCAAAGCTTATTGAAAAGTGGCACTGAGCTGAATCCTATAAGCGATAGCGAGACAATCGTGATTATTGATCAGCTAATTGATGATTTGGATATGGGGGTCGCAGATGTTTCCAAAACGCTTGATTGCTTGATCGCGCAATTTGACCTGAAACACCAAAAAGACCTAAAAAATGTTCAAGACAAGATTAACAACTACGACTATGATTTGGCTATTGACCAACTAAAACAATTAAAAACAAAATTTTAGTAGAGCATGCCTCATAGCAAGAAAATGCCAGGAAGTCATATGGAAGCAGTTAAAAGCCGTGTTTTGGTGGTAGATGATTTAGTAGATAACATCGACATCCTAAAAGAAATCTTAAAAGATCATTATGAAGTTCTGATCGCCAAAAATGGTAAAATGGCGCTTAAGATTATTGATTCACAGATGCCTGATATTGTGCTGTTAGATATTATGATGCCGGATATCAATGGTTATGAAGTCTGTCAGCAGATCAAAGGGAGTTCTGTCACAAAGAATATTCCTGTCATTTTCATTACTGCCATGACTACGATTGAAGATGAGCAAAAAGCCTTTGCAGCAGGAGCTGTCGATTATATAACAAAACCCATCACCCCTTTGACCACACTTGCGCGTGTCGCCAATCACTTAGCATTATCAAATCAAGATAAGGAAAATCGACGCATCATAGCGAAACAAACGGCTCAATTGAAAGAGTCGTTAATATCAGCGGTTAATATGATCAGTGAAGCTGGTACATACAATGATGAAGTCACGGGGGAGCATATGTGGCGCATGGCGGATTACAGTGCTGTGCTCGCACGTGCTGTTGGTTGGTCTGAAGAAAAGGTGGAAACGCTTAGGCTTTCCGCACCTATGCATGACACAGGTAAAATTGGTATACCAGACACCATTTTAAAGGCTCCGCGAAAATTAACTGATGAGGAATGGGAGTTGATGAAACAACACCCGATCATTGGCGCTAATATTTTAGGTAAGAGTCAAGCACCATTGTTTCAATTGGCGGCTGAGATTTCTTTAGGTCACCATGAAAAATGGGATGGCAGTGGCTATCCAAATGGATTAAAAGGTAAAGAAATACCTCTTTCTGCTCGTATCGTCACCATTGCAGATGTGTTTGATGCCCTGACAATGGAGCGACCTTACAAGAAAGCATGGACAATTGAAGAAACCTATCAATATATGCGCGAAAATGCGGGGCTGCATTTTGACCCAGGATTAGTTGAGCTGTTTATTGCTCAAGATGCAGAAATAAAGGCAGTTAAACAAAAATGGTATGCTGCGGGAAACTAATTACCCGCAGCATTTTTTGAATTTTTTACCAGAGCCGCAAATACAGGGATCATTTCGACCGGTGCGTTCAGAGTCGGGCGCAACATACGGCGTATGGCCTTGTATTTCATGCTCTCCTGATATGTAAAACCAAGCTCCATCAATTTTTTCAAACACTGATCGTTCACTTAACTTGCCTGTATTACGGCCTTCCTTAAAGTGGGCTGAGAAAGAGACCATTCCGGTTTTATCTTTGGCTCCACCGTCTTGGGTATTCAAAATTTCAAGTTGAACCCATTGCGTTTCACTATTGCTCCCCTCAACATCTTGAGCAGATTGTTCAGGGGCCTCATTCAATTTCTGAGTGGCGGCAATATAATCAAACCTTTGTAATGCAAAAGCGCTGTAGCGCGAACGCATCAAAGCTTCAGCTGTTGGGGCAGTTCCTGGATTGTTGTGATACATTCCACAACACATTTCATAATGGGCTTTTGAGCCGCAAGGACATTGAGCAGGGGTAGACATATCTTCATCGCCAAGTGCTTGTTTAGATGCGTATAATACCCGTTTTAATAAAACCGAACAGGACTAATTTGTGAGTAATAGCGCGACCACTTCATTTTTTTGGTACGACTTTGAAACTACCGGTGTCGATCCGGCAAAAGACAGACCAATGCAATTTGCTGGCTTGCGCACGGACTTAGATTTTAATCCCATTGGCGAGCCAATTATGCTGTACTGCAAAATTGCTGATGATGTACTGCCACATCCGGATGCGTGTCTGCTAACCGGCATTACGCCACAAGATGCAATACGTGAGGGTTTAACAGAAGCTGAGTTTATGGCTCAAATCGAAAAAGAACTTTCACATCCAGGTACGTGTTCTTTGGGTTACAACACACTGCGATTTGATGATGAAGTAGTTCGACACGGTTTTTATCGCAATTTCATTGATCCTTATGCTCGCGAGTGGCAAAACGCGTGTTCTCGATGGGATGTAATTGATCTTGTGCGTATGGCTTACGCCATGCGCCCAGAGGGTATTAAGTGGCCTAAAAAAGAAGACGGAACGTTTTCTTTTAAGTTAGAAGACTTAACCAAAGAAAATGGCATCGCACACGAACAGGCGCACGATGCTCTATCCGACGTGCATGGTACGATTGCGATCGCTAAGCTTATTAAAGATAAGCAACCAAAGTTATTTGATTACTATTATTCTATGCGTGACAAAGGCTCATTACAGCAGTTTGTAGACCCCGTTCGTATGAAGCCGTTTTTACACATCTCAGGTATGTTTGGGCAAGAAAAAAAGTTTTCAGCCTTCGTAGTGCCTTTAGCGCCACACCCGACCAATAAAAATGGCGTGATCGTTTATGATTTGATGGCCGATGCGCAACCGTTAATAGACCTGTCTATTGAGGAAATTCAAAAGCGCGTCTTTAGCACAAAGGAAGTGCTTGGTGATACTGAGCGCTTACCTTTGAAGACCATTCATTTAAACAAGTGTCCTGCTGTGGCGCCAGCGACGTTTCTAAAAGATGAGCAAGTTGTTACTCGACTCGGTTTGAATGGCGACATATGTCGTAAAAACCTAGCGCTTTTGCGCGACGCCCCAGGGTTAGCAGCCAAATTGTCGCAAGTGTTTATGCAAACTTTTGAGCGAATCGATAAAGACCCTGATCTGATGCTATACAGTGGAGGATTCTTTTCACGTGATGACAAAACTCGTATGGAGGAAATCCGAAACACCCCAAGTGATATCTTAGGTGAACTTGAAATGACATTTGATGATCGTCGTTTACCTGAAATGTTCACACGCTATCTTGCTCGTAATTATCCTGATCAACTCAATAGCGATCAGCGTGAAGAATGGGAAGAGCATCGTCGAGTAAAGTTATTGCAAGAAGATGGGGGGGGCAGCCTAACTATGGATCAATATTTTAAAAGGCTAAATGAACTGGCAATGGATGAGTCAATATCGGATAGTAAGCGCATCATGTTGCAGGACTTGGCGGATTACGCCCAAGGTATTTATCCCTTTTAGCGGGGCACAAAGGAGTAGGGCGAATGAGCGATTCTCGAGGTACAACACAATGGTTAGTAGCGATAGCTGCCTTTATATTGATCATTGCAGGGTTAAAGGAAGCATCGCAAATTATTGTTCCTTTCATGCTATCAGTGTTTATTGCAATTATTTGCTCACCACTGCAAAACGCGTTAAGACGCTACAATGTGCCAATTTGGATCTCGATCATCATCATTGTGCTGATTATATTGGCCTGTCTTGGGTCGATTGGATTATTAGTGGCCGCCTCGCTTGATAACTTTTCGCAACAATTACCAGCTTACCGTGAGCGTTTTGGTCAAGAGATGTCGACGATTTTTGCTCAACTGAATGGCTTAGGATTTAATATCTCTTACCAGCAAATAAAAAGCTATATTGACCCTTCATCTTTGATGAACTTATTTACGAATACATTAACAAGCTTAGGCAGTGTTTTAACCAATGTATTCTTAGTAGTGATGATCGTTGTGTTTATCTTGCTTGAAGCGGCTGAGATACCTAAAAAGCTTAGTTATGCATTAGATGATGCTGATTCATCAATGGAAAAGATGGAGCGATTTATTACAACGGTGAATCGATACTTAATGATTAAAACCTTAATCAGCATCGCGACAGGATTGTTTGTCGGTATCTGGGTATCTGTAATAGGTGTGGATTTTCCAATTCTTTGGGGTGTCTGTGCTTTCTTGCTAAACTTCATACCTAACATTGGCTCTATTATTGCGGCGGTTCCAGCGATGTTCCTAGCCTTTGTTCAATTGGGTACGTTTGACGCATTGCTAACGGGGTTGGGTTTCTTGCTGGTCAATTTAGTGATGGGGAACTTTATCGAGCCTAGATTTATGGGTAAAGGTGTCGGTTTGTCACCATTGGTAGTATTTTTGTCATTAATGTTATGGGGATGGGTATTTGGCCCAGTAGGTATGCTATTATCCATTCCATTAACTATCATTTTAAAGTTTGCTTTTGAGACCAATCCTAAGATGCGTTGGTTGGCAATTCTGCTAGACTCAAAAGCACATCCTTAATCAGTCGTAAAATACATAACATCTAGAATGTTTTGAGTGGCTAGGTATAAGAGCTAGCATAATCTGTGTTTTTACATTAGAATACGCGATTGATTTTTTCGGTGCGAACACTCGCACGTCTCTTATCCTATTTAAAGGTTACAATCTACATGTCTGACGCTGATATTCAGCCTACTTTTGATTCTCTGGGTCTGGCCGCCCCAATTCTTAAAGCGGTAAACGAACTAGGTTACGAACAACCCTCTGCCATTCAGGCGCAAAGTATCCCATTTTTGTTAGAAGGGCATGACCTTCTAGGACAAGCGCAGACAGGTACGGGTAAGACGGCGGCTTTCGCACTGCCATTGCTATCTCGCATTGATGTAGCAAACAAATCTCCACAATTATTGGTTTTGGCGCCAACTCGTGAGTTGGCCATTCAAGTTTCTGAAGCATTTCAAAGTTACGCTCGCCATATTCCAAATTTCCACGTATTACCAATTTACGGTGGTATGTCGTATGACTCACAATTACGTCAACTTAAACGTGGCGCGCAAGTTGTAGTCGGCACACCTGGCCGTGTAATGGATCACATTCGTCGTAAGACGCTTGTACTGGATGGCTTACAAGCTCTAGTACTTGATGAAGCAGATGAAATGCTTCGCATGGGTTTCATCGACGACGTTGAGTGGATTCTTGAGCATACGCCTAAGACACGCCAAATTGCTTTGTTCTCTGCAACAATGCCTTCTGTTATTCGTAAAGTAGCTAATCAGCATCTTAACAATCCTAAAGAAGTTAAGATTCAGACTAAAACGTCTACAGCTATGACGATTACCCAGAAATACTGGCAAGTAAGTGGTCTTCATAAGCTAGATGCGTTAACTCGTATCCTAGAAATGAATGAACATGACGGCATGATCATTTTCGTACGTACCAAAGCAGCAACCGTTGAACTGGCTGAAAAGCTAACAGCTCGTGGCCATGCTTGTGAAGCGTTGAATGGTGATATAAGCCAAAACCTTCGTGAGCGTACTGTTGATCGTATCAAGAAAGGTCAAATTGACATCTTGGTTGCGACAGATGTTGTTGCTCGTGGTCTTGACGTTGAACGTGTAAGCCATGTTGTTAACTATGACATTCCTTACGATACTGAGTCTTACGTTCACCGTATTGGTCGTACTGGTCGCGCAGGTCGTTCAGGTACTGCAATTCTATTCGTTGGTCATCGCGAACGCCGTATGTTGCAACAAATTGAGCGTGCGACACGTCAAACTATCGAGCGCATGCAGCTACCGACAGCGTCTGATATCAATGAGCAGCGTATCACTCGTTTTAAAGACCGTATTACAGATACAATTGATAATGCAGATCTAGACTTCTTTATTGAATTGATGGAAGGCTATCAGAAAGATAACGAAGTTGACCCAACCAAAGTTGCTGCAGCATTAGCATTCATGGCTCAAGAGAAATCGCCATTAGTGTTAAAAGAGGCTGAAGTAAGAGCTCCTCGTGAACGTTCTGAACGTGGCGATCGACCAGATCGCGGCGAACGCTCACCACGTAGCAATAAGCCACGTAATGTTTCTAAAGAAGCAATGCCACTTAAAGATGACCCATCGGTTGAAATGAAGCGTTTCATCCTGAAAGTTGGCTATCGTGATGGTGTAAAACCTGGAAACATTGTAGGTGCGATTGCAAATGAAGCGGATCTAGATAGCCGTTTAATCGGTCACATCGAAATCTTTGAAGATTTTGCAACGGTTGATCTTCCATCGAAAATGGACAAGCAAGCACTTAGCAAATTGGCTAAAACGCGTGTTTGTGGTCAACGCTGTGATCTAACTGCACTTGAAGATGCTGGTGATAAAGCTTTCGAGCCACGCGCTGAGCGTCCTGCAGGTAATGCTCGCCGTCGTCCAAGTAACGATCGCAAGCCACCACGTAGTGGTGCGCCGGGTGGTAAGGAACGCAAACCGCGTCCTCCTCGTTCGAACGACAGTTAATTTAAAAAGCCGAGCCTAGCTCGGCTTTTTAATGAATAATAATTACGCATGGGGTATTTAATAGACTCGTGCGATAACGGTAAAAAAATATAGATAGGCAGGTTTAGTGATGGATCAAATTACGATTATTCGTCCCGATGATTGGCATTTACACTTTCGTGATGGGGATATGCTTAAGGAAACTGTAGCAGCAACAGCACGTTGTTTTGCTCGTGCGATTGTCATGCCAAACCTTGTTCCCCCCGTTATAAATGCTGAACTTGCTTTGGCTTACCGTAGCCGTATTGAAGCTGCCATTCCTGCTGGTTCAGATTTCGCACCATTAATGACCATTTATCTGACAGATAAAACATCGGTAGAAGATATCCGTGCAGCGAAAGCGGCAGGTGTTGTCGCTGCTAAGATGTATCCTGCAGGTGCGACGACAAATTCTGATTCGGGTGTTAGTTCATTGGATTCTTTGTATCCTGTGTTTGAAACACTTGCTGATGAAGGTATGTTATTGCTGGTTCATGGTGAAGTGACGCAGAAACATATTGACATTTTTGACCGTGAAAAAGAGTTTATCGATCAGCATTTAGTTAAAATCGTTGAGCGTATTCCAACATTAAAAGTTGTGTTTGAACACATTACTACCAAAGACGCAGCAGGTTTTGTTATGTCTGCACGTGACGGTGTTGCGGCAACGATCACACCACAGCACTTATTGTTAAATCGCAATGACATGCTAGATGGCGGAATACGTCCACATAACTATTGCTTACCTGTGTTGAAGCGTTCTACACATCAAGAAGCACTTCGAGCTGCAGTGAAATCAGGCTCATCAAAGTTCTTTTTAGGTACTGACTCTGCGCCTCATGCCCAACATCGCAAAGAATCAAGCTGTGGTTGTGCTGGTTGTTACAGTGCGTGGTCTGCGATAGAGCTCTACACGCAAGTGTTTGATGAACTGGATGCATTAGATAAATTAGAAGGCTTTGCAAGCCTACATGGTGCAGATTTCTACGGTTTGCCTCGTAATACGGATACCATTACGCTTGTACGTGATGAGTGGGTGGTGCCTGATTCGATTATGCTTCCATCTGATGAGCCAATCGTACCATTTTACGCGAGTAAAACGGTTGGCTGGCGATTAAAAGTGTAGTCAAAGTTTGAGTCAATATACGATAGTACAAAAAGAGGCTTTGAGCCTCTTTTTTCGTCTCTTTCTCAGTTCAATAAAAAGATATGCACTTTATTCAAATCATGTAAGCATGACGCATAATTAAGGGAAATCATAGGATTTAGAAATTAAGTCAGATTTAATTCATCTCCGAGCTGATAAAATTAGCGCCCTCTATTATTACCGTACATCAATATTTATCGCCTATGAGAGTATTATTTGTGATTAGCTGTCTTTTACTGAGCATGTTCAGCTTTTCTAACTCATTTAACGCAAGCACTCATGAGACGATACGCATTGTGGGTGTAATGACGCGCACGACGCCATCGCATCATTATATTGATGAAAACTGTATAAACGTATCCTGCTGTTTTATATGTCATGCGATTTACGCAATGCCGCTCCAGAACCTTACCAGCCCTAGAGCCAATATTATCAAGCCTGAAAGGTATCCTAACGCAAAACCTTTGTGGTTTTCTGAGCCATTTGAGCGCCCTCCAAAACAAGCAAACGCTTAGATTCAACTGTTATTAAATAGCAATAAAAGTCGCTTATACACGTATGCATTTTGGAGTCATACCATGATAAACAGATCGTCTGTTCTTACCACTTTATTGAGTTTAAATATCTCTTTTTTCGCCGGCGTAGCAATTGCAGCCAGCGATACCAGCGTGGTCCAGAAAGTTATTGATGTACATAAAAGCCCAACATGCGGATGCTGTACGGGCTGGGTAGAGCATATGAAGGAAAACGGTTATAAAACCCTATTACATCATACCTCTAATCTTACAGCGCTAAAGAATCGGTCCGGTGTACCAGCCAATGCTCGTTCTTGTCATACTGCTATTTCAAAAGAAGGGTTTATCTTTGAAGGTCATATACCGGCTAAATTTGTCACTCAGTTCTTAGAAAACCCACCTGAAGGTGCTCGTGGGTTAATTGTGCCCGCCATGCCAGTTGGCTCACCGGGCATGGAATACAACAATCAATTTATGTCGTACTCAGTATTGTTGTTAAATGAAGACGGCTCTGTTTCACCGTACGCAGAAATTGATCAGCCTGAAGACCAATACTAATCAGATAGGCCAGAGTGCTTCAAGGCACCTGGCCTTTTTTTTATTGGTATAGCCACCACACAGTTGCAGCTGAGATTAATGCAATAGGTAATGAAATCAGAATCATTAAGGCTATTTCATCTTTAGGGCCCGCGAACTTAGTTGCTAGCATATAGCTAATGACGGCGACAGACATGCCTTGTAAAGCAATGATGGTCGCTTCCTGAGCAGAGTTGAAACCAAACCACGGTACTATTAATGACGCTATCAAAACCCCAAAGATTGGTCTAAAACAGGCCAATCCAATAGTACGATACAGTTTGCTTGAATCGCTAAAGTTTAAGTTTGCTAACGACTTGCCAAGTAGCATCAACATAATCGGTAAAGTTATTGCGCTTAACATTTCTAGCGTGCTCATTAGGGGAGTTGGTAGTGAAACCCCTAATCCTAGTGACAATAAACCTAACAATAAAGCGACCACAGGCCCATTCTTTAATAGTTGCTTGGGTTGGTAATCGCCTGACATAAAGCCTACACCTAATGTAAAGTGACTAACTTGGACGGCGGAGCTGACGACCACGGCTGTGGCGAGTCCTTCTGTACCAAATAATGCGTAAGCGATTGGAATGCCAAGGTTGCCTGTATTTGGGTTAACCAGCGGTGCTAAGTAGAACTGAATAGAAAGCCTCATTGTTTTCAGAAAAACATATGAGACCGAGGCCATTCCAGCTAAACAGGAAAGGGTGGCTGCTACAATTGAAAGCATTCCCTCAAAATCCATATTCATTTTTAAAACGGCTGTTAGCAAAAGAGCGGGCAAGCCGACATTAGAAACTAAACTGCCCAAGTGTGGACTGTCTAGATACGGTGTGCGTTTTGCCAATAAAAAGCCAAGGCTTGCTAATAATATAACGGGCGTTAATGCCGTGATAAATGCTGTCATCATATAAGATCAAATAGGTAAAAGATAAAAGAGGTCTACTTTACCCAGTCGATTTGCCGCTGTCTGCTTCGTTATTGAGTTAATTTTGAAAATGCATTTGACCTATGTGTTACATGTAGGTTTTAAACTGAAGTTATTCAGTCATTGGAGTCAGTTATGAAAGTCAGTGAATTAGCTAAATTTGCAGATGTGACAAGTGAAACCGTTCGTTATTACACCCGCGAAGGTCTCATTATTGCGAGTCGTAACCCCAATAATGGTTATCAAGAATACAGTATTGAAGCCCGTAGACGACTGCGTTTTATACAGCAAGCTAGAGAACTTGGTTTTAGCGTTAAGCAAATAAAAGAAATTTTAGATCAAGCCGATTCTGGTGATTCGCCATGTCCTCTTGTTAGAGATTTGTTGAGTCAAAAAGTCCCTGAGATTCGACAGCAGATTGCTCAGTTGCAATCTCATCTAGCCAAAATGGAAACCGCGTTAGCCGCTTGGGAAGAGATGGCCGACGGTGTGCCAAATGGGCACTCTATATGTTGTCTTATTGAGGAATGGGAAAACCCTGAATGTTGTTCGAAAGGAGATCAAGCATGAGCATGACAGAGAAGAATACAGCGCGCACTTTGGAGTTTAATGTATCGGGGATGTCCTGCCAGGGTTGCGTGAGTAAGGTGCGTAAAGCCATAGAGCACCATGATCCTCATGCTGACGTGACGGGGTACCCAAAAGAGAATCGCTTAGTTATTGAGAGTATATTAGATTCAGAGCAGATTGTGACTGTCATTGAGTCTTCAGGGTTTCACTATCAAGGGGATTTTGATGAACCTGCTCATCTAGATAACAATACGCAATCGAATGCTCATTTGGATGATGCATCCAGTTCCAAACCTAGTAATGATGATCACGCTCAGTCAAATAAAAACGTCGATGAAAGCATTCAATTATCCTTGTCAGGAGTCACCTGTGCGGGTTGTGTTAACACGATTCAAAAAGCGCTCGACGCTTTACCAACCGTAACGCATGCGGATGTTAATTTTGCGAGTCGTACTGCTCAGGTATCAGGGAATGCCAGTACAGATGAGCTAATTAAAGCGATACAAAACGCTGGTTATGGTGCGGAACAGATTGTTGATCCTGCAAAAGCTCAAGGTGAGCGCGCTCAACGAGAGGTAAAAGAGTATCTGAGGAAGGTTCGCTACTCTGTTGCGGGGTTGACTGTAGGGGGTCCGCTCATGCTTTGGGGCTTGCTTGGTGGCTCCATGCAGGTTGAAACAACCTACGATCAAATAATATGGGGAGCGGTTGGTCTCATTTCTTTGTTAGTGATGGTGTATGCAGGACATCATTATTACAACAGTGCTTGGCGAGCTTTCAAACATCGCCATAGCAATATGGACACCTTAATCGCGATAGGTACTGGGTCTGCATGGCTGTATTCAATGGCCGTCGTCTTAAACCCTGAATGGCTTCCGAGCAATGCGCGACATTTATATTTTGAAGCCAGTACGATGATTCTAGGTTTGATCAATTTAGGACAAGCCCTTGAAGTACGTGCGCGCGGGAAAACCAGTGCAGCATTAAAACGCTTACTAGACCTTCGTCCAAGTAAAGCAACCGTCATTCGTAATGACAAAACTTACGACATAGGCGTATCTGACATCGCTATCGACGATTTTATACGAGTCAGAGCCGGTGAAAAGATTCCAGTCGATGGGTTGGTCACTGAGGGAAGCTCTTCGATTAATGAATCAATGCTTACTGGAGAACCTATACCAGTGGAGAAATCTAAGGGAGATACGGTTTCAGCAGGGACGGTCAATGGTAATGGGAGTTTTGTATATCGCGCAACGAAAGTGGGTGGCGATACGCTATTAGCACAGATCATCAGCTTGGTAGGCAAAGCTCAAAATTCAAAGCCTCCCATTAGTCACTTAGCAGACAAAGTGTCTGCGGTATTTGTGCCAAGCGTTATGATTATCGCAATTTGTTCAGCGCTGGCTTGGTTTAACTTTGGCCCTCAACCTGTCGCCGTTAATATGTTGGTTGCCGCTGTATCCGTACTGATTATTGCTTGTCCATGCGCGTTAGGATTGGCAACGCCTATCTCTACTATGATCGGAGTCGGTAAAGCCGCTGAGTATGGGGGCTTGATTCGCAATGGAGATGCCTTACAAAAAGCCAGTGAAATCACCACAATAGTATTGGACAAAACGGGCACGATCACTGAAGGTAAGCCAAAAGTCACGGACGTAACACTGCACCACGACGAAGATAAAGTGAAAGCAATTGTTTATGCTTTAGAGTCTGGGGCCAATCATCCGCTTGCACAGGCGCTCCTAGAATACGCAGAGCACTCTAACCAATCGGATTCTTTGCAAGTAACAGATTTTGAGTCTGTCACTGGACAAGGGGTTAAAGCAAAAATTGAAAATAAGCTTTATCTTCTCGGTAATGAAGCGCTCATGAAAAGTCATAACCTTGTTATTGAAGACAAAAATGATGCAATAGTGGGTTCTAAGGTTTACTTGGCTAATGAACAGACTATTCAGGCTGTGTTTTTAATAGAAGATGTAATCAAGTCGACGGCTCGTGAAGCAATCACACATTTGCACAAAGAAAATATCACAGTGATCATGCTCACTGGTGATAATGAAGCGACTGCTAAAGCGGTCGCTCAGGATGTATCGATTGATCATTACAAAGCGAACATGCGTCCACAAGATAAGCTGGATTATGTAAAACAATTACAAGCCAAAGGTGAAGTGGTTGGCATGATTGGCGATGGTATTAATGATGCTCCGGCACTGGCTCAAGCGGACGTTGGCTTTGCCATGGGAGGCGGAACAGATGTGGCAATGGAAAGTGCCGACATCACGCTGATTGGTAATGACTTGAACAATATCGCCAGTGTGATCGCCATTAGCAAAGCGACCCTCAGTAACATCAAACAAAATCTTTGGGGAGCTTTTGGCTACAATGCCTTGGGTATTCCAATCGCGGCGGGGTTGTTGTTCCCATTTACGGGTTGGCTACTGAGTCCAGTCATTGCTGGGGCTGCGATGTCACTTTCATCCGTTACGGTCGTATTGAATGCAAACCGATTACGTTTGTTTAAGCCACTTGTGAAATAGGAATAAAATAATGTCACTGTTTATTAATGTGTTGGGCTTTGCGGCGATTGTATTTATTGTTTGGTGGTTTTGGTTCAACAAAGACGCTTAATCATTGCGTGTTTAGCCCGTTTGAGGTGTATATGAATTTGGCTTTTTGTCACACCGTTTGTCTAAAGTTTAAACAAATTTCGTCAGTAGCTGAATCGCTAGTAATGGCGTGTTTAGGCCAACTTGAATATGTGGATCGAATACACTTTGAATCAAAAAAAAGCATCATATCGTTTCGATATGATGCTTCTCAGCTCGAATTAGACATCATTATTGACGTTCTTGATGCATTAGGCATCCGTCTTTATCGAGACTCCTATTGGTGGCGTTGCAAACTGGCTTTCGTCTATTATCTAGAGCGTAACATTCGCTCAAATGCTAGGCATGTACCGCATTGCTGCGGCAAGCCACCTAATGGCTTGCGCCGTTAGTGGCGACTGGAGTAATCCCCATACGAGCAATGTAAATCGCGACAAAGATACCAATAAAGGCAATGGCAGAAGCCACGTAACCAATACTTCCCAATCCCAATTGCTCGATAGAGAGAGAGCCAACTAATGCCCCGGCACCAATACCTAAATTGATGATGCCGGAAAACAGCGACATGATGATGTCCGAAGCGTTGCTATCGACACTCAGTACGCGCGCCTGCATAGACAAACACGTTAATAACAGTGCTGCTCCCCAAACCACTGTAATGATTATCAAGGCAGTTGTGGAAGACAAGGCATAGGCTAAAAAGAACATACAAATGGTCATACCTGCCGCGCTACCAATCATTAGCTGCTTTCCAAACTTCTCACCAAGATAACTAAATAGTGTGCTGCCTATGATACCTGCGAGACCAAAAGTCAGCAGAATAACCGTGGTGAAACGACTTGAGATACCACCAAAATCCATCAAGAAAGGCTCAATGTAACTGTATGAGCCGTAGTGAGCGGTAAAGGCGAGAAAGACAGCGAAGTACATCACAAATAACGGTTTATTCTTAAACACAGACTGGACTTTGTTTTTCAAATCGCCACGAGTCAAACTCGGAAGCTTAGGTAATAAACGAAAGACTAGAAATGTAATCACTAATGCAGCGAGTCCAATCACCTCAAAAGCCATTCGCCAACCCAATGCTTGTCCAATCATACGACCTAACGGTACGCCTAGAACCATGGCCATGCCGGTACCGGTTGCAAGCACACTTAGAGCGAAGTTCATCTTTCCTGGAGGAGCAACACGAATGGCGATAGATGCCGTGATGGACCAAAACACAGCATGGGCGAACGCTACACCAATTCGACTGACCATCAGGCTCTGGAAGTCCCAAGCAATGGTTGATAATCCATGGCTAATAATGAAAACTGTACAGGTTACTAGCAGCAGTAATTTACGTTCCATTCGACTGGTAATCAGCATCATGGGCAATGACATAACGCCCACAATCCATGCGTATATTGTAAGCATCCAGCCTGTCTGTGACGGTGCAATACCGAAATCGTTAGAGATGTCAGACAGTAGGCCAACAGGTACAAATTCTGAGGTATTAAAAATGAAAGCGCAAAAGCCAAGAGCGAATACGCGTAAATATTGTATGCGGCGAGGTGTGTTTTCTGCTGGGGCGAGCTGAGTCATATGAATACCAAGGGCTTATTTAAGCGTATTAGAGCCTGTATATTTTTCATTTTATAGCGATAAGATAAAGCCATAAATGAGAATCTAACATGTATTAGCAACGATGAAAGATCGCTTAAGGACTTTCTAGTGTCGCTTGTTTGTATATGACTCATGTTGGGTGTGATAAAGTGCCCGAAATACTGTTAGTTACTATAGACATCCCATGAGCCATCAAATCAATTTCGTCACGATTCGCCAGCAATTCAATTTTAAGAGTATTGAGATCGGACAGTGGGTTAAACCGAAAGAGCGTGATCGAGCTGCGAGCAATTTTTATTATGCTTTAATGGATCTTATGAACGTATTAAGTGTGCCTGAGTCGGTGATTTCTCTACGTCATTCGTTAGGGTTGCAATACGGTAAAGGAGGGCGGCCAGGTGTTTCAGCACATTATGTGCCTGCAATACGAAAGCTATCATTAGCCAAAAACGCTGGTGCAGGCAGTCTCGCACACGAATGGTTTCATGCGTTTGATCATTATATGGGACAAAAGATGTTTCCCATCGCCGATCGCATGCAATTTGCCTCTAAACTTTGGTTACATGAATACCCATATGGCCCACATGCATTAAATGATTTACTGGCTCAATGTTTTGAAGTGATCTTGTTGTCACAAGATGCAAGGCAAGCCAGTGAGATGTTTGTGGCGTCGCAGGAAACTGATGATCGTTTAGGCGTACTATATTACTCAAGGCCAGAAGAAATGTGCGCCCGTGCGTTCGAAGCATTTATAGAAGATTGCGTTCCTAACAGTCGATTTTTGGTACGTGGTAGCCGTTATTCGGAGGAAGCTGAGCTTGGATTATACCCCAAAGGTGTTCAAAGGCAGATGATTAGTGAAATGTTTCGACAATATTTCTCGTTACTAGGTACGGCTGTAGCTGCACAAGAAAATCGAAAATATCAGGAATTAGCTAATATATAGTGGGTATTGTCTTATTATTAGCTAATTCCTAAGTTGTTCATCAACTATCACTTAACCTTTTTTCGGGCGGTCTACTGCGCTCTTTTTGAGTGCCTGTAAGAGGGCGAATGTTACCTTGGTCACGAATAAAGCCGATATCACGCAATACGTGATCGTCTAAGTGTTTGAACGTTGCGTTAGTACGACGTTGCTCAAGTGAATCTTTAAGGTAGTTCATTAAGGCGATTAAGCTCATGGTAAGTCTCCAAAAGTATGAGACCGATAGAACTTACGAAGAAAGGAAAACTTTGTTGACCACGTAAGCTCCGCGGTCAATGTTGTAATCAAACACTAAACGCGACTAAGACCAAATGTTCGGATGACATTTCGGGCATAGAAATTAGGTTTAGCAATTGATGTCGCTGTGCAATGAAAACGTTCCATAACTGCCTCTTTAATTTCGCGTTATGTTGATAGAATTAAATTGTCTAAAAGACAGTTCTATTAACGTTTAAATAGAGATCTAAGTCAATGAGCCAATTGTTTAAAAAATATGCATATCAATCATAGCTGGTAAGTCATAGACAGCGTCAAGCATTAGGACTGAACAAGCTCAGTTCTTGAGTCGCTAAGGAAAATGATGCTCAGATCAAAGTTATGCATAAGCTTAAATAAAAAGTGTCGAGTTCATTAAAAATGATACGTATTAGAGTATATTAACCTTTTGTTTTTAAAGGGTTTATTATATTCACATTACCAGATTTAGTGTACGAATCAATCAAGTGAGTCAAAGTGATGATTCATGCTTAGCTTCAAATGATTCAAAGACTAAAAAAGCAAATAGAATATATACTTAGTGATAACAACAAAAAGCGTAATTAGAGCCAAAAAGGCCGTATTTTCTAATATTACACTAATTCCGATAATAACATTTATCGGAAATAGTGAGTGTATTTCCGTGTCACCTTAATCTAATATCGTGGGATTTGTTTGCTTAAACATGTCTAGTAACTGATTCAGATTTGTCACGCTGTATGTAGGTTTAATGCCCTGATGACTGGCGTTGTTATGGTTTAGCCAGCACGTATCGATGCCAGCATTAATCCCGCCTTGAATGTCTGACTCAAGCGTATCGCCGATCATCAGAACTTTTGCTTTATCGTCGCTGCTCAATCCTAGTAAATCTAACGTATGTTCAAATACTTTTACGTTCGGTTTCGCCCAACCAATCTGCTCAGAAATAACGATGTGTTCAAACGCTGACTCTAAGCCCGTTGCTTTAAGGCGCTTTTGTTGTAATGCGGTAAATCCATTCGTCACAATGGTTAAGGATTTCTGTTGTGCTAACAAATGTTCAATAAGTTCTTTTGCACCCGCTAATGGTTCACAGATTAACGCCATGCTGTTCAAGAAACGCTCATTAAGATGCTTAGCTGAAACATTTAATGTATTGGCCCAGTATTCGAATCTGGTAATTTGCAGTGTTTCTGCGCTGATATCTCCGTTCTGATATTGCACCCAAAGCGGCTTATTAAGTTTCTGATACGCCTCAAAATGTGCCACATCAAAGTACACGCCAAATTGCTGAAACATATGTTGCAGCCCTGCAAACGCATCAAATTTGAAAAGTGTTTCATCTGCGTCAAATAGAAAATGACTGTAACTATTGATCATTGATAAATCTCTTCATGTAAATATGGTGCTAATGCCAATATCAACGCCTGCATGTAGACACTTTCTCGAGTTGCAATCTGATTGGTAAAAATGCCAATGGCACCGCCTTTTTGGCGAATGTTTTGATCATTGAATAGATCATCCATTACATGAGCGAGCTCTTCACCCTGCTCTAATCTGATGTAAACCTTACGTGGTAAAGGTAAATTTGCGCTGCGTCCCGTGACAATACGGCCTTGTTGATCACGTATGGTGACGTATGCAAATGTTGCAGGACCTTCAGTGAATGAATCCACGCCACCTTCCATGGCAACATAATAATCAAATTGTTGTTTGCTATCGCTGTGAGCGCAGAATGTGGCTCTATTTTGTGAGCCTAGTTTAGTATCCGCTTCATTCATGGGTTGGTCCGCAACGTTAGATGGTGCTGATATCTCTTCACAGTGGATAGCGCGAGTTGGGAATGCTTTAGCAAAAGCCTTCATTGCAGCGCCCTTTTTAACTGGGTTGCTTGAACCAACTAGTATTCGGATGACAACATTAGACATAGATAATCCTTTAAACAGAAAAAGGCCGCCAAGGCGACCTTTTGAAATTACAAACTAGATTATTCCGCGTTTGCTTTGATCACTGGGGTTTCACAGTGTACATCAGCATTTTGGCCGCGGTTACGCAATACATGGTCAATCAACGTCAAAGCCAACATTGCTTCAGCAATGGGGGTCGCACGAATACCAACACATGGGTCATGACGACCTTTCGTGATGACGTCAATTTGGCTACCTTGACGATCAATACTCTTACCAGGCACCGTAATGCTTGATGTTGGTTTAAGGGCCATATGAACGACAATGTCTTGTCCGGAAGACAAACCACCAATAACCCCACCTGCATGGTTACTTAAGAAACCTTCGGGGGTCATTTCATCGCGATGCTCGCTGCCTTTTTGTTCAATAACCTCAAATCCATCACCGATTTCAACGCCTTTTACCGCGTTAATGCCCATCATTGCTTTAGCAATGTCTGCATCTAAACGATCAAATACAGGTTCACCAAGTCCAGGTGTGACATTTTTAGCAACCACGGTAATTTTTGCTCCGACTGAATCACCTTCACGGCGCAGGTTTGTCATGTATTCTTCAAGCTCTGAAATGGCATCCGGATCTGGGCTGAAGAAAGCGTTATCGTATACTTGGCTTAAGTCTTTTACATCAAGCTTGATAGGACCAAGTTGCGACAAGAATCCTTGTATTTCAATACCGTATCGTTGCTTAAGCCATTTCTTTGCAATCGCACCGGCGGCCACACGCATTGCTGTTTCGCGTGCCGACGACCGACCACCACCACGATAATCACGGAAACCAAATTTCTGGTCATAAACGTAATCGGCGTGTGCTGGACGGAACGTATCTTTGATATTGCCGTAATCTTTTGAGCGTTGGTCAGTGTTACGAATTAATAGACCGATCGGCGTGCCAGTTGTCTTGCCATCGAACACACCCGATAAAATTTCAACTTCATCGGGCTCGCGGCGTTGAGTGGTATGTTTAGACGTACCTGGTTTACGGAGATCCAGATCACGTTGAATGTCCGCTTCCGTCAATTCAAGCCCTGGCGGACAACCGTCTACGATTGCTCCTAATGCTAGGCCGTGACTTTCACCAAAAGTGGTGACTGTGAATAATGTACCAAATGTATTGCCAGCCATCGTGTTAGATTACTCTTGTTGTAATGTCTTTAATTCGTCTTTTGTCAGGACAAAAACGCCATTGCCGCCATGCTCTAGGTCTACCCACATAAATGGAGTGTCTGGGTAAGCGTCTTGGAGTGCGACTTCTGAATTACCTACTTCGTAAACAACAATGCCATTGTCTTGTAAGTAGTTCGCTGCTTGCGCAAGAAATGCGCGGGTGAAATCTAAACCATCGTCGCCTGACGTTAACGCCAGCTGCGGTTCATTATGGAATTCTTTAGGTGCTGTTTCGTAATCATTGGCGTCCACATAGGGTGGATTGCATATGATTAAATCGTATTGCTTACCAGCCAATGAGGTAAACATATCAGAGTGAATGGCTGTAACGCGATCAGTCACATCGTGCATAGTGATGTTTTCTGCAGCAACGTCTAGTGCAGCTTCACTGATATCTGTAATGTCTACGGTTGCATCTTCAAAGGTTAATGCTGCCGCTATGCCTAAACAGCCAGATCCCGTGCACATATCTAAGATGTTAAGTGGGTACTGTTGCAACCAAGGCTGAAACTCCCCTTCTATTAACGCCATAATCGGCGATCTTGGTATTAAAGTATCTTTAGTGACTTTAAATGGTAGTCCCATAAACCAAGCTTCACCAAGGATATAAGGCAAAGGTTCGCGCTGTTTAATTCGACGATCAACGTACTTTAAAATGCGTTTTTTCTCGTTTGCGGTGAGTCGGCTGTCTAAATATTCTTTAGGGAAATCCAGTGGTAACGACAAAGAGCCTAAGACAAGCTGTACCGCTTCATCCCAAGCATTATCTGTACCATGACCAAAGAAAATGTCAGATTGTAGAAAGCGTGAATAGGTCCAACGAATAAAGTCTTGGATCGTTTGTAAATCACGTACTGCGGATTGATGTCGGCTCATGGAACTCAGTCTTATAGCAAAGTGACACATTATAACGGTAATAACCGTGAGACTCTACGCGTCAGGTTTATTGGGCTTAAGTGATTTGCTTAATTTTTTTATTTCAGCTAATGCATTGCTCAACATTTGTTCGTGTTGGCTTTGGGTCTGATGTGCTAAATTCGCTAACTGTTGTTGAGTGTTTTTAAGTGTTTCAGTCAGCATCTTGATCTGCTGATCTTGCTTGGCTAAATCCACTTGTGCTTGATTGAGTTTGGTATCTGCTTCACGTAGCTGACGCTTATTGTCGTCAAGTTCCGACTCCAATACTCGCGTTCGTGAAAGCGTATCTTCATAGCGCTGTGTTATCTGTTGATTCTGTTTCAACAAGTCTTGTTCTGATTGCTGCACAGAATCGAGTAAGGCTTGTGTCTCTTCTAACTGTTGTTCAGATCGAACATAGGCATCAGCCAAAGAGTTATCACGCCCTTCTATCGCATCTTTTTTTAACGCCAGCTGATGTTCATTGGCTTCTATTTTTTCATCAAGAAGGACCGCCAGTTGCTGAATGACATCTCGTTCAAAACGTTTAAACGTAGGAGTTAATTGTTCAGTAATGTCTTTTAACTCTGTTTCTTGATGCTCGCGGTAATCTTCTTCCCATTCGTTAATGGCATTTAACAACGTTGTGTTAGAGCATCCACGCCCATCAAGCTCTTTGAAGTATTCACTTAAGCGCGGAATATTTGGAAAAGTATTGGTTTCAATCAAACGCCAACACGCTTCGATGATTTCTTCTTTCGCAATATTTGCTTTTCTTGCCATGTGTGCAGCGCTCTAAATAGTTAAATAAAGTAAAATATAGATAGGTATTTTACTTTATTTACCATTAATATCCAGTGGGTTAGCCACCACTCGGAAAAGAGTAATGACGACGTTCTCGATTGGTTAATTGAGATAACGCTTCTGTGGCGACATCATGACCAAGCTTGATCAATTCTTTCGACCGCCAGAATTCATAGAAACTGCATGCATCTTTAGGAATAGAAATTAAAAGATCCGGCGGATAGCCCGCCACCTTATATTGGGTTAGTGACTCCTGCATCGTTTCAAACATCATGTTAATGGTTTGAATGCGGCCCCAACTTTGTGTGTCGTAGCGTTTTTCGGGCTCCATTACGTCTCCACCATCACTTTCTTCTTTCGCTTTGCTGAAAAAATCTTTGATGTTGTGCCACCACTCAGACTCTTTTTCTGGTGCAACAAAGGGAGGGTTCGCTGTATGTTGGGCCGGGCCATTTAGGTCTACGGCAATGATATAATCTGCGCCGGCTGAAACGGTTGGTATAATAGGTAGAGGATTAAGGACACCGCCGTCAACATAGACGCGACTGCCTATTTGCACAGGACTGACTACCGAAGGTACGGCGGATGAGGCACGCATAGCTTGTAACAAACTGCCTTTTTGAAACCAAAATTCTTTTTGGCTTAAAATGTCGACGCCTATCGCAGTAAAAGGTAATGGGAGCGATTCAATACTGACTTTATTACCAATCAGGTCTTCAATAACTTGGAAGTAGCGATCTCCCCTGACATAGCCCCCCATTAGAACGGCCATATCCAATAGTTTTAATACATGAAATCGATCTAATGACTCTGCCCATTTCTGATATTCCGCTAACTTACCACACAAATATATACCGCCGACGATAGCTCCAATAGAGCAACCGGAAACGGAAACTACTTTATAGCCTTGCTCCTCAATCGCATTAATAACACCGATGTGAGCATGACCACGGGCAGCTCCACTGCCAAGGACTAAAGAGACAGTTTTTTGAGGCATGTATGCACGCTTTCCTAGCTAGTTAGAATCACGCACAAAAATAACACGATGTGTTCCGTATGTAGAGTCACCCATGTTAGCTAAATTAATAAATCGGATACGAGATTGTTCACTAGAGTTCAGAGAGCGTTGAATCTCTTCAATATAAGCATCGCCTACTCGTATTGCACTGCGATTGTCTGCTTCACTGGTAACAAATCCGACTAGACCATCCAATGTATCTAAGCCCGATAAAAACCGGCGAATTCGAGGTACGTCTGTCGCATTGAGTTGAGCGAGAACATCAGTATCTAGATCGCTTCCATTTGGGATGACTTCATCAATTCGAACCATAATATCGCCGGCTCCACGTCTATTTAAGTAGACTACCCAGTAATGCAAGCTTTGGTCTTGAAAAACCCACAAAGATTGGCTTGAATCTGACCCATACAACAAATACTCGTTAAAAAAGTTGTTTGCCCAAGCATTAGAGTTACCGCAGGAACGACTTTGACAGGAAAACAGTAAATCACCATTGGATAAATTCAGGATGGCATCTTGATAAAAACGCTCTACAGATTCCATTTGGACATTGCGGGCAATTTTATAGAGCGTTTTTACTGCTGTACCTTCGATCAGTTCGACCTTTTCTGGCTCCCAGCCTCGACCAGAACGGTAGATTTTTGCTAAAGGAATTTCAATATAGCTATTTTCAACGGGCGTGCTTTTTATGATTTGTGCCCCTCGATAAACAGGAATCTCTGAGCCTTTTGCAATCAGTACTGTACTAGCACTGATTAATAGTAAGGATGACATCATTGCCCCAATAACTCGAAACATAACCACTACTCCTTAGACTGAAATAATCTAATTTTGGTCGATAAATCGATGAATTTCCTGTGCGACGTTAATTGAAGTTGAAGGCTCCAAGTGAAAATGATGATTACCTTCTAATCGTTTAAGTTTAAGCCAGGAAAATGCTTTTGCTCGTTTTTCTACCAGTTCTTGTTGTTGTGCAAAGATCCCTTGATTGGCTACAAGGGCTAAAGTTGGGCATTTTATTGCCTGAATATAAGCTTCAACCGAATCTTCATCCATACGAAATGGGGATGGGAAAGACAACTTATGGTCTGTTCGCCATTTCCATTCATCATTTTCAAAGGTAGCGCCGCGCTCTACGAGTAGCTTAGCTGCCTCATAGGAAAGTTCAGTAAACCCATGCATCCGAGCATGAATGAGATCCTCTTGCGATTGATAACGAGACGATCTAATCGTTCTTTTCTTAAGCATTTTTTGCATTGAGCGCTGCATTGTCGTGACACGCTGATCGGGCGTTGCCGTTGCTGGCCCCATGCTATCCAATATAACAAGGCCGCGGACTTTTTCTGGCACCATCGCTGCTACTAACATGGCAACGGCCCCTCCCATGCTGTGCCCCAGAAGCCAAACATCTTGATTTGACTTCTTAAGCACTGCAATGACATCTAACACATAGTCCCACAAATGGTAAAAGCAGCCATCAGGACGATGTTGAGACTTCCCATGTCCGGCTAAATCTAATGCGGTGATACTAAAACCAGAAAGTTCAGGCGCTAAAGTTGCGAATGACGCAGCATTATCAAGCCAACCGTGTAACATCACAATATGCGTAGCATCTGGGTAAACTGAGAGCCATTGGGTTGCTGCAATGGTTGTATGGCCAAGCTGAAATACTGTGTCGTTGGACATTGTAACGTTGCTTATTTAGTGATTAGGTGAAATTGCCCATCTAAATTGACAGCATGCCGTAGCAAATAGTTCCCCTTCTAAAGACGCCATTGTTGCTGTTGTCATTTGAAAACTATATGGCAAAGGTGCATCAGCAAGCATTTCAACTAATTGGAATGCAAAGGGTTGATGGGTCACTATCAGGATGGACTCATAAGGAAGGTCATTTAGCCAAAGCGCTATATCAAGTTCTTTACCATTGGGTGTGATTGAGTCGAGTGTTTCTGGAGTAGATTGAGAACCTGATATTCTCAAAAATTCATTTGCGGTTTGTTGAGCCCGTAAAAACGGGCTCACAAATACAGCATCAAGTTTATCACCAAGGGCTAAGAATTGTTTGGCAGTGCTGCGCACTTCTTCAATCCCTTGCTTGGTTAATTCACGCTGAGCATCTTGCTCATAGCAATAAGGCTCAGCGTGACCATGACGCAATATATAGAGACGCTTAGTCTTCACGGCTATCTTTTTCAGGCCAAGACTGGAACGGGAAAGGTTTTTCTTCTTTCGAGAACGACAAGAAAGAAATAGTTTGCTTAATAAATACACCCGTTGAAGATAACCAGTAGTTCAACGAAGAAAGCTCTGTTTTAGAGCCAAAACGAACCAATGTGGTGATAATTATTAAAAAACCAAACACTGTTAGTGCGATGTTTAGCAAACCCCAATAAATCAGCATAAAAAACATTCTAATCCAAAATTCTTGATTAGCGTAACCAGGTTTATTCATTTCTATTTACTCCAGCTGTCGCGAACTCAACATCCCATTTTTGTTCACCTGTCATCAGGGTGCCAATTAAGGAGTCTAAACTCGCATTGTCAAAAATCAATTTGTACAAGCCTGACGCAAGCGGCATATAAAGACCGTGTTTATCCGCCTCTTCTACGACCATGCGTAAGGTATTGACACCTTCTGCCACTTCACCGATTGCTCCGATTGCTTTTTCGAGCTCTTCACCAGAACCCAATGCAAAACCGACTCGATAGTTACGACTTAAAGGTGATGTACAGGTAGCAATCAAATCTCCCATGCCAGCTAAACCAAGAAATGTCATTGGATTTGCTCCGAAATGCACAGCAAAGCGGCTCATTTCAGCCAAACTTCGAGTCATAATCATGGCCATGGTATTCTCACCGACCTGTTTAGCTTTTGCTAAACCACAGACAATCGCATAGATATTTTTCAAAGCACCCGCAAGCTCTACACCTTTGCTGTCATGGTTTTCATAAACTCGAAAGGTACGAGATTTCAATAATTCGATCACAGTTTCACGTAAGTCATCATCATCACTAGCAATGACTGAACCTGTCAGTTGGCCTGCGGCAATTTCCTTCGCTAAATTTGGACCACTTAGAACTCCAATTCGATCTGAAACACCATTACGACGCAAAATGTCGCTCATTAGCTCAAATCGACTAGGGTTAAAGCCCTTTGTGGTACTGATCAGAATTTTTTCAGGTGTCAGCAATGGCTTAATGCGTTCAACAACTTGCTCGAATGATTTTGATGGAATGGATACAAAAATAGTATCACTCGCACGAATCGCTTCTTCAAGGTTGTTAGTTGCTAAAAGCTCACGATGCAAAGGAGCATTAGGTAAATAGCGACTGTTTAGACCAGTTAAGTTGATTTCTTCAACCTGCTCTTCATTACGCATCCATTGGCTAACTTGATGGCCATTATTAGCCATAATATTTGCCAAAGCAGTACCGAAGCTACCGCCTCCTAAAACACAAACCGATTGAATATCCATAGTTACATTAATACCTTATCGTTATGAAGAGCAGCTTACTTCTAGGTGGCGAGCCCAATCAGGGGATTGCATCGCCAAAGCATTACTTTCTTCATGCTCTTCAAATGGACTGTTCAGTACGTTAAGCAACTGTCTAAACGGCAAGTAATTACCCGATTCAGCGGCGACAATTGCTTCATGTGCAAGGTAATTTCTTAGAACAAATTTCGGATTTACTTTTTGCATCTGTTGACTGACGGCCTGTTGATCTCGTCCGTCATTTCTAATAGACCAATAATAATCCAACCAATCTGCCATTACTTTTCTATCTACGACTTCATCCATGAGTAATTCCGGCTGGTCCGGATCAATTTGGCTCAATAATCGAAAGAAAGTCGTGAAGTCCAATTGCTCTTTTCTAAGTACAACAAACAGCTTTTCAAGTATAGGTTCAAGCAAATCAGTGCTTGCAAGGCCTAATTTTTCCGTCATTAGTTCGTCATAATGTGATTGAAGAGCAGGTTCATAATGCTTTAGCACCTCAATCAATTCATCACGTGAAAAATGTTTTGAGAAAGCGAACATCAAACAATTCAAATTCCAAAGACCGATACCCGGTTGTCGGTGAAACGCATATCGCCCTTCATGATCAGAGTGATTACATATCCATTTATCATTGAAATTTTCCATGAAGCCGAACGGGCCGTAGTCAATGGTTTCACCCAGAACTGAAAAGTTGTCCGTATTCATCACACCATGCTGAAAGCCAACTGACTGCCATTTTGCTATCATGTGAGCTGTTCGTTGAACAATATCAATCAGCATGGCTTTTAGTGGTTCTGGTTTATCTCTATGATGTGAAAAATAGGTATCAAGAGTGAAGTCGATGAGCTCTTGCAGTTGGTCATACATTTTGTGAGCAAAAAAATACTCAAAATGACCAAATCGAACATGTGATTTTGCGGTACGGATTAACAATGCACCAGACTCAGGGCGCTCTCGATAAACCACTTGCTTACTATCATACAAGGCTAGCGCCCTTGAGGTAGGGATACCCAACGCATACATTGCTTCACTGGCAAGGTATTCACGAATACTGGAGCGTAGCACAGCTCGTCCATCGCCTTGACGGCTGAAAGGGGTCTGCCCTGCACCTTTTACATGAAGGTCATGTAATATGCCTTGCTGATCTTTTACCTCACCAAGCAATACGCCTCGACCATCACCTAGACGAGGGCTAAAGCCTCCAAACTGATGACCAGCGTACACCATACTCAAGGACTGGTCGACTGGTTCTTGACCACTTAGGATCTTATGAACCTCATCATCTGAAAAGTCGATTCCTAACTCACTTGAAAGAGCCTTGTTATACTCTACCAACCGCTGCTCAGCTAAAGGCTGGATTAGGCAGTGAGCATAAAACTCATTACCTAGCTGAGCAAAGTGATGGTGTAGCTTCATGAGTCCTCTTTAGTCTTGGTCGCGCATGTATTCACAACGGATCGATGCACCAATTGTCGCTTCGATTTCAGGAATCATGAATGAGTCATCTTCTGTAGCAAAGCTAACAGATTTACCCATTTCACCACCTCGACCTGTACGGCCAATTCGGTGAACATAGTCTTCAGGATCATCAGGCAACGTGTAGTTAACCACGAGCTCGATGTTGTCAACATGGATACCACGGCCAGCTACATCAGTTGCGACAAGCACTTGGAGACTGCCATCTTTAAACTTATCAAGTGTTTTAACACGTTTTTCTTGAGATACTTCGCCTGATAGCATCGCACAGTTAATGTTCGCTTTTCTTAGCTTTTCATTAAGATCACGTGTTTCGTCTCGGCGGTTAGCAAAAATAATCGTACGTTGATTGCCATTATCTTCGATCAATTTTTTAAGAATTGGCCATTTTTGACCCGCGGAAACCGTATAAATCACCTGATCAATGTTCTTGTTCGTTGTTTCTTTCGGAACAACTGACACTTCTTGAGGGTGGTAGGTCCATTGACGCGCGAGTGCCTGTACATCTTTCGGGAAAGTAGCGCTGAACAGCATTGTCTGACGACGTTCTTTATGAGGCGTCATACGAATAATGCTTTTTACGTCAGGGATAAAGCCCATAGACAACATGCGGTCTGCTTCATCCAGCACAACGCATTCTACTTTATTAAGCATCACTTTCTTGTTGCGGGCAAAGTCGAGCAAACGACCAGGTGTAGCGACAACAAGATCAACGTGCATGGACTCAAGCTGTTTACGCTGCTTGTCATAATCCATACCACCAACCAGAGACACAACGTTTAGGTTTGTGTACTTAGTAAGTTTTTCCGCTTCATCAGAAATTTGAAGTGCTAACTCACGTGTTGGCGCAATAATTAAACCACGAGGAAAGTGATTTTGACGCTCTTGTTTTTCTGGGTAATCCAAGAAATCGCTGATCATAGCAATCAAGAAGGCAGCAGTTTTACCTGTGCCAGTTTGAGCTTGTCCAATCAGGTCATAGCCTTGCAATGTAGCAGGTAGTGTTGCTGCTTGAATTTCGCTGCAATATTCAAAGCCCATGGTTTGAATAGCGCGAAGTACGCGATCTGGAAGATTTAGATCGTGGAAACGAGTTTTGCCTTCTACTTCTTGAACGTTAAAGTCATCAATAGACCAAAGCACATTAGTTTCCTTTTCAGCAGCCGGAGCGTTAGCTCCCGTGGCGTTAGCACTGCTTTTGTTGTGTTTACGACGGGGTCTGCGCTGGCGCTTTGGCCCTTTAGAGGCTGGGCGCGCGGCTTCTTGCTGTTTTTCCATGTGAGAGTCTTTAATCTCTTTTAAATGAATGTTTGTTAACAGGCCTCTGAGTGTACCTAAATGACACTCAGTTATCACCTTTAGTTTGTTAAATCTGCTTATAAGGCGGCAAGCTATTGATCAGCTGCGAGCCATAGCGTTTGGTTCTAAGACGCTTGTCGAGTATGTGGATTTCGCCACTATCATTCTCACTTCGAAGCAAGCGCCCAGTGGCTTGAACTAAGCGCAATGACGCATCAGGAATAGTGATTTCCATAAATGGATTTCCACCACGTTTTTGAATCCACTCAGCTAAAGTCGCTTCAACCGGATCGTCTGGCACCGCAAAAGGAATTTTAGCAATGTATACGCGTGTGAGATAGTCACCGGGAAGATCGACTCCCTCCGCAAAGCTGGCCAAGCCAAATAGCAAACTGCCTTTTTTAGCATCAATCGCATCTTTGTGTGTTTCTAAGATAATGCGTTTGGACTGCTCACCTTGAATTAACAGGATGTCTTTAAGTGCTTCTTTTAAACCTGCGGCCACCTCTTCCATTTGACGGCGTGATGAAAACAAAACCAGCGAACCTAACGATGTATCCACTTTATCATTCAAATATTGAATCAATTCTTTGCTGTGTGCTTCGGCTTGATTCGGCTCCACCTGCATATTGGGTACAATGAGAGTACCTTTGTTAGCGAAATCAAATGGGCTGATAACACGAAGATATTCACTTTCTCTGGGCACGCCAGAGCGCATATTAAAACGATGAAATTCGTTTAACGCCGTCAATGTGGCAGAGGTGACGACTGCCCCAAAGCATTTGTCCCACAACTGCATACGCAGCGTATGAGCGGCTAAGATAGGTGAACCACCCAATTCAATGTCCTGATCCATGCCCTGACCGACGACAAGCAACCAGCGAGCATTAGGAGGATATTGCTGGTCATCCAGCGATGAATAAAGCTTCCACAGTTCGGTGCAGGTTTCTAGGCGCCCTAAAATGACACCTAAGATAGGTAGCCAGCTTTCTGCCGTTTCTTCTTTAATCCCCATACCTTCATTCTGTTTAACTTTTTTGCATTCATCCTGGATGTTCTCAATCTGCTTAAACAGCTTTTGATAGGACATAGCTAAACTGTACGCGAGTTGACGCAGTTCCTCAGGAATGACACCAAATTCAAAGCGATGCTGGCGAGTATCTTGATCCAAGCCTAATTCTTGAATAAACGGAGCCAGTCCTTGTTGCACATACTGAATGAAATTAATGGTGCTTTGGATCTGCTGAGGGATTTTTAGCAAAATCTGGCCAGTTAAACTCACCTCATCTATTAGCTCTTGACGTAAGTTAATTAAGTTCTTATCAAGTTGTTTTAGCCAACTAATACTCTGTTGTAATCTAACTTCATGACGAAAATGACTAATCGCTTTGTCAGGAAGATGATGGCCTTCATCGAACACATATATGGTCTCCTTAGGGTCAGACAATATTGCACCGCCGCCTAACGATAAATCTGCTAAAACCAAATCGTGATTGGCAACAATGACATCAGCGGTTTCTAACTCTGCACGAGCTTTAAAAAACGGACAGACAGAAAAATTAGCACAGTTACGATTCGTACATTGCTGATGATCAGTAGTCAGTCGTCGCCAATCTTGTTCACGGATGATGCCTTCCCAGTTATCTTTGTCGCCGTCCCATTTCCCATTTTCTAATGCTTCATCCATTTCTTGATAAAGCGCTGTATTGACATCATCGGCAGCAAGATGCTGTTCGAATAATCCTGCGAACATATCCTCTGTGGCCTGCTCTTCGGCACCTAAAAAACCTTCTAGGTTATTCAAACACATGTAGCGCCCACGACCTTTCGCCAAGGTATAACGAAAACTGTAATCGGTTAGTTCTAATAGGCTGGGAAGCTCTTTGTGGAGAATTTGCTCTTGTAGAGCCACTGTTGCCGTAGAAATAACCAGCTTGACGCCTTTCTCTTTAGCAATCGGTATTGCGGACAAACAGTACGAAAGGGTTTTGCCTGTACCAGTCCCCGCCTCTACCACAGCAACATGCTTTTCACCTAAACGCTCACCTTCCGTGCCTTGCATGATAGCACCGAGGGTCCGCGCAATGGTGGCGATCATTTGTCGCTGCCCAACACGTGCTTTATGGCCCTTTGCTTCAAGGTAAGCACGGTAAGCCGTTTGAATATTTTGTTTAATTGAGTCTGAAAGCATTGAATTTAGTTGAGCAATTAATTGATAGCTGTATATAATAACAGTAACTGTATAAACAAACAGATGCCATATGATTAAATTAACGAAAAGACAGTCTGATGTACTAGAGACTATACGCGAATTCATTATCGAAACGGGGTTTCCACCGACTCGTGCTGAAATTGCTGCGCGTCTAGGATTTAGATCCCCAAACGCTGCAGAAGAACACTTAAAGGCTCTGTGCAAGAAAGGCGCTATAGAAATGCTTTCTGGCGCATCGCGAGGTATTCGTCTTGTCGATCCTGAGCCGATCAGTGCAAACGATGAAAATGGTACGTTACCCATCGTTGGCCGAGTTGCAGCAGGTTACCCTATTTTAGCGCAAGAAAACATCGATTCACGTATCAGTGTTGCGCCGGAAATGTTTACTCCCAAAGCTGATTATCTATTATCGGTTAACGGCATGAGCATGAAAAATGCCGGCATTATGGACGGTGATTTGTTAGCCGTTCATAAAACCCACACGGTTCGCAATGGGCAAATTGTCGTAGCGCGAATTGGCGACGAAGTAACAGTAAAGCGTTTCGAGCAAAAAGGTCGCGAAGTTCGACTGATTCCTGAAAATGAAGAATTCAGTGACATCATCGTTGATCTTGAAAGTGAAGATTTTGCTATTGAAGGCTTATCGGTTGGTGTTATTCGACGTGGATTGTAGTACGTAAGAACCTCATCATGGCTGCTTTAAGTTCCTGACTTACAGCGGCCATGAATTTTTACCTTTAACTTTATTGTCAGTGCAATATCCGGGGCATGAACTCTTCGTCATACACTTCGGATTCAGAACCATCAAAATCATCTGAATAAACAAAATCTATGCCTGCATGGAACATGCACTTAGCCAACTCAAAATAACGATCCTTCAAGAAGTCTTTCGTGTCATCAGAAATCGTCAGTGTAGCAATCGGCGTTTTATCGTCTTCTTCCCCTGCTGGGCGCAATACAATCTCGCCATTTTCTAATTCTACTATTTCTAAATACGTATCTTTCATCATTAATATTCTGCGGCGTCTTCACGAAAACGTAAGACGAGCTCAGTTAAAGAGCTTAAGATGTGTTTAGTTGAGCCACCAGCATCAGAGCCTCGGCCAATCAGCTCAACATTACCCGATGCGGAGTATGCCTGATTTGCTGCACGACACTCAAGTGCTGCATCAAATGTATCTAATAATTGGGACAACCAAGATTGCTTAGAAGATTTAAGCTGCATTAACTCAGACAAAACTGGGACTGCAATTCCTTTTTCTTGGCTTACACGCACCATGGTATCGATATCAACTTGGCAAGAAAGATTATAAGAATCCATCACCTCTTGAAGTAAACCATTTAAGCCGCTGCGCAGCTGGAACACAGCCGAAGACTCATAGCTATTCATCAGCCATTCTCCTTCTTCCTGCTGACTTTGAGCCAGCAGGCGACGTGCCGCATCTAGACGTTGATTAGTGCTACTGGCCAAACTAGATGCCATCATTTTTTCTTTTTACCGTGATCAATTTTCCACTTGCCAGCTTCATAGAAGGCTTTCCAGCCCGTAGGTTTTCCTTCTACTTCAGTCATAATGTATTGCTCTTTCGTTTTACGACTAAAGCGAATAACAGTTGGGTTACCCTCTTCGTCTTGTAATGGAGCGCTGTCAAAATAATGGTATTTAGGATCAATTTGATCCATGTAAGGTTTTAGCTCTTTTACCAGCGGCGGACGCGTTTCACGTTTACGTGGGAACTGGCTAGCTGCAAGAAAGAGTCCCGTTGCGCCGTCACGTAAAACATAATGATCTTCAACCTTTTGACATGCTAAATCAGGCATCGGAACTGGATCCATCTTTGGTGGCGCAGCTTCGCCATTTTTCAATAGCTTACGAGTGTTCTTACATTCTTCATTGGTACAGCCAAAGTATTTACCAAAACGACCTGTTTTAAGTTGCATTTCAGAAGAACATTTATCACATTCAAGCGTAGGACCATCATAGCCTTTTAGTTTGAAAGTCCCCTTTTCAACTTCAAAACCTGGGCAAGAAGGGTTGTTACCACAGACATGTAATTTGCGATGTTCATCGGCTAGGTAACTGTCCATCGCTGATCCACAAATATCACAACGTCGCTTGTTAATCAGAGCTTTAGATTCGCCTTCTTCATCATCGACGGCAACGGCTTCATCACCACTCACTAAATTGATGGTCGCTTTACAGCGCTCTTTGGGTGGTAATACATAACCAGAGCAGGACAAAAATACACCAGTGCTAGCAGTACGAATCTGCATAGGTCGTTCACACGTTGGGCATGGGATATCCGTTGGCGTTGGCTCATTTGGCGCCATACCACCATCAACGGCTTCGGCTTGATTCAAGGTTTTACTGAAATCAGAGTAAAAACTATTAAGTACTTTTATCCAATCTTTTTCACCTTCGGCTATATCATCCAGCTCTTCTTCCATTTGCGCAGTAAAGCTGAAATCCATTAGATCATCGAAGCTTGCCACTAATCTATCGGTAACGATGTCGCCCATTTTTTCTGCGTAGAAGCGGCGATTTTCAACACGCACATACCCGCGATCTTGGATCGTAGAAATAATAGATGCATAAGTTGATGGGCGACCAATCCCTCGTTTCTCCAGCTCTTTTACTAGGCTGGCTTCGCTGTAGCGTGCAGATGGTTTCGTAAAGTGCTGCTCAGGTTCAAGGTTAATTAATGCTAACTGCTCGCCTTGTTTTACATCTGGCAAAATAGTGTCTTCTACTTTTTTGCCTACCGGCGTGATAACACGGGTATAACCATCAAAGCGTAAGATTCGGCCTTTTGCTCGTAATTCGTATTCATCTGCCATCACGGTAATGGTGGTAGAGGTATATTCAGCAGGGGTCATTTGACAGGCAATAAACTGATTGCGAATCAAATCATAAAGACGGTGTGCATCCTTATCCATGCCTTGCAGCATATCTTGAGTCACATCCACGCTAGAAGGACGAATCGCCTCATGGGCTTCTTGAGCGCCTTCTTTGCTCGAATAACGCAATGCTTCTGGTGGCAAGTAAGCATCGCCAAACTTGCTTTGAATGTACTCACGGGCAGCCTCAACGGCTTCAGCACTTAGATTGGTTGAGTCTGTACGCATGTAGGTGATATAACCACCCTCATACAAACGCTGAGCAAGCATCATCGTTTTCTTAACACCAAAGCTTAAACGAGTACTCGCAGCCTGTTGCAATGTAGATGTGATGAAAGGAGCCGATGGCTTAGAACGGGTCGGTTTATCTTCACGACTAGCAACTTTGAACGCTGCGTTCTCTAGACGTTTTACGTGCTCATCTGACTGTTCTTGAGAAGTCGGACGGTATTCTTTACCTTGATGCTTAACTGTGACAAATGGGATATTAGCTTTATCACCAGTTGCTAAATTAGCATCCAGCTCCCAGAATTCTTCTGGAATAAAAGCACGAATTTCTTTTTCTCGTTCAACGATCAGTCGCACCGCAACTGATTGAACTCGACCAGCAGATAATCCACGAGCTACTTTTGCCCAAAGCAGAGGTGACACCATGAACCCAACTACGCGATCCAAGAATCTACGTGCTTGCTGCGCATTGACGCGATTCATGTCTAATTCTGACGGTGTTTCAAAGGCCGAGGTAATGGCATTCTTTGTGATTTCGTTGAAAACCACACGTTTGTAACGATCATCATCGCCACCGATGGCTTCACGTAAATGCCACGCAATGGCTTCACCCTCTCTATCCAAATCGGTTGCGAGATAAATAGTGTCAGCATTCTTTGCAAGTCGGCGCAGTTCTTCAACGACTTTTTCTTTGCCAGGTAAAATTTCGTATTGGGCAGCCCAGTTATGCTCTGGATCTACACCCATACGATTGATCAGCTGCTTACGTGCTTTTGTGCGTTTGTGTTCCGCTTTTTCTTCCGGGCTCATTTTGCGCGTCAACGCAGCCTGTTTGGCACGTTCCTGAGGTGTAGAGGTGGACGTCGTACCAGCCGGGAGATCACGGATATGACCAACACTCGACTTCACGACAAAGTCGTTGCCGAGATATTTGTTAATTGTTTTTGCCTTAGCTGGCGATTCCACGATAACCAGAGATTTTGCCATTGGGTTGTTCGAGCCTTAATTACTTTTGAAAGATGAACGTGCTTAGAATACCTTAGGGGCGCAGATATTAAGCAAAGCGCTAATATATGACAAGCAATCCCTGAGAGATTCGCAACATTCCTATTGCCGTGTCTAGCATTTGCCCTTTAACATACTGAAATCACTTACAAAGGACAATCATGGCTACGCTTCAGATCCTAACTATAGTCATTCTTTTCATAATCGTACTGGTTTCAGTGGTCGTTGGCTCGCGTGCTCATCAAAAAGAGCTGGAGTTAAAAGAACGTCGATTAAAACTTCTACAGTTACAAAATCGTGCAGATCGTATGGAGCAACATATCATCGGACTACGGTCAATTAACACCGATATGATCGTCAGCGACGTTTTTTATGACTTTTATCTTGAAAATTTAAGAGAGCTCATCTCATATACGGATGACCCAGAAAAAATAGAGCAACGTATCGCTAAAGCTGAGGCAGAACGAGAAGAGGCCCCGGCACATATGGATCTAGAACCCGATGAAATGAGTTTTCATGAAAAAACCAAATACAAGGAGCGATTAACTAAAGCAGCAAAGATGCTGCTCTACATGCGCCGCAAAGGCCGTATCAGCAATACCCATTACAAACTCTGCTATGTCTACTTGCGCTGGCTAAATCTTTGGATTCAATTGAATCGCCAAATTGTTCAAGCCAATAAAAACTTTCACTCAGGTGATATGCGCGTTGCACAAACACTCTACAGTGTTATCCACTCTCATTTAAAATCTAACAACGTGGATCGACCAGAGAAAAAGGAACTAGAAAAATTTGTAGATGGGCGAATGCAAGAAATATTGGCACCACAAATTATGGCGATTCAAGAAGCGGAAAATCCTGAAGAAGTGCTTTCAGAGCTTGTCCACTCCATTGAAGACCTTTCTACTGGCGTTGCTAGCGAAGCGACAAAAGACCAGTGATAATGGCATTAGCATCGTTTACGGTGCTTTCGTCACCCTTTTCCCTCCAATACAAACTCACGCAGTTAGCAGATATCTCTATCGCTACAAAAACAGCATGATGCTTTTCAAGCAGCGCCCCTATATCTGAATCTATTGAAATAGGCTTGTTGGCGTACCAGCCTTCACAAATTGATTCATGCTTCCAAACCTCATAAGGGTAAATATTGATATCAGGAAAGTCTTTGAGGGGCTTTTCACGATATTTATGATAAGCACAAAGCCCTGTTTCTTTGACTTTTACCTTATCCCATTTGTCTGGCAAATTGACACTTGTTAACTGCACGGTAATATTGTGCTTGCGAGCCTGCATGCGTAATGCCATTTTTTCACGTTCACGTCGTGTAGGCATGATCCATAATGCTGACCCCATCAAGGAAAGGGTAATAAATACTACAATTAAAGCTGTCATTGCTTTACTCTTAAAATGTTGAGAATAAATGGAACCCAAAATTGGAGGTATCCCATGCCCTACCAACGTATTATTTTGGCGGTGGATCTAACGGACCAAAGTATCCTAGTTGCTAACAAGGCGGCTGCCATGTGCAAAGCTTTTGATGGCCAACTTACTATTATTCACGTAATTGAATCTTTAAACTACGCTTACGGCGGCGATGTGCCAATTGACGTAAGTGACATACAAGAACAACTTCACAGTACAGCGACAAGCCGTATGGAAGTGCTCGTCGATCAATTAGATGTTCCGGTTCACTCCACTGTCGTCACTCAAGGTGGTATTGAAAGCGAAATCCATCGAGTCGCTGAAGAGTCAAGTGCTGACTTAATTGTCGTTGGCAGCCATGGCCGACATGGTCTGGCTCTGTTACTAGGCTCAACGGCTAATGGCGTCTTACATGGTGCACCGTGTGACGTTCTTGCAGTGCGTGTTAAATCAGAAAGTTAATAACTTGCTGTGTTTCACGGTAAGCAAAAAGGGAGACTCACACAAGTCTCCCTTTTTATGGACTATTGGTTTATCAACCACGAGTCCATGTCGTTCCTTCGCGGCTATCAAGCAAGGTGATACCGTTCTCTAACAATACATCTCGAATCTCATCACCACGGGCAAAGTTCTTGTCTTTACGCGCTTGAGCACGTTCAACAATGTAAGCCTCAATATCAGCCGCTGATAAACCTTCATTGAAAGTGCTATTCTGCATGAAATATTCAGGATCCTGATAAAGTAGACCCAAAACATCCGCAAGCGCTTTCAATTCAGCTGCTAAGGTTGCTGCCGCTTCACTGCCTTCAGCTCGTGCTTTGTTAAGCTCTCGAACCAACTCAAACATTACGGACAAAGCCACAGGTGTATTAAAGTCATCACGCATAGCGTCTTCAAAGCGCTCTGTAAACTCTGTTGCCACATAGTTTGAAGCTATCTCTTGATCCCTAAGCGCCGTATACAAGCGCTCTAAGGCGGTCTTAGCATCTTTCAAGCTGGCATCGGAATAATCTATGCTACTACGGTACTGGCTAGACACCATCAGGTAACGAACTACTTCTGGGTTGAACTTTTCAAGTACTTCACGAATGGTAAAAAAGTTGCCCAAAGATTTAGACATCTTCTCGTTGTTAACGCGAACTGCGCCACAATGCATCCAGTAATTTACGTATTGCTCACCCGTAGCCGCTTCTGACTGAGCGATTTCATTTTCATGATGTGGAAATTTAAGGTCTGGACCCCCACCATGAATATCAAAATGCGAGCCAAGACAATGTGTCGACATAGCTGAACATTCAATGTGCCATCCAGGTCGACCTTTGCCCCAAGGAGAGTCCCAGTGTACCTCACCTGCCTTTACCGGTTTCCATAGTACGAAATCCGCAGGATGCTCTTTAGAAGCTTCTACTTCAATACGAGCGCCAGCAAGCATATCCTCAATTTTACGGTTATTCAGTTTACCGTAATCGGCGAACTTACTTGCGCGGTAATACACGTCACCACTTTCACCTTGGTAAGCGTAACCTTTATCGACCAGTACTTGAATCATGTCGATGATTTGCTGCATGAACTCTGTGGCTTTCGGTTCTAGGTCTGGCGCTTTGTTACCCAGCGCTGTCTCGTCTTCCGTTTGCGCAGCAATCATTCGTTCTGTTAACTGGCTTGGTGTTTCATTGTTTTCAGCCGCACGCTTAATGATTTTATCATCAACATCCGTAATGTTACGTACGTAGGTTAAATCGTAGCCCACATGACGCAAGAAGCGTGTGATCACATCAAATGAAATCATTGCTCGCGCATGTCCAATGTGACAATAGTCATAAACCGTAATGCCACACACATACATTTTTACTTTGCCGTCTTCGATCGGTTTGAATTCTTCTTTCTTACCGCTCAAAGTATTAAAAATTTTAAGCATTACAGAATCATCCCTTTGCTTCGATTTTTACCCAAGAATCACGCAACGTAACGGTACGGTTGAATACCATGCCCGTTTCTTTTAGATCACGACAGAAGTAACCTTCACGCTCGAATTGGAAGCCAACACCGGGCTCAGCTTTCGCTAATGATGCTTCAAGTTTCGCATTAGTTGTCACGGTCATAGACTCAGGGTTAATAAAATCTAAGAAGGTCTTGTCTTCGTGTTTTGCATCTGGGGCTTCTTCGTTGAATAAGCGATCATACAAACGCACCGTCGCATCCACCGCATGATTTGCGCTGACCCAGTGAATCACACCTTTTGGCTTGTAACCTTCAGGGTTCACTCCTAACGTGTTTTCATCATAACTGCATAGCAGCTCAACAACGTTACCCTCTTCGTCTTTGATCGCCTCGTCACAGGTGATTACATAACCCCCACGTAAACGAACAGCAGTGCCAAGACTTAAGCGTTTCCACTTACGAGGGGGGACTTCTTCAAAGTCAGCCGCATCGATAAATAGGTTTTTGCTGAAGGGCACTTCACGCTTACCGGCCTTTTCGTTCTTCGGATGATTCGACACCGAGAAGATCTCTTCTTTATCTTCCGGGTAATTCGTCAACGTAACCTTGATCGGATTTAGCACAGCCATGGCGCGATTGGCGTTCGCATCTAAATCTTCGCGAATAGCGTGTTCAAGCATGCCAAAATCAACCACACTGTCAGATTTTGTTACACCAATACGTTCACAGAAATTACGAATAGACGTTGGTGTAAAACCACGGCGACGCATACCTGAAATAGTCGGCATGCGTGGGTCATCCCATGCTTCAACGTGGTTTTCATCAACCAATTGTTTCAGTTTGCGTTTACTTGTAACTGTGTAGTTCAAGTTTAGGCGAGCAAACTCAATCTGTTGGGGATGGAAGGTTTCAAGCGTATCCAGAGTCCAATCGTACAGAGGACGATGGTCTTGAAATTCAAGCGTACAAATCGAGTGAGTGACATTTTCCAACGCATCGGATAAGCAGTGCGTAAAATCGTACATCGGGTATACACACCATTTATCACCTGTTTGGTGATGGTGTACATGGCGGATACGATAGATGATAGGATCACGAAGATTGATGTTTGGGCTCGCCATGTCAATCTTTGCACGCAATACTTTCTCGCCATCAGCGTATTTTCCGTCACGCATGTCCATAAATAGCGCAAGGTTTTCTTCCGGCGAACGGTCACGGTAAGGACTGTCTTTACCAGGTTCTTTCAAAGTGCCGCGGTACTCACGCATTTGCTCTGCGTTTAATTCACAGACATACGCTTTACCTGATTTAATTAGGTCGCAAGCAAAAGTAAAAAGCTGATCGAAATAATCAGAGGCGTATTTAGGCTCATCCGCCCATTCGAAACCAAGCCACTCGACGTCTCGCTTAATCGATTCAATGTATTCAACGCTTTCTTTTTCAGGGTTAGTGTCATCGAAGCGCAAGTTACATTGGCCTTGGTAACGCTCTGCAATACCAAAGTTTAGGCAGATAGATTTTGCATGGCCGATGTGAAGATAACCGTTTGGCTCTGGCGGGAAGCGCGTATGCACTTTGCCGCCATGTTTGCCAGCTTCGGTATCTTTATCAATGATTTGGGTGATGAAGTTCCCAGGTTTAGACGCTTCTGACATGTTATGTTCGAATCCCAATTGGTGTTCATGTAACGAATAGAAATAATAGCGTTCAAGTATATCTGATTTTATTCAAAGATGGGTACGCCCAAACGCAATTCTAATTGCCCGTTACCATTTTCATCAGAAAAAATACGACCACACCGATACAAATGGTTAATAGCTGTCGTTTGAATACTAACCCTGTTATCAGTGCAGCCAATGCCCCGACAAACCAAGGGTTCAGCAGAGAGACCGCTAATCCCTGATCGTTGGTTAACGCCATTGGGGCAATGATGGCTGTTAAGACCGAGACCGGGACGAATTTTAGCGCTTTATCAAGCCACTCAGGCATTTCAGCACGATTAGCGCCGACGAACAGTGTTACACGAATGCCATAAGTCACCATAAACATGCCTACAATGATTAACAGTAGTTCAACGTTAGACATGAGCCGTCTCCTTGGCATTCTTGTTTGTTGTCATGGTATCCAGAAAATACCCTGTGGCGACGGCTAATAACGTTGCTACGATTAGTCCCATTTGGTTCGGCATGTCGCGGAATAACACCGAGCATACTATAGCGACAACAAACGCCCCCCAATAAGGAGCTGATTTTAAATAAGGGGTCACAATGCCAATAAAAGTGGCCACCATCGCAAACTCTAAGCCCCATTCACTCAGTCCAGGAATATACTCCCCCGCAAGGGCACCCATTATTGTGGTGATATTCCACATCAAGTAAAAACTTAAAAATGATCCAATATAGACCTGATGCCCATTGCTTTTATCTGCCGACCCCATGTCGAACATTGGCCTAACCGCAGCATAGGTTTCATCGATCAATCCAAAGCCCATTAAAAGCCTAAGCTTAAGCGGCAAATGCTTAACAAAACGCAATAAATCGGCTGCATAAAGAATATGACGCAAGTTAACAACAAAGGTTGTCAGTATAATGACCCAAAGTGGCGCGTCTGCAGCAATCAAGCCAAGCGCCACAAATTGAGCGGAGCCAGCAAACACAATGCTAGACATGGCAATTGCAAACCAAATACTTAAGTCGTTTGCCGCAGCAAGAGAGCCAAAAAGAAGGCCAAATGGGATGCCACCAATAATCATAGGGATTGACGCTAAAGCACCACGCTGTGCATTTTGAAATAAATTCACACTTCGCCTCCAAGTTGTTTAGTCATGCGAAGGTTGGCTCTTGGCACGCTAAATACGGCACAGGATTCATCAATTTTAAAACCAAGTTTCTGATATAAATTTAACGCAGGTAACAATGATGTGTGAGTTTCTAAATGGACACATTGCCCACCCCTTTCAACTACTTGGGTCAATGCATCATTCAGCATACGTTCACCAATTCCAAGACGGGTGAAGCGCTCATCTACTGTCAGCTTACCAATTTCAAAGTCATTGTTTGATGGCATAAGGTAATAGCTTGCAATAGGTTTTTCATCGACGAAAGCCAATCGCACAATACCGCCCTGCTCTATGATTTCACTGTAAGGGTCATTAAGAATTCGATGATCGCGCTCATAAATGTCGTTTGGGAAAAAACGTTGCAGCCAAGCCTCATTTAATTGTTTAAACACTAGGGAGTCCATCTTTGAACTCAATGATTGAATGCCAACTTTTTCGGGGTGCAACCTCAAAATGACCCGCATGGCATAAGGGCCATTCAATAAATGTGATTCAAGTCCTGATAGTTGTGTTAAAAACGATCCCGTTTGAGCGTCTAAATAGTATTCTAGCTCTTTACCTATTGCTTCAAGTACCGGTTCAACTTTTACCATTTCTTGGCAACAAAATTCTGATAGACAAATAACAGATCTTCTTTGGTCTTGCTGGTCTGGAACTTTTACTAACAGGCTATCTTTTAACATTTTACTGACCTGTTTGCTGACAGCTGGATGAGACAGCCCCAACCCTTCGGCTATTTGCATAACAGACAAAGCTCCTTGCTGCTGTAACAGGCGTAAAATGGGAAAGTATGTTGATGAAATCATCAACGATTCTGCTAAGTACACGGACTGCACTTCACTGTATAAAAAATCGCTCAATCGCTTTAGACGACTGCCTAAAGACAAAACACCAAACTGTTCCATAGACCTTACTCAAAAACTATTTATCAAAAATATAGGTAACTGGTTACCTATATTATATACGTAACCAGTTACCGACAAGCCATTGCGACTCTTTCCTTATAATTTTTTAACAAAAGCTAGTTACTCAAACGTGATTTGCTATAATCCGCGCCCTTGCAAATAAAGGGGTTTACTCATGTCAAACAAAGCCGTTGTGGTCTATTCAGGAGGAATGGACTCTTACACCGTACTCCACAAAGCACTGGCTGCGGGCAAAGACGTTTACGCACTGTCATTTAACTATGGTCAGCGCCATAGCAAAGAACTTGATATTGCGGCTAAGGTATGTGAAAAATTCAACATTCCACATAAAGTCGTCGATATATCTGCGATTAACAGTCTTATGGCAGGATCTTCTCTAACGGATAACATTGAGATACCGGAAGGTCATTACGCTGAAGACAGCATGAAAAATACCGTCGTACCAAACCGTAATATGGTGCTTTTATCAATGGCCATTGCTTATGCTGTGTCTCTTGAAGCACCTGAAGTTTATTACGGTGCGCATGCAGGCGATCATCATATTTACCCAGACTGTCGACCTGAATTTGTTCATGCTATGAATGCGGTATCGCAAATTGCCAACTATGAGCCAGTTGATATTGTTACACCGTTCTTGAACAACTCCAAAGGTGAAATTTTAGCCGCCGGTTTGGCCATGGGCCTAAACTATGACGATACTTGGACGTGTTATAATGGCCGTGAAAAAGCTTGCGGCAAATGTGGTGCCTGTAATGAGCGTATGGAAGCATTTAACGAACAAGGTGTGACAGATCCTCTGCCATACGAAGTATAGTATTAACCAGCATTAGCTTTTGCCAAGCAATCCGCTAATGATTGTTATCACTGTCAGCCCCGACTGTTTTTGGGTGATTGAAGGATGAATAATGTATTCAGTTAAAGAAGCGTTCTATTCCCTACAGGGAGAAGGCGCACATGCGGGTCGACCTGCAATTTTCTGTCGTTTCACGGGATGCAACCTGTGGACTGGAAAAGAAAAACACCGCGCCACTTCTAAATGTCAGTTTTGTGATACGGACTTTGTTGGTACAGATGGTCAAAATGGCGGAAAATTTCAGGATGCCGATGCTTTGATCGCACATCTTGATGCTCTTTGGCCAGAAAGCGCACAGCATAAATATTTAATTTTTACTGGTGGTGAGCCTGCACTTCAGCTAGATGACGAGCTAATTCAAGCGGCGAAAGCGTCTGATTATATTCTTGCGATTGAAACCAACGGGACGCTACCACTGCCTCTTGGTATTGATTGGATCTGTGTCAGTCCTAAAACAGCTGAGCCATTGGTCGTAAACAGAGGCAGTGAATTAAAGCTTATTTTTCCTCAAACTCACTTACCGCCGAATTTATTCACTGACCTTGAATTTGAGCACTTCTATCTCCAACCCATGGATCAAAGTGCACTTCCAGCCGGTCAGACACGTATCGACGATGCTCAAGCATTAACAATTCGCTATTGTTTACAGAATCCGCAGTGGCGTCTAAGTTTACAAACACATAAAATGCTCGGCATTGATTAATTTATTACACCTAACCTACTAAAGGAAAAGTTACATGATCGTTTTCCATACGAATTTTGGCGACATCACAATTGAGCTTAACTACGAAAAAGCACCAAAGACCTCTAAAAACTTTGAAGAATATGTTACATCAGGTTTTTACGATGGTGTTATTTTTCACCGCGTGATCAATGGTTTCATGGTTCAAGGTGGTGGCTTTGAGCCAGGCATGAAACAGAAAGAAACACGTGCGCCAATTGAAAACGAAGCGGATAACGGCCTAGAAAATGTTGTAGGCTCTCTAGCAATGGCTCGTACGATGGACCCGCATTCAGCATCTGCCCAGTTCTTCATCAACGTTTCCGATAACAGCTTCTTGAACCACCGCGCTAAAACACCTGATGGCTGGGGTTACGCAGTATTCGCCAAAGTGACAGCAGGCATGGACGTTGTAAACAAAATTAAAGAAGTCCAAACAACGATCAAAGCAGGCCATCAAGATGTTCCAGCAGAAGACGTGATCATCGAGTCAGCAGAACTGATCAAAGAATAAGTTCATGACTCGTTACTTCATCTCAGATCTTCATTTGAGTGACAAACGCCTGGATTTGATCCAGGCGTTTGTGTATCTGACGGATCAACTCTGCCAATGCCAAGAGCAGCCTTCAGAATTGTATATTCTCGGAGACTTCTTTGAAGCTTACATAGGCGATGACTACCAGCCTGACTGGATCAAGATTCTAGATGCTCAATTTGCTAAGCTAGCGAGCGCTAACATAGCGACTTATTTCATTGCCGGTAATCGTGATTTTTTAGTAGGTGATGATTGGTTTAAGCGTAATTGCGTTACAGCGTTGGCCGAACAGCACATCATTCATCATAATGAGCAGGCCATTATGCTGACTCATGGCGATGAATATTGTATAGATGATCAGGCTTATCAAGAGTTCCGCGCCATGGTTCGACAACCGGCATGGCAAGAACAAGTTTTAGCCATGCCGTTAGCACAGCGCCTAGCCTTAGCACAAAAGCTGCGTGATGACTCTAAGAACATGTCTGCGGATAAGCAGGATGCAATCATGGATGTTAACTCCTCAGCAGTTGAGGAAAGTGTGGCAGGAAAAGTGGCGCTTTTGGTTCATGGTCATACGCATCGACCTGCGTTGCATAAGACTGATAAGTTTAGCCGTCTAGTTCTAGGGGACTGGGACAAAAATATTTGGCTTGCTACCCTAAAAAACCGAAGTATTGAGCACCGTACAATATCTGTTAACAGCTATCTATCTGATCAGCCAAGTATCAGGGAATGGCAGAGAATCCATTTACTAACTTGGTAAGTTTGCTTCGATAAATGGATTAGGCATAAAAAAAGAGCAGTAAAACTGCTCTTTTATAAATGAAGTAACTCTCGTACCCAATCTGTTTCAGAACGATTTTTTGATCGTTTGTATTCTATATTTCGATCATGGAGGACGGCAATCGCACGGAAAAAAGCATTGTTTACCGTTACCGGACTCAATTCTATACCATACTCAGACCACCAATGTTGCTGGGCTTTGCTAGTTAATACTTGGTATAAGTAATCAAGCTCTACAGTGCCTTGATAAACCTGTTCAAGGTCAATGCCTGGATCGCTTCTGGCGATCTGCAGAGTCAGCCAATACGTTACATCTGGCAGTAAATCATTCATTTGTGTGCCCATCTTACGCCCTCCTCTTGTGAGAGTAGTTACTTCGAGATTAGCACATCAAAACTGTTTGTGAAGGGAAAACTTTACAAACGTTTGTTCTAATTGAGTAAACGTTTGTATCCCTTAATAAGCTTAAGCCGCTTTTGGAGGCCCACTGTGCACACGAAATTCTACATCTGGCTCAATGATTAGTTGGTGTTCGATCTCTCTAAAAAAGGCAATACGATCATCTATAGGGTGCCCTGCGTATTCTTCCGCTAAAGACAGATAGTCTTCAAAATGACGTGCTTCGGACTTCAGTAGAGACTTGTAAAACTTGCCAATTTCTTCATCAAGATGAGGAATCAACACTGCAAAACGTTCACATGAGCGTGCTTCTACAAATGCCCCTATAATTAAAGTATCAATTAACTTAGCTGGCTCGTGAGTGCGGATATGCTTACGTAATCCATCTGCATAGCGAGACGCTTGTAAATGGCAGTACTCCACGCCACGGTTACGCATGATGTTTAGCACTTGCTCAAAATGAAGTAATTCTTCTCGAGCAAGCTGTGACATTTTATGCAGCAAATTTTCCCGATCAACGTAGCGATACATAAGACTCATCGCCGTTGAAGCGGCCTTCTTTTCACAGTGAGCATGATCAATTAATAGTAAAGTTTCGTTTTCTAATGCCCATTGAACCCATTCATTTGGAGATTCGCATGGTAAAAACTCTACCAGTTCGGGATAATCAGTTAACATCAAAGCTACCTTTTCTCTGAAAAAAAACGGATTATACTCTGATTGGGCCTGTTAATCAGCACAAGCAAAACATTGATTTGGATATCAATTCGCCAATGAATCAATATTATGACGTATCAAAACTTAGCATTGGACAGCAAGTTGGCGTAGAGGTTGACCCTTACGTTCTTAACTATCCATTAAGCGATGACAAAAGTGTTTGGGTTGCCGATCAAGGCGGTCAGTCATTTGTGTTGCGCTTTTATCGGTCGGAACGTGGCGACGTAAACCAGTTTCTTTCCATTGCCCGACGTCACGCAAAACTCAAGCATCCAGCAATTACACGAAGCTACCCTCCTTTTTATTCCAATTTGTGGGTATTTTCGATTTACAACCTTTGTGGTGGCGAGCGACTTTTCAGTTATTTGGGGAAATACCCAGATGGCGCTTCACTGAATATTGTGTTGAGTATTTTCGATCCGATTGCCAAAGCGCTAGACCAAGTGCATCAGCATGGTTATATCCATGGCCACTTAGATCTTAGCAGTGTGCATGTTGTAAATGGTGCTGGCATATTAACAGGATTTGGCACCCACAGTTGGTTAGATAAAATTACTGATCAAGACATGGATGGCCGCTTTATCCCGCCTGAATACATTAAGCGCAATCCCAATATTAGTGTGTCTTCTGATCACTACATGTTTATGCGGTTACTAATTGCTTCTCTCGTAGGCGAGTCGTGGCTGGATAACGGTAAGCTTAATAACTTACCTGATCATGTCGAAACGCTTGATCAAGCAACATGGAAAAAAATTAAAGGTTGGGCAAGACCTGCTGAGCGCCATCGTCCTAAATCACTTGTCGAAGTGATGCGTTTTCTTCGTGCTAACTTATTTGTCAACAGCTCCAAGGCTAATTCAGATGCACCGCCTCCAGCACAAAAAAAGAAACCCTTAGCCTTGTATGCTGGTGTAGGGCTTAGCTTAGTTGCCTTATCTACCATCGCAGCAACACTTTTATGGCCGACGTCGCCTCCTGCTAACATAGCAACAGAAAATACTACCGAAGTATCAGTAGAAAGTCGTTTTGATGTTCTACCACAAGTGTTAGAGGAAGACCTAAAAGATGGAGGTAAAGCTCCAAAGGTTGAGAAAATAGCATCAGCGACCTTTCAAATGGGGGATATAAACGGTGCAGGTGATGCAAACGAGTCTCCAGTGCATGAAGTTAATATTCCTAAAGGATTTTACTTTAGTAAAAATGAAGTCACCTTTGCTCAGTATGATCGCTTTGTAGCGGCTACTGGACGGCCTGCCCCCCCAGATAACGGCTGGGGACGTGGTAATCGTCCAGTGATAAACGTTAGTTGGTACGACGCAAAGGCTTATGCAAACTGGTTATCAGAGCAAACAGGGTCAGAATATCGACTGCCAACAGAAATTGAATGGGAATACTCCGCTCGTGCTGGATCGCCGACGGCTTATTGGTATGGCAATGAGGTTCAACCTGGTTATAGCGTCTGTGATAGCTGTGGCAGCCAATGGGATGGCATTTCAACCGCACCTGTGGGCTCTCAAGCCAGTAATCCGCTAGGGATTTTCGATATGCATGGTAACGTTGCTGAGTGGGTCGAAGACTGTTATCACGACAATTATGAGGGTGCTCCAAGTACTAATCAGGTGTGGTTATCTGATCAATGTAAAGGTCGGGTATTGCGGGGTGGGTCTTGGTTTGATGTACCTACAGTCGGTCGAAGTGCCACACGATATAAAGCAGAACCAACCTTACGGGCTAGTAACTGGGGCTTTAGAGTTGTACGACTAATATCACCGTAACTAGTGAACTATTGGCAAGTGAATAAGTAAGGTAAATATCACCTATTCTAAATATGTATGGCGATATTCCCCTCATGATGCTGATTTTTCTATAGAATGTACTTACAGATTAATTTGCCAGTGCTGAGCTTTGCTCGAGTTTAACTTTTGATGGATTAACTCGAACTCGCAGAGTCAACGCTTAACATCATTAGTGATTACACTGATGTCCAGATAAGGGGATCTATTTTGTTAGAAGCATACCGTAAACACGTCGAAGAACGTGCCTCTCAAGGTATTCCAGCGACGCCGCTCGATGCAGATCAAACAGCATCACTTGTTGAGCTTCTTAAAAACCCGCCAGCAGGTGAAGAAGAGTTCGTACTTGAATTACTGAAAAACCGTATTCCTGCCGGCGTTGACGAAGCTGCTTATGTTAAAGCAGGCTTCCTAGCAGCCATCACCAAAGGTGAAGCGTCTTCGCCACTTATCGATAAAAAGTTAGCAACTGAACTACTTGGTAGTATGCTTGGTGGCTATAATATTCAGCCATTGATCGATTGCCTAGACGACGCTGAAATTGCGCCAATTGCTGTAAATGCTCTTTCTCACACACTTTTAATCTTTGATGCATTCCACGATGTAGACGAGAAGTCGAAAGCCGGTAATGAGTATGCTAAGCAGATTATCCAATCATGGGCTGATGGCGAGTGGTTCACTAAGAAACCTAAACTTGCAGATAAAATCACTGTTACGGTATTCAAAGTTCCAGGTGAAACGAACACAGATGATTTATCTCCTGCGCCTGATGCTTGGTCGCGCCCTGATATTCCACTTCACGCTAATGCGATGCTTAAAATGGCTCGTGATGGCATCACACCAGATGATGACGGCGAAATCGGCCCAATCACTAAAATCAACGAACTAAAAGAGCAAGGCTTCCCTCTTGCGTATGTTGGTGATGTCGTGGGTACCGGTTCAAGCCGTAAGTCTGCAACCAACTCAGTACTATGGCACATGGGAGATGACATTCCTTTCATCCCTAACAAACGTGCTGGTGGTGTATGTATTGGTAGTAAAATTGCTCCGATTTTCTTCAACACCATGGAAGATGCGGGTGCCTTACCGATCGAAATGGATGTAGACGGTATGGAAATGGGCGATATCATCGACATTTTCCCATACGAAGGCGTTGTGAAAAAACACGGCACTGATGACGTTATCACGACTTTTGAGCTTAAGACTCAAGTATTGCTAGACGAAGTACGTGCTGGTGGCCGTATTCCTCTAATCATCGGTCGTGGTCTAACCAACAAAGCACGTGAATCTCTAGGTTTGTCAGGTTCTGAGTTGTTCTTAAAACCTGGCGAAGTAGCAAGCTCTGATAAAGGCTTCACACTGGCTCAGAAGATGGTTGGTAAAGCATGTGGTGTTACAGGCGTTCGCCCTAATTCCTACTGTGAACCTAAGATGACCACTGTGGGTTCTCAAGATACAACTGGACCAATGACACGTGACGAACTGAAAGACCTTGCTTGTCTTGGTTTCAGCTCAGACCTTGTTATGCAGTCTTTCTGCCACACAGCGGCTTACCCTAAACCTGTTGACGTAAAAACTCACCACACGCTTCCTGATTTCATCATGAACCGAGGTGGTGTTTCTCTACGCCCAGGTGACGGTATCATCCACTCATGGCTGAACCGCATGTTGCTTCCTGACACAGTCGGTACAGGTGGTGACTCGCATACTCGTTTCCCTCTAGGTATTTCCTTCCCAGCGGGTTCTGGTCTAGTAGCATTTGCTGCAGCAACAGGTGTAATGCCTCTTGATATGCCTGAATCTGTTTTGGTTCGCTTTAAAGGTAAAATGCAACCAGGCATCACACTACGTGATCTTGTGCATGCGATTCCTTACCAAGCTATCCAAGAAGGCCATTTGACGGTTGAGAAAAAAGGTAAGAAGAACATCTTCTCTGGCCGTATCCTTGAGATCGAAGGTCTTGAGCATTTAACAGCAGAACAAGCATTTGAACTTTCTGATGCCTCTGCAGAACGTTCAGCAGCGGGTTGTACCATCAACCTATCTGAAGAATCAGTTGCTGAATACCTACGTTCTAACATCGTTATGCTTCGTTGGATGATGTCTGAAGGCTATGGTGATCCACGTACGCTTGAGCGTCGTGCTAACGCGATGGAGCAATGGCTAGCCAACCCAAGCTTGATGCGCGCGGATGCAGACGCTGAATACGCGCAAATTATTGAAATTGATCTTGATAACCTTAAAGAGCCGGTTCTTTGTGCGCCAAATGATCCTGATGATGCTCGTCTATTATCTGATGTACAAGGTGAGAAAATCGATGAAGTTTTCATCGGTTCTTGTATGACAAACATTGGCCACTTCCGTGCAGCAGGTAAACTGCTTGAATCAGCGGGTAAAGTGGTACCAACGCGTCTTTGGGTATCGCCACCGACTAAAATGGACCAACAGCAATTAACCGCTGAAGGTTACTACAGCATCTTCGGTAAAGCTGGCGCACGCATGGAAATGCCAGGTTGTTCATTATGTATGGGTAACCAAGCACGTGTGGCCGATAAAGCAACGGTTGTTTCAACGTCAACACGTAACTTCCCTAACCGTCTAGGTAATGGCGCGGATGTATTCCTAGCGTCTGCTGAGCTTGCTGCCGTAGCTTCTCTAATGGGTAAATTGCCAACGCCTGCTGAATACTTAGAATATGCGAACAAGATTAACAGCATGTCTGCTGAAGTTTACAGTTACTTAAACTTCGATAAGATGAGTGAGTACGTTAAGAAAGCGTCAACCGTTATTGCTACGGATGCTTCTGAGCCAGCTTAATCGTCTTAATTAAGATTTTAAAAAGCCGATGTTGAATCAACATCGGCTTTTTTTTATCTCTAGATTTTTTGTCTATCTCTTGTTTGCCAAATTCTGTCGGCCAATTCAAGACATTCGGATTGATTTGATTTGTTAAATAATAATCCTGCAACTGAGGCAAGTGTTTGTCGCACTGCCTGTTCACCAAACGAGTCTAAAGCCTCGCCACGCCAGTGACTAATCAATCGAGATAAGTCTAAATTATTTTTTTGCCTTTTGTGAGTCTGTTCAGCTTTTGGCCAAGTTTGCCAAGACACTTTCTCTTTATGCAACTTTCCTAACGTAACATCACGCTCAGGATTGACTTCGACCTCACCGTTCCCTCCACGAAACACCAATACAGAAGGATCACCTAGACGCTCAGAGGATGCGACATGAAGTTCATCATAGCCTTTATGAAATACGCCATGAACACTGTGTGACGCCTGAAATGGGTTCATCATACGTACGACCGTGTTTACAGGTGAACGTAACCCCAATGTGTATTTTAAGTCCATCATTTGTGCCAGCTTAGGGCTAATACTGCTAAGAGGCATATAAGCAAAATGACGCTCTTGCAGTGTTACTTTGGGAGAGCTGCCTGTTAAACAGATAGGCAACGCTAGCGCTGAAATCACTTCATCAACGTAAAGTCGATCCTCCCCTTCAAATGAATGTCCATGCATTAAAACCTTAATACCTGAATCCGCTAAGGCCAATGCAGCTAGCAAAAACCATGGTAACTCGTTGCGTTTGCCTGCGTAAGCAGGCCAATCTAGATCAATACCATGATCATCTGCGTTCTTTGCACTTAAAAAGGCCCTTACGGCTTGAGTAAACCCTACGGTTTCATCCACTGTTTCTTCACGTATTCGGATGAGCATCCAAAAGGCGCCTATTTGTTCAGGTGCTGCCTCTCCTACCAACATCATGCTCATTGCTGTTTGGGCTTCATCAACGGTTAACGAACGTGAACCTTTATTGCCGCGGCCAAGGATCTTAATAAACTGCGTAAACACTAGACTCATGATTCTGTTTCCACGTTGGAAGTGATTAACGCTTTTAGCTCAGGGATACATGAGCCACAATTGGTTCCACACTTTAATTCAATACCAAGCGACTCGATGGAGCAGGCACCTTGTTTTACCGATTTCTCTATTTGTGTCGTTCCCACTTGAAAACAAGCACAAACAATCTCACCTTTGTCTTCCATATCAACAGGCTTACCGACTAATAACGCCATTCGCTCTGAATCAGACAAAGATTGTTGCAAAGATAATCGAGAAATAAGCCAATCAGTTGTTGATACTGTAGGGCTGTCGCTTAGATAAATGACGATTTTAAGATGGTCGTTCTGAACGCCTGCGAGTCGCGTCTGATGATTAATTGGGTTGCTATATTCAAGCCATTGCAAATCAAGTATTGAGTGACTATCAAAACGACTCTTTAAGTCTGACAGGGGAATTTTTTCAGGCCAAGCCACTTCATAACGATGCCCAAATTCGCTAGGGACTTTGCACCAATACAAGCAATCAGAAAGATTAAGCTCCGTTTCTGAAATCAACGAACCATAAGTGGCATTTTTAATGGGTGAAACAGCTGCCTGAGCGTGTTTTGATTCAGGTTGTCCCGAAAGTGGATCAACAACAGGCGGAACTAAAGCGGAAATAACCGATTTACTCGCAAACTGTTTTGTCCAATGAATCGGTACAAACACTGAGCCCTGAGCAGTTTCATCGGATATTTTAGCTTTGACGATTACACGACCATGTGGCGACGTTAGTGTGACGAGCGCTTTATCCTGTATGTCGTATTGAAGAGCATCTTGCGGATGTATCTCAACAAAAGGCTGCGAAATATGCCGTGCTAAAACCGCTGCATCCCCCGTTCTCGTCATGGTATGCCATTGATCACGGATACGCCCCGTGTTGAGCGTCAATGGATACTGCTTACTGGGATGTGCTTGAGGCAGCCTGGGCGTTATTGGGAAAAACTGAGCGCGCCCATTTGGCGTATAAAAGTGCTTATCTTCAAACATACGCGCGGTACCGTAAGGCGCCTGTTGGGTAACAGGCCATTGAATTGGGGTGAATTGGTCATACTGTTCACGGCTTATATTTTTAAATACACCTATATCGAAATCACGCTTCCCATTGTTCTCAAAGGTGGAAAGCGCAGCGTGTTCAGCAAAGATCTCATGTGGTGATGAATATGAAAAGGCCGATTGATAGCCCAGTTTCTTAGCAACATCGCAAATCGATTGCCAGTCATGCATAGCTTGCTCTGGTGCTGGGAGCAATCCGCGCTGGCGAGAAATACGTCGTTCAGAATTGGTCACCGTGCCGTCTTTCTCACTCCAACCTGTTGCAGGAAGTAGCACATCAGCATAAGCAGTGGTATCTGTATGTGCTTTTACATCACTAACAATCACCAAATCACACTTTTCTAATGCTCGCTGTACTTGCGCCGTATCAGGTATGCTTACCATTGGGTTAGTCGACATTATCCAAACAATTTTAACGTCACCCTGCTCCATTGCTTGGAACAAGTCGACGGCTTTGAGGCCATTTTCTGTCGCCATATTCGGTGCATTCCAAAAGCGCTTTACAAGGTCTTGTGCCCCTGGTGTAGCAAAATCCATATGCGCGGCCAGCTGATTAGCCAAACCACCGACTTCTCGTCCACCCATCGCATTGGGTTGACCGGTAATGGAGAAAGGTCCAGCTCCTTCTTTACCTATTCGACCCGTTGCCAAATGACAGTTGATAATGGCGTTGCATTTATCAACGCCGCTAGAAGACTGATTTACCCCTTGTGAATAAAAGGTGACTGTTTTGTCGGTCTTGCGCCATAACTCACAAAGCAGGTTTAATTCATGCGGCGCTATGTTACAAAATTCAGCTGTTGTTTCTAAATCAGGCGTCGATGCTTGAGCTTGATTTAATGCCAAATCGAAATTATCTGTATGGCTGTCAATAAAGCCATGATCCAAAGACTCATGCTGTGCAGTATCGTTCAGCAAATAGGAAAAAATGGCAGCATCAGATCCTGGGGTGATGGCTAGGTGGAGATCGGCGACATCGCACGTTGCGGTTCTTCTTGGATCAATTACCACGACTCGCATTTCGGGGCGTTTAGCCTTAGCGGCTACGATTCTTTGAAACAAAACGGGATGTGTCCAAGCAGCATTTGATCCAACCATGATCAATAAGTCACAGCGCTCAAGATCCTCGTAGTTACACGGCACAGTGTCTGAACCAAAAGCGCGTTTATAGCCGACTACTGCTGAGGCCATACACAAACGTGAATTAGTATCCACGTTGGCAGTGCCAATAAAGCCCTTAGCAAGTTTATTAGCGACATAGTAATCTTCCGTTAAAATTTGACCTGACAAATAGAACGCAAATGCATTAGGACCATGTTTCGCGATCACATCACGTATTTTATGGCTGATCACATCTGTAGCATGTTCCCACGAAGAGGGCTTGCCATTAACCTGAGGTGTGAGCATGCGGTCATCTAAGGTGATGGTTTGCGCTAGACTACTGCCTTTGACACACAATCGTCCAAAATTAGCAGGATGCTGGTCATCACCAGAAACAGGTAATACTGTATCTGAAGGCTCTTTAGAATAAGAAAGATTCACGCCACAGCCTACGCCACAATAAGGGCATGTTGTTTTGACGCTTGAGACAGTCATAAGTATTCTCCTGAGGGTAAAGGCATCAACACATTTTTTAGGCACAAAAAAGGCCCGACCTCTTCTGTAGAAGAGAATCGGGCCTCGTTGCCTTTTGTGATATCTGTTTGCTTTATGTATAAACCAGCGTCGGTTTACGGTGCAACAGTTAAACTATATTAAGCAAGACTCAGGCCAACAAAGTGTTTCTGCCATAATCGCTGTCATTAAGAACTTTCAAACGAATTTTTATTTTATAAGCTGTTATAACTTGCTTTCGAAAGCCTCTCACGCACCAAATTAAGTACTGTACACCCCAAAAATGCACCAAATTAAACCTGTTGAGCCACAAACACGGACCCATCTTCGATTTTTGTTTGCCATGTACAGATCTGAAAGGATTCCTCAAGACAGTTTCCTGTCTTGAGAGAAAAGTGCTGTTTATACAATGGGCTGGCCACTACCCACTCGTCTTGTAAATGAGCCACTATGCCACGGGAAAGCACATTAGCTTGGCCAACAGGATCCCAATTTGAAAGTGCATATACTTGTTGTTCACTTTCAGGCACAAGAAACAATGCGACCTGTTGTCCCTCGACCATTGCCGCAACCCCAGCACCAGTAATTAAATCGTCAGTTTGACATACTTTTGTCCACATCACGTTTGTCTCCTAAATAGCTTTTGCAATCAGTTGGGCTTTTTCATCCAATGTAGCGGGGCGAATTTGATCTCGCTCTTGGACAAAGACAACATTCTCATCTTGAGCATCATGATTGACAAATTGGCGGAAGGTTTTTAAAGCAGCCTCATCTTCGATTGTTGTTTTCCACTCACATTGGAAAGTGTCGACGACATGATTCATTTGCGTCTCCAACTCGTTACATAATCCTAACGAATCGCGAATGACAACGTCTTTTAGGTAAGATAACCCCCCTTCAAGGTTTTCCATCCATACAGAAGTGCGCTGTAATCGATCAGCTGTTTTCACATAAAACATAAGAATTCGATCAATGTATTTTACTAAGGTTGCATCGTCTAAATCCGTTGCAAATAAATCACCGTGACGAGGTTTCATGCCACCATTCCCGCAGACATAGAGGTTCCACCCTCCTTCCGTTGCGATCACACCAATATCTTTACTTTGCGCTTCAGCACATTCGCGCGTACAACCAGAGACAGCGAACTTAATTTTATGAGGCGAGCGCAAACCTTTATAACGATTCTCTAAAGCAATCGCCATTGAAAGGCTGTCATTAACCCCATAGCGACACCAAGTACTGCCGACACATGATTTTACTGTACGTAACGACTTGCCGTAGGCTTGGCCTGTTTCAAAGCCCGCATCGACAAGTTTTTTCCAAATGTCCGGTAATTGGGCCATGGTGGCACCAAATAAGTCGATGCGTTGGCCCCCCGTCACTTTGGTATATAAATTGTACTCTTTGGCGACCTGCCCAAGTACGATGAGCTTGTCAGCAGTAATTTCGCCACCTGGAATTCGAGGAACGATGGAGTAGGTCCCATCCTTCTGCATATTGGCTAGAAAGCGATCATTAGTGTCTTGTAGCGAGATATGCTCTTTTTTCAAAACATAATCGTTCCACACACTGGCTAGGATCGAACCAATCGCAGGCTTGCAGATCTCACAACCATAGCCTTTTCCATGTTTGCCTAACAATTCAGCAAAACTTTTTATACCCTCGACCTTCACCAAATTGAATAGGTCTTGGCGGGTGTAAGCAAAATGCTCACAAATATCTGTGCTGACCTCAACACCCAATGCGAGTAGCTCATGATCAACACACTTTTTCAAAAGTGCCGCACATCCACCACATCCAGTGCTAGCTTTGGTCGTTTGCTTAATATCGCCAATGCTCATCAATCCTGCAGACACCGCGTCACTGATGTCTTGCTTGGTGACATTATGACAACTACAGACAGAAGCCGTGGCAGGCAAAGCGTCTATGCCTAGACCAGCAGGTGCACCTTCCATTGCCGGCAAAATAAGTGATTGAGCCTGCTCAGGCAAATCAATGGCGTTCAAGAAATATTGTAACAACGTGTCATAATAACTGTTGTCACCTACTAGCACTGCACCGAGTAACTTCTTGCCATCCTCAGATACCACCATTTTACGGTAAGCGTTGTTTAGCTCGTCTTGATACACAAAGACTTTACTGCCTTGAGTAGTGGCATGGGCATCACCAATCGAGCCAACGTCGCATCCTAAAAGCTTAAGCTTGGTGCTCATATCGGCACCAGTGAAAGACGTAGTTACATCTCCCATTAAATCAGCCACAGCTGTTTTGGCCATCGTGTAACCTGGCGCAACTAAGCCAAAAATGCGGTTATTCCATAGCGCACATTCTCCGATCGCGTAGATATCGTTATCACTTGTTCGGCACTGGTTATTAATCGCAATACCACCACGCTCACCAATTGCCAAGCCAGACTGTGTTGCCAAGGCATCTTGTGGGCGAATACCTGCTGAAAACAGAATCAAATCGGTTTCAATATAAGACCCATCTGCAAAGTTCATACGATGATATGCGGTTTCGCCATCGACGATTTCGTTAGTTGCCGTATCTGTATGCACCGTTACATCTAAAGCTTTGATCATGCTTTTCAGAACGTCGCCACCCTGCTCGTCTAGCTGAACAGGCATCAACCGCGGAGCAAACTCCACAACATGAGTTTTTAGTCCTAGGCTTTTTAACGCATTTGCGGCCTCCAACCCCAGTAAACCACCTCCGATGACTGTTCCAGTTTTCGCTGTGCGTGCACACTCTCGAATCGAATCCAAATCTTCTAGCGTTCGATACACGAACGTATTTTCGCGCTGATGACCTGGAATTGGTGGCACAAAAGGATAAGAGCCGGTGGCAAGGATTAACTTATCGTAAGCCACTGTCGAACTATCTTGAAGTAACAATTCTTTGCTGTCGCGATCAATACCTGTCACTAAGCAATCTGTTACGTATTTGACGCTATGCTGGTTATAGAGCGAGCCATCCGTCATCGCTAATTCGGCAGCACCTTTGCCAGAAAAGTACTCACTCAAGTGCACGCGATCGTAGGCAAGGTGAGGTTCTGCGCCAAAAACTGTTATTTGGTAGGACTCATGTCCACCTTGCGCAATGAGTGTTTCAATAAAATGGTGCCCCACCATGCCATTGCCTACCACTACGAGTCGTTGTTTGTGTGTTGGTGTCGTCATTGTCTATTCCTCACGCTAGGTGATGCCAAATCGATGGCGTATTTAATGGCTCTGTTTAACTAGGCAACGTTTTGGCAGCAATATGCTTCACCAAATATCAACGTATCCAGTATGTCTGAGACATTTGTTTTATTTTGCATAAGCTGGAAATACCAGCTTCCATCGGCCACATTGCCGTAAAGAATTGCGCCTACTAGCTGGTCGCCGTTGACCAGAAGCTTGCGATAATGATGGGTGGCGATGTCGGTGTAGCAAAGACACACATCGTCCTCATCTGGCTCGATTTTTCCTACTGAAAATAGGTTTATGCCAGACACTTTTAGTTTGGTCGGTACGGCTTCAATTTCAAACACGGATGGTTGTTCGTTGAGCGTTTGTAGTAGTACCTTAATTTGATTCCAGATTGGCGCCACAAGGCCGAAGGTATGTGAGTCAAATTCACAGCATTCCCCTAATGCAAAGATATCAGGGTGTGATGTGCGCATTTGTGCATCAACCACGATAGCTCTATTCACGTTTATGCCTGAGCGCTCAGCTAAAGCTACTTCAGGGGTAATGCCGGTCGCCATAACCACGAGTTGAGTGGGCTGAGTATGGCCATTACACTCAACAGCAACAACGTGCCCTGCTGTCTCTTGCTGTAAACGCTCTGGTGTTTGGCCTAAATGAAATACAATGCCATATTGCTCGAGTGTAGATTGCAGCAATTTCGCAGCATTATTATCTAATTGACGATTCAGTAACCACTTAGAGCGATGGTAAACGGACACGGGGTGGCCTTTTTTTGCTAACCCCACAGCGGCTTCTAGCCCGAGTAAACCACCACCAATCACACTCACATGATCCTTGTTATCTAAATTGGACAATATTTCGGTATCTCGCCAATTACGAAACCCCATAACATTGGGAGCTAAACTCCCCTCAATTGTTAACTGGCTGGCTCTAGAGCCCGTTGCAAATACCAATTTGTCATAGGCAATTTGACGACCGCTTTTAAGTAGGACCTGTTTGTTGCTGATATCTACCGCTTCGGCAGGGTCACCAGCGATGATATGCATACCGGATTGACTCATTTTCAATATGTCAACCAAAAGCATATCGTTTTCTGTAATGTCTTTGGCCAATAACGCAGACAGCATAATGCGGTTGTAACCCACTTGTGACTCTTCGCTAATCAAGGTGATGTGGTAGTTCAACTCAGAAGCCATTGCGTCTTGAGCAAGCTTACTTCCAGCCATACCGCCACCAACTATGACTAAGCGAGCGCATGCTTTGCTTTGATTAGCCATTGACGACTTTGCCTTTATCATTATTTTGTGTGCTTTTAGACGGACTTATTGGCTCAACCTTACGCTGCTTCTCATATAGGAACGTCAGCACTTGGGCGCGATAATCGACATATTTAGGATCGTTTGCCAAAGATAAACGATCTCTTGGTCGCTCTAGATCAACATGCAGCACTTCGCCCACTGTTGCTGCTGGGCCGTTGGTCATCATGACAATCCGATCAGACAATAAAACGGCTTCGTCCACATCATGAGTAATCATAATCACAGTGTTATTTAGGTCTTTTTGAATCTCCATAAGAGAGTCTTGTAAATGGGCACGTGTAAGAGCGTCCAATGCACCAAATGGCTCATCCATCAGTAACACACTTGGCTCCATCGCCAAGGCACGAGCAATACCAACTCGTTGCTTCATACCCCCAGATATTTCATCTGGGCGTTTATCCGCTGCATGGGTCATATGAACCAATTCCAAGTTATGCATGATCCATTCATGCATTTCTTTTTTGGTTTTAGTTTTACGAAAGACCTGCTTTACTGCCAACTCAACATTTTCGTAAGAAGTTAGCCATGGTAATAAGGAATGGTTTTGAAAGACCACGGCACGCTCCGGCCCAGGCCCACGAACCTCACGGCCATCTAACAAGACACCCCCTTCGGTCGCATCATAGAGTCCCGCAACAATATTCAAAACCGTTGATTTACCGCAGCCGGAATGCCCAATCAAAGAGACAAATTCGCCTTTTTCTATTTTGAGGTTTACACCGTCTAGTGCTTTAAAGGGCCCTTTGGGCGTTGGAAATTCGATGGATACTTGACTGATGTCTAAATGTGTCGCCATGATGTTCTCCTTATCAATATTAACTGCTTAACGAAGCACCTGAGTTTTGTCCCATGAGACATAACGCTGAATGGTTAACATGGCTCTATCTAACAAGAAGCCTATGAAGCCGATCGTTAATACAGCCACCATAATGCGACCTAACGAGTTAGAACTGCCGTTTTGGAACTCATCCCAAACAAACTTGCCAAGACCAGGGTTTTGCGCCAACATTTCTGCAGCAATTAACACCATCCATGCTATGCCTAATGACAAACGTAAGCCGGTAAACATCAAAGGAATAGCAGAAGGAATCACGATTTTGATCACATGTGTCATCCAGCCGAGGCGCAATACTTTAGACACGTTAAGTAAGTCCTTCTCCACCGCGGCAACACCTACTGCCGTATTGATAAGTGTCGGCCACATGCAACACAGCGTCACGGTAAACATTGAGGTCAAAAATGATTTTGAAAACATCGGATCGTCTGATACATACGAAGCACTCACTACCATAGTGACCAAAGGAAGCCATGCCAGCGGTGATACCGGTTTAAATATCTGAATAACAGGATTTAACGCACTGTAGACTGAACTGTTTAAGCCAATCAAAATACCGACAGGGATCGCGATCAGGGTTGCTAAGCCAAAGCCCGCCAAAACGGTATATAGGCTGGTAAAAATCTGATCAAAAAAGGTTGGTTTACCCGTATAACTACGAATCTTGCCCACGTAGTTAGGGTCTTTAGCCTGTCTTGCTTCAATACGCTGTTCTTGACGTTCATAAAAAGCGGACTCTTTCGTACGTTCTCGGTGATGATCATCGACTAAACTGTTCCATTGTTCGTATACCACCACAGGGCCTGGGAAAGTACCCAGCGATGTATTAACCCGACTTGCCCCTATTTGCCAAAGCATCAAGAAAACAAGAATACCAATGACAGGGAATAGCGCTTTTTTAATGGATATATCAGATATCCAGTCCTTTATAGAAGCTTTTGAGACGCTCGATAAGGTCATGTTGTTCTCACTATGTTATTGGACGTTTGCCGTGGCTCAATGCTCTGAGCCACGGCGTCGAATAGTTAGATTTGCTCATCACCTTTTAGACCAATGGCAAATTTTTTCAGGTATTCATTCGGTTGCTTACCGTCATAAACCTTGCCATCAATAAAGCCTTCTTGAGGTGGTTTAAAGCCATCTTCAGTTTCAAAATCAGGGAATTCAGAAGCCATCATGAGACCATCTTCAATAAGAGAATTAGCGGCTTGTGCATAGATGTCTGGACGGTAGACGTCCTTCGCTGTTTCCATATACCACTCATCCGATTTGCCTTCTGCAATTTGCCCCCAACGGCGCATTTGCGTTAGATACCAGATGGCATCGCTGTAATAAGGGTAAGTAGCGTTATGACGGAAGAATACGTTGAAATCTGGGATGTCTCGTTTATCGCCTTTTTCATACTCAAATGTCCCCGTCATACTGTTAGCGATCACATCATAATCGGCACCTACGTATTCACTTCGGGATAGAATTTCGACGGCTTCAGGTCGGTTAGCATTGTTGTTTTCATCTAACCATTTCGCAGCACGAATCATGGCTTTAACAACACGAATATGCGTAATCGGATTTTCTTCAGCCCAATCCCCACTTACGCCAAATACTTTTTCGGGGTTGTTACGCCATATCTCATAGTCTGTAATTACTGGTACACCAATGCCCTTGAAAACTGCCTGTTGGTTCCAAGGCTCACCTACGCAGTAGCCCGAAATAGTGCCTGCCTCCATCGTCGCTGGCATTTGTGGTGGCGGGGTCACAGATAAATACGCATCTGCATTTATTTGACCACTTGTGTCCCCTTTAGCAGGTGCATAAAACCCTGGGCTAATACCACCTGCCGCAAGCCAATAACGTAGTTCGTAATTGTGTGTGGATACTGGGAAAACCATGCCCATATTGAAAGGCTTGCCTTGTGACTTATACTTCTCAATCACAGGTTTAAGAGCACTAGCACTGATTGGGTGGATCGGTTTACCTTGTGCGTCATGTGAAATGTTTTTCTTCATATCAGCCCAGACATCATTTGAAACCGTGATGCCGTTGCCGTTTAAATCCATGCTGAATGCCGTAATGATATGGGCTTGAGTACCGTAGCCGATGGTCGCTCCTAACGGCTGGCCTGCCAGCATATGAGCGCCATCAAGCTGTCCATCGATGACTCGATCTAATAGCACCTTCCAATTGGCTTGCGCTTCAAGAGTGACGTACAAACCTTCATCTTCGAAGTAGCCTTTTTCATAAGCGATGGCTAACGGCGCCATATCCGTTAGTTTGATAAAACCAAATTTGAGCTCTTCTTTCTCTGCGTAACCAAGCTCTGCATGTGCTGCACCAGCGAGTAACCCCGCGCTAGCGATGACAGCAAACGTTAACTTTGTTGCTGCACGATTATTAGGTATAGGCAATATGGCTTTTAAAGCGTTAAACGTCATGAAAAACTCCACTTGGTTTTTTAGAAACAAAAAAAAGGCGCGTGTGAACACAATACATTGTGATCACAGGCACCTTTGCCAGTCATTAATGGTTCACCATTGAATACTAATGACTTGAGCGATCTTCCCAACAGTGGGAGTCGCCGAAATGTTATTTACATATTTTAATAAGCACGTAGTGTGCCAAAAATAAAAAGCTTAATTTTTTCAGTTATATAAGATATTTCAATCAGTTTAAGGCCTCGGTTAATCCTTATTGCGCCCTCTAACGATGCATTCCTTATGTAATATGCACCCTATTGATTCGACAATATTTGTGATATTCGCAAAACTTTACTAGACGCCACATCATCCAACCAAGTTTGTTGTTGCTCATCACTGAGTTTCCAATTTGAAGCAATTTCTGGTGCTTGCTCAAAGATTTTGCAATAAAGGTCTTGGCGGTAAACCTGCTCTGCCACATCGTTAAGAGCAGGTACATAAGCGAGTTGCTGCCAGCGATACATTTTTGCCATGATCCATAAAGCGTAACTAGGTTTTGGAAGGTTGACATCTTGCCCTGAAAAACACTGATTAATTTGGCCAGATAGAGAATACTGGCCTGCCTTAAAAGTACTTGTTAACTGCTCTTCTGGACAATTAAGGTAGTCTGGGTGACTCAATATATGCAGTAGCTCTGGTTGATTGCTTGTCTGACTTACCCATTTGCATGCAGCATCCAGTGCTTTAATAATCGCACAGTGTGCTTGGGGATTACGTTCTGCCCATTGGCTGTTCACACCAAACACTTTTTCCGGTGCACTGCCCCAAATATCAAAGCCAGTTGTCAGCATTTTTCCGACTTTTTGTTCTTCGGCTAAACTGTTCCAAGGCTCTCCGACACAATAGCCATCAATTTCACCAAGCTTCAAATAATCAATCATTTTAGTTGGTGGGATAACTATAATTTGAACATCTTTATCTGGGTCGATTCCTGCTTTATCTAGCCAGTCCCTGAGCTGATAATTGTGGGATGAATACGGATAAACGATAGCAAATCGTAATGGCGAATCTTTGCTACATCGCTTACTGACAAGGTGTTTTAAGGCCGTGCCACTTTGCAGGTCACTTACATCATTTGCGTACAGCTTCATTCGTTCATGTAGTCGGTTACTCACGGTAATGCCATTACCGTTATGACTGACAACAAAGCTGGTATGCATCGCAGTTTTAACGGTTCCTACTCCAAGACTCGCAGCAACGGGCATTGAGGCCAGCATGTGCGCGCCATCTAGGACTTTAAATGCAACCTTGTCACGCACACTGGCCCATGACGCTTCTTTGCTTAACAGCACATTAACACCGTGCTCCAAAAAATAACCTTTTTCTTGGGCTATAACGAATGGTGCGCAGTCCATGAGTGGGATGAAGCCAATTTTAACACTTGGACTTGAAGGCATGTGATTTGTTATTGGCAGATTCAAGATTCTTCCCCCATTAATTCCATTACTGAAATGACATTGCGGGCAACGTCGATGATACGCTGGCTTCTATCCATTGCCAGTTTTCGCAGTGCTTTGTAGGCGGCTGGTTCATCACATTTTTGATGTTTCATAATGAGGCCTTTTGCCTTATCGATGGTTTTCCGGTCCTCTAACTGAGATCTCACAGACTCAAGCTCTGATCGCAAAGCGTGAAACTCTCGAAACCGTGCAATGGCAACTTGTAATAACGCGTTGACACTGTTGCTCTGAATACCATCAACCACATAAGCACTAACGCCCGCATGAATAGCCGCCTCTACTTGCTCAGCACTGCCTTCATCAGCAAACATTACAATGGGTCTAGGGTTGTCATGGGTGAGTCGTGACATATTTTCGAGCATGTCGCGATCGGGAGATTCGATATCAATGATGACCATATCAGGCTGTGACTCTGTCACTGCTTGCGTTAAATTTTTCGCATTTTCTAAGCGTCGTATCACTCGATAACCACTATCGGACATGGCTTGCTCAACAATTGCCGCACGAGCTGGTTCATTATCAACTAACATGACGGTTAACGCTTTAGGAACTGTTTTTGTCATTACTACATTTTCCGAACTGCGTTACTTGGTAATAAAAAACAAGCAATTTACATTCCAATAAGTGAATGAGTCAGTTTTTATAGGCATAAAAAAACCCGCCGGGGCGGGTTTCTTTATCTAGATTAGTTCGAACGCTTGTTAAACAACATCGCGACGTTCTAACTCATTGAATTCTTCTTGCTCTTCACGCTCTTCATTTGTTTCTACATCACGAGCATCAGGGTGATGTTTACGGCCTTCATGCTTAGATTTATGTTTTAAAAGCTGCTTCTCAAGTTTTTCAACTAGAGCGTCGACGGCTGCACTCAATTGTTTGTCTGTTGTTACAGAAGCAAATAAATCGTGACCTGGAATATGGACGCGAGCCTCAATAATCAGCTCACTTTTGTTCTGATGACTTTCTGAATTAACAATGACTTTAATAGAGGTAATGTTGCCATTTATCTCTACAAGTTGATCCATTCCTTCTTTTATTGTTTGTTGAACTTCTTCAGTCGTGTGAACATGGTGACCGCTGATATCTAATGTATACATAATTTATATTCCTTCTACCTATCCCATTTGGTTAGGGACGTTTAGCGTTTCATTGCCACAACTAATAACGTAAGGCCGTTGGAATTGTTTTTCAACTCCCTTTGTGTAAAAAGGGAAAGAAATATTAATAAAAATTAAGACCCGCCTATTACAAAGAAACTTTTATAAGACAATTACTTACGTATAGCATTCACTAAATCGATCAAGTATTAATCAATAATACACATTAAACGCGCTCGTTTATGATTTTATCCGATCATTATTTGAACTTTAGTTTCAAGCGGAATTATTTTTAATTGGTCATGCATTTTTCTATGCTAGTAGAACAGGCACTCAAAACTGCTTTGCCAATTAATTCACCAATCAGAGTATGCTTACCACAATAATTAACTACCTCCCCCTGTTTTGTACAGAACACTGCATGACTATCGGTCCCTGTGCCACTGGCAGGCGAACCCGAAATTGGGCTTACAATTCCTGCGTCGCGGATGGCCGTTACTTTACTCTCGGTTACCATCATCAATGCTTCCACTAGCGCGGTATCACTAAGATGATGATTGATGTACAAGCTAATATTGATGGTCCCCGCCTTTGGCTGTTCATCTGAACTGTCTCCAACGCGGCGAACATTACTCAACCCAGCCGTTACCCAGCACTCAACCACTAGTTCCGCCCTACTTTCCTTACAATATCCAAGCGAATCCATTGAGGCCGCTGTCATCATAGCGGTAGTTGGCTGAGGTAGAGCCAACGCTTTTGTTTTATTACTTAAAGTCTCTTCGGGCATCGGCCAAGGTGCAGGAGCGTGTTGATCTACTTTCAAGTTTAAGAAAGACCTCGTACAACTCAACCCGCCATTTAAAACCGACGAGCTTAGTACCTTACATTCAAAAGGTAATAATAAAGCAATATAGTGAACATCTTTGATTAACTGAACTTTAGACATATACATGCCTCCCACTGATGACAGCCAACTCATTAGCCTTTTTTGTTATTGTTCTACTTATAATTAGCGGTTAAATGTATTTTTAAGCTGTGCGCTATTGTATAAAGCGTTCAAGCGTCCGATACTCGCTACTTAAAACATTGTCCATTCAGATTACAAGGTATCAAGTCATTTCAATTTATAACTACACTCGCGCTGTGAGTCGTCAAACTCTACCACAAGGAACCAAATGAAAATTCCTAAACGAATTCAACCTCTTGTTGAAGATGGGTTGATTGACGATGTGATTAGCCAATTAATGAGTGGCAAAGAAGCAACTGTTTATGTTGTGCGCTGTGGCTCCGACATTCGTTGTGCCAAAGTGTATAAAGATGCTGGCAAACGCAGTTTCAAACAAGCCGTTCAGTACCGTGAAGGTCGTAAGGTACGAAACAGCCGTCGAGCTCGTGCCATGGAGAAAGGCTCTAAGTTTGGTCGTGATGAGCAGGAATCACTTTGGCATAACGCTGAAGTCGATGCGCTATACAAACTAGCCCAAGCTGGTGTACGTGTCCCAACGCCTTATGGTTGCTTTGATGGCGTTTTACTCATGGAGCTGGTGACTGATGACAGCGGTGAAGTCGCTCCTCGTCTTAACGATGTGGTACTCTCACCCGAGCAAGCGCGTGAAGACCATGCTCAAATCATTAAAGACGTAGTACGTATGCTATGCGCAGGCTTAGTTCACGGCGACTTATCAGAGTTTAATGTTTTAGTAGACTCGCATGGGCCAGTGATTATTGATTTACCACAAGCCGTCGATGCGGTTGCTAACAACCATGCAGAATGGATGTTAGAACGTGATGTGAATAATATGCGTGACTATTACGGTACCTTCGCCCCTGAGCTGCTAGAGACTAAATACGCAAAAGAAATTTGGTCAATCTACGAAGCTGGCAAGCTGACTACTGAAACTGTTTTAACAGGTCATTTCGATGAGCCCGAAGAAGAAGCCGATGTAGATTCCGTTCTTGTAGAAATTGAAGCTGCTTTTGAAGAAGAACAAGATCGCTTAGACCGGATCGCTAGCGCTAATGATGATGATTAATTAAAGCATTAGTGATTAAACTTTATTAGTCAGCTCAAAAGAATACAAAGGCATGAAGTTAAGCACCTCATGCCTTTTTTGGCTTAGATCAAAGTAGATAGCCACCAAAGCAATGCTGCAATTGCAGTGATAACAACAAAGGCTTTCGTTTTATACTTTCTTATTAGCTCTTCTGCTTTGTTACCCGCAATGAACACTATTAATGCCAATCCAAAATAACGGAGTGATCGAGCTATCGCTGTCGCAATGAGAAAGTACAGCAAAGAAAACTTCGTTGCTCCTGCTGCTAACATCGCAATTTGAAACGGGATGGGGACAATCCCAAGAGTCAGAACAAACCAAAAGCCCTGATTGTCCATTTTGCTGGATATTTGTTCAAATTGATCCTGATTTGAAAACGTTTCAATGATCCAATCCCCTACCAAGTCAAATAGGTAGTAACCCAAAGCATAGCCAGCTAAGGCACCAACAATACAGCCGATAGTTGCCATTAACGCAATTAGCCAAAGTTTTTCTCGACGCGCTTGCATCAGAGGAATCATCACCGCCTCAAGAGGAATCGGAACGATAGTGGACTCTAAAAAAGACGCTACAGTGATACTTTTTAACATGTGTTTAGAGTTCACTGCACTCTTGGTCCGATGTTTCAACGTTTTAATAAGACCCATATTTGTCCTTAAGTTTCGAAAAGTTTCCTGACCTAAATCGTTACTAAGCCGTAGATATGCAATCAATTCATAATATGAGTTTATGAAAAAACTATAAAGACCATGTTAGCTCTTGAGTAATATTTGCAGAATGCTGATGTATCTCTTGAAACGCTTTAGCGAATTAAATCAATTAATGTTTCTTAAAGCTTGAAAGCCAAGCAGGTTAACAACACCTCATAGACTGACTGAAAATGATGTTACTGATCAAATAGTTGATTTAGTCACCTTAATTTCTTCATGTGATATTCATTGAGCCACATTAAAATTGTCGCAAACACTCAAAAGTTGTCGCTTATGTCCAACTTATAATTATTGATAAAAAAATATATATGTTTTTTTTACACATAATTTATTAATTAAATTGATTAATTGTTGGTCGTTATTGATGTTTATAGTGTCGTTTATTGAGATGTAAAATATAAATTTATTAATAAAAAACACTAAAAATAAATAATCACATATATCGTAACTTACTGAAAATAAAAACATATTTTTAATTTTATTATAAAATTTAAATTTTCAAATTAATGAATTTTGTCCACTCATATCAATCTCTATTTTTAATTTAAAAATCAGATTTAAATAAGCATTGTTTATAAAATGCTATTGGCGTGCACAATTTAAGCATGATATGTTTTATTACGAATTTGTTAATTTCAGCCCCAAACATTTGGGCAATAACAAATTAACTCGGAATAAATAATAAATAGGAACGATTTATGATCAAATCCAAAGTATGTTTAGCGCTAGGTGTAAGTGTTTTAGGTCTATCTCAAGCCGCTCAAGCTTTTGAAGTAAACGCTGGTGATGTGACAGCTAACGTATACGGTTATGCTCAACTGAACGCAGTGTATGACATCAACGAAGACATTGGTGGCAACACACAAGGCGGCGACTTTACAGCAATTACAGGTGGCAACAATGTTCGCGAAGGTCACTTTGATGCTGACGCTCAACAGTCACGCATTGGCATCTCTGCTCAACACAAAGACGGTGCTAAAGTAGTAGTCGAAGGTGACTTCCGTGGTGGTACTTTCCGTCTTCGTCATGCCTACGGTTCTTACGACAAGTGGACAATTGGTCGTACTTGGTCGAACTACAACAGCTGGACAGGTTGGACTCCAACTCTAGATTTCGATTCAACAGCTGGTAGCCCAGGCGTACAAGACCGTACTGAGCAAGTACGTTACACAGATGGCGGCCTTTCTTTCTCTATTGAAAAAAATTACGGTTCTAGCCTAAACGGTGGTCAGTCTAAAAACTCACTTCCAGCATTTACTGCACGCTACGAAGGCTCTGCAAGTGATGATGTAAGTTTTGTTGTTGCTGGTCTAGCTCGCCAACTGTCGCATGATACTGGTGTTCAAGACGACACTGCAATGGGCGTTGGCGCTTTCACTGGCGTAAACGTTAACCTTGGCGCAGTAACACTTCACGGTGTAGTCAACTATTCTAATGGCGCAAACTCTTACCTTTACCGTTCTGGTGCAGGCTGGGGTGGCACAGATGCATACCTACATAACGGCGAGTTAGAAACAGTTTCTGGCTGGGGCGGCTCTGTTGGTCTTTCTACTAAAATCGGTGAAGGTGACTTCAACATCGTTTACGGTACAGCGAAAATGGACCTAGACGACATGAACCGTGATCTTGGTAGCGTTGGTAGTAACAACGAAGCTAACACTAACATGTTTGTTAACTACATGTGGTACCCAGTTGACAACGTTATGATGGGTGTTGAACTTGCGCACTTCGAGAGTGATCTTTACGGTGGCGGCGATAAAGATGCCACTCGCGTAATGTACTCTGCACAGTACAGCTTCTAATTAAATCAGATCGACTTTTATAACTACCTTCCCCTAAAGGTAATGGACTAAAGTCCCTTAATACCGAAAGTGTCACAACCGACACTTTCGGTTTTTTTAATTCAACGCCTAATGCCTTAAGGCATTTCTACTTCAGCCAACCCCTAGTGCCTTCCTCTTCAAACACTATTTAACTATGAAATTCATATTCCTTAAGCTTGTACCTTCTCTTTTGTATAACACTATAGAATTGCACAGTTTATCCTCTAAATTTTAATTATAGTTGGGTTACAAACAGCAAAATTCAAAAATTGTCATCACTTTAGCTTCGTACAAATAAACATGAATCTGATATTGTCACGATAAGAATCTCTTAGTCTCATTTGGAATGATATTTTGTACAGCAAAGAGCCGTTCATTGTTTATCTAATGTCGTAATGTCTACCCAAAACGAAGGATGAAAAAGATGGAATCTGAATACAGTCAATATTTACGACGCTTGTTAGCGACTGTAGGTATCATCGCCATAGCGTTGAGCCTATTTTTATTATTGTGGCATTTAGCTTATGTGCTTGTTTTGATTTTTGGCGGCGTTTTGTTTGGTGTGTTCTTGACGGGTCTTGCTAGTCCACTTCAAGCGATTTTGCCACTACCTAGATGGGGGTCAGTATTACTCGTAACCGCCCTCTTTTTAGGTGCCGTACTGATTACTGCTTTAACAATGGGACCTGATATCGCCGACCAGATGGTACAACTAAGCGAACAGCTAAGTGGCGGTCTTAATCAAATTCAAGGGTATCTAACAAATCAATCATGGGGAGAGCCATTTATAAATTGGGCTCGAGAGCAGTGGGAGCAAGCTCCTTTGTCTCCTGGTAAATTAATGGGCAAAGTAACAGGAGCCTTTTCAACCATTTTTGGTGCTTTTGCTGATTTATTCGTCATGATTTTTATCGGTTTCTACTTAGCTCTCCATCCAAAACCTTACATTCAAGGTTTCTTGTACCTTTTTCCACGTGACAAACGTGAGCGGTTGAGAGAAGTTAATAGTTCAGTTTACCATGCTTTAAAGTGGTGGTTGATTGGGCGAGCCACCTCTATGGCTGCTGTCGGAGTGTTAACAGCGCTGGGTCTTTGGCTGCTCGATATGCAATTAGTGATGGCACTCGCATTGTTAGCAGGTTTACTATCATTCGTGCCTTTTATTGGCCCTATTGCTGCAGCCATTCCTGCTGTATTGGTTGGTTTAATAGACAGCCCTACCCAAGCTTTTTACGTTATTATTGTTTATTTTTCAGTACAACTTTTAGAAAGTAATATTCTAACCCCTTATGTGCAGACTAAAGCTGTGTCACTTCCTCCAGCTGTTATGTTGAGTGGCCAAATGTTAATGGGTGCGATTTTTGGCTTACAAGGGTTAGCGTTATCTACCCCACTGCTAGTATCAATGATTGTCCTCGTACAAATGCTTTATGTAAGCGATGTACTAGGCGAAAAGGTGCGTCCTTTGGGTCAATAATCCAATCATGAAACATCGCTTAAAATGGACCGAGTATTGGCCAGCAACAACCTTTTGTCTCTTCGATTCCAAAGATTTTTTGCAGTAAGCATAGCGCAAGATCTGCCTTTTTGATTGATAGATTAAATCCATTCAAAGAGGCAGAGTTTTTTCCATGCCATTCAGCGCCTCTTCCCATTGAGATTTTACAAACTAAAATAGTCGCTATCATAGCTAAGTCATGGTCGGCAGTATTCTTTACTTGGTTTGGTTATACAGAACTGAGATAATAACGGCTAAATACAACAGGCAAATATCTCTATGAAACTTTTAGTTCGCAACCTTGCGCGCACCACTACAGAAGAACAAATCCGCACTCTCTTTTCCGATCATGGTACCGTTGAAGAATGTACCTTGGTGCTAGATCAAGCAACAGGCCTATCTAAAGGCTTTGCATTTGTTGAAATGCCAGATCAAAATGAAGCAAATACCGCGTTAAAAACGTTGCACCACGCTAATATTGATGACAGCAAAATCCGCGTCAAATATTCGCAAAATTAACAATATCTTGAACCAGAACATCAGCTTCTGGTTCAGCTTTCTTCTTTTTCCTTCTAGCAATTTATTAAGTTCTATTCTTTAAGGCTTTTTAGCTCAACAGCATATTTTCGAACATTGCTAATTAGTAAAACGCCTCGCCCTAAAGCGCGTCGTTGTACTGTTAGCAAAAGCCTTTCATTTATTTCCTGCAATTTTATCTTATGATTTGATGCATTTTAATCGTTACATTCTACTAGGTGGGTTGCGTTAGCATCTTTCAAACATTCACAAATTTGATAATGAAGCTTATTCAATGACAACTCTTATCGACAAAACGCTGATCAACAACGCATTAGACAAAGCAAACATCTCTGCACTTTCTCGTGCAGGTATTCGAGAGCTGGTGTCTTTGGTTAATCAACTTGAAACAGAGTCAGGGCAGCGGTTTATTCGAATGGAAATGGGCGTACCAGGCCTAGAGGCGCCTTCAATTGGTATAGAAGCTGAAATTGCAGCCTTAAAATCTGGTGTAGCGTCTAAATATCCTATGATTGAGGGTGTTTCATCTTTAAAGCATGAGATTAGTCGCTTCTGCAAAGCATTTCTAAATATTCAAGTAGACCAAGCTGGCTGTTTTCCAACCGTTGGTTCTGCTCAAGGCGCCCTAGCCTCTTTTGTGGTGGCAAACCGACTTCGCGAAAATGGGAAAACACTGTTTATTGATCCGGGATTTCCTAACCAAAAGCGTCAATTGGCAATGTTAGGGCAACAATGGGGAAGCTTTGATGTTTACGAACACAGGGGTGATGCACTTGAAGAGGCGCTAGAAAAACACTTATCTAGTGGAGAGTATACAACGCTGCTTTACTCAAACCCCAATAACCCAGCTTGGATTTGTTTTGATGAGAAAGAACTGCAAATCATTGCCAAAGTAACAAAACGTTATGATGTTATTGTCATTGAAGATTTGGCGTATTTCGGAATGGACTATCGAAAGGACTATGCAAAGCCTTTCCAAGCACCATTCCAACCAAGCATTGCCCACTATACAGACCAGTATATATTGCTGATTTCTAGCTCTAAGGTATTCAGCTATGCTGGCCAAAGGGTCGGTTGTTTAGTGATATCAGACGCACTGTTTGCGCGAGAATGTCCGACATTAAAACCATCACTTGGTCAAACTTTGTTTGGTAAAGCCATCACATTAGGGGCTTTGCATAACTTTTCTTCGGGTGTCACTCACTCAGCACAATATGGGTTGGCCGCAATGTTAAAGGCTGCTAGTGATGGCGAGCTTCCATTTTTGCAGATCACAAAAATCTATAAAGATAGAGCTCAAGAGATGAAACGAATGTTTCTTGAAAGCGGCTTCAAGTTAGTTTACGAAAATGACAATGGCGAATCATTAAGTGATGGTTTTTACTTCACTTTGTCTCATCCCTACATGGATGGCGACACATTAATGAAAACACTGTTGTGCTTCGGTATCAGTGCAATTTCCTTAGCAAATACCGGTTCGAAACATACCGATGGCATTCGAGCTTGTGTTTCTCAAGTTCAAGACGAACAGCTAGACGATCTAGCCGCGCGCCTTAAAGCGCTTCACGATTCGCTTAAAAAATAAAGATGATCTATCAGTAGTTAGTTAAAAAAGAGGGATCTCACCCATATTAAAAGTGAGATCTCTTTTTTAGTATAAGGCAATTTAAAAGCACAGCTGGGATTGTGTCGATTCAAGATCAAACATCCGAATTATTAACGTTAATACCTATTTTTACTGTCTTCACAATCTTTTGTCATTCGTACTCCTGCACTAACCAAAGTAAACTATGCGCATATTTTTAGCTAGAGATTACACGTGACGAAGGTTTGTAAAAATATTGGCATTGTGGCCCATGTAGATGCGGGCAAGACCACCTTAACTGAACAGCTGTTATTTGCTTCGGGCGCGACGCGAAAAGTGGGCAGTGTCGATGACGGTACGACAGCAACGGACTCTCTAACAGTAGAACGTGAGCGAGGCATTTCTGTTCGATTAGCAACTGAAACCTTCTATTGGAACGATCATCAAATCAACCTGATTGATACCCCAGGGCATGTTGATTTTAGTGCAGAAGTGGAACGCTCTTTGCGAGCGTTAGATTGCGCCATTCTTGTAGTTAGTTCAGTCGAAGGTGTTCAAGCTAATACCAGCAGCATTTTTGATGCGCTACAGTATCTCAATATCCCAACGCTCATTTTTATAAACAAGCTTGATCGAGCAGGTGCAGATGTTGAACGTGTCATGGATGAAATCCATCAAGAACTCAGCCCTAATGCTGTCTTATTACAGCAACCAAGCAATTTAGGTCAAACCGATGCCGGAATATCGGATGGCTGGTTAAAAGCAAGCACCCCTAGCCAATTCACAAGTGAAGAACTTGAGCCATGGTTACAGCCGTTGCTTGAACGCTTGACCGAGTTAGATGATGAGTTGCTTGAGGCCATTATAGAAAGTGTGCCAGTAACATTCGAGGAAGTGGACCAGAAACTTAGTCATGCTATTTCCTGCAACGAAATTTATCCTGTATTCACGGGTGTTGCCAAAGCAGGAATTGGCATCAATGAATTTCTAAACGCCATAATTCATTACTTACCTAATGCCAAACAAAATATTAATGCCGCACTTTCAGCGGTCGTTTTTAAAATTGAGCATGATCAGCGTATTGGCAAAATGGCTTATGTTCGAGTGTTTGAAGGCACTCTCAACGCAAGAGATAAAATTCACAACGCTACTCGTAGTCACGAAGCACATGTTATTGAAGACAAAGCAAGCCAAGTTAAGCGCGTGATACGCGGTAAATATCATGATATGGATTGTATCGAAGCAGGTGATATTGGCGTTGTCAGTGGTCTTCATTCCGCAAAAATAGGCGATATATTAGGGCTTGGTGATGCTGTTCCTGATGCCTATCAGCTCTCCGCACCACTTTTAACCGTTCAAGTAATACCAGATAATGAAAAAGATTTTAGCGCGCTGGCAAGTGCGCTAACAGAGCTTGCTGATGAAGATCCGCTGCTTAATCTAGAATGGCTAGTCGAACAGCGAGAGCTTCACGTCAACATCAATGGCTGGATTCAAGTTGAAGTGTTGCAAACAATACTTCAACAGCGTTTTGCTATTCAAGCTACATTCAAACAACCCAGTATTATCTATAAAGAAACTCCGACCCAACCTGTTGAAGGGTACGAATGTTACTGGATGCCTAAACCTTGTTGGGCTATTGTACGCTTCTTGATTGAGCCAGCTCAAAGAGGCTCAGGTGTGCATTACGAATCAAAAGTCAGCGTTAATCAAATCGCTGCAAAGTATCAAAATGAAATTCAAGCCAATCTCACTAAAGCGTTAAAACAAGGTATCAAAGGTTGGAGCATCACGGATGTCAAGATTACCCTCATCGATGGCTCCGATCATGTTCAACACAGCCGCCCTGGTGACTTTATAATTGCCACACCTATGGCGATCATGAATGGTTTAAACGAATCTGATACCGATTTACTCGAGCCTATTCTAGATTTTCAGATTCAAGCGGATAGTGAGCTGCTTGGTACCCTCACCAGTGACATCACTAAAATGCGCGGGCATTTTGACGCCCCAGAGTTTCAAGGGAATCGCGTTATCATACGAGGAAAATTCCCTGCTGCTACATCACTAGACTACGCAATAAAACTTGCTTCATTGAGTGGGGGCCATGCAAAAATGAGCACACGCTTATCAGGCTATGAGATCTGCTCACCGGAACAAGGACAAACTACAGCTTACCGTGGCATCAGTCCATTAGAGCGAGACAAGTACATACTTTGGGCTCGTGGCGCACTGCAGTAAGGTGTGTGTTCGCCTGACAATCAGCCAGATTTTAAAAAATTAAATAGATATATTACTTTATTTTTTATTGGATGGTGCTTAGTACCTACTAATTCCCTCTTCATCTTTTACACGTATTTTTCAAGTCCAAGTTCTATTGCAGAGATGGCGATACTATTGATCGCAATAAGGGGCCATTCCATAATCAATTCATTTGCGTAGGAGGCGTTCCTGCTTTGGTCTATAATCGACCTAAAATATGCACCCAACCAGAATGCTAAGGCATTCAAGTTTCAGTCTTTTTAAGGAGTATACGGATGAAATTTATTGAGCCTCTGCACGAGAAAGCTCACAACATGTGGTTGGGAACGATTGAAATGTTGCCTTTGTTCTTTATTGCAATCATCGTTTTAATACTTACGTGGTGCATTTCGGCTGTTTTAACGCACCTTTTAAGGCAGTCCTTTAAGCGCTCCAATATACGCCCTTCTTTACGAGATCTTTTTGTCACTTTAACTAAAGTGACCCTATGGACGATAGGCGTATTGTTTGCAGTCACCGTTATATTTCCAAGTCTAACCCCAGCCAAATTGCTTACAGTGTTAGGCTTAGGTTCTGTGGCAGTAGGATTGGCGTTTAAAGATATTTTCGAGAATTTTTTTGCTGGCATCTTAATAATGCTTCGAAAACCTATGCGCATTAATGATTACATCGAGTGCGAAGGTATCAGTGGACGAGTTGAAAAAATTACAGTTAGAGAAACTTATCTTCGTGAAGTCGACGATCAGCTTATTGTCGTACCAAACAGCTTTTTGTTTAAAAATCCTCTTTATATACTCACAGATCTCACCAAACGCCGTTTTGACCTAGTTGTTGGCGTAGCCTATGGCGAAGATGTTAATAAAGCGCGTGACATTATCATTGAAGCACTCGAAAACATTGAAGAGATAGATCAAGACCGCGGTATTGAAGTTTATGCCAGAGAATTCAACTCTTCTTCACTAGATTTCACCGTCCGCTGGTGGGCGAAATCCGACCCGCTGAGCATGCACGTAAGTAGGGATCGAGTCGTCACTGCCATCAAATATGGGCTTGATAACGCTGGTATTGAAATTCCGTTCCCATATCGTACACTGACGTTTAAGGAATCTTTGAGCCTAACGAGTCGAGAAGATGACTCTACAAACTAATGCTCATTTATGTGTAAAGTTAACCTCTTTGGTTCAAAGATTTTTTAAATCAAGCTACTGATTTGGGTTGTACTTTAAATGACACACTTTGCTCAACTTAGCCAACGCACACAAACTAAGCTCATGACTTTGGCTCGACCATTGGATGCGAACAAAAGTGACCTTTTGCTTTCTGCAGAGGCGCCTTGGACTTGTGTGTATTGGCTAAGTGAAGGTGTCGTACGCATGTATTATCTTGATCAAGACGGCCAAGAGCATAATAAACGTTTCTTTTTAGCGGGCGACTTATTTTGGCCTGTGACTCACTCACTTCGCACTAAAGCCATTGGTTTCTCAATTGAGACACTTAGCCCAGTTTTAGGGCAATATTGGTTGTTTGATGAGTTCAAATCTGCATTCAAAGACAATTTTGAGTGGCTAATCTTTAATCAGATTTGGATGGAGCGTCTATTAGAAGCCAAGCTTTCACGCGAGCGAGATTGGCTTCAGCTAACAGCTATAGCACGATACAGACAGCTGCTCGTCGATCAGCCGACACTGATAGATCAAGTCCCCGCTCACCACTTGGCAAGTTACTTAGGCATCACGCCTGTCACGCTATCTCGCTTGAAAAAAACGCATAATCTTAACAAATGATAAGGCGCTCGTTGTAAGTTCTCAGGATACTAAACGTCTCAGCACCGTTAGTTCAAAAGGAGCGCTATGATGACGAAGTTTCTATTAAATCAAAGCAAATTTATAAGCATTCTGTTGTTTGGCATGATGGCTGGATTCTTTGCCACCTATTCATTCAATGTGAACTATGCCATGCTGCAAGTAGACGGTGCGACATATGCCACAGTCCAATCCTTGTTTAATATCAATGTACGCCATTTAGGATTTTTTCTATGTTTCTTTGGCGCTGCCGTTGCTCCATTGATTACCTCTCTTTTACTATTTATTATTGCAAAGCGTAGAAAGGCTTTGATATGGGCTGTGCTAAGCTTGTTTTATATTTTTGCCATTATTGTATTTACAAAATTTGTTAATTTACCGCTTAATTATTACACCGAATCTTGGGCCCCCAATCACTTGCCGAACGACTGGCAAGAAATACGTGATAACTGGAACCAAGCCAACCTTTATCGCACATGGATAAGCATTGGCCTATTCAGCATAGCCCTGTCTCTTTCTATACAACGCACCTAGCCGAAGCATAGGTAGAGGTCTAAAAAACCACCAACACTTGCCAGTATTGGTGGTTTTACAGTTAGTAAAATAATGGCTGCGCAGAACTGGAGTTTCTAGCGAAGAAAATTATCTTTAAGCAAATTTGTCACTTCACTCATACGACCATTTAACACCGCTTTAATACCAAACAAAGCGGTTGAAGCTACCTGCCCTGCCTCGATTTTAGGAGGCATAACCAGTTCCATTGGGCTGACTTTAACATCTAATAAAGCGGGTTTATCAGAAGCTAGCCATTGCTTCATGGCGTTATCAATGTCTTCCGGCTTCTCAACTCGCCAAGCATCCAACCCCATTGCTTTTGCCACTTCTGAAAAATCAGGGTTTTTCAACTTAGTGAAGCTGTCTAGCTGGCCTTCAACACGCTGTTCCATTTCAACAAAGCCAAGGGACTCATTGTTGTAAATGAGCAGTTTAACCGGGGTGTTTTCCTGCACCAAGGTTAATAAATCCCCCATCAACATGGTCATGCCACCATCACCACATAGTGCAATGACTGGACGATCAGGATACGCTTTCGCAATCCCCATTGCCTGAGGATAAGCATTGGCCATGGTGCCATGAGATAAACTAGTAAGAAAACGGCGTGACCCTTTTGCTTCTAAATGGCGCAACAACCATACCATTGGTGAGCCACCATCTGCGGTAAAGATAGCATTATCACCTACTAACTCATTAAGTCTTCGTGTTACTGTTTGTGGATGTATCAAAGAGTGATCTGAAACTTCTTCTTTGCGATAACCCTCTAAATCTTTTTGCCATTGCTTTAGAGCTTTATCGAGATGGGCTTCATCGCTGCGTTGACTCAATTTTGGCAACAGCTGTTGGATGGTTGCCTTTACATCACCCGTTAAACCTAAGTCAATTGGGCAGCGTTTACCCAGATGGGTGGTGTCGAGATTAATCTGTGCGATTTTGGCATTAGTTGGGTAGAACTGTGTATAAGCGAAATCCGTTCCTAAACAGATTAATAGATCACAATCCAGTACGGCTTCCATACCTGCTTTATTGCCTAAAATCCCCGTCATTCCTGCATGATAAGGGTTATTTGGCTCAATAAATTCTTTCGAGCGTGTACTGTGGACGATCGGAGCATTAAGACACTTTGCTAACTGAATAAGCTCTTCGTTGGCACCTTTTGCACCAATGCCCGCATAGAGGGTAATCTTTTCAGCCTCATTAATAAGTCCAACTAACTGATCCATTTCTTGTGGATTCGGATGAGTAACAGGCTGAGTGCGATGCACCGACCAATGCATATCACTGTGCATCTTTTCTTTGAACATATCACCATTTACCACCACAACGGCCACACCTTGATGGGCTAATGCTGCTTGAGCCGCTTGAGTGACAATTCGTTGAGCTTGATCAGGATGAGATATTCTTTCACAAAACACAGAGCATTGTTCATATAACTTGGTTTGATCGACTTCTTGAGGAAAATTAAGCCCCTCTTCTTGGCGATCCACGTTTGAAGCAATAAATACTAGGGGCGATCCATTTCGATGAGATTCAAAAATACCATTGATGAAGTGAAGACTGCCTGGGCCACATGTTCCTGCACAAAGCGCTAATTCTTGAGTCATGTAGGCTTCTGCGCCAGCAGCAAATGCCCCAACCTCTTCATGACGCACATGCACCCAGTCTATTTCAGAGATTCGAATTTTATCTGTAAAGTGGTTGATTGTATCACCAACAACGCCATAGCAGCGTTTTGCACCTGCGCTAGCTAATGTTTCAACGATTACTTCAGCAACATCTTTGCTCATCTTCATTTACTCCTTCATAAGGTATAAATTTATAATGACGCTGTAATTCACCTATGTCTCGTTTATAGAGCGACTTTCTTCGAATATGCAAAGAAGTACGTTAAAAACACAATGTTCAAAGAATACGGCTTAACAACCATATAGTTCACGAAAAATGACCCTCATAGATAAAACTAATACGTAACTTTTTACTAAAGATGTCATATTTGATAGCCTTCTGTACGACTTCTTTGCACTCCTTCATTAGCCCTGTTTCAAAGGATATAGAATGCACAAAACTGTTCGCCGATGGGTATATCGCCTTGAAAGACGCTATAACAAGTTCAAGCATCGTTTCAAACGTTGGCGGGGTTACGCTCCAGTGATTGTTGAGCCTTATATGACCTATGGTACAAAAGATGAATTATGGGTTTCCGGTCGACTATTAGAGGCTAAAGGTGTGCAAGGAACCATCGAAGACAGTAACTGGAAGAACTTCGTACACATGATGCGTCGCTACCTAAGCGCAGAAATTCCATTTACAGAAATTCAACTGACACTCGGTGCAGATAAACGTAATGTCTATACCGATGGTAATGGCTACTTTCATTACCGTTGGCCAACCCCTCCAAAAAAAGATGTTGAACAACCTTGGACAAATGTCACGTTACAACCCGCTGACACAGGGCTACCTAAAGCCCAGAAGCATACCGTGGCACAAATATCCATACCCGACGATAATGCTGAGTTTGGTGTAGTCAGCGATGTGGACGACACCATAATGCACACAGGTGCCACAAGCTTTTTGAAACATACCAAAACCGTCCTGTTTAACAATGCCCACAGCCGCACGCTATTACCCGGTACGTCTGAGTTTTACAGTGCGTTGCATAAAGGTGCTACGGGTAACGCTAATAACCCATTCTTTTATGTTTCCAGCAGCCCGTGGAATATTTACGATTTGATTGCCGAATTTATACGCATCAACAACCTTCCAAAAGGGCCTGTATTGCTAAAAGATTTTGGTTTACGTGAAGATCGCTGGTTTAAAAGTGGTCATCAAGATTATAAAACTGATCGTATTAAAACCATCTTAAAAACATACCCGAATTTAAAATTAGTCTTGGTTGGTGATTCAGGACAGCAGGATGTTTATGCCTATTTAAAGATTGCTAAAGCTTATCCAGATAGGATCTTAGCCGTTTATATTCGCGACTTAAAACCGAACGATCGATCGGAAAAAATCACGTCTGCAGCCAATGAATATGCCGACTACCAAGTACCTTTTGCTTTCATTCAAGACGCTGGTGATGCCGTTGAGCATGCTAAAGAACTCTGCTTGGTAACAGATCAAGCCGTCAAATCCGTTAAAATAGATGCCGCGGCAGATAAGTATGAAAATACTATTGATTAGTGCAATTACGAAATTTACTTTTTAGCAAGCAGATACCTTATCTAGGATTTGGATGCTGAAAATGTAGACTTTAATCAAAGGTCCAAAATATGGCTATGCCGCTTTAATGGCATTATAAAAAAGCCAGCTGTTAATGAAGCTGGCTGATTGCAAAAAATGTCAGTGGAGGTTATTAATATTTAAGAATCTGCATGTGACGTAGCTTCAAATGTTTCGATGTCTTCAAAACTTCCAAACCAAAATTCAGAGCTCAGCAAGCTGAATTTACGAGATGAACCGTTATCAGTGATTTGTTGCAATTGCCAAATAATGCCCGGTGCTTCTGCGAACGTATCACCTTGTATCTGATCTTCATAAAGGCGGTGTATTAAAGCATCTTCACTTTGACCGTTGGCCAATAAACGCACCATCGCAGACTGTGGTGAGGTATCAAAAATACCCATTTCTTCTTCATTGGTCGCTGACACCGTCAGCGCTAATGCAACGCCTGTTGGCTGCGCAAAGGTCCCATTGAAGGCTTCTCGCAACAGTGCGTATGCACTAAACAAAGCTTCATGGTAAAGGCAATTTGGATACTGCTCCCAAGCGCGATCATCCAGCATGTCGTGACTTAGCTGATCTACTTTGCCTTCTGTCAATTCTGGGAAAAGGTGCGTTAATACAATCGCTGCCGCTTCTTGGGGCGTTTGATCGTTAAAAGACATCATGCACATTTCGCGCAGCTCGGACGAACTCATGGATTCAACATCCTCTTCAAAGCCCATCAACGCTAGCATGGCTTTATAATCAGAATCGGACCACGCATTATCGATCTGCTTAATTTTTTTGAACGAATCAATTTGAACAGTAAATTTAGGTTGCATCGGGTACTCCTTGTTGGAACGCCTGCATTCAATAAAAGACGCTATTGATCTTTAATCATTTAATTCATGCTACGCCTAATAAAATGCTTTGAATAGCGACCAACGTTAAGATCCACTTTGTGCGCTAAATTGACAAATATAATCAAAATATACGATTCAAATTAGTCTTTAGCGTTCTCTGGTGAACTTTTCTGAGCCAATAACTTCGACACAACTGGGTCATTCTTATCTTCCCAGTCCAAATCATTCAGAGCTCCAGTCCCGTCTAAAAAAGCATATGCCGCTGCTTGCGCATCTAGGCCTCCTAGCTCCCTGCCATACACATAGTAAGCGATCATTTTCGATACCACACGATAGGCTTGAAACTCATCAAGCCTTAGCTTGAGCTCTTCTAATAGCAAGGTTGCATTCTTCCAACCATAGGCTTTCACCACAGCATGGCATGCATTTTCCTTCATCGAAGCTCCCTGCTCTACAGTTAATCCATGCATGACATAACCAATCTTACCGGCTGTATTCCAGTTATTAAAAAAGCCCAAAACAACACCTAAATAGACCTATGAATGTGCTGATAATTTTATCGCATTAAAAGAAGCCATACCCATTCGGATACCCCTCAAAAAATGCTTTTTCGCGTCAATCTAGATTTGTGGAGCCCAAAATTTTACTAAAAAAATAAGGCGGAAGACCTGACAATGGCAATAGAACTCATTATGGAACACACTCTATATCGGATAAATTATCGACCAAGAATACGTTTAAAATTTAAGCAACCGAGAAGCTATCATATAAGTTGAATTCGCCTGCTATCTATTATGGTAAACGTTTATTCAGTCGTCATTAGCTCAACAATTTTTGCATTCAAATCACGTAGGAATACAGAACGATTAAACCCTTCAGGATCTTTAGCAACAGGAATATCTTCCTCCTCTGTTAGCCACTTAGAAAAAGGCGCTATAAAATCGTAATGATGCCCTTTTACAACATCACTTTTTAAGTAAGTGTCTCGATTAGCTCAACCTAATAACTAGGTTAAAGTTGACGCAAGTGCTACAATAAATGTTGCAAGTGAAACAAGCGCAATGAGGTATATATGTCAATTAGAATATTTAAACCAAGCGGCAAAGCAAGAGATGGACTTATGGCAACACTGTCATTGTCAAGTGATCCAATTAGCGCTTCTTTGCAATTAGAAGAAGGCTTTGACACCTCGTTTCTAGATCAGATTGTTCAAAACTCAAGATTGGCACAAGCTACTGTGGTCAAGGTAGTCGGTATTGACCGAGCGACACTTAGCCGGCATAAAAAATCTCATTCTAAATGGCAGGGAGCGACAGCCACTAAAGTTTATAATGGTGCTCGTGTATTAGATGCCGCATTAGATTTATTTAATCAGGATCCTCAGAAAACTGAGCAATGGCTTAATACGCCGGCAATTGCGCTAGGCAATGTCTCCCCTTCTGACTACGCGAAGAATCCTTTAGGGCAAGAGGCCGTACTAGACCTCATTGGCCGTATAAAACATGGTGTAATCAGCTAGTGAAGCTGTTTCGTTTATGCAGAACGGAATTTGTTGACTCAGCATTTGATGGGTATGGCGCTCGTACGTATGGCGGCCGATGGAACCCAAAAGGTAAAAGCTGCGTTTATTTAGGCGAATCAAAATCCGTTTGCTTACTTGAGACGGTCGTTCATTTACATGACGCCAGTGCTCTCGATCAATTTACCATGCTTTCCATCGAAGTACCTGACAACTTGATTCTAAAATTTCCAGACGATGCTCTACCAAATAATTGGCACGCATACCCAGCCCCTCAGGAATTAGCCGATTTAGGTGCTGAATGGCTAGATAGCCAAGCCAGCCTCATTCTATTAGTACCCAGCGTTATTTCTGGTGACTACTGCGCCCTACTGAATCCAAACCATTCCCGCTGCAAAGAGTTTACTTCGCTAGCTCAAAGTGAAGCCTTTCGTATTGATCAACGCTTAGTTCAAAAACCCTAAACACAATAACTGTATATTTATACAGTTATTGTGTAAGCTTACCCAAAGACCTCAAGGAACGAGGAGTTGAGTATGCCAAAACCCAGAAATCAATTAATTAGCATCACTGACACGCCCTACTACCACTGTGTTTCCCGTTGTGTTCGTCGAGCCTTTATTTGTGGCGAAGACCCAGTGACTGGTCAAAGCTATGAACACCGAAGGGAGTGGGTTGAAAAACGATTGCTATTTCTAAGCCGTACCTTTGCCATCAAGGTTTGCGCTTATGCGGTCATGAGCAACCACACTCACCTAGTTCTCTTTATAGATCATGAAGCTGCAGAGAGCTGGACAACAGAAGAAGTCCTAACCCGATGGCATGCCATTCATAAAGGCACCATGATCACCAAGCAATATATGCTGCAAGGTCAAGTACCGGAATATCTACTGCCATTACTGGATGCAACTGTCGAATCATATCGCCAACGGCTAATGGACATCAGCTGGTTTCTGAGAGAGTTGAACGAAAATATCGCACGTCAAGCCAACTTCGAAGACCAATGTACCGGTAGGTTCTGGGAAGGTCGATTCAAATCCCAAGCCTTACTCGACGAAGCCGCGCTCATGGCGTGTATGGCCTATGTAGATTTAAACCCAATCCGCGCCAAGATGGCCGACACACCTGAAACCTCAGACTACACCAGCATCAAAAAACGCATCCATAGCGCCAAGCAAAACCAACAGCCTAAAACACTCTATCCATTTATTGGCAACCCACGAAAAAATCAACCCAAAGGTCTACCCTTTAAACTGGAAGACCACCTAGAACTTGTCGATCTCACTGGACGTATCGTGCGCCAAAATAAACGCGGTAGCATAGACCTATCCTTCGCCCCAATATTACAACGCCTCAATATCCCATCGGAAAACTGGCTTACCATCGCCACCCAATTCGAACAACACACCTTCGCCGCCGTCGGCACAGAAGCCATTCTATCCAACTACTACCAAAACGCCGGCTACAAACGAAGGCCAAAGATCAGTAAATCTAAAAAGCTACTGGCCTAATCGAGCTATTACCCTCCACACTTTTGCCATTACCTAACGGGTAAGACACCTGCTCGATTTAACACCATGAAAACAGCGAATATACAGCTAATTTCTAAACTAATGGCCACAAAAAAGCTAATTTCGAGTTAAACAGGCAAGTTGTTTAGTTCTGGTTAAAATTGAGTTACGAGTCACTTTTTATGGTGAGTGTTCTAATAACTGCGAATTCAACTCCTTTAAAGTGTGTACCTCATCTAACAGTTAATAAAATCCATTAAAATTAAAATTTTTACTTGTGCTAACTTAGATAAAGCTAATAAACTGCAAAACTTTATCTATTTAGCCATTATTGGTACATCGATTGAAATGGAAGTAATTAAAAAATCTGGTTCATAGTAGATATTTTGATCATTCAGTTAGTATTTATAAAAAGGAGAAAACATGCTTAAAAAACAAATTTTTGCATTAATAGTTGCATCATTTTTAGGTGGATGCGCCAATAACGCTATCGTTGACTTACAAAAACTTCAACCTAGTAGTATTGAAAACAAAACCATTCAGGTCATAGACGATGGCCGCACTAAGGATTCAATCAAAAATATCATTGCAAGCAAACTTGATCAGTATGGATTTCAATACCAAGTAGTTGATGTTACTGAATCTAATTCAGATGGAACCTCAAACCCTAAGCTAAGCTACTCCGCTAACTGGTGGTGGGATCTAGCAACTTATATGCGCTATTTAAACGTTGAAATTAAAGATCGTAACCAAACAATTGCTCTTGTTAAAATTGATACTGTAATGTGTGGTGGTTTTGATAAATTTGGATCTGCTCAAAAACGGACGGAAATCACTCTAGATCTGCTATTGAGCGACTTAAGCAAGGAAGACGCAAATCGACTTATTTGCTTAGGCTCCTAACGAAAAACCGCTACCTTTGAGTAGCGGTCCCTTACAAACTCAATCAATTCAAATTAATATCAAGTGGGTGTCCTGATTAATTCCCGAACAACACTCCTTCGCCGCCGTCGGCACAGAAGCCATTCTATCCAACTACTACCAAAACGCCGGTTATAAACGAAGGCCAAAGAGACAGCTACTAGTCTAACAAATCCCCTTCGCCCTTTTGCTATTACCTTACTGGTAAGGCACCCACTCGCCTCAAATTCAACAGAACAGTTCAAATAAAGCCTATTTTCCAACTAACACGCACAAAAAAGCCAGTCTCGATTGAAACTGGCTAGATATTTGGTGCTGCTTAAAACTGAGTTAAGAGTCACTTTTTAAGGTGGGTGTCTCAATTAACTAATCGATTCTGTTTCGGATAAAACTGGTCTGATCTTTGGCGCTTACCAGAATTGAATGATCAGTCACTTTTTAAAGTGGATGTCTCAATTAACTAATTCGAACAACACACCTTCGCCGCCGTCGGCACAGAAGCCATTCTATCAAACGCCGGCTATAAACGAAGGCCAAAGAGACAGCTACTAGTCTAACAAATCCCCTTCGCCCTTTTGCTATTACCTTACTGGTAAGGCACCCACTCGCCTCAAATTCAACAGAACAGTTTAAATAAAGCCTATTTCCCAACTAACACGCACAAAAAAGCCAGTCTGGATTGAAACTGGCTGGTTGTTTGACACTTTTAGAACTGAGTTATGAGTCACTTTTTAAGGTGGGTGTCTTAATAACTTATTTTAAGGTGGGTGTCTCAATTGACCATTAAATTATCATCGATACTTTTTTGTAGGGTTTCGATATATCGCTGTTTTGTTGAACTGGTTCTAGCTGCATCCCTCTCTATTTTAAGAAGACCATTATCCTCTATAAAAGTCTCCATATCATAATGTACTCCCTGTGATGGAAGCCAGCATAAACTTTTTAGCCAATTATGAAACTTATCCAAGCTATTAAACTGCTTAATACCTTTACAAAAAATATCTAAAGTAACAATAGGAAAATTCATATCGTGAGAAATAGTCCCTCCAAAACCGTGTATAACTACTATCCCTTTAGCCTTCCAATCTTCTATATTACCAAAATCAATTTTATTCTCAAAAGTACGGCTTAGAATTACAGAAGAGTTAGATTCAACAAATTCAACCTTTCTTTTTACTTGATCAACTTTCTTTGAAATTGAACTAATTCTATTGTAAACCTCTCTAGAATCACCAGGCTGAAGAACCCATCTCATTTCTATCACTAACATTACTTTATTTTCTGTATCAAAAATTATAGCGTCTAATTCTTCTTTTTTCCGATTAACGCTAAACTCTTTATTTAATTCTTTATAATTCCACTTTTTTAATGAAGGCAACATTCTTGAAATCATATTTTTTTCAAAAAGATCGCTTTGTGAATCAAAATGACTTTTATCCACCTTTGCCATAAGAGACAGTAAATTCCTTTGCATATTACTATTTAATATAAAATAGCAAGGTACCATTAGCATTCCGCATTTAGACTTATAAAGTGGCTGAATTGCAATATCAGGAGTATGAGCGCTATTTCCAAAGGTTATGTAATCAATGAAAGACATGACATCTACTTCAGAAAAATCTGCTAAAACCTGTAGATCTTCACAAAGCTGTTTTCTGGAAATTAACAAGACTAAACAAGACTCAGCTCCGCCATCTATGGAAAGTTTCCTAGCTGCGAGTTCAACAGCTAGAACATGATAAAAACAACGGACAAACAAAGAGTTTATAAGAGAGTGAGTTTTATATGCTTTACCCCATTTAAATTCAAAATCAACAGGTATAATTTGATCTCTTTGCGGAAAACTTCTTGAGAGGCCAAAGCTAATAGCTGGTTTATAGCTATAGCTAACTTTCCCTTTTTTCAGATATACTGAGTTACTAATAGTCGAATCAATTACATTTTCTTTGAGATTAATTGGCCCTGACTTTAACCAACGATAAAGCACTCCAGTGATGTCGCTAACAATATCAGCCCCATGTCCAAAGCCTTCTAAGACGCTATATCGTATATCTACAAGCTCATTTACTTCTAATTTATATGTATCGCCTTTTTTTAAAAACACCCCCCTGTTGTTATATGTTGAAGCGATCAACCGACAAATATTCTCGTATTTATCCGCCTCTTCAAGAAGAGCTGCAGCCTTAGTATATGCTTGCGGTATAGTTTTTTTGGGTAATTTTACTTTTGCGTTAACATTTTTTTTCACTACATGAGAAATTGAGTGTCTTAATGAGTACTTAATTCCATCAACAAAATTAAAAATATGAAACTCATCAGCCTCTATCCAGCTAGCAAAAAACATACGTGTTCTATCTTCACTAACAGTAAGTAAATGCCAAATAGAGAAATCTAAAAGAGAGTGTGGGGGCTCAGTTTGATCAAGTGCTTCATCTGTAATTTTTTCAATAGCATCTCTGAAGTTGTTTTGATAACACATTTTTCAAGTCCATTTAATTAATACATAAACAAAAAACCCGCCATCTCTCGACAGCGGGTCTTTCTAACTCAATCCAACCAAAAGCCAATTAGCCTTCAATCAGGATACGCAACATACGACGTAGTGGCTCTGCTGCACCCCACAGTAGTTGGTCACCGACTGAGAAGGCGCTGATGTACTCAGGGCCCATGTTCAGTTTACGGATACGACCAACTGGGATACCAAGTGTGCCAGTCGCAACTGTTGGCGTTAGACGCTGCATTGTTGCTTCTTTGTCGTTTGGTACCACATCAACCCATTGGTTGTGCTCGGCCAACAAGCCTTCGATATCCGCGACTGGGATGTCTTTGTTTAGCTTGATGGTATACGCCTGGCTGTGACAACGCATCGCACCGATACGGACACATAGACCGTCCACTGGGATTGGCTTGCCGTCGATGCCTAGGATCTTGTTACATTCCGCTTGTGCTTTCCACTCTTCACGGCTTTGGCCATTATCAAGTTGGCTATCGATGTAAGGGATCAAAGAACCCGCTAGTGGTACGCCAAACTGGTCAGCTGGAAGCGTACCAGAACGCATTTTCTCTGCCACTTTACGGTCGATGTCTAGGATCGCACTGGCTGGATCAGCCAACTCAGACGCAACTTCTGCGTTCAATAGACCAAACTGGTTGATCAATTCGCGCATGTGACGTGCACCGCCACCCGAAGCCGCTTGGTATGTCATGGATGTCATCCACTCGATGTGGCCTTTTTCGAACAGGCCACCCAGTGCAAGAAGCATCAATGAAACAGTACAGTTACCACCCACGTAGGTTTTAACGCCATCTTGCAAACCTTGCTTGATCACGTTTTGGTTAACTGGGTCTAGGACGATGATGGCATCTTTGTCCATACGCAGCGAAGACGCGGCGTCGATCCAGTAGCCATTCCAACCAGCATTACGCAACTGTGGGTAGACCGCTTTGGTGTAGTCACCACCTTGACACGTAATAATGACATCCATCTTTTTAAGTGACTCAATATCCATTGCGTCTTGTAGAAGTGGAATGTCCTTACCAATATCTGGGCCAGCTTGACCCGTTTGGGACGTAGAGAAGAACACTGGATCAATGTGATCGAAATCGTTCTCTTCACGCATACGTTGCATCAGCACAGAACCTACCATTCCGCGCCAGCCGACTAAACCTACAGTGTGTTTTGACATGGTTTTTTACCTTTTTTAGGGTGGGTCTACTCATACCAAGAGCAGTATCCCGAGTTAATGCTTAATTATTATGAATTAAGCGCTTAATGCAGCAAGTACAGCATCACCCATTTGTGATGTGCTTACTGTTTCGCTTCCCTCTGAAGCGATATCTGCTGTGCGAAGACCTTGGTCAAGCACGTTGCTTACAGCGGCTTCAATCGCGTCCGCTGCATCTTTTGCATTTAATGAGTAGCGCAACATCATAGCAACAGAAAGGATCGTCGCCAATGGGTTTGCGATACCTTTGCCTGCGATATCGGGTGCTGAACCGTGACAAGGCTCGTACATGCCTTGACCTTTTGCGTTCAGAGAAGCAGAAGGTAGCATACCGATAGAGCCTGTCAACATGGCTGCCGCATCTGACAAAATATCACCGAACATGTTGCCGGTTACCATGACGTCAAATTGCTTCGGTGCGCGCACCAGCTGCATTGCAGCGTTGTCAACCAACATGTGCGACAGTTCAACATCTGGGTATTCTTTGGCGACTTCTTCCATAACTTCTTTCCAAAGAACCGTCACTTCCAGTACGTTGGATTTATCGATAGAGCACACGCGTTTGCCACGCTGACGTGCTGCTTCAAAGGCAGAATGCGCGATACGGCGAATTTCAGACTCGCTGTACACGTAAGTGTTGAAACCTTCACGCTCGCCGTTTTCTAGCGTGCGGATGCCTCGTGGTTGACCGAAGTAAATACCACCAGTCAATTCACGTACGATCAAAATGTCTAGACCCGCCACGATTTCAGGCTTCAAGCTCGACGCATCGGCCAATTGTGGGTATAGGATCGCTGGGCGCAAATTGGCAAATAGCTCAAGATTAGAACGCAGACCCAATAGACCTTTTTCAGGTCGAACGGACATGTCTAGGCCATCCCATTTCGGGCCGCCTACGGCACCCAGCAGGATAGAATCTGCGGCTTTAGCTTTGTCTAACGTTGTTTCAGGTAGTGGAGAACCCGTTTCATCGTAGGCAGAACCGCCTACTAATGCGGATTCATGCTCGATACCTAAGTCAAAAGAAGCGTTTACTGCGTCTAGTACGCGAACCGCTTGTTCAACGATCTCTGGGCCAATACCGTCACCCGGCAATACTAATACTTTCTTAGACATGTTCTTTCCTTACAATGCGCGCGCTTCGAATAACCAAGGCGCTGTTTGAATGCGTTTTTCTTCGTAGGCGTGGATCGCGTCGGCTTGCTGTAGTGTTAGGCCGATGTCATCCAAACCGTTTAATAGACAATGTTTACGGAACGCGTCTACTTGGAAGCTGAATTCTGTGCCAGACGGTGTTTTAACCGTCTGATTTTCTAGGTCAACGGTGAGCTCGTAACCTTCGTTTGCTTCGACTTCTTCGAACAACTGATCCACTTCTTCTTCCTTAAGTACAATCGGAAGTAAGCCGTTTTTGAAACAGTTATTGTAGAAAATGTCGGCGAAGCTTGGCGCGATCACAGAACGAATACCGAAATCATCCAATGCCCAAGGCGCGTGCTCACGGCTTGAACCACAACCAAAGTTACTGCGAGCAAGTAAGACGCTGGTGCCTTGGTAACGGTCTTGGTTTAGAACGAAGTCTTTACGTAGCGGACGGCCAGTACATTCTTGGTCTGGCTGACCTTCGTCTTCGTAGCGTAATTCGTCGAATAAGTTTTTACCAAAGCCTGTGCGCTTGATGGATTTCAAGAACTGCTTTGGGATGATCATATCAGTATCAACGTTGGCCAAGTCTAAAGGCGCTGCGATACCTGTGTGTGTTGTAAATGGGCGCATCGCTGACTCCTAGTGTTTAACCAATTCGTTTACGTCTACAAAGTGACCGGCAATCGCAGCGGCGGCTGCCATTGCTGGGCTCACCAAATGCGTACGACCACCGAAGCCTTGACGACCTTCAAAGTTACGGTTTGATGTTGACGCACAATGTTCGCCGTGACCCAGTTTGTCAGCGTTCATCGCAAGACACATGGAACAGCCTGGCTCGCGCCATTCAAGACCTGCTTCAGTGAAGATTTTATCTAAGCCTTCTTTCTCGGCTTGCTCTTTTACCAAACCAGAACCTGGTACAACGATGGCTTGCGTCAACGTGTCAGCGACTTTGCGGCCTTTTACGACTTCCGCTGCTGCGCGTAAATCTTCTATACGAGAGTTGGTACAAGAGCCGATAAATACGCGATCTAGCGTAATGTCCGCAAGGGTTTTCTTGCCTTCAAGGCCCATGTATTTCCAAGCACGAGCATAACCGTCACGTGTCACTGCATCAGCTTGGTCTTCTGGACGCGGGATGTCTTGATCGATGGCGATTACCATCTCAGGCGACGTACCCCAAGTTACTTGTGGCTTGATGTCGGCACCATTTAGCACAACCACTTCGTCAAATTCTGCGTCTTTGTCAGACACTAAATCTTTCCATGCTTCGACAGCCATGTCCCAATGTGCGCCTTTCGGTGCGTACGGACGATCTTTAACGTAGTCGATGGTCGTTTGGTCAACGGCGATCAAACCTACGCGTGCACCGGCTTCAATCGCCATGTTACACACGGTCATACGACCTTCCATTGACAGCGATGCAATCGCTGAACCGCCGAATTCGATGGCGTAACCGGTACCACCGGCCGTACCGATTTCACCGATAATCGCCAACACAACGTCTTTTGCCGTGACATAAGGCGATAACTCACCGTCTACACGTACTAGCATGTTGCGCATTTTTTTCTGAACTAGACACTGAGTGGCTAGCACGTGTTCCACTTCTGACGTACCGATGCCGTGTGCTAATGCGCCGAATGCACCATGAGTCGATGTATGTGAATCACCACACACAACCGTCATACCCGGAATCGTTGCGCCCTGCTCTGGGCCCACTACGTGAACGATACCTTGACGGATATCGGTCATTTTGAATTCTGTGATACCGAATTCGTCACAGTTATCGTCCAAAGTAGTCACTTGGATTTTCGATACTGGATCGGCGATGCCATTCACGCCACTCTTACGTTCTTCCACTGTTGTTGGAACGTTGTGATCTGGCGTAGCAAGGCTTGACGTTAAACGCCAAGGTTTACGGCCGTGAAGACGTAGACCTTCAAACGCCTGCGGCGACGTTACTTCGTGAAGCAGTTGTAAGTCGATGTAGATTAATGCACTACCATCGTCACGCTGTTGAACAAGGTGGCTATCCCACAACTTGTCGTAAAGTGTTTTTGCCATTGCTTTCTCTCCTACTTAAGCATTGCGTAATAGTACTGCGTGTACTTAAATTACTCCAATTCATATTTTTCATATTTTGGATAATTATTTGGAATGATGGACATACAAGAGCTTTTAACGTTTATCAAAGTGGCAGAAACGCACTCCTTTTCGGACGCTGCCGATGCGCTGTTTATCACACAGCCAGCGGTCAGCAAACGCATTGCTGCACTAGAGTCGAATTTAAATGTAAAATTATTTGACCGCATTGGCCGTCAAATACACTTAACCGAGGCCGGAACGCGGCTGTTACCCAAAGCGAAGCGCCTCGCCAATGACTTAAATGATATTAAACGTAGCATGACGTTACAAATGGACGATGTGTCTGGTGAGCTGAACATTGCTACCAGTCACCATATTGGTTTGCATCGCCTTCCTAAGACGCTGAAGCGTTTCCAGCTTGAATATCCGCAGGCGGAAATAAAAATTGAGTTTACTCAATCAGAAGATGCGCACCGTCAAATTATCAAGGGTGAAGCGGAAATTGGCATCATTACCCTGTCCTCTCAGTCAGAAAACATGCTCAATGCCATTCCGATTTGGTCGGACCCGTTACAATGTGTGGTCAGCCTTGATCACCCGCTGGCTCAACTGGATGACGTGGACGTGGTTGAACTATCAAAATACCCGTGTGTCTTGCCACACGAAAACACCTTTACTCGTCAGATCGCTGAGAAAGTCTTCGCGGTTAATGGCGTGCGGCCACAAGTCAAAATGAACACCAACAACCTAGACACATTAGCCATGTTAGTCAGTATTGGCTGGGGCTGGTCATTAATTCCATCAACGGTGGTCAACGATCAATTAGCGGTGGTAAACCTACCCGCCTTAAACGTAGAACGTAAACTGGGCGTGATTCATCATAAGCAAAGAACACTAAGTCGAGCAGCATCGGCCTTTATTGAGCTGTTACAAGCGCAATCAATGAATTCCTGATCCTTAATCAAAATTCACACGCTTTAGTGAAAATTAGTGCTAGGGTAAACATATAGATGTTTGTTTTATAAGGGGTATACGATGAGCAAAGAAACGACGGATTGGTGGCGCGGTGCCGTAATTTATCAAATTTATCCACGTAGTTTTATGGATTCAAATGGCGATGGTATCGGTGATCTAAAAGGCATTACACAAAAAATGCCCTACATTGCATCTCTCGGTGTTGATGCGATTTGGTTGTCACCTTTTTTCACTTCGCCCATGAAAGACTTTGGTTATGACGTATCGGATTATTGTGACGTTGACCCAATCTTTGGTGAACTAGCCGATTTTGATGAACTCATTGCAAAAGCGCACCAACACAATATTAAAGTCATCATTGACCAAGTGCTCAATCACACATCGGATCAACACCCTTGGTTTAAAGAGTCGCGTTCTAGCCGAGACAACGATAAATCAGACTGGTATGTCTGGGTGGATGCTAAGCCTGATGGCACCGTTCCCAATAACTGGCTATCGGTTTTTGGTGGCCCAGCTTGGCATTGGGATAGCCGTCGTAGACAGTACTATCTACACAATTTTTTAGACAGTCAGCCTGATTTAAACTTCCATAACCCTGATGTTGTCGACGCATTACTTGACAGCGTGCGTTTCTGGTTAGACCGAGGTGTGGACGGCTTCCGCTTAGACACGGCCAATTATTTCTTCCATGACCTTGAGCTGCGCGATAACCCACCAAAACAAGAGGTTGTCGAAGGCAGTATTGGCGTCAGTATGGACAATCCTTACGGCTACCAGTTGCACCTGTACGATAAGTCACGCCCCGAAAACATTGCTTTTTTAGAGCGCCTTCGAACACTACTGGATAAATATACAGGCACAACAACAGTTGGCGAAGTAGGCTGTGACTTTTCACTGAAAACCATGGCCGAATACACGCAAGGTAACAACAAGCTTCATATGTGTTATTCGTTTGATCTGCTCACGCATGACAGTAGCATGACGCATATCCATAACACCATGACATCCATCGAAGAAGGATTGGGTGATGGCTGGCCTTGCTGGTCGATGAGCAATCACGATGTTGAACGTGTCGCTTCACGCTGGAATGATGGGAAAGCCTCTGGGGCTAAGAGTAAGGTGTTTATGGCCATGCTTTTATCTTTACGCGGTAGCGTTTGTCTATATCAAGGTGAAGAACTGGGCCTACCTGAAGCGCAGCTTGAATTTGAACAACTTGTCGACCCATTTGGTATCAATTTTTGGCCCGAATTTAAAGGTCGAGATGGTTGTCGAACCCCAATGCCATGGGAGAACAAACCGACTGGAGGATTTTCTAACCATCACTCCCCTTGGTTGCCAATCAGCGACTTGCATCTACCTATAGCGGTTTCCGAGCAACAAGGTGATCGTCATTCTGTTTTGCACGCGTATCGGGACTTTTTACATTTTAGAAAACACCACCCGGCACTTATCTCTGGTGACATCGAGTTCTTGTTCAGCGATAAGGATATCTTGGTCTTTACCCGTACTCATGATGAAGAAATGCTTCTCGTCGGCATTAACGTAGGTGATCAGGGGCACTTTACCTCTCCTTTAAGTTATGAGATCAAAGATATCGTTATGCCTGAGGGATTAAGGATCGGTCAGTTTGAGAACAGTAAACTGATATTACCCTCTAATTCAGTGTACCTTGGGAAAATAACTAAGAACATAATGTAAAACAAAATACTGTACATTTATACAGTTTATATGAAATAGACACCACATAAAAAAGGGGCACCTCAATGAAGCGCCCCCTTTTTCAATCTGGATGCCTTGCAGCACTAGGGTTTAGTGCAACTTAAGTTTTGGCTTAACGACTTTGCCGACACGTTGTGCTGCCATAATGATTATTGCTTTAAACCAGCCATGAATAGCAATCAAATGCAGACGATACAGGGATACGTAAACGAAACGAGCCAAGCGGCCTTCTACAAACATAGACCCTTTCATCAAATTACCCATTAAGCTGCCAACCGTGCTGTATTTACTGAGGTTAACCAGTGAGCCATAGTCTTTGTATTCGTACTCTTGGAGGGGCTGACCTTTAAACTCAGCCACAATATTATCGTGTACTAATGCTGCCATTTGATGAGCAGATTGAGCACGCGGTGGCACGAATGAGCCATTGGCTTGCTTACAGGCACAACAGTCACCGATAACATAAAGATCGTCATAATTTGTACTTTGCAAAGTGCTTTTCACTAAGACTTGATTGTTACGTGTGGTTTCAAGTCCTTCAATCTCGCTGAGAAATTTCGGTGCTTTTACACCAGCTGCCCAAATCATTAGATCTGCTTTGTGAAGCTCACCTTTTTTTGTCATCAAGCCTTCGTAACTTGCCTCAGTAATACAGGTATCTTCTAGGACATTAACACCAAGTAGCTCTAATTCTTTCTTAGCGTTGTTAGCGATACGTTCAGGGAGCGCTGGAAGAATACGAGGTCCTGCCTCAATCAGTTCAATATTTACCTTCTCAGAGGTAATTTCTTCCATACCGTAAGATTTAAGCAGCTCTGCCACATGGAAAAGTTCAGCAGATAACTCTACGCCAGTTGCGCCGCCCCCGACGATAGAGATATTTAATTTTTGATCTCCAGGGAGTTGATGAATTCGCAAGAACTGCGTTAAAAGCGCTTGCTGAAAGCGTTCCGCTTGGCGATGAGAATCTAGAAAATAACAGTGCTCTGCCACCCCAGGCGTGCCAAAATCATTACTAACACTGCCAACAGCTAACACTAAAATATCGTAATCAACTTTTCGAGCAGGTAAGACTTCGTGGCCTTTATCATCGCTTATGGACGTCAAGCTGATCGTTTTATTAATGGCGTCAATTTCATAAGCGGTACCCAGCTTAAACGTGTAGTGGTGTTTCGTAGAGTGGGCGCGATAGTTAAGACCATCAGTGTTAATATCAATCGAGCCAGTGGCCACTTCATGCAACAGCGGCTTCCAAATATGCGTCTGAGAACGATCAATCAAGGTAACTTGTGCATGCTTACGCTTGCCTAGGCTGTGACCTAAACGGGTTGCAAGTTCTAAGCCCCCTGCACCACCACCTAATACTACAATTTTTTTCATACTAAACCCCAAACTGTGAATGATTTGCTAAACATTGGGATTGCTTAGCAAATCATTCCTCAACAGAGGAATGATTTAGTGTACGCGTTTCGCTAGCAGTCGATCCAGCGCATTGGCAAAGGCTGCTTTGTCTTTATCACCAAACGGTGCGGCGCCGCCGGTATCAAATCCACTAGAGCGCATTTGATCCATAAAGTCACGCATACCAAGCTTTTGTTTGATGTTATCAGTAGTGTACTGCTCACCTTTGGACGTTAATACTAACGCACCACGGGCAATACAATCAGAGGCAAGCGGGATATCGGAGGTAATGACGACATCACCTGGAGAGACATTTTCTTCAATGTAAGTATCGGCTTCATCGAAACCACTTGGCACAACTTTTCGCACCAGCCATTTACTCGGTGGTAAGGCAACTGCCATATTCGCAACAAAAGTACAAAGCACTTCACAGCGTTCAGCCGCTTTAAAAAGAATTGGCTTGATTGCGTTAGGACACGCGTCGGCATCCACCCATATTTGCATTGCTAGCTCCTTAATTAAGAGCTCTATTATTGCGGACTCTCTGTTTGTTTGGCTATAGGGAAACCATAGGATTTCTCAAAATATCATTATTTTTAGTTATAGCGGGCATCACTGCCCGCACAGAAAAGTAATATAAATATATTATTTACGATTTGTATTATTTTAGCAGTTCTGCAGAAGGTATCGGCTTACTGGATTCAAATTGTTTTAACGAATCAAAATAGTATCGGCCGCGAACAATTACATGATTAAAGTAAAATTCGGTTTTGGCTTGCCATGCCTTACTTGCTTGATCACTTTGATAGCCTTTCAGCAGCAGCCAGCCACCAACGGTAAAACCAGAGAGCATCATGAAGTCGTATGCCGCTTCGCTGGATTCAACATCATTGTTTAACAACATCGCTTTCGATTGCTCGATAAGGTTCACATAGTCAGCAAGAGTATCTGAATGCGCCGTTCCACTAAAATGATTCAAGTCGGTACGAATGTCTTCGATTAGTGCCGTTAATGCAATCCCTTGATCTCCTTGGAGCTTTCTTCCTACAAGGTCTAACGCCTGAATGCCATTGGTTCCTTCATAGATAGGCAAGATTCGTGCATCTCGAAAGAGCTGAGCCACACCAGTTTCCTCAATGTAACCCATGCCGCCATGAACCTGCACTGCCAATGAAACGATCTCTTGCGCCATCTCAGTCAGCCAACCTTTAACGATCGGCGTATAGAGTTCGGTTCGAGCCAAATGCTGTCCATCTTGATCAGATAAATCGCTTTCCACTGAGGCGGTGTACATCAAGGCTCGCATCGCAGATAAAGTACTCGCCATTTGCCACAACATACGCTTCACGTCGCCATGCTCTGCAATCACAACTTTGCCTTTCGTACCTTTTTTAGCGCCTTGAACACGATCAAAGGAGTAATCCAAAGCCATTTGGTAGGCGGCCTCTGCCACCGCTAAGCCTTGCAAGCCAACACTTTGACGTGCGTTGTTCATCATCGTAAACATGGCGGCAAGGCCTTTATTCTCTTGGCCAACTAGATAACCAATTGCACCTTCGCTTTCGCCAAATTGCATCACACAGGTCGGTGATCCGTGAATACCCATTTTGTGCTCGATCGATAACGGGTATACGTCGTTGCGACGACCTGGATGACCGTTGCCATCCAACAGATATTTAGGCACTAAGAATAACGAAATCCCCCGCACGCCCTCAGGTGCATCCGGCAAACGAGCCAACACCAAATGAATGATGTTTTCACTCATCAAATGATCACCCCAAGTAATGTAGATTTTTTGCCCGTAAATTCGATATTGCTCGCCATCAGGAACCGCTTTAGTTTTAATAGCGGCCAAATCACTACCCGCACCCGGTTCAGTTAAGTTCATGGTGCCAGTCCATCTACCAGACACCATATTTGGCAAGTAGGTATTTTTTAACTCATCACTTGCGTGAGTTTCAATGGCATCAACAGCACCTTGAGTCAACAACGGACATAACGAAAAAGATAGATTAGAAGACTGAATTCCCTCATTGAAAGCAACTTCGAGTGCTCGCGGAAGCTCTTGCCCACCGTATTGCTCAGGGGCACTCAACGTCGTCCATGCAGCATCTTGTAAAGCCTCATAGACCGCTTTGAATTCTGGCGTTTCTTGGACGCAACGCTCCACCATTTTGGGCGGTGTTAAATCACCCAACCGATTACTTGGTGCAACGATCTGTTCAGAAAACTTAGCAGCTTCAGATAAAATAGGCTCAAGAAGATCTGCACCATAATTTGGGAAATGTGGCTCCAGTCGCTCAATGCCTGCAATATGCTCTAAGCAAAACTGTACTTCTTGGGCTGGATAGCGGTAACCACTCATCGATTGACTCCTCATTTTTTTATTTTTAAGAGTGGATAATTAGAGCCTATTCAACAATGGCAAATGGTTGCGATTTTGCTAACAAATAGGCTCACAAGCATTATGGGTCAATTCAGCGTTTGATAATCGGCGTGTTTACGATATTCGCCTGGCGTCATACCAGTCCACTTCTTAAAAGAGCGATAAAATGCGCTGGGCTCTTCAAACCCCATCAATGCTGCAATCTCATTAAACGAAAGCTGTGGTGCATTAATGTAGGTGATCGCCGCTTCTTTTCGACATTCATCTTTGATTTGTTGGAAGGAAGTATCTTCTTCTGTAAGGCGACGACGTAACGTTGAAACACTCATATTTAACATGGATGCGACTTCTTCAGCAGATAACATTTCCTGTGAGAAATCTTTCCCCAAAATAGAAATCACTCGAGATTTTAAACTGTTGTCATTATCGACCATGACTAACAGCTGATAAGGTGCCGTTTTGAGAAAGCTGCGTAAACTGTCGTCGTTCTGTACCAAAGGCATGTCTAGATAAGAGGCAGGGAACACTAATGCATTGCCATGTTGCGAGAACTTTACATCAGATTGAAAAAGTGTCTGGTAGTACTCCACATCATCTGGTCTTGCTGCGGTGAAATAAGCGGCTTTTAATACCAAACGGCGCCCGATAAACCAGCTAATAAAATGATGCCACATTGAAAGCGTGGTACGCACACGCTCAGGTGAATCAAATGCTTTATCTAAAGAAACATTAGTAGTGTCTTCAAGTGATTCTACCGGTGCAAACGTCACTTTCGCAAAACGCCCTTTTTTCACAACGATAGGTTTGATGGTTGGACCACGACAAATTTCATAAAAATCGCTGCAACGCTTAAGAGCTTGGCCAAGGTTTTTTGAATGCAAAATACACAGGCACATCATACGAAATGAACCCTTTGGCATTCGACCACCGCTCAAGATACCGAACGACTCGTCATTCATCATCTGCATAATACGCTGATACAGCAAACCATAACGGTATACAGAGATACCTTTCGCTTCTTCTACTTCAGAGCGAGACAATCCTACTTCACTTAACAACGGCGCAATATCACAACCTTGATTCTCGACCGCATTGAGAAGATACCGAACACTCTGTGCAGGAACAGTCGCTTTTATTTCCATCCAAAGCTTCCTTAAAAAATATCAGGCACAAAAAAAGGCTGCATGTGAATGCAGCCTTTTAGTTTTATTATTAGTTTTCTTCAGTGAACGCATCAAGCAAATCATTAACGACTGTATCTTCTTCGTTAACTTTATTCGTATCAACTTTCTTCGCTGTTTCATCCACTTTAGGAGTAAACGTGAAGCGTTTAGGACGAACTTTTTGCTGAACCGCCTCAGGCTCTGGCAATAGGCCAAGGCGTTCAAGCTTTTTCTTAGCTTGCTCTTTACGTTGCTTCTCTTTCTTTGCATCAAAACGAGTAGGATTCGCAGCTTTGCGAGCCTTCTTCTGCTCTTTATGCATTTCCTTGGTACCAGTTTGACCAAGTTTCCCTTTCATGCTTCGGGATTTTTTAACGCGAGCCATAATTAACCTCTCTAACAAGGTATCTATTGTAGCAATCAAGTTCAATTAGGTCACGCTGAAGACAAACTCATTAGCAATCTGTTTTGAATGCTCTATGACCTTTTTTGCGCAATTTACCAATTTCACCAAGCATGGTCTTTGCCTTGCTACTGTCTTTCGCTTCTAAAGCACCATCTAGCGCCATGAAAGCAGTAATGGTTTCATCTATTACAGATTGGTAATCAGCCTTACGTGCAGCCAACTTGTCTCCAGATAGTCCTTTCTCTACAAAAAGGTAAGGCGTTTCTTCACGAGCTTCTTTTAGCACAGCAATAATCGTATCAATACGCTGATCTGCTGATGCAAAATTTTCTTTTTTAACATCAAAAGCAAGACTCTTCATCTCGGTTTTTAGGCTTCCCATGTTGTCATGCAATGCAGTACCGTCACAGTCAGCATAAGAAAATGATACCGCGCCAACTGACATGATCAGTCCGCCTAATAAAGCTTTTTTACTTAACATTTAATCTCTCCTTTATTTGTTAAGTGATGTTTAGAACTTATACAGAACCAGTTTACACAGTATGGTTCCTGAAAAACAAAATATATTTCAGTGTCTTTTAGTTTCACACCTTAAATCTTGCTATTTGATGCTCTAAACGATCTGCCAATTGAGCCAACGATTCTGCGCCATCAGCAGTTTGACTTGCTTCACCTGAAAGTTTCTGTGAAATCTCTTGAATTGAAATACTATTCTTCGAAATATCACTAGTAACAATATTTTGCTCTTCAGCCGCACTTGCAATTTGCATTGCCATATCACTAATTTTATGGACGGCTTGAAGAATGGAGTCTAGCGCCATAGCAGCGGCAGCCGACTCGGTTACGGCTCCGTCTGCAATTTTAGTTGAACGCTTCATTGATGATACAACGTTTAATGTAACGGAATTAAGCCCTTCAATTTTATCGCGTATTTCCTCTGTCGAACTTTGAGTCCTTTGCGACAACAAACGTACTTCATCAGCAACAACTGCGAAGCCACGCCCCTGCTCACCAGCCCTTGCGGCTTCAATCGCTGCATTCAAAGCCAATAGATTTGTTTTTTCCGCGATGTCTTGAATGGTAAGTAGAATTGAACTGATCCCTTGAACATGCGTATCAAGATTGGTAATGATCTCGGACGCTTGATGCACCTCATTTGCCAAGTTCTTAATTTCAGTCTGCGCCGCATTAACGACACGACTGCCTTCATTACTACTTTCGGCAGCTTCTTGAGAGGCACCAGCTGTATGCTCAGCATTGATGGCAATCTCTTGAGTCGCCGTTGATAATTGACTGACAGCAGTTGCGACCATGGTGATTTCATTCAGCTGCACATTAAGCTCTTTACTTGACTGTTGTGAAAGCGTTTTAGAATTGTGGGCTAATGAATTCAAGCTACTGGACATAGACTTAATATCACGAATTAGGCCACTCAACGTCCCGAGGAACTCATTGAAGTGTGATGCCAATAGACCCACTTCATCTTTACTATCTACTTCAATGCGTTTCGTTAAATCACCTTCACCTTTACTTATTTCTTCTAGTGCAACACTAACTTTCGTTATACCAACAAGTAATTTAGAACTGATCACAGAAATCAACAAAGAAATAATCAGTGACACCAAAAGTGCGGCAGGGACTAAAGTAAACAATAAAGTGTTTAACGGTGCCATTACAGACTCACGGTCTAATTCGAACACGATAGTCCAATTAGTATTAGGAACATCATATTTAGCAATAAGCTTTCCATTGATAGCCTCCAACTTACCGCTTTTCAATTCTGATAATTGATAGCCAAATACGCTTTCAACCGTTTTGTTATAGTTTTGTGTTTGGTTATCCGCTAACACTAAGCCATCTTTATTGGCCAAATAAGCATGTCCAGTACCTGATAGCTGTACATCCAAAATACCGCTTGTCACATCATCTAGATTGATATCGGCCCCTGCGACACCAATTAACTGACCGTTTCTCGTAACAGACTGTGCAGCTGTAATCATTAGCTTACCTGTAGAAGCTCCGACGTAAGGTGATGTAAAAACAACCCCGTTACTATTCTTAGCAGCTTTATACCAAGGGCGTTTTCTTGGGTCATAATCCGATGGTAATACATCGTTTGGATCACTTTGCAGCATAACGCCTTGCTCTGAACCAAAATAACTAATCGCAAAACGACCAGCATCCGTGGCCTGCTGTAATGTCAATTGAGATACTTCAGCGGAAGATAAATAGCTTGCCAGAGCAGCAACAGCAGACTCTTTGGAGCTGGCCCACTCGACCACTTTTTCAACCTGTCCATTACCTATAGCAGAGATTTCATTATGTATATTTTGTTCTATGGAGCTTTTAAGTTGCACATAGCTAATACTACATACGACAAACGCCGTTAAAACAGCGCACCCAAAAACCAAAATAGAAAATTTACGTCTAAGCGTCATTTAAAAGCCCATTAAAATTAGTGGTTATTGTAATAATTGATATGGTTATACTGCATAATAATGATTTAGATAACCTAACAGATGACACTTATACTCGAATGTTATGAATAAAATATTATGTAAGAAAAATGTGCTTTGCTTCGCTTTTTTAGGCTCTATTCTTTATTTGAAACCAGCCATTGGAGCAGAATGCTCTGACCGAAACGCAATTGAGGCTGCAATGAGTGCCTCAAGTAGTCTGATGGGGGGCGACAGCTTTCGCAAGCCAAGAGTACTTAAGCGGCATCACCCTAGTAAACGCAAAGAGGTCGCCACATACTTTCGCAGTGGTGACCTCTATTATTCGCTTTTTTGGCTTGTTTCAGATAACTGCAAAGCAGGTTTCATTAAACGCACTCAAGGAAAGTATTAAGACTGTTTAGCATCTTCTGATTTATCGGCTTTCTTTTTCTCTTTATCCGAATCCTCTTCTGATTCTTCATCGTCTTCATGACCCAGTTTAGAAATCTCTTCTAAGCGTTTTAAAACCATATTCGACAAAGTGCCCTCTGGGTAATTGCCTTCCGCGTCAAGAACGCCTGGCTCTACTCCAGTCAGTAAATGCAGTGCTTCATCGGCATTTTCAATCGCGTAAACACGGAATTTACCAGCCTCAACCGCTTCAATTACCTCATCACTTAACATCAAGTTGATCACGTTAGACTTAGGAATAATAACGCCTTGTGTTCCCGTTAAACCACGAGCACTACAAACGTTAAAGAAACCTTCAATCTTCTCATTCACACCACCGATCGCTTGCACTTGACCGTATTGGTTTAATGAGCCTGTAATCGCCAGATCTTGACGCAATGGCACGTTAACTAATGCAGACAGCAAACAACACAATTCAGCGGTTGAAGCGCTATCGCCATCGACATAACCGTAGCTCTGCTCCATGGCAATTGATGCACAAATATCCAAAGGGAATTTTTGCGCATAACGATGTCCAAGAAAACCAGACAAAATCAAGACACCTTTAGAATGGATGTTTTGACCCAAATTGGATTCGCGCTCGATATCAATGATGCCTTTGCCACCTGGGTAGACTGTCGTAGAGATACGAGCAGGCGCACCAAAGCTGCTGTCACCAATCTGCATGACAGTCAGACCATTGATCTTACCGATGGCTTCTCCATCACTGTCGAGCAAGATACTGCCGTCTACAATCTCTTCAATGATTTTTTCAGCAACACGGCCAGTACGATCTTTTTTGGCTGCCAACGCTCGTGCTACGTGCACTTCCGTAATCACTTCGTCTTTCGCAAGCTGACGATTAAAGTCCGCCTCACCTAATAACTCAAACACATCGCCAATCTTAGCCGCCATTTCTTTCTGGTGCTCAGCCAAACGACTGCTGTACTCGATCAACCGTGCCACACCTTTTTGCGTTACGTCGGAATACCCTTCTTTCGCAATACGGTCTTTTAATAATCGAGCGAACGCTAATTCTGTTTCATCGTTACGTTTTAGTGAGTCATCGAAGTCGACTAATACGCGGAACATCTCTTGGAAATCTGGATCAGCGTCTTGTAGCAAGTAATAAATATCACGCGAACCAATCAACACAACTTTCACTTGCAGCGGAAGATCTTCTGGTGACAAGGTCGTCGTGTTCATCAAACCCATATCTGCGTATGGGTGCTCAATTTTCAACGTTTTACTTTTCAGAGCACGTTTCAATGCTTCCCACAAATAATGATCTGTGAGCAGCTTCTCAGCATCAAGGATTAAGTAGCCGCCATTCGCCGCATGCAGACTTCCTGAGCGAATCAAGCGATAGCTTGTGATCAACATGCCTTGATCAGAACTGTACTCAACCTGACCGAACAAGTTGCGGTACGTTGGGTGAGGCTCATACACCACTGGCTGACCACCATCCGAAGTGTGTGTCACCGCGACATTAGGCAGGTACATTTCTTCGTACATGGCACGACGACTGGTTTCATCGCGGTTATCAGACGCTTTATCGTCAACAAACTGATCGATAATGACTTTATCTAAGTCTTCGCGCATTTCTTTTAAGAAGCTTTGTACAGCTTCTTCTTCAAGATACTTATTGAAAAGCGGTTCAATCAATGGATCCAGTGCTTCTTTCACTGTTTCAAGATTCAGCTCTCGCAATTGCTCGTAAGAAATTCGTTTCCATGTTGGTAGGCTAAGCAGTTCATTGTTCAACATACCTTCTAGTTCAGACACACCTGCTTGGAACGCATCACGCTCTTCATCTGACAGGGTGGCGAAGTCTGCTTCGTCTAGCGCTTTGCCTTCACGCATAGGCGCAAAGCTGACTGACGAGGCATCTCGAAACATGGCAACGCCAATCTTTGAAGCATGACGCTCAACTCGGTTGATCGCAGTTTCATATTGTTCGTTGAAGACGCGATCAATGGCACCTTTCTGCTCTTGATAATTAGGATTTTCAAATGCCGCAGGGAATGTTCCCATTAAGCCATCAATAAGAGCACGAATGTCTTGCTCAAATTCTTTCGATTGACCAGGTTTAAATTCGATCGCCTTTGGTGCGCGATAATCTTTAAAATTATTAACGTAGACCCATTCGCTTGGTGACTCTTTACGCTTCGCTTCGCTTTTTAGGTAGCTAGTCACATAGGATGAACGACCGGTTCCAGAGCCACCCATGACAAAGATATTATAACCTGGGCGGTGCATAGCCACACCAAACTGAATGGCTTCTACTGCTCGCTCTTGACCTAAAATACCGCTTAGTGACTCTAATTCATTTAATGTTTTGAAGGGCAATTTGCCTTCTTGTAATTTGGCAGCCAGCGCGCTCGGCGCTAAAGGTTGAACCATTTCTGACATCTAACAGGTCCTTTTGAGGACAGCATTCAGGCTCACTGAACACTGTATTATGGTGTAATTATTAGTTAAGTACGTCGTTACGATTTACTTTAGAGAACTTACGATGAAAATTATCAGAGCTGATTTCCATAAGTTCTTCTAAACGAATTTTCTTAATATCCGCAACGAACTGAGCCACATCACGCACATATTTCGGCTCGTTCTTTTTACCGCGATGTGGAATAGGAGCCAAATAGGGAGAGTCCGTCTCTACAATTAATGACTCTAAAGGCAATTTACGCACAGTATCACGTAAATCCTCTGCATTTTTAAAAGTAATAATGCCAGAGATAGAAATTAAGTAGTTTAAATCTAAAGCACTTCTGGCCATGGCATAATCTTCAGTGAAGCAATGCAATACACCGCCTACACTCTGATCACCATGACTTTTGATTAATTCTAACGTGTCTTGCTTCGCATCACGAGTGTGAATGATCGTCGGTAACGCTAATTGCCCCGACACATCTAAATGCACGGCAAAACTGTCTTTTTGCGCTTGATGCAGCTCCGGCTCTTTGTCATAAAAATAGTCTAGCCCCGTCTCCCCGATGGCAACGACTTTTGGACGTCGCGACATTTCAAGCAAGGTTTCTGAGTCTTGTAACAAGCCTTCTTTATGCAAAGGGTGAACACCACAACTGGCGATGATTCCAGAACGATCTGTAAACTTATAAACATTCTCAAAGCTGTCAAGATCCACAGAGATTGTCAGGATCTGGCTTACCCCTGCATCACGTGCTGCATCAATGGCGCCTTCGGTACCGTTTTCATAAGCATTTATATCAAGTTTGTCTAAGTGACAGTGAGAATCTACTAACATTTACCTTACCAAGAATTTAATTCGCCGATTATTTGAATAGTGGGGTTTAAATGGGTTTTATCAAGTTGTGACTTCAATTCGGTTAGACTTTGAACAAAGCCCATTAAACGATAGATATCGTAACGTGTTAACAAACCAGTACAGGCACCTTGCACTAAAGCATTACATTGACCAGACGCTGAGTACTGCACCGCAGCACTGAGTAAAGCTAACAAGCCATCAATAAAATCAGCCGTATTGTCTTTATTAGCCTTCCCAGCGAACTCGTCAGTACGCATTTCGCCTTGCAACCACTGCTCTACCCAAGCAGGAAGCTGCTGTAACATATCAAAGCTATTGGACCCCGATAACGCCAACAAATGATAAGGCGTCTGCGAGAACCACATGAGTTTGGAAACATCTACCTTAGCTTCATGATACAGCCACTCCGTAACCTGCACTTCACTCGGTGTCGGAAGTAACATACGCTGACAACGGCTCAAAATAGTAGGCATCAAGGCGCGGGAGGTATGCGTAGTCAATATAAAGTAGGTAGCCGCTGGTGGCTCTTCCAGCGCTTTTAGAATTGCGTTGGCCGCATTGGTGTTCATACGATGCGCTTCATGTATTAACACAACTTTTGAATAGCCGAGCTGCGGTTTATTAGCAACTTTTGCTGCCACTTGTCGAACAGCATCTACTTTTATTCCACCATCTTGCCCATCAAGCACCTGTAGGTCTGGATGCGTGTCTGCTTGAGCAACTTGGCAGCTATGGCATTGGCCACAAGGTGCACGGTCAATGTGTTCACACAATAAAAGCTTCGTTAGCGCTTCTGCAAAGGCATTCTGGCCAACACCGTTAATACCGCTAATAAGTAACGCATGATGAAACTTGCCTGAACGACGCCATTCTTGTGCTTGCCCATAGTAAGCCATAAGCCAAGGTGCCAAAACACTCATGCGTTATTTCCAGCCATGATAGCATTTAGTTGAGCTACTATCTGGGCCTCTACCGATGATATAGATTGACTGGCATCCACTACTACAAAACGCTCTGGATCTTGACTGGCCCGATGCAAAAAACCGTCACGCACTTTTTGATGAAATGCTAACGACTCGCCATCCAAACGGTTTGATTGACCGCGCGATTGTACGCGCTGCAACCCCAACTCTACTGGGACATCTAATAACAACGTTTTATTCGGCAATTGATTTTTAAGAAAGGTATCGACTAAGTTATCAATAACGGATTCGTTAATACCACGCGCTACACCTTGGTATACATAACTCGAATCAACAAAACGATCACTGATAACCCATTTTCCTTGTGCCAGTGCTGGCTGTATCTTTTCATTCAAATGCTGAACTCTGGAGGCAAAGACCAACAATAATTCCGTATTAGGTGCCACCTGCTCATCACGAGCAGACAGAACTAACTCACGAATCTCTTCAGCCATCGGTGTGCCACCAGGCTCTCGCGTCAATACATACGGGATTTCGTGCTCAGTTAGCCACGCTTCGATACACTGAATCGCAGAGCTTTTTCCTGCCCCCTCACCGCCTTCAAGAGAAATAAATTGTGCGTTCATAATTACCTCTATTGTGTCGGTGCAGACGTGTAGTCTTTACGTCTTTGAAAACGTTGGTAACGTGCAACCGCATTGTTATGTTCTCTCAATGTATTCGAGAAAACATGCGACCCATCGCCTTTCGCTACAAAATACAGTGCTTTGGTCTCACCGGGGTTTAATGCAGCATTAATTGCCTCTAAACCGACATTGGCAATAGGTGTTGGTGGCAATCTATTGATTTGGTAAGTGTTGTAAGGTGTATGACGACGCAAGTCGGCACGAGTGATATTACCTTTGTAGCGATTGCCCATACCGTAGATCACCGTTGGGTCGGTTTGCAAACGCATGCCTTTTTCTAAGCGACTGATAAAGACACGTGCAATTAAAGGACGCTCTTCTGGTACACCAGTTTCTTTCTCAATGATAGACGCCATGATTAATGCTTCATAAGGAGTCTTGTACGGCAAGTCTTTCGCTTTGCCAGACCATTCTGTTTCTAAAGCGGCCTCAAGTAATGTATTCGCCTGCATGAAAATATCTAAGTCTGTATCGCCATCGTGATAACGATAGGTATTGGCAAACAGCATGCCTTCTGGCGAGGTGCTCTCCAACCCCATCTTTTCGGCTATTTGTTGATCTGTAAGACCTGATAAGGTCATTTCGATATTACCTTTCACCTTCATCGCCGCAAGATAATCACGAAATGTATGGCCTTCCAGTAACGTAATGGGATAAAACAATGTGTCGCCTGAATCAAATAAGGACAGGGCATCCATTAAGCTCATGTCTGGCTTAATCTCATACTTCCCGACTTTAGGCACCAAGGTTGGGTCCAACTTAAATGCCAAACGGGTAAGCTGAGGATACTGAATCCAGCCTCGCTCAGATAACTGATGACCAAGCTTTATCATCGAAGCCCCAGGTTTCACATCAAAGGTCGCTTTTTCAGACACCATCATAGGCTCTGTTAGCGCGTTATAGGCCCACGTAGCAACGACTGAAGTTAAAGTGATGACTAATACAGTAGCCAAGATGATCCATTTAACAAATTTCATTATGTATTTACTTGTTCCATGAGTGTTTGGGTTAGTTTACCAATCTGAAGAGTACGGTCATCAAACTTTACAACAGGTAAAATACCACTAAGGGCATTGCTGACAAAAATTTCATCAGCTTGCTGAAGACTGGTCAATGAGAAATGGCCGACGTTAATACTACCGACAAAATTTGACAGTATACTTGTTCGACAACTTCCTTGAACGCCTGATTTTGAGAGCGCTGGCGTGAATAGTTCACCACGTGTAATCCAAAATATATTACTTTGAACACATTCTATAACATGTCCATTCGCGTCCAACATAACCGCTTCATAAGCACGATCAGCCAGTTCTTGTTTGGCAAGTACGTTTTCCAATCGATTTAAATGCTTCATGCCGCTTAAAGAAGGGTTAATCGATGTTTGAATACGAGACGTAACAAGCGATACCCCCTCACTGCGTTGCTCTGAGTAATTAGGCGCATCAAAAACACCGACAAGGAACTCGTAAACAGCATCGATAGGCGGTCTATAACCTCGCCCTCCTGAACCACGCGTGAGCATGAGTTTGATGCCGCAATTTGGACTTTTAAGCGCTTGTTGAGCAATAAATTCCCAGCATATTTGCCATTGCTCAGGCGAAACATTAAAGCCTAATCGACGACAGCCGCGTTGGATGCGAGTTTGATGAATAGCGAGTTGGGGGATGTTTCCTGATTGCGTTGCAATTGTCTCAAATAAACCGTCTCCGTAGGATAAACCACGGTCAGTGATGGATAATGAGGAGTCAGGAAGGTAGTTTCTGAACCACTGCATATGATTGATCTCAAACGAAAGGTGAATCATATCAGATTGAAGAATGGCGTCCCATAGGGGGTTCGAACCCCTGTTACCGCCGTGAAAGGGCGGTGTCCTAGGCCTCTAGACGAATGGGACGTGATTGAAGCGTACTTCAGAGTGGCAGTATTTTACACCGAGCCACATTCATAAGAACAAATTCGGTGGCGTCCCATAGGGGGTTCGAACCCCTGTTACCGCCGTGAAAGGGCGGTGTCCTAGGCCTCTAGACGAATGGGACACATCATGTGCTTCCGTAGAAGCGCTCTACTCTATCGAGTAAGAGAATTTGGAGCGGGAAACGAGGCTCGAACTCGCGACCCCAA
>NZ_LTAW01000049.1 GCF_001639725.1 Marinomonas atlantica
TCTTGGTTATTGCGATATTCATTTGATGGTGCACAACCTGCAATCACTATAAGAGCGCTCATTGCCAATAATGCTTGATACTTTTTCATGTTACCACTCCTAATCCTTGGGTCATTTATATTGTAGTTATAGGCAAACACTATAGATTGAAAGAGATGGCTATACAACCATATGAAATTTGGTTGCTGGTGAATTGAGCGGCGGAGGACAGAACAAAGGGCGCTTAGGTATTAAGCGCCCAGCTAGGTAGGATTAACCTT
>NZ_LTAW01000050.1 GCF_001639725.1 Marinomonas atlantica
GACGCTTTCTTAGCTCTCCAGTTGCTAGAGCACGAATTACCAATGTCGCAGCTTGGGTACCTGTATTACCACCAGCAGCGGCTATTACAGGCATATAGACCGCTAACAGCACTAGCTGGCTAAGCGTATCTTCGTATTGAGCAATAATAAGACCCGAGACAATCCCTAACAGTGCCAACGTAATGATCCAACCAATGCGTTGCTTTACGTGTTCCATAACACCTGTTGTCAGATAACCACCAGTGGTCTCTGCTTCA
>NZ_LTAW01000051.1 GCF_001639725.1 Marinomonas atlantica
AGCAGGCGTTCGGCGAAGATCGTCTCCAGGCCGGGCTCCACGTAGGGGCCGGTATGGGTGTCGCCGATCACCGGGTCCAGGCAGTAACGCAGCTGCGGACAGGCCGGCAGGATCTCATCCAGCCAGTCGGCGAACGCGGCGCCGTTGGCGGTGCTGCCGAAGTAACCGGAGACCAGCATCTTCGCCCGCTGCGGCAGGCCGCGTTCGTGGGTACCGAGCAGCAGGTCGGCGAACCAGTCGGCGGGCAGCACGCGGCC
>NZ_LTAW01000052.1 GCF_001639725.1 Marinomonas atlantica
GAACAGAAAAAAGCCAACATATATAAAGGCAAGATCACACGTATCGAGCCCAGCCTTGAAGCTGCATTCGTTGACTACGGATCAGAACGTCATGGTTTCCTACCACTAAAAGAGATCTCTAAAGAGTACTTCACGCAGCCACCAAGCCGCGGTTCTCGTCCAAGCATTAAAGAAGTATTAAAAGAAGGCACTGAGGTTATTGTTCAGGTTGATAAGGAGGAGCGTGGCAACAAAGGTGCTGCACTTACTACCTTTAT
>NZ_LTAW01000053.1 GCF_001639725.1 Marinomonas atlantica
GATCAATATGGGATTGGGCTAAAGATGTGTGGTTGGAGAGTTAATCTATGAATGCCCAATTATTTAAACAGGTAGAGCAGCTGGCTGAAGCATTAATCTCCGCAGCAGATCGAGATGATGAAACTGTCTTTTATCAACTTTATGATCAGTTGAAGTCGTTATGTGAGCAGCACGTTGGTAAGAAAAGCGATCATCCGCTTTTCCTCGAAACCTTGGCTGATTTTACTGACGATAGTGTGACCGCTGTGGATTATTA
>NZ_LTAW01000054.1 GCF_001639725.1 Marinomonas atlantica
GCAGCTACCGTTTGTGCAATGGCCTTTTCACTCAAGTCAGAGGTTGACGCACTGCCCTTACGCTGCCCACGATATACCGTGATACCCAGCGCACCGTCACTATTAAACTCTACGTTCTCCACTTCACACATGCGCGTGGAGACGCTCAAGCCAGTGCTTTTAGTAATAGCGACCTCAGCAGCATCTGAATTTACTGAAGCCATATCCAGCGCTTTAGCAACAGCGGCTTCTAGCGCAGCTTGCTGCTGAGCAACT
>NZ_LTAW01000055.1 GCF_001639725.1 Marinomonas atlantica
CGCCGATCACGACTTTCTTTGCATTCAGATATTGACCAAATGCCCGGCCGATACGATAAACCACGTCGTAGTTGAGCTCATGCTCGAGTTTTCCTCGAATATCATAAGCCTTAAAGCATGTTAGCTTTTTCATTCATTACCCTTATGTATTGTTGCGTTATTGATTAGCTTTACGGTCTGTTTGACAGGTTGGTGGGCTTTTCCGGGTAATGGTTTGTCACCAATAAAGGGAACCAGTTCCCTGTAAAGCTCAC
>NZ_LTAW01000056.1 GCF_001639725.1 Marinomonas atlantica
AACCTGAGGGTAACTGATCAGCCCCTGTCAGGTACTCCATTACATCTTCAAGCCGATGCGCTAAGTTTGCCACGCCTTTAATACCCGCCATATTTGCCAAACCTTTTAGGGTATGTACGGCACGTTGGGCACTGCGTAGAGCCTCTTTATCTGAATCGGCAAAGGTTTTCTGTATATTATTTAAGAAGTCATCCGATAAAGTTGGAAGCTCATGATGAAGCATATCAAGGAGCTGAGGATCTATATCTTCTGA
>NZ_LTAW01000057.1 GCF_001639725.1 Marinomonas atlantica
CGTTACTAGAAGACTCTGAACCAAGAGTGCGTTCGCGTGCGGTAAGCGCATTAGCACCATTATGGACATCACTTCCTGACCAATATCAACAAGTACTAGACGTTGCGATAGAACAGCAACTAACAGTGTCTGAAGATACGACGGATGGACGAGTTGAGAGTGCTTGGCTATATCGTATGCGTCAGCAATACGACGAAGCGAAGCCGTTATTGCTTAAAGAGTGGAAGAGTGAGCCTAGCGTTCAAGTTGCGG
>NZ_LTAW01000006.1 GCF_001639725.1 Marinomonas atlantica
AAAGGCTATGTAGCTCAGTTGGTTAGAGCACATCACTCATAATGATGGGGTCACTAGTTCGAATCTAGTCATAGCCACCAATATTGATGTATTGGGGTATAGCCAAGCGGTAAGGCAACGGGTTTTGATCTCGTCATGCGTTGGTTCGAATCCAGCTACCCCAGCCATCAAGCACTTCCTAAAACATTCAGCTCTACTGGTTAGAACGACTTCTCGTCCTGATGGGGTATAGCCAAGCGGTAAGGCAACGGGTTTTGATCTCGTCATGCGTTGGTTCGAATCCAGCTACCCCAGCCATCTAAACTTCTCCTATTAAAGATTCAAATTTCTTCACTATTTAATACTCTTCCTTAGCTTTTTTGATTGGCTTCTATATAATTCACAGAAATCTAAATCAAAAAAGGGATTCCTTTCATGAAGAAAGCTCTGATTGCCTCTACATTAATTTTAGCAAGCACTGCTCACGCTGATATTTTGGGTCTAACGGCAGAAGTTGGACAATTTTCACCAGACTTATCATTTGATGGACGTATCAATAATCAATCTGCTAACGTTGATATTGCTGGCGAAGACAACACTTATTACGGCATTGCTTTTGAACATCCAGTACCGCTTATTCCAAATGTACGCTTACAAGGCTCTTCAATGGAAGGCAAAAGCAACAACGTCGACATGAAAATCGACAGTACAGATTACACACTTTATTATGAGTTTTTAGACGGTCTTGCTTGGCTTGACCTTGATGCTGGCATTTCAATCCGCGATATGAACATTGATGCTCGCGTAAACAGCAGTGCCACCTCAGAAAGCGTTGTATTACCAACGGGTTACCTATCGGCTTACTTCACCATCCCAACACTTCCTATTCAAATTGGTGGTGAAATCAAAGCTATTTCTGCTGGTGATTCAAGCATCAGTGATACAACATTTAAAATTAAATACCAATCACCGTTTGTGGTCGGCGTAGAAGGCGGTTACCGCAATGCTAACTTCGATATCAACGAAGGCAGCATCGACTCTGAGATCGAATTTGATGGATTCTTCGTAGGTGTCTTTGCGGATTTCTAAACACTCTTTCTAGCACGTAATGCAAAGACATAAAAAAGCCAGCTTAATTAAGCTGGCTTTTTCGTTTCAAGTAATGCGCACTTTAAAGTGACTCTTTCAATGCCTCAAATGTCATATCGTCCCCAGCCACATCGACTTTTATCAAATCCCCCGCAACAAACTTACCCGCAAGCAATTCATTTGCCAGAGGGTTTTCAATCCATTGTTGAATCGCTCGCTTCAATGGGCGAGCACCGTAAATAGGGTCATACCCGACTTCGGCTAGACGCTCCATCGCAGCGTCACTTAAATTCATCGCCATCCCCATTTCAACTAGACGCTCATTAAGATGCGCTAGCTGGATCTTAGCAATCCCTTTAATTTGCGACTGCATTAATGGGTGGAAGACGACAGTTTCATCAATACGGTTAATGAATTCAGGACGGAAATGCTGCCCCACCACTTCCATTACCTTACTCTTGATGGCTTGGTACTCTTCATTGCCTCGATATTCCTGAATAACATCTGAACCCAAGTTAGAGGTCATCACAATGACCGTATTACGAAAATCGACGGTTCGGCCTTGTCCATCAGTAAGACGTCCATCATCCAAGACCTGCAGAAGAATGCTAAACACATCCGGATGCGCCTTCTCGACTTCATCCAGCAGCAATACTGAATATGGACGACGACGCACTGCTTCTGTTAAGTAGCCGCCCTCTTCATAGCCAACATAACCTGGCGGCGCACCGATCAGACGGGCGACAGAGTGCTTCTCCATAAATTCCGACATATCGACACGCACCATAGCCTGTTCAGTATCGAATAAGAACTTCGCCAACGATTTACACAACTCGGTTTTACCCACACCAGTTGGACCAAGGAACAAGAAAGAACCGTTAGGACGATTAGGATCAGCCAAACCTGAACGAGATCGACGCACAGCATTAGACACTGCGTTAACCGCTTCGTTTTGACCGATAACCGATTCATGTAAGGCATCTTCCATGCGTAACAATTTATCACGCTCGCCTTCTAGCATTTTATCTACTGGAATGCCGGTCCAGCGCGACACGACGGTTGCAATCTCTTCTTCTGTCACACGGTTCTTGAGCAGCTGAGTGACAGCTTCACTCTCTTCTGCAAGGGCCGCTTTTTCGATTTCGGCTTCCAACATCGGAATGACACCATATTGGAGCTCTGACATTTTCGCCAGATTACCTTGGCGACGAGCTTCCTCCATCTCATGACGAACACTTTCAAGCTCTTCTTTTAATTTTTGAGCACCTTGGACTGCTGCCTTTTCTGCATTCCAGATTTCTTCTAAATCTGAGAACTGCTTCTGCAAAGCGTCTATTTCACCTTCAAGCTCCTCAAGGCGTAGCTTAGAAGCCCTGTCTTTTTCTTTCTTCAGCGCTTCTTTTTCAATTTTCAGTTGAATCAAACGTCGCTCAAGTCGGTCCATTTCTTCAGGCTTAGAGTCCATCTCCATCCGAATACGACTGGCTGCTTCATCGATAAGGTCAATGGCTTTATCTGGCAACTGACGGTCTGTTATGTAGCGCTGCGATAGCTTAGCTGCAGCAATGATCGCAGAATCTGTGATATCGACACCATGATGCACCTCATAGCGCTCTTTTAAACCACGTAAAATAGCAATCGAATCAAGTACACTAGGCTCTTCAACCAGCACTTTTTGGAAACGACGTTCTAAGGCAGCATCTTTCTCGATGAATTGGCGATATTCATTAAGTGTCGTTGCACCCACACAGTGCAGCTCACCTCGGGCTAATGCGGGCTTCAGCATATTTCCAGCGTCCATTGAGCCTTCCGATTTACCAGCGCCAACCATCGTGTGAATTTCATCGATAAACAGAATGATTTGACCTTCCTGTTTAGACAGTTCATTCAACACACCTTTTAGGCGCTCTTCAAACTCACCTCGATACTTGGCGCCTGCAATCAAAGCAGCCATATCCAAAGACAACACACGTTTATTCTTTAATCCTTCCGGCACCTCACCATTAATGATTCGCTGAGCCAATCCTTCAACGATAGCAGTTTTACCCACGCCAGGTTCACCAATAAGCACTGGGTTATTTTTCCGGCGACGCTGTAGCACTTGAACTGTACGACGAATTTCATCATCACGGCCAATAACAGGATCCAACTTACCTTCCGCAGCGCGCGCCGTTAAATCTACCGTATATTTATCCAATGACTGCCTATTCTCTTCAGCATTAGGGTCGTTTACCGCATCACCACCACGTACAGAATCCACTACGGAGGCGATATCAGCTTTCGTTACGCCGGTTGCTTTTAATGCTTTCGTTACATCGTCTTTGCCATCAAATATGGCCAGTAGCAGTAACTCAGACGAGATATATTGATCTTTGCGCTTCTGAGCCTCTTTATCCGCTAAGTTTAATAAACGCCCCAGCTCTGGTGACATTTGAACATTGCCATCGTGATTATTCACTTTTGGCATACGCTCTAAAATGGCATTGAGTTCCTCTCGAAACTTGGCAACATTAACACCCGCCTGCTGCAAAATAGGACGCGTTCCACCACCTTGTTGATCCAATAAGGCCATTAATAAATGGGCCGATTCAATATATGAATGGTCGTGTCCTAGCGCCACAGACTGCGCGTCTGAAAGAGCTACTTGTAATTTACTGGTTAATCTATCAATTCGCATATTGACCTCCGAGGAATCGACAACAAAATTTAGCTTCTGATTGCTTTATAGGATCAGTATTTTGCTTTTCAATGGCGCAGTGTCATTTTTTTGACACCTATCATCATTCTTGCCAAATAAGTGAGGCCATTCGCCCTGTAACGCCATCTCTGCGATAGGAATAAAAACGCTCAACATCACTGAAGGTACAAAATTCCCCACCGTATATATTGCAACAGCCCAGACTCGACAAACGCTGCCGAGCAATCGAATACAGATCACCTAACCACTTCCCATCGTGACTACTGGGCTTAAAAGCCAGCTCTGCCTTAGGATCAACAGCCATGAACGCACTGCGAACTTCTGGGCCAACCTCAAATGCATCCGGACCAATAGCAGGACCAAACCAAACCACAACATCTTGAGGATTGGAAAACTTCTTCAGCGTCTCTTCCAACACACCATCGCACAAGCCACGCCAACCTGCATGAGCGGCAGCCACTTGCAATGTATTAGGGTCACAAAACAAAACAGGCAAACAATCTGCTGTTAACACTGCGCAGACGGTATCCGCTTGGTTCGTGTAACACGCATCGGCATTACGATCTTTTTCCGAAGAAGGAAGCTCTAAAACAAAGGTGCTGTGAGTTTGGTTAAGCCATTGAATGTCGCCGGGATAACATGCCAATGTTTTCAGCAAAAGACGATTGCTCATAACGTCTTGCATCACATCACCAACGTGCCCTCCCATATTAAAACTGTCATAAGGCTGCTGACTGACACCACCAATACGAGTAGATACAAACGCTTTGATATTACTCGGCACAGGCCAATTAGGGGTAATGATTGAGTCCATGTTATTTCCACCTAAGAAAAAGGCAGCTAAGCGCTGCCTTTGGAATATTTTTTGATCGGGTTACATGTAGTGGTTCTCACCACCGTTATGCAAATCTGCTTCAAGTACTTCTAAGATTTCAAGCATATCGTCCGGTAAATCTATCTCCCACTCCATCCACTGACCTGTAGCAGGATGAGCCAACTCGAGCTTTTTCGCATGCAAAGCCTGTCGACGAAACCCTCTAAGCGCATCTTGAAGTTCAGGAGAACAGCCCTTTGGCATTTTCAGTCGACCAGCATACTGCGGGTCACCTACCAGCGGATACTGAATGAAAGCCATATGTACACGTATTTGATGCGTACGCCCCGTTTCTAACTTCAAACGGATATGCGTGTGGTTATTGTAGCGTTTAACTAGGCGGTAATGAGTGATCGCCTCTTTTCCATTCACAGGCTCGACCGCCATTTTTTGACGGTTATGTGGATGACGGCCAATCGGTTCATCAACTGCACCACCACCGGTCATAGCGCCAATAGCGATGGCTTCGTATTCACGTCCCATGCTTCGATCTTGCAGCTGAGCAACGAGATCCGTTTGCGCCTGAAGCGTTTTCGCTACTACCATCAAGCCAGTGGTCTCTTTATCAAGACGATGCACAATACCTGCTCGGGGTACAGTGGCTGTTTCCGGAGCATGATGCAAAATAGCATTTAACAATGTCCCGTCATGATGCCCCGCCGCTGGGTGTACAACAATCCCTGCTGGCTTGTTGATGATTAAAATATCATCGTCTTCATAAACGATGTTTAGTGGGATTTCTTGAGCGTTATGTACTACCTGCTCTTCCAATTCCACACTTAATGTGATTTTCTCACCACCAAAGAGTTTCTCTTTTGGCTTAGTCTGTTTACCATCAACCAGAAGTACTCCATCTTTGATCCAACTTTGGATTCTAGAACGTGAGTAATCTGAAAATAATTCGGTAGCAATTTGATCAAATCGCTGTCCTGAGAAATCCAATGCAACTTGGGCTTCTTTTACAATGCGCTCTGCCATACAATAAACTTTCTATGCTCGATGCTGCGTCATCGTGACGCGAAATATGCCAATCGCATAGCAATTTTTCAAAATGCTATGCCTCTTTTACTAGGGTTGTATTATACATGGGATTTAATAAGACATTGTCACGAATTCTGACAATTGCTGGCTTTTACACCGCTTTGACGGCCTGTTCAGCCAATCAACCAACTGTAGAACCTGATTTACCGGAGAAAGAATATTTCCGTCTTGCTCAAGAGGCACTAGATAACAATCTTCCAACGACTGCGGCAGAGCAGCTGAAAGAACTTGAAACGCGCTATCCATTTGGCGAATACTCGATTCCAGCACGTTTAGATTTAATCTATGCTCAGTTTGAAGCGGGGAATTTTGCTGCTGCGCACGCCACTGCAGACCGTTTTATCAAAAACTATCCTGACAATCATGCCATTGATTACGCCTACTATATGCGAGGCCTGTCAACTTACAAAGGTGCCGAAACGTTTTTAGGCCGCTATTTGGACTTAAATCCTGCCGAACGAGATACCACGGAGTTCGACAAAGCGTTTAGTGAGTTTGCAGACTTTTTACGTCGTTATCCATACAGTGAGTTTGCACCGGATGCGAAAGCGCGCATGGTGTATTTGCGTAATCTAATCGCCGAACATGAAGTCTCCATTGCGCATTATTACTTCAAACGCAAAGCGCCGATGTCAGCATTGCGCCGTGCTCAAGAAGTCGTGAAAAGCTACCCTTCTACGCCAGCAGTAGAAGAGGCATTAGCAATCACCATACAAGCCTATATCGACCTTGGGTTGTACAACGAAGCAAAACAGAATTTATCTGTATTAGCTAATAGCTTCTCGGACAGCAAGCATCTAAATGAAGATAATAAGTTCATTCCATTTGAACTACCGCGTGAAGCTGATCCGGATACACTTTACTGGGTAAGTTTAGGATTAATTGAATAATTCCAGATAAGGCACAATCAAAAAAGCCAAGCAAAACTGCTTGGCTTTTTTGGTTCTATGCCAGATCAAACAATCGTGACATTCTCAGCTTGAGGACCTTTCTGGCCTTGAGTAACTTCGAAGGTGACTTTTTGGCCTTCTTGCAAAGTACGGCGACCAGTTCCATTAATTGCACGAAAATGAACGAATACATCTGCACCGCTATCGCGCTCAATAAAACCAAAACCTTTCTCATCGTTGAACCATTTAACGATACCGGATACCAATTGATCTGACATAACAACCTCTTTTACGCTAACTACCACGAAGCGGTAGTTTGTTAAACTTTTTCATCTTGTTATTCACAAGACAATGTTCCTTTGCACTGCCTCAACAGCTTTTTATTAAGGCTATTTTTAAGCAGCACTTCGATAATAAGTTGACTGTGAAGAAATATAAACCCTGAATTCACACAAATAGTGCACACTAAAATCAACCATCACCAACTTCTATACTGACAATATCCTAGCTCTGCTTCTTGATAATTGATTGACAGTAATAACAAAACTTTCAACAACAGGCCGCACCAAAACAAACCAAACAAAAGCACCAGCATATAACACGGCACCAAATAAACGCACTTCAGGCACATTTTTTGCTTAATAAAAAGCCATTAAGGAAAGGACACCTCAAAGCACACCTTCAACGAACCATATGAAGGCAGATAAAAAACAAACAACACCATATTGGTGCAAAAATCTCATTTAGGAGTGCATGTGGAACAGATTAACAGTGCAGTCGAAACATTAGTTTCTAGCTCAAACACCTTATTTATATTACTCGGTGCCATCATGGTTTTTGCCATGCATGCAGGATTTGCATTCTTAGAAGTAGGTACTGTTCGCCACAAAAACCAAGTAAACGCTTTAGTGAAAATCATGACTGATTTTGCGGTTTCTGCTCTCGTTTACTTCTTTATCGGTTACCAAATTGCCTATGGTGTTACCTTCTTTGATAGTGCAGAAGTTTTATCGCAAAACAATGGCTATGAGTTAGTGAAGTTTTTCTTTCTAATGACCTTTGCTGCCGCAATACCCGCGATTATCTCAGGCGGAGTCGCTGAACGTGCCAAATTTTATCCAATGCTTATCTCAGCGGCCTTTATTGTTGGTATCGTTTACCCTTTCTTTGAAGGGATTATCTGGAATGGCAATTACGGTTTCCAAAGCTGGCTAGAAAGCACTTTTGGGGCCGCATTTCATGATTTTGCTGGCTCTATCGTAGTACACGGCGTAGGTGGTTGGGTTGCCTTGGCAGCAGTTATTTTACTTGGCACCCGTAACGGACGTTTTCGCCAAGGCCGATTAGTTGCTTTCGCCCCCTCAAATATCCCATTTCTTGCATTGGGTGCTTGGATTCTATGCATTGGATGGTTTGGTTTTAATGTTATGTCTGCTCAGACCTTAGATGGTGTTAGTGGACTGGTGGCCGTCAATTCATTAATGGCCATGGTTGGTGGCGTTATTACGGCGATGCTTATTGGCAAGAATGACCCAGGCTTTATCCATAACGGCCCATTAGCAGGGCTTGTCGCAGTATGCGCTGGCTCAGATATTATGCATCCAATTGGCGCTTTGATGACCGGAGCTGTGGCTGGTGCACTGTTCACTATTTTGTTTACTTGGATCCAGCAAAAACTTCACTCTGTTGATGACGTTCTTGGGGTATGGCCTCTTCACGGCGTGTGTGGTGCATGGGGAGCAATCGCGGCCGGTATTTTCGGTAGCACGTCTTTCGGTGGCCTTGGCGGTGTAAGTTTTATGGCTCAGCTGGTCGGCACATTTGCAGGTATAACCATCGCTTTAGTTGGAGGCTTCGCAGTATATGGCGCAACAAAAGCCATCTCGGGGCTACGCCTAACCGAAGAGGATGAATTTAATGGCGCTGATTTGAGTATTCATAGAATTGGTTCTACAGGAAAAGAATAACACGTTAGATTGGGGCGCTATAGGCGCCCCAATCTGCATTTGCTACTATGAACACCCCTCAAAACCACTCTATACTTACTATGCATATTTGGCTATTAACACATTCTGAAGAGCTCAAAAAAGCTAATGGCACGGGCCAACTTATCTGTAAACATTTGCCAGATAACTGCACCCTCATCGCATGGCAGCGCAATGAGCCCTCGCAGGTTCTAGCAAGCCTTCCTTATGAGAGCACTCTCGTCATCTACCCCACCGCACTGTCTTTAGATAAAAGTACTGCTTTAAGTGCATCTATTGAAGCGGTAGAACATGTCATTATTTTAGATGGCACATGGCAGCAAGCTCGAAAAATGTATAACCGCACGCCTTACCTACATAACTACTCAACCTATGAGATAACTGGACAAGTTTCTCGTTACGTTCGCCGTAAAAACCAACAAAAAAGCGGCCTCTGCACCGCTGAGACCGCCATTTATTTATTGCAAAAACAAGGGCTAACAGACCAAGCAGGAACCCTTGAGTCAGCTTTTAAAGCTTTTAACACCGTTATTTAAACTACTTTCATCTTAAAGCTTGCAACACCTTCAACCGAAGCCTCAATTTTATCACCGATCACGACAGGGCCAACATTTTCAGGCGTTCCAGTCATTATTAAATCTCCCGGATACAACTCAAACTGCTCAGAAAGCTTAACAATCACTTCAGCAATCCCCCATGTTAGATGGGTCAGGTTACTGCTTTGCTTCACTTCACCATTAACAGATAACTCTATTTTTCCTGCTTCCAATACTGGAGCGTCATCTCGAGGAACTATCGGCGTCATAGGCGCACTGAACTCAAATGCCTTACCGGCTTCCCATGGGCGTCCTTTCTGCTTCGCTAAACTCTGTAAATCACGTCGAGTCATATCTAATCCAACGCTGTAGCCATAAACCGCTGACTGTGCTTCATCTAATGTTAAATTACCACCACCTTGAGACAACGCTACTACCAACTCCACTTCATACTCAAAGCGCTCTGTCGCTTCAGGATAAGGTAAAGGTGTTACATCGTTTAAGGTAACCTGTTGCACACAACTACGATCTTTACAAAAAAAGAAAGGCAAATCTCGATTAGGATCATCACCCATCTCTCGTGCATGAGCCGCATAATTTCGGCCTACACAATACACTCTACGAACAGGAAAAAGCTCTTTTCGACCCACAATAGGTAACGCAACTTCCGCTATAGGAGGGATTACATACAACGACATTTTGATTCCTTCTAAAAGTGCCCACTCTTAATCCACAACAAACTGTCATGGCTAACGGCTAACTGCTCAAAATCCATACAAGGCACTCTGAACCAGCTTAATGCAGGTAAGTTAAATTTTTCATAGGATATCAGTCCGTTGACAACTAAAATTTCGACGGCATCACCCATGTCAGGAAAAAGAGCAGACATATCATCACCCTCACGGGCATAAAGTAGATAGACTCTTTCATTTTGATATTGATGTAAACAGTATGGCTGTGTGTATTCTAAACAGCCTAGTAAATCTGAGTTAATAACAACTTGCTTGCTATCAAGGGGTGAAAATTGGTGTAGCTTTACAAATAAAGTACAACCCTCAGAACTAAAAGGTGCATGACTTGAGCCTGGAGGGTTTCGGAAATATGTACCAGAAGGGTAATGACCTGTTTCATCACTGAACACCCCATCAAGCACTAGAATTTCTTCACCAAGTGGATGAGGGTGGGCTCTAAATACTGAGCCTGGCGCATAACGAACAATGCTAGTCGCATGCCCTCTTTCTGCATCTTCACGCGCTAGAGGCTTTCGTTCGACCCCAAGCATAGGACTTGAGCACCACTCAAGGTCATCAATATTTATTAACACTGGAACAGTAAAATCCATATTCAACATAAGCCATACGCCTGATTAAATAATAGACTAGCTAGTCTAGCGACAGAGTGGCTGACAAGGCAAACTCTAAGCAAAAAAAAGCACTAGATCGAAACCTAATGCTTAAATGCTCCAGTAAGTCTATCGCCGAACGAAAAAGGACATATGGAACCTTGAATGAGCACATTTAACATAAGGCTCCCGATAGGGAGCCTTAGAGTAAACGTAATCTACTATCTAAAAGATATTAGAATAGGTATGTAGCACCTAGAGCTGTGACATCGTCTTCATTTGCGCCATTTTGACCAAGTTCAGCATAAACATACATGTTAGATGCTAAACTGTATGTTGCACCTACACCGTATTCGTTAAAATCACTAGAACCAGCTGCATCAGGATCTACGTTTTGGTAAGTCGCGTATACATCGCCAGAACCATAATTAAAGCGTGCCGCTAGACCAATGATAGAGTTTTGATCTTCTTCTTCTTCCCATTTAGCGCCAACAGAAAGTGCTGGAGTTGCTTGGAAAGTTGCACTTACACCGTACGTTGCAGAGTCAGCATTTGAGCGAGCGGTATTGTTCTCTAGGCTGTCGTAACCAGCGGCGATTGTTAACGCGTCTACAGAGTATTTTGCAACAGCGGTTACAGCAGTGCCATCTTCTACTGAAGCGCCTGCACCTTTAGTTTCTGATTCAGCTTTACCTTTAACCTGTGCAGAAAGTTGAACTTCAAAACCACCCATTGATGGCGAGAAGTAAGCGATTGTGTCGCCTTCACTAGTTAAACCAGCATCAGTAATACCGTAGTATTCAAATTGGTCATAAGTGTCTTGAATAGCGTTGTTGTAGATGCTGTCAAAAGAACCAACTTGTACCTTACCGAAGCCACCTTGAAGACCAACATATGCTTGGTCAAGATTGACATCGATATCGCTAGTTTTTTCATCTGCATCGGCTTCAAGTTCGTACTTGAAGAAGCCAGTTAGATCATCATTGATCGCTGTACTACCTTGGAAGCCAAAAGTAGAGCCGTTATCCGTGATTTCAGAGTCGTTCGCATCAGAATCCGCATACACTAATTGGATGTTACCGTAAACATCAAAATTAACTGTATCTTCAGCAGCAAAAGCAGATACTGATGTCAATGCGGCACTTGAAACTGCGATAGCTACAAGAGTCTTTTTCATAAATCGGTTTCCTTTATGTTGATTCACTTTTATGTACAGCGCTCGAACTATGCAAGCTACTTACCGACACTCTAATATTCATTCACATTTAATCAATACTAAGCACTATACTTGCACCCTCTATTCACTCTACATGCCATTTGCGTTCTTATTCTTAAAATTTGCATACCAACAAAATATTGAATATTAATTTTATTTTTAAAAATCAATAACTTAATTAAATTCAATAAGACATAACATTTTCCATATGTCTTTAACTATCCAATTTAAAGCAAACAATACGACCTTAAAACAAAAGAAATAACTAATAGTGATCAAAGAAATAACAAAAAACACCGAAACATACATGTTTAATGCTAAATATGCGCACCATGAAAGATAACTAAATGGGCGAGTGAACTTATTTAATGCAAATTAAATCAACAAGTTTGTTAGTCTATAGAAAAAATAAGGAGCCAATTAGGTGGATGTAAATTTCTTATATGCTGTTTTACTTGTTGTGACCGGTTTTATAGCAGGCATTATTAACACATTAGCTGGAGGCGGCTCCAATTTGACCATTCCAGCCCTAATGGTAATGGGAATGCCTGCCGACATCGCCAATGCAACTAACCGAGTCGGCGTAATCTTACAGGGTATCGTCGGCGTAAAAGGTTTTCATAAGGCAGGGAAAGTGGAAAGAGGGGATATCGTACCCGTTTTAATTCCAACGCTTTTAGGAGGCTTATTCGGCGCACTGTTAGCATCTTATGCGCCAGAGTCCATTTTAAAGCCGTTACTCCTAACAACAATGATATCCATGACAGTTGTCATGCTTATTAAACCAAGCGTCATTGCCGCACCTGAGGGTACTATCCCTTTTAAAGTGTCAGATAAACCTAGTGCTTGGTTTGCTTTATTTTTTGCTGGTATTTATGGCGGGTTTGTTCAAGCTGGGGTTGGGTTTGTCTTAATCGCCGCTCTTGCAGGAACTCTTAGGTACGACCTAGTTAGAACAAATGCGCTTAAAATGGTATGCACTATTGGTTTTACAGCGCTAGCATTAGCGGTATTTATTTGGAACGACCAAGTTTGGTGGATACCTGGGCTCATACTCGCTTCAGGTACAATGCTTGGTTCTTTCATTGCTGTTCGATTTGCCATCAAAGCAAAAGCCAAACATTTAAAATGGTTTTTATTCTTCATGACAGTTTTAGGAAGCATTGCAGCATACTTCAGCTGATATCCATTTGCTGGGCTGCCTTGTAAACGAAAAAAGGCAGCCTAAGGCTGCCTTCTCAGAAACGATATACTCTAAAATTATAGAGGTTTAACGTTTTGAGCTTCTGGGCCTTTTTTGCCTTGAGCTACTTGAAACTCAACTTTTTGACCTTCAGCAAGCGTTTTGAAGCCAGCAACGTCAATTGCAGAGAAGTGAACAAACACATCTGGGCCTGATTCTTGAGTAATGAAGCCAAAACCTTTAGTTTCGTTGAAAAATTTAACTGTACCAGTAACTGAGTCTGACATGATGTATTCCTGTTTGAAATAAGTTTATTAAAGCCACATTGCTGCAGCCGGTAGTGCTTAAAAAACTCGGTATTACTTATGACAAAACAGGACAAAACCGTATTCGGTCGCAAGCGACACTGTACATAAATAGCGCCAATTATTTAAACACCTTGATTGTAAGATTGTTTTATAAACTTGGTCAACGAAATACGCAGATTTTTTTGTAACAACATCCTCAAGTAATTTACACCAAACTAGGTTAATAATTGAGACAAATCAACAACCTACAAAACACCTATACCATTTCCAGTAAATCAACCTATATTACTAGCTCTATACGCTCCCTAGGAGGGCCTTATGAAAGTCGCTGTCTTCTCTTGCAAGCCTTACGATAAACGCACCTTAGAATCAGCCTCCGAGGCGGCGGCTGATATTGAGTTAATCTACTTTGAAAGCCGCTTGAGCCCTGAAACGGTCTCACTTGCAAAAGACTATGACGCGGTCTCTTGCTTCGTAAATGACGACTTAAGCCGCCCTGTGCTAGAGCGACTAGCAAGCTTTGGAATTACAGCCATCGCCATGCGCTGCGCGGGCTACAATAATGTTGATTTATACTGTGCAAAAGCTTGTGACATCTCTGTCTTTCATGTGCCTGATTACAGCCCTACATCGGTAGCAGAACACGCAGTCGCTTTAATCATGGCCCTGAATAGAAAAACCCATAGAGCCTACCATCGAGTAAAAGAAGGGAACTTTGCATTAGAAGGACTTATGGGGTTTAACCTAGAGGGGAAAACCGTTGGCTGCATTGGCACAGGAAGAATCGGCCAAGCGTTTTGCCGTATTATGAATGGGTTTGGCTGTCGGGTTCTTTGTTATGACTTATTACCCAACGAATCATTAGTATCGCAGGGTGCTGAATACGTTGACCTTGAAACGCTGTACTCCGAAAGTGACATTATCAGCCTACATTGCCCTTTAAATGCCTCTACACATCACTTAATAAATCAGACTTCAATTGAAAAAATGAAAAAAGGCGTGATGATAATTAATACAAGTCGCGGTGCATTAGTTAATGCCCAAGAAGCGATTGATGGACTGTACAGTGGAAAAATTGGCTATTTAGGCCTAGATGTTTATGAGCAGGAAGGCAAAATCTTCTTTGAAGATATGTCTGATCACATTATTTATGACAGTGTTTTTCAGTTACTACTGACCTTTCCAAACGTCGTCGTCACTGGACATCAAGGTTACTTTACCGATATCGCTTTACACCATATCGCCGATACAACACTCGCAAACCTTAAGCAATTGAAAAGCTCACCTAAAGACTATCAACGAGAACTCACCGCAATACATTAAAAACAATACGAAAACTTAATCTTTAGCCCCCCTTTTGTAGATACTGTCGTATCAAGAAAGGGGTTGTACTTTATGAATACAAGCCTACAATTAATCACAATTGATTATTAAAGACTTGGCTTTCATAACACTAATGAATATCAATAAAATTGATTTAAACCTGCTTATCTACTTAGATGTATTACTAAGAGAGTGCAACGTCACACGCTCGGCTAATAAGCTAAATATTACCCAGCCAGCAATGAGCAATGGTCTGAAACGCTTACGCGACCTATTAGGCGATCCCTTACTTGTTCGCACCAGCGAAGGCATGAAGCCGACAGAAAAAGCCCTACGCTTACAACCAATTGTTCGAAAAGTGCTACTTGAACTGGAAGAAGCACTGCAACCCGAAGCAGATTTCAATGAGAAAACCTCAACTCGAGTCTTTCGCATTATGGCCAGCGATTATGCTGCCTCTACAGTCATTCCGCGACTTTTAACACGGCTTCGCGAAAATGCACCAGGCATAACCATTGATATTATGACCCCTAGTGATGTCACGTTTCATGATGTTGAAGCGGGGAAAATAGACATGGCGATCAACCGTTTTGAAGAACTCCCGCAGTCATTCCACGAAAAAAGTGTCTGGCTTGATACATTTGTGTGCATGATGGCTGCAGATAACCCGATTGCTAAAAACTTTACCCTTGAAACATATCTAGAAGCACAACATATTTGGGTCAGCAAAACTGGGTTTGGTGTCGGAGTAGGAATGGACCCTACCGATGTTCAGAAGCTAGGCTGGGTAGATGAAGCACTACAAAGACAAGGCCGTAAACGCACCATTCGAGTATTTACACGTAGTTATCATACCGCCATGCACTTAGCACTCGAGCAAGACCTAATTGCCACACTACCTCGTAAAGTGGCTTTAATTAACCGAAGCAACCCAAACCTTGTTATCTTGGAGCCTCCATTTGCGATTCCTCCTATTGAACTAAAAATGATTTGGAGTCCTCTGTTGCATCATGATGCCAGTCATATATGGTTCCGAAAGCAGGTCATAGAACTTGCCAATGAACTCAAATCACAGAGTTATAGTTAATATAAGTCCATGACTAGGGTTTTAGATAGGCATAAAAAAACGCGCTTTCACAGCGCGTTTTTTACGACACAACCCAAAAAGTAAAACTTATTCTTCTTCTTGAGGCGCAGCTTCTTTGATAAGTGTTTGAAGCTCACCATTTGCTGCCATTTCAACAACGATATCACAACCACCAACAAGCTCACCTTTCACCCACAACTGCGGGAAAGTCGGCCAGTTTGCAAACTTAGGTAGTTCAGCACGAATATCAGGATTCTCGAGAATATTAACAAACGCGAAGCGCTCACCACATGCCATTAATGCCTGCACCGTCTGTGCTGAAAAACCACACTGAGGCATACGAGGCGTACCTTTCATGTAAAGCAAAATTGGGTTGCCGTTTATTTGTTCTTGGATTTTTTCAATTGTAGTACTCACGATCGCTAACCTCACTTATCTGCCGCTATGATCTGCGGCTTTGTATATAGATGAATTTGCAGTGAAGTATGGGGATGTTTACTTTTTTTACAACCCTCTTTATAGCAAAAGCTTTGATAAATGCCCCTTTACTCCACGCGATCAGTGTATTAAATTGGCGGATTCCCTAATTATTGGTTGAATTTTGACAGGAGCAACGTCGTGTCGCCGAGACATTTTTTGACTCTAAAAGACTTATCGTCTGAAGAGCTAAAGCAACTACTTTCACGTGCTATTGAACTTAAAAAAATGCACCGTGAAGGTACGCAATACCAACCTTTAAAGAACAAGGTTTTAGCGATGATTTTTGAAAAATCATCGACGCGAACCCGAGTCTCTTTTGAAGCCGGTATGGCACAATTTGGCGGACATGCTTTGTTCTTATCGCCGCGAGATACCCAACTTGGCCGTGGTGAGCCAGTTGAAGACAGCGCACGCGTTATCTCAAGTATGGTCGATGCGATCATGATCCGTACTTTTGATCACGCTACAGTAGAAACCTTTGCTGCAAACTCTCGAGTCCCTGTGATCAATGCATTAACTGATGATTACCATCCCTGTCAGCTCCTAGCAGACATGCAGACTTACTTGGAGCATCGTGGCTCTATTGAAGGTAAGAAGGTTGTCTGGGTTGGTGATGGTAACAATATGTGCCACTCCTACATGAATGCCGCTGATTTGCTTGGCTTCCAGCTAGTCGTTGCATGCCCTAAAGGCTACGAACCAAATGAACAAATACTGACCGAAAATAAACACTGCGTCTCGGTGACAAATATTGTGCAAGATGCCGTACAAGACGCTGACTTAGTAGTAACAGACGTGTTTGCGTCAATGGGTCAAGAAGACGAACAAGAACAACGTATGCGTGATTTTGACGGCTTCCAAGTCAATCAAAAACTTATGGCCTTGGCTAAGTCAGATGCCCTGTTTATGCACTGCTTACCTGCCCACCGTGGCGAAGAAGTAACAACCGAGGTCATTGATCATCCTGACTCTGTTGTTTGGGATGAAGCAGAAAACCGCCTGCACGCTCAGAAAGCACTACTTGAATTTTTGATCCGTAACTAAGACAATCTCGTAAGGCTCGTGGTTAGAAAAATCTGACACGAGCCTTTTTTATACGTTACGAGCTGAATAAAACTCAAAAACTCGAGATTACTATGAGCATTATTGAAGTTAGGCATCTAAAAACTCTGACAGCACTAAGAGAAACCGGAAGCCTTGTAGAAGCGGCTGAGCGCGTACATCTAACACAGTCTGCCCTTTCTCACCAACTTAAAGACCTAGAAGAAAAGTTAGGCTGTCCCCTATTCATCCGTAAAACAAAACCTGTGCGATTCACTAGCGCTGGTTTGCGTTTATTGCAACTCGCAGATGATGTACTGTTAGCTTTTCGATCTGCACAACGAGACATTCAACGTTTCGCCGAAGGTGAAAGTGGACGTTTACACATCGCAATCGAGTGTCACAGCTGTTATGAATGGCTGATGCCCACAATAGACCATTTCCGTGAACATTGGCCAGATGTTGAATTAGATTTATCCACTGCCTTTAGCTTTATGCCTCTGCCTGCTTTGGCGCGCGGCGATCTTGATCTAGTGGTTACATCCGACCCTCAAGATCTACCCAATATTGAATACATTCCATTGTTTCAATACGAGTCTCAGGTGGCGTTGTCACGACACCACCCTCTAGCAAAGAAAGAGTTCTTAGTGCCTGAAGACTTTAAAAACGAAACCCTAATCACTTACCCTGTTGAGTCAGAGCGTCTAGATATTTTTAAACACTTCTTAACGCCTGCAGGTGTAGCGCCCGCAAAGATACGTCACAGCGAATTGACGTTAATGATGATGCAACTGGTGGCAAGTGGTCGTGGTGTATGCTGCTTACCCAATTGGGCTTTAACGGAGTACACAAACAGGCAATATGCGATCACAAAGTCTCTAGGGGAAGAAGGTGTTTGGTGTAAGTTGTATCTAGCGATTCGTAAGGATCAGCGTGAAAACGCTTACATGGATGATTTAATTACAACCGCATCTAAAACGTGTTTCAAAAATCTTCGCGGAATTTTGTCACCAGATCTTTAATCATCAACAACACTCAGCCAGCCCTAACTTAAACTATTTTGGTGCTGGCTTCGTGACCAAATCAGGCTGAATTTAGCTCCGCCCAACGTTTCCGACTCCTCAACTAACACTGCGCCACCATGCCAGAAAGCAATACGCTGAACGATTGCTAAGCCCAGACCATATCCGCCGGATGCACGAGTACGGGAATTATCCAATCGTTGAAACGGAATAAAAACTTTATCTCGATCTTCAGCAGGAATCCCTGGACCATCGTCTTCAATATCAACCTGCCAACGCTCGGTATCTTCTGTAAAAGTAATCGCTATACTTGAGTTTGCATATTTGGATGCATTTAAGATTAAGTTTTGTAACGCTCGATGCAGATGGTGTGTATCTGCATTGACGGTATCATCACCAATTACAGTCACTTTGACATCAAGCTTTTGTAGTAATGCTTGGTTGTGTTCAACAATGCCTTCAAGAATTTGCTTAATGCTGGTTTTTTCAAAATTCAGCGCTAGCGTACCTTCCTCGAGCTTGCCATACGTTAAGACCTCATCAACCAATGTATTAAGCTCTTCTACATCAAACTCTAGCGCGCTGATAGACTGCTCAAGCTGATCATCTACATCATCCTTTAATACCTCTAACCCAAAACGTAATCGTGCTATGGGGGTTCTGAGTTCATGAGATATAGCATTAATCATCTCGCGCTGAACTTTTAGTAATCGCTGAATATGTGTTGACATAGAGTCAAAAGAATACGCCAACTCTTTAAGCGTTCCAGAGCTATCAGCGACACCTTGAGGTAACGTACCGCGACCTCGTGCAATCTGTCGCATTACCGTCTCAAAGTGAGCCCTTTTACGATCCAGATGCAAAAACTCAATCCACACCATCACTAATAAAGCAGCAATAGATAAAATAACCAGCAACAACACAGCTAGATTTAACGGTATTGTTTCAGCTTCAGCAACTATAATGCGCCACTGGGAATCAACGTCTGGGGTCTGCCATAAAACACTATTTTCAGGGCCAGCCTCTAACTCGACGAATGTTGGCATCCAAATAGGTTCTGCAATTTTTTGCAGTCTAACACCTGAAAGACTTTTTAAAATGACTAATTTTTCGGATATTGAAAGAGAAGGGATCGCAAGAAAGTCACGAAGAATATACAGCACGGCGTGCGTACGAGAATCTTGTAAAACGCCAGTGACTAAAATGTTATTGTTGTCACTGAAAGTGGCTTCAACCAAATCATTTTGCGTAAAAGAAACCTCTAAATTTGAACCTATTCGAGGAGAGCTTTTTGATTGCCAAAAAAAGGCTGAACGCTCATTAATTTGCTCAATTGTTAGTAAACTTTGATTATACAGGCGTGAAGACAGTTCAGCATCTAGCAATAAGTAGTGCTCTTGTTGATGCTCATCATAGCGGTGTTCAAGCCATTCAATAACACCATAACAAAGAAGCGATATAATGATGCCCCCAATCAAAATATGTCGATAGAGACGCCACATATCGCTTCGCATAACGCTTACACCTCTTTAACGAATAGGTAGCCTTTACTACGTATCGTTTTAATCCTACGAGGGTGAATTGGGTCATCCCCAATTTTCGAGCGTATACGGGAAATACGTACATCAACAGATCGATCCTGACCATCGTATTCGATTCCACGAAGCTCACTGAAAATCTCTTCGCGACTCAAAATTCGACCTGAGTTACTAGCAAGAAGCCATAACAAATCAAACTCCGCACTCGTTAGCTCTATCTCTTCACCTTCTCGCCATGCTTCGCGTCGAGAATTGTCAATTACTAGACTGCCAAATTCTAAGGTTTGCTCAGCGTCAGAACTTCCCGCTGACAAATCGATGTCTTGGGTACTACGACGAAGTAACGATTGAACACGGGCTAACAAAACACGTGGTTTAGCAGGTTTTGAGACATAATCGTCTGCACCAATTTCTAAGCCGAGTATCTGATCAACATCATCACTGCGTGCTGTCAACATCAGGATCGGACCGTGGTAATCGTTGCGAACGCTACGACACACGGTAAAACCATCGGCACCAGGAAGCATCAAATCAAGAATGACCAAAGAAGGTTGTTCATCAATGATACGAGCGATGGCATTTCGACCATCTGGCTCTACTTCTACATTGAAGCCATTCTTTTGTAGATATTCTTGGGTAAGCGTAGCAAGGCGCTCATCGTCTTCAACAATCAAAATTGATTGGGGTTCATTCGCGCTCATAGTCTATCCTCGTCCATTTGATATTTAATAAAGCCTTCTATATCAATCTACTAAAAGATCACGAATTTGTCTAACACGTTCACGATTAACATTTAGGTCATCATAGCCAACCCGTGAAGCTGATCGTATGTGCATAACACTATCTGCTTCAGGAAAATACACTTCAAGGTCATCTTTGAAACCAAAGAAATCACTAGAGACTTCAAAATGTGAATAACCTAGACGACTCTCAATCAAACGCGCACGGCCACCTTCCAACAGCGATTGTTCAATCGTAAGCTGCGCATCTTTGACATTTGAACGGTAAATAATTGGCTCAACAAAATGTTGAGCATCATCAACTGAAGCTTGAGAAGAAACACAATTCGGCATGTCTGGGCATGGCGCTAACAGTCCGTCATTAACCCCCAAGTTTTCGGGCACGCCATTGTTCATGTCTACATAAACAAAAAATCCGATTAGCATTGCAATGACAACGACTAAAATCCATCGCACCATGCTCATAACATCCTACCTTCTTTTATCTAAACGACCGCTGCCCTGGGCGACGCGGTTTAAATTCTGGCTGTTTTTTCTCTGACGCTTGCCAATCAAAGCCTTTTTCGCGAGCTTTGGCTTTAGCAACGCTACCCGTTACACGAGATCCACTTTGGCGACGGCGGTCATGTTTCTCTTGCTGACTCTTAAGACCTGTCAGCTTATGCTCTAAACCAACGATTTCGCATAGTGCACTAACATCGGTTTCATCCATTTCTACCCAGCGCCCAACTTTTGCTTTCGAGGGTAAAAAAACAGGCCCAAAACGAACGCGCTTCAAGCGGTTTACCTTAACACCTTGTGATTCCCATAGACGGCGAACTTCACGGTTACGACCTTCCATTAAACAAACATAGAACCAATGGTTAATGCCTTCACCGCCGCCATCTACGACGTCGGTAAACTGAGCGATACCATCTTCAAGCAAGACCCCCTTTTTAAGGTTGGAGATATGCTCCTCCGTTACCGTACCCATCACTCGAACCAAATACTCACGATCGACTTCGGTCGATGGGTGCATCAAGCGATTGGCCAATTCCCCATCTGTCGTGAACAACAACAAACCAGAGGTATTGATGTCTAAACGGCCTACGGCAATCCAACGGCTACCACGTAACTTCGGAAGCCGATCGAAAACAGTTGGGCGACCTTCAGGGTCTTTACGTGTACATACTTCACCTTCAGGCTTGTTGTAAATAATGACACGGCGATCAACATCACTTGACGCGCTGGTCTTTACTTCAAAGCCATTCAGCTCAATAGTATCAGTAGGGCGAACACGGTCACCGAGTTTTGCAACAGTACCATTGACAGTCACTCGACCTTCGCGAATACGGTTTTCCATTTCACGACGAGATCCTGTACCTGCCCTCGCCAACACTTTCTGTAATTTTTCGTCCATTACGACCTCTTTCGGGAATGCTTCGCAGCAACCCTTTTATGTTGAATTCTTAAATGCGCCAAGGCTTTTAGTGCTTGACAAACGCTACTTGCATTATAGTCACATCAAGTCTCAGTTGATAGCATGCAAACAACTGTTTTTACTCAAATGGCGTAGGGTCACCAGCACCGACTCGAAGCACTTCAACAGCCTCGGTAATCATCGCAATGACCGTGGTTGGCTGCATACCGCAGAAGCCGCCGTCAATCACTAGGTCTAACTGATGTTGTAGCGTGTCACGAATATCATAAGGATCCATCATAGGATCCGTTTCACCAGGAAGAATCAAGGATGCACTCATTATCGGCTCACCCAATTCTTCTAATAAAGCCTGAACGATTTTATTGTCTGGTACACGTATACCAATCGTTTTACGTTTCGGATGCATTAATCGACGAGGCACTTCTGACGTCGCGTTAAAAATAAACGTATAAGGACCCGGCGTATGGTGCTTTAGCAGTCGGTATAACGAATTATCAAAACGCGCGTAGGTCGATATTTCAGATAAATCTCGACAAACCAACGTGAAATTATGCTTATCGTCTAAACGGCGAATTGTACGAATTTTCTCTAATGCGGCTTTATCACCAATATGGCAACCTAGGGAATAGCCGCAATCGGTTGGATAGGCAATCACACCACCGTCACGAATAACTTGCGCGGCCTGTTTAACTAAGCGCGCCTGAGGGTTTTCTGGGTGAATCTGAAAAAATTGACTCAAGATACTTTCTCCATTTCTCCTCTTGTAGAGGCTTACTCATCAAAACAGGGTAAAACTTGGTAAGCCTACCACTGATACCAAAGGGGGGTTACTTCTTGCTCATGTACTTGAGTATAGCGCCCAACTTGAGTCCATGGGCCAAAAGGGCCATGAAAATCACTGCCGACCGATGCTTTAAACTCAAACTCACGCGAGAGCCGCTCTAAAAAACGAACATAATCGGGGCGTTCATTACCGGATGCAATTTCAATGCTTGTGCCCCCAAAGGCTTTAAAATCTTTCATAACGGCCTTAAGCTTCGTGACCGTCAAGGGGTATCGCTTGGGATGAGCAAGTACTAGCTCACACTCCGTTTCAGCTAAATCAGGAATAATGTCTTCTAGCTGGGGCCACACATCACGAATTTGACCGAGTTTTTTATTGCCCAAATAATGGTCAAACGCTTTGTTCATGTCTTTTACTAACCCTTCTCGCACCATCACTTTGGCAAAGTGAGGGCGGCCTAGCTGACTTTCGCCAGCCTCTTCAACCGCTTTCTCAAACAGGTCCGGCAACCCTTTTTTACGAAGCAAATCGGCTATCTGTCGACCACGCTCTAACCTGACTTTTTGATTGCGCAACGTCCAAGCTGCGATGCGCTCACATTGCTCATCAAAACCAAGCGCCACCATATGCAACGGAATTTTTTTCCACGACACAGATAATTCACAGCCATTAATTAATCTCATGCCCACTGAATCTGCGACCTGTCGTGCCTCAACTAAACCAGCAATGGTGTCATGATCTGTTAAAGCGAGCATTTCTACATTTTCTTGATGGGCTAAATTGACGAGCTCCGTCGGGGTCAGCTTGCCATCCGAGGCAGTAGAATGAGTATGTAAGTCTACTCGTTGATAGGCTTGATCAGACATTAAAGGGGTATTCTTTCCGACAGTTGCTAGGTATTATCGTTCGAGCATACATAAACTGGCTTGACTATGAAATTACTATTCGACTTTTTACCGATTCTTGTATTTTTCTTGGTATACAAATCGACCGACGACATTATCCTCGCGACCGCAGTACTGATACCAGCAACACTTATTCAAGTAGGCTTTACTTGGTTTAAGAACAGACAAATAGAAAAGATGCATATCATTTCTTTAGTGCTTGTCGTGTTATTAGGCGGTGCTACAGTGCTACTGGGTGATGGCGACTTTATTAAATGGAAGCCAACTATTGTCAACTGGCTCTTTGCAATCGCATTTTTCGGAAGCCAATTTATTGGTCAACGAAACATCATTGAACGCATGATGGGCGATAAAATTGAGCTGCCTCACAAAACGTGGCGTACATTAAACCTAGCATGGGTTGGCTTTTTCATCCTATCTGGCTCGGTCAACTTGTACGTTGCCTTTAACTTCAGTGAAGACTTCTGGGTAGACTTCAAACTGTTCGGTCTGCTTGGAATGACTATCGTTTTTATTATTCTGCAGGGAATCTACTTGTCTTCCCATTTACAAAATAAGGAATAACCGCATGCTTTATTCTATTGTTGGACACGACGTTGATAACAGTCTTGAAAGCCGCCTATCGGCTCGCCCGGCGCATTTAGAGCGATTACAAGTGCTTCGAGATCAAGGCCGTTTGGTACTTGCCGGACCCAATCCAGCGATTGACTCCAGTGACCCAGGTAATGCTGGCTTCACGGGCAGTGTCGTAATCGCTCAGTTCGAGTCGCTAGAAGAAGCGACAACTTGGGCTGATGCTGACCCTTATGTTGCCGCAGGCGTGTACGCGAACGTTGACGTAAAACCGTTTAAACAAGTTTTCTAGAAACGAAATTAATCCCCCAAAGCGGCTTTAGCCGCTTTTTTTATATCTTCCATCGTCACTGATCTATGTCGATTCCTTCACATCCGAGTGTCCTAAATCGCGCTCAGGATCAATCACATCACGCATGCGCTGCTTTAACACCTTGGCTTCTGGAAACCCATCTTCGGTTTTACGGCACCATATCTCTTCGCCATTGACTCGCACCTTGAAAATACCGCCTTGTGTTGGAATCAAGGTCACACTTTTAATATCATCGTCAAATGTCATCAGTAATTCTTGCGATAGCCAAGCAGCGCGTAACATCCAACGACATAGCGTACAATATTCAATTTCAACCACTGCAGTTCTCATGTTTAGCCCTCTAAACTCAATTTCATCTTGGCGTACCGATACGAACCCCCTAGTATTATGGGCAAATTGCTTATAAGGAAGACTTCCATGAAAAAAAGTTTATTCGCTGGCTTACTCTTAACCACCCTAAGCCTACCTAGCTTCGCTACCGAAGTGGATATCCAAACCAATCTTGGCACCATCCGCGTCGACCTGAAAGAACAGGAAGCTCCGCAAACTGTGAAAAACTTTTTACGCTATGTCGATGAAGGCTTTTACGAAGGTCTGATTTTTCATCGCGTCATCAAAGGCTTTATGGTACAAGGCGGAGGCTTTGATAAAGACCTAGATCGTCAAAAAACACATCGCGCAATCGCCTACGAAGGTGATAACGACTTATACAATTACCGTGGCACACTTGCCATGGCTCGTACCAATGACCCAAACAGTGCAACATCTCAATTTTTTATTAACCTTGTTGATAATGAATTCTTAAATCATGGTGCTCAAGGCCGCGCAGGCTACGCTGTATTTGGTGATGTCATTTCTGGCTTAGACGTGGTCGATGACATTGCTAAAGTACCAACGCGTACGGTTGGACCTTATCAGAACGTTCCCACCACGCCTGTCACTATCGAGAAAATTACGCGTGTTAACTAGTTATCGACTTGAACTGCCTGCGCTCAACTTCGGCGACGATGGCGTACCTCGCTCTAGCACATTTGATGATGTCTATTTCGACAAGGATGCAGGAATTGAAGAAACACGTTACGTGTTTCTTCAGCACAACCATATCGCCTCGCGCTGTCAACAATTGCAAGAACACCAATGTTTTACCATTGCCGAAACAGGGTTTGGTACTGGGCTTAACTTTTTGTGTGCTTGGCAACAGTTCTTGGAGTCAAGCGATGACGGATGGCTACACTTTGTCTCGGTTGAAAAGTTTCCTTTAGATAAAGACAAGCTTGCCCAATCACTGGTTATGTGGCCAAGCTTAAATCATCTTGCTGAGCGACTTTGCGAACGTTATCCAACGCTTTGTTATGGCCTTCATGTTGTTGAATTCCCTGAATACAGAACGACCTTAACACTTTGGTTTGGTGAAGCCAGTGCTGGCTTCCAAGCGCTTAATGGTCGTGTTGATGCTTGGTTTCTAGACGGATTTGCACCCAGCAAAAATCCAGAGATGTGGAGTGAAGAACTGTTTCAAAATATCCAGCGTTTAAGCCACACAGGGACAACGTTTGCAACGTTTACAGCAGCGGGTATTGTCCGCCGCGGGCTTAAATCCCATGGTTTTGATGTTCAAAAGGTCAAAGGGTTTGGCCACAAACGTGAAATGATGGTCGGCACGTTTGAATCAGAACAAGGACCTTCCTCCGCATTAGGCAAACCTTGGTTTAATGTCCGCCACTCAACGCCTCTTTCAAAGGTATTAGTCATTGGCTCTGGGATAGCGGGTGCCACAACCGCCTCTACGCTTGCCTATAAAGGCATAGAAGTGGATGTTTGGGAACAAGACAGCGAGATCGCTAACGGCGGCTCAGGTAATGAGCAAGGTATGCTATACCCCAAGCTAAGTGCGTCGGATAAGCCTTTAAATCGTTTCTATTTAAGTGCGTATTTATTTGCTCAACGTTTTTATCAACAACAAAAAACAACTGAACCCGCTTGGCAACAGTGTGGTTTACTACAATTGCCTAAAGACGCAACCGAACACGTCAAATTCGAAAAGATTTTAGCAGACAAACTTTATCCTAAATGCGTGTTAGCAAACCATCCCGAAGGACTGCATTTACCGTTATCTGGCTGGGTTCGCCCTAAAGTGATGTGCGAACACCTGTTGACACATGACAAGATAAACGTGTCACTTAACAAACCATTGACGAAACTTGAGCGCATCAAAAATGGTTTTATAGCAAGCAGCGAAGAAGAGCAAACACTCTATTCCCACGTCGTATTTTGTACAGCGAATCATTTAGAAGTCTTAACTGATTGGCAATCTTGGCCAACCAAACCGATTCGAGGCCAAGTAACACAATTGGCAGTGGAAGTCTTATCAGACGATGACCGTACTCGGGCTGATCAATTGCAACATGTATTGTGTGCGGATGGTTATGTTTCCCCTGAGCTGGGCGGCCATTTAAATTTTGGCGCTACCTATGATTTAGGCAGTGAGAATACTGAAGTCTCTGAAAAAAGCCATCAGGAAAATTTACAAAAATTACAGGCACTCCTATCAATTGATGTACAGAAAATCCCTTTAGAGGAGTGCTCTGGCAGGGTTGGTATGCGCTGTACGGTAACGGACTACACTCCGATTGTTGGGCCAGTCAGTTCACATCAAAGCCTAATTGAGCATTACGCTCCTCTTAGAAAGAATGCGAAATGGCAAACAGACACTGAATCCGAAGCAATCCCTGGCTTATATATCAATACTGGACATGGTTCACGAGGTCTTGTCAGTGCACCATTGTGTGCTCAGTACCTAAGCAGTTTGATTGCTAATGAAATGGCGCCACTTGAGCAAAGTATTATTGAAGCGTTGCACCCCAATCGTTTTTCTATAAGGCAATTAAAAAGAGGAGAAGCTTAGGCTCCTCCTCTTTTACGATCAGATTTCAAATAAGTTACAGGCATTTGGAATTAAATCGTCTAAATTACGATATGTTTTTGGTCGCAAAACAATCGACCCCATTAAGGGATGAAGGTCTCTTAACTTATCACTTAACTGTCCTACGCCAGGGTTGATTGGCTCATAGGGATAGATATGATCTTGGATACTCAACTTGTGTAGTTCATCAAGCTCGTCCTGAAGCATGGATTTCATAGCGAAAAACAAATCCTTGCTGTTTATATCATTTGTTTCCCAATATGCATCAGACAAAGCGCTATTTAGTTCGTAAAATATATGTAACGCATCAGATACGGTTTTTTGACTCATAGTGTCTCCATAAAACGAGCATTCTGTTTACATTCACCCTTGTATTGGTAGATGCTACCCCCATAACCACACTCTAGCCACGAAAAAATGCAGGTAAATTGATTTTGAGTACTACAATCCAATCAGACGTGACATCTGACAACTTGTGGCCATCGTTACAAGCTGAAGCTGAAAAACTAGCACAAGATGAACCTATTTTGGCAAGTTATTTTAATACAACCATACTTCGTCATGATTCTCTTAGTTCTGCTTTAAGTTTTTTACTAGCCAGCAAGCTTGATAGTATTTCCATTCCCGCAATGGTTTTGCGAGAGGTTTTTGAAGAAGCAATGTCCGACAACCATTCAAACATTGTCGACTGTATTAAGCAGGATATATTATCCATAAAAGAACGTGATGCAGCCTGCGACTGCTTGACGACGCCGTTGCTTTTCTTCAAAGGTTTCCATGCACTGCAAACCTACCGCGTTGCTAACTGGCTCTGGAAGCAAGGTCGCGAAAGCTTAGCGCTGTACCTTCAAGGGCAAATGTCCATGGTGTTTGGGGTTGATATACACCCTGCTGCACGTATTGGCTGTGGCGTCATGCTAGACCACGCATCAGGTTTAGTGGTCGGTGAAACCTGTGTGATTGAGGATAATGTCTCGATTCTACAATCTGTTACCTTAGGTGGTACCGGTAAAGAAACCGGTGACCGTCACCCGAAAATCCGCTCAGGCGTATTAATCGGTGCGGGTGCCAAAATTCTAGGCAACATCGAAGTGGGCGAAGGCGCAAAAGTAGGTGCCAACAGCGTGGTCTTAGACCAAGTAGAACCACATACGACTGTGGCTGGCGTCCCTGCGAAAGTGGTTGGTCGCAATAAAGAGAAAGAACCTTCCCGCGAAATGGATCACACCATCGGTGGCTGTATCAAAGAATAGCGTTTGGTTGCCAAGCTCGCTAGACATTGAAAAAGGGCTTAAATAGCCCTTTTTCAATGTCTGATCTTATTAACTGAACTAATAGCGTTGCTGCACAGCCTGTTTCGACACCAACTGTATCGTTTCGCTTTCCGTATCAAACAGCAATACCGCTTCACCACTTTTTAATGAGCGAAGCGCTTGTTCGCGTTTCTGTTCGGTTGATAAATCATATTCTCCATAGTCTGTGCCATCACGGGAAACAATGTCGTTGAGCACATTATTTAGAGTGTCAGAATCTAAAGAATCAAACGGGATCAACGTATCCATTATACCGCCCCTAACGTTATCAACATTTCATGTAAGGCTTCTTCATCCATTACAGGCACCTCAAGCGACTGCGCCTTAGTCAGTTTAGAGCCAGCTTTTTCGCCAGCCACCAAACAATCAGTCTTACCCGACACAGAGCCACTGACTTTCGCACCTAACTTAATCAGCATGTCTTTGACTTGGTCCCGCGAATAACGCGTTAAAGTTCCGGTGACAACGTAGATTTTACCTTCTAAAGGCTGCTCGCCAACCTCATCAGCGTCTTCTGATTGCCATGTAATGCCTTGCTCTAATAGCCCTTGTACTGTTGCAACGTTGTCTTCCTGATCAAAGAACATGCGAATGTGCTGAGCAACAATTGGTCCAACGTCTTCCACTTCAATCAAGTTTTCTTCCGTTGCCGTCATCAGTTTTTCAAGAGTTCCGAAATACTGTGTGACGGTGCGTGCCGTTGCTTCACCTACTTCGCGAATACCAAGGGAATAGACAAAGCGATTGAACAAGGTTTGTTTTGAAGCTTCGATGGCATCAAGTAGCTTCTCAACCGACTTGTCCCCCATACGCTCCATAGCTAATAGACGCGCAGGCTTATCTTTGAGCAAATAGATATCTACGGGCGTTGCCACCAACTTTGCTTCGACCAACTGTTCAATCAGCTTATCACCCAGACCGTCTATATCCATGGCCTTACGCGATACGAAGTGCTTTAGACGCTCCTTCAACTGAGCACCACACACTAAGCCGCCGGTACAGCGCTGAACAGCCTCACCTTCAACACGCTCAATATCTGACTCACATACCGGGCATTGGGTTGGGAACTGAATCTCTTGCGCATCATCAGGACGACGCTCTTCAATCACTTGCACGACTTGTGGGATAACATCACCAGCACGACGAATGACCACCCAATCATTCACCTTAACACCTAGACGGTCCATCTCATCTTGATTATGCAGTGTTGCATTAGACACCGTAACACCGCCTACAAAAGTAGGCTGTAAGCGCGCGACTGGCGTAATGGCGCCCGTTCGACCGACTTGAAAATCAACGCCTAAGATCTGTGTCACTTCTTCTTGAGCAGGAAACTTACGTGCAATCGCCCAACGCGGTGCCCGCGCAACAAACCCAAGCTGTTTTTGTTGCGCAATGCTGTCGACCTTATAGACAATCCCATCGATATCATAACTTAGGCCATCACGTTGCTCTGAAAGCTGAGCAAAGTAATCCAAGCAACCTTGAACACCCTCTACGCGAGACATTAAATCGTTCACTTTAAAGCCCCACTCCGATAACTGTAGCAGCCCGTCGTAATGACTGTCTGGCTGCGACCAGCCTTCCGCATAACCAATACTGTACGCGCAGAGCACCAAAGGCCGCGCAGCTGTCACTTTAGGATCTAGCTGACGTAAGCTACCAGCCGCCGCATTACGCGGATTAACAAACGCCTTCTCGCCTTTTTCAGCCGCTATTTGATTGAGCTTTTCAAAACCAGCTTTCGGCATGTAAATCTCACCACGAACCTCAAGTACAGGTGGCGGTGTTTCAGTCCGCAGTTTTAAAGGTACTGAATAGATCGTTTTAATATTCGAGGTGATATCTTCGCCCGTCAAGCCATCGCCACGGGTAAGGCCGCGTACCAAATGCCCATCTTCATAACGTAAACTGATGGCCAATCCGTCTAATTTAGGTTCACAGCAATAAGTAATCGATGCTTTGCCCGACAGCTTCTGAATACGCTCATCAAAGTCCACCATACTGTCATTATCAAAGGCATTATCCAGCGATAACATAGGCACAGTATGAAGGACGGAAGAGAAACCATTATCAGGCTTTTCACCAACTCTCTGAGTGGGTGAATCGGGTTGTATCCATTCTGGATGTTTCACTTCAATTTTCTGTAACTCCCGATAGCAGCGATCATATTCTGCATCCGGTACTAATGGTTCATCCTTTACATGATAAGCGTAGCTATAGTCATTTAGTTGATTGGTCAACGCTTTTAGGTTTTCTAAGGTAAAGGCTTGATGGTCGCTCATAGTGTTCTCAAACAGGTACTGATAGAAAGAATAAAGGCCCCTATAGGGGCCTTATGAAAATAGATGGGCTAAGAGTTACGTATTTTCTTAGTCAACTGCCTGCGCTCAAAATCTTTGATACGCTGGCGACAATGAGCAATGGTTTGATCGCTCATAGGTTCGCGACGCTCGTCACGTAACTCTCCTCCTAGGTTTCGCACTAGGGTTTGTGCCGTTTCCAACATAAAGTCGTAGGCTTTCATGCTGTTCTTCGGCCCAGGTAGGCCCATGAAGAAACTCACGCCTGGGCAATCGGTTTCACCCATAGTATCCAGATCAAACGTGCCAGGCTCGATGGCATTGGCCATAGAAAACTGAATTTTACCTTTATCAAAACCTTCTTCGTGACGATGGAAAATATCCATGTCTCCGTAACGCATACCACAATTTAGAACCAGCTGAAGCAGCTCCATACCAGCAAACGGTTCATCTTCTGGAGAAAAGACATTAATCACGATGACTTCTTCGATTTCCGCTTCTTCATCGTCGTCTTCAACTGACTCAGACATTGGCGAAAGGTGAGACGATTGATCTAAATTGACGCTTGAATAATCACGCTCAAGATCAACCTCAACATCATCGTCTAGCTCAGAGTACGGCTCGTGGTTATCCTCCAGATCAACACCTGTCTCAGTATACGGGACACTACCTCGTAGATCATCATAGCCATCATAAAGTACATTGCCGTAATCATGTTCTCTATTGATTTCTTGATTTGGCTGCTCATCAAATCGGTTCGGAACTAACGAAGCCAACTCATCTAACTCGAATTGGTCATTTCGATCCAATTCAGGCCCTGCATCCACTTTATGAGGCAAATCCGTTAACGGACTGCGAGCTGTTTTTCGAGCATTCTCGAAGGCATTCATTACTGGGTCGGTGTGTTCCTCTTGATGGCCAACAGGACGGGCGCCACCATTAGGAAGCTCACGACGCAATAATGCTTCTTTTTTACGTTCTTCAGGGTCATCATAATGTGAGTCATCAAACGTACTTACCGCTTGGGATTTGCGGTAGCGACGATATCCATCAACCAATATGCCGATGATAATGATGACACCAATTACGATTAGCCACTCACGCAAGCTAAAATCCATTATAAAAAATCCGCTTCAGATCAATACATTTGCCCATATTATCAGCCTAAGCGAAGAGGAGTTCAATTATAAGGATACATTGACCTTAAAAATCTTACTGCTATTGCTTGGTAAGGACGATAAATAACCAACTTTTTGTCCCTGAGTGAGATCTTGAGCATCATTTCGAGAACGTTTTACCACAACATCCACTTGCTCAACCTCAGACAGTGTTTTACCTGGCATCAAATTATCAATATTTGTCAGCACTATTGGTGCACTAAATTGTGTTGCGGTAATGCGTTGAATCGCAACCGGCATGGGTTGATTCGCCAATTTTGCATACACCAAGAAGACATCGTTTTCTGACAAAGTGCCTTTATCCAACACCAACTGTAACTGTAACCGATGAGTGATCAGCGCAGGAACTTGCTCCTCACTAATTCCGCCTTGTTTACGTGCCGCTGCAATTCCAGAAAATAAATCGAAACGTTCTTGACGGTCTTGTCCCAAGCGAATAGCTTTTTGCCAGACCAAAATAGCGTTTTTATATTCACCGGCATCAAAATCTACAATACCTTGCAGACCAAGAGCTTTAACGTTGTCAGGATCTTTAGCCAAAACGCTTTCTACCTGATAGCGCATTTCTGAAGACACCGTATTGTTGTTAGCATAAAACATGGCTTGCGCCAGCTCTACTTTAACATTAATACGCTCCTCAGAATCTGGGGCTAATTTTTTTAATACCTGACGGTATGACGCAATGGCTTCTATGTAATTTTGCGCCAGCACTTGTTCACTGGCTAAATAATACCAATCTTCTGCTCGGTCGTAGCGTGCCACTCGATAGTTTAAAAATTCTGAAATGTCTTTTTCATCCGCACTACTGTCTATCATTTTTTGCGTAAATGCCACATCCGGCGCAAAACCTAGATGATGATATAAAGCCACCGAGCCAACTAACACGACCGCCACCATGGCGGCTAACAAAGTACGAGCTAAACGCGTTTTTGTATGTAACGTTAGATTGCCATGATTATTTATATAATTGGCTTCACTAACAATATCGTCATGCAGTTGCTCAGCCTCACTGTCCGTTAACCGTCCAGCATTACGCTCTTCTTCTACTTCGCTTTTACGAATCGCTAGAAACGTTTGCCCTGCATCTTCATTCGAAAATGCTCCACGATGACGCAAAATGAAGCGCACGAAATACAATAAACTCACTACGGTCAGAGAGACCATCACCAACCATGCCATCATCATGACTCACTATCCTTTTTCGATTGATGCCGTTTGTTTCTGACAATCACCAAAACAAAGATCAATGTACCAATGACCACTAAAGCAAATGGCCCATACCACAATAAAGCAGTACTCGCGTTATGTACTGGACGATACAAAACAAACTCGCCGTAACGCGCTACCATGTAGTCAATAATCTGCTCATTAGACTGACCATCATTGATCATTTTGTAGACTTGATTACGCAAATCGATGGCGATGCCAGCATTAGAATCTTCCAAATTCTGATTCTGACATTTTGGGCAACGCAACTCTTCTATCAATATACGATAACGTTGCTGCTGTTCAGGCGCGTCAAATGCTAAAACGTCATTTGCAATGGACGTACTGCTCCAAGTAGCCAATACTACCAGCAAGGATGCTAGGCAACGTCCAATCATTACATGTATTCCTTTAGGGTCTGCCAAACCTCTTCATTAACGACACCTTGATGGCGATAGAGAATTTTACCCGTCGCGCTGACAACGAACGTTTCAGGCGCGCCTGTAATCCCCATGTCGACGCCAAACTTACCCATTTCATCCAATAGAACCAATGAATATGGGTTGCCACGTTCGACAAGCCACTGCTTTGCTGCAGGTGTTTCATCTTTATAATCAATACCCACAATATTTACGCCTTGCTCTGCAAGCTCACCTAGATAGGCATGTTCAGCACTGCATGAAGGACACCAAGTAGCCCAAAAATTCAGTAAGTAAGGTTCATCCGGCATTGCCTCATTGGAAACCACTGAATCAGAAGCCATATCGACGAGTTTAAACTCTGGCATAGGTTGACCAACTAATGCAGAAGGCATGTACTCAGTGTCTTTGCCCAATTGCTGATAAAACACTACACCTAAAGCAATAAAGGCAATAAGAGGAATAAAGAACAATAATTTTTTCATGTTAAGCTCCTGTTTTGCGACGATAACGCTTATCCCAAGCAGCCAATAAACCACCTGCCATCATTAAAATACCGCCCAGCCAAATCCAACGTACAAAGGATTTAATATAAATTCGAACGCCCCAAGCACCATTGTCTAAAGGCTCACCTAGAGATATGTAAAGATCGCGGGTAAAACCTGGATTCAACGCAGCCTCTGTCATCATTTGACGACGAGCTTGGTATAAGCGTTTCTGCGGTAGCATTTGCGCCACAGATTGCCCGTCTTGGTACACATTAATTACAGCGGTATCCGCTGTATAGTTGGGTCCTTCGACATGCCGCGTCCCCAAAAATTCAAATTCATAATCACCCACCATAACCCGCTCACCGGGAGCCATACGTACAACTGCTTCGGTACTGTTCAAACTCACAAAGATCACGCCAACTAAGCTCACAGCGACCCCAAGGTGTGCTAACTGCATCCCGTAATAATGTCGCGGCAACTTGCGGGCACGAGTCCAGATCGATTGACGCTTAGATAACACTTTATCCAACCAATCGCGAACACACATAAAGAATAGCCACAATGCAATCGCAAAACTTAGCCACATGTACCAGTCAAAACTATGGAACGTAAACACAAAGGCTGATAAGGACACGGCTAAAACAGCAGGAAGAGCCGATGCACGCCACAATAACGCACCTTTCGTATTATGCCACTTAGACAATGGCGCTATACCCATAAATACAATAAGCAGCAAGGCTATAGGACTAAACACCGCATTAAAATACGGCGCGCCTACCGATATTTTACCTAAATTTAAGGCATCGAATATCAACGGGTACAAGGTGCCAAGCAACACTGTCAGTGTCAGTATTGTCAATAGAATATTATTAATCAGTAACCATGACTCTCGCCCAGTTAAGCCAAAACTAACCTGAGATTTCACCTGCGAAGCGCGCAACGCGTACAGTAATAAGCTGCTGCCAATAATAAGCACCAACAAAGCTAAAATGAATACACCACGAGTCGGATCGGCGGCAAACGCATGCACCGACGTTAGCACACCAGAACGAACCAGAAATGTACCGAGCAAAGACAAACTAAACGTAAAGATCGCCAGTAATACCGTCCAGCTTTTGAAAACCCCTCGCTTTTCCGCCACCGCTAAAGAATGGATCAACGCGGTACCCGCTAGCCAAGGCATAAGCGACGCATTTTCAACCGGATCCCAAAACCACCAACCGCCCCAACCTAATTCGTAGTATGCCCACCAGCTTCCTAAAGCAATACCAAGGGTTAAAAATGCCCAAGAAACATTGGTCCACGGTCGTGCCCAACGTGCCCATGAGGCGTTTAAATTACCCGTAATCAAAGCTGCAATAGCAAACGCAAACGCCACTGAGAAACCTACATAACCCATATACAACATGGGTGGATGAACAATTAAACCTATGTCTTGCAGCAGAGGGTTAAGGTCAACACCATCAGCCGGCGTATCAGGTAACAAACGAATAAAGGGCGAGGAAGTAAACAGAATAAACGCCAGAAACCCCGTTGCTACAATGCCTAAAACACTCAGAACCACAGGACCTGTGCTGTTTGGTAACGAGTCACTTTTATACGCTAAGGTGGCCGCCCAGATGCATAGAATTGTAATCCATAGTAACAACGACCCTTCATGCCCTCCCCAAACGGCACTGATTTTGTACCAAATTGGTAATAAGCTATTAGAATGCTGGCTGACATACAGAATAGAAAAGTCATCTTGCGCAAACGCAATGGCTAAAATAACAAAGCTGGTGCATGTCAGTGTTGCCATCAAATACGTCAAAGGCTTTGCTGTGACCAGTAAAATAGCGTTTCTCTGAAGGTAACCAACCATTGGCAGTACCGCCAATGCCAAAGCAAACATCATTGCGAGGATCAAAGCATAATGCCCGATCTCTGGAAGCATCATCATGTCAATTTCCTATTGCGCCTTGGATTGTTCTAGAGCCGCCGACACTTCTGGTGGCATATACTCTTCATCATGCTTTGCAAGCACTTCACTGGCGATCAACACACCACGCTCATCAAGCTTACCTTGTGCCACAATGCCCTGCCCTTCTCGAAACAAATCGGGCAGAATGCCCTTGTATTCAATGCGCAGTGAGTGTTTGTAATCTGTTACGCGAAACGCAACGTTCAAGCTATCGGAAGCGCGTTCAACACTGTTCTCTACGACCATACCACCTGCCCGCAACGTGACACCTTGTGGCGCTTCCCCTGCTTCAACCTGAGTCGGTGAATAAAACAGGTTTATATTTTGCGACAGGGCATACATCACCAACCCAATAGCCGTCGCTAACACAACTAAAATAACACTGATGGTCACTATGCGTTTCTTTCGAACTGGATGCATTTAACGGCTCTGCTCCCTCTGGTAACGTTTTTTTAACTGCTTTTTCAACAGCTTATTGTGATGGCGAGTTGAGAAAAATAACCCAACTAACGCCAAGGCACTAATGCCATAGGTAGACCATACGTAAAGCCCATGGGTTCCCATTTGTAAAAATGCTGAAATGGACTCAAATGCCATGTTCCAATACCTCTTTTTTCACCCAATTGGCTTTACGCTCGCGCATTAACACTTCGGTCTGCATACGCCACATCGAAACACCTGCCGCAAACAAATACAGACCTATCGCAGAGAACAACAATGGCAACCACATTTCCATCGGCATAGAGGGTTTCTCAGTCAGCTTAAACGTAGCGGGCTGATGAAGGGTATTCCACCATTCCACTGAATACTTAATAATTGGCAAATTAATCACCCCAACGAGGCTTACAACTGCCACAGCTTTATCGGCAAACACTTGATCGTCTAATGCGTTTTGAATCGCCATAACGCCCATGTAAAGTAAAAACAGTACGAGAACAGACGTAAGACGCGCATCCCATACCCACCATGTTCCCCAAGTTGGTTTGCCCCAAATTGCCCCTGACACCAATGCAATCAGCGCCATAATGGCGCCGACAGGCGCAACAGATTTGATAAACACAGGCGCTAACTTCATTTGCCACACCAATGAGACAAAGCCTGCGATGCCCATCGCTAGATAGCAGCTTTGTGCCAAAACAGCGACAGGAACATGAATATAAATAATGCGAAAACTATTGCCCTGCTGGTAATCCTGCGGCGCAAAGCCTAGTCCCCAAACAACGCCAACTAACAATAATGCCAGTCCCACATAGACACATCGGCCACCCCAGTTGCTGGCCCACTGGTAAAACCATTTTGGTGAGCCAAGTTTATGAAACCATGTCCAATTCATTAATTTACACTCGCTCTAATTGAAACCGCCGCCATAATTGGCGACAAAGCCAAAGCGACTAACGATATTGCCCCTAAAATAGCTAGCTGACCGCTGTAAGCCATTTCCATTTGTGCTGCGCGTACCGCACCAGTCGCAAAAACAATCACGGGGATGTATAAAGGTAAGATCAACAACAGCATCAACACAGCGCCACGGCGAAGAGAAACTGTCAACGCGGCACCAATTGATCCAATGAAAAAGAGCGCTGGCGTGCCAAGCAGAATCGACCACATCACCACACCGAGTGCTGAGGCAGGAAGAAACAACATCTGAGCCAATAAAGGTAACACCAACAATAGCGGCACCACGACCATGACCCACTGAGCAAATACCTTTAAAAACACCAAAATAGAAATCGATAAACCGCTCGCCAGCCATTGCTCTAAAGAGCCGTCGTTATAGTCTTCTTTGTACATTCCTTCTACCGCCATCAGAATGGCTAAAGCCGTCGCACACCAAATAATGCCGCCAGCCGCAGGTGAAAGAAATTCAGAGCTAGGGTCAACACCTAAAGGAAACAACGTAATGACCATGACAAAAAACAACAGCGCATTAAGCGTATCTTGTTTTCTACGCAATAAGGACAGCCACTCTGATTTAAAGTAGGAACGATAATTCATACCGATAACTCAATAACCTTAGGAGATAGGTGCAATAACGGTTGATGGGTAGTGATCACCACAGCCCCTCCTTCTGATAAATGCGCTGCCATTTTTTCTTCTAATACAGAAACCCCTTTAACATCGAGGGCCGTAAATGGTTCGTCCAAAAACCACAAGGATTTATCTGTTAGCCAAAGGCGAGCTAAGGCAATCCGACGCTTTTGGCCTGCCGATAGCTGTGCAGCAGGGATGTCAGCAAACGCAAAAAGTTGAACCTCTTCGAGGGCTTGTTCAAGTTGTCGATCGCTTTTATCAGGGCAGTACAACTTTAAATTTTCCAATGCCGTAAATACATTTTTTATGCCTGGCGTATGACCGAGGTACAATTGATCCTGAAGCAACATATCACGATGCTGTGTGACATCTTCGCCGTTATAAATTAATTCACCGTCTTCAATTGGCACCCAGCCTAAAATGGCTTTCATCAAAGAGCTTTTGCCAGCGCCATTTTCACCTGCAATTCTAATCAAATCACCACTTTGCACTGAGAACGATAATTCACAGCATAAATCTCGTTCACCACGCTCGATTGACAGGTTCTTTATGTCTAATTTCACTGTTTTTCGCAAAAGAAATACTCGTACAGGCCGATAAATGAGTTAGAGCACGTCTCTAAATTAGCGCCTATTATAAAATATATTTCTAGGTTTTCAGAAAGAAAGGGTGGTGAAAGCATGATCACGGACATAAATTCGCTTGTTTCTGGGGCAGGAAAACCCGCCTCTAGCCAATCGTCCGCAACTTCGTCTATTGGAACGATCGCCAAACTGAACAGCGAATTGAAATTGATCGAAGGCATGCAATCCGTTCAAATAACTTCGGTGAAGAATGCTCAGACCGCTTCCGGCAATAGTCAACTTATCGGTGTGACGCGCAACAACCAACAACAACTCACCTTAATCAACGATAAGCCTTCGCCTAATTTACACGCCGGGGATAAAGGCACCATCAATGTTACGGGCAATCAGGTTACATTGATGGTAAACGTAGCAACCAAAGACTCATCAACATACAATCAAACACCCACCTCAAACTCGCCACATTCGACTCAAACATCGCCATCAAGTTCAACATCCACTAGTAGTAATACGCAACAAAATTCAGCGCCTACACAGCAAACGTTGACAGCAAAACCGTCACCGCCAGCAACGACCTACCAAGCAGCGAATTCTTCAGCCATCCAACAAGCTAAAACCGTCGCTCAAGTGGCCATTGCGAGTCGTCCAATTACGCTCACCGTAATAAGCAGTAATGCAGAGCTTGCGCAACCTAGTGGAGCTAATAATGCTATGACCGATAAAGCGCCTTCAATTTCGGTTCAAAATGCGCCTACTGCCACGGTAAAAAATACGACAACGTCACCAATAAATTCGATCGCGCCAGCAAGTATACAAAATGCAACCCAACTTCAAACCTCATCCCTTAATTCACCACAAGTTAATTACTCCGCAATAGTCAGTGATGGGGAAGAGCAGTTTACATTAACGACCAAACACCCTCTTAAACCTGGCGATACGCTCAACGTCATCGTTGATAAGCAAGGGCAATTACAGCTGTACCCCACAGAACGCACTAACACTACAGCCGCTACCCTAACGGAAGGCCTTAAACAAACTCTGCCTAAACAAGTAACGCCCCAAGAGTTTATCTCGCTTATCCGACAATTAAGTACCTTGTCGCAAGCTCAAAACACCACAGCACTTCCTGAGAAGCTATCGTCTGCAATTGATCAGCTGATTAAGCAACTACCAAATATCCAAAGTTTGACCCAATCAGGCGATGGCATAAAACAAGCGATTCAAAATTCTGGCTTGTTTAGCGAAAACAACCTCGCTAAACAAGCGAATTTGGTCTCTGATTTGAAGCTTAATCTTTCTCGTTTAGAAGGCGTAAATAATGAGTTATCAAAAGTAGCGCCAACTACTAACAACCTTTCTATCAATAGCCCACAACAAGCACTGAGTATGGTGGCTGGAGCGATTGAACGCATTACAACTAGCCAAGTAAGGCACCTAATAGAAAGTGCTCAACAAGACGGTTCTATTTTGCCGTTAACCGTTGAAATACCAATTAAAGACGGACAATCGACATCCATCGTCAATTTACGCATTGATAAGGATGACTCTGATAACGAAACCCAAGAACCTCATAAACGCCGCTGGCTTGTTCAATTAAAGTTTGAATTTGAAGAAACAGGGCGATTTGAAGCACGTGCCAGTGTGCAGGATAAAAAAGTGGGTGTTCTTTTTGCTGTGGAAGAGGCCAATACTGAGCAAATGATTCGTGAGCGATTAGATGATCTAAGAGCAAACCTAAGAGGAAGAGATGTCGAAATTGAAACCTTGGATTGTTTCAGAGCAAAATTAAACGCTCAGCCTAATCAATACCAAGAAACATCGCACAAACGACTTATAGATGTGAGAACTTAAATGAATCCTAAAAAAGCGGTTGCTTTAAAATACGATTTTCAAAGTGCCCCCACTGTTACAGCAAAAGGAACCGGATATTTAGCTGAACAAATTATGCGTGTCGCGGAAGAAAACGATGTATTGCTTCATAAGAGCCCAGAACTAGTAGAAGTTTTGTCAACACTTGAACTGGGGGATGAAATACCGGAGACACTGTATCTTGCTGTCGCCGAGATTATCGCCTTTTCCCATTCGCTTAAAGGATCGGGCGACTATGGCATCAATTAATTGCTAATAAGATTGGCTAGAGCTAGGCGCTTTACGAGACTCTTTTTTTAACAAACTGATGAGCTCCGCTTCTGCTCGTATCAGACCGCACTTGGATACTAAGTCGTCCACCGAGGCTCCCATTTCAAGCAATTCCATGGCACGATTGTAAGAGACACTGCTGCCTTCTTTTGATATTAGTTCAGACTGTTTCTCGACGGCCATATTTAAACGCTTCTCTATAGCAACCAGACGACGCCCCATGCCAATAGAGCCAGATGCTAACACTTGAACTTGTTTCTTTTGTGCTTGCTCTGCGTCTTGCGCTGAGCGTTCAAATTTCTTCAGTTTTCGAGAAAGGCGAAATGCCCACACTGCTAACGCTACAAGAATTAAAAACTGTAGCACTAGCAAAAAGTTAAAAACCCATTGAGATTCCATTAATCGCCTTTTGAAACTCGCTTTTTCTAAATAGAAGCGATTTCGCTCCACTCATCTTCAGAAAGCATTTTATCTAAATCTACAAGAATCAACAAAGTATCATTTTTATGACAGACACCTTGAATAAATTTGGAAGATTCATCATTACCAACACTTGGCGATACTTCAATTTCAGACTGTCGTAGATAAACTACTTCAGAAACGGCATCCACTAAGATACCGATCACATGGCCGCCTACCTCAAGAATCATAATACGTGTTGCGTCTGAGATCTCACCTGAGACTAAGTCGAAACGCTGGCAGGTATCGATCACCGTAACAACGGTACCACGAAGATGAATGATACCTAACACAAAAGAAGGCGCACCTGGAACAGGCGCTATTTCTAAGTAACGCAACACTTCTTTCACTTGCATTACATTGACGCCATAAGTCTCGTTTTCAAGGCGGAATGTTACCCATTGAAGCATTGGATCATCGTTTTCTTTAACTTCATTTTTTAAAGCGATACTTGTCGACATCACGACCTCCACAAGCTTAATCTTTCAAATGTTTACGAAAACCGTTATCTGGGTCTTCCAGTAATTCGATAAACCCCTGTACATCTAATATAGCGCACATATGGTCAATTACCGTACCGGCTAACCATGGACGTCGACTTCGATCCGAACGCCACTTCACTTGAGACGGTTCCAGCGAGATTGCTTCTGCAACTTTCTCACAGGCTAAGCCCCAATCCGAGCGGTCTAGTTGAATCACAAATTTAAAGTGTTCTTTGAGCTCACCTTCATAGTGATTCGGCATTACCCACCGTGCTGTATCAACCGTACGAATGTTATGCTCACCAACATTGGCCATGCCCATGAACCATTGAGGTTGACCAAAGATTTCTGTGAGCTTCTCATCGCTCGATTGGTAAATACCACCTAATTCAACCAATGGCACAGCAATTTTTAAAGCACCAACATAAAATAACAGGCATTCAAAACGACTTTGAGCCCAAGGTAGCGGCTCTGTTTTCGCTATAAACCTAGATGGCTCTGGCTCTGGCTCTGGCTCTGGCTCTGGCTCTGGCTCTGGCTCTGGCTCTGGCTCTGGCTCTGACTCTGGCTCTGGCTCTGGCTCAATAGTGTCTTCTATTAGAGTATCATCTAACAACTCTGTTTCAGTTGCTACCTCTTCTACAAATGCACTTTCGTCTTGAGCAGCTTCAATGTCATCTAAAAGAACGTCTTGCTCTTGCTCTACTTCTTCAAATGATTCGTTCGCAAGACTGGCAAGATCAGATTCAATGTCCCAAGTTTGGATCTCAGCTTCTTGTAATACAGGCGGTTCATAATCCGCTTGGATGGTTTGAATCGCCGTTTCAAAGTCAGCAAATGATGCATCTAACACTTGGTAATCTATTCCACTTGAATCATACGGCTCCATTTCAAATGATGTTTCTAACCCAACGCTTTCAGGCTTATCAAAGCTTTTCTCAGAGACTTCTTCAACAGAGCTATTATCTTCAATAGCGCTTTGGGTATTTTCTAACTTTTCTTCTTGCTTAGCAGGTTCAGCTCGCTCAGGCTCCGAGAAAGTCGATTCCTGTAATAAGTCGTTTAAATAGCTCTGCAACGCTTGTTGCGGGCCATTTAATGTATAGTCTTTCGTTTTAGTATCTTTCATTCTTCTTAACCGGATGGATTCAGTAAAGTATCCATCAAACTGGCGTAAGCTTTCACACCTCGAGCGTTAGCATCCAGTGCAGAGGGGGCAACTCCTGCTGTACTCGCATCTCGTAGCTTGGTATCTACTGGAATGACAGAATGCCATACTGCGTCTTCATACAAATCTTTCAAACTACGTAAGCTTTTATTAGATGCTTGGGTCCTACGATCAAATAGCGTTGGCACAATCGTATAAGGAACAGGTCTTTTTCTAGCTCTATTGATCATGGTCAAGGTGCGTATCATTCGCTCTAAGCCTTTAATTGCTAGAAATTCCGTTTGCACAGGAATCACCAGCTGCTGACAAGCCGCTAGCGCATTAATCATCAACACCCCCAACACTGGAGGACTATCGATTAAAACATAATCGTAATCATCCCATAGTATGGCAAGCGTTTTTGAAATAACTAACCCCATGCCACCTTGTGCTTGGGCATGTCTCTCTAATGTCGCAAGCGCGGTTGATGCAGGAATTAAAGATAAATTAGGATGCCCTGTTTCTAAAATAACAGAACGCGGTAACTCTTCTGGGATCTTGCCACTTACTTGAAATAGATCATAACCACTGTGCTCAATGGAATCAGGGTCAAAGCGAAAATAACTAGTCAATGAACCATGGGGATCAAGATCGATCATTAATACACGATGGCCAGCATCCGCCAGTAAGCCGGATAAACTAACAACTGTTGTGGTTTTCCCCACGCCACCCTTTTGATTTGCCACCGCCCAAATGTGCACACCGACCCCTTAGATGTTATGCAAGAAATTTACGTAATTATTGCAACACAATCATATACATTAACTCGCTAGTTAAACAAGTAATCATGCAAGTTATCCGCCTGACGCTTGCTGATTTTTAACGTTACTCGTCGATTTTGTGCTCTCGCAAAGTCGTTGCTATTACGAACCTGCGGGTTTTCACTCGAAAAGCCGATAGGGGCCAACAGTTTAGGGTCTATTCCACGATATACGAGCTCATCAACAACAGAGGCCGCACGGAGACTTGAGAGATGCCAATTAGAAGGAATTCGAGTGGAGTTTGTAGGTAAATCATCGGTATTGCCAAGCACCATGATTGGAGCGGGATAAGATCGTAATATATTGGAAATTACGATCATCAAAGCAGCTGCTTCATTAGTTAGCTCAAAGTCTCCTTGGTCAAATACAAGTGATGACTTCATATCTAAGGAAATCCAATTAGCATCTTCAGTTATAGACACTTGGCCTGATGACTGAAGAACCGGAAATTGAGAATTAATTGACTCATTAAGAGCGTCATAAAGCGGACTTTTGCCCTCGACTTCGCTAGGAGCATTTTCAGCTTCAGATTGATCATCAGGAACAACTTCTAGTAATCGCTCACTTTCAGGTTGCCCAGAAACCGGATCACCAATATTAATCGGTTTTATCGACTTTTGTACCGCATCAAACACACCGTTCAATGTTTCACTTAACACCTTTTCATTGCCTGCTTCTTTTAATGAAATTGAATAAAGAGCCACAAAAAAAGCGAAAAGAAGTGTTATAAAGTCTGCGTAGGAGAGTATCCAACGATCTTGATGTGGAGCATCCTGCCCCCCCCGACTACGCGATTTTCGCCGGCGTCGGTTACCATTACTCATAACCACTCAATTCCAAATCAAGTCGTTGCGGATGTTTACCAATTGCTATTCCATGAATACCATCAATAAACATTTGATTATTAAGTAATTCAAGATCTGCATAACGATACAGTTTACGGCAAATAGGAAAAATCACTAGATTAGCAAAACCTTGTCCATACAGCGTTGAGACAAAAGCAACCGCAATACCGTGTCCTAAGGCCTCGGGACTGTCGAGATTAGCCATAGCTTGTATCAAGCCTAATACAGACCCCATAATACCAAGCGTTGGAGCATAACCGCCAATTGACTCTAGAAAGCTAATATAGATACCGCGGCGATCTCGAATACGCTCTGCTTCGTCATGTAATCGATCAGAAAGAAGTTCTGGATCTGCACCATCAACAGCCATTTGCATCGCTCGAATTGCAAATTCATTATTTAGCGACTGAACATCGTTTTCCAAAGCAATAATTGAAAAGCGTCTGGCTTTATGAGCCAATTGATTTAGCGTACGACGATTACCACTGAGATCAAAAACAGGAGGGAACAATGACCAAGAAAGCATGCGTAATGCAGATACAGCTTCGTGGAGGCTACTTTGCGCTAAGGCAGCACCTAGGCTTCCAACAACAACGATAATAGCTGAAGGAAGGTTAAGCAATAAAACAACCTCCCCCCCTCCTAGCCAATTCGCTAGGAATACCGATGCAAAAGCAACAATCAATCCACCTAGCGTTAAAAAATCCACTAACCAACCTCTTTAACAATTCGCTCGCCAATGTGATCTAAATGAATCACATCGTCTGCTAAATCCGCTTTTTCAACAGCTTGAGGCATACCATAAATCACACAAGAGTCTTCACTCTGAATCCAAACACGAGAGCCAGAATTTTTCAACATCCGAGCACCTTCACGACCATCTGCGCCCATCCCAGTCATAACAACTGACAATACTTTTCCTGGATAACATTTTGAAGCTGACCCAAAAGTGACATCAACAGAAGGTTTATAATTCAACCGCTCATCACCTTCAAGAATGCGAACACACCCACCGTTACGAGGGTCAACCATCATTTGTTTTCCGCCTGGAGCAAGCAAAGCCACACCTGGTTGAAGTTTATCGCCATCTTCGGCTTCTTTAACGGTAATCTGACAAATATTATTTAACCGCTCAGCAAACGCATGAGTAAAAGCTGCAGGCATATGCTGAACCAATACTAATGGCGCGGAAAAGTCTTTTGGCAATTTTGATAGAACAGCTTGCAGTGCCATGGGACCGCCTGTAGATGTACCAATAGCAACCAAACTCACTTTCTTACGGGCGCGTGGAATAATGACGCCTCGATCACCACTCACAACAATCGGTCGAGGTGCAACCTTGGTTGCAGCTCTTGCAATAGGCTTAGAAACACCACCGGTTCTAGTTCTAGCAACCGTTAAAACTCGCTCTACTAAGGTATGCTTAACGACTGCCGAATCTCGAGATATATCCTCAAAGTTTTTCGGCATGAAGTCGACAGCTCCAGCTTCAAGCGCATCAAGTGTTACTCGAGCACCTTCATGGGTCAGCGAGGAGAACATAAGCACAGGTGTTGGCTTACTTTTCATAATTTCAGAAACAGCCGAAATGCCATCCAGAACAGGCATTTCATAATCCATCGTCACAACATCAGGAGACAGTGCTTTGACCTTATCAACAGCTTCCTTGCCATTATTGGCTGTCCCGACCACTTGCAAGCGAGGATCAGCACTAAATATTTCTACTAGACGACGTCGGAAGAATCCCGAGTCATCAACGACCAGCACCTTCACTGGCATAATACAGCTCCTGTAACTTGTCTAGCGTGAAGCATAGCTCTTCAGCATACTTGGCACATCAAGAATGATTGCAATACGACCATCACCAGTGATAGTGGCACCCGCCATACCAGGCGTACCTTGCAGCATTCTGCCTAGTGGTTTGATAACCACCTCTTCTTGTCCAACTAATTGGTCAACAACAAAGCCGACTTCGTTCATGCCCACTTGAACCACGACAACATGTGCTTCTGCCGGTTTCTCGTCGAATGCAGCACCTTTAATCAGCCAGTTTTTCAGATGGAAGATCGGCAAGGTTTTACCTCGAATAACCACAACCTGCTGACCATCTACAATATTTGTTTTGTTAAGATTTAAATGGAAAATTTCATTAACACTGACAAGAGGGAAGGCAAATGCCTGATCATTCAGCATAACCATCAAAGTTGGCATAATGGCTAGAGTCAATGGTACTTTGATGCTGAAACGAGACCCCTGACCTAAAACGGATTTAATCTCTAACGTACCGTTCAACTGCGAGATCTTCGTTTTCACAACATCCATACCAACACCACGGCCCGATACATCGGTGATCTCAACCTTGGTTGAGAAACCTGGCGCAAATATCAAGTTAAACGCTTCATCGTCAGAAAGTCGTTCTGCGGCATCTGTATCCATCAAGCCTTTTTCTACTGCTTTACGACGCAATACATCCGCATCCATACCTGCACCATCATCATCAATAGACAGTAAGATATGATCGCCTTCTTGCTCAGCAGATAGAATAACGTGACCTACACGCGGTTTGCCCTTGGCTTCCCGCACGTCTGGTGCCTCTACACCATGATCTACAGAGTTTCGCACTAAGTGGACCAAGGGATCAGCCAAGGCCTCAACTAAGTTTTTATCTAGATCGGTATCTTCACCCCGAAGCTCTAAATTCACTTCTTTTTTCAGATTACGAGCCAAGTCACGAACAACTCGAGGGAAGCGGCCAAACACTTTCTTGATTGGCTGCATCCGTGTTTTCATAACAGCATTTTGTAAATCACCTGTCACTACATCTAAGTTAGCAACGGCTTTACTCATAGACTCGTCGTCACTCTGAAGACCTAAGCGAACTAGGCGGTTACGAACCAATACCAGCTCACCTACCATGTTCATAATGTCATCGAGACGTTTAGTATCAACTCGTACTGTTGTTTCTTGAACAACTGGCGCATGCTGAGATTTCTCTTTGGCCTCGGCATCAGCAGCTTCAGGCTTAGGAGCAGGTGCTGGTGCTTTTTTAGGAGCGGCTTTCGGTTTCGTAGCTTTCTTTTCAGGTTCTGGCTTAGCAGTTTTAGCTTTTTCTTTCGTTTCAGGTTGCGGAGCAGTTTTTGAGTCGGCTTTTGGAGCAGCTACATCTTCTTTAGGGCTCTGTCCTTTTCCATGCAAACTATCAAGAAGCTGCTCAAATTCGTCTTCTGTAATAAGATCTGATTCCGATGAATTTGGAGCAGCATCACTTTTAGGAGGTTCTGGGGCTGACTTTTCAGCTGGTTTAGTTTCTTCTTCAGTGATACCTGGAGCACTGCCACCGTGCAGTTGATCTAACAATGCTTCAAACTCATCTTCTGTAATATCATCAGAGTCTGAACCGCTTGTAGGAGTAGGCTCATCAATTGGTGCGCTATCGCGCTGAGCAGCCTCAATACCGGGAGCACTGCCGCCATGCAACTGATCTAGTAACGCATCGAACTCGTCTTCAGTGATCTCATCTGAATCAGGTTCAGCACTGCCGGCTTGTGGCTCCTCAGACGGTGTATCGGAGGAACCTAAGGCACTTAGCAAAGACTCGAACTCATCGTCTGAGATATCCTCATGATCAGAATCTGCGGCTGGCTCGCTAATCTCAGAATCCACATCATCTTCAACGTTATCTTCTTCAGCATCCTCGTCATCTGAATCGTCATTCAATTCATCTTCAGACGGCGGCTTAGCATAGAAACTCAAAGACTCAATAATTTGAGGGTCAGCAGGTTCAGGGTCACCACCTGAACGAACAGTTTCAAACATTTCATTCACAGCATCTAGAGCTTGCAGTACAACGTCCATCAACTCCGAATCGACTTTACGCTGGTGGTTACGTAATATGTCAAAGACGTTTTCTGCATAGTGACAACAGTCAACAAGCGCGGTTAGCTGTAAAAATCCAGCACCACCTTTAACTGTGTGGAACCCACGGAATATTGCATTCAATAGTCCCGTATCTTCCGGATTTTGTTCCAAATCCACTAATTGCTCTGAGAGCTGTTCCAGGATTTCTCCAGCTTCTACTAAAAAATCCTGTAGAATTTCTTCATCAACCTCGAAACTCATCCGCAGCAGCTCCTATTAAAAACCAAGACTCGAAAGAAGATCGTCGACTTCATCTTGGTTATTCAGTACTTCAGGGTTATCATTCTTATTAATCGCGGGCCCGTGGCCTCGATCGTCATCACGTTCCTTGTTCTCTGCCTCATGCTCCATACCAGAGATACTATCAACTCGACCCGCAACAGATACAAGATGGACTAAACGTTCCTCTACGTCACGTATCAGTTCGTTAACTCGTGTAATAACTTGTCCTGTTAGGTCTTGGTAACCTTGTTCTAACAGTATGGTATTAAGATTGTTATGCAAGGTTGTGGCACTTTCATCGGTATACTTTAAGAACACATCAATTCGTTTATACAAATCACGAAATTCTTGTGGTGTCAGATCTCTCTGTATTAACCGACTCCAATCTTTATGTAATGCTTTTGCTTGGTTTTGCAGTTCACTTGCGACTGGCACACTACTATCAACCATATCCATGGTTTTATTTGCTGCAGAGCTGGTCATTTCGATTACATAATTTAATCGATCTGATGCATCCGTTATACGCGTTGGAGAATCACTGTCTGCATCCGTTGAGCCGGCACCGCTTTGGACCATCATTTCCACTGAATCTAGCTGAAAATCACGAATCGCATCGTGTAAACTACGTGTTAGATAACCAACTTCATTGTAAAAGCTATTATGGCGAGCCTCGCTTAACTCTTGGATGATCTTGATCGCACCACTAAAGTCACCGACTTCAATTTTATTGAGCAAGTCTACGGCACCATCTTTTACAACAGCTTCGAACTCTCCAAGTTTTGACTCGTTTTCACTAGACATTTACAACCCCTATTTTGCGGAATCAATACGTTCGAAAATCTTTTCAATCTTTTCCTTCAAGGCCACTGCTGTAAAAGGCTTAACAACATAGCCATTTACGCCAGCCTGAGCAGCCGCGATAATCTGGTCTCGTTTAGCTTCCGCAGTTACCATTAAAACTGGGGTAGTTTTTAATTTCTCGTCAGCACGAACAGCGCGAAGCAACTCAATACCTGTCATCCCAGGCATATTCCAGTCAGTCACAAGAAAATCAATTGTGCCTGTTTGAAGAATAGGCAGTGCAGTCGTTCCATCATCCGCTTCGACTGTATTGGTAAATCCCAAATCCCTCAGTAGATTTTTGATGATACGTCTCATCGTTGAGAAATCATCAACAATCAGGATTTTCATATTTTTATCCAATGCAACCTCCACAACCCTTAGGTAAAGTCATTTCTATCATAGTAATTAATCCTGCCAATCTGTCAGTCGAGAGCGTAGACGCATCGCTGCTTGACTGTGTATTTGACTGACACGTGATTCACTAACGCCCAATACAGCGCCAATTTCTTTTAAATTCAATTCATCATTGTAATATAGAGAGAGAACTAACTTCTCGCGCTCTGGCAATCGATCAATCTCTTGAGCCAGATTTACTTGAAATCCTGCTTCCTCTACTAAATGATCTGGTTGGCTGCTATGACCATCTACTTTAATATCAAGCTCATGGCTACCTGTTTCGCTGTCCAACATTTCCTCATAACTAAACAATTGGGTCGACATAGAGGAATGTAAAATTTCATGATATTCGTCAATACCAATGTCCATATGGGCAGCAACTTCTAGATCAGTTGCCTCACGCCCGCTGAGTAACTCTACTTCACGAATGGCGCTTGCCACCGCTCTGCTGTTTCGTCTTACTGAACGTGGCGCCCAATCACTTTTACGCACCTCATCCATCATAGAGCCACGAATTCGAATTCCTGCGTATGTTTCAAATGAAGCGCCTTTAGTCGATTCGAATCGCTTATGGGCTTCAATGAGCCCCATCATCCCAGCTTGAATCAAATCATCAATATCAACACTACTTGGTAATCTTGCAAGCAGATGATAGGCGATTTTTTTCACAAGAGAATCATACTTCAGTACAATCGCATCAATCGATAACGTCGCCTTCTTTGTATACATGCTACATCCATCTTCGCGTCTTGATATGCTACAACTTAAAATTTATTATCAGGGAGCGTACAAACATAAATGTACTATATAGTTCCCTCTAGCGCTCTGCCAAATAACATATTTTTACTAACTCCCATACTTAAGTGACCCATATAACTGCCCAAATTGCTCAGCAGTATACACTGCACGGCTAATTAAGTTATGCGCTCGCGCGGGTTCTATGTCATCAGGGATTCGCTGACCGTATGCAACATACATAACTGGCAAACCTTCTTCAATCACAACGCTAATCGCTTCACCGAGCGAAGCGGACTCATCAATCTTACTTAATACACAACCATCTAACTGTATCTGAGAATAAACATCCACAACAGTTTTTAACACCTGACGCTGACTTGTACAGGGTAAAACTAACAATTTCTTTAAATATCCGCGCGCTCTTTTCATCATAGCAAGCTGCCGTTCAAGGTTCTGATCCCTTGGATTCATGCCTGCTGTATCCACAAGCACTAGCGAGTAATCTGCATATTTATCTAACACTTCATTTAAGTCAGTGTACTCATTAACAACCTCAACAGGGACATTTAAAATCCGGCCAAACGTGCGAAGCTGCTCATGAGCGGCTATACGGTAAGTGTCCGTAGTTATTAATACCACATTATTAGAGCCATATTTCAAAACATACTGAGCTGCTATTTTGCCTATAGTTGTTGTTTTTCCAACACCCGTCGGTCCCATAAATGCAATACACCCGCTGAACGCCTCTACCGTAGAGCGTATAGGGATACTATCTGCTAAATGGGAAAGTGCTTTCTTCCAATCTTCCTCTCTACCCGTTAAGGATAGATCAGACATAATCTTATCAATGACTTTTTCTGACAATCCTAACGTGGTTAATTGTTCTTGAAGCCGTTGATCATAGGTCTGCCTCTTAGATGCAGAAGCTTGAGCAACAACCTGCTGATTATCTTGCTGTGTCTGTTCTAATAGCCTTCGAACTTGTTCGAGCTCTTTCTCCATCGCTCGAAGCTTCTCTTCGTCAGGCGATGGGCGTTCAGGAACATGATCCTTTAATGATAGGCTTTCTTGTATTGAAGGCTCTGGATCAGGTTCATAAGATTTTGTGACAGGGGCATAATCATCAACATAATGATTTTTAGCAGGATTTTGTCTAGGTGGTGGTGAATCATCAAAAACTTCGTACACTTCACCTTTAGGCTTTGATGACGATTGGGGAGCCATGCCGCGCGCTTGCTCTAAACGCTCTTTGTAGTGTGCGCTAGGCTCTGGTGTTGTGGGCTGTGGGGGAGCTTTTCGCTGTACTGGGTCTGGTTTGTGGTTTGTACTAGGTGTCATTGAACCGTCATAATCGATTGCTATAACAATTTCAACTTCGCCACTTGGCAGGCGTTTATTGGACATAATGACAGCATCAGGCCCGACGGCTTCACGTATCTTACGTATCGCCTTCTGCATATCGGGAGCTCTAAACCGCCTATACTGCATTTAATACCAGTCCTTTAAGTCTATTTATGCATACAAATCCATAGCTTACCCGAAAGGTTTTCATAAATATAGCTAGAAAATCAATGCTTTTCCTTAATTCACTGGCCAATGACAGCGACCACCGTCACCCGTTTGTTATCAGGCACCTCTTGGTAAGAAAGTACAGACATTCCCACACCACCATAACGCATAAAACGAGCCAACATAGGACGTATCGGAGCCGATACGATGAGTATAGGCGTGTTACCCATTGCTTCTTGTTGCTCTGCATGTTCACGGAATGACTTTTGTAACTGCTCAGCCATTTGAGGCTCTAGTATAAGCGCTTCTTCGTTTTTAATTCCGGATTGCTGGCTTTGCTGAACCGTCTGCATTAGCATTTTCTCAAGCTGCGGATCTAAAGTCATAACAGGTACTTCTTCGACACCTTCGGCCAATGATTGCATAATCATGCGCGATAATGATGTACGAACTGCTGATGTCAAGATCATAGGATCTTGTGATTTTGGTTGTACGCCCATAATAGCTTCCGCAATAGTACGCATATCTCTAAGCGGAACATTTTCTTGCAGTAGGTTTTGCAGCACTTTTAGTAAAACACTTAAAGGCACCGTATTCGGCACTAATTCTTCTGCTAATTTAGGATTATGCTGTTTTAGCAAACCAAGCAATTGTTGCACCTCATCATGACCAATCAGCTCAAAGGCATGTTTTTGCATCACTTGGTTGATATGGGTTGCAACTACCGTACTGACGTCTACGACGGTATAACCATAGGTTTGAGCTTGATCCCGCTTCTTGGTATCAATCCAAATAGCATCTAAGCCAAATGAGGGATCCTTTCCTGGAATACCGTCTACCTTGCCAAATACTTGACCGGGGTCGATCGCCAATTCTTTATCTGGATGCACTTCAGCCTCAGCAAGACTCACCCCCATTAGGGTAATTCGGTAAGCGTTCGGCATTAAATCTAAGTTATCTCGTATATGTACACTGGGAACCAAAAAACCGAGTTCTTGAGATAACTTTCGACGAACGCCTTTGATGCGTGAAAGGAGCTCTCCACCTTGGCTTTTATCTACAAGAGGTATCAAACGATAGCCAACTTCTAAGCCAAGCATATCTACTGGCGCAACATCTTCCCAACTTAAATCTTTACTTTCTGCTGGAGGCTGAGCACCACCTGAGTCCCCCTTCGTAGCTCCCTTCGATGCCGTTTTTGTTCGGGCCTTTATCTTCTTACGATACTCAATAAAGTATGCACCACCTGCAACACATGCGGCTAATGACAGGAAAGAAAGGTGAGGCATGCCTGGCACGACGCCCATTATGGTTAAAATGCCCGCCGCAACATAAAGCGCTTTAGATGAGGCAAACATCTGACCAAAAATCTGCTGCCCCATATCACCCGCTTCATTAACACGAGTAACCATGATCGCAGCCGCGGTCGATAACATTAAAGAAGGCAATTGAGCAACAAGCCCATCACCGATAGTCAGAAGAGAGTAGACTTGAACAGCTTCAACAAATGACAAACCATGTTGCGCCATACCAATAGCCAGACCACCAATGATATTAATACCCAAAATCATCAGGCCGGCGACGGCATCACCTTTTACAAACTTCGACGCACCATCCATCGAACCGTAAAATTCCGCTTCTGCTGCTATTTCATCACGGCGCTGCTTGGCTTGATCAGAGTCAATCATGCCAGCATTCAAATCCGCATCGATTGCCATTTGCTTACCTGGCATAGCATCCAGCGTAAATCGAGCACTTACTTCCGAAATACGCCCTGCACCTTTGGTCACTACGGCAAAGTTAATGATCATCAAGATGGCAAAAACCACAAAACCTACAACGTAATCGCCACCAATCACTACTTCACCAAAAGCTTGGATAACCTTTCCGGCAGCATCCCCGCCTTCATGACCATTTAGTAGGACAACTCGGGTTGAGGCGACATTCAACGCCAGTCGCATCAAGGTTGAAATCAATAGAATTGTAGGGAAGACAGCAAAATCTAATGGCCGCATGGAGTATACAGCCACCAATAGAACCACTATTGCTAACGCAATATTAAAGGTAAATAGAACATCTAGCAGGAAAGGAGGCAGTGGTAGAATCATCATGGCAAGCAATGCCAATAAAATAAAAGGAACACCTAAATTGCCACTTAGGATACCTTTCATTTGTCCACCTAATCGTTGGCGATCAAATTCCACTTACACCTCTGCACATCAAATTAGCGCTCCCCATTCCACTGAAACTCCTCTGGTACATCTAATGGTGGCATGCTTTCAGGGGGCTTATCACCTGTTCGAGCCATTCTTATTTGATAGACATAAGCCAACAGCTGAGCTATCACTTGAAATAACCCTTCAGGAATTTCATCACCGATCTCTGTATGTCGATAAACTGCACGGGTTAATTCCGGCGATTGTATCACAGGGATTTCATAGTAATTGCCAATCTCTCGAATCTTTAGGGCAATGAAATCATTTCCTTTCGCCAATAAAACCGGAGCCTTTCCATTTGCCTGATCATATTTTAATGCTACGGAAAAGTGTGTCGGGTTGGTAATGATGACATCAGCTTGAGGCACATCGGCCATCATACGCCGCATTGCAGCCTGACGTTGCAACTGACGTATACGCCCCTTTACTTGAGGGTCACCCTCTGCATTCTTATATTCGTCCTTAACTTCTTGCTTAGTCATTTTGAGTTTATCTTTGTGCTGCCAAGCTTGGAAAGGCACATCTACTGCAGCAATAATGATGAGAGACGAAGACACTAGAATAAACGCCCAAATCAGAACTTCAACCGCATGATTAAGTGCTGTCCCTGTTGCTTCAAAAGTCAAATCAGTTAGCGTAGGAACATAGTAGCGCAATACAAAGTAAGCCGCAGTTCCGACAAGAGCCACCTTCAAAATAGACTTACCAAGCTCCACCAAAGACTGGACGGAGAACATTCGCTTGATCCCCGTAATAGGGTTCATTTTAGATAATTTTGGTGTTATTGCTTCAAACGAAAAGTTAAAACCACCTAAAGCGACACTACCAATGATGCCTGCCACCGATACAATCACCATGAAAACAGTAATAGAGTCCATTGCCGCCATGATCGATACATACAAATGATGAATCATCATGGCTTTATCAAATAAATCTTCACGAGCCAAAGAAAAATTGAAGGCATACAGTCGTGTCAAATCGTCCACTATTAGCATGCCAACCATATACATTGAAAAAGCCGCTACAACTAGTAAAACAGCACTACTTAGATCTTTAGAACGAGCAACATTGCCCTTTTCTCTTGCTTGTTCGAGTTTTTTGGCACTGGCGTCTTCGGTCTTTTCTGTGCCGTTTTCATTCTCAGCCATTACTATCGAACCCCCATGTCTCTTGCAACCAAGTCGTCATTTCCTGAAAAAACAACCGATAGATGTCTAAAAAGTCTTCCAACATAATCCAAATAAAGACAAGTGAAAACAGCATGATAATCGGGAAGCCAAGTGCGAAGACATTTAACTGAGCGGATGCTTTTGCTACAACACCAAATGAAATATTCATAACAAGAGTGGCTACAGCAAGCGGAAGAACCATTAATAGGCCTTTTTCAAATAGCCAGCTACCCAGCTGCAACACATCCCAATAACGCTGACTATCAAAGCCGTTACCAATCGGCCAATACTCAAAACTACTCACCAGATACTCGATCATCACAAGATGACCATTTGTGCCCAAAAAAGCCAGCCCCGCCATCGTCATATAGTATTGGCCTACTGTAGCAACAGTAATACCGTTTGCGGGATCATTCGACATAGCAAAACCAAGCCCAGCTTTCATTGCTGCTAATTGTCCTGCTAAAGAAAATATCTGAAATAAAACCGTTACAACGAACCCCAAGACAATACCGACAATAAGCTGTTCAGCAATCAGCAAGATAAAGGCAGGTGAGATTGGGTCATAGCTAGGTACTGTGACGATAGGCGTCACAATGATAGAAATCACAAAGGCAAAAAGCAGACGAACACGGATGCTTACAAGTTTACTGCCAAATAATGGCAATGCCATTAAAAAAGCCCCAATCCTAAAAAAAGGCAACAAGAAGCTGACAGCTAATGCCATTAATTGATCAGGATTTAATTCCAGCATCAGCCAATCATCATGGGAATATCAATAAACAGCTGTGTAAAAAAGTCTGTCAGTGTTGTTAAAACCCATGGTCCAAGATGCATGATGGCAAAAATAGTGACAATAAAACGAGGTAAGAAAGTCAGTGTCTGTTCGTTAATCTGAGTTGCCGCTTGAAAGATACTCACGATTAAGCCTACAACCAAACTGGGTACCATTAATGCCGAGACAATAACGACGATCAAATAAAAGCCCTGCCCATACAAATCGAGAACAATTTGGGGATCCATGACTAAATTCCAAAACTAGCGGCTAACGTTCCCATAATCATAGACCAGCCGTCTACCATCACAAACAACATAATCTTAAAGGGTAACGAAATGATCACTGGGGATAACATCATCATACCCATCGCCATCAATACACTGGCAACAACCATATCAACGATCAAAAACGGGATAAATAACATAAAACCAATCTGAAATGCCGTTTTTAACTCACTGGTCACGAAGGCAGGCATCAATATTGTGAATGGGAGTGTGTCTAATGAATCAATTTGGCCTTCTTTACCTGCTAATTTGACGTATAGCGCTATATCATCTTCACGTGTCTGAGCCAGCATGAACTCACGCACAGGCTTAGAAGCAGCCTCCACGGCTTGAAGTGATGTCATTTCATTATTTAAGTAAGGCTGCAAAGCCTTAGCATTAATTTCATCAAGGGTCGGCGTCATAATAAACAACGTTAAAAACAAGGCCATTCCTAGCATTATTTGGTTAGAAGGCGATTGTTGCAAACCAATAGCCTGACGAAGAATGGATAACACGATAATGATTCGAGTAAAGGAAGTCATCATAATTAACGCTGAAGGAAGCAGCGTTAAAGCTGTCATGATGAACAAGATTTGCAGTGTTACTGAATATTCTTGGCTACCATCTGCATTAGTGATCACTGATACGGCTGGTAACCCTTGATCTGCCCAAACAAAAAAAGGCAAGATAGAGATTGCAACCAACGACCACTTTAGAAGTCTTAATATATTACTTCTCATTAGCTAACTGCTCGCTCATCATCTCAGCAAACTGGCTTCCAGCCGAATCAAATTCATTCAAGCAGGTAATATGGTTAGCCGTTGCACCAAGCAACATTCGCTTCCCCTGAACTTCAACCAAAATAAGCTTTTCTTTAGTGCCAATTGATTGTATTGCTATAATTTGAATTTCAGATTTTGATAGCTTATGTTGCAGCCCTTGTAAACGCTTTAGGCCCCAAATAACTGCGGGAATCAGGGCAATCAAAAAAGCTAATGCAAAAAACAGACGCCAAATTGAAGACGTATCAGCCATTTTTATACCACCAGAAAAAGGCTCTGCAAGCACGCCTACTGAAATAAAAAAGGTACTTAATACAAAAAAATATCGCGTCATTTAAAAGTTTATTTTAACCGTTTAATACGTTCACTGGGGCTAACAACATCCGTTAGACGAATACCATACCTGTCGTTGACCACCACAACTTCTCCATGAGCAATCAAAGTACCATTTACCAATACATCTAGTGGTTCACCAGCAAATCTATCCAACTCTACAACAGATCCTTGTGTTAGCTGTAGCAAGTTACGAATAGCGATTTCCGTGCTCCCCAGCTCCATGGATAAAGTAACAGGAATATCCATTATAAGCTCCATATCAGAGCTTAATGCGGGCACTCCAGATGCACCACCTAGTTCCTCTAGCTGTACAGGTTTTACATCCTGCTCAGACATAGCAGCAGCCCATTCATCATCAACGTCGCCACTCTCTCCTTCATCATCACCCGCTTCAGACATTGCAGCTGCCCATTCATCAGCTAAATCAGCGTCCATTCCTTCTGCATCTGGGTTAGTTTCTTCTGCCATTTTTTAGACCTAACTAATTCTTAGAATTCTTACAATTTTCAACCATTTCAACGGCGTAATAACCGTTACTTACACCAAGTTTACCTTTAAAAGTAGGTACGTTATTGGCTCGCACCGTGACTAATTCTGGCATCTCAATCGGTATAACATCTCCTTTCTTAAACTTCATAACTTCACCCAGCTTAACTTTTTTATTAACAACGTTGACCTGGATATCGACATCAAGTTCTTGCACATCTTGCTCTAACGACTTCCCCCAGCGTTCATCTTTTTCATCAACATCACTTTGAACACCGGCATCAAGCAGCTCTCTCACTGGTTCAATCATTGAATAGGGCAAGGTAATATGAAGTTCACCACCGCCGCCATCAAGTTCGATATGAAAGGTTGAGACCACAACAACTTCACTTGGACTAACAATATTAGCCATTGCAGGGTTTACTTCCGAACTGATGTACTCAAGATCTACTTTTAACACAGGGGCCCAAGCTTCAGTCAAATCCACAAAGACCTGCTCAAGCATCAACTGCACGATTCGGATTTCGGTAGGCGTAAATTCTCGACCTTCAATTTTAGCGTGACGACCGTCACCACCAAAAAAGTTATCTACTAACTTAAACACCAGTTTTGCATCTAAGATAAACAACGCTGTGCTTCGCAATGGGCGAAACTTAACAAGGTTCAAACTGGTAGGGACATACAGAGTATGAACGTACTCACCAAATTTCATGATTTGAAGACCACCTGATGACACATCGGCAGTTCGACGCAATAAATTAAAAAGGCTTATACGTGTATATCGAGCAAAACGCTCATTAATCATTTCAAGCGTGGGCATTCGCCCACGCACAATTCTCTCTTGGCTGGTGATATCATAAGATGAGACACCGCCTGCATCGGCATTATCATCCGCTTCAGGCTTTTCATCTGCACCGTGTAAGAGTGCATCAATTTCATCTTGAGATAATAAATCTTGCGCAGCCATCTATCGTCCTTATTGCATCACAAAGTTTGTGAACAATACGTCTTCAATGCCGCCTAAACCGGTTTCTTGAGTCAGAATGCTGTTGATTGTTTCAACAGAAGCCACTTTCAAAGCCTTTTTACCGTCCACTGTTTGCAGCTCATCAAAGGATTGACTTGAGAAAAGTAATACAAGACTGTTTCTAATCAACGGCATATGCAACTTCACGGCGTCAATTTGACCTTGATCACGAGACTTCAGTGTCATATTCAACTGCAAATAACGCTGCTTCCCAGATACCATGAAATCAACGACAAACGCTTGATCAAGATCCAAATAAATTGCCGGACCATCTAATTGAACCATTTCTTCTGCTGAGGCCGCCTCTCCATCAGCAGCTTCTTCTGTATCGTCACCACTGAATAAAAATAGGTACGCAGCAGCACCACCGCCACCTAATACCAACAGCGCCACAACAATAATGATGATCAGTTTTTTCTTGCCGCCCTTTTTTCCTTCTTCAGCGCCAACATCTAATTCATCGTCTGCCATATACAACCCTTGTTCATGCAAATTAGCTAATACATTCTACGAATGTGCAAGATCACTATTCTACAAAGATTATAGTGAATCACCATGGTTTTCTACGCGTAATAATCAATCCCTTGTTCTGTAGGCGATACATAACTCACATTTTCCAAGCCATCCATATCTCCTACATCGTCATTGCCAGGGTTTCCCCCCCCTTTTCCTTGTCCATTTTGGCCATCAGACGCATCCGAGCCATAAGCTTGCCCATTATCTTGTGAGACTTCCACATCAACTGAGCCTAAGTCCATGCCTTGTTGCTGTAACATATCTCGAAGGCGTTGCATCTGCCCCTCAAGGGCTTCTTTCGCGTGCGCCGAGCTGGCAACAAAGCTAACGTGCGTATTGGAATCTTGATCAATACTAACCTTTACCGTCAAACTCCCCAACTCAGGTGGATCTAATTGTATATGTGCGGTTTTGAACCCTTCTTTAACCACCCATGACACCTTAGAAGTCATCTCTGATGACCAAGCTTGGGTGTTCGGTAAAGCGTGCATCGTTAACTGTGCAGCAGCACCTTCTGGGCGGACATTAGAAGTTCCAGCCCCCACAAGAGCATTTACTGAACTCAGGCTATTAAGCCCCTGACTAGCAGGTTGCAATGAGCTATTAAATCCTGACTCAACTTGCTCAAGTACTTTTTTAGCGCCGATTAATTCGCTTAAATCTTTAGGAAGCTCAATCAAGTCCTTGTCCATTAGCACAGATAAATCGCCGTCCTGAAGCGCAGCAGCTAAAGATTCTCCCGATAAAGTACTATTAGACACATTCATAGCATTGGGTGCAGCACTTAAACCATTTGTTGATTGCTCCGTTTTTTTCGACAGTTGCTCCATCATCCAACGTAGGTTTTCATTAGGTCGAAGAGTTTCTGCCTCACCTTCTGTGTCTTCAATGTTTAAAGCAAAAGAGGCTCTAGGACCTAAATCACTAACAGGTGTAGCATCATCGAATGTTCCCGATATATTCTCTGCGGCTCCTGTTGCCTTTCCTGCAGCAAGTATCGATGATGACTCCCCCTCTAAAGTTCCCGACACTTTTTCTTCAGCAAGAACCGATGATGACTCCCCCTCCAAAGTTCCCGATACTTTTTCTTCAGCAAGAACCGATGATGACTCCCCCTCTAAAGTTCCCGACACTTTTTCTTCAGCAAGAATCGATGATGACTCCCCTTCTAAAGTTCCCGACACTTTTTCAAAAGTCTTACCTTCTGAAGAGGCAGTATCATCTAAAGCTGGTTCAGTTTTATTTAAAATCGAAGAGTCTCGCTCTGATGAAGAAATAGATTCACCTTTGACTTCGAGCGAAATATTTGTATCAGCTTCACCGTCTTGCGATAACTGCTCGGCACTTGTTTCAGGTGGGGATTGAATCACACTTGAAGTATTTCCTGAGCCTGTATTTTGATAATTAGCCTCTTGAGTAGAAACATCAACTGCAACGGCTTGCCCATCGATTTGCCGCTCTTTGCCATCCTCATCGACAACGGAAGACTTTGATGTATCCACCTCGACACCTTCTTGGTACGCGGCTTTGCCCTCATCAGACTTTTCTTTCTTATCAGAATCTTTTAACGTTGCTTCTTTCTCTAAAGGTTTGGACTGCGTATCGTGATATTCAACTGAATCTTTTTTCGGGGCTTCATTCATTAAAACGCGAGATTCTTCAAGATCTTGATTTTTATTAACTTTATCATCAGAAACCGGACTTGTTTTAGGCTTTCTTTCTGTACTCGATAGACGATTCGTTGCATCAAAAACAGAACCAAAATCTCCTCCGCTGTTAGATTGGGATAAAGAAGATGTTTTTGCGACTTTGGGAGTCGTTGGTACGACAGATAAAGATGGGCTATTAATCATGGGCAACCTCCACTATTCGCAATAAGGATGCAAATAAAAGGCCAAGTTCACCAAGTATATTTAATGGATATTTTAGTGCCATTACTTGATAGCTCAACTTCATTACAAAGCTGATTAATTAAGCTCAACCCTCTATTAAAAGGGCGGTCATGGTCAAAATCGTTAAGCTGTATATTAGAGGTATCAAAACCTTTACCGCTGTCCGATACAGCAAGACACAAACACCCAGCTCCCTGTTCGGCAACCACTTTTACATCTATAACAACTTTGCCTTCAAGTAACTGCTCAAGCTTAGATTCTCTTGAGGAATAATATTCAGCAAAACCTTCCACCGTCGACTTTAAACTCGAATCAAGATTAAGAATGCCATGCTCTAAAGCATTAGAATACATCTCAGAGAGAATCATGTAGACCTCACTAGAACGTTTATTCAATTCTGGAACTGTCGTTAATATTTGCAACAAGTAAGGCAAAGGATCGGTATTCTTTAACGAATCAGCGTTCAGTTCATAACAAAATGCGAAACTAGCGGGAGCATTAAAACTTCGTCCTTGAGCTAAGGACTGAGATTGTGGGCTATTATCCAATGCCAGAGACAAATCTATTCCCAGGACAGAAATATCATCGTGGGGGTCTTCAAGAATACCTTCATCATGCAGCATTTTCTCCAACCAATTAAAAGGACAACCTTTCACTTGGCCTTCATAGAGAGGGTTTAAAGCGCTATTATAATGGATCTTATTATCTTTACTTCTAGCTTCATAAACCCCATCCGTAAAAGCAACAAAATAATCCCCAGGCTCATAGGAAAACATATCGATATTGGCTTCAAACTCATGCTCATTTAGTATCCCTAGAGGTAATGAGTCAGAACTAATCAATTTTGGCAGGATTTCATCTGCAGAAAAATACAGTAAATCGGGTAAGCCTGCATTCCACACAGCAACAGTGCGATTGTGCGCATTAATGTCAATAAAGGCCGCAGCGCAAAACATATTTGGAGGGAGTATCTTGTGTAACCGCTTGTTAATTTCTGGAAGGATCTGACGCATAACAAATCCTTTCTCCGTCCAGTCGAAGAAAATGTCTGCTAATGGCAAAGCGCCTATCGCGGCAGATAATCCATGCCCAGTAAAATCACCAAGCAATAGATGCATTCCACCATTAGGCTTATACGCGGCCAAAATAACATCACCGTTAAAAATATGACTACCGTGATGAAGCGTGGAGAGGGCTCGATCCGATAAACAATTTGAATGAGTTATACGTTCATAAACCATTTTCGCCACTTCTTGATCATGAACCATCTGTTGATTTAAGGATGACAATTCATCACGTTGATCAGATAAAGCATTTTGCAATACCAACAATCGTGCAATGGCATTTAGTTTAGCGGAAACCAAAGTGGGGTTGTAAGGCTTAGAGATGAAGTCAGTGGCACCAACATCTAAGCAGTTTTGCAGCACAGCAGGATCAGAAACACCTGATAAAAAGACAATAGGAACAAGCCTTTCTTGAGATTTTCTTTGAATTTCAATGGCTGCCTCCCAACCGTCTTTACGAGGCATTTTAATATCTAGACAGACCAGTTGAATTTTATCAGGATCAAAGCAATCTACCGCGTCTTGGCCATCTTCAGCGGTCACAACCACATGCCCAAGCTGGCTCAGCATGGTTTCAAGTAACATTCTATCCGATGGGTTGTCATCCGCGACCAGTATCGTTAGCTTCTGTTCCTTCATAGCCACTCCGGAAATCATTACGCAAATGAAAACAGACGTTCAAACCTTGCCATCTTTAATGCACTACCCACAAAGTCAGACGCGCCTTTTAATTCTATCGTTGCTCCATCACCGCCTGCGTGGTCACGCAGTAGTAACAACATACCTAATGCAGAACTATCAATATAGCTTACATCTTTCAAATCTACGATAAAATCAGTGCCTTTAGGATAGCGACTAAAGCCATCTCGAAACGCTTGTTGGCAAGAATAATCAAACCTCCCTTTAATAACTAGGTTCGCTGTCTTTGCGTTTTCATCATATTGACTAATAATCATAGACTTGCCTCACAGAATTTGGGCCCAAAAAATGACTTTAAACGATTAATGAGAGAGAAGTTTTTGCTTATTAACCAAATCCGAAACATGATCTAACTTTGATTGAACATCGTTTAGGCGACGCATTAAATCTGATTCTGTACTCTTAATATGTTCCAACTTCAAGTCACCAGGTGCTGGCTTAGAGTTAAGAATCTCGGTTAACACAGTATCTATATCATGAGATAGATCAATGACGCTATGTTCAATAACACTCGCACTTGAAGGCTCTGTATGCACTATACTCAGCAAGTTTAAAATCGCTTCTTTGGTGTTTACTAAACCTTCATTCACCACTGCAACCCATGTATTTTGAGATGCCTGCCATCCAGCCAATTGCTGTATATAAGCTTCATATAACTCAAAACGATATTCTATTTGCTCTCTCACTAACAAAAAGTCTTGTTTACTTACTTCTATATCTGAAGCGAGTATATTTTGACTATCAAGACTTTCATTCATCTCGACTTCATTGCTGTTGAGTTTAGCAATCAGCCACTCGAACAACTGTTGCAGTTTAGTAATCTTGGGATATTCTTTGTCACAGTTATTAACTAAGACATTAGAACGCGTAAGAAAATCGAACACTTGCTTACGGTTTGCTTCCAGTTTATTAGAAAAGCTAAAGTATGGGGAGGTATCATCTAATATTCTAACTGGAGCATCCCACACGTCATTGGCCATTAAACTCAACGTTGCCTCAAGCACTCTAAGCTCTGCATGAGACTCTAACTGAACCAACTCGACCAAATAGCCCTGCTCTTTACAGGTCATAATCTCCGTACAACGCAACTCATAATTCTTCTTTCCGATACGCTGAGACGTTATTGTATTTTTAGCTATTAAAGCACTTGAAAGCTGTTCACCCTCTAAACTTGAAAGATGTATATCCACTCCTAAAAAATCGGATAAAGATTCTGACTCTAGGATCCACAGCGCTGACATCCCTTCACTTACGCTAAGGATTTCTCCGCCCTCATTAACCAATAGTTTCAGCGATAAAGAAGAAGACATAGCCGCTTGATACAGCTGAGCAAGGGCTTTTTGTGCTAACAAATCAGAATTAACGCCGTTTAAAAAACTATCTAAATAACGGGCGAAATCCCCAAATTCATCACTGCGTAGAACAGGAACAGAAACCGAAGAGCCAGACTGTGCTCGATCAATTTGTGAGTGAAAAAAGCTTAATGCTACTCGTCTGTCTAATAGTATTCGACGCCACCCCCAAATGAGGTATATAAGTAACAGGAACCACCCTAAAGAAAGCAACATCACATAAGGGTGGTGAAACAAATCCATGTCACCTATTCTTGAGTTACGCTCAGCTGCAATTTGCTTAATTTGAGATAGCCGATTCAATGCTAATTGGATTTGCTCTGCTATTGTAAATTGTGAAATAGTGACAGGCGCGCTGGGTAAACTCAAAATTACGGAACTATTTTGGCGTAACCGCTGACCTAGGGAGCGCTCCCACTGTAACAACTCAGGAATATAAGCTGAGCCTTGGTCTTCAGAAATTGCTTGCCACCGAGTCATCAACTCTAAAGTTTGATAAGTAATATCATATAGCTCATTTGATGATCGCTGAGATTCTTGTAGACGCTCACTTGCAGAGAAGTAAGTACCTACTAGCAAAGCCGAAAACAGCAAAATAAACAGCACCGCATACTGAACTATCCAGTCTGAAAAGCGCATTCGACGTCTATCAAATGCTGTATGAGTTGAAGTGGTTACGTTCATCTTATTCAAGAATCTCTAACAGCTGTTTAAGAAAAAAATAGGTATGGCGTTGGTCCAACAGAAACCATCCATCTTCTTTTAGGGTGATCCGAATTCGTTCTTGATGCCAATTTAGCATAATCGCATCAGCGTCTACTAATTTATGAACAGTATTCTTATCTGAACTATATTGCCCTCTAAAAGCGAAATTAATGCCTTTAGACTCAATAAAAATGACTAAATCGTCATCGCTGCAATCCAGATCACCCGATTCAATTAAGGGCAACACATAACCGCCATGATAAACAAAGCCAGGCATGAGATGCACAACGGAACGATACGGTGTAATACCTATAACCATATCAGCGTAAAGCTCAATACCATGAGTAGAAGCGAACTGAAACATAACAGGAGAGCGGTTCTTACAACGCCCATATACAGCACCACTGTGCCTTAGCATTAACGATTGACAAAACGATTCTTCTGGTAACATGGGCTCTTTATAAAACTGCCCTCTCACGTTCCAAACATTATGGGTCGTTTTAGGTAAAAAGGTAGCACGTAAAACAACACCGTAATCTCGAGCCAATGAGTTTGGCTGTAACCAGTAAACATCCTCATTTATTACAATCGATACTAATGGACTAAGCTCATGTAATGTTTCAACTGACTCCCACCCACTGTCGCCATAACACCATACTTTTGTATCCAACGGCACTTGAGCAACTTGACCCTTTTCACTAATTACTGTCACTCGAAATGCAGGAAATACAATAGTTTGGTCTTCCCAATACAAACAGTAAACCGGAACAACCGACTCAGACAAAGGCAACACTTGCGTCGCGCGCGACTGATCGTCCAGAAGAAAAACACGCCCTCTATAAAGATTTATCCCATGAGCAGTTTCTAGACTGATACTCTGAGACATCACCCTTAGATTGCTCCTATTAGCAACCTGAATAGCATCATCAATACTAACGGAAAACTGCTCTCGAACCTGATCATGCAGTGACTTATAAAAACTTAGAAAAGAAGGGCTTCTACGCCACACCTCACGCTCTGAGGCCAATAAGTGCAGCCAATCAACCCAATAATTCTGACTTTCTTCAGGCAACATCAAAGCCTGACTTGTGCCATGCTCCAACGCTTGCCAATGCCATTTAGGCAACTTAGAAGCTAGTTGCTTTAAGTCTAATCCCGTTTCTAGCACAACTTGCATTTGCACGTTGTCAAAACTATCACCCCGAATACCAGAACGGTTTTCTGCATGATCAATGACCCAATACCCCAAGTCAGACAGACTTGAAAAGTCCTCAAACCCTTGAGCAACTTGGCCTTGATATTCACCTTTATAAGATCGTACAGAATCGCATTGAGTCTGCGCTAAAAAACTTTTCAATCCTCGCTGAATATTCTCGAGTAAATCAGTCTCAACAATATTCGAAAAAGCCAATTCGGCTACATAAAGTGACCGAAATTCGCTCGTCCATGCCATCCAACAAGCCATTTGTGCATCATTAAAAAACGTACCTTGTTCAATCAACGTGGCGAAGTCATTTATCAACAAATTTAAATGACTGTAAAGTTGGCTTTGTTCAGAGAGGTGGTACTTTAGATCTGTAAGCAATGACTGAATGGTCAAATACGATTTCAACGGTGCAAGTTTAGATTCATAGATAGAAGACTCAATGTTAAACAATGCCGAGATAACAGAAGTTTGCGAGGATGCTTGAATATCTCTCATTAAGAACGCATCCGCTGAAAGAAAGCACGGTTTGCAAACTCGTCTATCTGCTTTTGCTCTTGCTTATCGGCCAGCGCATTTTCTTCACTAACGCTTTTTCCTTTTAGCCAATCCATACCTTTGGTTTTTGCACGTGCATCCTGCCAACGTTTCATCGCCATATTAACCTGTTGTTCTGTACGCCTAACCTGTTGCTCTTGCTGTTTGACAGCCTGATGCAGGCGCGTAACAAAATGCTGGTAATTAGTTGTTAAATAGGGAGATAAGCCAAGCAGGTTTCGCTGCTGTTCATACTGTTCAGCATATTCTTTCAACTCTTGCAGTTTCTGTTGATCATGCTGAAGACGAGCCTGTTCTTTCGCCACAACTTTCGCTACGTCGTCTTCTTTGCGTTTTGAAATATCAACCAGTACCTGCATGCGTTCAGATTTTTTCATGCGCTTCCCTCGGAATTAGTTTGATATTAGCGGCTTAGGGTATAGGCGTCTACTAAGATGAGTTAGAAGTCATTGCTGCAACAAGAGCCTCTAGACTTTGATCAATGCTAAAACTTTCACCGAGTGATTGACGCAAAAAGTCATTAATAGCCGGAATCAAAGTAATTGCTTGATCTAATTCAGGATCCGAGCCTTTTGTGTAAGCCCCGACGGCAATCAAGTCTCTATTCTGCTGATAACGCGAATAGAGTTGCTTCACACGCATCGCTCCTTGCATGTGAGCATCAGAAACAATATGAGGCATTGCACGGGAAATGGAAGCTTCTATATCAATCGCAGGGTAATGTCCTTCTTCCGCCAAACGCCGTGACAATACAATATGGCCATCCAAGATGGCTCGAGAGGCATCTGCAATAGGGTCTTGCTGATCATCCCCTTCTGTAAGCACAGTATAAAAAGCCGTTACGGAACCACCGCCCTCTTTACCGTTACCAGCACGTTCCACCAGCCAAGGTAGTTTAGAAAAAACCGAGGGGGGATAGCCTTTGGTTGCTGGCGGCTCCCCGACTGACAAGGCAATTTCACGCTGGGCTTGGGCATAACGTGTCAAAGAATCCATCAGTAGTAATACGTTTTTACCTTGATCGCGATAATACTCAGCGATACGTGACGTCAGAACCGCTGCACGTAAGCGCATTAAGGCGGAGTCATCAGCAGGCGAAGCCACCACAACAGAACGCGCTAACCCTTCTTCGCCAAGAATCTGCTCAATAAACTCTTTAACTTCTCGACCACGCTCGCCAATCAATCCGACGACGGTTATATCTGCTTCGGTAAAACGTGTCATCATACCAAGTAGCATACTTTTACCCACACCACTGCCGGCAAATAGACCTAAACGTTGGCCTTTACCCACCGTTAATAATGAGTTGATTGCTTTAATACCAACATCTAATGGCTCACTGATCGGCTTTCGCTGAAGCGGGTTTATTATTTCTCCCTGTAAGCTAATACTCTCATCAGCAATAATTGGCCCTTTACCATCCAGCGGTCGACCAAGCCCATTAACAACACGTCCTAATAGCCCTGGACCAACCGGCATTTGACTGTCTTCACGCAATGGTCGCACTCGAGCCCCTGGAGATATACCATCAATCGCTTCCGTTGGCATCAAATAGGTCAAATCCCCAGTAAAGCCCACAACCTCAGATTCAACCCAACGATTTTCACCAATTTGGACCGCACATCGATCACCCAACGAAGCAGCACAACCTACAGCTTCCATTGTCAGGCCGACCATACGTGTTACCTTACCCTCGATATCAATGGAGTAATCTGGCAATGAGTGTTGCTGCAGCTTGCTTAATCGATCAAGGAGTGTGGTCATAGAATGTTTTATTGAGGCTTATCAAGAGAGTTTAGAACGTCTTTTAAACGAGACTCAACCGTACCGTCTACATAAAATTCATTTGATTCAAGGACAAAGCCTCCTTCAATCAAAGACGGATCCTCTTTTACTTTTATCGTGAGTCGTTGGTCAGCGGCCAATGCTTCAATCGCTTCAACACAACTAGGATGAACGGTCAGTGAAGCACGGCCCTCATGCTCACCTAACGTAGCCAGTACTTTACTTAATTCAGAGTGAATCATTTGCTCACTCTCTTCCCCTAATTCACGACGAACAACATGCTCAACAATCCGTTTAGTAGCACTCTGTAACAGTTCCTCTAAACGCTCTCGGGTACTTTCAAGAGGTTGCTCAAATTCTTTTAAAACATTATTGAGAAACGTTTCAAGTTCACCAACCTGCGACTGCGCAAGCTCAACACCTTGTGTTAATGCTTCAGCCTTACCTTCTTCTAGGCCTTGTTCAAAACCCTGTTGATGGCCTTCTTCTTGCCCTTTAGCGAAACCTTCTTTATGCCCTGCTTCTTGACCATCTCCTTGACCTTGAGAAAAGCCCTCTTCGTAAGCAGCTAAGCGTATTTCTTCAAGTTGTTGCGCCGTTAGTGGTTCATAGACTAAAGAATCTTCATCAATTTCTTCTGTAATCTCAAAGGCTTCATCGTCGGTCTTTATCGCAATACCTGAGGCCGTTTTACGCGGTGCTTCGCCAGAACCTAAATTCGGCAACTCCCAACGCTCATAAGCAGTAAGTTTTTTTTCGTTATCAGACATTCACTAAACCATCTGCTCACCACCGCCACCAAGGACGATTTCACCGTTATCAGCTAAGCGACGGGCAATCGCAAGAATCTCTTTCTGCGATACTTCAACTTCGCTAACACGTACCGGCCCTTTGGCCTCTAAATCATCCTTTAGCATGTCAGCAGCACGCGAAGACATGTTTTTATAGACTTTTTCTTGCATGTCAGGATCAGCCCCCTTCAATGCCAAAATCAGCGTTTCAGATTCGACTTCACGTAAGATAGCTTGAATGCCTCGATCATCGACTTCCAGTAGATTATCAAAAACAAACATCAAATCTTGAATTCCACTTGCTAGATCCTCATCCACATCGCGAATAGACTCCATCAATTCAGCCTCAACTGAGCTATCAATAAAGTTCATGATATTAGCTGCCGTACGAATACCGCCAATAGATGTAGACTTGGTAGAGTTATTACCAGAGAACTGACGTTCAAGAATATTATTCAATTCTTGCAATGCTGCAGGCTGAACAGTTTCTAAAGAAGCGACACGTAGAACGATATCAAGCCGCACACGCTCATCAAAGTTCGATAAGATATCAGCAGCTTGATCAGGGTCTAAGTACGAAATAACAATGGCTTGAATTTGAGGATGTTCATAACGTATTACATCCGCCACTGCACGTGATTCCATCCATTTAAGTGTATCTAGGCCGGTGGTATTACCACCTAAAAGAATTCGATCAACTAAACTGCCGGCTTTTTCTTCACCAAGCGCTTCTTTGAGCATATTTCGGATATAGCCATCCGCACCTAACCCAAGGCCTGTTTGATCACCAACGAGAATTAAAAACTCATCCAAAACCTTTTCAACTTGATGTCTTTGGATATTTGCTAACTGCGCCATTGACTGGCCAATACGCTGGACTTCTTTTGGGCCCATATGTTTTAAAACTTGAGCAGCGTCAGACTCTCCTAACGACATTAATAAAACTGCTGCTTTTTCCAGCGAGCTCATGTTCCCAGTATCTTGATCACTCATACTAGCTGCCTTCCATTACCCACTGCTTGACTACTTGAGCCACACGCTCGGGCTCTTCTGCGATAAGACCACGTATGGCATTCAGCTGTCGTTCAATTTTCTCTGGTGAGCCAGGCACAGAGACATCTTCGGCACTAACCAGAGACACTTGATCATCAGAAATTTCATCCGTTTCATCGGCAAAAATTGCTGCCTCGGTATCTTCTGCCACAGCAATTTTATTTTGATCACCCAGTGTTTTCAGGATTGGACGTACTACCATCAATAGAAGCAATAGAATAAACATACCGACAAGTACAGGCTGCAATAATTCTAAGAACCAACTTTGCTTATAAAATGGAATAGCTTCAGGGGCTTCAGGAGGCTCAGGCACAGCAAACGGAGAATTAATAACACTCACGCTGTCACCACGAGATGGATCGTAACCAACAGCATCACGCACTAGAAGTGTTAAACGACTCAGTTCTTCATCGCTCCAAGGTGTTCGAATAATTGCTGAGGTATCAGGATCTATCGACACAATATCGTCAACAACCACAGCAACTGAAAGCCTTCGAACGGTACCTTGTTGTCGCTTGGTATAGCTAATACTTCGATCTAGTTCAAAGTTTCGTGTCGTTTCTTCACGTGATTGCCCATTCGCTCCATTTGAACCACCGCCAATCGCAGCGCCATTTTCATCCGCCGCTTCAGGAATATTAACAGCGCCAGGAGGCTGATTGGTTAACGAGCCAGGTACACCATTATTACCACCATTTGCAGACCGACGTTCTCGTAAAGTTTGCTCACTACGAAGTGCTAGCAAGTCTGGATTGTACTGTTCATCCGTTTGTTCTACAGCAGTAAAATCAATATCAGTAGAAACTTCTGCCTTAAATCTTCCGCTTCCCACAACCGGTGACAAGATATTATTTACTCGCTGGAGCATGACATCCTCAACACGGCGCGAGTATTCAAACTGCTTTCCGGCAATTGAAAGTTGTGAGCTGGTATCTTTTTCAGTTAACAGTGTCCCGCGCTGATCAACAACCGTGATGTCCTTATCACTCAGCTGTGAAATACTCGATGCGACAAGATTCACAATTGCATCGACTTGGCTACGATCTAAACGACGACCAGGATAAAGTTCAAGAAATACCGAAGCACTCGGCTTACGTGTATCTCGAACAAAGACAGATTCTTTAGGGATAGCAAGGTGAACACGAGCAGATTTAACACTTTGTAGACTGGTAATGGTTCTACTTAATTCCCCCTCAAGACCACGACGGTAGCGAGTAGTTTCTACAAATTGAGACGTACCTAGAGACTGCTCTTGGTCCATAATCTCAAGACCAACAATGTTATCTGAAACAATACCTGAACCGGCTAATTTGAGCCTAGCCTGATGATAGAAATCCGACTCAACCAACAACGCGCCAGTGTTTTCGTCAAGCTTGAAAGGAATGTTGTTAACATTCAGAATCTCAACAATTTGATCAGCGTTGTAGTCTGTAATACTGCTTAACACAGGCTTGTAATCTGGCCCGGATGACCAAAGTACAGCAGCCAATGCAATAGCAATAGATGCAGCAAGACCGACCATCAACGAAAGCTGACGAATTACCGTCAATTTGTTGAAGCCAGTCAATAACTCCATATAGAGTTTTTGCTCAGATCGATCTGCTGGGACATTATCCATTCAGTACTGCCGCGTCTAACCCACTCTTAAATGGGCATATTCATTATTTTCTCGTAGGCGTCTACCAGCTTATTCCTTACCTGGGTCATCGCTTCAAAGGATACGCTCGATTTCTGCAAACCAATCATTACTTGAGGTAAGTCTACCCCTTCTTCACCGCGCTCATAGGCTTGCGCTAGTGCTTTAGACTCTTTCTGCAATGAGTTTACATTATCAACAGCAGTTTTCAGCATGTCGGAAAAATCAGGACGCTCTACCCCTTGGGCGGCTTGCGGCCCCACTTGCTGAATAACGTTTTGACTATTCGAGCTAGGGGTTTGAATCTGACTTCGCAAGTCACGCATTTGAGAAAGCACCTGATTAATGTCAGGTCTGTCTGTCACCATTTTACTCGCACCAAAAAATGATTAAGTGCTAATAGCTTAGCACACTGTTATTAAAAACTAGACTTTAATATCAATCAACTTCTATGCCACATTCTCGCATCTTTGCGATTTTATAGCGTAATGTTCGGGGGCTAATGCCCAATTTTTCCGCCACGTCTTTGCGCTTACCTTTGGCATCGACTAGTGCTTGAGCAATAATACGGAATTCATGTTGCTGAACACCTCGTCCAAGTATCGATGCGGCTTCATTTGCATCTTCGTCTTCTGGCTCTTCTACTTTTGGCGCAGAAACCATATCAAACACAATATGCTCCTCGCTCACCCTGCCTTGTGTACACAATATTAAGGCGCGCTGAATCACATTCTCTAATTCACGTACATTACCTGGCCAGCCATGAGATTCCAGCTTACTTAACGCAGACGGTGCCAAGGAAACACTATCAATGCGCATCTTTTGTGCATGCTTTAACAATAAAGCTTCTGCCAGCGGTTGTATATCGCCTTTACGCTCACGGATAGGAGACCACCGCAAAGGAAATACATTCAATCGGTAATATAAGTCTTCCCGAAAACCACCCTCTCGTACATATTCAGCCAAATCACGGTTTGTTGTAGCAATGATTCTCACATCTAACTTAATGGCTTTTTTACCACCCAATCGCTCAACTTCGTGTTCTTGTAATACGCGCAATAATTTTGCCTGCAGTCCGACATCCATTTCAGTCACTTCATCTAGTAACAAAGTGCCGCCATTGGCTTGTTCGAATTTACCCGCCTGAGAAGAAACAGCTCCCGTATAGGCCCCTTTCTCGTAACCAAACAGCATGGCTTCGAGCATATTTTCAGGGATGGCGGCGCAATTAATAGCAATAAAAGGGTGTCCATTGCGCTCTGATACAGAATGAATGTATTGCGCTAAAACTTCTTTACCTGTTCCACTTTCACCACAGATTAAAACCGTTGAATCCGTTACCGCCACTCGCTTTGCCAATTCCAATAAAGCCACACTGGTTGGATCTTTAGCAATCGGCGTATAACTTTTAACTTTTGCAACTCGGGACGTATGTTTAGCGATAACATCGAGCAACTCATTTTCTTTGAAGGGCTTAAGCAAATAGTCTACTGCGCCATTACGCATCGCCTCAACTGCATGAGCAATATCACCATAGGCGGTCATCAGCATCATCGGTAATTCAGGAAAATGCTCAACGACATGCTGAAGTAATCCGTAGCCATCCATTCCAGGCAAATTGACATCCGATACCACCATATCAAAACTCTGACGCTTTAACGCGACAATGGCATCCTCCGAACTTTCAACCATAAAACATTTATAACCCGCCAGTAACAGCGTGTCTTCCAATGCTTCAGCTAATCCTCGGTCATCTTCTACGACCAACAAACTCACTTCAGACATACTCACTCCCTAAAATTGGCAATGTGATGGTCGCCTTTGTACCAACCTCAGGCTGACTTTCGATTGTAAAGGTACCATGATGGGCACGGATAATCGCTTTCACTACCATCAGCCCCAACCCTGTTCCGTGTTGTTTTGTCGTAACAAAACCTTCTTGTACTTTATTGAGCTGTTCATTGCTCATCCCTCGTCCATGATCTTCAACCGTGATACGTAAAACTTGGTCATGAGCCGAGACCCACAAATCTATTTCTGCACCGCGCTCAGAAGCTTCGATACCATTGTTCACCAAATTCAGTATTGATCCGACCAACACATCTTGATGACACTGTATTTGTCCTGTTGGCAAACCGTCAACATGAACATTAAGCACAGCATTATTTAGTTCCGTCTGTTCATGTGCACGCTCAGACACTTTATCAACCAGCACTGTCAGCAGTAGTTTTTCATCCAACTTAATATCTGACTTTGAGAAAATTAGCATATCTCGAATTTGGCGCTCAATATTATTCAATCGGTCAGACAACTTCCCCGAAAAACGAACGCGCATATCCTCAGACAAAGATTCTTTCTGTAAGTGCCCTGCGTATAACATGGCAGAAGACAACGGCGTGCGTATTTGATGCGCCAGCGCCGCTACCATTTTGCCCATGGTGGAAAGGCGCTCATGATGCGCTAATTGACGTTGCAGCGAATGAGTTTCTGTTAGGTCAACAAGAATAATCAATTGCCCAGGCACATCACCCAGAGAAGATGTTTCAACACGAACACGCCGTCCAGTGACCATGGTAATCTCGTGGCCATCGTCTTTCTGAGGCCGAAAACTTTTAGGCACAATATCCGACCACACACCACCCAAAATAGACTCACCAAATAACCGGTCCACAATGGGATTAGTCATCACAACTCGTCCTTCCGAATTGAGCAACATGACGCCGACAGGCATGGACCAAAAAAGCTGCTGAAATTGCTTCAGCAGTACTTGATTTTTCGTTTCTTCTTCTCGTTTGGCGTGCTCTGCCTGTTCCAGTTTTGCGGTTAACAAGCGAACTTCATTTTGCAGTTCTTCATAAGCGTTTTCTAAGGAACGTGAAGTCTCTTCAAACAGACTGAATGCTTCTTTTAGACGGGCAATTTCTTCGTCCTTGTCCACTTAGAACTCCGACTTATCTATACGGTAACGACGCATCTTTTCAATCAATGTTGTTCGTTGAATTTGCAGTAAACTAGCCGCTTTAGAAACCACACCATTTGAAGACGTTAACGCATGACGAATCAACACCGACTCAAGATGCCGAATATAAACGTTAAGGTTTACAGCTTGCGTACGTGGCATATTAGGAGATTCAGCCAAGCGATTCAAAATAGGCAAAATCTGTTCTTGGCGCCATGGTATAGGACAACACCAGATCGCTTCATCAGACGCCATATCTTCTCGCTCTTGCAGCCAAATAGAAGGCAGCGGTAAAGACAGCTTGGTGACGTCAACCAAACTTCCAACAACAAAGAAATCAACAAGTTCGTCCTGTTGCGGGTCCATGACAATCTCAATTCCGAGAAAATGCAGGATCGGCGCAACCGCTTGAGTCTCTTCTTGACTGACACCAATGATACAAGCTTTCATGATTCTCAATTAATGGCTGCATTAACCCTAAACTTTAGCACAGTGTTACCAAAGAGACATGCTATCAGCTTAGTAAAATGACAATAATTTCTATATAAGGCAATGGTTTAACTGTTTAGGCTTTTGAACAGCAAATCAAACTCGGCTTCGGCTGTTGATACATCTTGATGCCAAGAAAGGCGTCCTAATAACGGTGCCGATAGCATGCTATTCAACGTTGCTAGGTTCTCTTCATAGCAACTCATGTAATCTTGTCCACCATTAGCTACCCAACCAGCGATTTTCAGACCATCGCGACGAATCGCCTCCATAGTCAAAAATGCATGATTCAAACAACCTAAACGCATATTGACGACAACGATTACCGGCATAGCTAAACGCTTCGCTAAATCAGACAATAACTCTCGATCGTTCACTGGCACGCGCCAACCTCCAGCCCCCTCAACCAAAGCAAAATCATGAGGTGTTAATAAGCTACCCCGAACAAAGCCTTCTAAACGCGTTACCGTGATGATTTTGTTTTCTTTTGCGGCCGCGATATGTGGTGCAACAGCAGGCTCAAATACAACTGGATTTACTTGTTCATAATGCAATGACACCGAACTCGCCGCCTGAATTTTCAAGGCATCATCATTTCGCAACTTACCATCAATCATTTCCGCCCCAGCAGAAATGGGCTTCACTCCCATTGAGCGTAAATTTTGACGAGCCGCCGCCGCCAATAAACCCACACATACATGGGTTTTGCCTGCATCTGTATCAGTGCCGGTGATAAAGTACTGTTGCTTAGCCATGATCAACCTTCGTCAATTGAATAAACGCCACCTCATAAGACAATGGAATACCAAGCGGGGTTTGCAGCTGCTTGTATTGTAATTCAAAGGCTTTCCACTTAGAGGGGGAAATAACACTGGAGTCTTCCATTACAACCGAAGCTCCTACTTTTTTTAGTGAATAGACGGCTTCTTTTACCGTAGGATAATGCACTGTCATGGTATGCTGTTGCGCTCTCTGGATAATAAAACCAGCAGCTTTACAGTCATCTAGGATCTTAGCCATGCTCGGGTAATGGTTATGATGCGAACGGCCGTCTACCCCTTGCCAAGCTTGACTAAGTTCAGGCATCGAGCCAGACACCAAAGTAGACACAAGCACTTGGCCTTGATCATTCAACACTCTAAACAGCTCACTAAAAAGCCTGGATGGCGTTAAACACCACTGAATGGCCAAGCTGGACATCACGCCATCAAAAATACTGTTTGCAAAAGGCAAGGCCTCTGCATCTGCACATACGAATGCTGCGCTAGGTACTCTTTGGCGTGCTTTGTGAAGCATCGAGAAGGACAAATCCAGCCCGACCACTTGCTGACCGTTTAACACCGAAAGCGCTCGTCCAGTCCCTGTGCCCAAATCAAGCCAACGTTGATCCATAACAGGGAAATACCACTCTATCAGTTGCGTTAAGACCTGCTCTTGAAACACCGCATATTGATCATAACTGTGCGCAGCTCGTGAGAAACTGTTTGCCACTTTTTGTTTGTAAACAATGTCTGAGTTAGTTAAACGTGTTGTCATTAATGTACTGGGTTACCGTCGCCACAAACTGTGACGGGTCTTCTAAAAAAGGTTGATGGGCCTGATTTGGTAAAGCCAACACCGTTTGCTGGTAGTTCTTTGGCAGCCACTGAATCACTTTTTCTGTATCAACCAAAGCATCTTGAGCACCATACATATGTAAATTTGGCACATCCAGCAGTTCAATTTCGCGCCGTACATCTAATGTTTCTAGCAAAGCCAAACCACGAATTAATGCTTCTGGGTCTATCAACTCTTTAGGCTGCAGATTAGACAAAATTTTGGTTAAACCTTTCACGTCTGAGGCACCCTGAGCCTGCAAAGTCAAAAAACGGCGAAAGCCTTTCTCTGGTGATTGTTTTACAAGGTCGAAAAAGTGCGAGAACGCATCCGGCTCCATGCCAATTGGCCATTCACCAATAGCGGTAAAACATGGCGCACTTGCCACCGATATGACCCCTTTTACGCAACTAGAACGTCGCGCAGCAACATAGTTTGCAATCATCCCGCCTAACGACCAGCCGACCCACCAACAGGGCTTTGGCGCAGCACGGAGCAATTGCTCAGCAAGTGCATCAATATCGTAGTTTGGCCCGAAGCGATTACGTTTATGCCAGTTTGGATCTACAGAGACACCCGGTAAATTAGCCAATACCACATAAAAATGCTGACTCAGCTTAGTCGCCGTCTCATGGAAAACTTCTTTTGGCATAGCCCATCCAGGCACCAAAAAAATTGCGGGAAGGTTAGGATCACCAAAGGTTTCGGTTTCAATCGGAGTTCGCATTTTTAATCACTCAGACACATCGTTAAAGATGGCATCTAGGGTATCACACAAATGCACGACTTCCCCATGAGTGTGTTCAGCACTCAACGTAATGCGAATCCTAGCAGTATTTGGCGGGACGGTCGGAGGTCGAATCGCTTTACATAAGATTCCCGCCTTCGCCAACGCAGCACTGATGTGCAGTGCCTCATCACTCTGACCAATTAACATAGGCTGAATAGCGCTGTCAGATGGCATCATCGGATACGGCCATGCTGCGGATCGCTGTCGTAGCAGCTGAATATGGCTCGCTAGCTGCTCTCGACGTCGCTGACCTTCATCCGTTCGAATCAACTCTAGACTGGCTAAAACCGTTGCCGCAATCGCAGGAGACATCGCTGTGGTGTAAATATAAGGACGCGCAAATTGCGTTAGATAATCAGCCATGTCTTGAGAGCAAGCAACAAAAGCTCCGGCAACACCAAATGCTTTACCAAACGTCCCCATTAAAAACGGTACATCTTGAGCACCTAAGCCTTCTAGATCTATTGCACCTTTACCTTCATGCCCCATACAGCCTAAGCCATGAGCGTCATCTACCATCAATAACCATTCATGCTCACGAGCAAGTGAGGCCAATGATGCGAGTGGTGCTCTATCGCCGTCCATACTGAAAATACCATCTGTTGCCAGCACACCCGGCTGGTCAAAAGATTGAAGGTATTTTTGAGCGCTGGTCACATCATTATGTAAATAACGTTTAAAGATTGCACCGCTTAATCGAGCACCGTCAATGAGCGACGCATGATTCAACTTATCCATCAAGACAGGGTGTTGTTTGCTAGCAAGCGCAGAAATAACCGCAAGGTTTGCCATATAACCGGTACTAAATAACAATACACGCTCATACCCTAACCAATCTGATAACGTTTGCTCTAAGCGCTCATGTATATCCAAATGACCACAGACAAGGTGAGAAGCGCCACTGCCGACACCATATTGGTGTGCGGCATCGGATAAGCACTGCTTTAACTGAGGGTGATTGGCTAAACCTAGATAGTCATTTGAGCAAAATGATAAATAGCGTCGATCGCCTTGCATCATCCATGTGGTTTGCGGACTCGAAACCACTTGAGTAGAGCGAAATAAGTACTGCTCTCGGCGCTCTTCAAGCGCCTCAAGCATCCAAGCAGGTGTTTTAAACGGTGGCATCGTAGAAAAACTTGGCTTCGTTTTGTGCTTTAGCCTGAGCCGCAATCGCTTCCGTTACGGCTTCATCAGACACATCGTGACGTCGTTCAGGTTGAATACCCAACTTCTCAAACAACATACGATCTTTATCTGCTTCAGGATTACCCGTTGTCAGCAGCTTTTCGCCGTAGAAAATAGAGTTAGCGCCCGCCATAAAGCACAAGGCTTGAGTTTGTTCACTCATGCCTTGACGGCCTGCAGATAGACGCACATGAGACGTTGGCATAATAATACGCGCTACAGCGATGGTTCGAATAAATTCAAATTCATCTAAATCATCAACATTTTCTAGCGGCGTCCCTTCTACTTTTACCAGCATATTAATTGGCACGCTTTCTGGATGCGGTGTCATCAAAGCCAATTGGCGTAATAAGCCCACACGATCTTTTTGCTCTTCTCCCAGCCCCATAATACCGCCACAACACAGCTTCACACCGGTATCACGAACGTTGGATAACGTATCCAAACGCTCTTGGTATGAACGCGTAGTGATAATACTGTCGTAAAACTCAGGAGAGGTGTCTAAGTTGTGGTTATAATAATCAAGACCCACATCGGCCAACTGCTTTGCTTGCGCTTTATTCAGTGTCCCCAGCGTCACACAAGACTCTAGACCGAGCTGTTTGACACCTTTGATCATCTCTAACACATAAGGGAAGTCTTTTTCTGAAGGATGCTTCCAAGCCGCGCCCATACAGAAACGTGTGGCGCCTTCTTTCTTTGCAAGTGTCGCTTCTTCCAACACTTTCTGCACTTCCATTAACTTCTCTTTTTCCAATTCTGTGTTGTAGTGGCCACTTTGCGGACAGTATTTACAGTCTTCTGGACATGCGCCGGTTTTGATGGACAATAGAGTACTGACTTGCACTTCATTGGGTGCAAAGTTTGCACGGTGAACGGTTTGCGCATGGAAGAGCAAATCCATAAAAGGCATGTCAAACAATGCTTGAACTTCTTGGCTAGTCCAGTCGTATCGAGGTTGAGTCGAAATATTCACCGCTATGGCTCCATCATTTTATTGTTGCAAGGAACGCAATACTAATGAACCACTCCGATCTGTCAACCACATTAATAACCAAGGTTTACAAGAGGCTATTTTTTAACCAATGCTATGTTTGCGGCTTCAAACAAGAAGGCTGCCTCTGCTCCAGCTGCACTACTTTTTTAAAACGAAACGACCACTGCTGTGATCGTTGCGCAAGCCCCACTCTGTCTACTTTAGCACTGTGTGGAGAATGCCAAAAAGAACCGCCCAGCTTCTCAAAAGCCATCGCACCTTTTGAATACGAAGGTCTCTGTCGCGCTCTAATCACTCAGGCAAAATTTGAAAACCGCCCTTACCTTCTACGCCCTTTAATTACTCAACTTGCAGACCACATACTGCAACTGGATCAGCCTATTCCTAAACTCTGGAGTCATGTACCAACAGCCACCAGCTCACTAATCGAACGCGGTTTTTGTCAAACCGAGTTTATAAGCCAGCTGTTATTGAAACATCTGCGCCACTATCACCCCGACCTTAAAATCGAGCTAATAACAATAGAGCGGATAAAAACAAACCAAGCGCAACACACACTAGCAAAACGTGAGCGCCATAAACTCACTCATAAACACTTTCATGTACCACCATTACCTTCCGAACCCATTTTATTGATTGACGATATCATCACGACAGGCAGCACCGTAAACGCTTGCGCCAAGGCCCTAACACTCGCAGGAGCGGAAAATGTGACAGTCTGGGCGCTAGCAAGGACGCCATAAGTACAAACACCGAAAATATAGCGCCATTCATAGAATTTCGATAATATGCCGTTCAAATTTGCTCCCCCGCTGTACAGGCCAAAAACTATGAACCAAGAAGAACACCAACATCTAACCGAGCTAGACAAACAGCTGTTGTGGCACCCATACACTTCTATGAGTCATCCGACGCCTCATTATTTAGTAGAAAGTGCATCTGGCTGCGAATTCCATTTGGCCGATGGTCGCACTCTTACCGATGGCATGTCTTCTTGGTGGAGCGTCATTCACGGTTACAGCCACCCACAGATTAACCAAGCCTTACACCAACAAGTGGATCAGTTTTCACACGTTATGTTTGGCGGCCTTACTCACAAACCAGCGATTGAACTTGGGCAAAAGCTGGTGGCAATGACTCCTGAATCATTAACACGGGTTTTCTTTTCCGATTCAGGCTCAGTCTCTGTTGAAGTCGCACTTAAAATGGCGATTCAATACTGGCACACACAAGGTCACCCCAATAAACAGCATTTTGCGACCCCTCGTTCTGGATATCATGGTGATACCTTTGCTGCTATGTCCGTCTGCGATCCAGTGAATGGTATGCACAGCATGTTCAACCAAGCACTGACGCCGCAATGTTTTGTCTCACCGCCGCCAACGGGAATCGATACGCCACTTGATAAAAAATACTTACATGAAATTCGTGAGTTATTTGCCGAACAGCACGAGCATTTAGCAGGGTTCATCATTGAACCTGTCGTTCAAAATGCCGGCGGTATGCGTTTTTACAACCCTGCCTATCTTGATGAAATCAGAGCACTATGCGACGAATTTAACATTTTGTTGATCTTTGATGAGATAGCGACGGGCTTTGGTCGAACAGGCAAACTGTTCGCGACCGAGCACACCAATATCGAGCCTGACATCCTGTGTCTTGGCAAAGCACTTACCGGTGGCTACATCACGCTTGCCGCAACACTTACCAATGATAAAGTCGCTCTAGGAATCAGTGACCAAGATGGCGTATTTATGCACGGTCCGACCTTTATGGGGAATGCACTAGCTTGTGCGGCAGCCAATGCAAGTTTAGATCTTGTGAACAGTTATCATATCGAGGACAAGGTCGGCCAAATTCAAGTGTGGTTAAAAAGTGCGCTAAGCCCCTGTTTAGATTTAGAGATGGTGACTGATGTTCGATGTCTTGGCGCTATTGGTGTCGTAGAGCTGTCACACCCCGTAGACCTTCATAAAATTCAGCCACTGTTTGTCGAGCAAGGCGTTTGGGTGCGCCCCTTTGGCAAACTTATCTACCTAATGCCTCCTTATGTTATTACTCAAGAGCAAGTCACTAAGCTGGGCCATGCAATTCAGACAGTGATACAACAACATTTTTAATCCCTCAGACAAACATAAAAAAACGAGCCATTGGCTCGTTTTTTTTTCGCATATCTAACGTTACTGCTTCATGCGCTCAGCTAAGTTACCTTGCTCGTAAGCTTCTTCTTCAATATGAGCAATATTCGAAACAATATTTTCCGCCCGCTCAATGCTTTCGATACTCAACTGGTCTACATCCATCATTTGTTGACTGAGTGAACTGGCCACATCCGCTTGCTCTGCGGTAGCAGAATTAATCTGAGCCGTTGTCTCCACAATATGATGAATCGCTGCTTCTATGGCGTTCATACTTTCAGCAACCTCATTCACACCTTGAACACCTTCATCAGCAACCGTCGCCCCTTTCACAATGGCTTCTAGTACAGCTTGGGTATTTCGCTTCAGATCTTCAGTTGTATCATGAATGCTTTGAGTAGCATCTTGCGTTCGAATGGCAAGTGCTCGTACCTCATCCGCTACCACGGCAAAACCACGACCCGCTTCACCTGCTCGCGCTGACTCAATCGCAGCATTCAACGCCAACAAGTTAGTTTGCTCCGCGATGTCACTAATTGATTTAACCAGACCGTTAATTAGATCGCTTTGCTTCGCTAAATCTTCTACTACATCTTTTGCAGAATTTACTTCAGCGTATACTTTCTGCATGGTTTCACCAGTATGCTTGGCCATCGCTCGGCTTGCCTTGGCTTTATCTTCAACCGATGCTGTATCTTCCGCAGCGATGCGAACATGATCTGCGATTTGGTTTACACTGGCCTGAAGCTGTGTGCTTGCTGACACAACCGTTTGGAAACTTTCACGCTGCTTGTTAAAATTAACTAGATTAGATGTGACGCTGTCTTTAGCGCGCTCCGCTCGTTGCTGTAGTTGCTTAGAACCCACAACTAAACGATGCCTAAACGTAAATGCTGCAGCATTTTTATGTGACTGTGAAAAGCTGAGCGCTACATTGGGACCAACTGCTTTAAAATACAAATACTGGCCAATCGGATTGTGAGCTTCAGGGGGAAGCTTAGCAATCGTTGAACGCAGTGCGTGACGTTGTGTAAGGTTAAGCGTTGCACCGACAACGGCTAAAATTGGCGATAGAATTTGCCACCATAACCAAGGTGAAAACAGCCCCATGATACCGAACACAACAAAAAATATTGCGTTTAACCATGTTTGACGCCACATCCACCCTTTAAAACGAGGCATACTCGGAACAGGATGCTTACCCGCATTTACCCGCTCATACACCATTTGTGCATGGGCTTTTTGGTCATTGGTCACTTTTTGGCGAACAGACTCGTAACCTACCACCTTGCCGTTATCTATAAGCGGACTTACATGCGCACTTACCCAGTAGTGGTCACCATTTTTACAGCGGTTTTTTACAATCCCCATCCAGCTTCTACCAGCTTTTAAGTTTTCCCACATATCGGCAAACACAGCAGATGGAACATCAGGATGACGAATCAAGTTGTGCGGTTGGCCGACTAGCTCTTCACGCTCATAACCGGCCACTTTACAAAAATCATCATTTACGAAGGTAATACGACCCTTTGTATCCGTACTGGAAACAAGGGTGTAGTTGACAGGAAAATCATTTTCCCTGTTTGTAACAGACATCTTTCGCATAACTTCTCTCGATAAATATATCTAATCACTCACACAACCATAAGTTTTACATACAGTTTTAGCAACTAAAAGGCATCACTTTTTGCACTATTCATCCGCAAAATCACGGTAGGCATCCGGTGCTAAATCTTCAAAACGCGTAAATTTGCCAATAAAGGCCAAGCGACAAGTACCAATTGGACCATTACGCTGCTTACCAATAATTATCTCTGCAATACCTTTATGCGGCGTATCTTCATGATAAACCTCATCACGGTAAACAAATGAAATGACGTCCGCATCCTGCTCGATCGCACCTGATTCACGCAAATCCGAGTTGACCGGTCGCTTATTGGGACGCTGCTCCAAACTTCGGTTAAGCTGTGAAAGCGCAATAACAGGGCACTCCATTTCTTTTGCAATGGCCTTTAATGATCGCGAAATTTCTGAGATCTCATTGGTTCGACCCTCACTGTAGCCTGGGATTTGCATCAACTGCAGATAGTCGATCATGATCATTGCCACACCACCATGCTCGCGTGCAATACGACGCACACGTGAACGCATTTCTGTTGGGCTAATCCCCGCGGTATCATCGATGAAGAGCTTACGATCTTTTAGCATCTTCACCGCTGACATAAGTTTATCCCAATCCTCTTGAACCAGTTGCCCAGAGCGCATTCGAGTTTGGTCTATTCGCCCCAAAGATGACAACATACGCATCATCAACTGCTCAGCTGGCATCTCTAAACTAAACACCACTACTGGAATCTCACTGATCATGGTCGCGTTTTCGACCAAGTTCATGGCAAACGTCGTTTTACCCATCGAAGGACGACCTGCCACAATAATCAAGTCAGAAGGCTGTAATCCCGACGTCATCGCATCGAGGTCGGTAAAGCCTGTACTTAAACCAGTGATCGAGCCCTCTTGATGATACAACTCATCAATTTTATCTACGGTCTTGCTGAGAATGTCGGCAACGATACGAGGGCCGCCTTTCTTATCTCCACCCTCTGCTAGTTGAAAGATTTGACGCTCAGCATCTTCCAGCACTTCCGCAGCTGTCATGCCTTCTGGCTGATAAGCTCGGCTATTGATGTCATTGGTGGTTGAAATAAGCCGACGCAATATTGAGCGCTCACGCACAATCTCAGCGTAAGACGCAATATTAGAAGCACTGGGTGTCCCTTCTACAACCTCTATAAGATAGGTCACGCCGCCAATGTCTCCCAGCTCTCCACGCTTATCAAGCCTTTCACTGATAGTGACCACATCGGCAGGTTCGGAGTCATCCGCAAGACGAGCAATCACTGCAAAAATTGCACGATGTTCTGGACGGTAAAAATCATCTGCCATCACCAGCTCAGATACTTTTTCCCAAGCTTGTGGGTCAAGCATTAAACCACCAATGACAGAGCGCTCTGCCTCTATCGAATAAGGTGGTAGTTTAATAGAGGAGACTTCTGAATCTTCAAACTGCACGTAACACTCTCTCGCAAATTGGATTGAAAAAAGACATCAAAGCTTACCATTAAGACTGTGAAACATCAGCTAACGATCATGCTTAGGAAAGAAAAAAGACAGGCATAAAAAAAGGCATCCCACTTACGTGAAATGCCTTTCTTTGAAACTATAATTCCGAAGGATTATAGAGCTACAACGTCTAGAGTAACTGTAGCAGTTACTTCAGAGTGTACCTGAACGTCGATCTCGTAAGAGCCTACGTTACGTAGAGCACCTTCTGGAAGACGTACTTCAGATTTAGATACTTCAGAACCCGCAGCAACAATCGCATCAGCGATGTCACGAGTACCGATAGAACCAAATAGCTTACCTTCATCACCAGCGTTAGCTGTGATAGTGAAAGTTTTGCCATTTAGTGTCTCAGCACGTGCTTCTGCAGAAGCTTTACGCTCAGCAGCTTGAGCTTCAAGCTCAGCACGACGCTCTTCAAAAGTAGCCAAGTTAGCTTTGTTAGCCATCACAGCTTTTTTGTTTGGAATCAAAAAGTTACGCGCGAAACCTGGTTTAACAGTAACAACGTCACCGATACCGCCTAGTTTGCCGACTTTGTCGAGTAGAATCACATTCATCTCGATCACCTCTAAAATAAAATATCTAGCTTTTAATTGATGTCAGAAGGTTTTGATTGCATTCGTCCACGAATGTCTACAAAGCTATCGACCACCGCGAGGAAGATCAAAATATTTGCAAAATAAACACTCAGTACCAAAATGCCAATCAGATAAAAAACAACCAGACCAACAATCCCAATTTTTTTCAATGCCAGAACACCGTGAACCAATGCAAGACCAGGAATCACTAATGCTGGAACAGCCGCTCGAGATAAAATCTCAAATCCGCCGCCTAGGCTTTCGCCAACCAACACCATCGCTCCTAAGACTAGAGCAATAACAAGAGGGAGTCTAAATTCATGAAACTCCTTCTTAAGCCCACCTGGGTTATACAAGCGTGATTGCCAACGGCGTGCTAAAAATAGCGCTCCTACGGCAACATAAGCCTGAACCACTGACATGGCGATCACCGCTTGGCGAACAATCATTTCCTTAGAAGGTATGTCTGCTTCGCCCTCATTGCTTAATACTTGCTGAATTAGGTCTGCAACCATATCCAACAAATTTGCCATGAGTAGTGGCTGAACTAAAGACGATATAGCGGCAAGTAAACTCGCCCCTAGCATCACCCAAGCCCAAGAAACTTTTTCTCTTAACACATAAGCCAAGATAAAAGTATCGATCAACACCATGAGTGCTGTTGCATCGCCTTGAATCCCCCACAACACAAGTGCTGGTAGGCCACCCCAAGCAATAACCGGTATTCCGTCCTTTACACCTTTTCGAAGTACAACCAGTCCTAGGACCGCGGCGCTTAGCCAAAACATCATTGGAATGAAGCTACACAACGCCACCACAAGGATAGCATTGAAGCGTTTTTTCATTACCCAGTTAACTAAACCACTCATGAAATACTTCTTATATCACTTATTAATTAAAGTGACCGTCAGTGTACGGAAGCAAAGCAATGTAGCGAGCGCGTTTGATAGCAGTCGCTAGCTGACGCTGGTAACGTGCACGTGTGCCAGTAATACGGCTAGGTACGATTTTACCAGTTTCAGTGATGTAACCTTTTAGAGTTTCTAGATCTTTGTAATCGATCTCTTTAACGCCTTCTGCAGTAAAACGGCAGAACTTACGACGACGGAAAAAACGAGCCATAATGTATCTCCTAATTAATCAATTATTCAGCAGAGTCATCTGCAGCTTTATCAGCAGCAGCTTCTGTTGGTTTTTGCTCTTCACGCTGTGGAGCACGACGCTCTTCACGGCTTTCAGACGCTTTGATTGGAGACACGTCAGTTACCGCATCTTTACGACGGATAACTAGGTTACGGATGATTGCATCGTTGTAACGGAATGTGTCGTTTAGCTCAGACAAAACACCTTCAGACGCTTCAATGTTCATAAGAACATAATGCGCTTTGTGAATTTTGTTGATTGGGTATGCAAGTTGGCGACGGCCCCAGTCTTCAAGACGGTGTACTTGACCGCCATCTTCAGTGATCAAGTTAGTGTAACGCTCGATCATTGCTGGTACTTGTTCGCTCTGATCTGGATGAACCAGAAACACGATTTCATAATGACGCATGATTGCTCCTTATGGGTTCTTAGTCTCCACGCTTTCCCCGTTAAAAAGCTGTGAGACAAGGAGTAGAATGTACGGGGACGCGCATTATATACTTACCCAGCTAAGATAAAAAGGTTATGTGGGTATTTTTTAATCTTTAAAAGTAATGAGTCGCTCACTCCCGCCCTTTTATATGGCATCACAAAAGGGGTGATGCTCGACAGAAAGCATTTTACTCGCTATGTTGACCCAAGCTCATTCTGATTCACCTTCTTCAAAGCAAGGATCCGCTATGCCAGCATTTGTATATCTCCTGCTGCCTATTCTCTTTTGGTCTGGTAATTATGTGTTAGGTCGACTTACTGTATCGGGCGGTATTGACCCCTATACGATCTCTTTTTTTAGATGGGGCTTCGCGTGTTTACTCATTATGCCTTTTGCTTTGCCAAAGATCCGTAAAGACTGGCCACTTGTTATCAAACATTGGCCTATGCTGCTCTTTTTTGCCTTTTTAGGCATCTGTAATTACAACCTATTTTTGTACATTGGTTTGACGTCTACTACCGTGACTAATGCGGTGCTGCTTAATTCCATCATGCCTGTGATGATATTGATTACCGCGCGCTTACTGTTAGGCAGTAAAACTAGCCAGCTACAAAATGTAGGGATCATCATTTCAACCATCGGCGCAATCGTCATTGTCAGCCGAGGCAGCCTGGATACCCTATTACATTTGACCGTTTCTAAGGGAGACCTTTGGATTATCACAGCCGCAGTGAGCTGGGCAGTCTATTCCGTATTACTCATTCGACGTCCTGGCATGCATCTCTTAAGCTTCTTTGCTGTCACCGCCATAATGGGGACCTGCATCCAATTCCCGCTCTATGTTTTATTTTCACACACCGAAATTAGCACCCTCACGACCGCTAACTGGGGAGCCATTCTATATATGGCCATCTTTGCCTCTATCGGCGCTTTTATCTGCTGGAACGTCGGCATCCAACAACTGGGTGCTGCAACCGCTGGCCACTTTGTACATTTATTACCGGTATTCAGCATTTTTCTCTCAATCATCTTTCTCGAAGAAACAATTCAGAGCTTTCACGGTATTGGTATCATGTTGATATTTTCAGGAATCGGCATTGCCACGATACTGAATCAACGTGTCAAAAAACACGCTCTTACTAAGTCTTTTGGCGATTAAGTCGCGCACTTAATAGCACACTTATAAAAATCAGAACCGTCCCAGATATGGCCAGCCAATCTGGGACATGCCCCCAAATTACCCATCCCCAAAATCCGGCAAACACAATTCCAATGTAACTTACTGGAGACACAACACTTGCCGGGGCATAGGTATAGGCCAATGTGTATAAATGCATGCCAACGTACAACGTCACCGCGACCACCAATACCCATAGCCACGTATCCGCCGGCAACGCCAAACTTTCGCATTGGACCAACGCAAGAGGCAATGACAATAAGGCAGAAAATGCAAAATATACAATCATCGTTTCTTGGCTAGACACATGGGAACTCAATACTCGTGTTGTCACCATAGAAAACGCCAAGCCAACCGCCGATAGCAAACCGATAATATGCCATGGATTAAAGTGCTCTGGGGTCGGATTAATGACCAAGGCCACACCAATAAAGCCAATAATGAGGGGCAACCAGCGCGACTTAGGAATAAAGACTCGATGCATCAGCAGCACGACAAAAGGCACACATAACGGCGCACAAGAGCGTAACAATGAGGCTTCAACTATCGGGATATGATTTAAAGCCCAGTAATAAAATAAAAACCCAAGAAAGCCACCAAGACTGCGCAGAAAGTGCGCTTTAACAATATGCAGCGGACGACGCTGCCACTTCCCCCACATTTGCGGAATCAGAATCACAATACAAAACAAGCTCTGCCAGAAAACTAAAACAGGGACGGCAATTTGCGTCTGAACCTGCTTCGCGGCCACTGCCGTTATAGACATAATCAGAGCATACGCCAAGGTGGCATAAATCCCCTTTTTAACCAAATATAGATCACTCACCGAGTGCGTCCTTAATAATGTAACGGCTTATCGAAATAACTGGGTACAAACACATATAATCAAACGTTGCTGTCAGTCACTGTGCTTATAGACCAAGATACTGAGCAAAAAGCGAGCCTGACTCTGGTGCAGATAACGCTTGCACATCAACCAATGCCTGTACCTGACCATGCTCCACTAGCATCACTTGACCACCTAACGTTTTCGCATCGTTTGGAGCGTGCGTCACCATCACCGTCGTCCAGTTAAATTGATGCGTCAGTGAACGCACTAACTGCAGCATTTCATCACGTAATCGGGGATCTAATGCACTGAACGGCTCATCTAACAACAGCACTGGCTTGTCACGCACCAACACCCTTGCAATCGCTACACGCTGCGCTTGGCCACCAGACAATTGCTCAGGAAATTTTTGCGCAAAACCCAATAGCTGGGTCTGCTCTAATGCCCACTTTAGTTTACTATTTTGCTCATTTGTTAAACGCCTTGTTGGCGACATACCAATAGCCACATTATCCCAAACATTTAACTGCGGAAACAAATTATCACTTTGAAATAACATCGAAACAGGACGCTCATAGGGAGCCAAATGATCCAGCTTTTCCCCTGAGAACTCTATTATCCCTTGCCCAGATAAGTAACCACCTAATAAAGACAACAAGGTACTCTTACCACCGCCACTGGGCCCTAAAATACTGGTAATACCAGTCGGCAACTGAGCCTGATAATCGGCCTGAAAGTCTTGCCAATGGTATTGAATATCAAATGACAGCACGACGCCCCCCTGCTAAACGGGTAATCCCATAAAATAATGCAAGACAAAGCAAAATCAGCACAACAGCAACACAACCACCCTGTTCCACTCGATACGAGCCAATCAACTGGAACAAATACATAGGTAATGTCTCAAGCCCTTTTGAACCGAATAACGCCACCACACCCAGATCTCCTAAACTTAACAGCACCGCATAAGCCAAACCTTGTGCCATAGCAGTACGTATCTGCTGCCATTCAAGTCGTAAGCGCGACCAGCCAAATATTTGCAGCTGCTCATAAAGATGACGATAACGTTTTTCTTGCTGATACAAGGTTGGCATGATGGCACGAAGCACGAACGGCAGTGCCATAACCGCATTCACCCACACAACAATCCAGTAGGCATAGCGAATACCGATACCAAGATGACGTAATAACAGAAACAACCCTGTTGCTAATACGAGCCCCGGCACCATCAACACCAAATTGCCCGATTGCTCTAACTTATCCGCTAACCAGTCCCCTCTGCTACGCCAGCGTACGCTGCGCGCTAACGCAGCAATACTAAGCCCAATAACAAGCGCCAATAACCCAGAAGGCAAAGCAATGCGCACGGAATGCCAAACCGACCACCATAAATCGTTTGCCTGCAGTGTGTGCCAGAAAAGCGGGCTCACTATGGGCGATAATATGGCAATAAAAGGCGGTAACACCCACAACAAAACGACACTGAGTGACAAGCCATCAATAACGTTAGGTATCATACCTGAGCGTAATGGTAAACGCTGACCTTGGTACACACTCACATCTTGACGCACAGGGGGAGCAAACTTATACACAGCAAGAGCGACCGTACTGCATATAGCCACCTGAAGCAGAGACAAATAGCTCGCTTTATCCAAATCAAATTCAAAACGAAGCGCTTGGTAAATGGCCACTTCAAGTGTACTGGAGCGTGGTCCACCGCCTAGGCTTAATACCACAGCAAAACTTGAAAAACACAACATAAAGACCAGCAAAAACAACCCTGGTAGTGTCTTTTTCAAATAGCTCCACTCAATTAGATGAAACGCCTGCCAGCGTGAAAGCCCCAGTTGACTTGCCAAGCGCCATTGTGAATCCGGTATCAATCCATAAGCCTGTAAAATAACCCGCACGGCAAGAGGCATATTGAAAAACACATGTGCGAGCAGAATCCCACCCAGGCCATACAGCGGGAACGCAAAACCAAACACACTGGTAAACCAGCCATGACGGCCATAGACCACAACAATGCCAAGAATCGCAACAATGGAGGGCACCACCATCGAAATAGCAAATAGGTTTAGTAACGTTTGCCTTCCAGCAAAACGACGATGATACAGGCACGATGCCACTGGAATCGCCAACACCATGCTGAGCAAAGCACTGAGGCTCGCCTGCAAAAAGGAAAACCTTACTAATCGCCATATATAAGGATCCTCTATAAAACGCCCCCAATCACTTGGGGACGCATAAGAGAGCAAGGCTACAAAAGCGGCCATTGCGACAATGAAATACAGCGCTACACCCAACCAAGCTGGACGTAAATGAGAGGAAAATATCAAAACTTAGCGAGTCGTCGCCTCAAGCCATTCGTTCACCCACGCTTGACGCCGCTTAGCCACTTGTTCTGCAGGTAACGTCAACACTTTTGTTGCCTCAGGCAACGTTGAAAAAGCTTCAGGTAATGGCTCGATATTGTTCATCACAGGGTACATCCAGTTGCCCGTCGCGACGACATTCTGAAACTCTGGCGCCAAAATAAACTGCATAAATTCTTCAGCCAGTGCTTTGTTTGGTGCGCTGTTCATCATTGCAGCCACTTCAATTTGAGGATAAAAACCCTCACTGGCTTCGGCCGCTTTGTACTTTTTCTCACCTTCGGCCACCATATGATACGCGGGTGACGTGGTGTAGCTCAGCACAACATCCGCCTCGCCTTTTAAAAATAAACTGTAACCGTCATACCAACCTTTGGTCACAGTCACCGTGTGCTCAGACAACTGCGCCCAAGCATCCGCCGCTTGCTCACCGTACACCGACTTCATCCAGAGCAACAAACCTAAACCTGGTGTACTGGTGCGAGGATCTTGGTAAATCACTTTAAGGTCTTGATTCTCAACCACGTCTTTTAACGATGTGGGCGGTGTTTCAAGCTTTTCACTGTCATAGATAAACGCAAAATAGCCTTGATCAAACGGAACAAAATACTCATCACTCCATCCATTAGGTGTCTGTACGTCAGTCGTATCCACATTATGTTTAGCTAACAAACCGGTCTGCTTTGCCGACTGCATTAGATTGAGATCTAAACCCAATAACACATCGGCCTCAGAAGCGTCGCCTTCCAACTGAACGCGCGACAAAATACCCACCGATGAATCCAGCGCTACGAAGTTCACTTCACAATCACACTGCGCTTCAAAGCGGGTTTTGATTTTAGGACCTGGGCCCCACTCTGATGCAAACGAATCGTAGGTATACACATTCAGCGTGTTCGCCGCTGCTATAGACGACGCCAACAGCGCCGTCGCTGTCACCGCAAAAGATTTAAAAGACATAGTCGCTCCATAAATGAGCGGCGTATAACTGGATGGGCAAGGTATGAAGGGCTTGCTATCTCAATTCCTACGCCAGCATGATCTGGTTCAGGTTCAATGGGTTAGCCGGAAAAGCTTCTCAGTGGCTACATCGCCACACCCCATGAGATAAAACGTCGCTATTCTAACAGACCCTTAGGAGATGTCTAAGTATTGTAAAGCACGAGCCAGTGCACCTTGATTGGCTTTAGCATTACTTAATGCATTTTGCCCCATGCTCTGTCGCTGTGTTAAATCTTGCAGTAAAAGCAGTTGACCCTCTAATTCGCTCTCTGATCGAACTCTCACTGCGCCGCCGTCTTGTATCAGTGACTCAGTAATTTCAGCAAAGTTAAAGGTATGCGCACCAACAATCACAGGTTTGGACAAGATCGCCGGCTCAATCGGATTGTGCCCTCCTCGCTCAATCATGCTGCCCGCGACAAAAGCCACATCAGAGATAGCGAAGTAGCGCATCATTTCGCCCATGCTATCACCGATCAGAACGTCCGCCTGAGCCCAAGTATCCAGCTGATCATCTGAGCGTCGAACGGTCTGAAAGCCTTGTTGTTGGCTGAGTTCATAAACTGCTTCAAAGCGCTCAGGGTGACGTGGCACAAGGATTAACTTGGCATCAGGAACTTTCTGCAAAAAGGCCTTATGCGCTGCTAAAAATTGTAGATCTTCGCCGTCATGGGTGCTGGCGGCAATCCAAACAAACTCGTTCTTCGGTGCAATGGCTTGGCGCCAAACGGCTATCTCGCTGTCTTCTGGAGGGGAGATATCAAACTTGATATTGCCCACTACGGCGACATCTTTCGCCCCCAATGCTTTAAACCGCTCCGCATCGGTTGCCGCGTGGGCCAAGAAACGATCAGGCAACGCCATTAACGGTCGTGAGAAAAAGCCAAACTTTTCGTAACGCTTAGCAGAACGCTCACTGAGGCGAGCATTGATAACTTGAATCGTCATGCCCTTGGCTTTTGCCGCTTTTAATAGGTTTGGCCAAAGTTCCGTTTCTATGATTGCCAATTGCGGGCAGGACAGTTGCTTCAAGGCGCGCTGTACGCATACCGTATGGTCTAGAGGTAAGTAGCGATGCTGGACGCGTCCAGCAAACCACTTTTGCACTTGCGCTTCACCGGTAGGCGTTACGGTTGTTACCAATAACGTTTTATTGGGGTGCTGGGTTAGCCATTGCGTAATTAAGGTTTTGGCTGCCAAGACCTCACCGACCGACGCACAATGCAACCAAAGATCGGCTTTCATTGGCCCCCATTTACCGAGCGCTTCCGCAACTCGGTAATTGTCATAGCGTTTATGGAAGCGCCAGATACGTCGTGCAATAAAAGGCGTTGCAACAGCCAATAAGAAACGGTACAGCCACATACACTTAATCTTCGTTAAACTGATTTTGGTGCAATTTGGCGTACGCACCGCCTTGCTCAATCAATTCTTTGTGGGAGCCGACCTCAATAATTTGACCATGATCCACCACTGCTATTATATCGGCGTTTTCGATGGTTGATAATCGGTGAGCAATGGCGATGGTTGTACGATTCTTCATTAAGCTATCCAAGGCTTGCTGGATAGCACGCTCAGATTCTGAATCCAATGCCGAGGTTGCTTCGTCTAAAATCAGGATTGGGGCGTTTTTCAAAATAGCTCGCGCAATGGCGATACGTTGACGTTGGCCACCTGACATCAATACACCATTCTCACCGACCATGGTGTCTAAACCGTGCTCGAAACCCTGAATAAACTCCCACGCATTGGCGGCTTTTGCAGCGTTAATGACATCTTCATCTTGAGCATCGCGCAGATAGCCATAGGCTATATTGTCACGAATTGAACCATTAAATAACACGACATTTTGATTCACTAAAGCGATTTGGCTACGTAAACTTTTAAGGGAGTATTCACGGCTATCTTGCCCGTCTAATAACAACTCTCCGACTTCCACATCGTACAAACGCGGCACTAAGTTCGCTAACGTTGACTTACCACCACCCGATCGCCCTACCAGCGCCAATGTTTTTCCGGCTGGCAACAGTAAATTGATATTTTCCAACGTCAAACGGTCACTGCTTGGGTATTTGAAACTTAAGCTGCGCCACTCAACCGATCCTTTTGCATTGGATAACTCTTGCTTGCCTGCGTCCACCTCTTCGGTCATATCAATGAACTCGAAAATGCTTTGCGCTGCTGCAATACCCTTTTGCAAAATACTGTTTACATCGGTTAGCTGGCGCGCCGGTTTGCTGAGCATGCCTGCGGCTCCAATAAAAGCAACAAAATCGCCAGCTGACATGTTCTGACTAAGACTTGGATCTAACGCTAGCCATATCAATAAGGCTAACGAAATCGCTACCAGAAATTGCACAACCGGAATATTTAGGGCTTTTGTAAGCTCCATTTTGAGCTGCGAGCGCTTGTTGTCCCCTGCGGCTTGGCGAAAACGATCTCGCTCATACTCAAAACCACCGAAGATTTTTACAACCTCATGACCCTTAATCGACTCAGAAGCAACATCGGATACGCCACCCATGGCATTCTGAATGTGTTTACTAAGCTTACGAAAACGCTTTGATGCATAAGACACAACAAAGCCTATAACGGGAATAATCAGTATAAACAGCAACGATAGACGCCAGTTTGTGTAAAGCATATAACTCAATAAACCAACGACGGTTAAGCCTTCGCGTAGCAGTGTCTTAACGGCTGAAGTCACCGCGCCAATCACTTGCTCAGTGTCATAAGTCAGTTTAGACAGTAAGCGTCCAGACGGCATTTCGCTGTAATAACTCGTAGGCAGCAATACCAGCTTATCAAACATGGTGGTGCGTAAGTCATAGACAACTTTGTTGGCAATTTTCGCCATGAAGTAACTACCAAAGAAGGTCCCAATACCACGCAATAGAAAAATGGCTAAAATAGAAGCCGGTATTAAGAACCGGTTTTCCTCTATTGAGCCAGTAGAGACCACATCAACAATGTATTTTAACTGTGCGGCCAGAGCAGGTTCCATCGCGCCATAGAGCATGTAACCCATAACACTGACTAAAAAAATGGGCCATTGAGATTTAACATACCCCAATAGACGCAAATAGATCTTAACGCCAGATTGAGCTTCTGGAGTTTGCTGATCAGGTGACGTCATTAATTATTCGCCTTTTCAATAATCGAAGTCGTAGAATATCCGTCAACAAAAGAAAGTACTTTCACTTCTCCGCCATGTTCTAGCACATGTTCGGCACCTACGATGGATTCAATCGTGTAATCACCACCTTTTACCAACACATCTGGAGTTAACGTCTGAATGATGTCTAATGGTGTATCTTCATCAAACCAAGTCACCCAATCGATCGAGCCAACGCCTTCAAGAACAGCCATACGATGTGTTAAATCGTTTACTGGGCGTTTTTCCCCTTTAAGGCGTTTTACCGAGGCATCTGTATTGACAGCGACGACTAAACGATCGCCTAATGCTTTAGCTTGCCTCATATAGGCTACATGGCCGGGATGTAATATATCGAAGCAACCATTAGTAAATACGATCTTCTCTCCGTTTAGTTGGGCCAGCTTAATTTGCTCTTGTAAAGATTCAGGTGATAGCACGCCAAAATTGGTTGAATGAGATCGCGCAAACATAATCGCTTCTAGCGTTTCAGCATCAATCGAGGCGGTACCCAGTTTTCCAACAACATAACCTGCTGCTTGGTTTGCATAATCGACTGCGTCGGAAAAGCGTTTGCTCGTCGTATAAATAGCGGTTAATACCGCAACGACCGTGTCACCAGCGCCGGTAACATCAAAGACTTCTTTCGCAGCGGTTGCTAAAGAGAATGAATTCTTACCTTCTTCAAGCAACACTAAACCATCTTCACCACGTGTCACTAACAGAGATTGCCAACCGAAGCGCTCGCGCAGCTCTAGGCCCTTTTGCTCGATCTCGGTAAGATCAGCACATTTACCAACAATCGCTTCAAACTCAACCATATTAGGCTTAACTAACGTGGCACCTTGGTAAATAGAAAAGTCATCACCTTTCGGATCAACAAAACTCGGAACGCCCGCGTCGTTCGACAGACCAATCAAGGTGTTTACATCCGCTAAACAGCCTTTGGCATAGTCAGAGTAAATAACAGCGCTTGCATCGGGCAATAGAGCAGCGACTTTATCGGCTACTGCTTGGTTTTGGCTTAACGTGTCTTCACGTTCTTCAAAATCTAGGCGAATCAATTGTTGATGGCGACTGATAACACGCAGTTTGGTGATCGTCGGTAAACTGTCTGTTGTAACGAAATGACACTCAACACCAGACTGAGTCAGGGCATTCTCTAAAGCCGTTGCATTTTCATCCTGCCCCACTACACCGACTAGAGAAACGCGTACGCCTAGCTTCGCGAGACCTAATGCAACGTTTGCGGCACCACCAGGACGGTCTTCAACGCTTGAAACTTTGACAACCTGTACCGGAGCTTCAGGAGAAATACGTGAAGTGCCACCATGCCAATAGCGATCTAGCATAACGTCACCAACGACAAGGATATGTTTGTTCTTAAAGTTTAAATGTGAGGATATCATGGCGCTTTTCATCGATTTTTGAGGGCAAACATTTTATCATAACCGCCTTTCAATTTGGACTCATGTGAAATTGATCAACATGGAAATGCCTAAAACCTTGCACAAACGCATACAAAGCTGTGCAGACCACGTCTTTCAAGGTCTGATCCCAAACTGGGTAAACTACGGTTTTACTCCTCAGGGTTACAGTTACGAAAGTCTAACGCTTAACTGGGAACATAATCCAGTTGGGCGCATTCGGCTATTGACCCAATGTCGTCAACTTTACACTCTCAGTCACGCATCAGAACTGGGTTACCTTAACGGTTTTGAAGCACAAATCCGATCCTTATTTACGTTTACTGTCGAACAGTACTTTATTGATGGTCGTTGGATTTTCTCTCGTGATGACAATTTAAATATCCTTGACCGAAAAAGTGATGCCTATGCGCTCGCTTTTGTTTTGCTAGCTTTCAGCCATTATTACCAGCTGACAGGCGACCAAACGGCACTGCAATATATCGAGCTAACCGAGCAATTTTTAAAACAACATATGCGTCACCCCAATGGCGGGTTTTACGAAGCGTATCCTCTTGAAGCGCACATCACTCGCCGTCAGAATCCTCATATGCACTTACTGGAAGGCTTTGTTGCGGCATATCATGCAACCAAGCAAGCCAAGTACATCACTCACATAGAACAGATCTGTGAGCTGGCGCATCAGCATTTTGTCGAGCCAAAGACACACACATTGCGAGAATTCTTTAAGGCCGACCTAACCCTAGATGATAAAACGGGGCACTTGGTAGAACCAGGACACCATTTCGAATGGGCATGGCTACTGCACCAAACGTATAAAATCACCAACCGCCAGCAAGATTTAGATCTCGCAAATCGGCTATGGCAATCTGCCATTAAATTTAGTCAACCAGCTAATGGCGGTATCATTAACAGTTTTGATGGCAATACAGGTGAAACAGTCGATGCCGAAAAACGCATCTGGCCAATTACCGAGTATCTTAAAGCTTGCTGTGTAATACCTATATCAAAAGATGAACGCTTTGCACGTATAGAGACAGCCTTAGCGTTTATTCAAGAGCAATACTTCCTTGATAATGGTCGCTGGATTGAATATCTAGATGCGCAAAATTGTAGCAAAGACTTCCCTCTCCCGGGCACAACGGGCTATCACATATTTCTTGGCCTAGCAGAAGTGCTAAAATGGCAGGATTCATAAGCATTACAGGATACGGATTATGTACATTGTAACTGGCGGCGCCGGCTTCATCGGCAGCAATATAATTAAAGCGTTAAACGATCGTGGCATTCGTAACATTTTGCTGGTTGATGATCTAACGGATGGCAAGAAGTGCCTTAATTTGTCCGATTTAGACATTGCAGACTATATGGACATGTACGACTTCCTAGATTTAATCAAAAAAGATGCCCTGAATATCCAAGCAACTGCTGTTTTCCATGAGGGCGCATGCTCTGCGACCACGGAGTGGGATGGCAAGTTCGTGATGGACGTCAATTACCAATATTCAAAAGCGGTTTTGAAATGGTGTCTGGATCACAAAGTGCCATTTTCTTATGCGTCATCGGCTTCAGTATACGGCCCAGGCCCAGTATTCCAAGAATCGCGAGAATATGAACAGCCATTAAACATGTACGCGTTCTCTAAATTCCAGTTCGACCAATATGTACGTGAGATCTCTCCAAAAGCCACTTCCCAAATTGTTGGCTTTCGCTACTTTAATGTCTATGGTCCGCGTGAAAACCATAAAGGCAGCATGGCAAGTGTTGCTTTCCATTTACGCAATCAAGTGCTGGCTGACGAGAATCCTAAATTATTTGGTGCCTACGATGGTTATGAAGCAGGCGGCCAAAGCCGTGACTTCATCTATGTAGAAGACTTGGTAAACACGAAACTTTGGTTCTTAGACAATCCTGAAAAGTCAGGTATTTTCAACCTTGGTACGGGCAATGCTGAACCCTTCAAAACCATTGCAGAGACTGTTATTGGTCACTATGGCAAAGGAGAAATTGAATTTATTCCATTCCCTGAACACTTAAAAGGCGCTTACCAAAGCTTCACACAAGCTGACATCAGTAAGCTGCGCGAGGCTGGATACAATGGCTCGTTCCGCGGTCTTGCTCAAGGCGTGAAAGATTACATGATGTGGCTAGACCAACGTGGCTAAATATCTCATTGTAGGACCTTCTTGGGTCGGCGACATGGTCATGGCGCAGAGCCTCTTTAAAAAAATTAAAGAGCAAGATGTGGACGCTATCATTGATGTCATCGGCCCCGCTTGGTCAAGCCCTATTCTAGAGCGTATGGAAGAAGTACGCCAAGCGATCACCCTAAAAACAGGGCATGGCGAATGGGGTATTAGCACTCGTCGAAAATTGGGAAAATCACTTCGTAACGAGCATTACGATGAAGCCATCGTACTGCCCCGCTCATGGAAGTCTGCATTAGTTCCCTTCTTTGCAAAGATCCCGAAGCGGGTTGGCTATCATGGCGAGCAGCGCTTTGTCCTGCTGACTGAACGTCGCAAGTTAAATAAGAAAGTACTTAACCAGACGGTAAAGCGCTTCACTTCCCTGGGGATCGCTCAGAAAAATGCCTATCCACCAGAGTCATTGCCAAACCCTAAGTTATCCATCAATACAGAGAACCAAGCAGCACTTTACAAAAAGCTAGGGTTAGACCCCCAACGACCCGCCATTGCCATGATGGCAGGAGCTGAATACGGCCCAGCAAAACAATGGCCTATTGCTCACTTCCATGAACTTGCAGACACGTTGATAAAATCAGGCCATCAAATATGGGTGCTTGGAGGTCCGAAAGACATTGAAGATGCACAAGCCATTATTAAAGGTCTTGGACAACACGCCCATAATCTTTGCGGGAAAACAAAACTCGTTGACGCAATCGATTTATTGGCCGCCGCCAAAGAAGCGGTCAGCAATGATTCTGGACTGATGCATGTTGCAGCAGCGGTTGGCACTCGAGTACACGGTATATATGGCTCCACTAGTGAGCTCTTTACACCGCCGCTCACAGATAACAAGGTGATTCACAACTTACATTTGGACTGCGCACCCTGCTTTAAACGCACTTGCCCACTTGGTCACACCAATTGCTTGAAGCAGCTGGAGCCTAAGCAAATCATCCAGTCCATTGAACAAGCCTGCTAGGATGCGTATTTATGACCAGTAATTCAAAGCGAGCAACGGTTACAGCAGCGCTCATCGTTAAAAATGAAGAGAAGAATCTAGCAAGTTGCTTAGACAGCTTAGCCGATTGGGCCGATGAAATCGTCATTCTAGATTCAGGCAGTAGTGACAAAACACAAGACATTGCACTGAGCTATACACGCCATTTTTATGTAAAAGACAACTGGGAAGGCTTTGGCAAGCAACGTCAAGCTGCACAAGAATACATTACCACTGATTATGTCTTTTGGATTGATGCGGATGAAATCGTCACGCCAGAGTTAAAAGAAAGCATTTTGACAGCCCTTGAACAAGGGATCAGCAACACAGCGTATAGCGTGAATCGTAAAAGCTGGGTCTTTGGGCGTTTTATCACTCATTCAGGCTGGTACCCTGATCGTGTCACACGACTCTATCGCATAGCTGAAGGCAACTACTCGGATAACTTAGTTCACGAAAAGGTCTTACTTAAAGACGGCGTCGCCACTGAAAACCTTAAAGGTGATATGACACATTACACCTATGAAAATTTGCATCATTATCTAGTGAAGTCTGCTTCATATGCAAAACTGTCTGCGGACCAGAAACAAAAGCGAGGAAAAACGACCTCGTTAGGCTCTGCCAGTCTGCATGCTTTTGCTTGCTTTGTGAAAATGTATCTGCTTAAACGAGGTTTTTTAGATGGCAAACAAGGCTTTTTGCTTGCCATCCTGTCGGCTCACTCTACTTTTGTTAAATATGCTGATCTTTGGGTACGCTCACAGCCCAATAAACCTAAGGATCACGTTTAATCAAGTGCCTGATAGATCTTAAGCAACTTGTTAACATGTACGTTTTGATCGAAGTGTTGTTTTGCCCTGTCTCTTGCTGACAGGGCAAGTGCCTGTCTTTTTGAGGTATTTTTACATAGTTCTGCGATGGCATTTGCTAAGGCGTCTGAGTCAAATGGATCAACCAATATCCCCGTGTTTTCTAAGATTTCTGGGATAGCGCCTGCATTTGAACCAATAATAGCTTTCCCTTGGGCCATCGATTCGATCACCGTTAAGCCAAACGCTTCCAAATGCGAAGGAATAACCACCACATCAATAGAGGGTAGTAACGTTTCAGGCTCAGGAGTAAAGCCGTAAAAAGTGATGCGTTTGTCTAGCTTATGTCCACTAACGTACTGCTTGAGCTTGTCAATGTACTCATCGTCGCCACCCTGTTTAGCATTTAAACCACCAATAATAACTAAATGAAAGCGTTCCGCTTCCAGCTTTGCCATCGCTTTGATGAGCTCTAGATGCCCTTTGCCTGGCGATAAACGGCCGACAATGCCTACAACAGATACCTCATCACAAAGCTTTAGTTGTGACTTTAAATCGACACCCGCTTGGATATGATCTGGTATCGATGTGCCAAGCCAAAGCGCTTGAATCCGAGCATCAGCAATCGGCAAGGCCTTTTTATTAAACGCTAAAGTAAAGTTACTGATCGACAACAGCTGATCAACATTACGGTAAATAAAACGATGAAAAATGTCTTTTTTAGGCTTCTTAACGCCCATATGGTCTGTATAAATCAGCTTGAAACCACACAGCTTCTTTAGTAACACTGCTAAAAATAGATCTGAAGATTTATGACAGTGCACATATTGAATGTTGTGTTGCTTAATCCATTTAGACAATGATAAAAGATTGCGATACCCATGTCCTCGGCTGGGTATTGCCAAACAGCCATCAAACTCTCCTGACATTGCTTCATCAATGGAGGATTGAGCTAACGCAATACCAAAAACCTTGTGACCTACCTGCCTCATTTGCTTACCCACACGCAGTGGATACATCTCAAGCCCGCCAAACCCGTAGGACAAACACATATGAAGAATATTCACGTCTACTATTTTCCTATTTGCTGTGTATACCAGTTTTGAATATCCGAGAATCGATCTTTCACAATCAACTGAGACAGATCGTCTTGTCCCTCATTAGGCATAAAGGGCAGCCAACGACCAGCACTGTTCAAGGTCTGCCATCTAAGCGGCGTAGATGAACGTTTTTTGGGGTAAAAACCAATGGTCGGTACGTCTAAGGCCCCGGCGATATGCAGTGGCCCTGTGGAGCCTGCAATGAATAAGTCCGCTACCGCTATCGACCGCATAAAATCTTTCACACCGTCGTTTTTGTCATAAAGAGTAATTGAGGCAACTTTGCCGATGAGACTGTCGACTAACGCCTTAGATACCTCTCCTTCACCAGGTCCTGCTGTGACCACAAAATGAAAACGATCTAAACCGTCTAAAAAACAAATTAGTGACTGCCATTCGGTTTGAGATAACGTGTTCGATGACCCGCCAGTAACTGGGTGAACAAAGCAAGTTTTTCGATCAAACTGGATGCCTATTTGCATCAATTTAGCTTTTTGTTGCTCAAGCTCAACCTGAGAGAACTCAAGTAAACGATGAGGTTCAATCACCCTAGATGAACCTTTCAGGACGTCAATAAAATAATAAGCAAGATCGAGGTTATATTGGAATTCCGCTTTTTCAGACTTTGAACGACGCTGACGTAACGTATGAGTATATAAGAATTGTACCCATTTGGTCGCAGGTGCAACACGAACAGGAATGCGAGCTTTACGTAGCAAGGTCGCGTTATAAGCATTGGAAAAAAGACAAAGTGCTGCGTCAAAATGTAACGTACTGATGGTTTGAGCAAAGTCACTTTTGGCTTCATTGTCTTTCGGATCAATAAGTACGTCATCAATCCATTCACATGCCTCAGCTATTTCTTTTGTGTAGGAAGGAACAAGCGCGGTAACAGTGGCCTGAGGAAACGCTGCCTTGATTGCTTTGAAGGCGGGCAATGCAAGTACAAAGTCCCCAATTTTATCATTCCGAACCACTAATATTTTCATCAAAAAAACCACAACCGCTAACATTGAAGACCTTGCCGTCGCCAAAACACGCTCATATTAAAAGTGCGAGATTGATTGGGCGAACGATCAGAAATAGCCTGTAATTCTAAAGCTATTTTTGTCGCAAGTAGAGTAATTTAGCTAATTTAAACCCATCATACCCATGCTGAAGTGGGGAAATTCACCCCGACGTCTAGGCATCTCCACCAAATAAGTCACGAGTAAAGACTTTATCTAATACATCATCAAGGTTATCAGTGACGCGATTGGCAATGATCACATCGGCTTCATGTTTAAAACGTGCCAAGTCATTCACGATACGCGAATTAAAAAAGCTACTTTCTTCCATTACTGGCTCATAAACAATCACCTCAATGCCTTTTGCTTTAATTCGCTTCATTACTCCTTGAATAGCTGACGCACGAAAATTATCGGAGCCAGATTTCATGACCAGACGATAGATTCCAACCACCTTCGGCTGGCGCTTTATTACCTCATTTGCAATGAAGTCTTTGCGTGTGACATTGGCATCCACAATGGCTCGAATCAGGTTATTCGGCACTTGGTCGTAGTTAGCCAGCAGTTGCTTAGTGTCCTTAGGTAAACAGTAGCCGCCATACCCAAAGGATGGATTATTGTAATGACTGCCGATACGAGGGTCTAAACACACACCTTCAATAATCTGACGCGTATCCAAGCCGTACATAGAAGCATAAGAATCCAATTCATTAAAATACGCTACGCGCATAGCCAGATACGTATTCGCAAAAAGCTTAATCGCTTCCGCTTCCGTCGAGCCTGTCAGAAGAATATCGATGTCTTGTTTCTCTGCACCTTGAGCCAGTAAATTTGCAAAGAATTCAGCACGCTCAGAGCGCTCCCCCACGATAATACGTGATGGGTGTAAGTTATCGTACAATGCTTTTCCCTCACGCAAAAACTCGGGGGAAAAGACTAAATTTGGCGTATTGAATCTCTCTCGAGCTTCGCGCGTAAAGCCTACCGGCGTTGTCGACTTAATCACCATAGTGGCATTAGGGTTAAAACGGACAACGTCTTTAATCACTGACTCGACGTGCTCAGTGTTAAAATAGTTTGTTTCCGGATCATAGTCTGTTGGCGTTGCAATGATAACGAACTCAGCGCCTTCATAGGCCTCTGAAGGATCTAACGTTGCTCTAAAGTTTAACGTTTCATTCGCTAAATATTGCTCCACCTCATTATCTTGAATGGGTGAAATACCTTGATTTAATAATTCAACTTTTTCACGAATAACATCTAGTGCAACCACTTCATTATGCTTCGCCAACAATAAAGCATTTGAGATACCTACGTACCCCGTCCCCACTACTGCAATTTTCATTTACTGTCCTCAACCAGTGAACTCTTTTGCGTAGTGTGCGGGAGAAAGATAACAACTCTGTGACGGTCTAAGCGTTTAAGGCATTTAGTTGCTTGACCATGCGCTTAGCCCATTGGCTCCACGAACCAACATAAACATGCTTAGCTTCCAGTCCTGCATAGTTCATGGCTAAGACATTGTGGCAAGCGGTGACTCCTGAGCCGCAATAGTAAACAATCGGTTGCTCAACATGTTCAAGCAGTTGAGTCCATTCCTCCAGTAACAAGCTCGGAGCTTTCATTTCGCCTTTTTCATTAAGATTACGGCTAAACGGGCGGTTCATGGCACCTGGTATATGGCCCGCTACTGGGTCCATCGTTTCATTTTCGCCTTGAAAACGATCCTCGGCACGAGCATCCAATAATTGAAAACGATCTGCCTCGAAATTAGCGGCAACACCGTCCTCTGATATCAACCATGGGTAGCTAACCTCTATACGCTGATCACTTTTAGTAGCTTCATTAACCCCAGCCTCGATCATAAAGCCAGCCGCTTGCCATGCAGGCAAACCACCATCAAGGACGCGCACTTCAATACCCTGTTGCACCAACATCCACCAAGCTCGAGAGGCGATCGCTCCCCCCATATCATCGTAGACAATGACTTGAGTGCTTGGCCCAATTCCCAGCTGAGACAACGTAGCACTAAACATCTCAGGACTTGGTAATGGGTGTCGTCCGCTTAATGCTGTTTCTGGCCCTGCAAGTTGGTGATGCAAGTCGACAAACAGCGCACTGGGAATATGCCCGACTTCATACAACTCACGCCCCTTATCATGATCGGTCAGGTAAAAGCGGCTATCCAGAATGACTAAATCAGGCTGATCTATCATGGCCTGTAATTGTGCGGCTGAAATTATCGTTGGCAGAGCCATAAAACACCTCTTAAATCGGCTTTTTAAAAGATCTAAAAACAATAGCCTACTGCGATTAGCGTACGTTTGCTATGATGCTCGCGCATGGACTTTAGAAAATATGACAATGAAACGAATTGACCAACTACTCACCGAAAAAAAGCTTTGTAAATCACGTTCTCAGGCACAAACTTTTATCAGTCAAGGAAAGGTCTTGATGCACGATAAAGGTCAATGGCAAACCGTTGCCAAGCCCAGTTTGAAAGTTACTGAAAACATCGATATAAAGCTGGAGCTCGACGAAGAAGACCGCTACGTGTCACGTGGCGCGCTCAAGCTTGCAGGTGCGCTGTCTAGCTCAAAATTAAGCTTGGATGGGTTCACTGTATTGGATGTAGGGCAATCTACAGGCGGCTTTACAGACTGTGCCCTGCAGCACGGCGCCATCAAAGTAGTCGGCGTTGAAGTCGGTCATGACCAATTAGATGTTCGCCTTCGCAATCGAACAGATGTGATTTGTTTAGAGGGTCTAAATGCCCGAAATCTAACGCAAACAGATTTAGGAGAGCATTTTCCTGAATCGGGCTTTGACGCCGCCGTCATGGACGTGTCGTTCATTTCGCAGACGAAAATTTTGCCACAACTGCCTGCACTGATTCGCTCAGGGGGCTATTTAATCACACTGGTCAAACCGCAGTTTGAATTAGGTAAAGACGCCATAGGCAAAGGTGGCATTGTTAAAGACCAGCATTTGGTACAGCAGCTTGAAAAAGACATAAAAAACCTAATCGAGCAACTTGGTTTTGACGTCCTCAGCTATGAGAAAAGTGTCATTAAAGGCGGTGATGGCAATCAAGAGTTTGTGCTATTCGCTCAACGCCATTAATAAATTATTGGTTACTTGAAAAAAACGGTGCAGACGTTACTTCAGGTTCACGAAGTGCGTCTTTTTGCTCCAGCTTATTAAGGTAACGGCGAGCCATAACGAAGCCGACACAACCAAAAATAACAGAGCTCATCGCCTGACCCAGAATAATGCCCTCAGCCCCCATCAACCAGCCAAATACCATGATCAAAGGCCAAGTTCCGAGGATGGCTCGACCAAAATTCAATAACGTGCTACTAAGTGGTCTACCTAAGTTATTAAACACTGCAATCGCGATAAAAAGCAGACTTTGGAAGAAAAAACTGAATGATCCATAGGTTGCAAAAAAACGAATAACACTAGCCGTTTCACCCGTAGCATGAAAAATATTAATCAGAAAATCTTGTGATATATAAAGTATAGAACACAATACAAGGCAGTAGATAAAGGCATAAACCACGGCACTACTCACGGCATTATGCATCCGCTGAAAATAACCAGCACCGTAGTTTTGCGCCAAAATAGGTCCAACTGCACCTGATAGCGCAAATAAGCCGCCAAATACCACAGGGACAATACGACCAACAATCGCAATTCCTGCCACTGCATGATCTCCGAACTGAGCAGCGTAGCCCATGACAATGGCGTTTGCTAACGGTGATGACATGTTTGTCAGCATCGCTGGCACGGCAATTTTGGCAATGGGTTTTAAGTCTTTAACACTCTCAACTAAATCAAATTGACCCAGCATTTTATGCACGGTCACGACGCCATAGTAGCTCACTGCCACCATAGAGAAGCGTGCCAATAAAGAAGCGATCGCGGCGCCATCAACACCTAGACCAAAAACAAAAATCAGAATGGGATCCAACACAGCGTTTACAACACTGCATATCAACGTAGCGTACATCGCTCGCCGGGCATCACCCAGCGCTCGCATAATACCTGAAGCGATCATGCCAACCATAACAGCAGGCATACCTAATAACAGTATCTGAAGGTAGCTGGTGGCTAAATCTAGGGTACGAAAATCAGCACCGAGAAATACCAATAAATCGGGAATTATTGGCCAAAGGAACCATACGACCATACTGGAAAAAATAATGCCCATTCCGAGAACATTAGTGGCGCGACGCTTCGCTAGTTCATAGTCACCCTCACCAATCGCCTTAGCAACCAGTGCAGTCGCTGCAATCGATACCGCAATACTAATAGAGACAGTAAAGAACATGATGGTGCTGGCAAAGCCAACTGCCGCGACAGCTTCACGTTCGTCAAGCATCGACAGAAACAGCATGTCGACTAAGTCCACCATAAACATCGCCATCAAACCTAGCGCGCCCGTAAACGACATGATGGAGACATGTTTAAAGGTAGAGCCTTGAGTCAGTGTTGCCTGTTTCGGCATGAATACCCTCGAACAAATAAGCGCGGTGCGCAGACAGAAAAAGGCCGAACGAGGTTTCGTTCGGCCTTACCATTGTCGCACCTTTTACAAGGTGATAGAACGTTGGAATGTGGAGTTTTTAGTGAATACCACGGTCTGACTTAGCAAAGACAATTTTTTCAACGTCAGCAAAGCGCTCCGCAAAATGCACCGTCATATTATCTTTTACCGAATCGGGTAACTCTTCGAAATCACGACGGTTGGCTTCAGGTAGAATCACTTCGGTGATTTTACTGCGTTTCGCCGCGATAAGTTTCTCGCGAATGCCTCCAACAGGAAGGACTTGGCCAGTAAGCGTTAACTCACCTGTCATGGCAAGCGGTCTCTGGATCGGCTCTCCTTTCGCAAGCGACATCAATGCAGTTGCCATGGTAATCCCCGCACTAGGTCCATCTTTAGGTGTTGCCCCTTCCGGTACATGTAAATGCACCATGCATTTATCAAAGAATTCTGCATTCTTTTGATAGCTCTTGGTGTGGGACAATACATAAGAGTAAGCAATTTCAGCCGACTCTTTCATCACATCACCAAGCTTACCCGTCAGTTTTAGGCCTCGGCTTAAGTCATGCACTTTATTGGCTTCGACAGGCAGCGTCGCGCCTCCCATAGACGTCCATGCCAATCCCGTTACCACTCCAACACCGCGTAGCGTTTTCTCATTACGGAAATACGGCATTCCGAGGAATGTTTCTACATCTTTAACACCCACACTGATGCTGTCTTTCTCACCTGTCATCAGCTGCACCACCGCCTTACGCAGAATCTTTTGCAATAGCTTGTCTAACCCACGTACGCCCGCTTCACGTGCATAAGATTCAATGATGTATTTCAACGCCGCATCGGTGATGTTGAGTTGTTTCTTAAGAAGCTTATTACGCTTCAAAAGCTTCGGCCACAGATGCTGTTTGGCGATCGCCAGTTTCTCTTCGCCAATGTAGCCAGACAAACGAATCACGTCCATTCGGTCTAACAGGGGCGCTGGAATGGTATCCAGCTGGTTTGCCGTACACACAAACAATGTTTTTGACAAATCCACGCGCATATCAAGATAGTGATCTAGAAACTCGACATTTTGCTCAGGATCAAGTGCCTCCAGCAATGCTGACGCAGGGTCACCGTGGAAAGACGAACCGATTTTGTCTATTTCATCCAGCATGATGACAGGGTTTTCGACTTGAACGTCTTTCAGAGCTTGAACAAACTTACCGGGTAATGCACCGATATACGTACGACGATGGCCTTTGATTTCAGACTCATCGCGCATGCCACCCAAACTAAAACGGTAGAATTCACGATTGAGTGACTCTGCAATGGATTTACCAATCGAGGTTTTACCAACGCCCGGCGGGCCTACGAGCAACATAATTGAACCGCCCATTTCTTGGCGATGAGCGCCTAAGGCTAAAAACTCAATAATGCGGTCTTTTACATCGCCTAATCCAGCATGATGCTCTTCAAGCACCTCACGCGCTTTGTTTATGTCTAAGTTATCTTCTGAATGTACGCCCCAAGGAATAGACGTTGCCCAATCAAGGTAATTTCGAGTGACACCGTACTCTGGAGAGCCCGACTCCAAAATGCTCAACTTATGCAGTTCTTCATCGATTTTCTTCTTCGCCGCATCCGGAATCGTTTTATCAGCCAAGCGCTCCTCAAACATCTCCACATCAGACGTCCGATCATCCTTGGAAATACCAAGTTCTTTCTGAATCACTTTAAGCTGTTCTTTTAAGAAAAACTCACGTTGATGCTTGCTGATTTTGTCGTTTACTTCCGCACTGATTTCATTCTGCAGACGCGCGATTTCGAGTTCTTTTCGAAGCAATGTTAGCGAGGTATTTAAACGCGGTAAGATCGGCAACGTTGCCAATACATCGTACAACTCTTGCGGTTCAGCGGAGGTAATCGACGCGGCGAAATCAGCCAATAGCCCAGGCTCATTAAATGAGAAACGACCTAGATACTGGCGCAGGTCTTCACTGAAAAGGGGGTTTAAACGAATCAATTCTTTAATGGCGTCTAAAATCGCAATCGAATAAGCCTTAGATTGATCATCACGCACTTTGGAATCACTGATGTAACGCACTCTAGCGCGATAAGGTGCTTCAGTACTAAGCCACTCTACCACCTCAATACGTTTTAAGCCTTGCGCTAAGAAAGTAATTTTATCGTCTTTTTTTTCTGCATGATGCGTTTTAGCAACACAGCCTATCTCGGAAAAGGTTTCCACTTTAGGCGCGCCTTCAGCTTGACGCTCTGCATAAATTAAGCCAACGACGGCTTGTGGTTGATCTGCGATGTATTCAAGGGTTTCTTCCCAAGGCTCAGCGTCGACCATGACAGGTTGTACTTGAGCCGGAAAAAAAGGGCGGCTCGATACCGGTAAGATATATAAAATTTCAGGAAGGACATCATCTGGTAACGCGAGTGCACGAGGGTCGCTGATGGACACTTCATCGTTTTCAACAAGATTACTTTCTGATGGGTCAAAATACTTTTCGTCGTCACTCATAAGTTTCTATCTCTATAGGAATTAACTCTTTCGAATCATTCTAGGAACAATAAAACTTATGTAGTGACGTTTAGAGAAATTGCAATCCAAGAATGTCAGCTACGCAATTCATCCTTGATCTTGGCAAACGTTTTTGAACTAGCCTCGTAATGCTAAAAATGCACCCGCACCTGCCATCAGGCCACCAGCACCACGGTTCATACGTTTTACTGCACGAGCTGATTTCATCAAACGACGCGCTTGCGAAGCACCAAATGAAATCATCGTCAAACCAAGCATTAATGCCACAAACGCCAAACACGAAGCCAGCAAAACATCTTGGCTATCTAGCAGTGTGACATCCATAAAGGTCGGCAAAAAGGCAATGTAGAACAGCACCACCTTAGGGTTAGAGGATGAGATCAAGAAACCTTGCAACGCAGCACTCCAGCCTTGTTTACGAGAGTTTTCTTCTGTCTCCGAAGCCCCAATATCAATCGGTGCAGTCCACATTTTCCACCCTAAAAATAGCAAATAAGCCGCACCAATATAACGAATTGCAGTAAATACAACCTCCCACTGCTGCGCAATTGCCGCCAAACCAAAACAAGCCAACACTAAATAAAGAATATCACCACAAGCCATGCCTGCTGACAACGGTAATGTTTTAACAACCCCTTGAGTCAAACTCTTCGCCAAAATAGCAAATACCCCAGGGCCTGGGGTGATGCTAAAAATAAAAATAGCAACAAAAAATGTCAGTGCACTTTCGAGACTCATGTCCTTGCCTCCTCTATACCGCAACTTAACAACACCATTCGAGTGACAAACTGCTTTGCTTGTGCAAAGTCTTCCTCCTCAAGCGTTTCTTTTTGCAATAAAATTTTTACCTGCGCATCGAAGTCTGCATACGTTTGCGTCATGGCCCAAATATTAATAAACAGATGCTCAACAGAGACAGGCTTCATCAAGCCTTGCTCAACCCATGTGTTGATTGTTGTCTTTTCATTCTGTAACTCTTGAACAAAGTAACGACGTAAGTAATCAAGCACGAACGGTTCTTCGCCAATCAAGGCCATAGCAAATACTTTCGACGCATTAGCGTTAAAACGGGACTGATCTAATTTTTCACTGATATATCGTGTCAAATTATGACATGGTCCTAATTCAACATTAAACTGGCTTACCGAATCCAACCAAAGCTGCAAAATACGCTCTAGTACCGCTTCTAATAAATCTTTTTTAGAACGGTAATAATAGTGAATGTTCGCTTTCGGCAAACCTGCTTCATCAGCAATCATTTGCGTAGTCGTCTTTGCCAGCCCTTGTCGAGCAAAAATACGTTCAGCAGTACAAAGTATTAACTCTTGATTTTGCGCTCGAATATGGCTCTTTAACTGATTTTTTGGGCGTTTGGGGGTATCAGACATGATCGCCTCAGTAGATTTTAAAAACGTATAGGAAGTAGACGAATTATAAGGGAAAGATCACGAGCAAACATTAAAAAAGGGGAGCAAAGCTCCCCGTTCCCCTCACAACAGTCGGGTGTTAGGCGACACCCTTTGTGCTGTTGTACCACGTTGGCTCAGTTTGCAGAGTAAGACTCAACAAGCTGGTGTTGCTGCGCAGAACACAACAAAACTTGAATATTTGGTCAGAATACACAAAACCAATTAACCCTGCAATATAAAACTAACCGATCGTTCAGTTATTCTGGCTAGCAAGGATCACTTTATTTCGCCCTTTACGTTTAGCCTGATACAGCGCTTGGTCAGCTCGTTTCAAAACCTCGTTGGGCAATTCGCCCGTATTCGCAAATGCCAACCCCATACTGACTGAAACAGACACTTCTTTGTGCTTAGTTTCAGTAGAAACATCCAGACGCTGCTGATGAATTTCTTCTCGAATTTGCTCTAGCACAACTTCAGCATGCTCAGTGCCGCGTCCTTTAAAAAGCAATGTAAACTCTTCACCGCCATAACGAAATATTGAGGCCGAGCCAGAATATCTCTGCATCACTGTGGCTACCTGCTTCAACACATCGTCGCCTTTATCATGGCCATAGGAATCATTAAATTTTTTAAAATGATCAACATCCAGCATGGCTAATGCATAATGCCTTGGTAATGCTAGCATTGCCTCATTCAGCGCACGACGACTTGGCAGTTGCGTCAATTCATCACGATAAGCCATTCGATGGCTCTCCGACACGACAAACCATACCCATACTAAAATTTGTGCACTACGAACGGCAGCATCTTGATGTGCTGTGAACGACATACATTCAATCAGTAACAATGACGCCAAGCTGACTAAAACCGCTGTAGAAAACCCATCTGCATGGCGCCACCAAAAGATAAGACCGGTAACCACTGTTAATCCAATTATCAACCAGCAAAGTAAAGAAGACAGCGTAATGTTTACAATCGGGACTAAGACCGCGAGGAAATTAAAATTAATAATGCCTCTTTCGTAGCTCATACTCCAAGCTACCAACATCCCCAGAAACAAAATACGATTGAAACCATAGCGGTTAAAAAAACCACGTTCACGAAGTAACAATAAAAGCCCTAACCCTATGGCTGCAATCGTCGTAAAGCTATTCGGTAAATCATGATTCGAGACATAAGGATAAAATGTCGGCAATAAAAGCAATCCGCCAGCCAGTAATACTTTACCTCGGTTAAAGTGCCATGCCATAAATACCATAACAACGGAAAGTACATAAGGAAGCCATGGCAACAAATCCAATGCTAAAGATGGGAGTTGCGTTGTGTAAACACTGGCAAAAAGCCCCGCCAACAAAATTAAAAGAGGAATTAACAGTGAACCTGTTCTTTGCGGCATTATTAAACCTATCGAACCTATCGATCAAACCAAATCAATATCTTGCCCCGAAAATGGAACATTTTCATTAATAATTAAACAAAACGATCAAAGAGAGAATTTTATGGGTTTATTAATTGATGGCAAATGGCATGACCAATGGTACGACACTGAGGCAACGCAAGGTAAGTTTGTGCGCTCACAATCACAGTTTCGCAACTGGATTGTCGCTCCAGAAGTGTTTGACGCAAATGACGACACCCACTTCCCAGCGGAATCAGGACGTTACCATTTGTATGTGTCACTTGCGTGTCCATGGGCACACCGTACTCTGATTTTCCGTCATCTGAAACAGCTCGAGAATCACATTAGTGTCAGCTGTGTCCATCCGCATATGCTAGAAAATGGCTGGGAGCTGAAAAATGAATCACGCTTCCAAGACTCGCTAGTACCTGCAGGCGATCCTTTGCACGACTTCCAATATGCTTATCAGCTATACACTCACGCTAACAGTGAATATTCAGGTCGCGTCACTGTCCCAATTTTATGGGACAAGAAAAATCACACAATTGTCTCCAATGAGTCAGCTGACATCATTCGTATGTTCAACTCAGCCTTTAACCATCTCACTGGAGATGAACAAGACTTTTACCCTAAAGCACTTCGAAATGACATTGATCAACTGAATGCTCGTGTCTACGATACGGTCAATAACGGTGTCTATAAGTCTGGCTTTGCCACAACTCAAACGGCTTACGAAGAAGCTGTTTACCCATTATTTGAATCATTAGAGTTTTTAGAGAGCCGATTAAAAAACAGTCATTACCTTACGGGGGATACTGCCACTGAAGCAGATTGGCGTCTTTTCACTACCTTAATTCGTTTTGATCCCGTTTATCACGGACACTTCAAATGTAATTTTAAGCGTATCATCGACTTCCCTAATCTTAATGACTACCTTGAGCGTTTGTATAAAACTCAAGATGTGTCAAAAACGGTTAATTTTGAACATATAAAACAACATTACTACTACAGTCACGACACAATTAACCCAACACGAGTTGTGCCTGCAGGCCCGATGCTACTGTTTCGATCTGAGCTTTAAGGACAAATTTAGAGAAACCTGAGTACTTTTTGACAATATTCAAACTCCTGACTATCAAATTATTTGTTTTTTTCAGATAATGCTTTGCTCATATATTGAACGCTAAAAACGAGTATCAGAACTTACTGCTGCTCGTTTTGTATATTAACGCTCTAGAAATGATGGTTGGATATGGAACGTAAGTTACTTTGGGTTATCTCGACTCTCGTGATCTTAATTCTGTGGTTCAAAATTGAACCGCAAGAAACTCAGCAGTCTGGCTCAAAAGCTCAGATCACAGAAAAAGTCCAAACGAAAAAAGAAAAGGAAGAAGTTAAACCAAATAAAAGTGCTCGCGATGCTACTGTTACGAAGGAAGAGGAAGCGTATTTCCAAAGCCATCCAATTGATAGTAGCAAACCAAATTTTGCTGCAATGAGCGATATTCAAGAACGTAAAGCAGCATTCTTCGACTACCTGTTACCATTCGTTGAAGAAAAGAATACATTACTACTGGAAGACCGAGCGCGTATTCAAGCCATTCTTGCGAACGAAGAACCACCAACCCGTGAAGATAAAACTTGGCTCGCGGCTTTACGCAAGATCCATAAACTGAGCAAAGTCGGTGTTTATACACATCAAGACATTACGACTATGCTTCGCTATGTCGATGTCATTCCTGCTTCATTGGTGCTTGCACAAGCGGCTAATGAATCAGCATGGGGTACTTCCCGTTTTGCTGTTCAAGGTAACAATTATTTTGGCCAATGGTGCTTTACTCGCGGCTGTGGTTTAGTGCCTAACGCTCGTGGTGAAGACAAAGATCATGAAGTACGCAAATTCAGCGATGCACGAGAGTCCGTTTTTGCTTATATTGACAACTTGAACAGTAATTCTGCTTACAAAGAGCTACGCAGTATCCGCGCTCAACTTCGCGAGAACGGCAGCACTATTACCGGTCTCGCATTGGTTCATGGATTAGAGAAATACTCTCAACGTGGGCAAGATTACATCGATGAAATTGAAAGCCTAATTGACTATAACGAGTTATGGCGGTTTAACGTTCACACAGACTCTGCGACCTATAACAACGAGTAAATAAATCAAGAAAAGAGTGATTTACACTCTTTTTCTGCTTTGAACACAGTGTTTTACAAGAAATTTCATCTGCGCTAGGGTGGCGGTCAAACGCCCCCATCCTTTACAATAGCACTCGTTAATATCCAAAATTATAAATCGAGGACATTCCTTTGGCCCGTTTACCTGTTATTGTTGGCTTTGGCGGAATCAATTCGGCTGGACGTACATCTTTTCATCAAGCGTATCGCCGAATTATTTTTGATCTACTCCCCCAAACCATTCAGCAGGAGGTTCTTTTAGACCTCGCCACCATCACCAACATTGCTGAATATCAAAATGGGGCTTGGCTAACGCATGATGGTGAAGCACTTGATGCTGAAACTCTAATCGATACATTTGGTGAAGAGATTCTAGCACGCACTCTGATTCGTCGAATCCACCCTAGTTTATTTGATGTAGACAACGTAATCATCCATAAAAACTCTGCACTCTCGTCCGTTGTTGAAGGTGAGAAACTAAGCTTTAGTGTCAAAACACGCTCTCTACCAGACAATATCCCGGCTAACTGGCAAGTTAAAGAGCTCTCTAACACACACAGTGAAATCACGGTTGACGGCATCTTAGAGACCTTTATTAAGGACTCTAAGTCCTTATCCGTTAAAGCAGCTGGGCAATTACCCACAGGGTTTGACCCATCTAAGCTTTACCAAAGCCGAAATCACCCACGTGGTTTGCAGATGACCGTCTACGGTGCTTCCGATGCTATTTTGAGCAGCGGCTTGGACTGGGATAAAGTACGCAACTTAGTGGCTCCAGACCAGATCGCCGTGTACGCTGCCAATTCAATCGGCCAAATGGACGATTTAGGTTTTGGCGGGATGCTGAAATCTGCGCTTATGGGTAAGCGTACAACGTCTAAGCATTTGCCCTTAGGTTACGCGCAAATGCCGGCAGACTTTGTTAATGCTTACATTTTAGGCTCGGTTGGCAATGTCGGCACCTCAATCGGCGCCTGCGCAACGTATTTTTTCAACTTAGAGCGTGCCATTGAGCAAATCAAAGCTGGGAAAGTACGTATTGCTATGGTGGGTGGCAGTGATGCGCCAATCACTCCGGAAATCATCGAAGGTTTCCGTACTATGGGTGCTTTAGCAGAAGACACTGCCTTACTTGCTTTGGATCAACTAGAAAATCAGAAAGAACCTGATCATACACGTAGTTGTCGTCCATTTTCTCAAAACTGTGGCTTTACCATTGGCGAATCTAGCCAATGGACTCTGTTAATGGATGACGAGCTCGCTCTAGAAATTGGCGCAACAATACACGGTGCAATCCCAGCAGTATACGCCTATGCTGACGGCTATAAAAAATCCATTTCTGCACCGGGTGTCGGTAATTACCTCACCATGAGCAAAGCAATGGCTTACCTGAAAAACCTCATTGGCTCAGAAGGTCTTACTGACCGGACATTTATTCAGGCTCATGGTACCAGCACACCTCAAAACCGTGTTACTGAATCACATGTTCTTAGCAAAGCTGCTACTAGTTTTGGGGCAACAGAGATACCTGTGACAGCAATGAAAGCCTATCTAGGTCATTCACAAGGTACAGCTGGTGGCGACCAACTGCACCTTTCTTTAGGTGTTTGGCAACATGGTATTTTACCCGGTATCGTGACATCTAATGCCGTCGCTGACGATGTTTATACTGGCGGTTTAAAATTCCAATTGAAACATGAAGAATATGGGAAAGAGCACTTTGATGCTGCACTATTGAACTCTAAGGGGTTCGGCGGAAATAACGCCACAGCAGTCTTACTTGCACCCCACAAAGTGATGGAAATGCTGTCGAAGCGCTACTCTAGCGAGCAAATCGCCGCTTACCTAGAGAAAAATGCCGATGTCAAAGAGGCGGCCAATGTTTATAATGACGCCATGATCCGTGGTGAGGTTGAGCCTATATATCGCTTTGGCTTCAATGTCTTAGGTGGTGAAGAACTGGATATCACAGACACTCAAATCAATCTACCTGGCTATCATATGCCTGTGGACCTGACTATTGCCAATGAGTTTGATGATCTGGTGTAACGTAAAATCACTGCAATCTCCCTTACTCAGGGGATTGCAGTTTCTCGACTAGAAAATCAATCAGTAAGCGGACCTTTTTAGGTAATAACTTACGTTGTGCGAAGATTGCATAAAATTGGCCTGAGTAAGTCTCATAGTTTTGTAGCAGAGGCACAAGCTGCCCGCTTTTAATGTATTTTTCTACTAAGAAACCTGGTTGAATTATAATACCTGTTCCGGCCACTGCTAAGCGTGTAAGTGCCCCGCCATTGTTAGCCATAATAGAGCCATTGATCGGCAGGTCATACTCTTCATCATTACTCTTAAAATACCAGCGCCCTGGATTTGGTGCATTAGTGTACTGCAGACAATTATGGACTTTTAAATCTACTGGGTGCTCAGGCGTACCATTCAGTTTGAGATACTCTGGTGATGCACACACGTAACCACGCAATGCACATAAAGGACGTGCGATAAATTGATCACCACCCAAATCCCCTCCCCGCACTGCCAAATCAACCCCTGACTCTGTTAGATCAACTCGCTTATCACTAAAATCTATTTCGAGCGTTATCTCAGGATACAAAGCAGAAAAGTCACTGAGGATCGGCACCACATGCGTTAAACCAAAATCCATTGGAACACTCATTCGAAGGTGTCCTTTAGGTTTATGTGATAAATCCCCCAACTCCCCTTCCGCCTCTTCGATGGCTTCGAGTATGGCGACACAATGCTGATAATAAAGCTTACCCGCGTGGGTAACACTGATATTTCGAGTATTGCGGTGCAATAGCTTTGAGCCCAAATCTTCTTCAAGAGCATTAATATAACGAGTGACCATAGGGCGTGAAATATCGAGTGACTCACTTGCCAATTTAAAGCTTTCTGCCTCATACACTCGACAGTAGACTTTCATCGCTTGCAGCTTATCCAATTAACTTCCTCTTACTGCGAAAAGTTCCGACCTTATTATTCTGTTTTATGAAACAGTGAATTGTTTTTACGGGTAATTATGTATTCTTAGAACACGATTATACTAGTAGCCAACATTAATAACAGAGTCTTTTTTGGAGGCATCAATGAAAGCTTTACTAATAACGTCAGCAGCCGTACTAGTTTCTACTAGTGCATTTTCAGCTGATTACCAAGTCGATCCTGCACACTCTTTCGTCACCTTTGAAGTAGGGCATTTAGGCGTGAGCACCACAGTGGGTCGCTTTAATGAGTTCGAGGGCACATTCTCATTAGCGGATAACGGGGAATCAGGCAACTCAGAGTTCACCATTCAAGCAAACAGTGTTGATACCAACCATGAAGCTCGTGACAAGCACCTTCGCAGCCCTGATTTCTTGGATGTAAAACAGTTCCCAACCATCACTTTTAAAAGCACATCATTTGATGGTGAAGAACTTAAAGGTAATCTAACTCTTCACGGTGTCACAAAGCCGGTAACTTTTGAAGTTGAGAAAATTGGTGAAGGCGATGATCCTTGGGGTGGGTACCGCGCAGGCTTTGAAGCAAGCACTACCCTAAAACGCAGTGATTTTGGCGTATCGTACTTCATCCCTGGTGTAACGGACGAGACAGAATTAGACATCTTTATCGAAGGTATTCGCCAGTAATTAGGAGTTATTATGTACGAGGAGGCAGGTAACTCAAACCTACTTATGCTACTCAACACCGCGGTTTATCCATTTCTGGCTGCTGCGGCTATTACTGTACTTGGCAAATTCAGCAGACGCATTAGCCTTCTAGGCTTAGCTGCTGGCTTTCTCGTTGCATTAAGCCTGATTCATTCAGGCTTAAACCTCCCTCCGAGCAAAGCACTGGACTTCCTGACAATCAGTGTATTATTAGGCTTATTGATTAGCTACTTTCGCCAAGCGAAGATCGGCTTCAAGGCCCGAAACAGCATCACTTTTGTTGCCTTGTTTGTCAGTTTTTACTGTTTGCTAAACCCAGTATTAAAGCATCAAGGTCAGCCATTAAGCTTCGCTTGGGCCGCTATCAGCGCGCTGCTTGTGCTGTTTGTATTCGGACTGCAAAAGCACACGTCTGACACAAAACATTCTCACGCCGCCATGACGTCTCTTGCTATCATTGCAGGTACAACGGCGCCAGTTGTTTCGATTGGTGGTAGCCTATTGATTGGTCAGCTATTAGGGGGCTTTGCGGCGAGTGTAGTGGGCTTTGTACTGATTCAGAAGTTTATCGTTAAGCAGTCTAGCTTACCGGGATTACTGATTGGCTCATTCATTTTGTCCGGCTTATTAGCTCAAGCTCATATATTAGCTGACTTGCCACTGTGGACGATGCTGATTGCCTATTTTGCTTTATTAACCAACATAGCCAGCAACTTACTAATAAAAGAAGACGGCTCAGCATGGTCGACTGTTATCTCTATTATTCCGCAAACTGTGATCAGCGTCGCTATTGCTGGTCTGTCACTTTGGTCAATTTGGCCTGAAAGTAGCCTATATTAGGCTACTTTTATGATCTGTCACTCTACTAACCCTTGAAAATTGAACGATTGGATCGCCAAAAAGGCAGTATAAAAGCAGCGATTAAGCAGCTAATTAAACCAAACGACAGTAGATACCCCACACTCATATCAGAAAAACTTACAAATAATCCGACAAAGAAGATATTAGGTAGTACAACAAACAACCAACTACTGATTGTTAAGACTAACCTTTCAAAGCTAGAACGTAGATTCGTTTTTGCCAACAACCAAGCACTAAAGTAAGTATACACAAACAACGCAATACAAAAACCAAACATAGTTTCTGCTGACATGCCCTCCAAGCTACTACCTTCTACTGCATGTTTAATGTCTGCCGGTGCAGCTGAATACCATATTGCGCCAGCCAACAACTGTATAACATACACTAAAAAAATCGCCTTGAAGTTCACTTTAAACACACCCCGATCTTTCTTAACCTACTCCATCAAGCTGATGGAAAACGGTGAAGCTCTTTGATTAAAGCTCTTAGCACTGGGCGCCAAGAACGCTGTTTTATGCCATAGTGACCAAAAATCTTACGACACGACAATGACTGCCGTTTAATGTCCGTCGCCATTTCTAGAGCACTCGCTGTATCCCCCATGTTTTCAAGTACTGCTTGGGCCTTGTCATCAAACTGACTGGCTGTGGTCAAAACCGCTTCCACTAATCCCATCCAGCTGATCTCTTCAGAACAACAATAGTGATACACCCCTGTATTCAGAGCTCCGTAATGACGCTGCTTAACAATTGAAAGCAATACTCGCGCCACATCTGACACAGGTGTTGGACAGCCAATTGCCGTATCATGGAACTCAATAGAGGCGCCGGAGCGTACTAAATTAATCGTATTTGCAATAAAATCATCTTGAGCTCCGCTAAACAGCCATCCAGTCCGCAGAACGATGTGACGCTCTGATGCCAACACTTTCTGCTCTGCACTAATTAACCTTTTTGCGAAGCGACTGCGAGCATCTGGTTCATCTGTTTCTAAGTAAGAAGACTCTTTCTCTCCCAAAAATACCTGAACACCACTCAACATATAAAATAGCGGACAAGTTTCATTACTTAGCAATGCATCCAGCTGTCCTAAATACACGTCATAATCATTCTGTGATGCACTTCGAAGTGAGTGTGCATCAATGATGGCATCACAAAAGTTATCATCCAATACACTAGAAGAAGACAATCGATTGATCACTTCATGACAAGGTATTTCCAGCCAATCAAAGTCAAAATCATTATCGTAATAATTTCGAATCGCTCGGCCTAGCTCTGTATCACTACCAAGCAATACCACACGCATAGGCGCATTAATATTTTCAGGAGTTGTCAATTTGTTATACCTTATTCCAATTTGGCAAAACTCTTTGTAGGTTTGCACTGGTGAAGCGAGCAATATCCGCTACACTTTGCTGACGCAATTCAGCAACGACTCGTACGATATCAACCACTCGTAACGGTGTATTCACTTGCCCTTGATAACCACTTACGGGCATATCTGGAGAATCAGTCTCCAATACAAAATCTTCATCCGCTAAAGCCTGCAGGACTTTTCGAGCTTTTTGAGCCCTTGGATAAGTCACTGTGCCACCAATCCCAAGCACAAAGCCCAATTCTATAAATCTTTTGGCTTGCTCTAAGCTACCATTAAAAGCATGCACAATACCTCCTTGGCTAAAACGAGTCTGACGTAGCACTTTTAATAGATCGTCCTCGCTCTTTCGTGCGTGCAAAATAACAGGAAGATGGTGACTTTGGGCCATATTCAGCTGAGCTAACAATACCTCATACTGCAAATCATAGTCTGGCATTCTAGGCCACTTATCTAAACCAATCTCGCCAACAGCCACTACTTTATGGCTCGATAAGGCGGTTTCAAGCTGTTTTAAGTGCTCATGCTCAAATTTATCTAAAAAATAAGGGTGTAAGCCCAACGCCACGCTTATTTCAGAGTGTTGTTTTGCTAAATCCACGATACCAGCCCATGATCTAGCGGTGGTACTTGGCACTATAAAATGCTCGACCCCCGCTGATCGACTGTCTGCCAGTAGTGCAGACAAATCCTTAAAAACAGCAAAATCGAGATGGCAATGTGTATCAATTAACATGCACAGAGATTACATCAACACATCACAAGTCTCTAGCAGGAACAGCGGTAGGATTGTAAAAAAGCCGCGCAGATAGCGCGGCTTTTTCGTAAAGCTAAAGTAAGATGAGATTTTACAATTTTGGACCTGCGTTTATGATCTCTTCTGATACCGTCTCAAACTTCTTAAAGTTTTCAACGAACTGAGAGATAAGGCCTTTTGCATGCTCATCATAAGACGCTTTGTCTTCCCAAGTGTCGCGAGGGTTCAACAATACAGAATCTACACCTTCAACATGTGTTGGAATATCAACATTCAACTGATCTAGATGCTTTGTTTCCACATCGACTAAAGCACCTGACTGGATCGCAGCAATCACTGCACGCGTTGTAGGAATACTGAATCGCTTACCGCCTTTACCGTGAGCGCCACCAGTCCAACCTGTATTTACTAGGTATACTTTACTGCCGAATTGCTCAATACGTTTCATCAAAAGGTCTGCATAAACATCTGCTGAACGAGGGAAGAATGGCGCACCAAAGCACGTTGAAAACGTTGACTTGATACCACTACCTGCGCCCATTTCCGTTGAGCCTACTAACGCTGTGTAACCACTTAGGAAGTGGTACGCTGCCGCTTGCTTGCTTAGTACAGATACTGGAGGTAACACACCTGTTAAATCACATGTTAGGAAAATTACCGCATTTGGTTCACCTGCGCGGTTATGCTCAGAGCGCTTATCGACACTTGTCAGTGGGTAACCAGCACGGCCATTTTGGGTAAGTGAAGTATCTGAGTAATCAGCCTCACGAGACTCATTCATCACAACGTTTTCTAGAATCGTTCCAAACTTGATCGCTTTCCAGATAACGGGTTCATTTTTCTCTGAAAGGTCGATCGTTTTCGCGTAACAGCCGCCTTCAATATTGAAAACCGTACCTACACCCCAACCATGCTCATCATCACCAATAAGGAAACGTGATTCATCAGCAGACAATGTCGTTTTACCCGTACCAGACAGGCCGAAAAATAGTGTCACATCGCCATCAGAGCCAACGTTCGCCGCACAGTGCATTGGCAACACATCGTGAGCAGGCAATAGGTAGTTCTGAACCGAGAACATTGCTTTCTTCATTTCTCCGGCATAGCGCATGCCAGCGATTAGAACTTTACGCTCTTTAAAGTTAAGAATGACACAACCATCAGAATTCGTACCATCGCGCTCAGGCTGGCATTCAAACGTTGGTACGTTCAAGATTTGCCATTCGCCCTTATCAGATGGGTTGTATGATTCTGGGTTAATAAACAAGTTACGACCAAACAAATGCTGCCAAGCTGTTTCTGTACGCATTTGAACTGGAATGTAGTAATCATCACCCGCCCCTACATGAACATCAGATAGGTAGGATTTCTTAGCGTTTAAATACGCCTCAACACGATCCCATAAAGGTGCAAACTTTTCTTCAGGAAATGGGCGGTTAACGGCTCCCCAGTGGATCGTTTCTTTTGTTGTATCTTCTTCTACTATAAAGCGATCCATTGGAGAACGACCGGTACGAGCACCTGTCTCGACTACCAGCGCGCCGGTATCTGCCAGAACACCTTCACCATCTACAAGCGCATTTTCAACGAGCTGTGCAGTATTCAAATTACGCAGAATCATTTGGTCGTTAGTTCTGTTGTTCATCTTGCTAAAGTCCTCTGGAACAAAACGGTTACATTATGTTTTTTAAAATTATTATTTGGGGTTAAATCTATAGTAACAAATCAATCTAAAAAAAAATATTGATATAACAAAGTGTTATTTTATTTCAGAAAACCTTTAACGAATTACGCACAAGCAATTGATTAATAACAACTTAATAGAGAAAACTGTTGATTCCGAATATTGTACATACTGTAAAAAACCTATATTTATGAAAAAAAATTACAGTAGCGTTTTTTTATTACGCTTATTGATAGCGTATAACCACAAGCCCCATATTTTTATGCTTTTTTAGAAGTAACCACTATTTCGTCATTATTACTCGAAATTGCGCTTATTCTCGGCTAAAATGCCCGCCATAATTATTAACTTCCACAATAATTCAACTTTTAACCTGCCCATCAGTCGGCTGGATAGCCCCAGTTCATGGTAGGATTCTTTCTAACCTTCCCCGTTCGAAACAAAGGTAGACCTAAAGCTATGCAAAACGTGAATCAGAGCTGCGACATCGGATTCGTTGGCCTAGGAGTAATGGGCAAAAACTTAGCCCTAAATCTGGCTGACCACGGTTATCGCGTTGCGGGTTTTGATCTCGACACAGATAAAGTGAACGACGTTTTAAACACTGAAGCAAAAGAACGTCCGAACTCCATCGATGAAGCGAGAATCATTGGTTGTGACAACATTAAGCAAATGCTCGATATGCTAGTGAGTCCACGAGTCATCGTAGTGTTGGTTCCTGCGGGTGATCCTGTTGATGCAGTTTGCCAAAGTTTAATAGATGCAGGCCTAAGCCCTGAAGACATTGTTGTTGACTGTGGCAACAGCCAGTGGACAGACACCATTCGCCGAGAAAGTGATTACAAAGACAAATTCAAATTTTTTGGTACGGCCGTATCAGGTGGCGAAGTAGGTGCTCGATTTGGTCCTTCTTTAATGCCTGGCGGCGACGCGGACTCATGGAAATACCTACAACCAATGTGGGAAGCTGTTGCAGCCAAAGTTGATGAGAACGGTAAACCAATTGAATCACGCACACCAGGACAGCCAGTGAAAGAAGGCGAACCATGTACCGCTTATCTTGGGCCAAATGGTGCTGGCCACTTCGTAAAAATGGTTCACAACGGTATCGAATATGCCGATATGCAGCTTATTTGTGAAGCTTACCATTTGCTACGCTCACTTTTAGGCTATGAGCCTGCTGAAATCGGTAAACTGTTTGAGAAATGGAACCAAGGCATCCTTAATAGCTACCTTGTCGAAATATCTGCCGACATTTTGCAACAGTATGATGAGAAAACAGGCGCCCCACTTGTCGATATGATCCTAGACAGTGCCGGTCAAAAAGGCACAGGTCGCTGGACATCGATTAGCGCAACGCAAATGGGCGTTCCCGCCGGCATTATTAGCGAATCAGTGTATGCGCGAGCGTTAAGCACACTAACTGCTGAACGTGAAAAAGCAGCGGGCTTCTTAATCGCCGATGTCGAAACGTCTGAGATTGACGCTGAAGCGGTAGAAGAAGCGATTGAAAATGCTCTGTACTGCGCAAAAATTTGTGCTTACGCACAAGGCTTCCAAATCATGCGTGCAGCACAAACAGAGTACGACTGGACACTCAACTTCACCGGTATCGCTAAGATCTGGCGTGGTGGCTGCATCATTCGCGCATCCTTCCTTCAAAAGATTGCCGATGCATTTGAAAAGAATCACGACCTTGAAAACTTATTGCTAGATGGCTATTTCGCGGATGCGATGGCAGAAAAGCAAAAAGGATTACGTGATGCTGTTGTACTGGCTGCTCAATCCGGCATTCCGACACCTTCTTTCTATTCCGCTCTGGCGTATTTTGATGGCTATCGTTCAGAAGTACTCCCCGCTAACTTATTACAAGCTCAGCGCGACTACTTTGGCGCTCACACTTATGAGCGCATTGATGCCGCCCCTGGCGAGAAGTTTCATACTCATTGGCAGCAAGAAGGTCGTCCAGAGACCAAAGTTAAGTAAGCAAACATGTAACTCTCAAACAAAAAGCCCGCTTAGTTTCTACTAAGCGGGCTTTTTTCTGCTTTAACTCAGCCTTAAAAACTTATTTCGCATACGATTAATCGCTTTTAGTGCACTGCTTTTCAACCGCAGTCAACATTCCACGCAGCATACCCACTTCTTGCTGATCAAGCTGAGATCGTTGATATAAGCGTCGGAATCGTGTCATCACTTGTCTTGGGGCTTTAGGGTCTAAAAACTCGATATCTCCCAGCACTTTCTCCAAATGCGTAAGCATATAATCTAACTGTTCTGAAGTCGCTGCTGGCACGTCCCACTTGCTTTCAACGATCGGCCCGCCTTGTAAGCTCAGAGCTTTCATACGAAGTTCATAGGCTATCACCTGAACCGCTGCACCTAAATTAAGGGAGCTAAACTCTTCTACCGAAGGGATATGAACATGGTAGTGACAACGCTGAAGCTCTTCATTCGTCAGACCGCGGTCTTCTCGGCCAAAAACAAACGCTGTTTTTAACGTATCTCCGTAGACCAACTCCGCCGCTTGACGAGGATCCACCAACGTTACTGGGATATGACGTTCGCGAGCACTGGTACCAATGACTAACTGACAGTCTGCCAACGCTTCTTCTAAAGTGGCAACAACCTTGGCATTGTCCAAAATATCAGACGCGCCCGACGCCCGACTAAAGGCTTCATCATGGGGAAACAATTTAGGTTCCACTAAGACCAATTCGCTGAGCCCCATATTTTTCATTGCGCGTGCCGCGCCACCAATATTACCGGGGTGAGAAGTGTTCACGAGAACAATTTTAATGTTTTGCTGCATATCTAAGTTATACCAATGGTCAGTGGAGCAATAAGACTTTAATGGTATCAGAGAATTCACTACAACCCAGCATTTGAACAGAATTTAACCATTATTTAACTAGATTAGTACGAGTAATTGGGCTAGAATTCGCGCCCACAGAAACGCTGCACGAACAGTATTTAGCATCGTTCACGCTCTTTAAAACTTTAACCGCAACGAACTGTCCAAAAGACAGTTGCTGCCCTATTGATTCAATCATTGGTATCCCATGCAACCACGAATTAATGTCGCTCTTAAAGCGGCTCGCGCTGCCGCAGACTTCATCATCCACGCGCAAGAAAAGCTATTGTTCGATAAAGAGCAAGGCTCAAACGCAACAGAAGTGTACAGCAATGTCTGTACTGGCGCTGAAAAAACCATCATCCATCATTTAGCGAAAGCTTACCCTGAAGACACGATCAGCACACGCCTTCAAGGCACAGTGCAAGAAGGTAAAGAAGGTGAGTGGGTCATTGATGCAATTCAAGGTCAGCACTTGTTCACACGTAGTCTTTCAGGCTTTGCAATGACAGTTAGTTACCTAGTTGCGGGTAAAGTTGAGCATGCACTGCTAATCAATCCTTCTACGCGTGACGAGTTCTACGCGAGTAAAGGCCGTGGTGCTTACCTAAACAATTCTCGTATGCGTACAGGTGTTTCACGCTCCCTTGAAAACACAACGCTTGGTACTCAATTCCCTAGCACAGAAACTACTATTGCTTTTGCAGCAGGCCAATTCAAAGTACTTGAAGAAATAGCTGGCAAAGGTGCGCGAGTGGTTATGCAAGACTGCCCTGCATTAATGCTAGCAAACGTGGCTGCGGGTCGCTTAGACGCCGCTTGGGGACTGGACTTACGTGACTGGGAAGTACAAGCACCGCTATTTATCGCTAAAGAAGCAGGCTGTCTATTCTCAGGTTTTGACGGCTCTCCAAGCTATGAGTCTGGTCATGTATTGTGTGCCAACCCACGTCTGTTCAAATACCTACTACCAACTTTGAATAAACAGCTAGGTGCTTAATCGCCTTTAGACACTAAAAAGCCAGCTCAATGAGCTGGCTTTTTTATAAGTAAAATAAACACAGCTTATTTCGCCTTATAGATATTTTCGTAACAGTAATTAGTCGCTTCAACGAAGCCATCAACGCTACCACAGTCAAAACGTCGACCTTTGAACTTATACGCTAAAACGCAGCCTTCTTGAGCTTGGCGTAAAATCGCATCCGTGATTTGCACTTCTCCATTTGCCCCTGGTGGTGTTTCTCGGATTTTATCAAAGATATCCGGTGTTAAAATATAGCGACCAATAATCGCGAGATTCGATGGAGCCTCTTCTTTACTTGGTTTTTCAACCATGTCAGTCACGCGAAATAAGCCTTCACTCATCGATTCACCAGCGATCACACCGTACTTGTGCACCTCGTCTTCTGGCACTTCTTGAATAGCAACGATTGAACAACGGAACTGCTTATGCAGCTTAACCATTTGCGCCATCACGCCGTCGTATTCGCCACCAAAGCATAAGTCATCCGCCAATACGACACCAAAAGCCTCATCACCAACCAAAGACTCTCCAGTAAGAATCGCATGGCCTAGGCCTTTCATCTCATGCTGACGAATAAAAGAAAAGTTTACCGTATCGATTAAATGTCTTATGCCTGTTAAGTACTCTTCTTTTGCTGTCCCTGCAATTTGATGCTCAACTTCATAGCTAATATCAAAATGATCGGCAATTGCACGCTTACCACGACCTGTGACAAACGTAATGTTTTCCAACCCAGCTTCAACGGCTTCTTCTACACCATACTGCACGAGCGGCTTATTGACGACTGGTAGCATTTCTTTTGGCATCGATTTAGTTGCTGGTAGGAAACGCGTACCATAGCCCGCAACCGGAAACAAACATTTACGAATCATAATTATTCCTTATAAAACAGAAAGATGGGCTGCCGAAATCTAACCGCATGGCCAGCCTCATTAAAGTAACACCGTTCGAGTGACACTTTGAATAACCTTAATTAAATGCTTTAACTCATGACTATCTAACTCATACCATCACCAAAGAAAAAGCATTTTAAATTGTTGATTATGACAAAGAGAATTAGCTGACGACTCGAAAGCTCCTCTTTAATTTGTACACAATAAGTCTAAGCACAGACTGTGCCAGACTTTAACATCACCACAAAGCCATAATTGTTGAGCATACTCTCTTCTCTATCTAACCTATAAGCACCTCTATTGATAACAATGCCATAGTGCTAACTCTAAGTACCATAGAGAAACGGCTCTAATAATCCATCCTTAAGCAAAAACATACTCTAGATATATGCTACCAAACTCGTAAAAAGTATAAGTCGATCTCGAGCGACAAGCGCACCAAAATAGAGCAAAAATATTTTAATCTTATGGAACACCTAGTAATTTAGTAAGACGGAAGCCTATGCTGCCATCAAAAATCTATCACTACTTGACCTATAAGGAAGCAATAATCATACACTTTAAATCGACTTGGTTAACAGTGAAGCCATATAACGTTCATTAGCTTTACAACGGGTTGACTAAAATATGAAGTGAGATTGTTTCGGTAGAAATTGATGGGCAGTTTTTTGAAGGCAAAAATATTTCAAGTTAATAGAACGTGAAATTCAGTTAAAATATTTCACCTTAAATACCCACAAAGTGACACAAGCTAGATTGTTCGATGTACTAGTAAATATAGTTAACACCGAAATAACGTTGGACCTAATAAAGTATAAGTGGATCCATCAAAACAAAGAAATACCCCTTCCCCTACAGAATTTAGCTAAACAAAGCGTCACGTTTGCTTTATTAGGCTAGATACTCTTTGTCCTGATTTCACCAAAACCATTTTGATTTTATAGAGCTAATAACTAAGACGCTCGGCTGAAGTGTTTACCAAGCAGTGCATGATAGAACTGATGATCACCCAACACACCGACACACTGACCATTCTCTTGCAAGACGATCGGTTGCTTAGTCTGGTAGCGAATTTCTACCGCATCGCGCATGGAAATATCGACTGGCACAACAACGATCGTATTTTCAGGCATATTCTCTATGTCCATACTGTCATCCCATTTACTGAGTGCAATGTTCTGACCATGAGACAAGGCTTCTTTTAAAACGCCTGCTTGTATATTAAGAGAAAGATGCTCACTCACATGATACAAGTCATCTAGCTGCGCCACTTGATCCAGTGGGGTCATCAATGCATTACCGCGAAGAACATTGAGTGGATTCGTATGCGCTACGAACTTTTCTACGTATTCCGTAGCTGGGTTCAAAACAATCTGTTCAGGCACATCTTCTTGAATGATTCGAGCGGACTCCATAATGGCAATTTTAGAGCCGATTTTTAAAGCTTCATCCAAATCATGGCTTACAAAAATGATGGTTTTCTTTAAGCGCTTTTGCAGTTCAATCAATTCATCTTGCAATTGCGAGCGAATCAGAGGGTCCAAGGCAGAGAACGGCTCATCCATTAATAAAATGTCTGAATCCATAACAAACGCCCGAGCCAAGCCTACTCGCTGACGCATACCACCTGAGAGTTCATCTGGCTTCTTATCGCGCCAGTCATAAAGGCCTACCATCTTCAGCTGTTTATTGGCACGCTCTTCGCGTTCTTTTTTGCCCATGCCTTGCATCTCTAAACCAAATGCCACGTTTTCAAGCACGGTCATCCAAGGCATTAAAGCAAAGCTTTGGAATACCATTGAAACTCGGTTAGTACGCATATGACGCAGTGTGTTTTCATCACATTTCGCCATATCAATCATACGCTCACCGTCTTTCACTAAGCAGCGACCTCTGGCTACTTTATTCAAGCCGTTTACAGCACGTAGTAAGGTTGATTTACCTGAGCCGGAAAGCCCCATCAGAACACAAATTTCACCCTCTTCAACAGAAATCGTAGCATCTTGTACACCGATAACATCACCAGTCCGCGCTAAAATTTCAGCACGACTCATTCCTTTATCAAGCAGTCGTAATGATTCAAGCTTCTGATTACCAAAAACGATGTCTAAATTTTCAATTTGAACCATTGGCATAACTTAGCCCTCCGCTTTTGAAGATGGTGTTTTACAGATACGATCGAGCATGATGGCCACTAGTACAATCGCCACACCTGCTTCAAAGCCTTGAGAAATGTTTACTGTATTCAATGCACGTATAACCGGTTTACCAAGACCATCAGCGCCTACTAATGCAGCGATGACCACCATAGATAAAGACAGCATAATACATTGCGTGACACCGGCCATGATGCTTGGCATCGCCGCTGGTAATTCAACTTTGTACAACAGTTTTGCTTTCGTGCAGCCAAAGGCTAGACCGGCTTCGCGTAGTTCATTTGGCACTTTACTGATACCAAGGTAAGTCAGACGAATTGGCGCGGCAATGGCGAATATAATGGTTGATATCAGCCCTGGGACATAACCTAGACCAAATAGAATCAAGGTTGGAATCAAGTACACAAATGTTGGAATCGTCTGCATTAGATCCAAAATCGGACGCAGCACTGTGTACAACATTGGACGGTGAGCAGCCGCAATACCAATCGGTACACCGACTAATACACTGATTGTCGTGGCTGTAATGACCAAGACGAGCGTTTGCAACGTTTCTTGCCAGTAGCCAAGGTTCATAATCAACATAAATGACGCGGCAACGAATATCATGATGCCAAGACTACGATGTAACCACCAAACTAGGGCTAACACACAGGCCACGACAGCAAATGGGTTCATCCATTCTAGGCCATCCACCATGCTAAAAATCAGGGTTTCTAAAGTAACGGAAATAAAATCAAAAAAGAAAGAAGCGACATCAATCAACCAATTTACAAAGGTCTCCATGGTATCGCCGAGTGGAAGCTTGTGTTCTGTTAGCCAATTCATATGAGGGTCTCCAAACAACTTACATCTAGCAGTAGACGCCGCTCAACACGGCGTCTACTTGATCATTTAAACGAAAATTGCTTCGTTATAGACCCAGAGAGCTTTTTACAGCTGCGACGCCATCACCACCAGACGTTGTTTGCACACCGTCTAACCATGTATCTAATACGGCTGGATTCGCTTTTAGCCATTTTTGTGCGGCGATTTCAGGTTTATCACCATCATCCAGAATCGCACCCATTACCTCATTCTCCATTTGAAGAGAGAAATTAAGGTTAGTCAGTAACGTACCTACGTTTGGACACTCTTGAAGGTAGCCTTTACGTACGTTGGTGTGTACGTTAGCGCCGCCGTAGTTTGGTCCAAAGAAGTCATCGCCGCCTTCTAAATAAGCCATATCAAAGTTAGCGTTCATTGGATGTGGTTCCCAACCTAGGAAGACAATCCATTTATCACGGCGAGCATTACGACTCACCTGAGAAAGCATGCCAGCTTCACTCGACTCAACAAGCTGGAAGTCGCCCATGCCGAAAGCATTTTGGTCAATCATATCTTGGATTAGGCGGTTACCATCGTTGCCTGGCTCAATACCGTAAATACGGCCGCTGAACTCACGTGCGTGTTTCGCGATATCAGCAAAGCTTTTAACGCCACCATCATAAGCGGCTTGGCTCACTGCTAGCGTGTATTTCGCACCGGTTAAGTTTGGCCCTAAATCTTCAACCGTACCCGCTTTGAGGTACGGCGCGATATCCGCTTCCATCGTTGGCATCCAATTGCCTAGAAAAACATCGATATCGTCATTGGCAAGAGACGTGTACGTAACCGGTACAGATAGAAGTTGTGTCTTAGTTGAGTAACCTAAACCTTCTAATACTGTCGAAGTGATCGCAGTCGTGGCTGTGATATCTGTCCAACCTACATCTGAGAAACGAACGGTAGAACAGTCCGCAGCAGCAAATGTAGATGCACCCGCGATGCATACAGCAAGTGTAGTGTGTTTCAAATTCAACATAATCTATCTCCTATGGATACATTGTTAGAGTGCAGCAAAAGCCCCTCTAAATTTAAAAATTGGTTCACACGCTACCAAGTCCCCATCCTTGGAGGGTTACTCATTACGGCTGCTTCAAAACCAGTGAAATGTATTCATTGATTCTGTCAGCTGCATGCTGATTGTCTATGCCGCCGGCTAGAGAGCCGCGTAGCCACATACCATCAATCATCGCAGCCACCGTGAAGGCAATCTCTCGTGCACGCTCTTTTTCAAAGCGTTCACGAAATACAACCACCAAGCAACTCAGTAAGCGACGTGAATATACTTTCTGTAATCTATACAACGCTGGCTTGTGCATGGCCGATGCCCAAAATCCCATCCACGTTTTAACCACTTGCGGTCGTGTCTGAGATTGGCTAATACTGGCTCTTACAATCGCCATCGCCTTTTCGAAGATATCGCCATCACGAGTAAGGTATAACTCGCTGTGCAGCACTTCAAAAAACTCTTTAATTAGGCTACGCATCGTAGCTTCGAGCAAACCATCTTTCCCACCGAAATAGTGATTGATGATGGCTGGTGAAACACCTGCCTTTTTGCTGATTACGCTAACCGTCGCGCCAGGAAAACCATGTTTATCAATAGCTGTAATGGTTGCTTCAATAAGTTGCGGTTTTCTAATTTCTGGCATTCCAACTTTTGGCATTTGAATCCCTTTTTGTTAAACAACCATTTAATAAAAACTATAGTAGTCACTTTGCTCAGGAATGGTCAACCCTTAATAGCTCTAAATAGTTCATGTTGCGCTTGCACAATAGCTGCTAAGTCTTGAATCACAAGGCATTGCGCCCGAAAAAAAAATTTAACTTTTTTCCTTGACCCTTATCAAGGTCAGCGCAATGCTTGAAATTCAACAGTACAATTTATCCAAAAACGTCATAAACAACCTATTTAGTGTTTCTACTTCTTTGAGTTATGGCACTATGAAATTAAATACTAGATGAATAACCCATATACCACACAAGGAGTTTATATGAGTCAGGAGCCTCAGTTCGATGAAATTATCGACAGAAAGAATCATAACAGTGACAAATGGACTAAATATTCTTCTGACGTTATTCCTATGTGGATCGCTGACATGGATTTCGATGCACCTAGCTGCGTAAAGGATGCATTAGCTAAGCGAGTTCAAGAAGGAGTCTTTGGCTATACCTATGCCCCAAAATCACTCAGCCAAGCCATTCTAGATCACTGTGTAAAACACTATGATTGGCAACCATCAGCTGCACACTTAATACATTTACCTGGACTCGTATGTGCACTGCATTTGTGCGTTAGAGCGCTAACCGAGGAAGGTGACCGGATCATTGTGCCTAGCCCAGTGTATTATCACCTCACCAAAGCACCAGAAATGTCTGAACGATCGCTAGACAAAATACCTTTTGTACTCAAAGGAAATCGCTGGTCTGTCGACTTGGGGAGTTTGGAAGAATCATGCAAAAAAGCAGACGCAAAGATGCTGCTTTTATGTAATCCTCATAATCCTGGCGCCACGGTTTACACAAAGGATGAGCTGATTGCGATTCATTCAATCGCTCAACGCCATGATTTATTAGTAGTTTCTGACGAAATCCATTGTGATTTAATCTTATCGGATGCGAAGCACATCCCGTTTGCTAGCTTGAACGAAGACGCAGCACAACGCAGTGTAATCTTAATGGCTCCATCAAAAACGTTTAACATCGCAGGGCTTTGCTATGCCTTCGCCGTTATTGCCAACCCAACTCTGCGACAGCGCTTCAAAAAAGCGCGTGAAGCGCTGATTCCTGCACCAAACTTGTTAGCCTTGGTTGCAGCCGAAGCCGCCTATAAGGACGGCCAAACTTGGCACGAAGCCTTATTAAGCTATTTAAAAGGTAATCGCGACTATCTGCAAGAAAGGATTCAAGGCAGCCGAATCAAAATGGCAGATCATGACGCGACCTATTTAGCATGGCTTGACGTACGCGAATATGACCTTGAAGACCCACATAATTTCTTTTTAAAAGCGGGTGTTGGTATTTCTGATGGATCAGGGTTTGGCGCACCGGGCTTTATTCGCCTAAACTTTGGTTGTTCAAGATCACAATTAGAACAAGCCATGAACCGTATTTTGATTGCTTTAGAATCTGTGTCGTAACCTCTATAAATCAGTCGTCAACGTACGCCATGACCTTTATCATGTAGGAGGTTCGTATGTTGACGACCTTAAAGGAACGCGCATTAGAAAGTCTTAGTCAAACACCATCACTTGAAGTAAGCACGCATTTAGACACACTAAGTGAATTAATTTTTGCCATTGCACCGACTGCAACAATACTCTCAGAGAAAGGTTTTGAAGTGTTTTATCTTTTGGAGGACTGGGCTTTTGCTCTGGTTCCCCACCAACATAATCTCAGCCTTTACCATGCTAGCGACTTAGACATATCCAGCTTTTGTGAACGCTTAAAGAACGTCCACCTTGGTGATCATTGCATCTTGTTTGATGATTTAGACAACGTAAACTTGAATGTTCTAGTGGAACTTTTAGCGTTGTTGAAGGTCGACATGGTAAGAAAACATCAACTAGATCAAGCACTCCATTAATAAAAGTAGTGTAGACTAGCCCTATCGACCGTGATGACGGATAGGCATGATTGATTACCAACTGCGTATATTGTTATTTCTACTGTTTGTCTCAGCACTCCTGAGCTGGCAGTATTTTGTGCCTCGTAAAGCCTTATCCCTATGGCGAATACGCTGGCGACACAACCTAGGGCTGCTGCTTGTAGACGCCCTGCTTGTTCGTTTGTTTCAACCACTGCTGCTAGTTGGCATTGCTTTTTTACCCGCTGCCGCTTTCGCCCCCCTTCAATACCTCCCTAGTAGCCTCTGTTTCATCGCATCGCTTGTTCTTTTAGACCTTTTAATTTATTGGCAACATCGTTTGTTCCATTATGTACCTTGGTTATGGTGTTTGCATCGAGTGCATCACAGCGACCCTGAGCTGGACACAACGTCCGCAGTTCGCTTTCATCCCTTAGAAATAGCGCTTTCGTTAGTCATTAAAGCACTCGCAGTTTGGCTGTTTGGTATTTCTGCCGCCGCCATATTAGTGTTTGATATTCTTTTAAACAGCTTGGCGATGTTCAACCATACCAATGTTCGTTTGGGTAACAGACTAGAGCCCTTGGTAAGAAGCCTTATTGTAACCCCTGACATGCACCGTATTCATCACTCTCGTATCCCTCAAGAAGCCAATAGTAATTTCGGCTTTTGTTTAAGTATTTGGGACCGTTTTTTTAAAAGTTATACCGCACATAGCCAATCTGGAGATCATCACCTCAACATTGGGTTACCTCAAACCGCACGCTACGCTCCAGCCACCTTTATAGAATTGCTTAAAATGCCCTTTTCCTTAAATATTAGAGAAAAGGACAATCCGCCATAGGAGATTGAAATGTCGTATTACACATTAAGCGCTAAGGAAGCCCGTATTATTGGTTGTCTGATCGAAAAATCCATTGTTACACCCGATCACTACCCCATGAGTATTAATGCGCTAACTAATGCCTGCAATCAAAAGTCCAGCCGAGATCCTGTGCTGGAATACACCGACTTTGAAGTACAAGACGGCATTGATGGTCTCGTCGAAAGAAGCTTAGTCACAGAAATCTTTCATCACGGCAGTCGTGTCCCAAAGTATCAACATCGATTCTGTAACACAGAATTTTCTGATTTACAGTTTGATGCCGGAGAAACAGCCATCATTTGCTTGCTGTTGCTACGCGGGCCACAAACACCTGGAGAACTTCGCTCTCGAAGTGGACGCTTACATACGTTCAAAGGTGTACCAGATGTAGAGCAAGCTTTAGTAAGCCTTAAAGAGAAAACTAGTGGTCCTTTTGTTGAGCTGTTACCTAGAGAGCCAGGCAAACGAGATGCTCGCTACCAAGAACTATTCTGCAGTCAAAGCAACATCACTGAAACTAATGCCACAGACTCTTTTGAAATGAACGCGCCACAAAGTGACTTACAAGATAGAATAGATGCGTTAGAACAAACTGTCGCCGATTTATCCGAACGACTCGCTGCGTTAGAAGCTCAGACTGAACTATAATGCACTATTACTTTTCACTCACTTATTCCACTTAGGAGCCTCCCATGAATGAAGTACGCTGGGGAATTATCGGAACCGGAGTCATTGCGCAGTCTTTTGCAGCAGACTTTGAGTACGCTAAAACAGGTACCCTGCGCGCCGTTGCTTCGCGCTCGAAAGAGGCCGCTGACGCATTTTCGGAGCGCTATAACATTGAGCTGTCCATGGTGGATTACTACTCTTTGATTAATAGTCATGAAGTCGATGTTATTTACATCGGTGTGCCTAATCACCTGCATTATGAGCTTACCAAAGCGTGTATCCTAGCAGGCAAACATGTTTTGTGCGAAAAGCCATTTGCTCTTAATCAAACACAAGCAGCTGAGCTGTTTGAGCTGGCTAAAAAGCATAATGTCTTTGTCATGGAAGCCATGTGGACACGTTTTAACCCGACCATTGATCAAGCACTTGAATGGGTTGAAGAAGGTGAAATTGGCCCACTACAAAGCATTCAAGCCAGCTTCTGTTTTGTTGGCTCTAAAGACCCTGAAAACCGACTGCTGAATCGTGAATTAGGCGGCGGTGCGTTATTGGATGTGGGTATTTACCCTATCTTTCTGGCGCAACTGTTCTTTGGTAAGCCTGATTTTATTCAGAATCAAGCATTGGTTGGAGACACAGATGTGGATGTGTTTGAGCAATTACTACTCGGCTGGGACTCAGGCCAGCTGGCTGCGCTCGAATCATCGATCATTAGCCAACAGCCAAATCGTGCAGTATTGTCTGGCAGCGATGGCTACATTGAGTTTGGCAACAACTGGTACGAAACTAAATCGCTCACTTTGGTAAAACATGACGGTGCAGAGCGCTCTGTAGAGTTCGACTTTCCAGGGATGGGATATCAATTCGAAGTGGAAGAGGTAAACCGCTGTATTGAAGAGGGATTAAACCAAAGCCCAAATCACAGCTGGCAGGACACTCTAGATTTACTTGCGAGCATGGACGAAATTCGTGAAGATATTGGCGTCTTTTACCCAAATGAGCCAGAGCCATGTGACTGTGACCATGATCACGACATCGAAGAGCATCATCATGAACATGGCCACCACAAACACTAATCGTCACTTTGTTTGTGAGCCTTAGCCCAACAAACGATGGGCTAAGGCTATGCTTAATGGCACTGTTACCAACGACATGGCCGTTTGCAGAGTAATAAAGGCAGCCATTCGGTCTGCATCCCCCCCCAATTGTTTTGCTAACGCATAAGCAGATGTCGCCGTTGGCACGATGCCAAATAACAATGCGACGTAGGCTGGCAAGCCACTGATTCCCAGCCACCAACACATCACCAATACCACCCCAGGAAAGATTAAGAAACGGCCTAATGCCGATAACCAAAACGTCATACCTACGGCTTTAATCGTAGTTAATCTTACCCCTGCCCCTACTGCTAGTAGAACTAATGGAAGTGTGGCCTGCGCCAACATTTGCGCCATATCTGATGCAACAGGAATCGGTGTCAGCCCTAAAGCATTTAAACCAAGCCCTAACACAATGGCCATAATGAGTGGGTTCTTAAGCAACTCCTTCGAGATAAGCTTAATCAATGACTGCTGACGTTGACCATGCATAGACACCATACTGACAACTAAAAACACATTTACGGATGGAATCAATACGGCCGCACCTAATGCAGCAAATACCAAACCTTCAGCGCCATACACTCTTTCTGCCAATGCTAACGTGATAAACGTATTGAATCGCACTGCCGCTTGCAGCATCGATGTCGCTGTTGGATTAGGTACCTGTAGTAGGCGGGCCAAGAGCATAATAATCGCTGCCGTCACCAGCAATGCACTGACCAACACTAGGCCGTAACGCCCCAGCATTGGGTTAGAAAAATCGATCACACTGGTTTTAGAAAACAATAAGGCAGGGAATAAACACCAATAAACTAATTTATCTACACCTTGCCAAAAACCATCAAATGGAAAACGTTGACGCTGCAGTAATACGCCCATCACCAACAGTAAGAAAACAGGCAAAATTGCCTCAAATAACGCCATCAGGACCTCTTAACATCTATTAAACTGATAAAATCTCTCTAAATATTGCATTTTAAATTTATTTTTTCGATAGATAGACTACTACTATATGCCCTCATGAGCTTCAAGATAAGGAGTCTATTATGATTACTGTGCGCCCAGCTAGTGAACGAGGCCAAGCCAATTTTGGTTGGCTGAACAGTTTCCACACTTTCTCTTTTGGTCACTATTATGATCCAAATCAAATGGGGTTTTCATCGTTGAGAGTCATTAACGACGATACAGTTGAACCTAACATGGGCTTTGAAAGGCATGGACACAAAGATATGGAAATCATCAGTTTAGTCACTCAAGGTACGATTGCTCACAAAGACAGTACCGGCAATATTCGGGAGCTACCTACTGGAGAGTTTCAGTTAATGTCTGCGGGATCAGGCATCTACCACAGTGAGTTTAACGCTTCGCGCACAGAAGATCTGAAATTTCTTCAAATTTGGATTCAACCCAATTCATTTGGAGGCAAGCCAAGCTATCAGCAAAAAGGCTTTGGTGAGTCAGAGGGCTTTACCGCCATTATCTCGCCAGATGGCGATCATGGTACCTTACAAATCAAGCAGGATATGTCACTGGTTCAATTGGTGCTGGAGACATCCGAAGAAGCCTATTGGCCAACCGTCAAAGGCCGTCGATACTATGTTCATGTTGTGGAAGGTCAAGCACGAATTAAGAATGATCTACTGTTGCGTCAAGGAGACGGCGCTAAAATAGAGCAATTGAATGATATTCACTTTTTAAAACACTCTAATCGATTTAAAGCCATTATATTTGATTTGCCTTAGTACTGAATAAAAGAAGGTTGCGTTAGTAGGTTTTCCACTTGCTCATCAGTGAGTGGTTTCGCAAATAGATAACCTTGCCCTAAGTCGCACCCAAATTCACGTAGAATCGCAGCCTGCTCGGTGGTTTCGATACCCTCTGCAACCACCTTAATTTTAAGTTTATGAGCCATGGTAATGATCGCTTCACATAGGTCCTTTTCCATACCTTCTTGAGCCATATCCTGTACAAATGAGCGGTCAATTTTAATGTAATCAATATCAAGGCGATTTAAATAAGCCAGCGCAGAGTAGCCTGTTCCAAAATCGTCTAGAGCAACATTGATACCCTCATCACGAAATGCCAACAGCTGCTCAGACACAGACTGAGTATGATGCATGAGCATATTTTCTGTAATTTCTAAACTCACAGCTTCACCAGGAACGCCGACTTGATGTAAATAGCCAAACCACTGGCTAATGTGATTATCTGGAGAGGTGATTTGAAACGGCGAAATATTCACACTGACCATCAAGGATGGTGAATATTGCGCTCGCCAAAGCGCTAGCTTTTTAACCGACTCTTTAAATACGAAATCACCAATCTCTGAAATTAATCCAGATTCTTCGGCAATCGGAATAAAATAGTCCGGAGGGATCAAGCCTCGTATTGGGTGCTGCCACCTTACAAGGGCCTCAAACTTAATGACCTCTTGGCTGTGTAAATCTAAGATAGGCTGATACATCACAAAGAGCTCATTACGAACCATCGCTTGTCGCATATCTGCAATGAGTGTCTGACGTTCAATGGCTTTTTCATACAAGTCTGACGTAAAAAAACGGCATCGATTACGTCCGGACTCTTTTGCAGCATACATTGCCTCATCGGCAAACTGCAGTAAAGACTCAGGCTTAGTACTGTCTTCGGGGGCCACCGTAATCCCAATACTCGCCGATATATAAACTTCATCTTCATAAAGTATGTACGGCATTGAAATTGCTTTCAGTATGACTTTTGCTAGAGTTTCTAGGTTATCTTTGGTGATGTAAGAAGGAATCAATATTGTAAATTCGTCACCGCCAATACGGGCAAGTTCACATCCTTCCAACATGCAAGACTTCAAGCGTTTGGAAACTTCCCTTAATAAGTGATCTCCCCATTGATGCCCATATAGATCGTTTACGTCTTTGAAGTGATCTAAGTCTAAATACATCAGTGCGAACGGCTCATTTTGTCGTTTAGCGACTTGAGACATCTGCTGTAAACGAGCCTTAAACGCACGCCGATTACCCAAATCCGTTAGAGGGTCCTGATTCGCCTGCTTAGCCACTTCTTCACGAGCTTCATAGCTCTCTTTAAGTGCTGCATCCAAACGCCTATTCGTCTTTGATACATACAACACAATAATCAACAAAACTAAAAAAATACTGATCGAGACCGAAGTCACTAAAATTATTTCACGCCAATTCTTCTTAGCCTCATAACGATACAGCACCGCATTTAAATCAACGGGGTCATTTAACTTATTCAGTCGTTCGTAAATATCTAAAACAGATGCCCAGCGTGCTTCATTAAGATGACCAATTTCAATGATATCAGGTTGTATAAGTTCGAAAACTTGTTGTGCTTCGAACTCTAAAAGCGCCCGACTGTAGTCGCTTGCATAAATGGTCATAATCCACTGAATGACAATATCAGGGTACTTGAGTGCGTATTGCCAACCCTTCAAACTGGCTTCTCGAAAAGCTCGAACGCGATCAGGCCGCAACGACACTTCCTCGTCTGAAGTAAATAGATTGTCACCCGAAAAATCGATACCTACGCTGCGCGGCGAAAATACGCGATAAGGTATGCTTTGTTTTGCCAGTAAATAGGGCACATGGATGCTACTTGCACTCATGATATCCACATTGTTATTGATAAGATCTTTGACGTCGTGGGTATGACGCATGAAATTTAAGTTATATAACTTAACGCCTTCCTGCTCCAGATACAGTAATAGTTCATTGGAAGCAGCATCTAGCATCACGCGTTTGTTCACCCAATCTTCAAAGCTTAGAATATGATCACTGGAAATAAAAATCATTGGCGAATGTTGAAAAATTACGGCCAGAATTTGAAATGGTCGCCCACGGCTTCGCTCGATGAGAATCGAGCTGTCACCAACACCATAGTCCGCCTTTCCTGTGGCCACTTCACTGTACACATTCGTAATCGCGTTACCTGGAATCACATCCACATCTAAGCCTGCATCGCGATAGTAGCCAAGTTGCTGAGCGGCGTAATAACCAGCAAATGCAAAACTGTGCTCTCGCTTTAATTGAAGACGCACATTTTCATTGACCGAAAAAACTAAGCCACTCATCAATGACAAAAGTAAAAACAAGACCGTTTTAATCAAAAGGACTCCAAAAGGCCACCAAATCTGGGTGACTCTCAGCATAGCGTTCTAAAAACACGCCAGTAAGATGACAGACTTACATTTCAATTCAAAAACCTAAGATTAGAACGAACTTCTAACACTCTCTACCCCTATTCCACATTTACTAACGTTAAACGTACAAATAGACACATGAGTTACAATCAATAAATAAAATTTGCTTCACATCACTTGTATTCAAAAACATAAAAGATATGCTTTAAGACTTAAAACATAGGGATAAAAAATGCAACCGATTGATTTTAAAGACTTAGGCTGCCAAGAATGCGCACAAGGCTGCGATTTAGGTTTTGATTTCAGCATGGCGTTGCAACCTATTGTTGATGTTGCAACTCGTACTATTTTCGCGCAAGAAGCACTCGCTCGAGGGTTTAATGGGGAAGGGGCAAGAGAAGTATTTAAACACGTAAATGATACTAATCTATATCGTTTTGATCAAAGCTGCCGAGTCAAAGCCATTCGCTTGGCGGCACAGCTTAACGTGGACTCCTATTTGAGCATCAACTTTTTACCCAATGCCATCTATCGTCCTGAGCTTTGTATTCGAACGACCTTGGCTGCGGCTGAAGCATACGCCTTTGATAAAACCAAAATTATTTTTGAGTTCACTGAAAATGAGCGCATTGTCGATCAAAAGCACCTAATTAACATTATCAGCCACTATGAGAAAATTGGTTTTCAAACAGCCATCGATGATTTTGGTTCAGGTTATAACGGCTTAGCCCAACTGGCGGATTTGAAGACACAAATAACCAAAATTGATATGGAATTAATTCGTGATATTGATAAAGATCCTGCTCGTGAAATCATCGTGCGAAACATGGTTAAGATGTTGACAGAGTTAGGCCAAAGAATCATCGCTGAAGGGATTGAAACAGACGCAGAGTACCGAGTTCTTCGTGATATGGGCATCACCTTATACCAAGGTTTTTACTTCGCCAAACCTGCTTTCGAGTCTTTAGCTGATGTGTACTGGCCGGACTAAAACGCCTGAATTCAATTAGCGAAACAGGCGCTTTTAAACACAATCATCGAAACAAGTTCTATCAGCTATTTAGTTTATAAATACCTTCACGCTGACATTCACCAGACAGTTGCCACATCATGTGCTCATCTGTCATTTGACGTAAGTTTTCTGTTTTACAATTCTCAACATTCGCTTCAAATGCATTTTCAGAATCAGGCGATAGAATCACTAAAAATGCAACCGCTAACACGCCTGCCATATATAAATACTTCATAGCTCCATTCCCTTCACATACAGCGTTTTTAAACAATAAAACTCTTTAGAAACAAGCAAACCGTAGCTAAATATTATTTAGCACTCACTTATTTATAATCCACTCTTTCTAGGTCGAAATCAATGAATGAAAACTGTTTTTGTTTAAAAAGGATGTAAGGAACCTTACTCAAAACTTAAAGTGATGCTCGTACTAAAAGGTTTCTTGGCGTCAATGCTTTATCACAAAATTTTTCGATCGTGACATGATAACCTGATTCTTGCAGTTTAAGTGCCCTATCTAAAACTAACCACAGTTCCAAAGGACGTCGAAAATATTGGCTCACAGCTTCCACTTTTTGCACGTGTTCACTGCGCAAATAGCCTAATGCTTCAAAACCATCAAAAGGTATCTCTGATACATACGTTTGTAGTGCTTTCTGCTCTGCAGCCCACAGCGAAAACACCTCAAATCCTTCAGTTAATAACGATTTAGAGCACGATGGAATTGTAAGGTAACAGTCATTTTCCGTTACCTTACGCTGCCAGCTATCAAACCCTAAACGATAGGCTAACTCTATTCTTTTCAACCGTTGTTCACGTCGCCCCGCGGTAGACACTTGTTTCACAGCCAATGTTAAATTCTCTTGGCTAAGCTGTATCCGCGCCTGCTGCCCTAGCTTTGATAAGGGCTGATACTGCGCATACTGAGTCAAGTGATAACAACATGGAGAAATCGCCAAGTAAGCGAGCCCCTCCTCAATCGCTTGCTCTATTAGTGTGGTATGCAAATCGCCGCAAGCATGGAGTGCAACAGCGCTCTTCGCGCTTTTAAGCGCTGCTTTTCCCTCTCCTTTTAATACGTCTACTTGAGTGAAATGCTGCGATAATTGACGCTGCTCTGCTTCTTTCTGGCCCGCTTCACAGAGCTCAGCCTGCCACTCTACACTGTGTATCGACACATCATGCTGATAAGCCAGCAACTTACCTAAATGCCCCTTTCCAGCACACCACTCCAAGACTGGAGAGAGTGGCTCAATACAGTTAGAAAAAGCGGCTATCTGCTCCCATTTTCGGCCTTTAATACCAGCGCTGAAATAGTTGGGCGGCAAAGATAAATCAACATAAGACAACGCCTCCCATTCAAATATAAAAGGTTCAAACCCTTTTATATGATCGTATAAAGCTTGTTCAACAGTGGACTCAGTTGGACAATTTCTCTGCTGACTTAGCCAACTACACAGATTTGGCTCAGCCATCTGCCAAGGCCAATTTATGGAGTGGAAACTGGATACATTCCATAAATGCCTATGTTGAAACAGCCATAAATCCAGCGATTGAAATAACTCGCGATAATGGGAAGGATGAGAAAGCAATTTTGAAGTGTTCAATATTTTGTACAGTTTACCAAGAGTTTGCATTTATTAGCACATAAGTGAATTGTATTTTAGCGTCAAACGGGCAGAATATGGCAATCATTTCAGTCCCTAATCACGTGAACTTTACGAAACCAGTAAGGAAAGCACTCATTATGTTCAAACACCTAAAAGCCGTACCTGGCGACCCATTATTGGCGCTGATCGTTGCGCATCAACAAGATACAAACCCTAAAAAAATTGATTTAGGTGTGGGCGTATACAAAGACGATTTTGGTCGAACCCCTATCTTGGAGTCTGTGAAGAAAGCAGAAGCACTAATGGTATCGAACGAAGAAACTAAGTCTTACCTAGGTGTTTACGGCGATGCGAACTTCGCTCCGCTTATTCAAACACTATTGCTTGGCAATGACAGCGACATCATTAAGCAAAAGCGTATTCAGTCCTCTCAAACACCTGGCGGTACTGGCGCTCTAAAAGTTGCAGCCGACTTTATTAGCGCAAACCTTAAAGGTGCTCGCCTATTTGTTAGCGACCCAACATGGGGTAATCATGTCTCGATCTTTAATTCTGCAGGTGTTGAGGTCATTGATTACCCTTACTACGATGCACAAACTAACGATGTACGCTTTGATGACATGATGGCGTTTTTGAACGCTGAAATGAAAGAAGGCGATGTGCTATTACTGCATGCTTGCTGTCATAACCCAACGGGGGTCGACCTTAAAATTGAGCACTGGCAGGCACTCACAGATTTCGTCAATACACGTCATGTATTACCACTGGTGGATGCGGCTTACCAAGGATTCGGTGACGGTTTAGATGAAGATATGGCAGGCTTGCGTCACATGGCTGAGCGCGTGCCAAATATGCTCATCGCAAACTCATTTTCTAAGAACTTCGGTATCTATCGCGACCGCTGTGGCGGTCTTAGCGTAATTGCCGAAAGCAGTGAAGAAGCCAGCAACGCTTTCTCTATTATTGGTCAAGCTATTCGCGCAAACTACTCAATGCCACCGGCACACGGTGCGACAGTCGTTTACACGATTATGAATAGCCCTGAATTGCATGCTCTTTGGGAGCAAGAAGTAACGCAAATGCGTAATCGCATTAATGGCTTACGTGGTCAGCTTGTTGAAAAACTGGCTGCATCAGGTGTCAGTAAAGACTTCAGCTTTATTGCCAAACAACGCGGCATGTTCTCTTACTCGGGCTTAACACTTGAGCAAGTGCGAAAACTGCGTTCAGACTACTCTATCTACATCGCCGATACTGGTCGTATGAGTGTAGCAGGCGTAAGTGATAGCAATATTGACTACTTATGCGAATCGATTGCTAGCGTCGTTGGCTAGGATATCTTCTAAATTGTCATAAAAAAGGGCCCCTAAACAGTGGCCCTTTTTAGTTAATGGAGAATACGCGATGAGCCATCACTGACTTGAGAAATTTGTATCTCAGGGTGGTTGTGTTGCGCTAACCTCATAATAGAAGGCTCTAAACTTTCACGCCAAAAAGTGACTTCGGCATCACTCATTGCATTCAACTTTTCCCAACCGCCTGGTGTACCGAACAAACGTACACTTGCAAGGACATCATCAAGAAAATCACGATCCCCAGAGTGATTAATACCTGTCAAACGAGCTCCTCTCATAAATCCAGCACACCAATCATCAATGATCACTGTCACATGACCTTGCTGATCATCATGCTCTAAATACACAGGACTTAAGGTGCTGTTAAATAAGCCATCAATAGCTTCTAAGTGCAGCAGCATAACGAGTCCGTAAAACTCGTCCTCTTCATCTTGCTCATTCCATTTAGGCTGATCTTCTTGTGATCCCCATATTGCTGGAAACCAATCCGCTGGCGCCAATAAATCTTTACTACAGCCAATAGCGGTTACAAAACCGTCCAGCTCAGATACGGTGATAATTGCACGCTCCGAGCCATAATTCTGCAGGTAGTAATCTAAGCGCTCGTACATTGCCTCAACCGGCAAGGAATCATCTTGCATGGTACGTCTCTATTTTTTGAGTTCAGGCACTAATTGTAATCGTTTTTAAAGGATTACGCAGGGGAAGCGTCTATGTCAGCCGCTAGAAATGCGGCTGACATAGGGAAATAAAGGTCAATTAGTTACCTTTTGGATAGATACTGATCTCAACACGACGATTACATTGACGGCCTTGGCTCGTCGAGTTATCACAGACTGGGGAACTTTCGCCCATTCCCATCGTCGATAAACGATTTGACGCAACATTCTGGCCCATTAAGTAACTACGTACTGAGTCCGCACGCTTTAAGGAAAGTGTCTTGTTGTACTCTTCACTGCCTGTGCTGTCAGTGTGACCAGTGATCATCAACACTGTATCAGGATATTCAACCAGTATGCGTGCTACACCATTTAGCGTTTTATAAATAGACGAATCTAGCATGGAAGAGTCTGAGCCAAAGCCGATACCATTTTCCATCACCAATACCAATTGGTCTTGACCCACACGACGAACCTGAACGCCTGAATTACGTAACTCTTCACGCAGCTCAGCTTCTTGACGATCAAAGTAGTTACCCACACCGGCACCTACTGCACCACCAGCAACCGCACCAGCCAGCGCACGGTTTCGTCTCTCTTTTGCATTGTCCCCAGATGCTAATCCGGCAATTACACCAGATACAGCACCAATGATTGCACCTTTAGATGTTGAATTCATTTCAGTCTCGCCAGTCGTTGCGTTTTCACGTTGTGTAGTCGTTTGACAACCACTCAACACGGCAGCGATTGATAAAATAGCGATTGAGCTTTTAAGCTTAAACATAATTGTTCCTATCTTGTTGTTGTGAACATCCACTGATAAATTAGAAAACTAACTTGCTAGTATAGATTTGGAAAAGTAGAACAAAAGCATTCTGAGTCAGTTTGACGGGTATTTTTTATATCCATTAGAATTCTTTACACATTACCGCATACTATTATTTTCGATTTTGTTGCCGTAGTTACGATTGTATGGAGACAAAGGCAAGTTATAGCGCTATACACTACAGTTTAAAAAACATAAAAAAACAGCGCCTGAGCGCTGTTTTATATTAATCCACTATGGCGAGATTGCCGTAAGTTTCTAGCCAAGATTTTCGGTCACTGGCTCGTTTCTTCGACAGTAACTTGTCTAATACTTCATCAGTAGACAGCGGATCTTCCATCGTAAGCTGAATTAAACGGCGAGTATCGGGTGCCATGGTCGTTTCACGTAACTGAGAAGGATTCATCTCACCCAAACCTTTGAATCGCTGTACATTAGGCGTACCACGCTTATTTTCAGCTTCAAGCTTATGAAGGATGATGTCTTTTTCTTCATCATCTAGAGCGTAGTGTACTTCTTTGCCCATATCGATACGATACAAAGGTGGCATCGCTACAAACACATGACCCTGTTTAACCAATGCAGAGAAATGCTTCACAAATAAGGCGCACAACAGTGTCGCAATATGCAAACCATCCGAGTCCGCATCGGCTAAGATGCAAACTTTACCGTAGCGTAGTCCAGACAAATCATCCTCTGCCGGGTCCACACCAAGCGCCACGGAGATATCATGAATTTCCTGAGACGCTAACACTTGGCTTGAATCCACTTCCCAAGAATTTAAGATCTTACCTCGTAACGGCATAATCGCCTGAAAATCTTTGTCACGAGCTTGTTTTGCAGAACCGCCTGCCGAGTCACCCTCTACTAAAAAAAGCTCACTAGTTCGACCATCTTGTCCGGCACAGTCGGCTAATTTACCAGGTAAAGCAGGCCCTTGCGTGACTTTTTTACGCACAACTTTCTTGCTCGCTCGCAGACGTTTCTGCGCGCTGGAAATTATCAGTTCAGCGATTTTCGTACCGTCTTCAACGTGTTTATTAAGCCACAAGCTAAAGGCATCTTTTACCGTGGCAGATATAAACGCAACGATTTGTCGAGAAGACAAGCGCTCTTTGGTTTGACCGGAGAATTGAGGCTCCTGTAATTTGGCTGACAGAACATAACTACAGCGGTCCCAGACATCTTCCGCCGTCAGCTTAACGCCACGGGGCAACAAGCTGTGAAAATCACAGAACTCACGAATCCCTTCTAACAGCCCTGTGCGTAGACCATTTACATGGGTACCGCCTTGCGCTGTAGGAATCAAGTTGACATAGCTCTCTGTGACTAGCTCCCCACCTTCTGGCAGCCATTGAACGGCCCAATCAACCCCTTGCGTAATTTCAGTTTGCCCGCCCATGAAGGGCTCTTCTGGTAATAGATCAAAGCCAGCGTTGGCTTGTAGCAAGTAGTCTTTTAAACCGTCTTCAAAAAACCACTCTTCGCGCTCTTCGCCGGCGCCACTTTGATCAATAAAAATGACATGTAAACCCGAGCACAACACGGCTTTGGCTTTTAAGAGGTGCTTAAGGCGAGACAACGAATATTTACCGCTGTCGAAATATTTTGGATCTGCGGAAAACTTGACGGTGGTACCAGAGTTTTTCTTGCCTACCGTGCCTACTTCAGCCAACTCAGAGACTTTATGCCCATCAGCAAAGCCAATATGATATTGCACGCCCGCACGCTTAACCCACACTTCAAGTGAGGTCGACAGTGCGTTTACAACGCTCACACCAACGCCGTGTAGCCCCCCTGAAAACTGGTAGTTATCGCCCGAAAACTTACCACCAGCATGAAGCTTTGTAAGGATTAATTCAACACCCGATACCCCTTCTTCAGGATGAATATCCACCGGCATACCACGGCCGTTGTCTTCGACGCTAACAGAGTTGTCTTTATGCAATGTCACGGTGATGCGGTCAGCATGACCAGCAATCGCTTCATCGACAGAGTTGTCGATGACTTCTTGAGCCAAGTGATTGGGACGTGTGGTTTCGGTATACATCCCTGGGCGCTTCTGTACAGGCTCTAGCCCGCTGAGAACTTCAATGGATCCAGCATTATATTCTTTTGCAGACATCGGTACTTCCAGTTTCGGGGCGGCAAGCCGCCAGATAAAGCAATATTGAAGAGAGTCTATAACGAGGGAGAAATGGAGGCAAATGCCTTAAAAAACCATCCGTTAAAATTCGTTCTGAAATCCCACAAAGCGCAAGATATCATCAATGAACCGTTCAAATCCGATAAAGCTGTGATTACCACCCGTTTCACAAGTAACTCGCTGCACATCGGCAAATCGCTCTAGTGCAGCTTTGTAGTTCAAGACTTCATCTTGCTCTTGCAACATGAGCCATACTTTTTGGGGATGATAATCTGAGCGAACAAGACGCTCCAACTCTTCAATATGATCCTCAGCTAACTCATAGGTCTCGTTGGTATAAGGGTTAATTTGCTCACCAAGATAATCGCGCAGCAATACGGGAGCCTCAACGGCAGGGTTGACGAGCACCGCATGAAGATCGTATTTAATACTCAAGTAGGTACTGTAAAACCCACCTAAAGAGCTTCCTACCAATGCCACCTGATGGCCCTTTCCATGCAGCTCTTCAATGATGTCTTCCAATAACTGGATCGCCTTTGCGGGCTGCCAAGGTAAGCGAGGGCAGAAGAAGTACTCCTCTAGCCCTAGGTACTGCATACGCGCTTTTAATTGTTGCGATTTAAACGATAACTCGGAACTATTAAAGCCATGTACGTAGAGTAAAGTAAGCATAAAAAAGTGTTAGGCAAACTGAAAATCTGGTAGTTCGTAGAAACGATGGCCGTGTTTAAGGCACAACTCTAGAAAATCCGCTAACTGCTGATTTAAACGAAATTTCTCATCTCGGTGATGCATATCATTGTTAGGATAAGGATAAGCGCCTTTGTAGTGTCGATGCCCATCGGTAATCTCTGCTATGCCAACATCGTGATACAAACGAATCGTCATCACGAGTTCACTGCTAAAAGGCAGTTTAATCGCGATTTCTGGAGCAAAGGTGAGTTTTAATTGGGCGGTATAACGGCTCTCCTCTACTAACTCAAGGGACAAACGGCTTTGCTGCCCAGCAGTATGAATAGTGAAGTGCCAAGCCGTATCGTCTTCATAGCCACGTACGAGCTTGCCTAAGCGACGGTAATTTAACTCGCCTAGCATTTGTAGCTGTACTAAATTTGGAACGTATGGTTGTGGCATGATGTTTTCTCGAATTAACCGTTTTAATAATTTTGTAGACCATTTCCCTTCTTAGTGGATCCATTTTCCTGAATTTCAACATTAGACCAGTGTAGTACATCCGTCGACATGGATCGATCTTTGTCAGTCCAATACTGGTTAAACCAATCGTAGAAGGCTTGTTTTTCTACCTGATCATTCATATTTTTGAACGAGTCAGGCAGTCTAACTGAACGAGCCTTTACCTGAACTGTCGAAACTTGACCACACAACAAATACCAAAATGAATTGCGATCGTCACCATAAACGATATTCAAGTCTGTGACTTCATGAAAGCACCCCGGCATTGTTTTCAATACCCGAAATATACCGCCTGCTTTTGGGCATAATAGGTGTTTATAAGGTGAGGCTTGCTGGCGATGTTTACGAGCACTGAACCTCGTCCCTTCAGCAAAGGTCATGATCGTACTTGGCTGCGACTTTAATGGCTGACAAGCCTCTTCTGTCGCACGGACATCGTGTAATGCTAAATCAGGGTGCTTTGCAATGTTTGCTTTGCTATACCGCTTTACTTGTGGAAAACCCATTATCTTGGTCGCCGAGCCAACGAGAGGCAACCACGCCAAGCTATCTTTCATAAAAATACGCGGCATTGGCATGCGCCCTTGGACCTGCATCAAAACAACAAATGCGTCCACCCAAGAACGATGATTGGCAATCACTAGATGCCAAGTATCGGGTCGTTTTATAAGCTGTTGGTCCAATTTCCAATGCATCCCTAGCATATACCGGAACCACCACTCACATCCTTTTACCCAAGCTCGATAACAGTTTTCACAGGCTACTTTAGATCGTTCTGATGGACCGTTTAGGAGTATTTGCAACAGCGCAATAAAATGAATGATCACACCCCAGAGGAGTATATTCAAACATAAGAATATAAATGACAGCAGCCCGATTAAGGGCCGTGTAAACGCCCACGGAAGTAATTTCGTTAACACGCGTCTAATTACCGGTTAACCAAGTTTGTTTTAGCTTGTGTCCATTAAGCGCAAACCATTGAAGCCCCATAATAGCACTCGCATTAACGATTTCTTGCTCCAGCAGAGGTAATACATCGTCTACATCGAACAAGTGCAACTTGATGTCTTCGTGCTCTTCGTCCAGCCCTTGCGTCGCATCAAGGTCAACCTTCGATGCATCTATTTCACCTGCGTACATACGCAAATGCTCAACAAGCCCCCCAGGAGAAGGCACAAAGCGCATCATATATTCCAATCGTTTGACTTCCACACCCGCCTCCTCAAAGGATTCACGGCGTACAACCTCTTCATCAGACTCACCCGGCTCAACCATCCCCGCAACAAGCTCCAGTAGCCACGGCGACTCATGCTCAGGCAAACAGGGGCGAAATTGCTCAATTAGCAATAACTTATCCAGTTTAGGGTCAAACAAAAGCACACAGATAGCATCGGCACGCACCATCATTTCTCGGGTCATTGTCTCGGACCATTCCCCATTGAATTTACGGTGACGCAACACGCGCTTGTGCATCTTAAAAAAGCCATCGTAGACAACTTCATCTTTCTCAATGTCCACATCACTTTGTTGATACGTAGGAATATATTTCATGGCTCTTTGTCCTTGTCATACCACTCTTTTGGTGGTCGATAACGGCTGTCATCTTGTTCTTCAGGCGCTTCTGTTTGATCTAAATCGAGCGCAGGTTCTATGTATTCATCTAATATCATGTCACGTTTAGACTCTTTGAAATAGCGAGCCTCATTAAACGTAGTCACCACATGGGGGTACAGTATGGTCGTGGCGGAAATAAACATACCATTCACAACGGCTTCGGGAAAAACAAAAATGGGTAAGTAACCTAAGTACTCTTCGGCGCTTAGTTTTAATTCAAATTCACCAAACAGCTTTAACGCTACAACCGCTACCAGTGATGATACCGTCGTACTAACAACACAGCCAAAGAACCCCGCCCCTAAGATAAACACAAATGGATTGGACGGTTTGAAACGCTCAATAAAACAATGCATCCACCACGTAAGCGCCACGGGGATGGTCACATTGAACATAAGGTTTACGCCGTAAACTGGCCATTGGTTCAGTGCCCAAAACAAGTCGACGCTTTGCGCCACAATACCCGCGACAATGGCTAACGGCCAACCGAAAAACAAGGTTATCGTCGTCATTCCAATAAAGTGGATGATCACGCCCACATTTAAATCAACGCTCATTTGCCACAGCAAAACTAAAGCAACGACAGCCCCTAAAAAACGGTTCTGCAACCTGCCATCATGCAGCAATGTTGACCATGGAACAGAGACAAACGCTCGCCCTACTATTAAGATGGCAAACAACCAACACACCCATTCAAAACCTTGGCTAAATAGCTGACTAGTGAAGTTCATTTGCACTCCCTCGTAATTGGTAATAAAGTCGTACCTAAATGGAAAAGGCGAATAAAATCATGGCTGAACAGCGTTGCGACTGGTGTCTGGGCTCTGCTGAATACGTAACCTATCATGATCAAGAATGGGGCAAACCTGTCTTTGATGATCAAACCTTATTTGAGTTCATTGTACTGGAAAGTGCGCAAGCGGGTTTAAGCTGGATCACGATTTTGCGAAAACGTGAAGGCTATCGGCAAGCATTTCACGACTTCGATACTATTAAAGTGGCAGCCATGAATGCCGATGACATAGAAAATCTGGTACAAGACCCAAGCATTGTCAGACACCGAGGCAAAATCGCAGCGACCATTTCTAACGCTCAGTGCTTTTTAAAGATCGCCGCCGAATATGGTTCGTTTTCAGACTATTACTGGTCCTTTGTGAATCATCAGCCAATAATTAATCAGCCAACTAATCTAGCCGACGTCCCTGCAGTGACGCCATTAGCAGAGCAGATCTCAAAAGATATGAAAAAACGCGGTTTTAAGTTTTTCGGTCCGACGATTTGCTACGCTTTTATGCAGGCCACAGGCATGGTCGATGACCATTTAATAGACTGTATTGCGAAACCTTCACTGAAATAGGATATTCAATGACTCATACTGGCGCTATATTTTGGTTTACAGGTCTGAGTGGCTCAGGCAAAACGACGCTTGCCACGGCCATCGCTAACCTATTGCAGGCCCAAAACTATAAAGTGTATTTGCTGGATGGTGATGTGTTACGCACAGGACTATGCAGTGATTTGCAATTTAGCGATGACGACCGCACCGAAAATATACGTCGCGCCGGAGAAGTCGCCAAACTTTTCATGAAGGAAGGCTATCTAGTCCTGTGTACGTTTATCTCTCCCTTTATTTCTGATCGAGATATTATCAGAGCTAATTGCCCACTTGATAAATTTCACGAAATCTACGTCAGCACTCCAATCGAAGAATGCGAGCGCAGGGATCCGAAGGGCTTATATGCCAAAGCAAGGCAAGGTATCATTCCCAACTTTACAGGCATAGATTCCCCTTACGAAAGTGCTGTCAAACCAGACTTTGAAATAGACACGACACGTCTTTCCATTGATGAGGCCTCTTTAAAATTCATTAATCATTTCGAATTGATCATCGCAGATCGGGATAGCCATAACTTGAGAAAAGACTATGTTTAATAATAAAAGTATTTTAATCACTGGTGGTACTGGATCGTTCGGCAAAAAGTATGTTGAAACATTGCTCAAACGTTACCAACCAGCCCGTCTGATTATTTTCTCTCGCGATGAGTTGAAACAATACGAGATGGCGCAGGAATTCGATGCCCCCTGCATGCGTTATTTTATCGGTGATGTACGTGATAAAGACCGCCTGACACAAGCGATGCGTGACGTAGATTATGTCATTCACGCGGCGGCTTTAAAGCAAGTTCCGGCCGCGGAATACAACCCAATGGAATGCATCAAAACCAATATCCATGGGGCTGAAAATGTTATCTCTGCGGCCATTGCCAATGACGTTAAAAAAGTGATTGCGCTGTCTACAGATAAAGCCGCCGCCCCAATTAATTTATATGGTGCTACCAAACTTGCGTCAGATAAGTTATTCGTTGCTGCGAACAATACCGTTGGTAAAGGTCCAACGCGCTTTTCTGTGGTGCGCTACGGCAATGTTGTTGGGTCACGCGGCTCTGTTGTCCCCCTCTTTCAAAAGAAATTAGCAGAAGGCGCAACCACTATTCCGATTACCCACCCTGATATGACACGCTTCTGGATTACCTTACAAATGGGTGTGGACTTTGTTTTGAAAAACTTTGAACGCATGCATGGTGGCGAGATTTTTGTGCCGAAAATCCCATCGGTTCGCGTTATAGATTTAGCAGAAGCTTACGCTCCAGGCATTCCAACGGAAGACATTGGTATCCGTCCAGGTGAAAAACTACATGAAGTCATGTGCCCAACGGATGATTCGTATCACACGTTTGAATACCATGATCATTTTGTCATCGCTCCCAGTATCAAGTTTTACCGAGACGATTTGAAATACGACGAAAACCGTTTAGGAGAAAGCGCCACGTTGGTTGAAGCAGGATTCGAATACCAATCCGGCAGTAACCCAGACTTTTTGTCGGTTGAGCAAATTTTAGAGTTTGAACGTGGCTAACTTTATTCCGTATGGGCGGCAGTCTATTTCAGTGGCTGATGTCGAGGCAGTGTGCGAAGCCTTAACGTCAGATTTTTTGACCCAAGGGCCGATCGTTGGGCAATTTGAACAAGCCGTTGCTCAGCTAAGCGGTTGCCAATTTGGCGTGGCCGCCAACAGCGCCACGTCAGCCCTGCATGTAGCGTGTCTTGCTCTTGGTGTAGGCTCAGAAGACATCGTCTGGACCACGCCCAATACATTTATAGCGAGCGCTAACTGCGCTGTTTATTGTGGTGCAAAGGTCGATTTTGTGGATATTGATCCGCAAACTTATAATCTTTGTACGGTTCAACTTGCTGAAAAACTGATGCGAGCAAAAACCGAAAATCGCTTACCAAAAGTGGTTATCCCTGTTCATTTTGCCGGCCACCCTTGTGATATGCGTGCCATTTATGAGCTCTCTAAGCACTATGGTTTTTCGGTAATTGAAGACGCGTCCCATGCAATTGGAGCTAAATACAAAGGCACGCCTGTCGGCAATCGTTATTCAGACATCTGCATCTTTAGTTTTCATCCAGTAAAAGTAATGACCTCTGCTGAAGGCGGTATGGCCGTCACCAACAACGAAGCGCTTGCTGACCACATGCGACTGTTAATCAATCAAGGGATAACGAAAAATAAGCGCGACTTCGACACGCGCGCTCCCGGTGATTGGTATTATGAGCAGCAGACTCTAGGCTTTAATTACCGCATGACAGAACTGCAAGCGGCTTTGGGATTATCGCAACTCAATCGTTTAGACAGCTTTATTAAACGTCGAAGAGAGTTAGTACAACGCTACTATCAACTGTTAAGCGGTTTGCCTATTCAATTACCCGGTGAAGCGGACTACGCTTTTTCAAGCTGGCACTTGTTCCCCATCGTATTAAATGAAGCCTTAACGGAACAGCGTCCCGCTATTTTTCAGTACTTACGCGAGCATAATATTGGGACTCAAGTTCATTATATACCCGTGCATATCCAGCCGTTTTATAAGCAAATGGGCTTCTCTTGGGGGCAGTTTCCAGTTGCAGAAGAGTACTACGCACGCACATTGAGCTTGCCATTATTTCCTGAGCTAAGCGATACCGATCAAGAATACGTTGTGCAAACACTCAAAGATGCAATCGATAAGGCGTTTATCTTATGAGTTTAGGGAACATCGCAGTGATTCCAGCACGCGGAGGCTCCCAAAGAATTCCGCGTAAGAACATCAAACAACTTAACGGTAAGCCTCTGATAGCTTACTCGATCGAAGCTGCTTTAAAAACGAAGCTGTTTGATCACATCATTGTGTCAACCGACGATGCTGAAATTGCTCAGGTAGCGCAAGAATGGGGAGCAGAAACACCGTTTACACGGCCCGATGAACTCGCCGACCATTTCACTGGCACCACGCCTGTCATGCAACATGCTTTGCGGTCGCTCATGGATCAAGGCGCTCAAATAGATAAAGCATGTTTGATCTATGCAACGTGTCCGCTGCTAACTGCCGAGGATATTCATCAAGGCTATCTCGCTCTCGAGAAAACGCCTTTAAGCTTTTCCGCGACAACCTTTGATTTTCCCGTTCAAAGGGCTTTGTGCGTACGAGAAGGTAAACTGCAACCCATGTACCCCGAGTACATTGGTAAACGTTCTCAAGATTTAGAAGAAGCCATCCACGATGCTGGGCAATTCTACTGGGGTAAACTAGAACAATGGCTTACTAACCCAGCGATGTTTTCTGAGTTAGCGACCCCCATCATGCTGCCGCGACACCGTGTACAGGATTTGGATACCGAAGAAGATTGGCTGCGCTTGCAGCAGCTGGTGTCTACGGTTTAGGTTGATCGTAAGTTAATATTCATAGTGCTCATAAGACACGATCTTACTTCCTTCGCTACCGATATTACAGCGTACATGAATGAGCTTCTGCAGCGCAGCGCGAATCGCCTCATGGCTTTCTGGCGGTGCAAAAAACATCATAAAACCACCGCCACCAGCACCTAACAGCTTACCACCCCATGCCCCTGCATTGATGCCAGCCTGATAAATGTCATCGATGGCAGGCGTTGAAATACCGTCAGCTAGCTCTCGTTTCAAATGCCATGCTTGATCAAGCATAGCGCCGATTTGAGCAAACTCAGGAGCGCTCGACTGCAGCACCGTGCGCGCTTCTAAAGCCATTTGTTGTAGCGTATGTAGCTGCTGGCGTTTTTTACTGACATTTTCGATTTGTTTCACGGCAATGGTTTCCGCGATGCGGGTGAACCCCGTAAAAAACAACAAAATATGATCATTCAGTTGGGAATGGTTGCCGGGGCGCATAATCAATTTGTTGATATCTACTCGGCCATTTTGTTGAAACTCGATAAAATTAGTGCCGCCGTGCGCCGCCCAAATTTGATCTTGAGAACCAACCTTCTCCTTAATTACCTCTTGCTCAATACGAATAGCTTCCATACCTAAATAATGAGCACTAGAAATTTTTCCCTCTAAGCCACGTAGAGCATTTACTAATCCCACGGTAAAAGCAGAGCTTGAACCAAGCCCTGAGCGCGCCGGCAAATCACTAAAATGGTGCACCTCAACGCCGTAATCGATTGGATGCTCCGTCATCACTGCTCTAACCGCAGGATGATCGATTTCAGAGACATCACTGACGTTCTCAATTTTTGAGTAAACGATACGATGTTTGTGTTCAAAAAATGGCGGAAGCTTACGCACACTTAAATAGCAGTATTTATCAATGGTAGTGCCAAGCACTGCACCACCATTTTCTAGATACCAAGCGGGGTAGTCAGTGCCGCCACCAAACAAAGATACGCGAAAAGGCGTTCGAGTAATGATCATAAAGCATCCTTAAACAAAGTCTGGGCCGCTTGATAGCTCTTTGGTGTACCAAAGTCCAAAAACGATTGGCCCATGCATACACAGGTTAACGGCTGCGGCAAAGATGCCATGAGAAAATCTTTTTCTAGTGATGTGATCTGGCTGTTTCTTAAACTCGCTAAGTTGTCACCAGAGAAATAATACCAGCCTGCGTTAATTTCTCCTGGACCCGCTTGCGAGTCTTTTTCCAAAAACTCAACCAGCTGATCCGTAGAGTCTTTAAGTATTCGACCGTAGCGTCCGGCGTCGACTACGGAAGTGGTTAATATGGCAGAATAAGTATCCGCTTGCGCGATAAACTCAGCAACTGAAAAGTCTACAAAGGTATCACCATTGCACACTAGCACTGACTCTCGCTGCGCCAGCATAGGATGCTTCAGCGCCTCAACCAAAGCGCCACCTGTGCCCAGTTGTTGCTGTTCCACTTGCCATGAAAACGACATTTCAATTAAACATGACTCCAACCAATCTATCACTTGGTTAGCTTTGTAACCTAGGCAAAAATGCATTTCCTCAATGCCCTGTCGCTGCGCCCAAGTAATCAGATGATACAAGTAAGGGTATTGTCCTATAGGCGCGAGGATTTTAGGTTTGTCCGCCACCACAGAACGTAAACGAGTCCCTAAGCCGCCAGCTAAAACAATGAGTGGCGGAATTTTAACCGACGCTACCACTCAACTCTTCTCCACAGCAGGAATCGTCATAGCCGCATCATCTATTAGTTTACGTGACAAACGCGTACTCGCCATTTTTTCAATATGCTGGCGCGTGTCCTTGCCGAACTTTTGCTCAACAAACGCTAGATAGGGTTCATGATCAAAGTAACGATGAAAGGCATCATCTCGAAACGCCAGCACTTCTCTGGCAGAGATGTAATTGGTCGGCAGTGGTAAACAGTCATAGCTGTGCTGGGAAAAACCAGACCAAGTTTCAGGTAACTGCCATCCATGCTGTTTAGCTTGAACATAGAGTTGCGAGCCAGGATAAGCCATGGCTGAATAGAAGTTAATGAACTCGCACTGTAACTCTAGCGCAAGATCTAACGTGGCTTGCATAGCCGCTTGATCATCATCAGGAAGACCAAAGATAAAGTTCCCCATGACATTAATATCAGCATTTTGAATCGATTTAACAATCGATCGAATATCATCCTGTGAAAAAGACTTTTCGGCGCCGTCGCGCACCACTTCGCTCCCTGATTCAATACCCAACGCTAACCAACGAATACCGGCTTTGCGCAACAGCGGCAAAGTCTCATCTTTAACAGTATCTACTCGCGCATAAGCCCAAATATTAAGCTCATTGGCAAAAGGTAATGCGGCTAATCCTTCACATATCGCCACATAATGACGCTTTTTCAAGACAAACATTTCATCGATGATTTTAAAGGTTTTGACCCCATAGGTCTCATAGAGGTGGCGCACTTCGGCAACGACATTTTCAGGTGAGCGAGTACGATAACGATTGCTATCAAATGGTGCATTAATACAGCAAAACACACATTTATACGGGCAACCTAAGGTTGTATAAATCGACGCATATGGCCGCCTCGATTCAAGTTCACCAAAGCATTGCCAGTTGTGAGCACGGTACTTTTCCATTGGCAACAGATGCCAAACATTGCCATGCAAATCCGCATCAAGATCTTCGGAAATAGGCGCCTTTGGATTAAATACCACACCGCCGTCAGACCGTCTTACTAGCCCACGCACGGCTTCCAATTCACATTCGCCTTGCAATGCTTGCCACAACTCATGGCTGGTCAATGTGCCTTCGCCCTGACACACATAATCAGCTTGAGTCTTGTCTAGCGTTTCGCTGGGTAACGCAGATACGTGTCCACCCACCAATAATACCGGTGTATCAGGAGACACCAACTTGATTTCGTCAATAAGCGCTGATGCACCGACCATGGTCTGCGTCGAAGCCGAAGGCTGATGACCAAAGGCAACCACGATCACTAAACCAGGAGAACTAGAGACAATGCTCTGAGCGGCACGCTCAGCCCCTAGCCCCTCAGCTTCGGTATCTAAAATCGACAAGGGTACTTGACGATCCTGTAGATAGCCGGAGATCAAACGCACCCACAATGGCGGCTCAATAGCAGTTAACTCATTCCCTAAGGATTGATAGATTTGGTCTCTACCACCTGGGTTGACGACTAAAACACCACCTCGTTTCATATGCATATCACTCTCTATCGTAGTTGCGTCAAATAAAGCCTAGCAAGGATATCGGCTACCATTCGATATTCTTTACCAACATAAAAAAATATCTTTTCTAAATCAATTATATAGAATTAAACTCTCGACGATGCTACACACATAGGTCGGTTTTGAATTAACTTTCTAAAACCTCGTACGATAACACTATATCGCTGTTTAGTTTTAAGGATTTCGACATGCAACACCCCCGTGCTAATACCGTCATCAGTCTTCAACGCACCGGTTTTTCCCTCATGCTGTCGATTTTGAATGAAATATTGAGACGCAAACAGCCAATCCGCTCTGACTCTGATAACCAGCAACACCTTATTCAAGCTCTGCCTTTTTTGAGCCACCAAACCAACCTAAAATACAAACAGTTTTTTGCTCAAAGGAGCTTGGCGGATAGGCTTCTATTCAATGGCGAGTTTCAATTACTCGTTGGCGGCCCAAAATGGGTTGACCCTAAATATCCTGATGATATTTTTGTGCGCAAGTATTTCGGTGTAAAGGATTTAGGCGACTTTTTAATGGTGGTTCGCTACCCTAAAATATTGTTCGACTATTATCCTATTATGCACTCTACCAAAGGTCCTGCGGACTGGCTCGCAAGTTACGGTATCGACGGGTGCAACTGGCTCACCTCGTATCGTAATCCAATGGATGTATTCAATTCAGCTGCACACTCTATTAATGCTTTAACTAGTGAATATATTCAATGCCATTTAAAACACGAAGACGAAACTTCAATTCGTGCCGAGATCGGCTTGAGCAAGCTATCAGATCCCAAAGTATGTAAAGGGCTGTTGAAATATCAGATTGATTATTGGCGTGACTACTTCCCGATTGCTAAGCACTTTCAGTATTACCGTTGGGAAGATCTCATTCTAAACCCCGCTAGTACTATTCAAGAGTTAGCGAATATGGTCGGAGTCACGTTGACAGAAGAGGAAGCTATCTCAATTTGGAAGCCGCGAGACCATCGCAATCTACTCAACCACCACTCACACAACTTCCGTATCAACAAAGGCATTGTGAATGACTGGAAAAATAGCGTAATCCCAGAGCACATTGAGCTATTCAAAGAGCTTGGCGGTGAAGATATTTTCAAACAACTCGGTTATGACTGGCCTAAATTCGACCAGCCTCTAAATGAGTATCAACGCTTGATTCAGCAATACTGGCATTCGGACGCTCCCTATCTTATAGAAGACAAAAACTTAGCTGGATTCGCCTTTAATAAATCCAATATTGATGCCAGTGATTACAGCTTCGAGTCTTTTGCGGAGATGGGCCGCGTTAGTATTGAGCGGAGTGACTTAAAGGATCAAGCTCTTCTTATGCAGTTCCATGAATATGCAGCAGACATTAATGAGCAGCTTGTACAGGTTATCGAGCAACTTGCTACGGCTTCCTCTGATCATGCCTGTGAGTCCATTCTGCGCAAAGAATACGGCGAGCAATCTACCACTAATTTCCTTAGCGTCCTGAGACACTCACCGCACGAATTAGAAGCGAATATCGAAGATTACTTAAACGCACACCCAGATAGACCATTCACTATTTGGGGAATGGGTAGCGATTTTAATCGCTGGATCAAACATTCAGACAAAGCAAAGTCTCTTATCGCTCGACACAACCTTTCTTTGGCAGACCGTGCTCGGGCAGGGGAAAGCCTATATGGAAAAGCAATCTTGTCTCCCGATGAAGCACTGTCACTCACTGAGAGTGCTGTGCTGCCTTTCGTATTTGGCTATGAGACCCGCCATGCCATTTTGCAACAATGCCAACGTTTTAACGTGCCATTTATTGATTTACATACTTGCCTTAAGGATCGCTCATGATTTACCTAGTATACGGACAACACTACCGCGATAAACGCATTCCCGAATGCTACTTTTTACTTCAGCACACCTTATTGCACGCTGGCGTTAGTGCCGCTCTCTCATCAGACATGGTTATGGGCGCCAAAAATATCATGGTCGAGGGGTTTACCGATGAAAACATCGAGACTTTGACACCTCTACTACAAGATACAAACACTGAGTTATATCTTATTGCCACTGAGTTTCTGACGGGGGACTCTTTTAATCAGTTTGAGCGCGACGAAAACAATAAAAGTCATTACGAAATCCCAGAATATTGGCAGAATCGTTATGATAACTTTTGCCGCGTTATTGAGTTCTGCTCCGGGATCATGCACCTCTCAGAACAGCAAGTCGGCGTGTATCAAGCTCAGTTTCCCGATATACCTGTTGCCTACTTGCCGCACAGCTATATTCCATCCATGGCTATGCCGTTTCCTTGCCCACCAGAAAAAGATATTGATGTCGTTTTTACTGGTGTACTCACGCGTTACCGATTAGAAATACTGGAACAGCTTGAAGCAGCTGGGCTGGTAGTCGAAAAATGCACGACCACGACACCCGCCTACATTCGAGAAGACTTAACACGGCGAGCCAAAGTCGCCTTAAATCTTAAGCAAAAGGCCAGCTGGTTGCATCCGTCGAATTCACGTATGCATTTTCATCTACTGAATCAATCTTGTATGGTTACTGAGGAAACTCCAATCAAGTGTGATTTATCATCCCTTATCATCGAGACTCCGCTACAAGACTTACTCACAACAGTACAAGAGTTAATTCAATCTGAGCGTTATATTACTATCGCTCAAGAACAACACACTGCTTTTAAACAGCAATGCCACGTAGATCAGAACGCCGGGGCTGTTCTAGCGTTCTTTAATTTCGCTTAAATAGGATGACATCATGACTAAAGATTTTTGTGTTACAGCAAACGGACCCGCTGCCACTCGTTGGTTTAGCTTCGTTTTAGCAAGCCACTCGGAGGTTTATGTCACCCACGGTAGCTATCCATTAGACTCCGTTATCGAGGGCTCATACGACGATGAAAAAGCCATGTTACAAGCTCCGATTAATTCTGACGCTGTCACCCGTGGGCGCTTAGCGGAGCGTTTTATTAAAACCACTCCATTAGATGAGCTTTACGATGAATTTCGTACACGCTTCCCGAACTATACAACTTATGGCTGCGTTCATAGTTTTGTGCTGCACGAACTTTTTAATAAGCCAGAGCTTTACAACTTGAACCTCACGTTACGCAACTTAATTCGCAACCCGATCAACTATATTGCCTCACATACTAAGCTAGTGGTCGACGCTCAATCCTTTTCCGAGGAATTACACGAGCACTACTCACGTTTTTATGAAAAACAGTTTTTAACTGACTACCCGCAGTTTTTGCAACATTTCCCGGAGTTTGATACAGATAATATTGAACTGATCGGGCATGTATTAAGCTGCTATACCATCAAACGCCAGCAAGCGGATTTAAATCAATTTGATGGCAAGGTAGACAATATCTTGATGGAAAAACTGGTCAGCGATGTTGACTACCTCCAAGATGCTTGCGAAAAAGTGACTGGGCTGTCTTACTCCGTCGAGCAACTTACCCCTTTCATTACCGGTGGTGCGTTAAACTCCCATCGCAAGAAAGGACCTTCCTCTGCCCAAACAACTTATGCCTCCTGGAGCCCACTACAAAAATCCATCTTCAATTACCTACTGGATGAAAAGGATTTGATGATCTATCAAGCCAATGGCTACGATCTTAGCTTTGTGGAACGAGAACCATGCAACGCATAAAACTCGTCTATGGTAATCATTGGAACTTTGGCATCAATGTAGGCGATACTTTCCTATTAATTAAGCAAGCCCTAGAAAGTCAAGGCTTGCTTGCGGATATTGAAAAAGAGCCCAGTCCCGATCATATGAACATCGTCATGGAGAACTTCAACGATGAATACGTTGAAAAAATGCGGCAGATCTCTGAACAAGGTGGCCGTTTTATCCTAATCGGCACCGAGTTTCTCACAGGTAACACCTTTAATAACTTTAAGTTTGAAGGAGATACCTCCTATTACTTTGACAACGATTACTGGGCCAACCGATATCGGTGCTTTCTGGCGGCGACTGAGTTTGCTCAAGCAGTTTGGCATTTTAGTGACATTGCGGTAGATGATTTTTCCGCCCAGTTAGCACTTCCCGTGCTCTACTTTCCTCATCACTACGTGCCAGGATTCAAGCAAGTTCAACACCGTTCTGACGAAGAGAAAGACATCGATTTTCTGTTCACGGGTGCCAAAACAGACTACCGCTTAGAGCTGCTTGAACAGCTATCTGGTAAAGGCTATAAGGTTGAAGTCGTACATGCCTTAACCGCGCCGTTTCATCGCAATGACTTGATTGCTCGCACAAAAATTGCTTTAAATCTAAAGCAATTTCAGCAGTGGCCCTACCCTTCTCAGTCTCGTTTCTTCTATCATATCATCAACAACTCCCTGATGATTACGGAACCGACTGAAGTCATCGCTGACATTCAAGAATATGTTCTTACTGGGACAGGTGACTTTATCCAGTACTGTGAAAACGAGTTGGCAAAAGGTCATTTTAACGCACGCGCGCAGGCCAATAGCACCCGCTTTGCAGCAGAGCGACCGATGAAAAACAGCATAGCAACGATTCTAACAGCGAGCGGCTTATGTTAAACCAACCTATTGTGCTATCCGGTCAGCCACGCTCCGGCTATGCCCTGACCAACAATATCATTCACAAAATCAAACTCTGTGCTGGACAGTTAAACGATGATAGTCAACGCCAAACAGCGCAGGCTATCACTCGCGACCCCTCCCTTCATCTGGTGGATGTGTACCGTAGTGCCTTGCTATCTACCGGATATGATCTAAACCAAGTAATCATCAATGGAGAGTTCCATAGTTTGTTTGGTGGGCCAAAATGGTTTGATGAAGACGGGCATTACTATGTGCGCAAATACATCGGTGTGGTCGGCAAAGGAGATTTACTGATCAACCACCGTATTCCATCGTTGATTGCACACTATTACGATACCCTGCACTCCCATGAATACCCACAAATCATGTTGTCTCTGGCCCCCGATGCCCATCATATTGCCTCCATTCGAAATCCACTGGATATGATGAACTCTGCCAATCACTCCATCAATGCCCTGAGCAGTGAATATATACAGCGCAACCCGAGTCTTGGCCAAGAAACGACCATTCGTGATCAAATTGCTCTATCCAAGTTTTCGGACCTACGCCTATGTGATGGCCTGATTCAACATCAAAAACGTTACTGGTCGGAATTTCTCTCAGTACAAGACCAGTTTTATCAAGTCATATGGGAGGACTTGATTCGATTTCCACTGGAAACCATACAGAAGCTGTGTGACGCCTTAGACATTCCTCTTAATCAAACTCAAATCCGTGCTATTTGGCATTCAATGGATCATAAGAACACCTTGCTGTACCACTTACATAACTTTCGGGAAAACAAGGGTATTGTGGGTGATTGGCAAAATAATCTGGTCAACGAGCATATCGACTTGTTCAAAGCAGCAGGATTCGATGAGACTCTAGCGGCACTTGGGTACCCACAACTGACCTATTTTAAGGAAAGTGAGTATAACGATCGACAGCAAGCCATTGCTGCCAATCTTCGTGCGGGCATGATTCCTAGTATTGAGGATGACACCCTAGCAACCTTTGCTTTTAATAAGTCGAATATTGATACCAGCCAGTACGACTTTTATAGAGGTAAATGGCAGGGAAATACCTGTATTGAGAGAGCCACCTTCACTGACTCGGCATTGTTTGAGCAGCTGGTATCACAGAGCGAGGAACGCATTGAGCTTGCCTACAAAAAATGTGCTCAGACTGACACATGGCAAACCGGCTTTTCCCAGAATTTTATCGAACAGCTACAATGCACCATTCACTCTGGTAAGCCAGTGGCACTTTGGGGCATTTCCTACGATTTTGAAAGACTTATCGATCAACTGCCGTCCGGTATGTTAGCCGCAGAGAATGTCGCCCTATTCGATCAACTGGAAGCAGGGTTGATGATTGGCAGCAAATCCATAGAGTCATCCAACAAGTTGCCACAGTTTGAAGGCCAGGTATTTGCTGTACCGACCCAACCGGGGGCAAAGGCGAGTATGCTGCGTTTTGCAGAACGCCAGCATTTTGATCATCGTTTGACTCTCAATTAATATTCTTTTGGACCAAAATATTATGACAACTACCGACATCGATACCCGAGCCCGTTTCAGCGTTGTCAGTTATGGCTATTCAGCAAGCCGCTGGATGGCGTTTACTCTGGCTAGCCAGCCGGAGGTGTTTGTCGCTCACGGTACCTACGCTTTAGACTCCATTATGGAAGGCGATGCCGAGGCAGAGCGCAATCAAGGGAAAGCCGGAGATCGACTCGACTCGCTGACTCGTGGCCGAACGGATTTGCAACTAAAAAACTACACCCTGACCGAACTCTATCGCCTGTACCAGCAGGATTATCCGCAAAAAAAGGCCTACGGTAACGTCCATACGTTTGTGCCGCGTGAGCTTTTCTATAAACCAGACTTTGATCACATGGCTCCCAAGGTTTTTCATTTAGTCAGAGAGCCATTTGCTTTTATCACTAGCCACACCAGTGGAGTGAAACAAGCGGAGGCCGTACCCGAGCTAAAAGCTCATTATCAACGTTTTTTTGACCTGTTTTGTGAGCGTTTCCCACATATTCGTGAATGCAATTGGTTTGATCCAATTTCACTCGAGCAAAAAGCGTTTCTAGTGAGCTGTTACACCTTGTTCAATCTTGCGCAAGATATCCGCCGCTATGGCAAGCAAATGACGACGGTAAGAATGGAAGAACTGACCAGCGACTCTAGGGCTCTAGCAGATGCATGTGAACGGATAACTGGCTTAAACTATGATCAAACGGCACTCGAAGCGTTTATCCATGCGGGCGCTCTGAATCTGCATCGTAAGCAGCGAGACACCGAACTTTGCGCTTACGATACATGGCAGACTTGGCAGCAAGAGGCTTTTCGGTGGGTACTAAGCCAAGAGCTTTATAACTATCTTGGTGATCTAGGATACCCTCTACCTGACTTAAAGTTTCGTTACTTGGTGTTTGACTAAGCGACGATACCCCTCAGCTATACGCGAGAATTTGAATAAGTTAATCTCTCGTATGTAGCTGAGACTTATTAAACAATATAATAGCTAATACCTACATCCAGTGATTTATGAATGTGCTCGAATTTATATTTTTTTCCATCTATTTTACCGTTTGATAAATCGTCTACTAAACCTGCTACCTCCCTTTCACCTTCAAAATCACAGATTGTATCGTGAAAGATTACCATACCACCTTTTCTAACTAGATGATGGTACATACGCCAGTCTGATTCAACAATATTTCGAGAGTGGTGACCATCGATAAAAATAGCATCGCACTGAACAACATTACGACATAAGTCTAAATAAACATCATGATCCGTAGAGGCACCTATATAAAAAAAGCTGTTTCCCTTTTCCCCATTTTGCTGTTCTTCAATATGACGATCCACTACATGAGATCTCATCTCAACGGTATGAACTTCTGAAAATAGTTGTTTCAAAATTCTGTGCGTGCCACCGACTTCGCCAAAACCAATCTCAACAATTTTTTTGTCAAGCTTTAACTCCAAAATTCGCTCAACTAGACCTAAAATTTCATCCCTAACTTGTTGAATAGGGTTTGTACTTGATTGATTAGAGTGATATGCAATACGTTCTTCTCGTGTTGAATTTGGGTCTACATAACCACCTTTTGCCCATGGGTGATTATACACCCACTCGTCTAAATCTTGTGCGATAGTTTCGATATCTTGTGCCATAAATCTAACCCCTATTAAATATTTTTTATTGCAATACTATTATCGTCACCTAGCATAGCTTTTATTTTTTCTTGGTAGTTTTTTACAAGCCAAACCTGCCAATCATCCCTTTCAGAAAAAATCTCCCATAATTCATCTTCAGTGGAATGATTTTTATATTGTTTAGCTGCTAAATACTCAGTAAATAGCAAACCACTAATTCTATCTTCCTCAGACCAATGGTTCACATAATCAATCCATTTAGCCTGATCCTCAGATTCCAAAGGTATTACTGGATACTTTTTTTCGGCTTTAATTGAAAACTTCGCACAAGCTTTTTCAATATTTTCATATTCACTATCAATAACATACCAAAATGACCGCTCGACTTTAAGCGTTCCATCAATTTCCGAAGGACAAATATTTTCGTTCATAGCTTACCAATACTCCACATTCCATTCGCTCATTTGAGGGTACTTATCAGCGTCTTTTTCGAATCGGTAACGATACTGTCTTAGAGCAATTCCTGTTTTTTCATAATATTGCTCGAAAACGACAGGGTTGTAATTCTCAGAATCACACATACACTTTCTATTCATACAAGGTAATGGACCTTCATTAAGCGCGAAGTCAACCTTATCAAGAACATTCCCAAGCTTTATTTTCTTCGGCATACCACAGGAATATACGTCACCATTTTTAATATCTATAAACACAGATTTAAAACCAGCATTGCATAAGCCAGGTTTTATTGCATTTATCCAAAATTCATATTCATGTCGAGAAAAGCTTAGGTCTTTCAGTATACTTTTCTGTTTATCTGTATAGGCGTAGGGGTATTCCTGCCCTTGAAAAGAGCCAATAAAACCATTAATGGCAATAGGGATATTTAAATCAGATAATGAATCATATATAGATGGCAAGATGTAAACCAATGGAGGGTAAGCCACTAAAACAATTGATACTGGCATTAATCCGTTCAAGTATCTAATAGTTCGCTCCCATTCCTCAACATTTTTAATCTCAGTGGGATGATATGATACGGTCAAAGCAACTTTTTCTAGGTTAAACCCTTCGAAAAATTTTTCATATTGTTTAATCGTAAACCCTAAATTCGTAATCAGATTAACGCCTTCAACATTTTCTTGATTAGATAACCACCTTGCATCTTCCACAAGATCCTTACTAACAAAAAACTCACCCGCGGGCCCTAATCTAACATTTATCTTTCTATCAAGTGTGACCAAGTTCTCGAGAATTTTTCTATGATTTTCTCTATACGGCCACTTATACCTTACATTGTCTGCACCAACATCAGCAGTACAATAAGGACAATGAAAATTACACTGTCTAAAGTAATTAGGAAATCGGACCATTAATGTTTCATTATTCATACATCACCTTATTTCCCCTTTATAAAAATTTTGAGCTAAGTAGCCGCTTAACCCATTCAATATATTCGTGACCATTTTCAATCAGACTAGTTTGTACTGTAGCTTCCTCGAATATAGAATCAATGCTGCTAAATAAATCATTGACAATTGAGAAGTATTTAATCTGTTGATAACCAGAAAAGACTAAACCCGTTTCTCTATTCGCCTGCTCCATCAGGAAACAACCACACTGCAAGGCCTCTCTCACTTTCCCTTTACACTGTTCTCGAAATGAGTAGGTTTGAGTGTTGACTACAATTTTCGTGCGTCTTAATAACGCGGCGTACTCCGCTGTGGGCAGTGGATTGCGATTTTCACCCGATACACCTCCGATATGATGAAAGCGGTCGCCATAGTGCTCTTTTAGTAAATCTATCCAATAACCTCTTTCGCCCACTCGACTGCCGAAAATAGCAATATCGATATCTTTCTCGATTGCCGGATCATAATAAAACAAACTGGGATCAAACCAAGTGGGGTGAAAGATCACTCGTTCAGGATTGGGATGGCGGTCATAGGGCGGCATTTGTTTATGCATTCGTTCGAGTCGTGTGCCATTAGAATTTTCAATGACAAGATCGGCGTAGCGTAGCACCTGACGCTCGTATTCGAGATAACCTGAGTCTGTGTTTTCCTCATCATAATCCCACCAGATGGTTAAAATCTTAAGATCTGGAAGTTGCTGCTTTAATCTTAGAAAGAATTCTGCCGACAGGTTCTCTTTTACATGGGTAGGCGTATGCACTAACAACTTCGGCTGAAACGCGAGCACACGCTGCTCCAGTTCTTGCGCCCAAACATCGAGCCGTACTGACATATAGTCATCACCATAGAGGCGGTGACACTCAATGTCAGGCAACAATACCGTTAGCTCCGACAAGATATTGGCTTCATAAGCACGGCTAGAAATGATCGTGTGCTGAGCATATTTAGGAATGTCTTTTGGCTCGATAATAGGCAGAGACTTTAGTGTTGTTCCCCATAAGTCTGAATTTTTATCGACGATGGCAACCACATTCAGTATTGCTAGCTGGGGCCAATACTGTGTGGTGTGAGCTCCGGCGCCGTACACCACGACTGGCGCATCTCCGATTCGGGCTTTCGCCTGCTCAACAGAAGCACTAATGAGCTCCAAGCTATCGGTTTCGTCCCAGCCAAAATCATAGGTTTGCGTCTCTCCTATCAAGCCAGACTGAACCATAGGCTCACGCACTTCAAGCTTGCCAGCGGAGTCGTCATAGCACTTTGATTCGAAGCGATGGATCGCAAAAAAGGTTTTAGGTTGCTGCAACATAATCAAGATAATACCGATAAGTCTGCTTTAGACCGTCATTAAAAGAAGTCTCTGGACGCCAGTTATAGGCAAAACAGCGCTCGCTATCTAGCGCTTTATGGGGCATGCCATCGGGCTTATTAGTATCCCAATTGAGTGCACCTTGGTAGCCAACGATGTTGGCAATGGTTTCGCCCAATTCGCGTATGGAGATAGATTGTCCGCCCGCCAAGTTGATAGCTTCAGTACCTTGGTAATGCTCGACAAAATGCAGCATGCCTTGAGCTGCGTCCTCGATATAGAGAAACTCACGCGTTGGCGAGCCCGTTCCCCATAGTGTCACTTCAGCTAAATCATTCTGTTTCGCTTGGTGGAAGCGATTGATCAGCGCCGGAATCACATGACCGCGCTCATCATCAAAATGATCACCTGGGCCATATAAACTGGTCGGTACTAAAGTGAAAAAGCCTTTTCCATGCTGCGACGCATAATATTGAGTCAGGCGCATGGCTGCTAATTTGGCCGTAGCATAGGCTTCGTTGGTTGGCTCAAATGGCCCCGTTAGCAAGCTGTCTTCTCGCAAAGGTTGCTCTGCTTCACGGGGATAATAACAGTTGGATGCTAAGTTCATTAGACGGGTAGCGCCGTGCTCTGCGGAAGCGCGGATCACATTACTAGCGATCATCAAATTGTCATAGAGAAAATCGACTGGCAGGGTTCGATTAGCTTCGATGCCGCCCACTTTTGCTGCCGCCAGTAACACCACATCTGGTTTGTGATCTGCGATAAATTCATGGGTACGTTTTTGATCGCGTAAATCCAGCTCAGCTTTGCTTGCCGTGATGGTTGTGACATCACGCTCAGACAAGGCGCGCACCAAGGCTTTTCCTACCAGCCCAGTATCACCGGCCACGTAAATACGTTTGCCGGTGAGGTCAAAATGCTTATCTTCAACCATCATTAGACATTCGAAAATTTTGCATTAGAGATCATACGGTAACCTTTGATCAGCTCCGCAATGCCCTGATCCAATGAGTGATCTGGCATGTATCCCGTCGCTTCAATCTTGTCGTTTGAAACAATGTAATCACGTTTATCAGGATCTTCACCAATAGGTGCTTCTAAGAATGTAAAACCAGGTACTTGCTGTTGAATGCGTCGGCACAGCTCCATTTTCGACAAGTTCGCATCCGATAGACCGACGTTGTAGGCTTCGCCGTGCATGGTGTCAAAATTCTCAAGACCATGTACAAAGGCTTTTGCCACATCGCGGATATGAATGTAGTTACGCTTAAAGTGCGACTCAAACAATACTAATGCACGGTCTTTCACTGCGCGGTAGACAAAGTCGTTAACCAATAAATCCAAACGCATACGTGCGGAAAAACCAAATACAGTTGCTAGACGAAAGCTAATCGCTGAGCCATGCTCTAATACTGCTTGTTCCGCTTCTACTTTGGATTTGCCATATAAACTAATTGGCCGTAGTGGTGATTCTTCAGTACAAAATTTACCTGATTCTCCAATGCCGTAGCCGCTATTGGTAATCGGCATTAGGATTCGCTGATCTTTACTGAGTAGTTTCGTCAACATCACCACGGCATCACGGTTTGTGGTCACAGTACCAATTTGATCACGGTCACATAACGGAGCACCGACCAGCGCCGCTAATGGCACGACCACATCGGCATCTTTCGCCAAACGCTTCATGGTAGCTTCATCTCGAGCATCACCGCGCTCAACATTAAAATTGGGGTGCGCAACCACTGCGTTTAAAGAGTCTTGGCCAAACATAAAGTTATCTAACACGGTCACTTTATGACCCAACTCCAGAAACTTAGGCACCATTGTGGTACCTAAGTAACCCGCGCCACCCGTGACTAAAATATGTTGTGACATGCTTATAACTCCTTCGCAGCGTTGTCGAGAACGTCTTTTAATAAATGTAATTCTTTACTCAGATCAAATGCGTGGTTGCCCACAAAAAAGCCGTAGTCGTGTGCGATATGGGCATTCACAACCGGAGTCGCTTCCGAATAATCGTAATACTTGATGACATCGTGTTTTAGGAAGCTACCACCCGTAATGATACGGAAGCCAATTTTCGCTTCGGTCAACGCCGCAAAAATCGCTTTACGGTCTAAATTCATTTCTGGATTCAGAATAATAGTAAAGCAGAAACAAGAGCTCTTGCCGTTCTCTGTTTGAATAATGAAGCGCTCATCATTGCCAAACAGCTCTTGAAACAAGGCCCAGTTCTTCCGTCGCTCTTCAGTGAACGCTGGAAGCTTCTTCAACTGCTCCAGACCCGCTGCGGCGTTTAACTCAGTTGGACGAACGTTGTAACCAGGCAAAATAAAGCGGTAAGCTTCAAACAAGTCTTCGCCTTTACGATCATATAACAGCGAATCTTCGGGCAAGTCACGTGTCCAGCCGTGGGCACGTAGGCAACGACAAAGCTGATACAGCTCTTCGTCGTCCGTTAGAATCATGCCGCCTTCCATCGTCGAAATATGATGGGAGAAGAAAAAACTAAAAGTGTTTAAGTCGCCATAAGTACCCGCTTTTTTACCGTGTAGCTCCGCATCCATGGATTCACAGTTATCTTCCATGAAGTACAGATTATGACGATCTGCTACATCACGCATCACATCTAACGCTGCTGGATTACCCAAGATGCTAACGCCCAAGATCATTTTTGTCCCAGGTGTAATCGCTGCTTCAATCAAAGCGGGATCCATATTCAAGCTTTCTAGCGCGATATCAACAAAACGAACTTTAAGCCCATACTGTTGTAGCGGATGATAAGTCGTTGCCCAACTTAGCGCAGGTACGAGAACTTCGTCACCACGCTGTAGCGGGTTATCTTTTTTGAAAAATAACGCAGCAATGGCAATTAAGTTAGCAGACGAGCCAGAGTTCACCATAATGCCGTATTGTTTGTTGTGATAGGCAGCAAACTTTTGTTCAAACTCGGCAACGCGAGGCCCCATGGTAAAGAAGCCTGAATCCATAACGGTTTGCAGGGCATCTAGCTCTTCCTGCCCCCAAGTCGGAGCCGCTAAATCGTATGACATTAAAAAGGTCCCTTAAATTGAGTTTGATAAGCCAATTGGCACTGATCATCAGCAGGTACCCAGTCTTGCTTACCTGAAGCAAGTTGGTAAGCCGTGATCGCTATCGTTTTTGGATTTGGGTAGAAGGCATCTTCTAGTGAAGGTGTTGTGGGGCAGGTGGTAGGAGCAAAGCCCATACGCTTAACGGCAGGTTTTACCGAGATATTTTCACTCTCAGCCACACGCGCCACGATTTCTGCCGAAAAGCCGCAGTTTAACCACGCGTTATCCACTACCAATAGCTTGCCTGTTTTAGCGACAGACGCCTCAATGGTGTCGAAGTCCAACGGTGAGATCGTAACCGGATCGATCACTTCCGCCTCAATGCCTTGTTCTGCTAGCAACTCAGCGGCACGCATAGCTTCCATCACCATATTGGAAACGCCGACAATGGTAATGTCATTACCTTCACGCAACACACGAGCTTTGCCAAACTCTACTGTATAAGGCTCCTCTGGCACATATGCTTCCGTACCGTACAGTAGACGATGCTCCATGATGAGCACTGGATTATTATCGCGAACTGCCTGCATCGTTAAGCCTTTGGCATCATAAGCGTTAGATGGTGCCACAACCTTCATGCCAGGAACATGAGCAAACATGGAGTGTAGACCTTGTGAATGTTGCGCGCCCTGCCCCCATGATTTACCAATCATGGTTCGGATCACTAATGGCACTTGTACGGTACCGCCATACATGTAATGGCTTTTCGCAGCAATGTTCACCAGCTGATTCATACACAGCATTAAGAAATCCATGCGGATGTGTACATGTATTGGACGTTGGCCTGCCATCGCGGCACCAATGGCTACCCCCGTCATCGCATCTTCTGACAATGGTGTGGTGAATACTCGCTCAGGGCCAAACTTTTCAACAAGGCCTTTTGTGGAGCCTTGAATGCCACGATGGTCATCAATGTCCAAGCCCATCATAAAGACACTACTGTCTGCATCCATGGCTTGCTCTGCGCCCTCGCGCAGTGCGTCAAAATACTTGAGTAAACGTGAGGTGTTAGGCGTAGACATAATTGTATAATTCCTCAGGTGCAGGGAATGGACTCTGTTCGGCAAACTCGACAGCAGCCTGAATTCTAGCTTCAACATCTTGATCAATCTGAGCTTTTTCTTTTGCATCAAGACTTTGACCAAGGGCCACATAAACGTCTTTAGCACGCCACTGCTCACCTTCTTCGAGACTACGATAGCCTTGATCGTAATCTTCACAAGGCCCTACATGTTCGTACCAACGATGGGTATGACACTCGATAAAGGCAGGGCCTGCCCCTGAACGCATGTCATCGATAACCTTACCTACATGCTCGTGAATAGCTAAAACATTGGGCTCTAAAAAGCGTGTAGCCGGAATACCATAGGTGGCAATACGTTCCGTTAACGTATCGGCGGCCCAACGTTTATAGAGCGGCTCATGAATAGCAAGTCGGTTATTTTCTACAACAAATAAAATCGGCAACTTGTGTAATGCGGCAAAGTTTATACTTTCGCTAAAGCAACCCTCTTCAGTTGAACCGTCCCCCATAAAAGCCACCACTACATCGTTGCGGCGCTGCTGCTTGATCGCGAGTGCGTGACCGACTGCAACAGGAATCCCAGTGCCTACTACAGCAGACATACCGATAACACCTTTACTGGCCTCAACTAAGTGCATAGAGCCAGCTCGGCCTTGTGCGCACCCTGTCTTTTTACCATAAAGCTCTGCCATCATGCTGTTTAAATCACCACCCTTGGCGAGATACACCCCATGACCGCGGTAAGTGCCTGCGGCGTAATCCGTCTCACGCAAGTGATCAATGACCGCTGCAGCAATGTATTCTTGACCTATCGCTAAATGAACAGGGCTTTTAATTTTATCCGAGGGATAGATTTCAGAGATGACTTCTTCCGCTCTACGAACCAGAGCAATGGAGGCATAAAGTCGTGCTTCCAATGATGAATACTCGGTCATGATTAACCTCTTTATCGTGTCATAACCAACGTAACGGCCTGACTTTATGTTTCTAAATTAAAGACGTACTTTTTTGCTTAAAATAGTCGTCAAATCAATACCATCCCACACTTTATCAAAGTTTAAAACACGACCCATTTGCGCGAATTGACGTACATTTGAGCGTGTCACCACAGTGACTTTTGCCGTTTGATCGAGCCCAAAGGCAGCGACGGATTGAATATGATCCGGCAGTTGTGTGGCTATCATTGCCAGATCACTAAATTGACTTTGGCCAACCACGCCCCTTAGGTGCTGCTCGCCTCCCAAAACAGTAGCAGAATCAATCACCTTGATATTATCATGAAACACCTCAGTGCCACCCAGCGCACAGAGGTATTGGCTGGCAACTAAGCGCTCATTCGCTGGGAAAACGTCCCCCAAACAGGCATCAACCGCTTGCCAAAAACGCTGTTGCAGTGCATCATCGGTTTGATACCAAAACACCCACTTAGGGGAGGCACACGCTTGTTGTTGGTAAGTACTTACATCTCGCGCAAAACCTTCGGCTAACTTAGGGATTTTGGCGTTGTCAGCTTCGGTTAAATGCAAAATACTCACAGAGTAACGATCGGGAAACACCCACTCTTGCGTTTGGGCTAGCAGCGGGATTTGTCGAATAGACTCAATACTTTGATCACTGCCCCAGAGCATTCGTAGCTGACACCAATGACTCAGCTTTAATGTCCAATCGGAACGCTTGTCATAGCTGATAAACGCTTGTTCAGAGAGCCCAGCTGTTTGGACATCCAATGATTCCAACAAGGTAAACAAAGCCTGCTGATCGTCGGTCAGCTGCTCGCTAACTCGCACCACTGTTTGATTCCCCATTAGGTAAGATAAGGCCCAGCTGTAGGCAAATAGACCCTCAACATTGGAAGGCGACACAATAAATACGCGTCCTACCGGTGCTAGTATTACTTTGTCATCTTTGGCGTATTCTTGCTGCCATTGACGTAGTTGCGACTCGCGCAACCAAAAGCCTAACGCTATTAAGGTAGCACTGTAATGCCCCGATAATAATGCTTCTGACAGTCGTACTAAAAACTGAACGCGTTTCTCACTAAAGGGCATTATCTGGGTACGAGACCACTGCAAATAGTCTGGACTTCCTGCCCAAAGCTGTATATTAGAAGACATCGCTACAACCTCGCACTTCGGTTTTTGGCAAACGCCCTAACACTTCAAAGTAACGTCCTTTGCGTCCGCAAGGGCAATCGTCTTCTCCCAATAGTCGCCCAAGGTCTTCCGTTAAGATAGAGTGGCCTGGATAGCTTTTCGGGATAAAGGACAGCACTTGTATTAAACCGCTTTTGCCGATTTTTTTTACTTCCAACGTCTCTTGATCACGAATAATCACGTCGGCATAACTTGGCGCATGTAGATGGCCTTGTTCGCACTCGACAAACACACTGCCGATCTGCTCGACCATACCGTAGAAATTATGAATCGCTACGTCCTTACCCAACACCTGTCGCACGGTTGTTTTAAACGTGTCATTGGAAACGGCTCGATCTTGAAGCTTCTTCCAACCTCCGGAATGAAACATCAATGCCTGTGACAGTTGATCTATACGACCAGACGCCTTTAATGGCTGAATAAAGTGTTGCCATACCATAAAGGTAAAACCAAAGATCAAAACGGGTTCGCTGGAATATTTAGCGATGAAATCATCAATCGCTTGCCAATTGGGTGTCATATCCGCATTCAGAGCATAGGTATGGTCACGCCCAAAGAAAGACAGACCTTGAACCCCTGCACCACGGGCTGAAAAGCCTTCTCGGTTTGAGGTTAAACCATCATGATCAATAATCAGCATTGGGCGACGCGCTTTACCAGTAAAAGACGACAATAACGAGACTAACACTTTGGACTGTAGTGCAGCCGTATCACGGTCGAGTACGATTTGCGATTTCACTTGGGAGGTGGTGCCCGATGAAGTGAGTGTTTTGAATACATCTTCAGGTTGAGTACTACTCAGACGTAACATTTTGAATAAGCGCGCGGCCACCAACGGCACCGCATCTAACGACTCAGCAACGCCCGCTTGTTGACCTTGGCCAGCGAGTAGGTTGGCGTAAGGCTGGCAACTAGCCTGATGATGCAGTGTCAGACGGTTCAATTCATCCAGCAACCAAGCCTGCTTATCCTCTTTGGCAAGGCCAAAGACCTCAAGGGATTTCCAATCACTCATCGCAACCCCGCTTCGTGTTTTAGTAAACGGTAATCCACCTTGCCATTATTGGTATGCGGAATGCTGTCGAGCAAAATTAGTTGATAAAACGCTGGATGCACACTGATCTCTTGTAGATAAGCGACGATTGTAGATTGATGCTGACAGTTAGCATAAGCGATCACTAATTTGTCTTCTTGCCCTAAACAAGCATTTTCGGTCACCCCGCGCTCTTTGAACGTTTCTTCTAGGTGCGCAAGACTGATGCGCTTACCCTGCATCTTAATAAAGCGGCTTTTACGCCCCGTGATATAGAAGTAACCATCGCCATCCCGTTTCGCTAAATCGCCGGTGTAAAGTGTTTGCACGCCCTGACCTAAGTTCAACTCTACCCGCGAACTAGCGTATCCCATCATGACATTCTCGCCCTGATAGACCAGCTCACCTTCTAGCTCTGGTTCAGTGATTTTACCGCCATTTTCATCAACCAAGGTCAGTTTTCCCCCTGGCACAGATATACCGATGGAGCCAATTTTCTCTAACAAATGCGCCGCAGGTAAATAGGAAATACGCGGAGCCGCTTCGGTTTGTCCGTACATGACATAAAAGCGCTGACCATTAGCTTGGCAATGCTCAGCAAAGGCTTTTAAGACATCGTTGCGCAGCTTACCACCAGCTTGGGTAAAGACCTTAAGCGCTGGCAGCGACATATTGAAAAAGCGTAAACGCTGCAAGGTTTCAAAATGAAAGGGCACACCGGACAAAGAAGTGACAGCCTGCTCTTTCATCAGTGTCCAAAAGGCTTTGTCTGTAATGCTTGTCTGAGTGATCACTAAGCTCGCCCCTACCCATAGGTAGGAATTCAGAATAGACAAACCAAACGAATAGGTTAACGGTAACAACGTGATGGAACGTGCGGTGTTATCAAGCTCTAAATATTCCACAATGGCGGCGGTGTTAGCATCTAAATTTTGCGCCGATAATCGCACCATTTTTGGTGAACCAGTACTGCCAGAGGTGGACAGTAACAGACGCAAATCGTCATGCGTTTTCTGCCCTACACTTAATGGCGTCAGCGCTGAGGCCTGATTGCTGTGTAACAGGAAATTGGGCTGATACTCCATGTAAAGCTCAAGCTGAGTGATATCGCTTAACAAGATCATGGGCGCTCTCGCCATCAGACACGCCAGATAATCGATGATGGAGGCGACACTATTCTCCATCACCAAGGCGACTAGCTGATGGGCAGCTAATTGACTCGCCATCTGCTCAGCTTGCTGAACCAATTGCCCATAAGACACGGTTTGCTCAGCATCAACTAGCGCAATACCCGTGTGCTGTTTGATTCGTTCGATAAGCTGCATCGTGAGTCCTTAGGGCAACTGCAAGCCGCCATCTACTGCGAGAGTCTGACCTGTCATAAAGCCCGCTTGATCGCTGAGTAAAAACGCCAATACCTTAGCAACATCTTCTGGCTGACCTAGGCGTTTCAGTACCGTCGATTGCGCAATCTCGTTACGTTTTTCATCATGAAGCTCGGCAATTAATGGTGTATCAATCACACCCGGTGCAACGGCATTCACGCGAATACCATATTGGCCTAGTTCTTTGGCGAGGGATCTAGCCATCCCCTCAATCGCCGCTTTTGCAGACGCATAAGCCACCTGCCCAACGCTGCCCTGTTGTGCAACCACCGAGGACAACAACGTGATACTCCCCTGCTGTTCACGCATCATCAGTTTTGAAGACCACTGACTGAGTAAAAAAGTCCCAGTGACATGCTCGTTCAGCATCTGCTGCAGCGCTGCGGTATTGGTGAAATGAAATGGCTGGGTAATCATAGAGCCTGCGCAATGGGCCAGTCCGTATAAACTCAACTCGTTGTCACGCAGATAGCCATTTAATGTTTTAAAAGCAACTTTTAAGGCCGCTTCATCGGTCACATCAAATGGTAACGCTAAACCACCAATCGACTCCGCTAGTGCTTTGCAGCTTGCCTCGCTACGACTGTTCACTACAACCAAGTAACCCAGCTCTGCTAGCTGTTGCGCCAGTGCCATACCAATGCCACTGGTGGCCCCTGTAATTAGAACGGCTTTGTTGGCTTGCTGTGATGGGTTATAGCTAGCTGGCTGCATTATCTGACCTTAGTTTGTATGTTTAAAATACAACATCGTGTTTTGTCAAAATCTCTTTGGCAATGCCTACCGAGCTCATCTCAATGATGTCATCCATATCCAGCATGACATCAAACTCTTTTTCTAACGCGGCAACCAATACCATATGCGCCACTGAGTCCCATTGAGGAATGGTGTTGTATTCCAGCCCGTCCACCACTTGGCTTGCCTCGATATTTAAACTACTCGCAAACGTTGCGACCAAGCGATCAGTATTTGTCATTTTAATCTATACCTATTGTTCTAACGGTTACGCCACGACACTCGATTGTTTACGAGAACCGCGACAACATCGGCAATAAACGCTCTCTTGCTTGCTCGAACTCGTGTTGCGTTTTGCTTAGAAACACCCAGTTTTCATTTTGCTCAACCACTCGATAACCCAAGCTTTCATTGAATCGCAATGCCGCTTGGTTATAGGGTGCAACTTGTGCATCAATACTTGAAATCGGTAACTGTTCAAAACACCATTCACTCAAACCTACTCCCACACAAATCGCGAGCATACTGCCACGGTATTTTTCATGGCCTATGTATAACCCAGTGCTTGCACTGTCTGGCTCATCTAACGATGTATTCGCATAACCAATCAATTGATCACGAAACCACAGCGCAAAATGGTAGCGATTGGTTTGTGTAGATAAACGCTCAAACCATGCCTGCTGTTGCTCGACAGAGATTTCGCTCTGATCAACCATCATTAAGCGAATATCCTCACGATTGCGCCACTGACGTAATTGCTCAATATCGTCATGCTCAATGGCTCGAAACTCAATTTGGTAGCGCTTAAATATCACTGTCATAGTGCTCCAGCAAGGTTTCATTCTTTTATCAAACGAGACGCCAACACGGCTTCAACCACACGTTGCGCGCCTTGTCCGTCAATACAGCGCTCAGCTAACTGAATGCATTCTGCTAAATCGCTCTGCCAAGTTCTTATCACATCATCTACCACTTGATCGATCAAAACCTGTCGTTCATTTGGTAAGCAATCAACAAAATTTGTCGCCGAGCACCAACCTAATAAAGCATGCTCATCAAGTGCATTTTTTTGGTTCTCTGCCACTTGAATAAAATGCGTTGGTACCCCCATACAAGCCAGCTCGAACAAGGTGCCGCCTGCTGCTGAAATGGCATAACGACTACGCGCCATCAGCTCAGACACTTGGTTTACACCAATCTGGCATTCCATATGATGTTGACGGCAATAATCCTGTATTTCTTTAGCATCCTGTACGCCTGAGCCTACCATAATCAGCAAAAAATCAGTAGGAAAGCCTTTTTTAAACAATGACTTAATAAAGGGTAATGTCAATTCAAGAGGGTCAGTACCACCAAAAGTGAGCAACAGTTTTTGCCGCCCTATTGGATTTACTATTCGACACTTAGAAAATTGTGGTCGCAGTAGAGCATATTGCCCTCCAGTTAAAGGAAACTGAACTGTTTCTGAGTATCGCAAAGAGAGAGGGTTTAGTAGCCAGCGACAGTTAAAATCACCACGATTATTATTGTCGTCCAGCACTAAAAGATTTGGGTTAAACTCAAAGAGTTCATTAATCGCTGACACATCGTAGCCATAGTGATCTACCACTAAAATATCTGCACGCGAAGCGAGATCAAGCCACTCTGATTCATGATCAAATAGGACGTCGCCAGCCTTTGCAAACGCTGAGCAAGAGGCATGAACCACGAACGTAACAACGGCGCCTTGCTGCCTAAATTCGTGAGCAAGCACGTCACTGCGTACACGATGCCCCATACCAATCTGTACAGAGGCATCGGCACGAATGATAACGTTTAATTGAGTAGATCCCATGATAAGGGCTGCCCTAACTGAACATTTGATGAGAGCGTCTTACCCAGTACATTATTCCAATGTTTTGGTGCCAGCCCTAACGAGGGGCGAATAATTTTAATATGTTCTGGCTGAAGGACTGTACCAGCAGAAAGATCTTGAGCAAGATAAATCGATCGTCGGTATTTTTTGGCTTTTTGTTCTGCATCTGAGCCACCGTACATAATAGAACCAATGGCCGTATAAGCTTGCTGACAAGCTTCCACCAGCGCCGCCATTTCACCGGGTTCCATAGAAAACTCTGCATCTACGCCGCCTGCTGAGCGATCTAACACAAAGTGCTTTTCAATGACTGTCGCTCCAAACGCAATCGAAGCAACAGACGCCCCAATACCACGGGTATGGTCTGACAACCCTACTCGACAATCAAAGCGCTCAGCTAGATCAGGAATCGTCGCTAAGTTGGAGTCTGCCATATCGGCAGGATAGGTACTGGTACATTTTAATAACACTAACTCAGCATCACTGATATGTCGAAAAGCAGAGACAGCGTCTTGAATTTCTTCAAGCGTTGCCATACCTGTCGACATTATGGTTGGTTTACCCGTCTCAGCAATCTTCTGAATGAGTGGAATATCCGTCAGTTCAAACGAAGCCACTTTATAAAGTGGAACATTCAGACTTTCCAGAAACTCAACCGCACTCGCATCAAAAGGTGAGCTAAAGGCTATCAGACCGAGTGAAGTTGCGTACTCAAATAGAGGCTTATGCCATTCCCATGGTGTGCAGGCTTTATCGTACAAATCATAAAGATTTTGCCCTTGCCACAAGCTATCCGCCTCACCAATCATAAACTCTTCGTTACGCACATTCAGCGTCATGGTATCTGCGGTATAGGTTTGCAGCTTTATCGCATCCACGCCTGCTTCCGCAGCCGCTTTAACCATAGCCTTAGCTGTATCAAAATCTTGGTCGTGATTGCCAGATAACTCGGCAATGATAAAGTTATACTTTAGAAAACTCATGCATTATATCTCGACATCAGGAAATCATCTCCTTCATCAAAAAAGCGTTTAAGGTCCGTAAAGCTCTTAAGTATTTCCTGCAAGAATTCACACCAAATATCGTACATTTCTGTAGCGTCGTGCAGCACGTCACTTGAAAACTTGTTTTGAAAAACAAACATAGATAAATACGAAGCAAAATAAGTATAAGAACCAATAACCAGTTCAAAAACTTCAGGAAACTGACCATTATAACAGTCACCAATCCTTCTATTATAACCCTCTAGCTTTTTCATAATATCAGAACGACTTTCTACATCACTCCAACCAGACATCATAAAACCAGCCAAGCCTTCTAGCTCATCTTTTACAAGTAAAAACTCTCTCTCAGCATCTTTAAATGAAGCTTCAATAAAATAAGATTCAAAAAGGTATTCCACAACAAAGGACTTATCAACCTTTCCTAAGTAAGGTATAAAATCATCTTCAAACAAAGGTAAAGCACCTTTAATATTTGCACCATCTGACATATTAAAACATGAAAACAATTTATCCCTATCGTATGATTCCTTAATACTCTCCTCTAAAAACAACCTTGAGTTATTAAATATATAGTCAGAATAAACAGTGCCACCAAAATTACCTTCATTTTCAGATAACTTTGCACCTTTATAATGTAATAACGTTGTTGATTTCCCGTCTTTATAATAACCACTATGAATAGAGTGATGTTTATCGCCAGATTTAAAACCGCAATCCACACCTAAAAGATAAATATTCCTGAATTTAAATGAGGTAAAGTAAGCAAGCGCGGTATTTGCAACAATAGGACCGGAGTTCATTAGAAGCGGGGGGGTTACACCAAGTTTATTAGCTAATTTCTGAATTAAAGTTGAAGACGCCTCACCTGGCTTTAACGCTACACCAACTTTATTAAATAATTTGTAAAAATCAGGGTGCATTAAATTCACTGTCAAAGCAGCAACATCTCTCAAGTAGCTTTCTGGCAGAGGCTCTAGCTTATCAACCGTTAAACGCATACGTTCAACATCCACGTGAAAGTCTGGTTTAATACCGAGTCTATGCAATGTATTGGTGGTGGTACCACAAGAGACAAGAATTACTGAGTCTTTATGCTGTTTAATAAATTCAATATTCTGATCCAAAGATGGACCGTTCGCCAATATAAAGATGGGGATGTCTACCATGTTTCTAGGTAACTTACCTGAATTACCCAAAAATAAGTTTTTAACATTGGGGCCTTCCAATGAATGAGTGATCCCCATCATCGCATCATCAAAAAAACCCCAACCAAATACTTGCTTTGCATAGTTATCAGAAAATATTTTCGCTGCTTTCTTCATCATTTTAAAAGGTCGCGAAAAATAAAAATAAGTAATTGGCGCTAAAAATAAACCATTAGTATAAATATATGAAAAGTACTGACTTATAAAGTCATTTTCATCAATTCCTACCGACATGTGTAAAACGCCATTTTCTTTCTCGATTTTTTCAAATATTTCTAACCATTCGACAGTAAAAAGCGAGTAGTAAAAAAAATCAAAATCTGGCTCATATATATATAATGTTCCAATTTTATAAGATTGATTAAGAAAATAAAGACTGTACCCAAAATCTAGACCAAACATCAGCATAGAAGGAACATACTCAGGTAAGTCCTCTTGTTTTTCATAAGCATCTTTCTGTAAAAATGCATCTAATCGACGCATATAATGCTCATGACGAGTTAGGCCTCTACCACCTTTTATATTAAGGCTCGTCCTATGAGGGGCTTGTGTATAATCCCTTACTTTTTCGATAGTAGAATCTAGAGGAGGCTTATCAAACAAGAATGTCTCATGTTCTTCATCAAAGATATTAAGACCGCCATCCTCATCTAAAAATATAGAATTCCTTTTAGGTACATAAGAAATTATTTGATCATAAATATCTGGATAGTACTTATTAAATGCTTGAATATTTTTTACATATCTATCAGAAAAAACATCATCTTTAAGCTTTAGCCTTTCAACACCATTATGGTATCGCTGCAGAATACTTTCAGATTTAGAAGAACACATTTACAACCACCCTTTATTAAACAGGAACACTACAGCTTATCTACATCTGAATAGCTTTTCGATATTTTACGTTTTTTATTCAATTGCGATTGGTTGTCTTTTATTTTAGCACGATAGCTAGAAACAAAGCCTTCCGATTTACGAATTAGAAAGTATAATTTCTGCAGTTGGCTTTGATTATCTTCAAGGAAGCGACGATTTAGATCATTACTAATAAGTTTAGTGACATCTTCATTAAGCAATACGATAGATTCTAGATCCTCAGTTTGTAGAGCGCCTTCAAGCTTAGATACTAGCTCGAGCAAATTTGGATCGGGCTGTTTTTCTTCGGACATCAGTAACTAACTTGCGCTGCAGCTTGCTTATCCACATCACTGATCTGATCCCAAGCACCTTTTATCTCTAGCATTAGCCCCATGACTTCATCAATTTTTGAAGCATCCATATTTACACTTGCTTCATGCACACGCTCAATCATGTAGATATACAAATCACTTAAGTTATCAACAAGCTCAGGGTTCGAGTCTCTATCTAGAGCATCTCTGAGAGCATTTATAATCTCAACAACACGCGTCAAAGTAATGGATTTGGCCTGTAAATCTTTACGCTCAATCATCCCTTTACCTAACGCAAGTCGCTCTAACGCTCCCTGCATTAATAACTGAATTACACGATGTGGATCAGCACCCGCTAAATCAGATTTTAGAGAATCTTTTTTATATGCATTAATACCTTTATTAGCGTACATAGTGACACCTTATCCGTTATTATTACTTAAGCTACTCAGCTGAGACATCAAGTAGTTACCATTGGAGTTCATACTTGCTAAAAGAGAATCCAATTGAGTAAATTGGTCGCGAAGCCTTTGTTCGTATTGTTCCATACGATATTCGTAATTTTCGAGTTGGCCTTCTGTGTCACTTACAGATTCGTTGGTTGAATCAACAATAGTGTTGATTAGGCCACCAGAACCAGTAAAGTTATCTAAATACTGATCCATTATGTTACCAAGGCCTGCATCTCCAGAGAACAAGGTGGCTACATCATCATAGCTGCCACTCATAGCATCTGAAAACTTAGTTGAATCAAGAGACAGATTACCTGTCTTATCATCCATTTCAATACCGATATCAAATATACTGCTTAAAGTGCCTGCTCCGGTAAATTCCGTCATTAAGTCTGAGTTCAGAGAGGATTCTATATTTCGAATCATGCTGCTACCGTTCAACGATTCACCAGCTTTTGTTTGCTTGTCAAACACACTTAATAATGAATTGTATGAACTTACGAAATTCTCCAACGTCTCCTGAACGGCATCTACGTCGAAACCTATTTCCGCTTTAGCTGTTTCAGGGTTACCGCCTGAGTCCAAGGCAGAAACTGCAAGTACTTCAATTTCCAAACCAGAAACAGCACTGTCAAACTTATTACTATCACTGCGTATAGTAATGCCATCAACATCTATAATCGCATCTTTCGCTTCATTACCTGCAGCAATAGAAAGCCCGCCAGCACCACCACCAGCTGCAACTGATGCCACACTGTCTAATGAAGCATCCCCACTTTGAACGACAAGATCATTACCAGCACCTGATACTTCAGATGTCAGAGATAAGTAAACGTTACCACTACCGTCATCTACTAGGTTTGCTGAGACACCAAAATTATCACTTGCATCATTGATCTGGTTACGAAGCTCTTCAAGAGTAGCGCCAGCTGCAACATTTATTGAAAAAGTTTCACTACCTGCTGTATAGGTCAACTCTCCGCCAGAAGCTGACACTTCATCACTGGCACTGGAAAATAGCCCCTGCGCTGAAACGCTTCGACTACCTTGGGACAACTGCTCTACCGATATATTGTATGAACCGTTTGAAGCATCGCTGTCCGCCGTTACTGAGACAATATCGCCTGATGAAGGCTGCTCCATCGTTGCAGTACGGCCATTAAATAAGCTGACATCATTTAAACTTGATACTGACTCTTGAAATTTCTCCATTGCAGAACGCACAGCACCGTACGAAGATACTTCAGATTTGTAATCGCTTATTTTGTCATTGTACGAGGCCACTCTAGAGTCGCGCTGCACACTAACCATATTTCTTACTAACGACTCTAGATCTAAACCAGAACCAACACCTAATGATGTAACAGACATATTACCTACCCCTCTCTACCAAATAGAAAGTAAGAGCTTACACTTCACTATTGATGAGATTGCCTTTCAAATCGTTTAGCTCACCAAAGATATCATCAAGTCTTTTAGACATTTCAAGAAACTCTTCGGATGGGATTTGTCGTACAATATCACCTGTATTTTGATCTATAACTTTGACGATGTTATTTTCTCCATCGTCAGTTTTCTCGAACGATATACCAACACTAAGTTGACGCATTTTGATGTTAACATCCTCAACGTCATTGTCGTCAACACTTAGAACTTGGCCTTTTTGCTGATCATTTAACTCACCGTTATTCTGATGCGATGCATTATTCATATTATTGCTTTCGGCAGTCGGCTCCACAACTTTAGCATTTTTCTGAAAAGCATCTAGTGACTCGCGCTCAGCAACCTGAGTCGTCTGACCTGTTTGGGGTTGAGTTAACGATAATTTTGAAAAATCAGAACTAATAGACATGGGTTTTCTCCCAAAATAAAAAAGCTGGAGTAATACTCCAGCTTTTTAGTATTACTAATATTAACCTAGTAAGGATAGCGCAGTTTGGGGACGTTGGTTAGCCTGAGCAAGAATTGATGAGCTTGCTTGCTGCAAAATTTGTGCGCTTGTTAACTTCGCAGTTTCTTGAGCAAAGTCTGTATCACGAATTCGCGAGCGAGCAGCAGATACGTTTTCAGAAATATTACTCAAGTTACTGATAGTTGAACTGAAACGGTTTTGGACTGCACCAAGCTCCGCACGAGTACTGTCAACAGTCTTAATCATACTACTCACATCAGAAATCAGCTGTTGAGCATTAGCAGCTGTCGATACTGATGGTGTACCCACACCTAGAGTCGACATATTCATCTGTGTAATATTAAAACTGATTGTTTGTTGAGCGTCCGCACCAACTTGGAATGAACCACCATAGTTACCATCTAGAAGTTTTTGTCCACCGAAAGTTGTGGTAGAAGAAATACGATCAATTTCAGATGCTAACTGTACGATCTCTTCTTGAAGAGCTACACGGTCTTGATCAGTGTTAGAACCGTTGGCAGACTGAACAGCTAATGTTCGCATACGCTGCAGCATGTTAGTTGTTTCGTCCATCGCACCTTCTGCTGTTTGAGCCAAAGAGATGCCATCGTTCGCATTACGTACTGCTTGGTTTAGCCCGTTTATTTGAGACGTAAGACGGTTTGATATTTGCAGACCAGCTGCGTCATCTGCCGCTGAGTTGATACGCATACCAGAAGACAAACGTTGATAAGCCGTATCAAGCTGACTACCAGTTTTCATCATCTGATTCTGAGCATTCAGAGAAGATGTATTAGTATTTACATATAAAGCCATAATAGCCTCCTAGTTTCGCCATTTAGGCCTGCCGCCAAGCAGAACCCTGTATCGGTGTAGGGTCGCCAAACCCACTAACACCTTAAACCTCTTGTAATCGTTAACGGCCCAATCAAAAATAGCTTTAGCTTTTTTTTGATTTTTTTTTCCGCTTTCGGCAAAAAACAGCCACCATTACGGCAAACCACTGATGTTATTATGTTTTTATTCTAAAATTTTTTTCTGAAATAGCACTGTAAATTCGATATTCAAAGCATTCGATCCAAACAAAACCATTTGGCACACCCTTTGCTTTAATCATTATGGAAACTCGCCAAGTTTCCATAAAAAAAGCCAAGTGCGCTAACACTTGGCTCAAAATCACTTCTAGGAGAAAGAAGCGAAACGTTTCGGATACCTTCGCCAAAACCTCTTACCTCCGGTATTCGAAATTTGCTTCGTATCACGAGCGGCCTGATCAGCCGCTCTTTTTTTAACTATTATTAACCCCCAAGTAGAGACAAGGCGGTTTGCGGACGCTGGTTAGCCTGAGCAAGAATAGTAGAGCTTGCTTGTTGTAAAATTTGTGCACTTGTTAGCTTCGCAGTCTCAACAGCAAAGTCTGTGTCACGAATTCGCGAGCGAGCAGCGGATACATTCTCAGAGATATTACTTAAGTTATTAATAGTTGAGCTAAAACGGTTCTGAACCGCACCCAGCTCCGCACGCGTACTATCAACTGTCTTAATCATACTGCTCACATCTGAAATCAACTGCTGAGCACCCGCTGCAGTCGATACAGATGGTGAGGCCACACCTAGAGTTGACATATTCATCTGAGCAATATTAAAACTAATGGTTTGGTCAGCATCAGCACCAACCTGAAATGAACCGCCGTAGTTACCATCTAGTAGTTTTTGACCACCAAAAGTAGTTGTAGAAGAAATACGGTCTACCTCAGTAGCAAGTTGTGCAATCTCTTGCTGAAGAGCCACGCGGTCTTCATCAGTGTTAGAGCCGTTCGCAGATTGAATTGCTAAAGTACGCATACGCTGAAGAATATTAGTTGTTTCATCCATCGCACCTTCAGCCGTCTGTGCTAGAGAGATACCATCATTTGCATTACGTACTGCTTGGTTAAGACCATTAATTTGAGATGTCAAACGGTTTGAGATTTGTAGACCAGCAGCATCATCTGCCGCAGAGTTGATACGCATACCAGAGGACAAGCGCTGGTAAGCCGTATCAAGCTGACTACCAGTCTTAGTCATTTGGTTTTGAGCATTAAGCGATGAGACGTTTGTATTTACGTATAAAGCCATAATGAAGTTCTCCTAAAAATGTAAAAAAATATCTGCAACCATTTGATTTAATTAATTATTTGGCTGCTTATTGCATATAATTGTTATCGTCAACTTTGAAAAAACCTTTAACTTTTTTTTTAATTTTTTTTCAGTTCAGACAATCGATTTGAATATGCTTTGTTGTGATTACATTTACGGTTAGAAAAGCAAAACCTTTAGAAAAAATTAGCTAATATGATCAATAAATCGCAAACCATAGGATGAGGGTGACACAATCTTAGCTATGCGAGTATTTCCACTCTTATCTAAGATCATATCTGCAGGGGAAATAAATGCTTTAGAAGACAAGCTGAACACCTGTCTTAAAAGAGAAGGCTGCAACCTAGTGTTAAGAGTTAAAACAAACGCTAAACGGCCATTACTCAACTCTACACAGGAACCTACAGGGACAACACCAAGACTCTCTACAAATATAGACAAGAGCTTTTTATCAAATGCCAAACCAGACTCTTTATTCATTTTACTTAGAGCTTCAGTAGGCGTAAGCGCTTTTTTATGAGACTGTTCAGATGTTAGCGAATCATAGGCATCAACTATTGCGCCAATTTTGCCATATATAGAAATTTCTTTATCTATTTTTCCTTGAGGATAACCTGAGCCATCTATACGCTCATGATGCTCCCATAACATCTGATACACCATTTTCGGTACATTCTCGCCAGCAGCCAAAATAACCTCTCCAAAATGCAAATGCTTACGGGTTAACTGGAATTCAGCATCCGTTAGTTTTCCTGGCTTCTTTGCTATGATCTCAGGCAATTTGAAACGCCCTAAATCAAAAACAAGCGCCCCCAGCGTGATCACATTCACATAACGTAGATCCAATTGCAGGCTTTTTGCCAAGTGACACGCTAATATTGCACACGCAACACTGTGTTGAGCAGTATATTCTTCCGTATTTTGAATATGACGAACCGCCAAAATTGAGTGGGGATTACGGTCGTAAGATTGACTTAGCTTGGTACAATATTCTTCAAGAGAATTTACTGCAAGAGGTGCCCCATTAAACACACTTTTTACCTGTTCGGTAACCAGCTCAACACCTTGCGACATTAAGCTCAACGCAGTCCGTATTTCTTTGGCGAAAGGAACTGGCTCAGTACTGAGTCGCTTACCAGATAAAACCGAAGACTCGGTAACCCTTTCTTTAGGTTTTTGTAAGGTTCCATTAGAAGCCAACGAAGAGTTATTGCCAACAGTGGTTTTTCCTTCCTTGTAACTCAATACGTAATCTCTAGTATTATCGTTAAGTATTTGACGGAAGTATTGGTAGAGGCTTCGTCCTTTAGTAGTCAGTTCTCGAGGTATTCTTGAAAAGTCTGCCCCTTTCAATCTGCGAACACTCACTACAGATTTACCAAGCACCAGTGAATTACATATCAATATTAGCTTATCTTCAGCCTCATACCGACGCTCATATTCACTTGTGGTAATGGGGCTCTCTTGAAAATTTGGGTCATAAGCAAGCAAACTACCGTCTAAGATCGATTCAAGCTCAGACAGCACCACTTGGCGAATAACAACACTGACAATATGGTGTTTTCTACCATGCTGCTTTATGAGGTTAGCAACACGAGACGTTTTTAAAACACGACTTCGTAACCCTAAAACATCAATAAGTTCAAAAACATTAAAATAACCAAAGTCGACATTCACGCCAAATAAGCTTAAAACATCAAACTTCGCCATTATATCCCCTTATCCATTAAAGCGAGTTAAACAGTGATAACGAACTGATACGCTGAAATAGCAACTGAGATACCTGTAAAGCCGACTCACTCAATTGCAGCTCAGTTGATGCTTTAAATACATCTAAGCCACCAACATTTTCTTGCGCTAATTGATTGAAAATTTTCTTTGACGCACTGTACTCAGTACGATTATCAATCGTGTTGATACGCGCCCCTACTGATGAGGAAGCAGTGGCGATATTAGTCTGTGTATTTTCAATACTAGTAAACGCATCCAATCGCGCTTCGTTTTTTTGTTGCGGCGTTAAACTAGGATCGCGCAAGGCATCGATAGCCGATTGAATTTGATTGATCACATTATCTCGCGCAGGCTGATCAAAACTGAAATTTGCAGTGCTACCTATAGGGCCTGTCAAAGTAAACTCCATACCATTAAACGTAACAGGCTCGCCTTGTTGAACTGTACCTGATGCTAAGACCGCACCCGAGCTATCTCTAAACTCAAATTGATCTGGAGCAATCGTAGCCAACTGAAAATCATTGGGTGAAGGTGTCACGCCTAATGAAGGATTTATAAATCGGCTATCCAAGAAAGAATCATAGGCACCTTGATCACTCACTCTTGATGAAAAATTCGCTGCCCCACCAGTAACAGAGAAAGTATTTCTAGTCCAAGCATCCTGAAAGACTTTCTTGCCCGAATCATTCGTTGCAATAGAAACACCATCTCCTATTTGGGCACTTTTCTGTGCTTCATTACCTGTATATTGATAAAATCCGTTAGAATCCTTTACAAAGGCCGGTGAATTAGCATTTGTGCCAGCAAAAATATATTTACCGTTTGAATCTTGAGAATTCATTAAATCAGCCACCGAGGCTAACAAATTCTCCATTTCACCTGCTAAGGTATCCAAATCAATTTGGGAGTTTGCACCATTTTGACTTTGAATCATCCGCCTATTAATTTCATCAAGCGTAGTATTCATGCTCTGTAAAGCAACTGACTCATACTCCAAGGCATTAGTAGCCAAGGTCATGTTCTCTTCATATTGCTCAAGTAACTTAGTATCCGCATCATATCGAAGTAATTGACCAGCCCCGTTCGGGTCATCACTGGGACGAACAATATCCGACTGCTCGGCAATTTTCTCCTGAACTTTTAAATAACGTTCATTTGCCTTCGACATGGAAAGTTCGGATTGGTTGAAAATTAAGTTTGTAGTGACTCGCATAATTTACCTACCTCAGCGCACTAATAAGCGTTGAAAATGTACTTTGAGCGGCTGTTAATACTTGAGCGGATGCGGTATAAGACTGCTGATATCGCAACAAATTTACGGCTTCTTCGTCCAAACTTACTGCAGACACTTGATCTCGTGCTGCGACCGATTGATTCATCACAATTTCACTCGAATTCACATTCGTTTCTAACGAGGCCGTTAAGCTACCTACTTCAGTGACCAAAGAAGAAAAGGCTGCAGAATAAGATCGCGTTCCACCAACCGTAGACTCATTCTGTAAATTGGCCAATATCAATCCATTGTAATTATCAGAATTGCCATTTGCATTAAATCCAATTAAAAAACTATCACCTGGTTTAGGTGGGCCATCTAGATTAATATCAAACCCTGCTCCCGCCGCTAGCCCAAGCTCCTCTAAAATATCAGTATAGTCTGTCAACGCTTGCGGGCCGGCTAAAATGTTAGCGGGTGAATTACCATCAAAGACAGTCACCTCTCCGTTTTCGTCAAATGACAAAGCCTGAGGTGAAAAATTATACAAGCCGCCACTTTGCGTAAAAGCCGAAGCGGATGGATCAGTACTTGTTATTGATGAAATACTAATGGATGCTTCTGATAAGTTTTGATCGCCTCGAGATACAGTAATCGGCGCGGCTAACGCTAGATCATCCCCAGTGCGAGCACTTAAACGTAATGATGAAGCGGCCTCTTTCGTCGGAATAAACTGAAATCTATCATCAGATGCATAATTTGCCGGTGTGTTGACTTGGATATCAATGCCGAACTCGGGTACGGTAACGTAGTCCCCCAATGCTGCACCAGAAATATCAATAGCATCCGACTCTCGAGAAATACGCCCTTCTGGATCATACGTCACAACTTTAAACTCAGTAGCTGAGTTCATCACCACCTCATAGGTATCTGTCGTGATTTCACTCGAAGCACCTGGCGTCACTCTAACGGCAATACTAGCTGATGAATCGTCATTATTTGGATTGTTGACGGTTTCAATAGGGGTTGTTGAAAATAAATTAATGCCGTAATCACCATTCGAGTCTAAGCCCAACTGGTTTTGCTGATTCATTGTGTCAGCCAACACCAATGCTTGCTGACCTAACATGCGTTCAGCCGTGTTAACAAACTCATTCCTAAACGCAATTAATCCTCCCATTGAACCACCAAGCTCATCAGTCGGTATACCAACTTCATAGCGACCAAAGCTTAGCTCAACTCCTACTTGGGCATCAGGATTTTTAGGGTCTGTTGTTAACCCTAATGAGTTGTTATTTCCTTGTAAAACCAAGGGCTGACCGGAGGACAGATTGACAGTCATCAGCTTGTTATCATCGTATTTCACTTTTACATCGAGAAAACCAGAGAGCTCTTTAACCAACTGCTCTTGCTGGTCACGCAATTCATTAGCTGAATTTTGTGTCGTTGTTTCTAGCTTGAATATTTGTTTATTTAAGGACCCAATTTGTTCAGTTATGTTGTTAATACTTTCGACATTAGTTGAAATTTCATCACCCGCTAATTCACGCTGATCTGAGACATAACCCGATAACTCATTATATTGAGCAACAAGCTCCCGAAAACTTGAAAAAGCATGCGCCCGTGCTGCACTGTCCGTTGGGTCACTATTAACATTTTGTAACGAGCTGAAAGCATTGTCTAAATAGTTGCTGATCGACACACTTTCTTCACCTACAACAGCATCAAAAGACGACATCATAGAACGATAGCTTTCGTAGTAACTATGATTAGAGGTATCGTTCCACACCTGCTGGTTGATGTAATGATTTACAATACGATCGGTATCTTGAATCAATACACCGCCGCCTGAACGACTCACCGTTGCAGTATTTTGGCGACTGTATCCTTCTGTATCCACGTTTGCGGTATTTTGACCCGTCGTCGAAATACGTGCTGTACTCGACTGCAAACCGGACAAACCAATGGAATATAGACTAGACATGCTAACAACCTCTCAGATACATAAACGCAAGTGCGTATACTTCTATATCGACAGTTGATGCAATTACTTTACCAGATTTGAATTTAATCTTAGAGGAATTGATAATTTTCGATAAACCAAACCCAAGTAACTGTTATAAAAGGGTTTTAAACCACTTACTCGATAAAATACTTGAAATTTTATCGGCATAATTCGGGTCAGTGGCATAGCCACCTTTTTGCAGGAAAGCGGCAAACATTGCCGCATCATCCCCAGCTTGCAGGGCATTTTGATAGCGTTCACTGGTTTGCAAAAAATTGGCATAATCATCAAAACTCTGCTCGAAAGAATCATAGGCGCGAAATGCTGCTCTTTCTTTCTGGGCAACACCATCACGAAACTCAAGCGTATTTACTGTTGCTCGATCGCCGGACCAACGCTGGTCAGCTTTAATACCAAATAAGTTATAGCTAGGGCTACCATCAAACTTTGCAATTGGGTGCTTACCCCAGCCCGTCTCTAACGCAGCTTGAGCCAATATAGCTTTTGGATCTACCCCTAACTTCTCCCCAGCTTTTTGCGCATGAGGCCAAAGTACCTGAACAAAATTATCAGGTGAATCAAACACCACCTCCTTGGCAGAAAGTGGTTCTGCAGAGGAGCCAGGAGCCTGAACGGCCACGGCAAAATCTTCGGCTGCTTTTTTGGCAACAGCCTGAATCCTCTCTGTATCCAGAGTTGATAAGTTGCGCAAAAAGTGAGTTTCTGAATCAGAGCTTTCAGGAAAATCAGGTGTGCTAGCACCAGACCCTTTTCCTTGCAGCTGCCGAATTAAAGACTCAGATAAACCAATACCTCCAGCACTTGCTAAAGACTGAGCCATCTGAGTATGCATCATCTCGGTATATTGCTTGGTCTGAGTGCTATCAAATAAGCCTCCGCCAATATTTTCATTAGCTTCACGCATATTCTTAAACATCATATTAATAAAGATCGATTCGAATTCTTGAGCAACTTTTTTCAGTGCCGCATCTGGGTCTTGTTGCGCTTGGTGCTTCAAACTTGCAAGAGAGTTAAAGTCTGCAAAAAAAGCATTATTATCAATTCGACTCATTAGAATCCCCTTAGATCACCACAAGATCAGCATTAAGTGCACCAGCCTGCTTTAGCCCTTCTAAAATAGCCATCACATCCCCTGGCGCAGCGCCCACTTGGTTAACGGCTCTCACAATATCATTTAAAGAAGCACCTTGAGTGAATACAAACATATGGCCACTCTCTTCATCGGTTTCAATCTCTTGACGGGGAGCAAGCTCTTGTCCAGCACCAGGCAAAATACCAGGCTGCCCTATTTCAGGGTTAGACTTAATTGTGACGGTAAGACTGCCATGGGTGACTGCCGCAGGCGAAACCGTGACATCTTGACCGATAATGATGGTGCCAGTACGCGAGTTGACGACGATTTTTGCCCGCTCACGACCAAGCTCTACTTCAAGGTTTTCTAGAATAGATAAAAAAGTGACTCGCTGAGAAGGATCTCGTGGCGCTGTAACACGGATAGAAGTGGCATCCAAGGACTGAGCTACACCTGGCCCCAAAAGACCATTAATTTTATCAGCAACTTGCTTGGCTGTTGTAAAATCAGGACGATTCAAATTGAACGTCAACGTATCGCCTCGATTAAAACTGTTAGCAACCGCTTTCTCTACACTGGCACCATTCGGTATACGTGCTACCGTTGGCGTCGCAATTGACTGACGGGATCCATCTGCTCCACCAGTACCAAGACCACCGACCACAAGGTTACCTTGAGCAATCGCATAAACTTGACCATCTGCACCCTTCAGTGCGGATAATAGTAGTGTTCCACCTCGCAATGAGCTGGCATTACCTAAAGAAGAAACCGTCACATCAATCGACTGGCCGGGCTTAGAAAATGGTGGCAGAGTTGCCGTCAATGAAACGGCGGCCACATTATCGGAGTCTGTGTCCGCCCCATCCGGAAGATTAATACCAAACTGATTTAGCATACTAATGAAGCTTTGATTGGTAAAATCAGTATCGTCGCCCGTACCATTCAAACCGATCACAAGACCATAACCAAACAATTGGTTTTCACGAACACCTGCCACACTGGCAATGTCTTTAAGGCGCTCGGCCATTGCCTCGCCCGTAAAGAGCATCAATAAAAGCGTTAAACAAAAGGTCTTCATGTTCTCGTTCTCTTTATGTTTAGAAAGGCCACCAACTTGTATTAACAGCCCTTGTTAACCAGCCCTGTTCACTACCGGACGCTAATTCACCAGTACCGGAGTATGCAATGCGGGCATCCGCCAACCGAGTTGATTGCACGGTGTTGTCAGAGCTTATATCTTCCTCTCGGACAAGACCAGATAAACGAATGTATTCTTGACCACGATTCAAGGTGATCCACTTCTCACCTCTTACCGCTAGTAATCCATTTGGGTAAACCTCATAAACTGTGACAGTAATACTACCGGATAAACTATTACTTTGATTGGCATTAGCATTGCCTGAGAAATCACTGTTCATGCCAGGTAAGCTTGTATCCAAACCGATTGGTAATCCTAAAATGGTAGGGTTCTGTATCGTCGCAGAAGATGATTTTGATACTGATGCAGCATTCGTTTTTGTAGAACTGGTGCTTTCAGACAAGCTGACCGTCAAAATATCCCCCACTTGACGTGCTTTTTTATCACCAAAAAACACATCCCCCATACCTGCTTGGTAAATCCCACCATCACTCGTTTGAGTATACTGAATTGTCGGCTGAATAACGGGAGCATAGTAAGGATCATCAGATACTGGCGCAGGTTCCACCGCTGCACACCCCACCAACACCAATGGAAATAACGCAAACAAGTAACGCATCGGATTAAACCCCTACAACTGTTGATTAACGAAGCTGAGCATACCATCTGCTGCTGAAATCACTTTCGAATTCATTTCGTAAGCACGCTGAGTAGTAATCATATTAACCAACTCTTCAATCGAGTTCACGTTAGAAGACTCAAGCATGCCTTGACTAATTGCTCCCAACCCATTCTCTCCTGGGACACCCACAATTGGCGCTCCACTTGCTGTGGTTTCACCATAGAGGTTACTACCTAAAAAAGTCAGGCCAGTTGGATTAATAAAGTTTGCTGTATTTAACGCACCAACCTCTTCTGTGTCGGTTTGTCCTGCTCGTAAAACAGATACAACCCCGTCTTCACCAATCGTAATCTCAACTACATCAGGATCAATAGTAATGCCAGGTTGAACTAACAAACCGCTTGAATCAACAATTTCACCATTACTGTTCAACTGAAATTGACCATCTCGCGTATAAGCCATAGTTCCATCAGGCTGTAAGACCTGAAAAAAGCCTGCACCTTGAATCGCCACGTCAAGCTGACGGTCTGTAATATTGTAATCGCCTTCCTCAAAGTTCTTTTGCGTTCCCGTCACACGTACACCGGCCCCCATCTGCAATCCTGATGGCAACTCTGTGTTTTGTGAAGATAACCCACCAGGCGCTCTCAATGTTTGATACATAAGGTTTTCAAATACCGCACGATCTTTTTTAAACGCCGTTGTCGATACGTTAGCTAGGTTGTTGGAAATCGTAGACAATTGTTTGTCCATCGCTGACAAACCCGTTTTGGCAACCCATAGCGCTGAATGCATTGTGTGCTCCTTATCTTTTTAGAATCGCTAGCTTATTAGCTACGCTCAAGAATTCGTGCCGATGCATTTTCATTCTCACGCACCGTATTCATAACCTTGATATTCATTTCAAAACGGCGAGACAACTCCATAATACTGGTCATTTCTTCAACGGCATTTACATTACTGCCCTCTAAAAAACCCGAAAGAACCTGAACATTATTACTTGCCAACAACGCTTCACCGTTTTTTGTGCGAACCAAACCATCTTCACCTTTAGTAAGTGACTCTGGATCCGCTGAAACCAACTTCAAGCGATTTAATGCCGTTATTTGAGTACCGTTACCGCCCTGAGGAATAATAGAAATTGTGCCATCTTCACTGATAGAAAGATCATCAAGTGGAGGTAAAAATATCGGTCCAGCTGCTCCCAAGACAGGCAAACCTGCCCCAGTTACTAATTGCCCTGAAACGGTAAGCTGTAGATCACCAGCTCGGGTATAAACCTCTTGTCCAGTCGCATCTAACGCTGCAATAAAACCATCCCCCTGTACAGCTACGTCCATTGCTCGGCCTGTCTGCTGCAAGACTCCCATATCGAAATTTGTTCCTGGGTTTTCAGTCATGGCATACACTCGTGAAGGATGAAAATCACCATTCACTTGCATAGAACGCGCTTGCTCAAAGTCAGAGCGAAAGCCGGTTGTAGAGACATTTGCTAAGTTGTTGGCATGAATGGCTTGAGCATTCATTACTTGGGTGCCACCACTCATTGCTAAATACAGTGCTCTATCCATACCCTACCCTCACTCTTCAAACTGCGCTTAAATTCGCTTATAGGGAATGTGTAACAAATTACGTGCCAAGTTCACAAAAGAAAGCAACAGACACAAAAAAGCCCAGCATAGGCTGGGCTTTCACATCATTAAAACCGATTAACGTAAGTTGATAATCGTCTGTGTCACTGTATTTTCGGTCTCTAACGTCTTAGAGTTCGCCTGATAGTTACGCTGCGCTTCAATCAAGGCAACCAACTCTTCAGTGATATCCACATTAGATTCTTCTAACGCACCACCTTGAACGCTACCAAAAGTACCAGTATTAGGCTTGCCGACATTTGCCGCCCCAGAGTCAGAACTTGCCACCCATGCCGTATCACCCGCTGGCGTTAAACCATCTACGTTATCAAAGTTCGCCAAGGCGATTTGACCAAGTACCGCAGTTTGCTGGTTAGTATAGCTGGCAATCAGGAAACCATCTTCATCAAAGCTAACTCCCTGCAGCTCACCCGCAGAGAAACCATCTTGGCTAAATACATCGGAACTTGATAGAGCATACTGAGTCGACTCACCCAAACTAATATCTAGCTCAGCAAAAGGATCGGTTGGATCCCAGCCTGTGATACTTAGCTGAGTTGGACTTGGTACAGAATACGGTGCATAACCTATGTACGAGCCGGTAATGTTACCCTGAGCATCAAACTGCACAACAGTATCCTCAGTTAAAAAGGGCTTATCTTGACCAGTAGCAGCATCAAAATAAGTGGATTCACCATCTACTGTTACTTTCATTTCCCAAGTATTATTTTCGCCTTGCTTGATGAAATAATAACCAATAGTGTGCTCCTCACCCAAGGCATCATAGACCGTATTAGTATTACCGTAGGTATAAGACGATGGGTCAGCAGGATCAAACGAAGGACGAACAAAATTGTCTGCATCAGTAAAATCTGCCACAGCCAAGACACCATTTGCCAAAGGCAAATTATCTCCTGAAGGAAAGGTACCATTAATAAGCTGAATATCCGTCGGCGCACCAGGCGGCACAATATCCCCACTTACGGGCTCAGTAGCACCCGTATAAATAGGGTCAAACGCCGTGCCAGATACTGACCCATCAGCATCATCAAAGGTAACAAAAGTATCACCTAACCAGTCAGCCCCTGTATCATCAACCAGCTCACCATCTACCGTCGCATAAACCTGATACGTATTCGGAGTCTCTGCTTTAGCATAAAAGTAGGTTGCCACATGCTGAACGCCACCTGAGTCGGTCACGTTCTGCGTTTGTGTAAAGGTATAAGTATCTGGATCACCAGGATCAAAAGTCGATGAAATATACGGTGGCACATCATCTAGTCGAGAGTCTAAGTTCGATTCGATCGTAAGCGCCGTACTCGCCTCAGGTGCAATACGCTCCGTTGGGACTACAAGATCTTCAAGACTACCACCAATAATACCATCAACAGCGTTATAGCCCTGCACATTGGCACCATCATTCGTCACCAAGTAGCCTTCTTCATTTAACTTGAAGTCGCCAGCACGCGTGTACGCTTGCGTACCACCCACATCCAAAACAAAGAAACCTGTTCCATCAACCGCTAAGTCTAGGTTGTTATCCGTATAAGAAATATTACCCGATGAAAACTCTTGTGCAATATTATTTACAGCCACACCACTACCAATAGTGTTGCTGCTACCAGCACCAATGACATTAGTGTTGTACAAGTCACCAAACTCTACACGTGATTTTTTAAAGCCTGTTGTATCAGAGTTGGCAATGTTGTTACCCGTAGTGCTGAGAAAGTCAGCGGACGCTTTGATACCTGAAAGTGCTGTATTAAAACCCATAATTAATTCCTCAGCTAACCAATAATTTCAAGCTCGGAGCTCAGTTTAAGACTGCCGACACCTTGAACATTAAGTGTAGTACCTTGCTCACCATTAATCGTAACGCTATTAATGCGAGCAGGTAATTCTGTATCTAACATTGTTACTTCGCCATCTGCATTGCGCGAAGTCACTTTAAAGCTGTATTCACCACTTGGCACGGCTTCACCAGCGTCGTTCGTACCATCCCAAGCAAACTCTTCCTTGAGCAAATCAATGCTCTTTACGGTCTGACCTGCTGAGTCAGTCACTTCCAGTGTATTTTTCAACGCATCATCCGGAAAGGATGTGCGCATCTGAACCGCACTACCCTCTGTAATAATAGCCGAACTTTGAGGTGCAAACACAGATTTCCCAACCAGTGTAGAAGCTGTTAACGCCTGGTTTGACATCAGTGCTTCCGTCATATTGGACATTTCCGATGCCATACTGGTCAAACGCTCTAACGAGCTAAACTCAGCCATCTGAGACACCATATCCCCAGTTTCTTGGGGCTGGGTTGGGTCTTGGTTTTTTAGCTGCTCGATGTACAGTTGTAAAAAAACATCTTGATTACCAATCCCTTCGGAACTTTCAGTGCTCGTCGCACTGGTAATACCGTTTTTTGCTTTTGCTTGCTCGGTGCCATATTGAGAAATAAGACCCGACAGAGCAGAATTCGCATTAATATCAGACATCATTCACCCCCTTAGGATTGACCTAAGGTCAACATTCTCTGCATCATGCTTTTAGCAGAGTTCATAATTTCAACGTTGGTTTGAAACGAGCGCGATGCAGACATCATATCGGCCATTTCTTCTACTGGATTTACATTTGGATAGAAGACATAACCCTCTTCGTTTGCCATCGGACTATTAGGCTCATAACGAGGCTGAAGAGGGGCATCTGACTCTACGATTCCAGACACTTGAACTCCCATACCAGAAGCACCTTCCATCACATCATCAGAGGCATTCCAACCGCGATTACGCATTTCTTGAGTCATCATTTGCTCAAACACTGGCTTGCGCGCACGATAGGTTTGATCAGCTGAGCTTGCCACACTGTCGGCATTGGCAATGTTCGATGCCACAGTATTCAACCTGACAGTTTGTGCACTCATGGCTGATCCGGAAATGGCAAAAATATTATTCAATGACATTATTATTGTCCTCCAGTCAGCGCTTTCTTCATGCCGCTGATTTTTCTATCCAAAAACATGAAACTTGTATCGAATTGCAATGAATTCTGAGCAAACTCAGATTGTTCTCGCTGCATGTCTACTGTATTGCCATCTAGTGATGGCTGACTTGGATTGCGATATAAGAGTTCATCAGTGCTAGACAAAGAGCTTTGACCCGCAATGTGCTGATCGTCGTTACCCGACAACGAAATACGGTTTCTTTCAGATGACAACATTGACTCAAACGACATATCACGTGCTTTGTAATGTGGCGTATCTGAGTTTGCAATATTGTTGGCCAGTACAGATGCACGTGCTGTACGAAACAGCAACATTTGATCGTGCCCAGCAAACGCATCTTTGAAAGAAATCGCCATATAAACTCCGCAAAAGACAACTCAAAATTCTTATTACTCAATTAGAAAGCAAATAAGATGCCAACAAAAAAACTCCATGCTTTTCATATAGATAACCTAGAAAAAAACAAAAAGTGGCAATAGGCGGCAAACAAAAAAACGGCAACTTAATATAAGTTGCCGTTTTCTAAAAGCAGATAAAATTGGAGATCACTTTGCGCGGTAAACAATACCGGGATGACACTGAACAATTTCAAACATAGAAGACAGGCCACTTAATGCTTCAGACCCACCAAGGAAAAGATATCCTCCTGGGTTTAGCGCTGCATGCATACGCTTTAAGATATCAAGCTTGGTGTCGGCAGTGAAATAAATAAGCACATTGCGGCAAAATATCACATCAAATTTACCCAACGAAGAGAAAGAGTCAATTAAGTTAAGATGACGAAAATCCACTCGTGAAGCAATGTTTGGCTTTACCTTCCACGTTGTATCACTCAATTTATCAAAATAACGCTTCTGGTTTTCAGGGCTCAAACCACGAGCAATTGCTAAACTATCGTATTCGGCTTGCTTAGCGTGCTTGAGAATATTGGTACAAATATCCGTCGCAACAATACGCTCGCCAGCCTTAAGCAAGCCAGGTTTGGACTGTTTAAGCTCTTCTAATATCATACTAATAGAATACGGCTCTTGGCCCGTTGAGGAAGCCGCAGACCAAATTTTTACCGGACGCTTGTCAAACTGAGGCAAAATAATGTCTTTTAGTATTTTGAAAGGGTGTGCGTCTCGAAACCATAACGTCTCGTTAGTAGTCATCGCATTGATCACTTCTTCTCGAAGTTTCGATGTTCGACCACCTCGCGATAAAGCATCAACAAGCTCTTCAATTTTAGAAAATTTTTCACGCTCCAACAGCTTACCTAAGCGGCTAGCCACTAAGTACTGTTTGTTATCACTTAGCGATATGCCACTCTCTTTCTCTAGGTATTTACGAAAACGATCGTATCCTTGAGGCGAGATAGTATTCGAACTACTCAGCATTCATGCTCCTTAATAGCAAGTCACCAAACTGCACGCTGCTTTATTTAAGCTTCTTCTTTCGCCGCAACGGTTTCAATGGCAATACGCGCAAGTTCATCGGGTTGGAACTTGGCCAAGAAACCATCTGCTCCGACCTTTTTAACCATTGCTTCGTTAAACACACCACTTAATGAGGTATGTAAAAGAATAAACAAATCTTGAAGACGGCTATCATTTCGAATCGCCGTTGTCAGTGTATAACCATCCATTTCCGGCATTTCAATATCCGAAATAACCATCGAAAAGTGCTCGGTTACATCGACACCATCTCCAACTAGGTTTTTCAAATAGTCAAAAGCCTCTTTACCATCACAAAGAACGGTAGTAGCAAAACCGACCTGCTCCATACAACGCTTAATTTGCTTACGTGCCACAGAAGAGTCGTCGACGATTAGAATATGATGTTCTTTAGCATTTTCTTGAACATCGTCGGTCACAATACCAGTTGAAATGTCTTGACGAGTCGGCGCTACTTCGGAAAGAATCTGCTCAACATCGATAATCTCAACCATTTCTTTATCAACCTGACAAACAGCCGTCAAATAGTTGTCGTTAGACAAACCTTTTGGTGGTGGCTGAATATCACTCCAATTCATGTTCACAATACGCTCAACACCACGGACCAAGAACCCTTGAATTCGACGATTGTATTCAGTAATGATTACAAAGCAGTTCTGGATGTTCTCAATTGGACTAGCACCTGTTGCTAGGCCTAAATCGAGAATTGGAATGGTGCCACCACGAATATGTGCAACACCTCTAACAACAGGACTGCTGTGCGGCATCGTTGTTAGTTTTGGACACTGCAATACTTCCTTCACTTTAAAGACGTTGATACCGTAAATCTGCTTGCCGTTCAATCGGAAAAGCAAAAGTTCTAGACGGTTTTCCCCGACGAGTTGGGTACGTTGGTTTACGCTCTCGAGAACTCCGGCCATAAAGCCTCCTAAAATATACGCTCAAATATGAAGGGAGAAACCCTATTGTTATGAAAAACCTTCATCAAATGATAGAGTGATTTTGTAATTTTTACTAACCCTTGTCGACATCCTTGGAGATTTACGATGGGTCGCGTCAAGCTTCTGACCATATTACTCTTTTTTCATGCTGCTTGGAGTAGTGCGTCACAAATAGACACTCAAATAGAACAATTCATCGCACAGGTTGAACACAAAAGGTTACAAAGCACCTATCCTAGTGCCCGAATCCACATTCAGGTTCAAAATAAAGTCGCATTAAATTACCTACCTGAATGTAACCATGACATTCATATTGAGAACCAACGGCCAGATGCAGTCAGCCGAACAACCTATTCAATCAGTTGTAAGACACCAACTTGGAAATCGTATGTGCCTGTCGAGCAAAGTATTTTCATAGAAGGCATCAAGGCAACATCACCTATTGCACGAGGTGAGCGTATCAATCAACAAAACACAGGCATCGGTGAAGTGGAACTGTCATCACTTCGCGGCCACCTTTATACTGGTACTAACCCACCCTACGGGTTAATAGCTTCACGAAATATACGCATCAATAACTTCATTACAGATCACGTTACAGAACAGCCAGATTTAATTAAAAAAGGCAGTAACGTGTTAATAACGGCTCAAAGCAACAGTATTGTTGTAAGAATGAATGGTGTGGCATTAGAAGATGGCATAAAAGGCCAACAAATACGCGTGAAAAATACCAGTTCTGGTCGAATTATATACGGAAAAGTTGTCAGTGACGCTGAGGTTTTAGTAAACTATTAGGTAATAGCGACTTGCTATCTTCGGTTGAAGAAAATAGTTCAAATAAGATCTAAAGTTTGAACGCAGTTGACCGATAACTGAGTTAGCGGACTAAATCTGGAGGTAAGCAACATGGCAATTAATATTTCTGGTGTAGGTACACAACCTTCCCTATCGACCAACAAAAATGAGCGTCTTCAAAAAGAAGAAGCTACTCACTCATCACAGACTTCAAATGTAAACAGCAATGAAGCTCTATCTGATGATACGGTTCAGTTAAGCAGCGTAGCGCAATCATTACAGGTCAAAGGCTCTGATGCCGAGGCAAATGTAGATATGGATAAAGTTGAACAAATCAAGCAAGCCATTGCCGCTGGTGAGTACAAAATCGATACAGAAAAATTAGCTAGCAATATGCTATCCATGGATGCTTTATTTAGCTAATAATGGGCTGAATTTTTTATGATCCCGCTTGCTCCCCTGCTTACTCAAATCAAAGAAAACCTCGAACAGCTGTCCGAGGTTTTATTGCGTGAACGTTCCGCACTAGCAACCGCTACGCCAGATGATATTCTTCAACTTGCTTCAGAAAAGAAAACTCTGCTCGACAACATCGACACAGCAAATGCAAAGCGTCGAAGTATGTTAATTAAATTTGGCATTATTGATAATAAAAACCCTTCCGATACACAGTTTCTGTCTTGGCTAGACGATCAACCTAACATGGGCGATATAAAAACCTTAGTAGAAGTATGCAATACGCTTCTAGACCAATGCAAACGTGAAAATAATACCAATGCCCGAATTTTAGCCACGCTACAAAAACGAAATAAAACCTTGTTCGAGATGCTTCAAGGCCATAATCGCAAAAACAAAGTCTACACCTCAAATGGCAATACACGCCCTGTCAGCAGTAAGCACACCATTGGTCGTGCGTAACACACTAACTCTGGATTAAAATCCCATAAAAAACAGCAAGCTAGATGACGCCTAGTGTTGGTATATGAGGATCAAATTGCTATAATCCGCAACATGTCCCCATAGGTAAACAGGATATACCTGCTGCCTCCTAAGCGGCTATTCCAGGTTCGAGTCCTGGTGGGGACACCATTATCTAGCTTTTCTCTATGGACGCATCGCTTCTACCATTTGTACAAACTGCTCGACACCATCTTTAACTTCTTCTAATCCTTGCGAAACATTGTTAATGCTTTCTTCTCCATGAGTAGCAATACCGGATACTGAGGCCAATGATGCATCAATACGTTTAATCAATTCATGGTTCAGCTCTACAACTCTTGATATCTCAGAAGTAGCGTCAGAACTATTACTGGCTAGCTGACGCACTTCATCAGCAACAACAGAAAAGCCTCTTCCAGCCTCACCAGCGCGAGCCGCTTAAATGGCCGCATTTAATGCCAATAAATTGGTTTGATCTGCAATAGACCGAATTGTGACAACAATATCTGAAATATTTTTAAATTGAGCCATTAATTCATTGCCCACATTAGTGGCTTCTGCGACTTGTTTTGCAATGCTTTGAGAAATTCCAACTGCCTCACTTAGCACCTGAACAGCATTGGTTGTAATTTGGCTGGTTTGCTCTGAAGTGGCTGCAGCCATATCGACCGCATTTAAAGTAAGGGATACACGTTCAGTAATGTCTGAAGAAAATTTAATGACTTGGACTACGTTACCGTGTTCATCAAGTATAGGATTGTAAGTGGCTTCTACCCAAACAACGTCACCAGTTTTATTAAATCTTTTAAATCGGCCAATTCTTGATTCGCCGTTCGATAGTGCTGTCCAGAAATTTGAGTTATTACGATAGAATTCCTCATCACAGAATATACGATGATGCTGACCTTGAATCTCATGCTTTGCATAGCCCATAACATCTAGAAAGTTTTGATTTGCATCGATAATTGTGCCATCAGGTTCAAACTTAATAACCGCTTGAGAACGATCTAATGCCTCAAGAATGGCTTCTTTATCATTCAACTCAATTTCTGTTTTGGTAACGTCATTACATATTTTAATGACTCCAGTAACTTGACCCGAATCATCTTTAACTGGGAAGTAGTTCGCTTCAAGGTATAAGGTTTTGCCATTCTTATGAATTCGCGGAAACTTGCCCGAAATAGTTTTACCAGAGGCTAAATCAGACCAGAAACGTTTGTACTCTTCAGAATTTACATAATTAAATGAACAAAATACTTTATGATGCTTTCCAACAATTTCCTCTAAGGAATAACCTACAGCCTCAAGAAAAATATCGTTAGCATTGAGAATATTGCCATTTGCGTCAAAATTAATAAAAGCAGTATTAGCTCGAATTGCTCTTAGCTCATTTCGGCATTCCCCCGACTCTTTATACTGCTCTAGGGCAACTTTCTCTGCCGTTTTTTTTCGATCTTTAGAAAAAAACATAAACTAACTCCCTAGGTCTTATTTTCCATTTTTTAGCAACTCAACTTTTTTATAACAGCGCATGAACAATAAAACTATCAGCCCACTTTAAATGCAAACTTGAGAAAATAGTGCACTTTTTGTGTACGTTATAATTAATTCATCAGCCGAATAAACTGTTATATGAAACAATAATAAAATCCTATCCCCGTCACTTAACTTATCTTATGCGACCCATAGGGTGGCAGTTTCAACGAAATTCGCTATTATGCCGCCTTTGATTTTTAAGATAGAGATCACTCAGTGAAGCAAGTCATCATCATTGGCGCAGGCCCAGCAGGTTTAATGGCTGCAGAAGTTATTCAAGCTGCAGGTCACCAAGTTCATATTTACGATGCTATGCCCAGTGCCTGCCGTAAATTTTTACTTGCCGGCATTGGTGGAATGAACATTACCCACTCTGAGCCTTTTGAAGACTTTATTACGCGCTACTATGAGAAATCACAGTGGCTTGAATCCTCTATAAACGCCTTTAATGCCGATACACTGCGCCAATGGATTCATGACCTAGGTATTGAAACATTTGTCGGTACTTCTGGACGCGTCTTTCCTGAAAAAATGAAAGCGGCCCCTCTCCTGCGCAATTGGCTAAAACGCCTAAAAGAGGCAGGAGTAGAATTTCATATGCGTCATAAGTTGATCGAACTAGATGGCCTTAATGCTACGTTTAATTATGAAGGGCTTGATAAGACCAAAAGTGCAGATGCGATTCTATTGGCCATGGGGGGAGCCAGTTGGCCAAAGCTTGGCTCAGATGGCAAGTGGGCGAGCGTATTATCTCGTCAAGGGGTAGATATTACGCCACTAGAAAGCACCAACTGTGGTTTTTACAGCCGTTGGAGCGAGCACTTACAAACAAATTTAGCGGGCGCTCCGCTGAAAGGTGTTAGCTTTACGATGGCATTGCCAAACGGCCAAACTATGACTCAAAAGGGTGAGTGCATCGTCACACGCGATGGTATGGAAGGTAGCTTAATCTATGCGTTTTCAAAGTATCTACGTGACGCTATCAATCTACGCGGCGAAGGTCATCTGAGTATCAACTTATTGCCAGATTTGACCCATGAACAGCTTGAACAAAAACTCAGTAATACCAAGCCCAAAGAGTCGCTAGCAAAATATCTGAAGCGAACAATTAAGCTCGACAGCATTAAATCGGCTCTGCTTTATGAAACCTACAGAAAAGAAGATTTCGATACCCCAGTGAAATTAGCGCGTTGCTTACAAGCTATTCCAGTTTCGTTTTATAAAACCAAACCCATTGATGAAGTTATATCTACTGCGGGTGGTGTCAGCCAAAATAGTGTTAACCAATATTTCATGATCAAACGTCTACCAGGCGTATTTTGCGCAGGCGAAATGCTGGATTGGGAAGCACCAACAGGTGGTTATCTACTGACAGCGTGCTTTGCGACAGGGCGACGTGCCGGCGAAGGCGTTTGTCGATTACTTGCTGAGTAGGCTCTAGCTTGCACTACAGCGATTGGTTGATTAACGATTGCCAAAATTGCGTCAGATTGGGGTTGTGGTTGGCACGTGCACGATACAAACGAATCTCTAATGGCACGTTCCAATTTACCGTACCAGCCAATGCCAGCGAACCGTAATTAAGAGAATCCGCCACCAAACGTTTTGGTAGCCAACCAATGCCGAAGCCCTCTTTGACCATCGCCTTAATACTGGCAGCATGAAGGTTACTTGCCAGTATCTGCAACTGCGGTACATCATGCTGTCGCTGAAGATGATGCTGAACAGCAGGCGCTAAAAACGTCATATCATCATAAGCAATGTAAGGAATTGGCTGTTTTCGCGTTCCTGGCAGTTCAAAAATGGGTTGGTTTTGCTTATCTGTCGCCACACACGGAACTAAAATCTCCCGGTCAATGGTGATGTATTCAAAGCGTTCTTCGTCCAATTCCTTTAAAAAACCAATCGCAGGATGCCAGAAACACAGCATCACATCACTCTCATTCGCCGTCATCGAGTTAATAAAATCAGCACCCGCCCACGCACTCGACTTCATATTCACATCAATACTGATCCCTAAGGATTCTCCCAACGGCTCTACAAATTCTCGGTAATAACCCAGAAATAACGATTGTGTTGTAACAAACCGTATTTGTGATTTTTCTTGTTCTTTGATTTCAAGACAGCGTGTTTTCGTATCTCTAAGCTGTCGAGTAATCAGTTCAGCACTTTGTAAAAAGATCTCGCCTGCTGGCGTTAATGACAAAGGCAAGGTGTTGCGATCCACCAATGTGACCTTCATTTCCTCTTCAAGCAACTTAATGCGACGACTAAAGGTAGGCTGGGTTACATTCTGCTCATCCGCGGCACGGGAAAAGTGACGCGTTCTTGCCAAGGCGATAAAGTCTTCAAGCCATCTTATTTCCATGCACGCCCCTCCTCTACCGCATGACACGCCACTTGGCTGCCATCCGTTTGTAATTGCATGAGAGGAATTTGTTCATAGCAGCGTTGGTTTACCAAAGGGCAGCGACCACAAAAGCTACAACCAGTCGGCTTTTCTAACGGTGTCGGCACTTCACCAGAAAGGTGAATCGGCTCTAAGGCTAAATTATCTAAACGCGGAATCGAAGACAACAGCGCTTGAGTATAAGGATGCTTGGGAGAACTAAACAGTTGTTGACGCGTCGCGACTTCACACACACGCCCTAAATACATGACCGCGACACGCGTTGCGAAATGCTCGACCACCGCTAAATCATGGGTGATAAACAAATACGTCAAGCCCAGCGCTTGCTGTTTATCCATCATAAGGTTTAACACTTGCGCTTGAACGGACACATCCAGCGCAGCCAAAGGCTCATCGGCAACAATCAGATCCGGCTCCACAGACAAAGCACGCGCGATGGAAATACGCTGTCGCTGTCCTCCAGAAAACTCATGTGGATAGCGATCTTCTGCGTCACTGCTTAGCCCTACCGATAGCAAAAGCTCTTCAATGAAAGCATCTACTTGTTGGCGATTCCAACCTGTATGGTGCAACACAATCGCTTCGCGAAGAATTTGATACACCGTCATCCTAGGATTTAGCGAGGCATACGGGTTTTGAAACACCATTTGAATTTTTTGCCGATACGGCATGCGCTGCCGATCACTGAGATCATCAATACGTTCGCCTAAATACGCAATCTGTCCATGATCAGGACGCTCTAAGCCCATTAGCAAACGCGCTAAGGTCGACTTTCCGCATCCTGTTTCACCGACAACACACAAGGTTTCTCCCCGTTCAATGGTCAAATCAACGCCATTAATGGCAAAAACTTGATCCGATTTAACCGTTTGCGTTCGAGCACTTAACCAACTCGCCCAGCGCCACCCATTGCGACTCCGAAACGCTTTTTCTACGCCTTGTATCGACATCAAAGGCTTAGTCATCAGCATCTTCCTCACTGAGAGGCTCAAACGCTTGTAGCATATCTTCAATCGCATAGCATGCAACCGTCGACACACCGCTAAAAATAAAATCAGGCGGTTGTATTCGACATTTATCCTCAGCGTACGGACAGCGAGGGTGAAAAGCACAGCCTCTAGGCTGATCATTCAGCGGCGGCATATTGCCTTGTATCTGGTTTAAACGCTGACCTGGCAAAGCCATTTGCGGTAAAGCATTGAGCAGCCCCTGCGTATAAGGATGCTGCGGATCATTAATAATTTCCAGCGTTGGCCCTTGCTCAACGATGCGACCTGCATACATCACTAAAGTGCGCTCAGCAATGCGTGACACCACACCAAAATCATGGGTAATTAAGATCAACGCAACGCCATTGTCCGCACAAATCTGTTTTAACAGCTGCAGGATTTCCGCTTGAATGGTCACGTCTAAAGCCGTAGTCGGTTCGTCCGCAATAATGATTTCAGGGGCAAGTAACAACGCAATCGCAATGATCACACGCTGCCGCATTCCTCCTGATAATTCATGGGGATACTGATCAAAACGCTGCGCAGGAGCCGCTATACGAACATGAGCGAGTTTTTCGATGGCCAATTTTTTCGCATCGTTGTAGTTTATCCGCGTGTGGCTACGAATCGCTTCCACCATTTGATCACCCACGCTTAACACAGGATTCAGGGTCACCATAGGGTCCTGAAAAATCATCGCAATTTTCTTGCCACGAATCTCTTGCCATTGCTTAGAGCTCAGTCTTGTCAGTTCTCGATCATCTAACTTAATACTGCCCTCAGCAATGAAACCAGGTTTCATGAGTAAGTTGACAATAGCGTAACCTAAGAGAGATTTTCCCGCCCCTGACTCTCCGACAATGGCCAACCGCTCACCACGCTCTAAACTCAAGCTGACATTGTGCAATGCAACTAAATCTTCATGACGCTGCTTGAATTTGACAGACAATCCATTTATCGATAACAAGCTCATCTCTAGCCCCTTGTGACTTGTGGGTTAAGATGATCTCGCAACCAGTCGCCTAATAAATTCATCACAAAAATCATTAGGATAAGCGTTACACTCGGAAACACTGAAATCCACCAAGCACCCGAGAATAAGTAATTGAAACCAGATGAAATCAGCGCGCCCAAAGACGGCTGGTTAGGTGGCATCCCCAAACCAAGAAAAGACAGCGCTGCTTCAGCCACAATCGCATTGGCAATCTGAATGGTTAAAATAACTAAGATCGGAGACACGGTATTCGGTAGAAGATGACGCAGCATAATGCGCGCTTTGCTTACCCCTAAAATACGCGCAGCATCGATGTATTCTTTTTCCTTTTCCGCAAACACACAGGCACGCACGGTACGAGCAAAGATCGGCCATTCCGCCACCCCTAACACGATAATTAGCATTAGCATCGCCAATTGCTGGTACGCGGCATGACCAAACAACGTTTGGAAAACGGCCAATACAACAATCGCCACCATCATAGTAGAAAAGGACAACTGAATATCCGCTACACGCATCAGAAAAGCGTCTAAGCGCCCACCTATATAGCCCGATAACAAGCCTATTCCCACACCTAGGAATACTTGAATCAACACCGCACATACACCAATGGTGAGCGATAAGCGCGTGCCATGTAAAATGACCGATAGCAAGTCTCTTCCTTGCGTGTCAGTACCCAGTAAAAAGCGCGTATCCCCGGTTTGCCAAGCAGGTGCCAATTCTGCATTTTCCAAGTTCATGAATTCAGTGCTGTTCACATCATAAGGTGCAAGCAGCGGTGCCAATAACGCCACTAAGCAATAGAACGCAAATATCAGTAAGGCAAACAGCGCCAACTTGTCTCCACGCATGGCAACTAAGACGTGACGCAGCCGAGTAACTCGTTCACTGCCGCCTTCAACAGGAGGCCGATGTAAGACATTCATCAGCTGTACCCCGGAATACGAACGCGAGGATTCACAAGACTGTATACAACATCAACCAAGGTATTGGTTACCACAAAGATCACACCTACAAAAATCAGGTACGTTGATATAAGCGGCACATCGACTCGTGTTACCGCATCCATAAACAAAAGCCCCATCCCCGGCCATTGAAAAATACTTTCTGTCAAAATGGTGTACGCCACTAAGGTCCCTAATTGAATGCCACCAACGGTGATCACGGGCAACATGGTATTTTTCAGTGCATGAATAAAATAGATACGTGGTGCGGAAATGCCCTTAGCCCACGCATAACGAATGTAATCACTTTGCAGAACATCCATCATTTCAGCGCGAATCAAACGAATAAAAATAGGTGTCAATACAAACGCTAACGACAAACTGGGTAATAGCAGATGCTGCAACCCATCACGATTGAACAGGCCAGATTGCCATAGACCAAACACCGACGTGGTTTCACCACGTCCAAAACTTGGCAGTAACCCCCACTCTATGGCAAAAAAGTACATCAGAAAAACCGCAACGATGAAAATCGGCACAGAAAGGCCTAACGTGCTGAACAGTAAAACCGCTCGCGATAGGATGTTTTTGGGATGAATGGCAGCAAATACGCCTAAAGGGATCGCTAACAAAACGACCAACACCAAGGCCGCAAAAGACAGCTCTAATGTCGCGGGTAAGCGGCTAGCAATAACATCAATGGTGGGTTCTTTATAATAATAGGAAGTCCCCAGATCCCCTTGAATCGCACGTCCTAGAAAACGCCCATACTGGATCAACATCGGATCGTTCAGTCCCAGCTCTTGTTGCAAGGCTTCGCGCTGCTCCAATGTGACGGACAGACCAACCATCTGACGCACAGGGTCGCCCATTTTGTCTTGGATCATAAAGCTGACAAAACTAATGATCAGCAAGACAAACATTGCCTGCAATAGTCGCCGCCCGATAAAACTTAACATCCGTAATTGCTCTCTTCTTATGACCCGCTGTTACGATACCGTCGCTAGGGCGCGCTCACGTGTAAATCGCCCCAATAAGGGAAATTTAAAAAGTTTACCACGCTCTCTAGATCCACATGCTGTTTTGACGCCCAAATAATCGGCTGCCAATACAGTGGAATCACCCAAGCCTTATCAACGGCTCGCATTTCAATACCACGAAGTAATGCAACGCGCTGCGCGACATCCATTTCTTGATTCGCCAACATGATGGCGTCATCAAGCTTACGATCACACACTCTTCCCGCGTTATAAGCCCCCATACCGGTGTCTGCATCACGACATGCGAGAACGAACTCATAAATATTGTTGGAATCAAAGGTATCCGATTGCCAGCCCAGCATCATAATGTCAGCAGCTTGTTGATCAAAAAACTGAAAATATTGCGCTTTAGGAAAGGTTTTCAAATCCACTTGAATGTTGATCTTGGCTAACATTGCTGAGGCCGCTAATGCCACTCGTTCATCGCTCATATATCGATTGTTAGGCGCCATCATGGTGACACGAAAGCCGTCTTGATAACCGGCTTCTTTCATTAATTCACGTGCCTGCTCTAAATCACTTTGAGGTACTAAATTATTCACATGTCCCCAGAATGCAGACGAACTCAACTGGCCAGCGGGCTCGCCATAGCCTCGAAGGATTTTTTCTACGATCAATGCTTGGTTAACCGCCAGATTCATCGCTCGACGTACGCGAATATCTTGAAACTCCTCCCGTCTCGCTTGATTCATCTGCAGCATCACAATACGTGTGCCGGTGAGTGCCAGTAACTTAACGTTTGGGGTACGCTGAACACGTGCGATATCAATGGGTGCCACCGGCGAAATGACATCGACGTCACCCGTTAATAACGCGGCCAGTCTGGTCGAATCCGAACGAATCGGTAGTAGCTCCAGCTGCTCAACATTCCCCACTGACTGTGTGTCCCAATAATCAGGATTTCGAATCAATGTTAGCCGTTGTCCCACAACACGGTCGTGGACAGTAAAGGGACCACTGCCAGAAACATTGGTTGAAGCAAACGTCTGCCCAAACTTCACGATCTCCGAGCGCCCTTCGTAAAACGTTTTATCGATAACAAACACGTAGGCCAAAATATTCAATAACAGGGGATAAGCATGGTTTGTGTGAATATCAACGGTATAATCGTCGATTTTGTCCACATTTCGCACAACATTAAATAAAGCTTTGAAGTCTATCGAACTTTTTAAGCGCTCAATTGTGAATAAAACATCTTCTGCTGTAAGGGGGTTACCGGTATGGAAACGCACGTCTTGACGTAAATGAAGACGCAACGTCCGCTCATCTTTTAGTTCCCAGGACACCGCTAGTCTAGGTTCGAAGGTACCATCTTGACGCCATCTAACAAGTGGATCAAATACCGCATGAGAATATTGAATACCCCCTTCTGAAAGTTGCTCATGAGGGTCTAAAGAGATGGGATCAGCATCCAATGCAACACGAAGATCCACAGCCAAGCACACCATTGAGCTTAGTCCTAAACATAATAGTATGAGTAAGCGTCGTAGCATTCGTGTTCCTATGGCATGGGTGGTCTGCTATTCGTGCGTATTAGAATAGCGCTCACCTCTTTATTGATCGTTAATTTTTGACCACTCGGTCATTGAAGCAGTATAGAAAAGAGTTGGCTCTGCGCCTAGTAAGGAATCAAACAATGACTTAATCAGCACTGCTTGATTCCTCATGCTTTACGCTGCACCAGAGAAATTTTCTAAACGCTCTTCCTCTACCGCATGACAAGCAATCAAATGCGCATCAGCATTATTGCGCAACGCAGGGGTTTCTTTGCGGCAGCGCTCGTTTGCGTATTGGCACCGACCATGAAAGGCACATCCGCTCGGTGGGTTCAATGGTGAGGGTAATTCCCCTTGCAGTTTGATGCGTTGACGACGTTTATCACTGGAAAGCTGCGGCGTACTGGACAACAGCGCTTGAGTATAAGGGTGCTTAGGATTAGTAAAGACGTCTTCACTTTTACCGTGTTCGACGACTTTACCAAGATACATCACCATCACTTCATCGGCGATGTGCTCGACGACTGAAAGATCATGAGAAATAAACACATAGCTCAAACCAAACTCTTGCTGTAGATCCATCATCAAATTCAGCACCTGCGCTTGCACCGATACATCCAAAGCCGAAACTGGTTCGTCTGCAACAATGATTTCAGGGTCCAGCATCAAACCACGAGCAATCGCAATACGCTGTCGCTGACCGCCAGAAAACATATGGGGATAGCGATCATAATGCTCGGTTTTCAAGCCCACTTTTGCCATCATAGCCAAGGCTTTTGCTTTGCGCTCGGCTTTATTTAGTTGAGTATTGATCACCAATGGCTCTTCTAGGATTGAACCAATTTTCTTACGTGGATTCAGCGAGCCATACGGGTTTTGAAAGATGATTTGAATTTTCTGACGCAGCTCTTTTTGCTGCTCTTTGGAAAGCGACAGCAGATCCTCGCCAAGAAAATTCAACTGACCTTCGGTCGGTGTTTCAATCATGGTCAACATTCGCCCTAGAGTGGACTTACCACAACCTGACTCCCCCACGACAGCTAGGGTTTTACCTCTGTCCAAAGTAAAGCTTACGCCATCTACCGCCTTAACTGTCGCCTCTGGCTTGAATAAACCTTGTTTGACGTGATAATGCTGCTTCAAGTTATGGGCATTTAACACTAATTCTTGGCTCATGCGGCAGGTCTCCCCATTGTGTCTAACGGTGTATGGCATTTCACTTGACGCTCCAGCGGACCTTGGTTGTCCGGCACCACATTTCGACAATGGTCTGTTGCGTAAGGACAACGAGGGCTTAACAAGCACCCTTTTGGTCGATCATATTGCCCTGGAACTACGCCAGGCAACGCCTCAAGGCGCGCTTTGCCAGCAGCCGACTCAGGTAGAGATGCCAACAAAGCCTGCGTATAAGGGTGCTTAGGTGTCGAAAACACCTCACTGGCTGGACCACTTTCTACAATCTGACCGGCATACATCACAATAACCCGGTGAGCCACTTCAGCGACCAATGCTAAGTCATGTGTAATCAGCACTAGTCCCATCTGTTTTTGCTTTTGTAAATCAATCAGCAAGTCAATAATTTGTGCTTGAATGGTCACGTCTAATGCCGTGGTCGGCTCATCGGCAATCAGCAATTTAGGGTTACAACCAATCGCAATCGCGATCATCACTCGCTGACTCATACCGCCCGATAACTGATGAGGATACGCACTGAGTCGAGACTCTGGCGCCGGAATCCCCACCAAATTGAGCAGCTCAATAGCACGCGTTTTAAGCTCTTTTTTAGTACCGCCTTGATGAGTTTTTAACGCTTCAATAATCTGGTAACCCACGGTGTAGCAAGGATTTAAACTGGTCATTGGGTCTTGGAAAATCATCGCGATATCCGAGCCGGTAATCTTGCGACGTTGCGTTTCTGGCATAGACAGTAAATCTTGTTCCATAAAGCTCAGCTCATCGGCCGACACTTTACCGGGATAATCAATTAACCCCATCAAAGACAATGAACTGACACTTTTACCAGAGCCGGATTCACCAACAATGCCCAGAACCTCACCTTCGTTCACGGTATAACTGATCTGATCCACTGCACGAAACTGACCAAACGTGACTGATAAATTTTCTAACTTAAGTAATGACATTTGGGCTCCTACTGCTTCAATTTCGGATCAAGGGCATCACGCAGGCCGTCACCCATAAGATTAAACGCCAGCACCGTTAACAAGATCATCAGACCAGGAAAGGTCACAACCCACCAAGCACGCTGTACGAATTGCAAAGCATCCGCCAACATACTGCCCCACTCCGGCGTCGGGGGTTGTGCACCTAAACCAAGGAAGCCTAAAGCGGCCATATCCAAAATAGCCGTCGAGAAGCCCAGTGTCGCTTGCACGATCAACGGCGCGACACAGTTGGGTAAAATACAAACAAACATTAGTCGTAATGGGCTCGCGCCAATGACTCTTGATGAGGTTACATAATCGCGCGACATTTCTGCCATGGTTGCCGCACGTGTGAGGCGAACATAATGCGGTAGTGAGACAATCGAAATGGCTAACGCCGCATTCACAATACTGGGGCCTAAGATGGCCACAATCGCGATGGCTAACAACAAACTTGGCATTGCCAACATAATGTCTACAACACGCATAATGATCGTATCGACAACGCCTTTGCAGTAGCCCGCCACCAAACCCATCAAGATGCCAATCATCAAAGACGCGGTCACAGCGACTAAACCAACCGAGAGCGACAAACGTGCGCCATGAATAATCCGAGACAGAATATCACGCCCAACATCGTCCGTACCGAGGAAGTACGCCCAATTACCACCGTCCATCCAAGCCGGTGGTAACAACAAAGCATCACGGGCTTGATCTGACGGAGAATGCGGCGCAACAATGTCCGCAAACAGCGCCATAAAACATACGATTAGAATGAATACTAGGCCTGTAACAGCGCCTTTATTGCCTTTAAAATAATGCCAAAACTCTTGCAGTGGTGTTCTTGGCACAGGTGCCTGTAACGTTTCAGTTGTCATAATTGCACCCTCCTTATCGGCTGTGTCGTATACGTGGATTAACAATACCGTAAGCAACATCGACCAATAGGTTGACCACGATTATGATGCTCGCGACGATCAAAATACCGCCTTGTACCACTGGGTAATCACGGCGTCCGATAGACTCGATTAGCCACTTCCCAATGCCCGGCCATGCAAATACGGTTTCTGTTAAGATCGCGCCTGATAACAAGATACCGACCTGTAAACCAATCACGGTAATCACGGGGATGAGCGCATTGCGTAACGCATGAATGATGATCACGCGCCAAGGGGCAATGCCTTTGGCACGCGCGGTGCGAATGTAATCCTCACTCAACACCTCTAGCATTGAAGAGCGTGTCATTCGAGCAATTACCGCCATGGGAATGGTGCCCAATACAATACTTGGCAGAATCAAGTGTGAAATAGCTGAAGACAAGGCTCCGACTTCGCCCGATAAAATAGAGTCAATCAACATAAAGCCGGTCACATCATCGATCCAATACACCACATCAATGCGTCCAGATACTGGTGTCCATCCTAAGTTCACCGAGAAGATCAACATCAACAACAGAGCCCACCAGAAAATCGGCATCGAATAACCGGTTAGGGAAAAAGTCATGACCGAGTGATCAAACAAAGTACCACGTTTTACGGCAGCGATGATGCCTGCCGGTAGACCGATAAAAATGGCAAACATAGCGGCACAAAACGCCAACTCAATGGTTGCCGGGAAGAGTGTCAAAAACTCACTAAGGACGGGTTCTTTGGTTACGAGTGAATTACCGAGGTCACCCTGTAGTACACCGCTTACGTAATTAAAGTACTGCACATAAAGTGGTTGATCAAAACCAAGTTGTGCACTGAGTTCAGCATGACGCTCTGCACTGACGCCGCGCTCACCAGCCATAACCTCAATCGGGTCACCGGGAATCAAACGAATCAGTGTAAACGTCAGCAAAGTGATCCCGATAAACGTCGGAATCACTAAACTTAATCGTCGAAAAATAAACTGGAACATAAGTGACTAGCTCTCTAGTTAGATATGAACGGCGCAGGCCTTTTAGGCCTGCCCGATCAACAGGACTTGCATTCGCTTCCACGCTATACAAACCCTGTTTTGAGCGCATCGCGCCTATAGATAATTACTTCTCAAGACTTACGTTGTAGAAGTAATGACCACCTAATGGGTCAATTTTGTAGCCTTTTACTTCGTTACGAATAGGCTCGTACACCACAGAATGGGCCACAGTTACCCAAGGTGCTTCGCGCTTAAATACCTGCTGCGCTTCTTCGTAATACTTAGTTCGCTCGGCTTTGTCAGACGTTTGCTTGGCATCCAACAAAAGATTATCAAATTCTTCGTCACACCATTGCGCACGGTTTGACCCACCTACCGCATCACATCCAAGCAACACATATAGGAAGTTATCTGGGTCACCGTTATCACCCGTCCAACCTAGCAACACTGTATCGTGCTCACCTTTCTTAGAACGGTTTAGATATTCACCCCATTCATACGAGACAATCTCAGCATCAACGCCAACTTTCTTCCAATCTTCTTGAATGATCTCTGCCATACGACGGGCGTTTGGATTATAAGGACGCTGCACAGGCATGGCCCAAATATTGGTTTTAAAGCCATCTTCATAGCCCGCTTCTTTTAACAACGCTTTGGCTTTTACCGGATCGTATGAGTAGTCTTTAACATTATCGTTGTAAGACCACATTGTTGGTGGGATTGGGTTTTTAGCCACTTTGCCTGCGCCTTGGAACACCGCATCAATAATGGCGTCTTTGTTGGTCGCAAGACTCAAGGCTTGACGAACTTTGGTGTCCGTAAACGGTGCTTTTTGCGTATTAAACGCTAGGTAACCTACGTTTAGACCTTCTTGATGCATCAGGTTGATGTCACTGTCTGCTTCCATTTGTTCAAGGTCAGCAGGATTCGGGTACGGCATCACATGACATTCACCGGCTTTCAGTTTGGCATAACGCACCGAGGCATCCGGGGTAATCGAGAACACAAGACGATCAATCTCGGCACGGCCTTTCCAGTAATCATCAAACGCGGTGTAACGAATCAAAGAGTCTTTTTGGTATTGAACCTTCTGGAATGGCCCCGTACCCACTGGGTTAATATCCAACTGCTCAGGCGTACCTTTGTCCATCAAATAGTCCGCTTGCTCGGCTGAGAAAACCGAAGCGAAGTCCATTGCTAAATTGGCAACAAACGGTGCTTCTGGCTGGTTCAACACAAACTTCACGGTGTAATCGTCGACTTTAACAATGTCTTTGATTAAGTCAGGCATTCCCATGCCATTAAAGTATTCGTATGAACCACCTGATACGCTGTGGTAAGGATGGTTTTTGTCCCACTGACGAGCAAAGGTAAAAATCACATCGTCCGCGTTAAAGTCGCGGCTTGGTTTAAAGTCTTTAGCGCTATGGAATTTCACGCCTTTACGCAAATGGAAAGTGTATTCAAGGCCATCCTCGGACACATCATAGCTTTCTGCTAAGCCAGGCTCAGTTTCTGTGGTTCCCAACTTGAATTCAACAAGACGATTAAACATATTTTTTGAACTGGCATCGAAGGTCGTGCCGGCTGTGTAAAATGATGGGTTGAAGCCTTCCGGACTACCTTCGGAACAATAAACCAGTGTTGAAGCAGCCTGAGCAGACGTCGATATCGCGCCCGCAGCCATCAAAGCAAGAGGTAAAGCGGCTAACCGTTTTTTCATCGTAACTCTCCATTTAGCGTAATTATTTTCACTCATTTTGAGCATGTCATCGGTGTAATCTGGACACACAAAGTGAAGCGTTTCTTTTGTGAAGATGTAGGTTGGGGAGACTGGCTATGCGGTTTAAAAGCGGCCCCGTTCAAAGGCTCTTTCGAACGAGGCGGCGACTCCTCTTCCTTGAGGCCCCCTACACGTTTAAGCAAACTCTGTAAAAAGTGCGCAAAAACAGCGTAACTGAAGAGTACTGAACGGTGTTTAATTGACCAATCGAAATAACGACATGCTCTATACACTATATGTATAGAGCTTACAGAAATGAAAAAAAGAACATAAAAATCATAAGGTTAATAAAATTAAAACGAAGTATTTTTTAATCGATGTGATAAAAGTTAAATCATACCTTTCTCTATAGCGTATTTTGTAAGGCCTGCTGTAGTTTGAATTTTTAATTTTGTCTTTAAATTATAACGGTGTGTTTCTACTGTTCGGACGCTGATGTTAAGTCGTCTAGCGACCTCTTTATTCGCATAGCCAGAAGCTAACTCCACTAGGACATCGGTTTCGCGCTTGGTCAACTCTTCGCTGGATTCAAGGGCTTCTGACTCCGGTGAGGTGAACAGTGATTTAGAAGCGCCTGCACTAAAGTAGGTTCCTCCCTGATGTACAGTATCAATCGCAGTAATCAGCTCAGTGACAGAAACATCTTTCAGAACATAACCACTTGCTCCGGAATGTACTAAAGGCAGAATATACTCACGATCGTTATGCATACTCAGCATTAAAACTTTTACATTTGGCTGCTCAGCATGAAAACGTTTGGCTGCTTCAAGCCCTCCTAGAACAGGCATTGATACGTCCATTAATACAACATCGGGCAATAGATCATGTGCCTTCGTCAAGGCTTCTTCACCGTTATTAGCCATACCGACTATTTGAATGTTTGACTCTAGCGCCAAGCGTGCCATCAAACCATCTAGCACGAGCAAATGGTCATCCACTAAAAGCACTTTGATGACAGGTTTATTCGTTGAAGTCGTCATGGTTATTTATCTACCGCTGCTAGATTTACTGGAATACTCGCCATTACTTTTGTGCCTTCCCCCATTATAGAATGAAGCTCAAATACACCTTCCACCAATTCCAAGCGCTCACGCATATTGATTAAGCCGATCCCATTCTGGCTTTCTTCTTGATTAAAACCATAACCATCATCGTAGCACTTAAATTGTAAATGCCCTTTTTTGATCGAGATTTTCAAGGACACATGAGTTGCCTTCGCATGCTTCTCAATGTTGCTTAAACACTCTTGAGTAATACGGTACAACGTGATTTCGACTTCTTCAGGCAGCTTGTCTAAATTGGGAGTTGCTTCGTATTCAGTGGAGATATTAGTTCGCTCTGAGAATTGTTCCAACAACCCTTTTAAGGCTGTCTGCAACCCTAAATCATCCAACAGTGTTGGACGTAAGTTATGCGAAATTAAGCGAACTTCTTGTATGGTTTGATCAATAACACGCTCTGCTTCGACCAAGTCTTGTTCGATGGTTTCCACTTGCACGCCTTTTTTCAGCTTATTGGTTACCAGTTCCACTCGAAACTTACTCGATACAAGCAACTGATTAATGCCATCATGCAATTCACGAGAAAACTGCCGGCGCTCACTAATTTGCATGCGAATGAAGCGTTTAATCAAAGATTTAAGACGCGCATCTGCTAAGCGATGTTCATGTAAATTAATAAATAATCCTAACAACACAACCAACAAAACAGTGAAACCTAAAATAAATAACACTGTGAATAAGCTATTGGTTATATTCTGATTAATCTTGCTTTGCGTGGTTTTTAGATCCTGGTATATATCATCAAAATACAGCCCAGTTCCCATCATCCAGTTCCAGCGTTCAATCAAAACAACATAACTCATTTTGTCTTCTTGCTGCATCAATGGCGGCTTTTCCCAGATGTAACGGTGAAAACCTCCACCAGAGTTGGCAGCTTCTAGTAGTCCTTGTATCAAGTAGTTACCTTCTCGATCTTGAAAATCAAGCAAGTTTTGGTCGACGAAATCTGGTTGGGTTGGATGGACGAGATTAACCCCCTCCTGCGTGTAAGCAAAAAAATAGCCATCCTCGCTGTAGTTTAATTGGGTCAGTATTTCTCGAACACGATACTGTGCTTCCATGTCACTTATATCTGGATTATTTAAGGTCGGACGCAGAGCAGACATAGCGATTTCCACATGGTCTTTAAGCGCTTGTTTGCGCGTTTCTACCATACGCTGCTCGTACACGGCCAACTCTTGGTGCGTTAAAGAACGCGCGTAGGTTAGCCCTAAGTAAGTAATAACCGCAGTAACGCCAAGTAAGGGCAGTACGGTTAACATCATAATCTTGCTTTTAAGATTCACAAGGAAGCCCATTTGTTATTATTTTTTGTGCTTTAGAGCAACATTTAATAAGGGAGAACACTGTTCTCCCTTATTATCTTTCTATGCCTTTTATTGCTTTGGGATTAACCCATACCATAAAACTCTGGCATGATTAGTATGCTTACTAATACTAAAACCTGGATCAGAATGAAAGGAATAACACCTCGATAGATATCCATCGTACGCACAGACGACGGCGCCACACCCTTTAGATAAAATAAACTAAAACCAAATGGTGGCGTCAAGAAAGAAGTCTGTAGATTCATGGCAATTAGAATAGCAAACCAAACCATGTTAATACCAAGCGCTTCAGCAACAGGCGCTAGAATTGGCACAATGATAAAGGCAATCTCAACAAAATCGATAAAAAAGCCAAGCACCATAATGGCCAGCATAGATAGAATTATGAAGCCCCATTTTTCACCTGGAAGACTTAACAAAACCTCCTCTACAATGTAATCACCGCCCGTATAACTAAAGGCCATAGAGAATGCTGTTGCACCCATCAAAATGGCAAATACCATAGCCGTGACTTTTACTGTTTCTAACGCACTGTCATAGACCATCTTCCAGCTGAACTGACGATAAATAAGTGCCAAAAAGACAGCACCAACACCACCCAAGGCTGACGATTCAGTCGGTGTCGCAATCCCTGAAAAGATCGACCCCAAAACAATCAACACCAAAGCCAATGGCGGTACAATGGCTTTCAGTGCATCACGAATCTGCTGTGAGCGCGTTCCTAGAGACTCATCATAGGGTATAGCGGGCGCCATCTCAGGTTTAAGCCAAGTCACAATAACAATAAAGATAATGTAGCAAGCAATTAAAATAAAACCGGGGCCCAGTGCTGCATGAAATAGATCACCCACGGGAATACCTAAGACATCCCCCAAAATAATTAAAATAATAGATGGCGGAATGATTTGTCCTAGCGTCCCTGAAGCACAAATGGTGCCGCATGCCAGTGACTTGCTGTATTTGTATTTCATCATAACAGGCAGCGAGATCAGTCCCATAGCAACCACGCTGGCCCCTACCACACCAGTTGAGGCCGCTAACAAAGCCCCTACTAGAATCGTCGAAATAGCTAAGCCACCTCGCACACTACCGAAGAGCTTCCCCATGGCTTCAAGTAATTGCTCTGCTAAACGCGTTTTTTGAAGCACAATGCCCATAAAAATAAACAGGGGCACAGCCATCATTACCGTATTTTCCATATAACTTTGTATACGAAACGGCATAAACGCAAACATATCCCAACCTTCTGCGAATACGCCGAAAATCAGAGCAACACCACCAAATGTAAAAGCGACAGGAAAGCCGAATAACAGCATGCCTAACGCCACAAAAAACATAATAATACCGATCATAATATAGCCTGCTTAAGTTCTAATGCTGAGGTGACTGCTCGTCAAAGCCTTTGTCTGACGTACCACGTATCGCGTTCACACACCTTAAGATCATGCCAACACCACTCACCGCCATAGAAAAGAAAGCAACGGGAATGACAGACTTAATAATCCAACGAGCAGGCAGGCCACCAGGGTCACCACTGGTTTCACCTAATTCATAAGCTTCTTTAGCAAAATCAATACCATACCAGCCAACCAGTAGCGTAAATGGCATAAGAAAGATGAGCGTTCCAATCAGGTCGATCCATGCTTTATTACGAATGGACAATCGCTCATAGAATAAATCTACTCGCACATGACCACCGGTTTGCAGACCAAATGGAATACCTAAAAGGAAAATAGCAGAGTACAGATGCCACTCAAGCTCCTGCATCCCAATGGAGACATCATTAAACGCATAGCGCATAAGAACGTCGTAGAAAACGTTAATCAGTAGCAAAATCAGGAGAAGTGCTGAAATTTTGCCCAGCAATAGAGAGTAACGCCCTAATGTCTTTTCAAGTTGAACCAAAAACATAGAAAGAGCCTCGGAATAGACACAAAATAGCGAAGAAAGAATGGACGCTGCTCTAAACTATTAGAGCAGCGTTGTTAGATATGACCTATTAATCGAAACAAACAGATTAGTCGGCAAGGTTATCCAAGCTGTCTAAATAGGCGCGATCAGAAATATTGGTCCAAACACGGACTTTTTCCATGTACTCAGCTTGAGAATCAAGAATCTCTTTCGCTAATGGATCTTCTGCTGCCTTTTCAGCCAATAAAGACTCATTGGCGTCATACATAGCTTTCATAACACTGCTAGGAAATGATTTAACTTCGATATTTGGAAACTCTTGCTTCATCTTCGCCCAGTTTTCAGCACTTTCATGGTACGACTGGATATACATGTCGTAAGACGACAGTTTCATAGATGTGCGCAAGATCGTACGTAGATCATCCGGCAACTTCTTCCAAGTTCGCTCATTGACTAGGAATTGCAGCTCGGTAGCTGGTTCATGCCACCCAGTGTAGTAGTAAGGTGCAATTTTGTGGAAACCCATGCGTAGATCAAGAGAAGGGCCAACCCATTCTAAAGCATCAATAGTGCGTCGCTCTAAGGCTGTAAACAATTCACCTGAAGGAATGTTGGTTGGTTTCGCCCCTAGCTTAGCCATGACTTCTCCCGCGAATCCGGGAATCCGCATTTTAAGGCCTTTCAAATCTTCCACGGAGTTGATCTCTTTCTGAAACCATCCCCCCATCTGATTACCCGTGTTACCACCTGGGAAAGAACGTAAGCCAAACTTGCTGTAAACCTTATCTGATAATGCCTGTCCACCGCCGTAATAGAACCAACCATATTGTTCTGGTGTCGTCATACCAAATGGCATAGTCGTGAAATACAGAGTATTAGGGACTTTACCTTTCCAGTAATAAGACGCTGAATGACCTAAATCGTATTGACCAGAACGCACCATATCAAATACACCAAACGGTGCTTTATGTTTGTTTGCAGAGTCAATTGTGATTTTAAGTCGACCGTCTGACATTTCTTCTGCCAGACGCGCCATCTCACGAGGTGCGTCACCAAATATTGGGAAGTTGGCGTTCCAAGTTTCCGCCATTTTTAAGCGATATACTTTGCCATCAGCTGCCATCGTGTACGATGCAGAAAGGCTTGTCATAGTGATTGCAGCGACTGCCACAACTTTCGATAGGTTTTGCAATTTCATTGTTATTTTCCTGCCTGTGGTTATTTTTATGGCACTGTGCTTAAGCACTTTTTTTATAGTGTCTGAAAAACAACCAACAGCTCTATTCGTATAAATACCTACCCTCTAAGTATTACTACTTAAAAACCAACAGTTGAGACATTCTAAGAAACATCTGAGCTGATAATTAAAAACAACAAAAAATCACTAAAACCCTGATTTAAAATGATTTATTTTAGGAGAAATAACTTAATCTGAAGAATTATCAGAATAAATAAGAGAGAATATTTAATCAGGAAATTTTATATTTACGACTCCTCAAAGCAGGGCACGGCTTCTAAATCATTTATAGATAGCACTACTCACCAAGCTACTGCAGCCCAATCTAATCAATAAACCCCACCATTTTTTGACCTAGAGCGGTGTTTGTCCAATTTTCGTGCTAATTTGGTTTCGACAAAAAACAGGGCTGGTTATACTGCGCCACTGAAACATCTCAACTGGCCTATTTTGGATCGAGGAAAATCATAGTGAGTTCGCTGATCAAAACTTTTAGTCGCAAACTGTTCACTCTAATGAGTATCGCTGGTGTTGCCGCGTTGATGAGTTCAACAGTGAACGCAATCGGACAAAGCCCTGAAGACATTGCGGCTCGCGTTGCACCTATTGGAAGCGTGTGTATCTCTGGCGAGGAGTGTGAAGTATCATCTGCTGCCGCTTTAGCTGCCAACGAAGGCCCTCGTTCAGGAGAAGCCGTTTACAACCAATTTTGTACTGCATGTCACTCTGTGGGCGTGGCGGGTGCACCGAAGTTTGGCAATGCTGGTGATTGGGCACCGCGTGTTGCAAAAGGCTTTGATTCAATGATGAGTAATGCCATCAATGGTATCAAAGCCATGCCACCTCGAGGTACGTGTACCACATGTACAGATGATGAGATCCAAGGTGCGATTGAGTACATGGTCGACAACAGCCAATAAGTCTGCGGTTTAATACGAAAAATGGAGGCCGTGGCCTCCATTTTTATGTGAGCGTATCAAATACTTCTATGAATTAAGCATGGCTTTCAGTGCTGACAACGAGGCTTTACCCTGCTCTTTCTTCTGGGCGGCACTTTCATCGCCTCGACCTTCCCAAACTAAATCTTCCTCTGGTAGCTCATCCAAGAAACGGCTAGGTAAACAATCTATTTCTTCACCATATTGACGACGTTTAGATGCCATGGTGATACACAAGCTACTTTTGGCGCGCGTAATTCCCACATACGCCAAACGACGCTCTTCTTCAATATCATCGTTTTCTATGCTATTGCGATGTGGCAGTAGCTCTTCTTCGCAACCTATCAAAAACACGTGTGGGTACTCCAAGCCTTTAGACGCATGCAGCGTCAGTAACTGAACTTTGTCTTCGTCCTCTTCCTCCTCTTGACGTTCCAGCATATCAATAAGCAGTAGCTTGGAAATGGCATGATCCAGACCGGCATCTTCGTCTTCTTCCCAAGCAGACTCCATCATGCGCTGAATCGATTCGATTAAGAAACGTACGTTTTCAATACGGCGCTCTGCGGCTTTCGGCGACCCCGCTTGTTCCTGCAACCAACCAAAGTAATCCATATCATGAATCATTTGCTCTATGACAGGGACTGGCGAGCCTTTATGCAAACTCTGACGTAAGCGTTGAATCCAAGAATCAAACTCCCTTAAGCTGCGCAATGGATTCCCTGTCACGGTTTCATCTAGCGCTTTATCACCCGCCGCCTCAAACAAGCTCACATGCAATTGATTGGCGAGATTTCCCACTTTCTCGAGCGTGGCAGGTCCGATTTCTCGGCGTGGCAAATTGATCACACGTAAAAACGCATTGTCATCGGCAGGGTTCACCAACAAACGCAGATAGCCCATTAAATCTTTAATCTCTGCACGAGAAAAAAACGACGTACCGCCGTTCATTTTATAAGGAATACGATACGCCTGCAGTTTGATTTCCAGAAGTCGGGCTTGATGATTGCCTCGATAGAGAATGGCAAAATCTTTGTAGGGAATATTGTGGCGTAAATGACGCGACTGTATCTCCGCGGCCACACGCTCAGACTCCGAGTCTTCATTGCGCGTTACCATCACCCGAATGGGATCTCCAATCCCCAGGTCGGACCAAAGAGCCTTGTCATACACGTGAGGATTATTGGCGATCAAGGTATTGGCCGCTTTCAAGATGGTTCGCGTAGAGCGGTAGTTCTGCTCCAGCTTAACCAGTTTCAAGTTCGGATAATCGATTGATAATTGCTCTAGATTTTCTGGACGAGCACCACGCCATGCATAGATCGACTGATCATCGTCCCCTACTAACGTAAAACAACGACGAAAACCCGCCAACTGACGAATCATTTCGTATTGGCTGGCGTTGGTATCTTGACACTCATCAACCAACAAATAGCGCACTTTTTTCTGCCATTTATCACGCAAAGGCTCGTCTGAAATCAGTAAACTGACTGGCAGTAAAATCAGATCATCAAAGTCCACCGCATTGTAAGCGCGAATGTAGCGTTGGTACTGACCATACACTTGTGCCGCCAATTGAAGCTCTTCAGTGTCGGCTTGGGTAAGGGCTTCTTGCGGTGGGATCAGATCATTCTTCCAATTGGAAATCGTATGCTGACAATAGTTTGCCGCATCCAATTGACCGTTGAACTCTTTATCGAGAATTTCTTTAACCAGTGCCAAGGCATCTTGCGCATCAAACAGCGTAAAACCTTCTTTAAGTCCTGCCTTTCGATACTCCTTGCGCAGAATATTCAGACCTAGGTTATGGAAGGTTGAAATACTGAGGCCTCGACTTTCCTCTTTACTCAACATACTCACAACTCGCTCTTTCATTTCGCGCGCGGCTTTATTGGTAAAAGTTACCGCCACGATGCTGTTGGCTTTGAAGCCACACGTCTGAATCAAATAGGCGATTTTGGTGGTGATTACGCTGGTTTTACCTGAGCCAGCCCCGGCTAGCACCAACAGTGGCCCATCAATTTGCTTAACTGCCTCGAGCTGGCGCTCATTTAAGGTTCGCATGCGTTGGCTGATTGAAGGAAGAGACTGACTCATGAGTGGACACCAGTAATTCGTAAATAGGTGGCTATTCTACACCAGTCAGTTCTTTCGCATCATACTATCTGTTAATCGATCCGGTTAATTCATATCAAAGTGACCCGCTAGGCTTGGATGACTCAAGCGAGAGCATTCGAATAATATTCGTCCCGAAGGTGAATCAAAGTCTTGATTGCAACTCAATTTTTGTTGATGAACAAAGTCGTTCAGCTCACCTTTTTTACCGATCAAATAAAAGTGTGATAGATCTGCTAGCACCTTACTATCGGTAAGAATCTTAGCCTGTCCATGACTGTAAAATTGTCCAGAGAAAGGTCTTTCTTTCAAATAGTAAACAGGGTCTTCATCGTTGATCTGATCAAACACAATCCGATCGCTACGCGTATCGGCTTTCCCCATGTTTAAAACCAACATCATAATCATCAACAACACAGGTAAAATCATAGCCACACCGGAAAACCACTTGGTATCACGCTTCTGAATAAATACTGCGATCAGTAGTGCCAAAGCGGGCACGCCGGGTAAAACATAAGCAGGTAAAATATTTCCGGCCATGGTGAACAGCAACAGTGGCGAGAGCAACCATAACAATAAAAAGCTTAACAACCCTTTTTGCTGATACTCAAAAGTGCTTATTTGAGCACGTCGGCGCCATGCCAACACAGGAAGCACAATGGACCAAGGGAATGCGGCTTGCAGCCAATACAACCAAATCATTCCGCGCGGACGGTCGTGCGCAGAGCCGTATAGGTCCCCTTGCCAACCACTGACGACAAAGCGTTTAAAATGCTCACCAATTAGGAAATAATCCAAGAATCCTGGGGTCGCAGCTTCTGCCATCAAATACCATGGCAAAGCGATCGCCAGCATCAATATACAGCCTGTTACAATAGGAAAGCGCTGCCAAAGTTCTTTCCAAGCACCGATCACACCATGTTGCCACATCAACCAAGGCATCACCGTCATACCCATTAAGACCAACACCAAAGGTCCCTTCGCCAGCAAACCACACGCGAGCCCGATAAAGCTAACATAGCCCCACCAACGACTGTTCGGACTGTCTTGCAACCACGCTAAATAAAAACCAATCATGGCAATCGTGAGCGATAAAGTCAGCGCCATGTCCGTCATCACAGCCCCTGCAGCAATGGCAAAAATACCACAAGTAGCCAACACGACGGCCGCAATAAGTGAATTAATGCCTAAGCGACGAGCAACCCAAGCGATCAACAAAATCGTTGCCACACCCGCCAACCAATGCGGGGCACGTACAGCAAACTCATTCAAACCAAACAGTTTAATGCCGTAGGCGCTCATCCATGTGAATAACGGCGGTTTTCCCCAGAATGGCACACCGTAATCAAATTGCGGAGTTAACCAGTTGCCAGTTTCAACCATGAGCCGCGCCATTTCACCATAACGTGCTTCTGTTGTGTCCATTAATGGATACGTCGCAAGGGAAATCAGGCGCAGCAATAATGCAAAGATCAGTAACAGCCACAAATGGTTTCGGCGTAGGCTCATCATGATACTTTCTCCATCAAGGAGACAGACGCGTCTTCTACAACCTTAGTCGCCGCAACAGGCTTTTGTTCATGTATGGACTGAATTAGATACAAAGGTCTTTGCTTTACCTCCACAAAGATGCGACCTACGTACTCTCCCAGCAAGCCGATCGATAAAAGCTGCACGCCAGCTAGACCAAGCATCACCACCATCATTGAGGGATAACCGCTGACCGGTTCGCCAAACATAAGTGTTTTAGCGATAATCCACAGACCAAAGCCAAACGACACCAGAGCACAGCCGCCGCCAACAAATGTCGCTAGGCGAAGAGGTCTGACGGAGAAAGAAGTCAGCCCGTCCATAGCCAATCCTAGTAGCTTAAAATAGTTCCATTTTGTTTCACCACAAAAGCGCGCATCACGCTCAAACATCAGCGTTGTTTGTGTAAACCCTGGCCAACTGAATAACCCTTTCATGTAACGATTACGTTCAGGCAAGGCGTTGATATGGCCCACAACCCGAGCGCTTAACAGTCGAAAATCTCCCACGTTTTCCGGAATGTCGAGCGCTGCTAATTGATTCAGCAGTTTATAAAACATCGCTGCAGAAAAACGCTTAAGCCAGCTTTCACCTTGTCGTGAACTGCGCTTCATATTCACGACATCAGCACCATTGCGCCACGCCTGTAACATATCAGGGATCAACTCTGGCGGGTCTTGCAGGTCAGCGTCGATTAAAATAACGGCTTGGCCTTTGGCCTGTTCTAATCCTGCGCACATAGCAAACTCTTTACCAAAGTTACGGCTTAAAGCGATGCAACGTACAGAGCTAGTGGTTGATGGAAAGCTTTGTGCCATCAGCAAGCTACTATCACGGCTGCCATCGTCCACATATAAAACTTCGCAGTGCTCAGGCAAAGCATCCAGCACCTTCGTTAAGCGGCGATGGAACTCGGGCAACACCTGTTGCTCATTATAAAACGGTACAATGACCGATAAAATTGGAGCAGAATGACGTATTGGGTGTGATGAGCGCTCACCTTCACTAACGTAATTCACCGTTTTTTCAATCACTGACATGGGCTTAGCCTGCTTTACTCTTTGATAATGCACACAGTGTATGAGGGGCGCTGTGAAGAACGTGTCATTGACGTTTTTTTCACGCTTTTTCAGCGATAATGATGTAATGGCATGAGCATAAATGAGGTTACTACTGTGCAACGAGTACTACTGATTGAAGACAATCGAGACATAGCAGGTATGCTGTTTGATTTCTTTGAATACAATAATATGGAACTCGATTACGCCGACAATGGCGAGCTGGGCCTAAAGCTTGCGTTAGAAAATACCTTTGACATTATTTTGCTCGACCTAATGCTTCCAAGGCTTGATGGCGTGACAATTTGCCAAAAACTGCGCAATGCAGGTATTAGTACCCCTATTTTGATGCTAACAGCGCTCGACAGTCGCGAAGATGAACTGCGCGGGCTCGATGTCGGCGCGGATGATTACCTAACCAAACCATTCGATTTAGATATTTTGTACGCGCGCGTGCAAGCATTAATCAGACGCCACTCAGGACATGTCTCGACCAGTGTTCTTCGCTATGGCGATATCAGTATCCATTTGAAAAGCGGTAAGGCTTATCGGCAAGAGAAGCTTCTTGCACTCACCCCTTCAACCTTTACCATTTTAAAAATGCTCGTGTCTCAAGCACCAAACTTAGTGACTAAAGAAGACATTGCCTATCAATTGTGGCAAGACGAAAAGCCCAATAATGATGTTTTGCGCAGTCACATTTATCAACTTCGTAGCCAGCTAGATAAGCCATTTGAAAGCAATATACTAAAAACACAGCCAAAAATTGGCTTCTATCTAGAGGTCAACTCTGATGACAGCACTGTTTCGTAACGCGAAAAGTATGACTTCACGTCTGGCACTTTTTTTTACCTCGGTTGCCATCATCATCGGGATTTTCTGTTTGATATTAATCAGCGCAGTATTGGCCTGGTCTGAAGATCGCGTGGGAGAGCGACGCATTATGGTTGATAAACGAGAAGCCATTCAGTTTTTCATTTCCCATCCCAGTGCAACCTCTATTCAACTAGACCCGCTCACCATTGCATACAGCGGTTTGCATACAGTGCCTGAGGCTATCCAAGCTTACCTTTCAGAACATACCTCTTTTCTCGGAGAAGTCGGATACGGCGAAGACTCAAGAATGCTGTACATGACAAATTACATTCAAAATGGCGAGGATAAACGCTTGGTATTAGTATCTCGCATCGACGAGATTGAGATTACTTATCAGGAATATATCAATGTGATGGCGATCGTTCTCGGCTTAGTAGCAGTACTCATTGTGTGTTTTACTGCTTTGTTAACGCGACTGTCTAAAAGCCTAATCACGCCAATCACTCAGCTCTGTTCTCAACTTGAACAACATCAGGGAGATACAAAACGGGTTTTCAAAGTAACCAAAGAATCGGCCCAAGAATTTCAAACACTGGCAGAGACATTGAATCAATATCGTTCAGATATCGATTCTCTGGTAAAACGAGAACAGGCCTTTGCACGCTACGCGAGCCATGAATTACGCACGCCGTTAACCATTATGAAAGGCTCAAGCAGTTTACTTGCGCGAGAAGCCAATAGCCCTTTTTCAAAACGTCAATTGGCACGTATTCAAAGTGCTACCGAGGACATGCTCACCATGGTTGATGCGCTGCTCAGCTTAGTGCGTTATGAGAAAAGTGCCCAAAACACGCCCTTGAACTCTGTTTCAGAAACCGACCTACAAACCATTATTGATAAGAACAAAGCTCAGGCCGAGGCCAAACAGCTCTGCCTAGAGTCGAACGTGACCGGATCGCCAGTCATTCAAGCCTCTCATGCGGTATTAGATATTGTCGTCGGCAACCTTATCCGCAACAGTATCGCCGCATCCAATACTGGCAGCATTCATATCTATATGACCGAACACTGCATCAAGGTATGCGACGAAGGTGAAGGCTTTAACCCTTTAAAAGAAAGTACTGGGCACGGCTTAGGGCTGTTGATCGTACAAGATCTTTGTCAACGCTATGGCTGGCAATTCTCGATTCAAAATCAGAGTAAGGTTGGCTGTGAAGCAACGGTCATGTTTAATACGCCTGAAAAATAAGCAGAATCCTCTGCCTACTTTTACAGGACATTGAAAACAGTTTATTTAGTCGCTTCTTTGATCGGCTTTTTGCTCCAGTAACTGGCCAATAACGACCCTGAAATATTATGCCATACACTGAATATAGAGCCTGGTAAGGCCGCCGCAGGTGTAAAGAATTTAACCGCCAACGCTGATGCCAAGCCTGAATTTTGTAAACCGACTTCAAAGGCGATGGTTCGACAAACTTTTTTATCGAACCCTAACCATGCAGTGACCCAATAACCCAAAATTAGACCGGTTACATTATGCAAGATCACCGCGACAGCAACCAATGCGCCCACTGAGGCAATTTTGCCAGCACTCAATGCCACTACAATGGCAATAATAAAGACGATGGCAAACATAGAAACATACTTGAGAGCGGGTTCAATTCGACATACTAAGCCATGGGCTAACGTATTAAGTAATACTCCGATAGCAACCGGTACCAACACAATTTTCACCAAACTAAGCAACATTGAACTGACTGGAACATCCACAGAGGTACCGATCATCCAAGCCACCAGTAAGGGCGTGAACACAACTCCCAGCAGTGTTGAAATAGCCGTCATGGAAATAGATAAAGCCGTATCTCCTTTTGCTAAATAACACATCACATTAGATGAGGTGCCACCCGCTACACTGCCCACCAGCAGCATGCCTACCGTTAATTCACTGTCAAAACCAAACAGTGTTGCGATCAGCAATGCCGTAATTGGCATCACCAAAAACTGTAATAGTACGCCCACTCCTATCGCTTTAATGTTTTTTCCTACGGCTTTGAAGTCTTTTGAGCTCAGTGTTAACCCCATTGCTAACATGATGACCATCAGCAACGGCAAAATATAACTTTTGAAATCGACAAACAATGTTGGCTGTAAGTACGCCATTACCGATAACAACAGCGCCCATAGTGGGAAAAGCTGAATAACCATGAATACACTCCTAGGTATTTTTTATTAGATTCATAACGTGCTGAGCCCACTTAACATAATTCCGTGATGCGATAAAAACGTCATTTCAGTAGAGAACCACAGAGCGCAGAATGTATAGAGACACTTTTGCAATGTCTATCCCTTCATAACCATTTATTCCCTCTTATATTTAAAAGTTTGCACCGATACACACACGCTTTTGAGATTTTTCCTGCTTAGCACGATCGAAACTGAAACAGGATTAGCTTTCAAATACACTTGATAAGCATTATCATTATTGAAAACATTTAATAAAGACTTATTTGCTATGCTTTTACCTGCTTTTAAACACCTAACCACCATGCTGTGTATGTTGATCTTAATGTCGTCTGCTTATGCTGTAACAGTACAAGACAGTAAAGGCACGTTCACTTTAGATCACACTCCCCAACGTATTGTTGTTCTAGAGTTTTCCTTTGCCGATGCGCTGGCGTCGGTCGGTGTCGCTCCTATTGGGATTGCCGACGATAAAGATAAAAGTCGCGTTTTACCTGCGGTTCAAGAGGTTATTGGTGACTGGCAGTCGGTTGGTACTCGATCTCAACCCAGCCTTGAAGTCATCGCTTCTTTAAAACCTGATCTCATCATCGCCGATATTTCCCGTCATGAATCTGTTTATTACGATTTACAAAAGATCGCGCCGACACTGATTTTACCCTCTCGTCGCGAAACCTATTCTGACAATTTAAAAGCGGCCAGCATTATTGCCAAAGTCGTGGGTAAAGAACAGGAGATGACGGATCGTTTGGTCCAACATCAGCAATATATGGACAGCATCGCGCAGCAGTTACCCGATCACGCCATATTACAATTTGGCGTTGCGCGAGCCGATGCACTGTTTCTTCATACGGATGATTCCTATACCGGTGGTGTCATTCAAGCATTAGGAATGCAAACCCCCATCTCTGAACGCGACGATTCTGCGTATCGTCAAACCAGCTTAGAACAGCTGGTCGCTTTAAACCCTGAATATTTAATTGTTGGACACTATGCCAACCCCAGTATTGTCGATAACTGGAGCAACGAGCCACTTTGGACCGTTCTAACGGCCGTTCAAAATAATCATGTCTATCGCGTTGACCCTAATATTTGGTCTCGCTGCCGTGGCATTTTAGCCGCCGAACACATAGCAAACGATCTACTTCAAATCTTCTCTGAGCAATAGTCCTAAACATGTCTCGCCTCTTTCGGTCAGTCAGCCTTGGTCTGTTTCTGTGTCTAGGATTGCTGCTAATCAGCTGGTGGAATCTATTTGCTTGGTCGGTTGTGCCCGTTAGTGGCGCAGATGTTTTGCATGCGTTCACAAGCTTTAATGACCAGACCATAGCCCATCGCATTGTGCTGGATTTACGTTTACCGCGTTTGCTTACCGCGTTGTTAGTGGGCGCTTGCTTGGCCTCTGCTGGGGCGATTATGCAGGGGCTCACACGTAATCCGCTGGCAGCGCCATCGGTATTAGGCGTTAACGCAGGTGCCGCGCTGGGCATGGCGCTGGTGTCGACACTGCCTTTTCTATATGGAGCACTCAGTACCTCTATTGCCGCCATGTTGGGTGGCGGCGTTGCTTGGCTGCTGGTGATGCTTCTAGGCAGTACCTGGCGTGTCGGTGCGAATGAACACGGTCGTTTGGTGTTAGCTGGCGTGGCTATTTCAGCCTTGTGCGCCGCGTTAACAAAAGCCGTTGTCATCATGGAAGAAGATCAAGCCGCAGGGGTAATGACTTGGTTAGCGGGCAGCCTAGCCGACGCGCGTTGGCAAACATGGCAAGCCTTTTGGCCTGTCGCTTTAATCAGTCTTATCGGCGCGCTACTGATCGCACCGTCGCTGAATGTATTACAACTCGGTGAAGATAATGCACGCAATCTAGGCATCAATTTGTTGCGCAGCAAATTGCTCGGCAGTCTGCTAGTACTTATGTTAGTCGGCGCTGCCATCAGCGCCGTCGGCAGTATCGGCTTTGTCGGATTGATTGTGCCTCATATTGCGCGATTAATGTTTGGCCAAGATTTTCGTTTGTGCCTACCTGTTGCCATGATCATCGGTGCGCTCTTAGTGACGTTGGCAGACACCTTAAGTCGTGCTGTTACTTATCCTATGGAAACCCCTGCGGGTGCCATTTTGGCATTGATCGGGGCGCCTTTCTTTATTTATCTGGTTCGAAAACGCACCTTATGACTGCGCAACGTTTTTTCCCATTCGCTCTGCTTATGTTGTTTGCTTTGAGCCTCGCCAACCTTCTGTTTGGTGCCGTTTCGCTCTCTCTTCATGATATTTGGCAAGGCTTGTTTGTTGGTTCTGAACAGCACTTCACAGTGTACGAGTACCGCTTACCGCGTATTTTTTTAGCAATTTTGGTCGGTGCAGGACTTGCGCTGTCCGGCGCATTAGTACAAGGCGTGATTCGCAATCCACTGGCTTCCCCCGATGTGCTTGGCGTCAGCCACGGCGCAGGTCTAGCGGCGGTCTTTTACATGACTTATTTCAGTGGCGCATCCACTGAATGGTTACCAGAAGTCGCTTTAGCGGGTGGCATCTGTGCTGCATTAGTGTTGTGGTATTTATGTGGTACTCACAGCAGCGCCATCAAACTGGCCATAACAGGTGTCGCGCTGGCCGCTTTTTGGGCCAGCTGTATCGACTTTTTGATGCTGACAAAGCCGCTAGAAATTAACAATGCCTTACTCTGGTTAACAGGCAGTTTGTGGGGACGCAGCTGGCCTCAGCTACAAGCCTTACTCCCTTGGTTTGTACTCGTGCCGTTCGCCCTAGGTCTGAGTAAGTATTTAAATGTGCTCGATCTGGGTGATGACAGCGCCAACAGTCTAGGCGTGTCGCCACAATCTGTGCGTTTGTTATCGTTGGCAATCGCCGTCGCATTAACCGCCGCTTGTGTCTCAGTATGCGGACCAATTGGCTTTTTAGGTTTAGTTGCTCCCCATTTAACGCGCAAACTCGTGGGCGGTCGTCACCAATCATTGTTACCTGCCTCTATGCTAACAGGCGCCTGCTTACTTTTAGCCGCAGACCTAGCGGCGCGTACGCTAGCTCCACCGATTGAATTACCGGCCGGCATCTTAACCGCCATTATTGGCGCTCCGTATTTCCTATGGCTATTGTTGAGGATGAAATAACGATGTCCCTAAGCGCTCACCAACTGAGTGTTGGCTATCATGGTCACACCATTGTGAAAAAGATGGACCTAACCCTACCCGATGGCCGTTTTATTGCTTTATTAGGTCCCAATGGCTGCGGCAAGTCGACCTTATTGAAGTGCTTTGCACGCATCTTACCGGCGATGTCTGGAGAAGCGCATTGGCAAGGACAAAACCTGCACCATTATCCATCTAAACAACTCGCTAAAGAACTCGCGTTGTTGCCACAAACACAACCGATCCCCGAAGGCATTAAAGTAAAAGATCTCGTGGCGTATGGCCGCAGTCCCTATACTGGTTTTTGGGGCAAACTCAGCACTCAGGATCATCAGATTGTTGAGCAAATGATGAAGCAAACAGGTACTTACGAGCTGCGTGACCAACTGGTCAGCGAATTATCCGGCGGCCAGCGTCAACGTGTATGGCTGGCAATGGTATTGGCGCAAGACACGCCCTACCTACTGCTAGATGAACCCACGACGTATATGGACATCAACCACCAAGTGGAATTGATGCATCAGCTGCAAGCGCTCAACAAACAAGGTAAAACCATCATTACGGTGCTGCACGATATCAACCAAGCAGCACGTTATTGCGATCATCTCGTTGTGATGAAAGCCGGTGAGCTGAAATACCAAGGTTCACCGGAGGACGTATTAACCTCAACAATGCTTAAAGAGGTTTTCTCCCTTAACGCGCAAATTCATCGCGATCCCGTTTCTGGCACCCCCATGTGTGTCGTGGAGGACTAATATTTCGCTTTTTAATCCTCATCTGACTCGCAGCGTAAGATGTAAATCCCGCGCTGCGGTTTATTCAACTCATCCGCCCCCGACGACGGTCGCGAGCATTTTTTCCATTTTGCGGTAACTTAAAGACTCCATAAGATGCTTTCGTGCAACATCAACACTCTCCAAATCCGCTAACGTCAAGGCGACTCGCAATACTCGATGATAAGCCCTTGCTGATAACTTTAAGCGCTCTAACGCTTGTTGCATAAACAGCTTATCCGATTCACTCAAGGCACAAATACGCTCCAGTTCACGACCACTTAATTGAGCATTTTGCACGCCTTGCCGCGCTCGTTGACGTGCAACGGCGGCTTCAACCCGTTGGCGTACCGCTGAGCTAGCCTCACCCATTTCACTTTGGTTCACCAAGACATCTGTTGGTAACGGCGGCACTTCGACGTGTAAATCAATGCGATCTAAAAAAGGGGCGGAGAGTTTACGCAGGTATTTCTGACTGGCACTGGATTGGTAATAGTCTTGTCCACCACTGTAAGCTTCATTGCTTGCATTCATTGCGGCCACAAGCTGAAAACGTGCGGGATAACTGACTTGGCCACGAGCACGGGATAAATGAATTTCACCATTTTCTAATGGCTCCCGCAGCACCTCTAGCACCTTACGGTCGAATTCCGGTAGCTCGTCTAAGAACAATACACCCCGATGACTTAACGAGGCTTCTCCCGGTTTCGGAATGGACCCACCGCCGACCAACGCCGCAGCTGAACTCGAATGGTGCGGACTGCGAAAAGGGCGCTCTGACCAATGCCAATCCGTGCCCATCTTACGACCTGAAACAGACTGTACCGCAGCGACTTCTAGCGCTTCGGGTTCAGTCATGCGTGGCATAATACCGGGTAAACGAGAGGCCAGCATGGTTTTCCCCGTACCCGGTGGCCCTACAAACAATAGATTGTGTCCACCCGCTGCAGCAATTTCTAGAGCTCTTCGAGCTTGATATTGACCTTTGACATCCACCATATCTCGATGTCCAATCACGCCTTCTGCTGATACTTCCTCAGTCTCACAGCGTTGTAGAGTAGCCTGCTTCATCAGTGCCGCGGTCACTTGCGTAAGATGATGAGCAAAAAAGACCTCATGATCGACTAATCCCGCTTCATTACGGTTATCCGCGGGCACAATCATTTTCCGTTGCGCCTCTTTAGCCGCCATCGCCGAGGGCAAGACACCGGGGATACCACGTAAATCACCAGATAGAGCCAGTTCTCCGACAAACTCAGTATCCCGTAGCTCTATTTCTCCGAGTTGTCCCGATGCCAATAAGATGCTGATAGCTATCGCCAAATCATAGCGACCACCCTCTTTAGGCAAATCGGCGGGTGCTAAATTGATAGTAATACGACGAAGAGGAAATTCGAACTTGCTGTTAATAATCGCGCTACGCACACGATCTTTGGCTTCTCGCACAGCGGCTTCCGGCAATCCGACGATATTTAACGATGGCAGACCATTGGAAATATGCGTTTCTACGGTCACAAGCGGGGCCGATACGCCCACGCGGGCACGGCTATAGATTGTTGCTAGGCTCATAATCACTCCTTGATATGCCCAGTACATCCAACTTCTAATCTCACACGTATCTATGTGAGGAGGTACTTATGACCAAAAAGTTGAACCCTAATAAATTGTTGCTCTCAAAATGGACATCCACTGTTCCAAAAAATAAAGAAAAGCATTTTATCGTTACCCGCCTCGATCGAGATGAAGACGAGGTGGTAATCGATATCATCCTTGAAGCAGTGTACACCAAGAATACTTACCAACTACCTTGGCAAGCATTGCTTGATGATCTCTGGCAACAAGGCTGGCACTAAATTTCTGACAGACTACTTGTCCTCAGATTGCTCTAACTCGGCGAGGCGAGCTTCCAGTTGCGCCAGTTTCTCACGGTACTTTTGTAACATTGCTGCTTGTACTTCAAACTCTTCACGACTGACTAAATCCATTTTAGTCAGTGTGCTTTTTGCGACTTGCTGAAGTTGAAGTTGAATCTCTTCAGTCGGAAGCTTACCCAATGTACCAGCCGCTTGTTCTAGACCAGAACCCAACTGTTTAATAAATTGATCAATCATGACGTCCTCTCTCATTTAGAGTGTTTTCAACATTATAAAATGCCAACCACCTTCCTGTCTTTACACATTTCCATGAATAGTTAGATCTGTCATTTGCGTTGTTAAAGTGCACTTAAAATAGTGATCGAACAGTTTCTGTTCGTCATTTTCATGAAAACGCCCAGCATTAGGGCGGTAAATTCTACTGATTTCCTCAATAAAACAACCAAATAGTTCTTTTAGCGCGCTAAAAAACTGTTTCCGACAGAACAGTGCACCATGATAACGCATGGTTATGTGCTTACTGTACCAACAACCAAACATTGAAAATGAGTAAGTATTTGCACGTTTCTGCTCTACCCCTTATCAGATAAGGGTTTGCGAGCTTTTCTTTACACAACTTTAAAGCTGGCACACATATTGAATATATCCAGTTACCTGCGATACGACATCAGACTTAATTTAAGGAGACTGTGGGTATGAAGCTTATCACTGCCATCATCAAGCCATTCAAACTGGATGATGTTCGCGAAGCACTTTCTGAAATCGGTGTACAAGGTATTACCGTGACAGAAGTTAAAGGCTTCGGACGTCAAAAAGGTCACACTGAACTATACCGCGGTGCGGAATACGTTGTGGACTTTCTTCCAAAAGTAAAAATTGAGCTAGCCATTGCTAAAGACATGGCCGACCAAGTAGTAGAAGCCATCTCCAATGCTGCCAACACTGGCAAAATCGGTGACGGTAAAATCTTCATCGTTAATCTTGAGCAAGCGGTTCGTATTCGTACCGGCGAGACTGGGGAAGACGCAGTGTAATCACTGCCAGAATCTTACAAGCCTTTAGGGGGGCGAAACATGCAAGATCAAATTTTTCACTTACAATATGCCATGGACACCTTTTATTTCTTGGTGTGTGGCGCACTGGTTATGTGGATGGCTGCCGGCTTCGCAATGTTGGAAGCAGGTCTCGTTCGATCCAAAAACACCACAGAAATCTTAACTAAGAACGTCGCACTATTTGCGATCTCTTGTATCATGTACTTGGTATGCGGTTACGCCATCATGTACGGCGGCACTTGGTTCTTATCAGGTATTCAAGACGTAGATGTAACGTCTACATTGACAGACTTCGCAGGCCGAGAAGGTGGCTTCGAAGGCGGTTCTATTTACTCCGGCGCATCTGACTTTTTCTTCCAAGTCGTATTCGTTGCAACAGCAATGTCTATTGTTTCTGGTGCGGTCGCTGAGCGCATGAAACTATGGGCTTTCTTAACGTTCGCAGTGGTTATGACAGGTGTCATCTACCCACTTGAAGGTTCTTGGACTTGGGGTGGCGCTGATGTATTCGGCATGTTCAACCTAGGTGATATGGGCTTCTCTGACTTTGCCGGCTCAGGCATTGTACACATGGCTGGTGCAGCCGCTGCACTAGCAGGTGTTCTAGTATTGGGTGCTCGTAAAGGCAAATACGGTCCAAACGGTGAAGTTCGTGCTATCCCAGGTGCCAATCTACCTCTAGCAACATTAGGTACTTTCATTCTTTGGATGGGTTGGTTCGGTTTCAACGGTGGTTCCGTACTGAAACTTGGCGATATTGCTAACGCTAACTCAGTTGCCATGGTATTCCTAAATACGAATGCTGCTGCAGCGGGTGGTGCAGTTGGTGCACTTATTCTAGCTCGTATTTTGTTCGGCAAGGCCGACCTTACAATGCTTTTAAACGGTGCGCTTGCAGGCCTAGTTGCGATTACAGCTGAGCCATCTACACCTTCCGCTTTGGGTGCAACATTGATCGGTGCTGTGGGTGGTCTGATTGTTGTGGTCTCAATCCTGATGCTAGATAAGCTGAAGATTGATGATCCAGTGGGTGCTATCTCTGTTCACGGCGTAGTCGGTCTTTGGGGTCTTCTAGCTGTGCCACTTACAAACGATGGCGCCTCATTCGGCGGCCAAATTGCTGGTGCACTGACGATCTTTGTATGGGTATTTGGTTCAAGCCTAGTCGTTTGGTTGGTAATCAAAGCCATCATGGGTGTACGTGTTACTGAAGAAGAAGAATACGAGGGTGTTGATATCTCTGAATGTGGTATGGAAGCTTACCCAGAGTTTAAAAAATAATTCCTAGCAATTATTACCTGTGTTTGAAAAACCCTCGCTTAGGCGGGGGTTTTTCATCTCTGGCATTTAACTATTCCTGCAATTTTGTTATCAAAGTCGTTATAGTCGTAGTATTGATAGAACCTATTTTGGAGACTGTATGCTAGAAGATCTACATTTGAAGATCCGCAACTTAACCTTGGAAGATTACCCTCAAGTAAAAGCACTCATGGATCGTGTCTACCATGATATTGGTGGTTCATGGCCAATGCATACTATTAGTAAGCTTATCAAGGACTTACCGGATGGTCAGATCTGTCTTGTTGACCACGATAAAATTGTGGGCATGGCTCTATCCGTAAAAGTAAATTATCAACGTTTTAGTAACCCACATACTTATGATGACCTAGTCGATCAGCGTGAACGCATTCATCATGATAATGAAGGCGATGCATTGTATGGCTTAGACGTTTTAATCGACCCAGACTACCGTGGTTACCGATTAGGCCGCCGCTTATACGAAGCGCGTAAAGAGCTGTGCCGTCAAGAAAACTTAATAGCCATTCTTGCCGGAGGACGTATTCCGAATTACTACCAACATTCGGATGAAATGACGCCAGCAGAATATTTAGAAGCCGTGGACAAACGCAAAATCTACGACCCTATTTTGACGTTCCAGCTTTCCAATGACTTCCAAGTCACACGTCTATTGACCAAATACCTTCCTGAAGACGAAAAGTCTCGCGGCTACGCCACCTTGCTTGAGTGGAAAAACATCTTCTACGAGCCAGAAAAAAATACTGTGCTGGAGTATCGTAAAACTCAAGTGCGTATCGGTGCAGTACAGTGGCAAATGCGTGAAGTCGAAAGTGTCGAAGAGCTACTTAAGCAAGTTGAGTATTTCATTGATGCCTTGTCGAGTTACAAAAGTGACTTTGCCCTCTTCCCGGAATTTTTCAACGCGCCATTAATGGGCTTGGCTCCAGACCAAACCAACCAAATGGAAGCCATTCGTTTCTTAGCGTCTTTCACAGAACGCTTTGTCAGCGAAATGTCTCAGTTAGCCATCAGTTATAATATCAACGTCATCACCGGCTCTATGCCGTTGGTGGAAGACGATATTATGTATAACATCAGTTACTTATGTCGTCGTGACGGTACCATTGAAGAACAACGCAAGATTCATATCACGCCGCATGAGCGTCGTGACTGGGTCATTGAAGGCGGTTACGAAGTCCGTACCTTTGACACGGATGCCGGCCGTATCGGTATCTTGATTTGTTACGATGTCGAATTCCCAGAGTTAGCACGTCACCTTGCTTCGCAAGATATGGACATTTTGTTTGTTCCGTTCTGGACAGATACCAAAAATGGCTATTTACGCGTACGCAGCTGTGCTCAAGCGCGCGCCATAGAAAACGAATGTTATGTTGTAATTTGTGGTAGCTGTGGCAACTTGCCACAAGTAGAAAACTTAGACGTACAGTACTCTCAAGCCGCGGTCTTCTCACCATCAGACTTCTCATTCCCGCACGATGCCGTGATGGCAGAGACAACACCGAACACAGAAATGCTGATGTTCTCAGATTTGGACTTAGACAAGCTAAAACTGGTTCGTAGCGAAGGCTCGGTGAATAACTTAAAAGACCGTCGTCTAGACCTATACAACATCGATTGGAAAACCAATACGCCTAGCACAGTATGATAATATGCTAGCTATTAAGTAAACTTTCAAACGGCCGCTGAAGCAATTCACGGCCGTTTTTACGGATAGGAAAACAAACATGGCCAAAGCGAAAACCGCATTTGTCTGCAATGAATGTGGTGCGGACTATTCTAAATGGCAAGGACAATGCCAAGCCTGTGGTGCCTGGAACAGCCTACAAGAATTCAAAGTCAGTGCCAGCAAAACCCCTGCCCGCATCGCTGCGGGTCAAGACTCAGGGCGCAAAGGCTACGCCGGTGCCACAACAGGCATCCAAGACCTATCCGAAGTTGACCTTGGCGATGTGCCGCGCTTTAGCTCTGGTGCTAGTGAATTTGACCGTGTACTGGGCGGCGGCTTAGTCCCCGGTGGTGTGGTCTTGATTGGTGGTCACCCTGGTGCAGGTAAAAGTACCCTGCTACTACAAACTATGTGTTGGTTAGCGCAACAACAAAGCGCCATGTACGTCACTGGTGAAGAATCCTTACAACAAGTGGCTATGCGCGCTCAGCGTTTAGGGTTGCCCACTAAAAACCTAAAAATGCTGTCTGAAACCAACGTCGAAGGCATTCTGTCCGTCGCTGATCAAGTGAAACCAAGAGTCATGGTAATTGACTCCATTCAAGTCATGCATCTAGACGGTATCGAATCGGCCCCAGGGAGTGTTTCTCAAGTTCGTGAAAGTGCGGCAGTTTTAACTCGTTTTGCAAAACAAACGCAAACCTGTGTTTTGCTGGTAGGCCACGTGACCAAAGACGGTACTTTAGCGGGCCCAAAAGTGCTGGAGCATATGGTGGACTGCTCAGTATTATTAGAAGGGACCGAAGATTCCCGCTTTCGTACGTTACGCGGTATGAAGAACCGTTTTGGTGCCGTCAATGAACTGGGCGTTTTCGCTATGTTAGAAAACGGCTTACGGGAAGTAAAAAACCCAAGTTCGATTTTCTTAAACCGCTCCAACCATCCGGCTGCTGGCAGCTTAGTGATGGTGGTTTGGGAAGGCACACGCCCCCTGCTGGTCGAATTGCAAGCCTTAGTAGATGACTCTGCATTAGGTAATCCTCGACGGGTAACCGTAGGTTTCGACCACAATCGCTTATCGATGCTGTTGGCGGTATTGCATAAACATGGCGGTTTAATGACGGCCGATCAAGATGTGTATTTAAACGTTGTTGGCGGTGTCAAAGTGCTGGAAACCTCGGCTGACCTAGCGGCAATCGCCGCTGTCGTGTCCAGCTTTCGAGATCAGGTACTACCACATGATTTGGTCGTGCTAGGCGAGGTCGGATTATCGGGAGAAATTCGTCCTGTTCCATCAGGACAAGAACGTATTAGCGAGGCGGCTAAACACGGTTTTAAACGGGCTATTGTGCCAAAATCAAACTGCCCTAAAAAGCCAATTGACGGCATGACGGTTATCGGTGTGGAACGTTTATCGGAAGCTTTAGAAGCGATTTTTGGTTAGTCCTGCGAGCTGACAGGGGTGGCGAAGAGGTCTTGTATGTCTTCGCCCTCCATGCCATAGGGCAAGTCTTTATCATTTATACTGTTTAAGCGCTCTTGCTTGGCCTTAATAATCCGCTGCCAACGACTGCGACATAACTGAATAACCTGCCGCTTTTGCACATCGTTGAATTCATGCCAATGAAAACGTTCTTCTCGACTGCGCAGGCACCCTTTACAGTACCCTTTAGAGCTACTTTGGCAGATTTCGCGACACGGGCTTTCGATATGAAATAACTCTATCTGCTCCATCCTCACTCCTCTGCTAAGTTACTCGGTTAATAAACGATAATCGTAGATCTCTTCCGGTGATAAGTAGTAAATCCGCTCGGCTGGCGCGGCGTCCAGCGTAAACCAGTAAAAACGTTCCGGCACACCCATTTCAAGGTAAAAGTTAACATAACTCGCATGTACAGGGTCGGATAAATCAATTTCATCGCCCCAATTCTGAGTATCGCGCCACGAATGTACGCCGACCCCTGCACCCGCACCAATGGTTCGTTGTACACCGCCCAAAAATAAATCGACCCCGCCGGACAACACATAACCTGTCTTCGCAATATGCGTATTTAAGCCTAAATGTCGAATAAATCTAGCAGCTTCCATCGTCGCTGCTTGATCCGTTGAGCCAGGTACATCAACCAAGACTAAATCCGTCACATTAGGATGTTCACTCAACGCAGACTTTAGCTGACTGGGTAAGGAACTGCTCAGTAACCCGGACAAATAAGCGACATCCTCCTCAACATAGATCGCCATAGCTTCTGTAGACGATGCGTTGATTCTGGTATTTGACGTTGGTGAAGAACTACACCCTGCTAACGTTAGCAGCACTAACCAAGCCCCATAGAAAGACCATTTATCCACTACTATCATGATCGCCTCATATTTTTAACGCTATAATTTTAAGATTACTGTTTGCTGTGTATCTGTTTCTGCATCTATCTTTACACAACCGCACATAAGTCATGCCATTCTATTCAATTCTGCCACAGTGGTTCTGTCAGCAAACTGCTAAGGTCTATACTCAGTTAAGTAAAGCTTAACCTCCCTTTAAAGAATGGATCTATGGCTGATTTTTTTATTATTACAAAGGCACTAAAAGACTTGTACAACAATAGTCAACGGCTTGTAGATAATGAGTCTTCGACGTTACAACTAATTAATGTTAACGGCTTAATCGCTCATTTATGCTTCATTATATTATTTATTCTGATCGACATTAAGTGGTTAGCGATATTCAATGTGGTCAGTGTGATGCTTTGGTGTGTGTCTATTTTCTGTACAATTAAAGGTCGCTACCGTTTCAGCATTTTATTGATTGCTTGTGAAATTTCTGCCCATGCTTTTGCTGCAACCACTACAATGGGACTAGCGTCTGGTTTCCAGCTATACCTTTGGCCAGCCGTATTGCTCATGTGTATCCTGCCTGCTAGATACCACAGAAGTGCTATGGCCTGTCTAACTTTGATCATTGCCCCTCTACTTTTACTTAATATCTTTGCTCCATTTGAAAAAGAAGCCTACCAAGACACTTACAGTTGGTTATATGTTTTTAATTTGATCAGCGCCAGCTTACCTTTTATATTTACCGCGATTGTAGTTCGGATGATTTTTGTTAGCCATTTACAAAGAATGGAATATCGTGCTTATAACGACGAACTAACGCAGCTCGTCAATCGTCGTCGAGGTTATGAAATACTCAACATTGCAGCCAGCAAAAATCAGTCTATCTATATTGCCCTAGGGGACATTGATTACTTTAAACGTATCAATGACTCTCTGGGTCATCTAAAAGGTGACGAAGTACTCCAAGGGGTTGCTCGACTTTTTAGTCAATACTCCGAGGGCAAGGGGACATGCTGCCGCTGGGGCGGTGAGGAATTCTTGTTTATATTCATTGATCAACCTTACCCTGATGTTCTCTCTACCATGGAACGGCTATGCCAAGATGTCCCATTAAAAATTCAAGTAGACGGGCTGGACTCTCCCATTACTTGTAGCTTCGGTCTGATTAAACTAGACAAACAAGAATGTCTAGAAGATGCACTATCGGAAGTCGATAAACTACTGTATCAAGCTAAAAATACTGGCCGTTCTAAGGTAGTTCATAAATAGCAACCAAAGACGATTACACAGTCAACAAATCCTTTCAATCGATTCAACATTACTCAGCAATTATAATCACATTCACTATCATAAACACTAAGATATTACCCAAAAGAATATCTAGCATAGCAATCTGTAAATTTATAACTAGGCTAGTTAGATATAAAATCGAGTTATTCTTATCTAATTTTGATTCTCATGGAGGGTTCATGGTTCGTCCATTCAAGGGTTTAAAGCCACTTATTTTTGCCATTACAGCAACGGCCGCACTTGCCGGTTGTTCATCAGAAGAAGCCACTGAAACGAAAGAAAAAATCATTCGTCCAGTCAAACTCTTTACCGTCGATGCAACGGATATCATCAGTATTCGTCATTTCCCAGCAGAACTGAAAGCCAGTGATGAAGCAAATTTAGCCTTTCGTGTCGGTGGGCAGGTCACCAAGCTAGATGTCAAAGAAGGTCAACGCGTCAAACGAGGACAGCTGTTAGCATCCTTAGACCCAACTGATTATGAGCTTCAAGTTGAACTATCTGAGGCCAACTACAAACTCGCCAAAGCGCAATTTGATCGTATTAAAACCATGCTCTCCAGTAACGCAACGACCAAAGCTCAATTTGACGAAGCAAAAGCCACGTTAGACCAAACAGCAAACGCGCTTGAGAGCGCTAAAAATCAGCTGAGCTACAGTGTATTAAAAGCACCTTATGACGGTGTCATCGCGTCCTTAAGCATAGATAACTACGAGTACGTTGGCGCCACTCAAACTATTCTTCATATCCAAAATATTGAGCAAATGGATGTGGAGTTCCAGATACCTGAAAGACTGGTGGCCAATATCCAAAAAGTTGCCTTGCAGTATCACCCTAAGGTCACTATAGATGCAGTGCCAAGCGAGGTCTTTGAAGGGGTTTACAAAGAACACCGTACAACGCCCGATGTCACGACTAAATCCTACGATGCAACGATTTCATTGATCGATACCGAGCACACTGGCATCAACTTATTACCTGGTATGACTGCCACCGTCGACTTAGACATCAGTAAAATAAGCGGCAAACCGACCCATATAACCGTGCCCATTGAGTCAGTGATGCGCCAACTTAAAGACAGCGGAGATAGTGAAAGTGTTGTTTGGATTTATGATGCCAAGCAAGGCACCGTCACACCACGCCCTGTTCAACTGGGCAATATGACCAATAACAGCATCGAAATTACTGATGGTTTAAAGCCTGGAGAACAAGTCGTTGCGGCTGGTGTACACGATCTGACACCTAACCTTGAAGTTCGCCCTTGGACACGTGAGGGAGGAATCTAAGTTGAATATTGCCGGTTATTTTATCGAACGAAAAGTTTCAAGTTGGCTAGTCACGCTGATTCTACTCATCGGCGGTGCCATGGCTTTCACGAATCTTGGGCAATTGGAAGATCCAGAATTCACCATTAAAGATGCCCTAGTGATTACTCAATATCCGGGCGCCAGCCCTGAACAGGTCGAAGAAGAGGTTACCTACCCGATCGAGCTCCAACTGCAGAATCTACCCTATGTAGACGAGATTCGGTCTACCTCAAAAGATGGCTATTCGAAAGTTCAAGTAACGATCAAGGACACCTACCGCGCCCAAGAGTTAAAGCAAATCTGGGACGAGTTGCGTAAGAAAATCCGTGACATGCAAGGGCAGTTTCCAGCTGGTGTTTCATCACCAATCGTAGTCGACGACTTCGGTGACGTATATGGCATCATGCTCGCTGTTCACGGTGAAGGTTACCCTTACAAAGACCTTGAGAACTACGTTGACTATGTTAAACGCGAACTCGTATTGGTCGATGGCGTTGCGAAAGTGGAAGTTGCTGCAGAACAGGCTGAGCAAGTGACCATTGAAATTTCTCGCTCTAAACTTGCAACCATGGGTGTCTCTCCTACTCAACTACAAAGTTTGTTAGCTAACCAGAATGTCGTCTCAAACGCAGGTAAGGTTCAGGTAGGTTCGGATTACATCCGTATTAGTCCGACAGGCGAATTTAATGATATTTCAGAGTTAGAGAATTTAACTATTGGCACCCCTGGTGACGGTAATTTAATTCGCTTAAGTGACGTGGCATCCGTCAAACGCGAATACCAAGATCCACAAACACATTTGGTGAATTTTAACGGTGCCAGCTCCCTTCTTTTAGGCATTTCGTTCGCCAATAACGTCAACGTAGTAGAAGTTGGCGAACGCATTGAGAACCGTTTAGCAGACATAGAGTACCAACAGCCTGTCGGCATTAATATGGATACGGTCTACTTCCAATCCAAAGAAGTTGCCAACTCCGTGACCAGCTTTTTATCCAACCTAGCAGCAGCGGTTGGCATAGTTATTTTAGTATTGCTGGTCTTTATGGGCGTTCGCTCAGGTATTTTGATCGGCTTGATTCTACTTTTAACAATCCTTGGCACCTTTATTGTCATGGATTACTTTAATATCAACTTACAACGCATCTCTCTCGGTGGGTTAATCATCTCATTAGGGATGCTGGTTGATAACGCCATTGTAGTAACCGAAGGCATCCTGATTGGTCTACACCGTGGTCAAAGTAAATTCGAAGCCGCCTCTAGCGTCGTAAAACAAACCAAATGGCCATTATTGGGTGCAACCGTCATTGCCGTCACCGCCTTTGCCCCCATTGGCTTGTCTCCGGATTCTGTGGGTGAATTTGTCGGCTCTTTATTCTTTGTACTGCTTATTTCCCTAATGCTCAGCTGGGTCACAGCGATTACATTAACGCCTTTCTTCTGTGATTTATTCTTTAAAGAAAGCAAACAAGGTAACGATGCCAAAGAAGAGCAAGACCCATACAAAGGTTTTCTATTTGTTTGGTATAAATGGTTACTTGATAAAGCCATGCATTTCCGTTGGATGACAGTCATCAGTTTAGTGGGCGCTTTGGTTGTGTCTGGTTGGGCTTTCCAGTTTGTAAAACAGGCATTCTTCCCACCGTCTACAACACCGATGTTCTATCTTGATATTAATATGCCAGAAGGCACACATATCAATGCCACATACGACAAAGTAAACGAAATCGAACAAGAGCTGTTGGGTGATGATCGTATCGAATTTGTGACCAGTACCACTGGTCAAGGTGCTCTGCGCTTTATGCTGACATATGAAGCGAAACAAACCGATACCAGCTATGCTCAGTTTATTGTTCGAACCAAAACTGGCGACGACATTCCATCCTTGATGGAAGAAATCTATCAGATGATGTCTGAGAAATATCCAGACGTGGAATTTAAGTTACAGCGACTGCAATTAGGGCCGTCGACCGGTGCTAAAATTGAAGCGCGCTTTAGCGGACCTGACCCTAAAGTGTTACGTCAACTGAGCCAGCAAGTGCAAGACATCTATCGTGCAGATGGCGGTTTAGAGAGCATTAAAGATGACTGGCGCCAGCCAGTAAAAGTCTTGCGCCCCATCTTTAACGATGCTCAAGCACGACGTTTAGGTATCAATAAGAGTGATTTGGACGAAGTCTTGCTGACTAACTTTACGGGCTCTGAAATCGGAACCTATCGCGATGGCACAGATTTATTGCCAATCATTCAGACCGTGCCTGAGAATGAGCGCGTGTCGATTGACCAGGTTCGTGATTTACAAATCTACAGCCCAGCCAGTGGTGCATACATTTCCGTTTCGAACTTAGTCGATGGTTTTGAAACCGTTTGGGAAGACCCGATCATTGAGCGCCGAGATCGTAAACGTACGATTACCGTTAAAGCAGACCCTCTAATTTTAGGTGATGAAACGGCAATGGCAGTGTTCAGCCGTATCCGTGAAAGTGTCGAAAATATTGCACTTCCACCCGGATATAGCATGGAATGGGGGGGAGAATATGAAAGTAGTACGGATGCTCAAGCAAACATCTTTACTTCGCTTCCCATGGGCTACCTATTCATGTTTATCATTACAATCTTATTGTTTAACTCTGTGCGCGTGCCATTAGTTATCTGGTTCTGCGTTCCGTTAGCACTTATCGGTGTGTCTTCTGGATTGCTGATAATGAATGCTGCATTTAGCTTCATGGCCCTGCTTGGCTTCCTAAGCCTGTCCGGCATGATCGTGAAAAACGGTATTGTTTTGGCCGACCAAATCAACTACGAGCTCGCACAAGGAACGGAAACCTACGAGGCGATATTCAAATCAGCGGTCAGTCGTGTACGCCCAGTGTGCATGGCAGCCATTACCACGATCCTTGGTATGGTACCGCTGTTATACGATGCATTTTTCGAAGGTATGGCAGTTGTTATCGCGTTTGGTCTAGGCTTTGCGACGATTCTTACTCTGATTGCTGTACCTGTCTTTTATGCCATTTTGCATCGTGTGAAGTATCGTAAAATGAGCGATTTTAACTGATAAATCGTGCACAAATACCTCGACCCAATAGGGGTCGAGGTAAAATGGATAGAACTATGCAAATAGATGATTTACTGAAACTCGACATCAAATTACTGGTGTCTTTTGAAATCATATTGGAAGAATGCAGCGTTTCTCGTGCAGCGGAACGTTTAGGGGTCACTCAACCGGCTCTGAGCAAATCATTACAACGCCTACGTGATCTCTTCAAGGACCCACTATTTACGCGCCAAGCTTACGGCTTGAGCCCTACGTCACGAGCGTATGAATTGCATGAGCAAATCACGCCGATTCTTGGCTCAATGTCGAACTTATTGCAACCAAGCCATTTCGACCAAAGCACATTAAAGCGCCGTTTTAGCATTAAAGCTGACGAGGAGCTATTGCTGACGTTTATCGAACCGCTACTGGCACTGTTGCATTATCAAGCCCCTAATATTCGTCTCACCAGCAGCAGCTGGAGTGACAATGGCTACGATGATCTTATCAATGGAGTAGATCTCGGTATTGTTAACGCCGAGTCGACGCCCAATAATATTCGCAGTAAAATGGTTGGCTGCATGGATGCTTGCGTGATTTTAAGTGAAGCGCATCCGCTTTACTTTCAAGACGAAATCACTCTTAAAGAGCTGCTTGCGCACAAAACAGTGGTCTTTAATATCCGTAATTTCCAGAGCGCAACCACCAGCGTTACTATCGAAAAGCTGGAGCAACTTGGCTATGTAATTGAACCAAAAATTGAGACCGACAGCATTGCAGTCACCATAGAAGCGGTGAAACGCGGTATGGCTCTGATTGGCACAACACAACTAGGAGAATTGTTCAGCAACATTTCTTCCTGTCGAGAAAATTATACGTCGATAAAAGTCCTACCTTTACCGGCTGATGCCGTGGAAGCTGATCCTTACAGCGGTCGTCACCCTGTGCAAATTTGTTGGCATGAGCGCTATGATAAAGACCCTGCTCACCGTTGGTTCCGTGAGCAAATCATCAATTTCATGCAATCTTCACCTTGGGTATTCAACGAATAATACCGGGCTATAAACGAAAACATCAAAAGGGCTGCTTTATGTGGCCCTTTTGATGTTTTTTTCTAAATTTGAGCTCGGATCCAATCAAATCTTGGGATCGTTTCACCTTCAATTTCAACACTCTCTAAAAACATACTCTTTGGTCGCGCCCACCAACCTCGATCTCCATATAGAGCTTGATATACCACGAGCTCCTCCTCCGTCTCACTGTGTCGCGCCACACGCTCTACCCAATACTCGGCTCCTTTGTAATGACGGTACACACCCGGTTTGATCGTTGTCTTTTTCATGATTTACCTAAATTCGACTCGAAATGTCTCAGTTTTTGAATGGTAGGTCGCAATTACGAAACTTCGTATCTGTTACCTTTGACCACCTTTAACGATAATAAATCCATTGTCCGCTTATACAAAAGGAGCGTCTAGTGTATTTAGTTCGACCAGCAGATTTTCCAGATTTACCCGCGCTAGAACGCTTAGCCCGCGATGCGGGTATAGGTATCACCAACTTCCCGGCCAATCGCGAACGGCTCAACGATAAAATAGCAGCGTCACGTCGCTCGTTTAATACTGACGTCGTTCAACCTGGTAGCGAGTTTTATTTGTTTGTTATGGAGCAACAAGACACTCATGAAATCGTAGGAACATGCTCCATCGATGCCATGGTTGGCGTAGACGCACCCTTCTACAGTTATCGTATTGATGAGGTTGTACACGCCTCACCACAATTACAGATCCATAATCGCGTTCCCGCGTTACATTTATGTCACGATTACAGCGGCACGACGCGCTTAAACTCTTTAGTACTAGATCGTAAACATCAAACCGATGAAAACTTTGCCTTACTTTCACGTGCGCGCTTACTGTTCATTGCTCATCATCCAGATCGTTTTACCCCCAAGCTTTTTGCCGAGATTCGCGGCGAAAGCGATCACAAGGGCTACTCGCCTTTTTGGGAAGCACTGGGGCGTCATTTTTTTAGTATGGACTTTAAAAAAGCCGATTATTTATCGGGCATTAGTAACAAACATTTTATTGCCGAGCTTATGCCCCGTTATCCGATCTATGTCCCTACGTTGCCCGAAGATGCGCAGGATTGTATTGGTGTCATCCATGAAGGATCTGAAAAAATCGCCAATATTCTTTTAGACGAAGGCTTTGCCTTTCGTGATTACGTCGACATATTCGATGCAGGGCCCAGCATTGAGGCCAGAGCACAAGATATTCGTACCATCGCCAATCAACACCATGGTAAAGCACTCTTCGATGCTCAATTAGAGCAGACTGAAGCCTACCTTATTGCCGCAGGCCATTTGGAAGATTTTCGTGTTGCCTGCGCACCAGGTCAAGCTCAAGTAGCGGGCTTGGTACTCCACAATGACCTACAAGAACGTCTAAGAATTCATTCCGGTAGTCTCATTCAGTGGTCTAAACTTTAAATAATAGAGGCGTAACAGCGCCCTGTAAGCAGTATTAAGAGGAACACCGCTTATGATGGTTATTCGAACAATTAAGCCCGACGATTTAGAAGAACTCTACCGTTTGGCCGCTCTCACAGGTGTTGGCTTCACATCTCTGGTCGCCGATGAAGACGTACTCAAACGTAAAATTGATCTATCCGTGCACTCTTTTGCGAAAGAAACCATTGAGGCGCCTACCGAAGAGTCGTACTTATTTGTATTGGAAGATACTGACACAGGCACCATCGTTGGCACATCCGGGTTGCTCGCTGCGGTAGGACTAGACGAACCTTTCTACAGTTACCACTTAGGCACCATTACGCACTCCTCTCGCGAGCTAGGCATTCATAACATGCACCCAACGTTAATTTTAAATAACGACTATACTGGCTTCAGTGAGGTATGTACCTTGTTCTTGCAAGACGACTACCGTCACTCGCGTAATGGACAACTATTGTCTAAATGCCGCTTTATGTTTCTCGCACAATTTCCAGAACGCTTCACGGAAAAAATCTTTGCAGAAATGCGTGGCGTATGCGACGAAAACGGCCGCTCTCCATTATGGGAAAGCTTGGGGCGCCAATTCTTTTCCATCGATTTTGAACGCGCGGATGAACTGACTGCACAAGGCAATAAACAATTTATCGCCGAGTTGATGCCCAACAACCCTGTTTACGTAAACCTGCTGCCACCTGATGCGCGTGAGGTACTTGGGCAAGTTCATACCAACACCGCACCCGCACGTCGGCTGCTAGAGCAGGAAGGTTTTCGTTTTGAAAACTACGTCGATATTTTCGACGGGGGCCCAACGCTAGAAGCACGTGTAGAAGACCTGCGGGCCGTACGTGATAGCCGCTTAGTCTTAGCCACCATTGGTCAGCCTAAAAATAGCGGCGAAGGCCTTCACTATTTAGTTTCCAATGCCAAGTTGGATAACTTTCGCTGCATTCTGATTCAACGCGCAACACCGCCAGGAAGCGGCTTAGTGCTTAGCCAAGAAGAAGCCGATGCGCTGCTCATCTCTCACAAAGAGCCGATTCGTTTAGTCGAATTGCTGCCCCATACACGCCATTGAACGAAGGAGTTTTTATGAAACAACAACTGTATATTAATCAAGCATGGCTTGAGGGAAGCGGCCCAATGTTTCAATCCATCGACCCTGCTGATGGCAGTATTGTATGGCACGGCAACAGCGCATCGTCTGAACAAGTTGATCAGGCCATTGAAAGTGCTCGCGAAGCGTTTCCTGCATGGGCGAATCGTCCACTAGAGGAACGTTTAGCTATTATTGATCGCTTCGCAGAACTGGTAAAAGAGCACACTGAAGACATTGCCACACTGATCAGTCGTGAAACGGGTAAGCCTATTTGGGAGACTCGTACAGAAGTTGCCGCCATGATTGGCAAAGTCGGCATATCCAAACAAGCTTACAATGAACGAACCGGCACAAAGTCGAATGATATGCCCGGTGCAAAAGCCGTATTACGCCATCGCCCACACGGCGTTGTCGCCGTATTCGGCCCCTATAATTTCCCAGCGCACTTACCCAATGGCCATATTGTACCGGCCTTAATTGCAGGCAATACGCTAGTCTTTAAGCCCAGTGAACTGGCCCCTGCCGTCTCTGATTTCGTGTTTCAACTTTGGCAAAAAGCGGGCATTCCTGCAGGCGTGTTAAACCTTGTCCAAGGTGAGCGTGACACCGGTGTTGCACTGGCAAATCACGATGGCATTGATGGTTTATTCTTTACGGGCAGCCCGGATGTAGGGCATGTTCTGCACAAACAATTCTCAGGCCACCCAGGGAAAATATTAGCCCTAGAAATGGGCGGCAATAACCCACTATTGGTGTCTGAAAAAACTCAAGATGTTCGTGCCGTTGTCTATGAAATTATACAATCCGCTTTCTTGTCGGCGGGCCAGCGTTGTACCTGCGCACGTCGTTTATTACTGCCAACAGGCTCCCATGGGGACGCTATTTTAAACGCACTAAAAGAGGCTACGCTGGCGCTTAACGTCGATCGTTTTGATGCAGATCCTCAACCATTTATGGGCCCTGTCGTATCTGCCAAAGCAGCAGATATTTTATTTGAAAACTACCTTAAGTTGACGACGTTGGGCGCTAAACCACTGGTACCTATGACACGTGGCGAGAGCCATACCGGCTTTGTCACACCAGGGATTATTGATGCCACTGAAATACTCGAACAACTACCTGACCTTGAATATTTTGGTCCACTATTGACGGTCATTCGTTACGACGATTTAGAACAAGCAATGACGATTGCCAACCATACCCGTTTTGGTCTGTCGGCTGGTATTTTGTCTGACGATCGCAGAGAATATGAGTGGTTTTTACAACATTCCCGTGCTGGCATTATTAATTGGAACCGTCAAACAACAGGTGCGTCCAGTGCCGCACCTTTTGGTGGCACTGGAGCAAGTGGTAATCACAGAGCAAGCGCTTACTACGCGGCAGACTATTGCGCCTACCCTGTCGCAAGCATTGAAGTGGACGCTTTGCAGGTGCCGGAAACTTTACCTAACGGTCTCACTCTGTAATCTTATTTTCCAGTCATTCTGAGGTGTCATAATGCATTCTGCTATTGAAGCAAATTTTGATGGTCTGGTCGGCCCAACCCATAATTACAGCGGTTTATCGTTCGGCAATGTCGCCTCACAAGTTAATACCGCAAAACCCTCCAATCCGAAAGCTGCGGCCAAGCAAGGCCTAGTAAAAATGAAAGCGTTGGCCGATATGGGGTTTGTACAAGGCGTACTCGCTCCCCACGAGCGTCCACACATTCCGACACTTCGCTCATTAGGTTTTAGTGGAACGGATCAACAAGTGTTAGCCGCTGCTGCAAAGAACGCACCTAAACTGTTAGCCGCTGTTAGCTCAGCCTCTTGTATGTGGACAGCCAATGCCGCCACGGTCTCACCCAGTGCCGATACAAAAGATGGCCGAGTACATTTCACCCCGGCTAACTTAGTGAACAAGTTTCACCGTTCAATCGAACACGTCACAACCGGTGAGATTTTAAAAGCAACGTTTCCTGATCAGCGTTACTTTGCTCACCATCCAGCCCTGCCAAGTGTCGAGCACTTCGGCGATGAGGGTGCAGCTAACCATACTCGTTTCTGCTCAAGCTATAACGAGGCGGGTGTCGAGTTATTTGTCTATGGTATGTCAGCGTTTAATACTGCCATGACAAGGCCACAGCAATTCCCTGCTCGGCATACGCTAGAAGCCTCTCAAGCGATCGCCCGGCGTCATGGGCTATCGGAGCAAAGGGCTGTCTTTGTGCAACAAAACCCAAAGGCTATTGATGCGGGGGTGTTCCACAACGATGTGATAGCAGTGGGTAATGGAAACGTTCATTTTTACCATGAACACGCGTTTCTAGACTCAGAGCAAATGAAAGCAGATTTACAGCTCGCTTGGGGCGATCGAACAGCTCCGTTTTATTTTGTGGAAGTACCTAATAGTGCGGTATCGGTAGCAGACTGCGTACAGTCGTATTTATTTAATAGCCAACTGCTCAGCCAACCAAACGGTGATATGACATTGGTGGTGCCGAGTGAATGCCAAGAGAACGAGAACGTTTGGGCTTATTTAACGAATTTGCTAACGCAAAATACGCCCATCAAAGCTGTGAAAGTATTCGATTTAAAACAGAGCATGAGTAATGGTGGTGGCCCCGCCTGCCTGCGTTTACGTGTTGCATTAAGCCAACAGGAGCTGGCCGCGGTAAACCCTGCCACGATCATGAATGATCAGCTGTTCGCAACGCTCAATACGTGGGTCGATCAGCATTACCGTGATCAGCTGATCGAAGCGGATCTGGCTGATCCAAATCTGTTATTGGAATCTCGCCAAGCACTGGACGAACTGACCCAGATCTTAAAACTCGGCAGTCTTTATGACTTTCAAAAAGCTTGACGTTCACAACGCCTATACTTGCGTCACAAAAAAGCCCGCTGGTTTCATTATGAAATCAGCGGGCTTTCGTTTAAAAGTAAGGCAAGTCGTTTAGAAATGCTCACCATTCTCGAAATAGTCACTGCCTTTAAGGTCTTGGAACAAGGTGGTAATGTCTTGTCCAGCCTCTATCAGAGGTCGCACTAGGTCATCAATGGCCTGTGCTACTTTGGCTTTCACTTCTGGGCCCCGGTCAAACCAAAGAATCTCAATAAACGGATAGGCAGGTGAGGCGCCACCAACGGCCAAATACAATGATGACTGATATTCTAGTGTGAAATGAAAATTAGGGGTGTCCGTTAAGTCAGCAAGTGTTTCGACCAACGTATCTGAAATAGACTCTAAATCTTCAAAAGGTAAACCGCGTACGCGAATGTGAGGCATTTAAATCAACCTATCGATATGAATGAATTTTCAGAATGTTACCACTCATCCACATAATCAAACGAGCGGGTTTCAAGGACAATGCCATCTTTCACAATATCAACGCTCCACGTGCCATCGAACCCTGGCATCAAACGCTTACTCGACCACACTCGCCAACGATCACCACCGATATCAAACGGGATTTCAGCTTGGACTTGACCATCAAGCTTCCAAACATGAACCACTTGGCTACCTTGCATATCACGTAAGTCAGTGTAGAAGTAGACCCGTTGAATTTCGCCATATTCTACTTTAACAACTTCCGCCAATTCATCAATCGGCTCTCTATCCAAAACTTCAGAAGCGAATTGCGCGCGCGCAACCGTGCCTTCTGCTAAAGCAAAGGAAGAGAAAAAAGTGAAACATAGCAGTAAGGCGCGGATAAACGTATGGTGCATAATGATTCCTACACTAACTTGGTAATAGAAACCCTTTATCGTTAGGGCAACGCTTCAAGCTCTATTAATTTAGCTCAAATTTCGCACAAACACGCATTTTTTTCTGTAGCAAATTGCAACGTATTGAACGGGGCAGCAAGTGTATACAAGCTTCCCCCTCTAACTCAAAGCAATTTACACAACTTAGCCTTTTTGACGATCGGCCAAAGGTGTCGAAAAGGTATACTCCATATCCCAAGGAAAACGAATCCACGTGTCTTGGCTAACTTCTGTCACAAACGTATCCACTAAAGGCTTACCCGCTGGCTTGGCATAGACCGTAGCAAAATGTGCTTTCGGCAATAATTTACGAATTTCACGGGCCGTTTTACCCGTATCCACAAGGTCATCGATCAGAATATAACCTTCACCGTCACCTTCAACACCTTTCAAAATTCGTAAATCACCCTGTACGTTGGCAGTGCCACCTTCATCATTTGAATCATAGCTGACCACACAGATGGTATCGATCAGGCGTATGTCCATTTCTCGACATAGAATGGCCGCAGGCACTAAACCGCCTCGGGTAATCGCAATGATCCCTTTCCAAGGGCCTTGCTCCAGTAAGCGCCAAGACAACGCTCGCGCATCACGATGCAGTTCGTGCCAAGAGACCGGAAAGTCTTTTGAATAAGGGTTCATTTTTTGCTCCTAAGCTTGTTATTCCAGTTACATCCCCTTTAAAGGAGACTCAACCACCACCAGACAGTTATAAGTCGCGCATTTTAGACCAAACGGTTAAAGTTTTTCCATAAAATTGTCAGTTATTAATCAGAGTACTCCAACTAATTGGCTTTCAATGTCATTGGCAACCCAGCCGTCACTAAAGTGACGTTATCGCACAGTTTGGCCAACTTTTGATTTAACACTCCTATTTCATCCCCATAACGACGCGCCAAAGCATTCATCGGCATAATGCCCAACCCTACTTCGGCACTGACTAAAATGATGGGTAAAGGATAACGAGCTAAGGTTGCTAAAAACTTATCTCGCTCTTTCGTCAGTTGCTCTTCATCTTCTGCACACAATAAATTTGTCAGCCAAAGCGAGCAACATTCCACAATGACGGCCGCATTAGGTTGCTGCTTAGCGATATGTTCAAGTGTTGCTGCAAGCTGGATCGGCTCTTCGACGGTTAACCAATGCTGAGGCCGATACTCGCGATGCTGAGCAACACGTTCCGCCATGCCTTCATCCCACACCTGAGAAGTAGCGACATAGACTATCTCGGAACCTTGCTCAGCAATCCAGCGTTCAGCAAACTGACTTTTGCCGCTGCGAACACCCCCTAAGACTAAGTGCTTCATCCCAACTCCTTTAATTGATGACCTTGCAATAATCTGACCAGCCCAGCATTTAAACGCTGCATTTCATGCCCTGCTGGTAATGACACTCTGACCCAACCTTGCCCCAATCGAATGTGGATGCCAACGCTATGAAGCGCCTGAAATGCTTTGTCTGCCTGAGCTTCGTCTAACATCCATGTGTAGAAAAGTGGCGTGTATTGAATCGCTTGTGAATCAAACAGGGTATTAAGCTTGGGGACAATGGTTGCCATAAAATGCTCATGACGCTCTGCTAGCGATTCAAGCGCTTCTGCTTGCCAAGCCTTATCATTGAGCGCTGTGGCGACTAAATGCACGGCTGGGGTCGCGACCGGCCATGGCCCAATAAGAGAGCGAGCCGCGGCTTTATATTGAGACTCGCCAAATAACAACCCCACGCGTGCTCCCGCAAGACCAAAAAACTTGCCCACTGAGCGCAAGACAAAACACCCTCTAGGCAACGGCTGATTCAACCAGCTGCGCTCAGGTGTGGCATCTAAAAAGGCCTCATCCAGCACTAGGCAACGCTGCGAGTTGATTAACAACGTTTGAAGTTTTTGGGACTCATCGTCGCTAAGATATTCCGCAGTCGGGTTATTCGGCTGTACCACCACCGCGATGTCCCAAGCCGTCGACAAAAGCTCACCGACCGTTTGGTACTCAAGCACGTCATAACCCCATTTACGCCAGCAATACGCATGTTCTTGATAACCAATTTTAGGCACCATTACGGTACTACCAGCACTCTTTTTCTGTAACAGTGGCGGTAAGATTTCAATAAACTGCTGTGTGCCAGCACCAATAGCAAGAGGAGCCTGACCAAAGTACTCAGTCGCCGCTTCTTCAAGTACAAATTGATCCGGTAACTTATGCCATAATTTGCTACTCAGCTCTGGAATCGGCCAAGGTTCACGATTACAGGCCGACGATAAATCCAACCAATGCTGCGCACCATGTTCTAAACGTTGCCACGCTTCTAAATCCCCGCCGTGTTTAGGCGGCATTAAATCCAAATTCATAAAATCACATCACTAAGACAATCAATAAGGCCCACAACATGACGCCTCTGTCGACCAAACGCACCGCTTGATCCAAATCGTTTACCACTGGCTCAGGCCCCTCGCCTAAAACCGGTCGTACTTGAACGACACCAAAATACACCGCCGAGCCACCCAACGATACTTGCAGCGCTCCAGCACCTGCAGCCATAACAGGGCCAGCATTCGGGCTTTTCCAGCCTCGACCTTGATGCCAAGCGCAATACAGTGCACGTTTTACATTACCTAGTGCAGCATAGGTCAGCACTACAAGTCGCGCTGGCACGGAATTTAACACGTCATCAACACGCGCCGCACACCAGCCAAAATGCAACAGCTGTGGTGTTTTATAACCCCACATGGCGTCTAAGGTATTGGATAAGCGATACAACAAAGCACCAAATGGACCAAGCAGCATAAACCAAAAAATCGGCGCAAAAATCGCATCACTGCCATTTTCTAGTACAGACTCCATACTCGCCTTGGCTATTTGCGTTTCATTCAGTTCAGAGGTATCTCGGCTTACAATTCGTCCAACAGCCGCACGCGCGGCAGGTAAATCTTGCTCGTGTAATGGCTTTGCGATCGCGATCGCATGTTCACGCAAACTTTGCCAACCGATCGTGAAATACAGCAATACCGTACCAGCGATCCACTCCAACCAATTAGGCAGCATCCATAAAAGTAACGTTAACACCATTAACCATGGCAGAACGGCAATACTCCACGCGATCAGGCCATGTAGGCGTTGTAGCAGTTTGCTGGCGCCAACAGGCAGCTGCCAGGCTAAGCGACAGCGATCAACCCATTGACCAAACCAAATCAGAGGATGCCAAGACTGGGGCTCACCCAGCCAGCGATCCAACAGTAATGCAGCGATCACTGCCAATGCTGTACTGGAAAACGTGTTTAATACAGCATCAAAAAGAAAATCCATCAGGTTATCCGCCACAGTATTCAATTAACTTTCATTCAGTAAAACCAACGCTTATGCGTTAAAATCCCTTCCATTGTAATCAATCAAGCGGACAAACCCACATGCGTTTTTTTAATCTTATGGTGCAGGGCACTACTTCAGATGCAGGAAAAAGCACCTTAGTCACCGCCCTATGCCGACTTATGAAAGAACGCGGCCTAAATGTGGCACCGTTTAAGCCTCAGAACATGGCTCTCAACAGCGCTGTTACCGCCGATGGCAAAGAAATTGGCCGCGCACAAGCCGTACAAGCTTACGCTGCGGGTCTTGAACCCGATGTGCACATGAATCCGATTTTGCTCAAACCCAATACCGATGTCGGCGCTCAGGTCATTGTGCAAGGTCATTCGGTGGGCAATATGAATGCGGTTGGCTATCATGAGTACAAAACCATCGCCATGAACGCAGCGCTGGACTCTTATCAACACTTAGCCAAGCAATACGACTGTGTCCTAATCGAAGGCGCAGGCAGCCCAGCCGAGATCAACCTACGCGCCCGCGATATTGCCAATATGGGCTTTGCTGAAAGCATCGATTGTCCAGTTATTATCATTGCTGATATCGACAAAGGCGGTGTCTTTGCTCATCTAGTCGGCACATTAGATTTGCTATCTCAGAGCGAACAAGACCGTGTCATTGGCTTTGTCATTAACCGCTTTCGAGGTGATATTGCCTTGCTGCAATCGGGCCTTGATTGGCTCGAAGAGCGCACGGGTAAACCCGTACTGGGTGTACTGCCTTATCTAATGGGTTTTCACTTAGAATCAGAAGACGCCGTTGCTAGCAGCCCAGTCAAAGCAACCGAAGACACTAAGCTGAAAGTCGTGATTCCGATTCTGCCACGCACCAGTAACCATACGGATTGGGACGCGCTACGCTTACACCCTAATGTTCAAGTCACGTTAGTGGGCAAAAACATGGCGATCCCCCCTGCGGATCTCGTCATTCTTCCAGGCAGTAAAAGTGTTCAAAGCGACCTCGATTTTTTACGGCAGCAAGGCTGGGAAGACTATCTTGCGCGACATTTACGCTACGGTGGAAAATTGCTGGGCATCTGCGGTGGCTTCCAAATGCTGGGCGACACCTTAGAAGACCCACTCGGCATGGAAAACGCCGAACCCAGAAATACCTCAGGACTCGGCTACGTGCCAATGCGCACCGAACTGAAAGAAGGCAAACAGCTAAAACAACGCACTGGCCATCTTGCATTCGCCAACAACGCTACGCTCAAAGGCTATGAGATTCATAGCGGTATTTCGGAATTCAACCAGCCGGTACAACACTTCGCTGACCTAGAAAATGGCGAAGAAGAAGGCTATCTATCAAAAGATAACCAAATAATTGGAACGTACTTACACGGACTGTTCGATGATAAAAATGCACTCAAAGCCCTACTCGACTGGGCTGGCGCGATAGACAGCCAAGACTTCGACTACGAAGCTTACCGCGAACAAGAAGTCGCGCGGCTAGCCAAAAGCTGCGATGAACACATCGATATAGACCAACTGATAGAAAACTGCCGAGCCTTTAAACTCGCTAGCACGTAGATTATATGTGTGTTTAGTCGCAGATTTTATCTGCGATCTCGGTGTCTAGAAGCGTTAAGCCACTTCCTCAGGATGCGGCAGTTTCTTATTGCGGAATTTCTTCAGCGTCAGGCGATAACGTGCGGTTAAAATAGTTGCCAAGATTAGCAGACCAAAACCCAGTCCTACATACAGTCCGCGGACATGTAGCGTCTCGGCCCACGGGCTATAATGAGATAACCAATAGCCCAATGGAATACTCAAACCGAACAGGGATATGGCCATGGCGATCATGCTTGAGCGGGTATCGCGGAAACCGCGCAACGCTCCTGTAAACACGGTTTGCACCATGTCGGGTAATTGATACGAAGATGAGATTAACAGAATGCCTGCCGCCATGGCCGCCACCACTTCGTTAGAGCTGAACAGTAAAGGAATCTGTTCATGTAACGCTTGGGTTAGCGTAAAGCAAATGGCCACATAACCCGCCCCCAATGACAAAATAATACGAATGCGGCGCTGCACTTCTTCAATGCCATCCGTTGCCATCGCTTTCGCGACCACAATTGCAGTAACAGCGCTCATGGCCATTAATGGAGTAAACAGAATCGTTGAGTAAGACATCACGATTTGCCCAGCCCCCAACGCCAAGTCACCAAACGCTGACGTCAGCCAAGTTAGAGATGAAAACAAACCGATTTCAAACGCAAAAGCAAAACCTGCGGGCATACCAACACCAAATAAGATGCCGAAGTGACGCACGTAATACCAATCAATGCGATTGAACAATGTATCAGGGTTTACTTTAAGATCGTAAAGCACAAATACGATCAGAGAGAGCCAAACCGAAGACGCCGAAGCAATCGCTGCACCACTGGCACCCATTTCAGGAAAGCCAAGTTTTCCGTATATCAATACATAGTTAAAAATGATATTCAAAATCAGGCTAAGCGTAGCCACTAACAATGGCACTCGTGGTTTGCCTGCTGCTTCAAATAAGTTTTTATAAGACGTCATCAAGGCCAGCGCCATAAACGTTGGTGAAAACAGGTACAGATATTGTGCCGCAACGCGCTGGGTTTCAGGCTCGCTGGCCATCATTTTAGCCGCCATTGGCAGCACGGTAATACTCATTAATGCGCCAATCAGTCCAAGAATGATCGACAGGCCAAACGCTTGAGACATATAGACATTGACCAGTAAACGCTGACGCCCATGCAAGTGACGCGTGATCAACGGTGTTAAGCCAAACGTCACGCCGATCATAAAGCAGGCTACGGGACTCCAGAGACTAGAGGCCAAGCCAACCGCCGCTAAATGCAGCGAATCATAGTGTCCTAGCATCATTGTATCCACAATACTGATGGACAATTCCAGCGTCATCGTCAGGATCATTGGAAAGAGCAAATGCAAAATTTCACTCAAGGACGGATAACGTTTAGCAAAGCGTTTAAACATGATGTTAGCTACTGTGAAAAGTATTCAAATTAAGGTGCGGCGAATTTATCACCAAGTGGTCAATTTTGCACGATAACACGATATAATTGCACCGACTGTGTGCTTTTCAGTCTCTGCATTAGCGCTTATCACCTTACTTATAAATTCTCATCAAAGCCTTTAGGATCAATGGATTATGACCATTTTATCAACACTTGGGCCACTTCTGGCTGCTCTTTTAGCCGGCTATTGGATAAATCTACGCCCAATCACACCTGAGCGTGTTGCAAAAGGCCTTTCTCAGCTCACCTACATCATCCTAGGTTTGATTGGTTACAGTATCGGTGCTTTGGATAATCTAGCCAGTAAAATTGTCATCGCTGGCTATCAAGCCATTGTTTTATTTATCGCTATTTCAGTGTTGCCTTTATTAGCATTGTGGATAAGCGGCCGAGTTTTCCACGCTGGGGCAAGTAAAGTCGAGCATGTGGATAATAATTCATCAACAAGACATGCGCTGGTCGATGCTGCCAAAACATTGGGCTGGGTTTTAGTTGGTGTACTCGCTGGCTGGAGTTTAAAAAGCTGGATTCCAAGCGTCGATGAGCTGGTGACTTGGTTACTCTATTTACTGCTATTTTTAGTTGGTTGCCAATTACGTCAAGGCAACTTCCGTCTGCGTAAACTGTTTCTAAATACTCAAGGAGTCGCGATTGCCTTGACCACCGTAGCAGCCACTTTGATTGCAGGTTCGATAGCAGGCTCTTTTTTAGGGTTAGAATGGAATAAAAGCTTAGCGGTTGTTTCTGGGTTTGGCTGGTACAGTTTGTCAGGCATTCTGATCAGTGGCTTAGGCGATCCCGTCCTAGGTACAACGGCTTTCTTACTCGACCTTGGACGTGAAATCGTCGCCTTGATGCTGATCCCGATGTTCGCACGACTCAACAGTCATTTATCTGTGGGCTATTCGGGCGCGACTGCCATGGATTTCACCCTACCACTACTCGGTAAAATACATGGCGCTGAAATCGTCCCCGTGTGTATTGCCAGCGGTTTTATTATGAGTGTGTTAGTGCCGATATTGATTCCTCTATTTATGGGGATGTAGCTGGATAAATGGGCTTCCCAATGCGTTGAATATGATCGATAAGTGCATCGTTTTCGATATGAGAAAATATTGAAAGGTCAATCTGATAGGGTAACAACAAGTCATCCAATTCAGTTTCTATACGATTAAATAAAGTCCAATCAATGTTACCTAAAATCGTCATATCAATATCGGAGGAAGCTCGAAAGTTACCTTTGACTCGCGAACCGTAGACTAAAACTTGGGTAACTTCAGGGAAACGCTCAAAAACGGAACGAAGCAATTCAACATCAGAGGGCGCTAAGCCAAATAGCTCAGACATTAAAACCTTCCAGTTCTTCGTCAGCTTTATCTTGGAAGGTCACAACAAACTCGGCAAACAAAAGCGCGTAGCTTGATCGTAAGTTTTCAATAATTTGATTCGCGGTTGCTTCGTTATAAGTATGCACTGTTCTATTGAGGTCTTGGAGCATTGCAAGCCAAGCATGACCATCAGAGATCAACTCACGCTTATACCCTTCTCGAATCGCATCACGAGAACCAGAAATAGTTTCAGCGCCTTGCCATACAAGGTAATCACGCAACACATTCCAAGCAAGCTCATAAGTAAACTCAAACGCTTGTATCGACCCCTGCTTTTCAATGTTACTGAGTTCACGTTCGGCCATAAGCTGAAGTGCTTCTTGTAATTGAGCATACGCTTTTTTGAAATACTCAAAGCGCTGTAACCAACGAATATCTTGGGTCATAGAAAACTCACACGAGAAAAAGGTATAAACAGAGTCTATCGAATAAACAAATTTCGTTCGAGCTTATGACAGCACGATTAATACAAATCGCAGATACAACCAGCTCTTACGGGCGTACTGTCTTAGCGACATCGGCTTTTACTGGATCTGCTGCCATAGGGATAGAATATTCGCTTGATCGTGCTCTGATACACTTTCCGCATTTAACGTGTCTTTCAACTCTTGCTCAAAGTAAGCATCAAATGCCGCTTCACCATCGCCTTCTACAGCACTGTGTAAGCCTAATAAGCCTAATAAATAGGCGCAGTAAAAAAGCTGGTCACCATCATTCGCTTGATGTTCAAGTTCACGAAGTTCATCACATAACGCATCAGAACGCTCTGCATAAGTTGTCATAATTTGCCTCTAGCTCAATATAAGAAAAGCCGAGCTCACTGACGTGAGATCGGCTTTATTTTTTTCTGTGGTTTAGACTACGGCTTTAACTTGAGCGTCTCAAGTGTGTGCGCACGAATGTCCAACAATAGGTCAGTGTTTTCCACTAAAGATTGTCCGTATGACGGCACCATTTCTTTCATTTTCGCTTGCCACTCAGGTGACTTAATACGCTCATAGAAACTACGTTCTAGAATGTTTATCATCGTATGAACCGTTGTTGAGGCGCCCGGCGAAGCTCCAAGCAAAGCAGCAATGGAACCGTCTTCGGATACAATTGCTTCGGTACCGAACTCCAGTTTACCAGCACCATCTGGACCTTTCTTAATGATCTGTACGCGCTGTCCAGCGTAAGCAAGCGACCAATCTTTGTCTTGCGCATCCGGGAAGAAGTCACGCAAAGAGTCGCAACGGTCTTTGTGCGTCTGACGAACTTCGCTGATCAGGTATTTGGTCAGATCCATATTGTTCTTACCAACACTTAGCATGTTGCAAAGGTTGTCTGCTCGAACACTTTTCACCAAGTCCAACACTGAGCCTTTTTTCAAAAACTTTGTTGTAAAGCCTGCAAAGGGACCAAATAAAATGGCTTTCTTACCATCGATAATACGAGTGTCCAAGTGAGGGACTGACATCGGCGGTGCTCCAATAGGCGCTGCGCCATACACCTTCGCGTAGTGCTGCTCCACCAATTCTGGTTTTTCACATACCAGCCACTGACCACTTACGGGGAACCCCCCATAACCTTTGCCTTCTTTAATGTCCGCTTTCTGAAGTAGCGGCAAAGCTCCACCACCGGCACCTAGAAACACAAATTTTGCATGGATGTCTCGACGTTGACCATTTTGGTCAATCGACACCTTCCAAGTTCCATCTGACTGCTGGGATAAATCTTCGACCTCTGCACTTAGCTCTAAGTTAAAGCCTTCTTGTTGTTCAAGGAACTTAGCCATATTACGCGCGATTGCACCAAAGTTCACATCTGAACCATGCTCAATACGTGTTGCTGCTAATGGCTCATCACCTTGACGGTTCTGCATGATCAACGGCATCCATTTGGTAATGGTTGCGCGATCTTCTGAGTACTGCATTTCACGAAATGCAGGGTGAGCACTCATGGCTTCATAGCGTGCTTTGAGTTTTTGAACGTTATCCGCTCCCCACACGAAACTTTTGTGCGGGACACGGTTAATGAATTCAGAGGGTTCTGGTAATAAGCCTTGCTCAACTAAATAAGACCAAAATTGTAAGCTCACTTCAAAAGCAGCATTAATATCAACCGCTTTGTCGATATTAACTGTGCCATCAGAATTTTCTGAAGTGTAATTCAGCTCGCAATAGGCCGCATGACCTGTGCCAGCATTATTCCAACCATCGGTACTTTCCTGTGCCACTTTGTCCAAACGCTCGACCATTGTAATAGAAAGTGAAGGGTCAAGCTGTTTTAGAATCATTCCAAGAGTAGTGCTCATGGCACCACCACCAACAAGTAGTACGTCTACCATGTTTGAGATCATATGAGTTCGCCGTATCATAGCCAGTTGTAGTTTGAGAGTAATTCAGGAAAAGGGCTCTTGACCATCAATAAGGGAAGGTGCGAATACGAATTAAAGCAGACACATTCGGACTTTCCCTCTGCAATCTGGGTAAAGATTATTGCGCTTCCTAATTACTCTCCTAAGAACGCTGTTCATTTGAAAAATACTTCAATAGAACCAAAACGATCAACCTTGCAAGGGTTTTGAGCAGGTATGTCGCAGATTATACGGATTTTGACGCTAATGTCTTGATACCTTGGTATTAGTTTAGTAATCCTTAGCATGAAAATTCACAACCATTCGTGAATAACCATGATAATTTAAGTCTATGTTTTTATTATCAATTAATGATAGATATAGAAAACTACGCATAACGAAAGAATGAAAAATTCGATAGCTTTATAAACTTACGAAATAACCGCTATCAGTAACGATCCCAACTAAAACCCTAAGCATATGCTCGATAAACAAAAAAGCCCTTTTTGAGAGCAATCAAAAAGGGCTACCTATCCTTACTATTGCAGACTATTTAAAGGTAAACACATACCCCGACACCGCTAAGTAGTCCGCTTCACTTTGTAGATTGGCAAATGTTAAAGGTCGGCCATCTAACCAACCAGGTAGAAATTCAGCATGCAGCGACTTATCTTGCGCTTTAAGGGTAAAGATCGGCATGTCACCTTCCTTACGATCAATATGAAGCAAGATAGCCAAGCGTAATAGAATCGCTAAACGATCTAAATCTTGTTGATCACTTTTAGTAAAACGGTAATCCAATGCTTGAGTGAACTTACGACGATGACGCAATACCAAAGAGGCTAAGGCTTTCTGCTCTTGTTGAGAGAAGCCCGGCATATCGGACTCACTAATAATGTACGCGCCATGCTTATGGTAACGACTGTGAGAGATGCCTAATCCGCATTCGTGCAGCAAGCTCGACCATCGTAAAATATCTTCACTGGATAAAGAGGCTAGCCCCCAATCATCTTTCACCTGTGCAAGCATAGACAAAGAGGTATGCGTCACGAGCTTAGATTGCTCCATATCAATATGGTACTGATTGAGCATGTAATTAACGGTACGTTCACGAATATCTGTATCCGCATAACGTCCCATAATGTCGTACAGAACACCTTCTCTCAATGCGCCAGCCGAAAAGTCCATTTGCTTAATGCCGAAGCATTCAAACACAGCTGTCAATATCGCAATCCCGGCTGCAATGGTGGTTTTGCGCTCAGGTTTCAAGCCAAGTAAATTAACATTGTCCGCATGGCCTGCTTCAAACAGAGCTTTCTGAATTTGTTTGAGTACCTTAAGGGTAATACCTTTTTTGCTCCAGCCATTTTCAACGGCAATGTTGTAAGCCGCTTTAATCGTGCCGGAAGAGCCAATGGCAACGTCCCAGTTTTCTTCTAAATAATCATCTTGGATACTTAACAACTCAAGGCGCGCTGCGGTAACCGCTTTTTGGAAGTTCGATTTGGTGATGGCGCCATCAGGGAAAAAGCGTTGGCGATAACTCACACAGCCCATGTGCAAACTTTCCGTTAAAATCGGCTCTTGCTGCTTACCGATAATGAACTCTGTTGACCCTCCACCAATATCGACCACAATACGCTTTTGGTCACCATGGTCCATGGTCCGCGCTACGCCCATATAAATCAGGCGGGCCTCTTCTCGTCCAGCAATAATCTCAACCGGATGACTGATCACATCCATGGCTTTGGAAATAAAGTCGTAACGGTTCTTCGCAGCACGTAAAGCGTTTGTGCCAACGATACGCACGGAACCCAGTGGCAAATCATCAATTACTTGTGCAAATTGTGCGATACAATCAATGCCTCGCTGCTGGGAGGCTTCGTCTAGCGTGTCGTCTTCCTGTAGACCAGCAGCCAGCTGCACTTTGTCGCCATACTGGCCTGTAATGCGCAGCTGCCCATGTGTCACCTGTGCAACAACCATGTGAAAACTGTTTGATCCCAGATCTATTGCTGCAATTTTTTCGAATGGAAAATCATGCGATTGTTGCACTAAAAGTGATTGCATCCATCAACGCCTTTTCGAGATTACAAAGAATGACCGAAGATTAACTCGTTTGCCCCTTGCTGTCATGGTCAAATTCCAAGGACTTTTTTGATCTTGGCGGGACCTTAAAGTATGACTTTTACCAAATTCGGTCAAAAAACTCACAAAAAAGACGTTATTAAGCCTTTTTTACTATGGACCTATGGAATTACTCGCACTATAGTAAAGCTGTCTTATGGATTGTGCGGTTATCTATAACCAATTGACCGACCTTAGACTCCAATCAAGTAATACACGCTGTTCGACCTCGCCCATCGCGATATGATTGAACTCAAGCCATGGTTATGCCCGTAGCCGGTATTCTGTGTCGAAAAGCATTTTTACATTAAAACTTCCGACATTGATTTATAGCTGTATTTTTACATCACTATGGTCCCGTCATTTATTCTCTTAATGAGCTAACAACTTTATTCGTTTATGAACCTTACCGAACTAAAAAAGAAATCAGTCCCTGAACTACTAGATATCGCCGCGGAAATGGGGTTAGACAACCTTGCCCGCTCCCGAAAACAAGATGTTATCTTCGCGATTCTGAAACGCCATGCGAAAAGTGGCGAAGATATCTACGGCGATGGCATCCTTGAGATTCTGCAAGACGGCTTTGGCTTCTTACGCTCTCCTGATAGCTCATACCTAGCGGGTCCCGACGACATCTATGTATCACCTAGTCAGATTCGTCGTTTCAACCTTCGCACAGGCGATACCGTCGCTGGCAAGATTCGTCCACCAAAAGATGGCGAGCGTTACTTTGCTCTGCTGAAAGTGAACGAAATCAACTTTGATAAGCCAGACAGTGTCCGCAACAAGATTTTGTTTGAAAACTTAACACCTCTATTCCCTGATGACCGCTTACTGATGGAAGCGGGCAACGGTTCGACCGAAGACGTTACGTCTCGTATCATCGATCTGGTTGCACCAATGGGTAAAGGTCAGCGCGCGCTCATCGTATCACCGCCAAAAGCGGGTAAAACATTTATGTTGCAGAACATCGCAAACGCGATCACACGCAACAACCCAGAGTGTCACATGATCGTACTGCTGATTGATGAACGCCCTGAGGAAGTAACCGAAATGTCGCGAACTGTTCGTGGTGAAGTGGTTGCCTCAACGTTTGACGAGCCACCAGCACGTCACGTTCAAGTGGCCGAAATGGTCATTGAAAAAGCCAAACGCCTTGTTGAACATAAAAAAGACGTAGTGATCCTACTGGATTCTATTACGCGTCTGGCGCGCGCTTACAACACAGTCGTTCCGTCTTCGGGTAAAGTCTTGACTGGTGGTGTTGATGCAAACGCACTAGAACGTCCTAAGCGTTTCTTTGGTGCTGCACGTAACATCGAAGAAGGTGGCAGCTTGACGATTATCGCAACGGCTTTGGTCGATACCGGCTCTAAAATGGACGAAGTTATTTTCGAAGAATTTAAAGGTACAGGTAACTCTGAATTGCATCTTGATCGTAAGATTGCTGAAAAACGCACCTTCCCTGCTATCAACATCCGTCGCTCTGGTACCCGTCGTGAAGACCTACTAACGACCGAAGATGAACTGCAACGTATGTGGATCTTGCGTAAGCTTCTCAACCCAATGGAAGATGTGTCAGCCACTGAGTTCCTAATCGATCGACTTAAAGTTACTAAGACAAACGATGACTTCTTCGAGTCAATGAAAGGTAAGAACAAGTAACAGTTGTAGACGATCACTCTGCAATAAAGCCACTTCCTCACTTTATATGTGAAAGTGGCTTTTTTTTATTTGGAAAGCATCGATATAATGGCGCGATACGCCACGCTATTTAAGCGATATATTAAAAATAGCTGCTTCAAGCAGCAGGCACGAGAACACAACGGAGTCATCTAGGTGAAAGACGTCAACGCTAAAGTTATTCGAGTCGATTCACTTAATAGCACAGTATTTAAAGTGGATTTGGAAGTCAGTGATACGGCATTCATTGCAGGGCAATATCTAATGATCGCCTTACCAAGCGGTGAAAAAGTACCCTACTCAATTGGCAGCGCGCCATTCGAGCTTCCTGTTCTAACGCTGTATATATTAGTGTCAGACGAAGCCTCTTTGGCTTCTAAAGTAATCGAACACATTCAGCAAAATGAATCCATCGACCTTATTCTTCCTGGCGGCGATGCTCATATTGAGCAAATCCCAAGCGACCTTACCGACCCACTACTTTTAATTGCAGGTGGAACAGGATTCGCTCAGATGAAAAGTATCTTTGATGATTTGCTTCATAAGGGCTATAAGAAACCAGTGCACTTCTACTGGGGGCTGCGAACTTCTGCTGACACATTTGTGATGGATTGGATCAACAACCATCAGTCGCCAGATAACTTCCATATTCACGTTATTGTCAATGAAGGCAGTAATGATTGGGATGGGCGAACCGGCTGGCTTTATGAAGCCGTTATAGAAGATCATTTAGAACTAACCAATAGTCATGCCTTCATTAGTGGTTCCGTTGGTATGGTTTACGGTACGCTGGATCAACTTGAAGCAAAAGGCATCCAAGAAGGCAATTGCCACTCAGATGTGTTTGCATACGCGCCACGACCTAAGGCGTAATAACTGATCAAGCCTTGATTTAGAAAGCATGTCTTTGACATGCTTTTTTTCTGTATAGAGAAGTGCAAGCATTAGGCAATGGATTCAAACGTATCTGAATATTGAATCAACTCAACCCCAACTAACGTTGCAGCGAAATTCGTTGCAACAATATGGTATCCATCACTATCCACAAACCGTTTTACATCATTAAACACTTCAGGGATAAATACCGTGTCGTTGCCAACACCTCCATCTACCCGATCATAACCACCCGCCCCAAGATAAATAGCATCATCTCCAGCGCCAGCAAAAATAATGTTATCAACTTCGTTATCCGTAATTATGTCATTCCCTATACCCGCTACAACATTTTCAATCACTACACCAAAGGCGATACCTAAATTGTTATGGTTCAAAAACGCACTTTCTTCAAGCGATACAATAAAATCTTGAATAAACGAAACTTGATCAGACGACCCAAGTTTTGCTTTAGCAGCAACTTCTACAGCTTCTTCATAAGGTGTTCTTTTTGAAATTGATGACAGGGTATAGTCATTTAAATTGACCACACTGGCATATCGGGCGTTGCTGACATCCAGAGTATCCACGCCACCGGCATCCCAAATCGTAAAGTAATGACCTGAGACACCGACAAATGAGCGATTATCTTCATTGTACACATAAACATTATCACTATTGTTCGTAGACATATCCGCGCCATACATAGCTTGTAATGCAGCCACATCAATAATTCCTAAACCCATTCGATAGGCATCAACGGTATAAGTAGAGTAACGAGATCCAGTGCTTTCTGCCTCTACTTCATAGCCACCTACAAGGGTGTAACTCATCGCACTGTAGTAGGTATTATCTACCTCTGAATTCAATACCACGCCATCAAAAGTGTGCTCTAAGCCCATCGCATGCCCCAGCTCATGAGCCATGGTATACACTCCATAACCTCCTTCACTGTAGTAATATTTATTACCACCAGCCTGGTTAAGAAAAATATCCCCACCAATCCCTGCACCTGGGAAATAGGCAAACGCTTCAGCAGAGGTATGAGAGATAGCCGCCACCTGGATATCAGAGTTTGATTCACTGAGCGATTTAACTGCATCTAAGCTCACAAACTGGTTTTGACTACTTACAATATCGTTAAAATAACTTTGCTCGAGCGCTGTCAATGCTCGCCAATCTCTTGATGTATTGAAGCTTCCAGTGTGGGTAGAGGGAACCGTCGAAGGGAAGTTATATGTCAGCGAACCGTTAGACCAAGCTTCTTCACTAAGAACGGCCGGTACATATTTGTTTGTATTTAATGCAATAGCAGAAACCGTGCTCAAGGTAATACTTTTTTCAGATAAGGTTTGCGTTACATTCGGTGAGTGAATGATGTTTGATATAGGTGCATCACCTGAGGCATCAAACCCCAGCGCCGCAAAAAATGCTTTGACCTGCTCAGTGCTCGCCCCCTTTCCGTATAACTCTGCAATCATAGAAAAGCTAATTCCATAAGCACCCGTTACATCATAAATTATTTTTGGCGAAGCAAGGTTCGCATATATAAAATCTCGTCCTTGAGTAAACGTAACGCCATAACTAGACAATAGATCCGTTACATTACTCATAACGCCCCCTATAAAGTTTGTTATTACAATATTAGATAAATAATAGGTGAACTTAAGGCAACTATGACAGTTGTAAATGAAAATTTTCACTACCAAGTGCTATAAAAATAGTCTTGGTAGTGAAATGAAATTAGAGGGAGATTAGGTTAACGTGCGTTATCCGCTAAATCATTCATCAAAGCACGTTGTGCCGTGCGGTACTCGCCTTTACGTGGCTTAGCCAGCTGGTAGGAGCCATCGCTTTGAAGCAGCCAGCTTTGCGTATTATCTTTCAAGTAATACTCCAGCTCTTTCTTCACACGACGCGATAACTTGTAGTCTTGGATCGGGAACGCGACTTCAACACGGTTATTCAAGTTACGATCCATGCCGTCGGCACTGGATAAATACACCATCGGCACACGATTATTATAGAAGTAGTAAACACGCGTATGCTCAAGGAAACGCCCGATAATACTGCGTACACGAATGTTAGACGATACGCCTTTAATGCCCGGACGTAGCGTACAAATCCCGCGTACGATCAAATCGATCTTCACACCCGCTTGAGAGGCTTTGTACAATGCCTGAACCAAACGCTGCTCTGTGAGTGAGTTCACCTTAATAATGATCCGTGCAGGTTCACCAGCGCGGGCATTGTCTGCTTCTTGAGCAATCATATCCAACAACCGATCGCGCAATGTAAACGGCGCGTGCAATAGCTTCTTCACTTTCAGCTCTTTGCTCATGCCTGTTAGTTGCTGGAAGACACGGTGAACATCATCGCCAATTTCTTTATCACATGTTAAGAAACTGTAATCAGTATACAAGCGTGCATTGCCTGCATGGTAGTTACCGGTACCAAGATGCACATAGCGGGTTAGGTCTGGCCCTTCACGACGCACAATCAAGATCATCTTGGCATGAGTTTTATGACGAACGACGCCGTATACAACGATCGCCCCAGCATCCTGCAGACGACTGGCTAAGGCTAAGTTCTCCGCTTCATCAAAACGCGCACGCAACTCGATAACAACCGTTACCTCTTTTCCATTACGGGCAGCTTCCACCAACGCGTTGGCAATCGGCGAGCGCGCTCCTGTGCGGTAAAGTGTTTGACGGATGGCAATCACATGTGGATCTTTGGCCGCTTCACTGAGCATATCGACAACCGGAGAAAAACTCTCAAACGGGTGCATCAACAGGTAGTCTCGTTGGCGTACCGCCTCAAAGATACCACCAGATTTTGCCAGTTTATTGGGTAAGCCCGGTGAAAATGGAGGGTACATCAAATCAGATCGATCCACTAACTCCAACACAGCCATCAATCGACTCAAGTTCACTGGGCCATCAATGCAATATAAATCTTGCTCGGCTAGGTCAAACTGCGCCAACAAAGTATCGACAATGTGCGCTGGGCAATTATCAGCGATTTCTAAACGTACTGAGCTACCGTAATGACGACTTTGTAATTCTGTACGCAAAGCACCAGCCAAATCCAAACCAATGTCGTCAGAATCTACTTCCAAATCGGCATTACGCGTTAAGCGAAACTGGAAACAGCCTTTTACCGTCATACCAGGAAACAACTGATCGGCATGGGCATGAATAATCGACGATAGGAAGACCATGTTATCGCCCCCCTCACAAACGTCGTCAGGTAATTTAACCAAGCGAGGTAAAGAGCTTGGAGCCGGCACAATAGCCAAACCATTCTCACGGCCAAACGCATCACGGCCCTCTAGCTCAACCACAAAGTTAAAGGTTTTGTTGGCCAAGCGAGGAAATGGGTGAGCTGGGTCAAGTCCTACCGGACTGATGATGGGCAATACATTGTCACGGAAATAGCGTTTTACCCAAGCCGCTTGCTTTTCGGTCCATATAGAACGACGAATAAAGCGAATATTTTCTTCTGCTAGCTTAGGAAAAATAATGTCGTTCAAAATGCGATACTGGCGACGCACTAACTTGTGTGCATGATCACTGATCAATTGCAACACTTTGCGTGGGTGCATACCATCAGGTCCGTTTTTCTCACGACCGTATTCGATCTGACTTTTTAGACCTGCCACACGAATTTCAAAGAACTCATCCATGTTTGAACTGAAGATACACAGGAACATCAAACGATTCAGTACTGGATGGTTCTCATCCATAGCTTGCTCTAGTACACGCGCATTGAACTGTAGATGACTAAGCTCACGGTTAAAGAACAGCTCTGGATCCGACAAATCAATGTCTTCCGGTAAGCGCTGCTCAATGGCTAAACGGCTTGGATCAATAGGCTGCTCAGGAATCGGCTCAAGCACCAATTCCTCAGCAATCTCTTCGATCGACTTGGCTTCGTTTTGTACAGCATCCTCGTTTGTTTTAGCTGAGGATTGAGCCACTTCATTTTCTTTTTCAGGCTGTTCAGACATTGCGTGTCAGCTCCAATAGCGTGCCATCATTATGTTCCATGTTGATCTAACTAAGCAGTAAGACCAACTTTAAAATTACACTAACGCAACCCTAGGGTCACGGCTTCCTCGATGAATAATCAACATCTAAACACGAAAAATAATGAAGCCGTTTTAGCCCTTTAATAAACGGGCAGCGTCTTTTGCAAAGTAAGTTAAAATACCATCCGCACCTGCACGCTTAAATGCCAACAAAGATTCCATCATTACTTGGTCTTTGTCGAGCCAACCATTTTCAAAAGCGGCCATCTGCATCGCGTACTCACCACTCACTTGGTACGCATAGGTCGGTACACCCAATTCTGACTTTACGCGACGTACAACGTCTAGATAAGGCATACCAGGTTTCACCATCACCATATCTGCCCCCTCCTCCAAATCCAGCAAGACTTCACGAATCGCTTCATCGGTATTAGCTGGGTCCATTTGATAGGTGAATTTATTGCCTTTCCCTAGATTGCCTGATGAACCTACTGCATCACGAAAAGGGCCATAGTAAGCAGACGCGTATTTCGCCGAGTACGCCATAATGCGAGTATTAATAAAGCCCTCTAACTCCAAGGTTTCACGAATCGCACCAATACGGCCATCCATCATGTCAGACGGCGCTACAACCTGAGCACCCGCTTGCGCATGAGACAATGCTTGCTTCACCAGTACATCGACCGTAATGTCATTCAACACGTAGCCGTCATCATCGATGATGCCGTCTTGTCCATGAGTGGTAAACGGATCCAACGCCACGTCGGTCATCACACCCAACTCAGGGAAGTTTTCTCGCAACATACGAATAGCGCGTTGAGCCAGTCCGTCTGGATTATAGGCTTCCTCAGCCATCAGCGACTTATTGCCACTTGCCAGCACCGGAAATAGCGCCACCATAGGAATGCCCAGCGCGACTAGCTCGGCCGCTTCTTCTTTCAGCAAGTCTAGCGTCACACGAGTCACACCCGGCATAGAGGGTACGGTTTCACGCGTATTCTGCCCTTCGATCACAAACATAGGGTAAATAAGATCATCTGCGCTTAGACGGTGCTCACGCATCAAACGGCGAGAAAAATCATCTTTACGCATACGGCGCATACGTGCAAACGGAAAGGTCATGTACCAACTCCTTACTATATGGGGTGTAAACTATAAATAAATTGTGACAATTACATTACAGAGAAGAAAATTGCCTAATAAAACAAGGGAAGCACGTTAGTAATGACTCTCCCCTTTAGCGAATACTGTCATTCTAGAATAAAACGAAAGAGGAGGTATTGATATCATTCAGCAAATTTATAGAAAAAGCATTGTGTTGCCAGATAAATAAAAAGACCACGAATGTTCTTTACATTAGTGGTCTTAAATAAACGTATAGCTTAAGGATCAATAATTTGGATTTAAACCTTAAACTGGCTAGTTAACTTATTAAGAGACTCAGCCAGTTGCGCGAGCTCTTGACTTGACTGACTGCTTTTATTGGCTGCTTCTGCAGTCGAATTAGCAAGACCGCTAATCGCAACCAACCCTTCGTCTACGGTGTTGGAGACAATCGCTTGTTCTTCTGCAGCCGATGCTATGGCCGTATTTTGCTCATTAATTTTTGTAACGGAGGATCGAATAGCTTCCAGCGCCTCACCAGCACGATGAGCAATATTCAATGTTTCTTTCGCTTGTTCATAACTGGTACGAATAGAGCTAACTGTACTGCCTGTGTCTTTTTGCACCGAGCCAATCATGCTTTCAATTTCTATTGTCGATTCATGAGTACGGTGAGCCAAACCACGTACTTCGTCTGCAACCACAGCAAAACCACGACCACTTTCTCCGGCACGCGCAGCCTCAATTGCGGCATTAAGCGCTAATAAATTAGTTTGCTCGGCAATATCACGAATCACATCCAGCACTTTGCCAATATTAGACACCTGTTGCTCTAATGACGTAACCCCTGACATGGTGCCATCAAGTTCAGTCAATAAACCATTAATTGTATCAATAGTATTTGATACTTCTTGGTTCCCTACCTCTGAGCGCTCATTCGCATTTTGCGATTCTTCTGACGTTGCTACAGCATTACGAGCCACTTCATCGACAGCAGATGACAACTGAGTCACGGATGAAACAGCTTGCTCTAGTTGAACATTTTGATCGTAAATTGCTTGAGTCGATAGTTCTGTAACACTGCTTAAGTCTTCAGAGGTTGAAGCGAGCTGACGAGCTGAGGCCTGAATATCATTTATGGTCTTCCTCAGATTAGATTGCATCACAGATATCGCTTGTATCATCTGCGCGGCTTCGTCTTTCCCTTGATCCGAAAACTCACGACTAAGGTCGCCGCTGGCCATAGCCTCTGCTGCTCCTATCGCAACTTGAAGAGGCTTAACAAGACTACGGGTAAATAGATAAGAAAACAGGGCAACCAACACCAATGCACAAGCAATTGCAGAATACATAATAACCATAGTGTCTGTTTCAGCTTGGTCTACCGCATTGTCACTGTCGGTAATACGTTGGGTTTGGAAGGCTACCAATGCTTCAATTGAACGAACCAGTTTACTACCAACAGACTTGGCCTGTTCCTGCAGTGGCAGACTGCCTTCCAAGTCGTCAGCGATCACAAAATCAATAATCCTAGATTGAATTGATTGATACTGCGCGAACTCATCGGCTATCTCTTGTAAAAGCTGCTCAGCCTCCTCAGCACGTGCCATGCCACGCATTTTTTCCAGTTCGGCTTTGAAATGTTCTCCTGCGGCAACAACACGAAGACGACCTTGACTAGATGTATCTGGTGACAAAATCGTTTTTACTACTTCGAAACGCAATTCATAAAGTGCAGCAGTCAAATTCTTTGAATACATTAACGCTGGCACTCGATGCTCTGTTACAACATCAAATTCATCGGAGAGATTAGACACTCGATTAATAGAAAAAAAGCCAATGGCTAATACAAGCAATCCAACAATTGCAAAAGCAAGCGTAGAGCGTGCCCCAATAGTTACTGAACGTATACCCATAGTCGTTATTACTCCTTAATAACAAACAATGATTAAATCAGCTATCAGAGGAAAACTGACAGGTAACTTACAAAAAAACCAATCAAACTAAAGGCGAATTAAAACGACACATCCATGTATATTCATCACATAAAAGATATAATATTTTCTTATATTGAGACATATTTGATAACTTTATGATTGCAAAGATTTAAATAGCAATATCTTTATCTCAATCACTCAATAAAATCAGGACAACTCCGCCTGTTCAAGCTCATCTTGAGCCTCAAACCACGCCTCTTCTGCATCTTCTAGCGTCTTCTTCCATTTCGCTTCATCGGCTAATAGACTTTGCAATTTGTCCTTATTGGCTATGTCATACAAGTCGTTGTCAGACATGGCTTCGCTGATGTTCGAAAGGTGTGTTTGGGCAGTTTGCATGGTTTTCTCATGCTTCTCGATCAACTTACGCAAAGGGCGAAGCTTTTCACGTTGCTCAGCGGCTTTGCGACGCTCTTCTTTACGGTCTACTTTTTCAACTTTTACGTCATTGCCGCCTGCAGCACGCTCCGCCTGATTCGCTTGCTGCTGTCTGGCTTGCAGCCATTGATGATACGCATGCAAGTCACCATCAAACGCTTCGATCTGATGATCGGCGACCAAGAAGAACTCATCAACGGTACTGTTTAACAAGTGACGATCATGGGATACTACAAGGATCGCACCCTCAAATTCTTGCAAAGCCTCCGTCAGTGCTTGACGCATCTCTAAGTCTAAATGGTTAGTTGGCTCATCAAGCACCAAAAGGTTCGGTTTGCGCCACGCAATCAAAGACAAAGCCAAGCGGGCTTTCTCACCGCCGGAAAAACCTTTCACTGCTCGTAGCGCATCGTCGCCATTAAAACCAAAGCCACCAAGATACTTACGTACATCCGCTTCCAGTGCCGTCGGAGTAATACGTTGAATGTGTAAAACCGGAGACGCTTCTAAGTCCAACGCGCTCAACTGATGTTGGGAGAAATAGCCTACCTTGGTATTTTCACCATAAACACGCTCACCTGATAACACATCCAACTCTTCTACTAAGGATTTAATCAGCGTCGATTTACCCGCGCCATTAGGACCTAATAGACCAATGCGCTGACCATCACGTACAGAGAAATTCGACTCGCCCAACTGCACTCTCGGCGTTCCATCTTCCAATACATAACCCAAGTCCGCTTGAATCAAACTGACCAATTGTGGCGAGGTTTTATCAGCCATCGGAATGGAAAATTGAAATTGAGAGTCAATGTGAGCAGGCCCGATACTTTCCATCTTTTCCAGCATTTTTAGACGACTTTGGGCTTGTTTTGCTTTCGTCGCTTTATAGCGGAAGCGATCTACATACTCTTGTAAATGGGCACGTTTACGTTGTTGTTGTTCAAACATGGATTGCTGTTGCGCTAAATGCTCGGCACGCTGACGTTCGTAATTACTGTAGTTACCTTTATACAGATTCAGCTTTTTTTGAAAGAGGTGAACAATATGACTACAAATACCATCAAGAAAATCACGGTCGTGGGAGATCAATAACAACGTACCAGCGTAGGAGCGTAGCCAGTTTTCGAGCCACATCACCGCATCCAAATCTAAGTGGTTGGTCGGTTCGTCCAAAAGCAAAATATCAGATGGACACATCAACGCCCGTGCAAGGTTTAAACGAATGCGCCAACCACCCGAGAAATCCGCCACTTTTTTACTCATGTCGGCCATTTTGAAACCTAGACCTTGGAGCAGCATTTCACCGCGCGCCTGTGCAGTATAACCCTGTACGTTTTCGTATTCGCTTAACCAGTGAGCATGGGCATGATCATCGCCACTGCTTTGCGCCACTTCAATTTTCGCTTCGATCACACGCAACTGATCGTCACCATCAAGACAGTATTCCAACGCTGTACGGTCAACGTCTTCCACTTCCTGCGCCATAAACGCAATACGACGCTGGCCAGGTAAAATGACCTCGCCAGTATCCGCATGTAACAAACCACGCACTAAGGCAAACAAAGACGATTTACCCGCGCCATTTGCCCCGATCAAACCCACCTTTTGACCTTCAAAAATGGTCATATCGGCCTGTTCAAGCAAAAACTGCGTACCGCGTTGCAAACTGACTTGGGAAAACTGGATCATGAATACGTCTCTGAGTGATTTAGCAAAGCACGCATTTTAGAGGATTATAAAAGACCAAGCGAGCCTCTTTGAGATTGCCCCTTTAAACCTCATTTAGCGCCCTCACATAAGGTGCAAAATAGGCCATTGCGTTTTAAAATGTATGCATACTTAATTTAACGGTGATTCTTGTGAACAACATCAATGAAATCCAACGCTTCTCCTTCGATAACACCAATGTTCGAGGCGAGCGCGTACTGCTAACCGATGCTTACCAAAACATCATTTCTCGTAAAAGTTACCCAAAGTCACTTGAAAAACTCCTAGGCGAGTTTGTTGCTGCCATTGCGCTATTGCGTGACATCGTCAAAATTGATGGCGTGCTGTCAATCCAATGTAAAGGCGAAGGTCAGTTAAAAACGTTAATGGCTGAGTGTGACGAACAACAAAACTTGCGTGCCATTGCCCAATGGGATGAAGAACAAGCGTTTCCAGAACAGGCATCACTGAAAGAACTGCTTGCGAACGGTTATCTTGTCATCACCATCGAGCCACGCCAAGGTAATCGTTACCAAGGCATCGTCGAAATCGTCGGTGATAGCTTGGCCCAGTGCTTAGAGCAATACTTCTTCCAATCAGAGCAACTACCCAGTCGTGTTTGGTTAGCCGCTGATGGTGCGCAAGCAGCCGGGCTTTTCTTACAACGCCTACCCGCAGAACAAGCAAAAGATGGCGATGAAGATGCATGGGAACGTTTCGTTCACTTAGCGACCACAGTAAAAGATGAAGAGTTGCTAACCTTAGACACAACAGAGCTTTTACACCGCCTGTACCACGAAGAAGAACTGCGCATGTACGATTCTAAAACCATGCAATTTGGTTGTTCATGCTCACGCCAACGTACGTTTGATGCCATTGCCTCTATGGGAGCGGAAGAAATTCGCCAAATCATTAGCGAAGAAGGCTCGATCAAAGCAGAGTGTCAGTTCTGTGCAGAAGTCTATGAGTTTCATAAAGAAGATTTAGACAGCGCATTAGGCGACCAAGCGCAAACACACTAATACGAAGTGAGTGAGCACCATTGCTTTTATGGTGCTCATAAACCTCAAGCCGTTTACACTTTGGTGGGCTTATGCGCAGCCAAGGCATTCTCTAAGCTAGTAGGCTTCGAAAATAAGAAACCTTGGAAGCAATGACAGCCCAACGTTCGTAAGTAGTCCAACTGCTCCAATGTCTCAACACCCTCTGCCACAAGCTTGTAATCCAAAGCTTGTGCGATATTAACCATTGACTCGACCACGACACGTGCTTTGGGGTCTTCTAAACGATTCACAAAGCTGCGATCTATTTTAATCTCATCAACAGATAAGCGCTGCAAATGCGCGAACGACGTATAGCCTGTGCCAAAGTCATCGAGCGACACTGAGCACCCTAACGCCCGTAACTGTTCCAATACTTCTACTTTCGCTTCATCCATGTGCACAAAAAAGGTTTCTGTCACCTCAAAACAAATACTAGAGGCAGACACACCTGCACTGCGCAAAGCGGCATCAATACGCTGTGCGAATTCGCTGTCGAGCAGCTCTTGCGCTGAGATGTTAATGGATAAAACAAAACCATCAGGCAATTTGTGTTGCTTAATCGCTGTCAGTGCTTTGCGCAGCACTAGCATATCGATCTCTTGAATCAGATTGGCCTTTTCAGCAACGGGAATATACACCTCTGGAGACAATTGTTTTAAGCTTTCGGAATTAGAGCGCAGTAAGGCTTCTGCACCGATTACTAGGTCGCGCCTGGCATCGTACAGCGGCATAAAGACCAAATAAAAGTCGTCTTCTGCAATGCAACGACGTATGGCCTGTTCCACCGATGCTTTGCGTTGCAGTGGTTCATCCAATTCCGACGTATAACGCTTAGCAAACACATTTCTATCTTTCGGCTGGTCCAGAACAAAGCGACCTTTTTCCAGTACGGCATCCAGTTTCTTGGGAATCGATGACTCCACCACCACACTCGCCATCACATCCAGTTTAAGATGGCCAACCCCCTCCATCTCAACACCTTCCTTGAAAATCCGTTCCAGTAGCTGCTCACGCGCTAATATCCCTGTAGGACAAAACAGAGCAAACTCTGTCTCGCTAAGACGAACCAAACTGACCGACTGAGACTGAAAAACAGACAGCAAGCGCTGTTTGGTTTTAATCAGCAGCTGATTAAAGACTTTTTCACCAAAATGACGCTCTAAAATGGCTGCATTATCAAATCGCAGAATATACAAAGCGCCGCCTGCTTCCGGCGCTAAACCACGCATATAGTCTCTTAAACCTTGCTCATTCAAAAGTTCTGTCGAATGATCATACAATGCCACGCGCCGCATTCGCTGTAAGGTTCCGTGACCTCGCCAAGAGAAGTGGAGCAGGCTTCCTACCCCCACCATTAGCCAAAAGGTAATCAACCAATTATTCAACGACAACGGGTCAACAAGATAACCATCTACTTTTAATTCAGACACCGTAAATTGATAGTCGCCTTCATACTTGAGAGGGCTATCATTCAATAAGATATGCACACTTTCAACTTGGCTAAAATCTTTTTTGGCGTCTTCAAAACTGATGTTGTAAGCATCCTGCCACCAACTGGCGACGTCAAAACGCTCTAGCGGGATATCAAACGTGCCGCTGCCAATCCGTGTTGAGTGAAACTTTAAATTTGAATCAGTCAATGCTTGATCGGCCGAATCTTTAAACATACTCACAATGTTGACTTGCAATCTTCCATCAAAACGCTCGGGGGCCGTCAGCATCTGTGCCGCAATTGCCATACGATCAATTTTATCAAAAGAGAATAGATTACCTTGGGCATCCTTGGGCAAATGCACCCGAACACCGCAAGTATAAGAAGGCTGAACTTCTGATAAACGACAGCGAACAAGCAACTGGCCATCATTATTTTCTGGCCGCAGCTCGGTAGTTTGAATAGCTTGTATGTTGATCCCTTCTAAATCAAACAAATCCACTTGATAATGGTTAAACGAGGTACGAGCCCATAAAAACACTAACGCACTGATAATACCGATCGAGATAAACAACTGACGGTAAATAGAAGGACTCTGAGACAATCCGTTTCGAGACATAATATCCTTACAGCATTATTAGTATTATGGACTCTTCATAGTAGCCACAAAAAGGCATTTCGACTTAACCTAATCCGACAAAAACCACCGCTTTTTGACTTAGATCTTTATTTAAAACGATACATTTTTAATAATGCACGCTAACTCATAAACAATAGTAATACTTACTGATTTGGAGCGATCACAGATTTCGCAAAAATCGTCAACCACGCGTAAAGGGTCTTGTTGCAGCCAAAAACGAGGCATACATTCATTTAACGCTTTGTGCTTCGCGTATCTCTTTGAGTATTAACTAGGTGTACAGGTGAAGGGGTCACTATAGTGAAGCGTTATACATAATTGGTGCAGGACAGCCTTATTATGTTAAAAATGAAAGCTCGGTTTGATTTGCTAAGCACAAAGCGTTTTTATCTACTATCTGACAAATTTTGCTCGCGTGCTTGAAATACACAGGTCGCACCCCAACCAAGTTCTTTATCAGAACCTTAACTAACGGAATATTTTCACATGAAAAAAACATTAGTCGCAGCACTGGTTGTCTCTTCAGTTTCACTCGCGAACGCTGCAGACGTCGAGCTTGATAGCAAAGAACAGAAACTGGGTTACTCAATCGGTACAATGTTTGGCAGCCGCATGGCAAATGACTTCGAAGGCATGGACTTAGAATCCTTCAAAGCAGGCTTTGAAGACTCTTTCAATGATGTTGAACCTCAAATGTCTATGGAAGATGTTCAAGCAACAATTCAGGCTTTCCAGCAACAACAAATGGAAAAAGCACAACGTGAACAGGCTAAAATGGCAGAAGCAGCACAATCGACTTCGCAGGCTTGGTTAGCTGAAAAAGCGGAACAAGACGGCGTGATGACGACAGACTCAGGTCTAATGTACAAAGTCATCGAACAAGGCGATGGTGCTAAACCAGCCGAAACAGATACTGTTAAAGTGAATTACGAAGGCAAATTGGTTGATGGCACTGTCTTCGATAGCTCTTATGAGCGTGGCGAGCCTATTTCTTTCCCACTAAATCAAGTGATTCCTGGCTGGACAGAAGGTGTACAACTGATGCCTGTTGGCTCTAAGTACACATTCTATATTCCTTCTGATTTAGCGTACGGCCCAGGCGGAACAGGCCCAATCCCGCCACATTCAGCACTTGAGTTTACAGTAGAACTGCTGGACATCGAAAGCGCTGAGTAAATCGAGACTTTACTCGCTTAAGCAAATTGAAACGCCCTCCAAACTAGGGCGTTTTTTTGTGTTAAGACCTTGCCCGTTATAGCAAAATTCGTCCATGCTTATACCTGTAATCCTCGGTAGCGGTAAACGGAACACACGTAGCCACGACAATAAATACAGGGCTGGGGCAACAACTCCACTGTGCCATTATCCAGCGCACAAAAATTGGCTCACCCCATGTTATTGAAGCTATGAAAACAGATATACACTTGATGGTGTTCGTGTTTGTCTCAGTAATCAGGCCATTGTTCACTTACGGGCATCAGGTAATGCCCCTGAGCTAAGAGTTTACACAGAAGACAACTCGCCTCAAGCAGCCTAACTTTTATGCCAAGAGCTTGTTAAGCTACTTCAACGATTTCTGCCAACGTAAGGCCGCCCAGAAAAAGATTATCGGAAAAACATACATCATCACACCGATATTGTGACTGAACATAGACTGGGTCAAAGCAAAATCCATATAGCACATAGGCACTAATGCCCCCGCAATGGCATAAGGCTTAATCTCCCAGTTATCGCGGTACTGTTTAACAGACGCCATAAAGAGTCTCAATGGTACTAGATAGACAATCATTAGACACATCAGCCCGACCAAGCCATGAAAGCCAAGTGCCGTAAGATATTCATTGTGTAAGTGATCAAACTTAGCTGCTTGTGGGTGAATCAATCCTTGATTCGCCAGTTCATTACGTATTTCACGACTGCCGTACTGCCCTTCTCCAAATACTGGCGACTCGGCCGCCAAATAGAACGATGAGCGCCACATGTCAAAGCGCAATCCAATCGAAGTATAACTGTCCCCTGACTGATATTTTTCAATATCAGTCAGTGCTGCGCCAAGCCGCTGCTGAATACCCGTTTGTGGAGTCGCAATAACACCGATTAAAAATACAATCGCACCAAATAAGCCAGTCAGCATCAACTTTTTATTAAACAGATCGCGACTTTGCCATAACAAGAATCCGCCAATCAATGGGGCCGCTACCCAGCCACCTCGCGACCCAGATAAAAAAGACGCTGCAACTCCCGAGAATACGGCGATCGCACTGATCAGCGCCCACGCCCACTGTTTTTTATGATAGAAATACATCAAAGCCGCACAGCTCATAAAGCCCAGCATCATAGCCGTATCGCCAAACATAATGGCATTTTCGCCGCCCTGCGCGCGCGGCAAGCCTAAATAGAAGCGATCATATATAGCAACACCTAAACTGGAAATAGCACCCATTGCAACGCCATAGAACAACATCGGTTGCTTTGGTGGCATCAGTTTCAGAAGCATAAACAGAACAGGAAGACATAATAAGAATCGTGAGGGACGATCTAATTCACGTGTATGCCAACCGTCTAAATAGACGAAATAACACATCGCTAGTGCATACCCAGAAAAGGCGATAACGAGCACATAATCTTTCTTAGCGAGTTTTAGCGCGGCTGCTTTCTGCTTTATAAGGACAAAAAAAGATATCAAAAACAACATCGCCGCAGGGACAGAGTAGCCACCTGCCACACTTAAGTTAAGCGCTAGAAGCACACCCGCTGAACACCAAGCCAACAAGCTTATCAATAACACATCTACATCCCACTTGAACAACAACTGAAGGTGCTACTAATGGCCTTTTCTGCCTAGCACCACAACCACAGTACGCAAAATCGTTTCGAGCTCTAACCACACACTCCAATGCTTAATGTAATACAGATCATACATAAGCTTTTGACGGGCATCTTCTAAATTAGATCCGTATGGATAGCACACTTGCGCCCATCCTGATATTCCAGGCCGCACAAGGTGACGCTCATGATAGTAAGGAATTTCCTTTTCATAATCTTCAACAAGGATATCCCACTCTGTCCGAGGTCCTACCAAGTGCATTTCGCCTCGCGCCACATTCCACAGCTGGGGCAGTTCATCTATCCGAAACTTACGCATCACATTGCCAAAAGGGAAAATACGAGGGTCTTCTTTTTGAGTATATGGGTCAAAATGCGCATTTTCATGCATACTACGAAACTTTAATGCAACAAAGTTTTTACCGCCTAACCCAACTCGACACTGCCGAAATAAAATACTACCCGGAGATTGTGTACGTATTTTAAGGATCGCATAAATAATAAGCGGCGAACATATCAGCCCTATACTCAAAACAGCTAAGCAATCAATCGTACGTTTAAATAGATAGTTTTTAAGATTGTAAGGGCGGACTTTCTCAAGGTAACTCAAATCCTCACCATCATAAGGGATATAACATTTGCGTAGAAATGCCTCCATAAATCGATGTAAAACGATTAAGCGAATCCCTTTTAAATCAAGATGTGTTAACTCTTTAATCAACTTATTTGTTGCTGGTGCTTCCAAATTAAGCAATAAGTAATCCGGAGACAGTTTCAAGATATGGTGTTCAATATCATCGCTTTCATTCAAGCTAAAATACGTCAACTCAATGCCTTGAAACTCCAACATCGCGTACTCTAACTCATTGAATTCATAATGCCGCCCTAACACAGCCACTTGAATTTTTGCTTGCGAGAACCCTCTTGAATAACGCTGAATCATCACTTTCGTGAACATCACTAAGAAAGGCGTGATCACAACCCAAGCGGATACGATCCAACGATCAAATTGTAAATTTGATAAATAGAAAAACAGCAACACCAACAAAAAGAACACGTTTAAAAACCATGTCTTGAACGTCACTTCTAGCTTCTTCGCAAACGCTCTTTCGTTGTAACGGCTGTAGCCGCCTTGAATACCAATGCATGTGGCAAAAAACACACCACTTAACGCAGCCATCCAATGGTATTCACTTTCCCAATCACCTGATCCAAACATGCTAAACAGTACAGACAGTAAAGCACCTGGTAATAACAAATCCACAAATGCATAAGAGAAAGGCACTCTACGATCTTGATATCGTTTCACTGAACTTTTTTTCATCAACAATCTAAGTACCTATTCAACATGACACAGCCAACTTCAATAATCTCAACTAATAGATACACAATAAAAACATGACGAGCAACGCAAAGCGATCTCTCGGTCTACGTCGACACTGTAGGGCATTACTCAACCGAAAACCAAATGATTGCAATTTAGGGGTAAGCTCTGGCGCAACTAATGCACAGATTTCTTCAATTTGCCCTCGGTAATATTTGCTCGCAACTTGCTTTAAGCGCTTTTTATACGCGGAAATCCCTTCATTCACCCCTACCTGATTAGCCGCATGCTGCCGATAATGCAGGGTACTTTGTTCATCAATGAACCAAGCAATACCTTGCTGACGACAGTAGGCATATATCAACCAATCATGTAATGCGACCTTATTCAAATGCTCACGCCGCTCACGTAAAAATCTCTGTAATGGCTGTGCCACGGATTGATCCAGTACATAAGTACAGCCAGGCCCTGCCGCTTCAAAAAAATGATCATAACGCCTCTGGGGATAAGACTTTTTGACCAATTGTCGCCGACCATCTGGCCAAAAAGCCATAACATTCGAAGAATACACCAGACATAAGCCATCACGAATACATTGACAAGCATGCTCTAATTTAGTGTCTAACCAAATATCATCTTGATCAGCAAGCGAAATAGCATCAAATTTAGAAAAGTCGACATCTGTGAGCAAACGAAAAAAATTTGCCCCAGCACCACCAAAGCGTTCGCCATAAGGCAAAAGGTGTACATTTTCATGGGTATTAGCTAAGTTCTGACACCACGCCAGCGTACCATCCTCAATACCGCTTTCGGAGCAGGCGTCTACGCTAATAAAAAGTGTGACCGACACATTTCGCTGTAACAAAATGCTATCTACTTGTTCAGCAATCCAACGAATACCTTGATAAGCTGCGAGCAACACAGCGACGTTAGGCAACGTTACCATCATTGGACTTCTTTCTTCAAAATCTCAAGCGTTTTATCCAGCGCACTTAGCCAATGACAACCCGATACACCTAAGTTAGTCAGTGTCGCCATATCCAATACGGAGTATTCAGGCCGCTTAGCCGACGTTGGGTACTGTGCAGAACTGATCGCTGTCAACTGAGGCGGAGTTTGAATTAAACCAAACTGCTCTGCTTTAGCAAAAATGGTACGAGCAAAACCGTGCCAACTAGTCGGCAAATCACCACAATAATGATGCATCCCCCATGCCAGCTCGCCGGTTTGTTGATATTGATCGCAAAGCTGCAAAATTGCCTGTGCTAAATCGCCTGCATAAGTCGGGCATCCATACTGGTCAGCCACAACGCTGAGTGAATCACGCTGATTCGCTAAGCGAACCATAGTTTTGACAAAGTTGTTGCCGTATTCGCTAAATACCCACGCCGTCCTCAATACAATGTACTGAGTACACACTTGCGCAAGACGCTTTTCTCCAGCTAACTTAGAGGCTCCGTAGACCCCTTGTGGCGCAGTTGGATCACTAGGCTTATATGGTTCAACGCTATCGCCATCAAAGACATAATCGGTAGACACATGAATCACCGGAATGCCAAGCTGTTGCGCAGCTTGCGCAAGATTCTCTACACCCAACTCATTGACAGCATACGCCTTATCAGGCTCATCTTCTGCTTTATCTACTGCCGTATAAGCAGCCGCATTCACAATAATATCTGGTTTGACTTCTGTGACCACAGATAACACCTGATCCGTCTGCGAGATGTCTAAATCATCCGAGCCGTAGCTTATCAAGTCATGTTTAGAGGCTAAGCAAACATCTTGCAAGCAACGCCCTAGCTGACCATTTTTCCCAGTTAGAAAAATACGCATCAATCAATTCCCAAGCTGTTCAAGAGTCAGTCCAAGCTCGTCCTTGGCGGATAAAATCGGTTCGATTCCGTTTGGCCATTCGATTCCGACACTGGCATCGTTCCATATTAAGCAGCCTTCATCACTCGGATCATAATAGTCCGTGCACTTGTACTCAAAGTCTGCAATGTCCGACAAAACAACAAAGCCATGGGCCAAACCCGGTGGCACCCAAAACTGACGTTTATTGTCTTCACTCAACAACACGCCAGCCCATTGTCCATAGGTAGGAGAATCAGGACGAATATCCACAGCTACATCAAATACTTCACCACGAACAACACGTACTAACTTGCCTTGTGGCTTACTTTTCTGAAAATGTAAACCACGTAAAACGTTCTTGCCTGAGCGGGAATGATTGTCTTGTACAAATGGCAAATCAATACCTGCCATTTCCTGATAACGTTCTGCTTGAAAGGTTTCAAGGAAAAAACCACGCTCGTCACCAAAGATCTTTGGCTCAATAATCACAACATCTGCGATGTTTGTTTTAATCACATTCATACTGTATTGGGTCCTAATAAAGCTTACTGATAACCATCAGCGACTTTAAGAAGATACTGTCCGTATCCTGTTTTCTTTAACGCATTACCCGCGCTCAGCAAGTGCGCTTGGCTAATCCAATTCTGTCGAAAAGCAATCTCCTCCAGACACGCAATTTTCAGCCCTTGGCGATGCTCAACCGTTTGCACAAACTGTCCAGCTTCCAGCAACGAATCATGCGTTCCTGTATCCAGCCAAGCAAAACCACGCCCCAACAAAGAAGTATGCAAATCTCCACGCTTTAAATACGCTAAATTAATGTCTGTGATTTCCAATTCACCACGCACAGAAGGCTGAATATTCTTGGCAATTTCAACCACATCATTATCGTAAAAATACAGTCCTGTGACAGCATAATTAGAACGCGGATTTTCCGGCTTTTCTTCTATACTAATGGCCTTACCATGCTCATCAAACTCCACCACACCAAAGCGTTCAGGGTCCATAACATGGTAGCCGAATACCGTAGCGCCCGATGTTTGTGCGGCAGACTGCTTTAATTTATCCGAGAAATGCTGACCAAAGAAGATATTGTCGCCCAATACCAACGCAACGTTATCGTCGCCAATAAACTCTTCGCCGATAATAAACGCTTGCGCTAACCCATCAGGAGAAGGCTGAACAGCATAGGTCAACTCAACACCAAAGTAGCGACCGTCACCTAATAGCTTTTTAAAGCTTGCTTGATCTTCAGGCGTCGTAATAATCAAAATTTCACGAATACCTGCCAGCATCAAAACCGACAACGGATAATAAATCATCGGTTTATCGTAAATCGGCATCAGCTGCTTTGACATACCTAACGTCAGGGGATGCAAACGAGTACCACTGCCGCCCGCTAAAATAATACCTTTACGCTTTGCCATGCTGTTCACCTTATTCACCTAAACGATCAAGCTTGTAATCGCCGTTTAGTACACGTTGCCACCAAGACTCGTTTGCTAAATACCACAGTACCGTTTTACGCATGCCCGAGGTAAAGGTTTCTTCGGGCTTCCAGCCTAAATCATCGGCAATTTTACTGGCATCAATAGCGTAGCGTACATCGTGCCCAGGACGGTCTTTCACATAGGTAATCAAGTCGCAATAAGCCGTTACACCATTAGGCTTGTTGGGCACTAACTCTTCTAATAAGTCACAGAGCGTATGGACCACTTCGATATTACGCTTTTCATTATGACCACCAATGTTATAGGTTTCTCCTACTTCACCTTCCGTAACCACCTTCACCAAAGCACGTGCATGATCTTCAACATAGAGCCAATCACGTATCTGAGAACCGTCACCATAGACAGGTAACGCTTTACCCGATAACGCATTCAAAATCATGTGTGGGATCAATTTTTCAGGGAAGTGGTAAGGGCCGTAATTATTAGAGCAATTTGTCACAATCGTAGGAAAACCGTAGGTACGTAACCACGCGCGAACAAGATGGTCTGAACTAGCTTTACTCGCCGAGTATGGCGAACTTGGCGCATAGGCAGTAGTTTCCGTGAACATAGGTAAATCACCGTCCACCTCATCAGGGTGTGGTAAATCGCCGTACACTTCATCGGTTGAAATATGATGAAAACGAAATATTTGCTGCTTGTCGGCACTTAAACCCGACCAGTAACGTCGAGCTGCTTCAAGCAGCATATAAGTACCAACAATATTGGTTTGTATAAAGTCACCTGGCCCATCAATAGAGCGATCAACATGGCTTTCAGCCGCCAAGTGCATCACAGCATCAGGTTGGTGCTGATTAAACACTTTATCTAATGCTACGCCATCACAAATATCCACCTGCTCAAACGCATAACGAGCCTCAGTTAGCTCAACTGGGATCGAATCTAAATTACCTGCATAAGTCAGTTTATCCAGATTGACTACTTCATGATCCGTATCTTGTAGTACATGGCGTACTACCGCACTGCCTATGAATCCAGCACCGCCAGTAATTAATATTTTCATACCATTCTCTTTAAACAATAAAGAACAAATAGCTCTTTATAATGTAACCCTTATCTTTTGCACTAATGCAAAAACCTAACACTTTCATCAGGTTGCACTATTGATTCCGTTTGCAACCAATTTGGCCACTCAAAAGGCCACTCAGATTCTTTCAATGCTTGTCTTTGCGCAATTAAAAAGTGCCCTGTTTCTAATGCTGACATGGAAAGTACATAAACATGCTCACTGCGCTCTGAAACAAGCTGAATACGAATTTTTTGTTCTGCCATACTAAGATTTGCAGTAGTGCACAACCATGTTTCTGGTACCCATTTAACAGCTGGATCAACATCAGAAGGCTCAGAATCCGCAGTCACCATATTAGTAACCACACTTTTAACCGGTTCATATTGGGGAACAATCACAGGTTCAGCGACCGACTCAGACATAGACTGGCGAATAAAATCCCCTGCTTGAGGAGAGCCTACACCCGAATCTATCAGCCACTTTATCAAGGCAGGTGTTAAGCGCTTCCATAATCGCTGCGATAGCCACAGACTGTGTGCGCAATCGCCTGATCTACAACGCATTTCCAAACGATCTTCAGTAGTTGAATAACTCATAGAAATAGTTTGAACTAGATGCTCTATCATGGTTAATACATCTTCTAAACCCCAACAGGGGTAACAATAAAAAATTTAGGAGCGTATGTCATAGGCTACTGATGGAAACAACATGGAAGAATACAACAGGCAGCTTTATCAAAAATTAAGGACTATTTTGAACTCATCATCACCCGTAAAAACACACATTTCATGTTTATAAATAGCTACAGCATTTTGCGCTAATCTAGCATAAAACATGGCATTTTGCAGATCGCACTTATTTTGAACTTGGTATTGTGAATAAAAATCACAAAGCAGCATAATAACGCCCCTCATTGTTCATTAAAGTGAGTAGAATCACATGCACTACGAGCAACTTTGTTAACCTACGCTAACTTACTGGGGTTGTAATTTGAGCAAGTGCACGCATTAACCCAGCTCCAGTAACATATTTCTTGTAACTTTAAATCCATTACGACATAGAAGACCGAAATTTTTATGAAGAACTCAAACATGGCAGATGATTTAGGGAGTGCGCTTAAAGCGAGTAAACGTGGTTTTATAGCCGCGGGCTTCTTTAGTTTATTCATCAACATCTTGATGCTTACTGCACCCTTCTACATGCTCCAAGTTTACGATCGAGTAGTCGCTTCTCGAAGCTTAGAAACTCTTCTGTTTTTAACCATCATCATGGTCTTTCTATTTGCTGTACTCGGGGTTTTGGAATGGGTTCGATCACGCATATTAGTCCGTGTGTCTAACCAGATCGACCAATTCCTAAGCCATCGCGTATATGGTGCTATGTTTAAAGCTGGCGTAAAAATGCCAAATCAGCGCACCGCTCAACCACTTAGCGATTTAACCAGTATTCGTCAATTTCTGACGGGGAATGGCTTATTTGCATTTTTTGACGCTCCATGGTTTCCAATCTACATAGGCATCCTGTTCCTATTCCACCCAGCTTTTGGTTGGTTCGCGCTGGGAGCAGGCGCCATTTTATTTGCTATCGCCATTCTTAACGAAAAATTCACCAAGAAAGCGTTAACCGAAGCCAATGGTGAAAACCTAAAAGCACAGAACTTAGCCTCAAGTAACCTTCGCAACTCTGAAGTCCTTCATGCTATGGGGATGTTGCCTGGCATCATGGGGCGCTGGAGCAAACAACATAAATCGTTCTTAAATAAACAAACAGAAGCCAGTGATAAAGCAGGGGTTTTCTCTAATTTATCAAAAGTACTGCGTATGATTTTTCAATCAGCGATTCTAGGTCTTGGTGCTTACTATGTTGTTATCAACGAAATGTCACCTGGCATGATGATCGCTGGCTCAATCTTGATGGGGCGAGCATTGGCACCGCTTGATTTATTGATTAACAGTTGGTCCGGTTTTAACAATGCTCGTACAGCACGTACCCGTTTAACTGAGCTGTTAAATGCTTTCCCACAAGAAGATCGCAACATGAGTCTTCCTAAACCGGAAGGTCAACTGGATGCCATCAACCTATTTGTTGGGCCACCAAACTCACGCACGCCTACATTAAAAGGCGTGAACTTCAAAGTTCAACCGGGCGACTTGGTTGGCATTATTGGCCCAAGTGCAGCAGGTAAATCGACCCTTGCAAAAGCGATCTTAGGCATCTGGCCAACCATGAACGGTACTCTGCGTATCGACAGTGCCGAGGTGCAACATTATAACCGTGATGAGATTGGTCCATACATTGGCTACCTACCGCAAGACATCGAACTGTTTGATGGCACGGTGAGTGAAAACATAGCCCGTTTCAGTAATTTAGATGCAAGCCAAGTGGTGTCTGCAGCGAAAAAGGCTGGCGTGCATGAAATGATCCTACAATTACCTGATGCTTACGATACTCGTATTGGTGTCGATTCAGGTGCCCTATCTGGTGGCCAACGTCAACGTATTGGATTAGCTCGCGCACTCTACGGTTCCCCGAAGGTAGTGGTATTAGATGAACCAAACTCAAACCTAGATGAACAAGGTGAAAGAGCCCTTGGCGAAACCATGCAAATACTAAAAGATGAACAGGTAACAACGTTTGTTATCAGTCACCGTACATCGATTCTAAAAAGCATCGATAAGCTTATGGTTCTTAAAGAAGGTCAAATGCAAATGTTTGGGCCTAAAGAAGAGGTGATGCAAAAACTGGCGCAACAAAAAGCCAGTGAGCAAACCGCGCTTCGAGCATAAGCAACGTATTAAACGACTATTTAGCCAAGATTCTGAGACAATTAGACATGACACAGCACACAGATAAAGACAGCGAGAATAAGCCTCAAGCGCTCGCCAAAATAGAAACTGTCAAAAAGCCAGCTTCCGAAGTAAACCGAGAAAAGCCAAGCCGCAACGAGCCAAGCCAGCCTGTAACTGACGACGTTCAAATCGATACTAACGATCGCCGCTACGTAAAATTTGGCCTGATTTTCTTGTTGATTACATTAGGCACATTCACGTTGTGGGGAACAACTGCCCCTCTTAACAGTGCCTTAATTGCGCCTGGTGAAGTGGTCGTAGACAGCTATCGTAAAACGATCCAACACTACGAAGGCGGCATTGTAGAGAAGATTTATGTACGCAATGGCGATTACGTAAAAACTGGAGCACCATTAATCAAACTGGAAAACACACAATTTCAAGCTCAGCTTGAAAGTAGCTACAAACGCCTGCAAATTGCTAAAGCTGAACTTGAGCGTCTAGAAGCAGAGCAGAATCTAAGTGATGACTTAACGTTCTCTCAAGCACTTCAAGATGCTGCCAAAGGCGATCAAGATGTCGCCAGTGCGTTAAAGCAGCAAGGTGCTTTGCTGAATGCTCGTATTTCAGCCTACCGACAAGAAGCGGACTCACTTGAAACACGCCTTGAACAAACAGATGAGCAAGTAAAAGGCTTAAATGCCCAAATTTCTGGTCTGGAGCAACAACTAGAGCTTTTAAATGAAGAAGAGCAAGCCTACACCACGCTATACAATGAAGGCTTAGGTGACAATAACCGCGCACGTGAACTGAACCGTTCTATTATCTCGACACAAAACGAGATCAATAAAATTAAATCAGATATCGCTCGCCTCAAAATTCAGAAAACCGAAACTCAATTTCAAATCGCCACACGCAAGCAAGACTTCTTAAAAGACGTAGGCGATCGAGTTAAACAGACGCAAGCCAGCTATTTCGACATCCAAGAGAAATACCAAGTTGCTCAAGACCGTGTAGAGCGCTCGATTATTCGTGCTCCAGAAGATGGCACTATTGTAGACATGAAAGTACATACTGTTGGCAGCGTGGCAAATTCAGGTCGCCCGTTAATGGACCTAGTACCGCTTGAAGACAACTTCGTGATCGAAAGTCGTGTAATGACCAATGACATCAACGACGTTCATATTGGCCAGTTTGCAGACATACGCTTTTCTGCCTTCAACTCTCGCGTCACCAAGGTTATTCAAGGCGAAGTAGTGAATGTTTCTGCTGACCGTTTACAACCAGAACAGCAAAATCAGCCGCCCTACTATTTAGCACGTTTAAAAATTACGGATAAAGGCCGTGAAGATATGAACGAAGACATGCGCTTAATACCCGGCATGCCTGCAGAAGTCATGATTCGCCGTGGTGAGCGCACACTGTTCAGCTACTTAATGAAACCTCTAACAGACAGCTTTGCTCGCAGTTTAACGGAGAAATAAATGCCGACACACTTTAAGCAACATCTGATTGCATTATTGATTGGCGCCAGCGTTTCCTCGGCCCTATGGGCAGAGGAAACGGTCGAACCAAACTCTACTATGGCTCCAACCTTTGGTTTCTCAGGCGCCTTACAACTTGCAAAACAGAACGATCCTGAATTGAAATATGCCTACCACAATTTCAAAGCAGAGCAAGAAGTCGATGATATTAGCCGCGCTAATTTACTTCCAAATGTAAGCTTTACATCGACTTATCGCTACTCTGATAACGATGACAGTGACACCAGAAGAGAACTTTCAAAAGAGCAACAAAAGGACTATTCCTTCCAACTAAATGCTCAGCAGAGTCTAATAAACGTAAGTGCTTGGAAGGCGTACAGTAGCTCTAAAGAAAGCGTACGTCAGTCAAGTTTCGCTTACACCCGTGCTGAACAAGAACTTATTTATCGTGTCAGCGAAGCTTATTTAAAAACCCTTCAAGCCGCTCAGCGCGTTTACATCACCCAAGAAAAGCTCGAATCATTACAGCTTAAGCTTGATCAAACTGAGCGGATGAACGAGTTAGGTGTAGGTGACCGACTCAATGCTTTAAGCGCACGCTCAAGTCGCGATGTAGCAAAAAGTGACCTCTTGCAAGCAAAAAGCAAATTAGACGATGCGCAAACTGGGTTGGAAAACATCACAGGACAGCCCATTGAGTTACCTGAAAACTGGGTGAAAAACAGCCATTTAGTACAGCCAAACCTCATTACTGGTGAGCAGCAAGAATGGCTTAAGCGAGTATCCGATAACGCACAGGTCTTAGCGGAACAATCGAACGTTCGAGCAAAAGAGCTAGAAGCCCAAGCCTCTTCTGCTCGGCACTTACCAACATTGAACTTTTCATTAAGCTACCTAGATCAATATTCAGATAACCCAACGGATGTAAACACACGCTATGTTGCTGCCTTAAATCTTGAGGTGCCGATCTACTCAGGAGGCAAAGCCTCTGCGCAAGCACGTCAAGCGGAAGCCAGCTATAATGCAGCACAGGTACGTTATAGAAAGACGCTTTCGGACAAGCAACAATCCATCAAACTGGCTTATTCCCAGCTTGGCTCTTTTCATGAGCGCTTAGAAGCCATTGAAGAGTCACGTAAATCCAGTCAAGCCTACTTAGATGCTGCAGAGCGTCAAGCCGACCTCAGTTTAGGCAGCCAAGTAGACGTACTAGAAGCGCGTACCAACCTATACGATGTGCGTTTAGAGTTCGCTAAAACACTCATGGATTACGTGCTAGCAGACCTCAATCTATTATTGGAAACAGGTCAGCTAAACGATACTACTGTCGCGCGTTTTGATAAAATTTTTGACGCCAACACACTGTAAAAAATCGTATTAAATACATAAAAAACGGCTTATTGAGCATTCAATAAGCCGTTTTTTAATATCTGTGATGATTAGAACGAAAAGACATCACTATCAGAATCGCCATCGAACAGCTTATCCAGATCAATTTCTTCTGGCGCAGCCTGTTGTTGCGTCTGTTGCTTGAATTGAACATAGCGAGTTTGTAAGTCTTTCAAGCGCGCCAGTGAGAACAACTGTGCATAGGCAATGGCAAGCGCCCCACTTTTTGCTAATTCACTTAACTCAGTTTCAGGCAACTCTTGTAGCGCTTTCTCGTTAATTCGATACAGCCCAGCTAACTTACGAACATCTTCATCATCAGGGCCATACTTCAATTCAATAGGCCACTCTTCAACTAGATTTTTTTCTACCAGTTGCGCTACTAATTGATCAGTTTGTTGCTGCTGTAGTAATCGCTGCTGCATAAACTCAATCAAAGGTTTCAAGCTATCACTTGGCTGTCCATCATCAGACAATACCACTTGATCCTCAGACTCAGCTGACTCATGGAAAAATTCCGAATCTACATCAACCGCCAACACATGACCGCCTTCCGTATTTTGCATCATATTAAACGGATAGCTTCGATACACCGCAGGCACATAAGGCACCATCCATTTGCTTTGAAAGTTCACAAACAAGTTTGTTTCACTTTCAAAAGACATCAAGACATTTAGACGGTAAGCACCACCCTCAATCGGAGCAAAAGCAAATGGGTAGTACGCCATAGCATGGCCCATTTCAGCAATAAGCAAAGGGGCAATAGCATCTGTCTTAGCTTGTGGATAGCCCGTTGGTGATACCCAACCAGCGTTAGCGTGTTTTTCTTTACTGAGCGCGTGCCAATTCGACATGTTGTGAAACTCCTTGGAAAGGCAAAAAAATATTTTCCTATTATGCCGTGAACACCGCGCTGCTACAAACCAAGCGCACCCCATAACACAACAACAAGCACTTGAAGTTTAAGATTTTTTCACTGTTCCGGAATTCCCTTTGATACACTCAGTTATTTATACCATTGCAAGGACTTGTGATTGAACTCATTACCTTTAGCATCACCAGCCATTTCACAAAAACTTTCCGTGGCTGCTGACAATACAGACAATAATTTACACCTCATACGTATTCTGTGTGCTTGGGGAGTGCTCTTCGCTCACAGCTATGTATTGACAGGAATGGCGCACGATATCACAGATCCATTTGAGCGCTTTTTGAATATTGGAATGGGGACTTTTTTCGTAGTCGTATTCTTCGCCATCAGCGGTTTTCTAATACAGCGTAGCCTACTACGTAGTAGCAGCCTTTCGTCTTACTTTCAAGCACGAGCACTGCGCTTATTGCCAGCCTTATTCATTACCTTGCTATTAACAGTATTTGCATTAGGGCCACTCACTAGCACTCTCTCAGTATCAGACTATTTTACTCAACCTCTGACTTGGCAATATTTCTATAACCTAAACTTACTCGACATACACACGCAATTCATACTACCCGCTGTGTTTACTCAAAACATTTATCCAAACACCGTTAATGGCTCCATTTGGACACTGCCATTTGAAACATGGATGTATGTAATGACAGTCGTATTTTACTGCTTACAGCAAATCATTCTTTCAAAATGGACCCATTTTAAACCTGTATTAAGTGGCTTATCGTTAGTCTGTGTGAGCCTGTTTATACTTGTCGCTGGTTACTACTTTCAGACCGAAAGCAAACAACAGCACTATGATATTTTATTATTTGTCAGTACCTTCTTTATAGGCGCAAATGCCTATAACTTCAGAACTAAGATTCAGCTTAATTGGTGGACCATGTGCTTACTGCTAGCAGGGATACCATGGTTAAAAGACAGCATATTGGCTGCCCTCTATTTGCCAATTACCATTTGCTACACCGTACTGGTACTGGCATACCTCCCCCAAGGTTGGATTAGAAAGTACAATGCACTCGGGGATTATTCATATGGTCTTTATATTTATGCATTTCCCGTTCAACAAAGCTTAGCACACTGGTTTGCAATGGATTTTCTAACCATGGTTATCGCCACTACCGCCATAACACTACCACTCGCAATCCTTTCGTGGCACTTTATTGAAGCGCCTGCATTAAAACTAAAAAAGAACCGTCGTGCATTAAAACCAACCTGATTGATGATATAGACAACCGCACTTTTTATAATCTTGGCCAATTGATCAAACAAACCTTGTGCTAAGTTATTGCATAGTAATGATAAAAAGTGGTCCAATCGTACAACTTTTTTATTATTAATACACATATCGAAATTATATGTCTGAAAAATCAATCAATGACTGGAACCAGTCAGATATGGAACGTCGTGGATTTGATGCTGAAGGAAAGCGCAAACAAGGCGTTTCCGGAGCGCCTGAGTTTATCCCTTCCCCCGGTTTTGCCAATTGGCTTCAAGAGAGCCAAGGTTCATTAATTGCTTCGACCTATCAATCAGGGCGAATACTGTTTTTGGGCACAACACCTACTGGGCAGTTTTACACGCTGGATCGTGCTGTCGGCACGGCTATGGGCTTAGCGGTTGATCAAGATAAGCTCTGGGTCGGTACGCGCGAGCAAATTTGGCGCTTTAGCAATACTGGTCCGCTAGAGTTTAAAGAAACGCAATTTAGCGCTAACTATATGCCGCGCACCTGTCATATGGTGGGCAACAGTAACACTCACGATGTACTGGCGGATGTGAGCTTTCGGGGCCAACACTACGACTTTCTTTATGCCAATACCCAATACAGCTGTATTGCTGCCATTGATCCACATTATTCCTTCAAGCCGATTTGGACGCCAGACTTTATCTCTGAATTGGTACCAGAAGACCGCTGTCATCTAAACGGCATTGGCGCACGAGATGGCGAGTTACGTTACGCCAGCTTCTGTGGCCGTACCGATGCTCCCTTGCTTTGGAAAGAGCACCAAACCGGTACTGGCTTTATTATGGATCTCGCCACCGAGAAAGTGGTGTGTAAAGGCTTATCAATGCCCCATTCACCGCGCTGGCACGATGGCAAGCTTTGGATCCTTAACTCGGGCGAAGGTGAGTTTGGCTATGTGGATTTTGATACTAAATCCTTTGTATCCGTTGCCAAATGCGCAGGCTTTGCCCGCGGTCTCACCTTCGTCGGAGACCTTGCTGTCGTTGGTTTATCCTGCCTGCGTCCGAAAAAGGGCATAATGCCCGGTATTAATCTGCAAGCCAATTTAGAAGCACGTAAAGTACTGCAACGCTGCGGCTTACAGCTTTTCAACTATAAAACCGGCAAGTTAGAGCATTGGCTCACCATCGAAGGCCCTGTGTCTGAGCTTTACGATGTGGTGTTTTTAGCCAATCAGCCTGCACCCTATAGCCCTGGCTTTAAAGAGCCTGAGCTGCATCAACGCATTATGAACCTGCCAAATTAGTCCCCACTTGGGCTAAATATTTTCAAATTATTATTTAGAGCAACATTATGAGCGTCCAAACCCCTGTAACCGAAGTGATCGTCGTTGACCCAAGTGTGTCAGACTATAAAACCCTGATTGCAGGGGTTAATCCAGATACCCCTGTGATTCTCTTGCCAGAATCAGGTGATGGCCTCACCAACCTTGCTGAAGCCTTAGCGGGTTACAGTAATTTATCCGCGGTTCACCTTGTTTCGCACGGGGGTAATGGCAAATTATTTCTAGGGGATAATCCGATTAATTCGGATAGCCTAACAAACAGCGCTGAGGCACTGGCCAGTATCGGCAATGTGTTTGACGAAGGCGCAGACCTAATGATTTACGGCTGTACTGTGGCAGGTAATGAAGCCGGCCAAGCCTTTGTTGACCAACTGGCGAGCAGACTTAATGTGGATGTGGCCGCATCAAACGACCGTACTGGTCCTACTGATCTAGGCGGCGACTGGGACCTAGAATACAACAATGGCGAAATTGAAAGCGTACTGCCTTTTACTGTGGCAGGAATGCAAGATATCGATCACTGTCTGGGGTGTACGTCTCAGGGTTCCTTACCTGGAGGGGAATATCCTTGCCTAAATGATGGAAGAGGTGATAGTGGCGGTAGCAACCCTCCTCCATCTAATAACACCCCGACAGGTATCGCATTAACCAGTAATACTGTAGGCCAAAGTGCTGGAGAAAACGGTACTGTAGGTGCTTTGTCTACAACAGACGCAGATGTCAGCGACTCCCACACTTACACTTTATCCTCTGGATCGGGCGATACAAATAACGCGCTATTCAATGTCAGTGGCAATACTCTTAGAACTAACGATGCAAGTGCGTTGTCAGCTGGCAATTACAGTATTCGTATCCAGACCAACGATAATAATGGCGGAACTTATCAAGAGAGCTTTACAATCAACGTCACCGATGACGTCGCGCCAACCGTGACTACAGGTAATATCAGCATTAGCGGCGGTTCTGGCACCAATGGTGACTTTATTATCGGCGATACTGTTACAGCCAAATGGGATAACACGGGGAATGGTGATAATAACAGCGATACTATTTCTTCTGTGTCAGTTAACTTTGCCGCATTTGGCGGTGGAAATGACATTGCAGCAACCAATAGTGACCATACTTGGACAGCAAGCTATACCATCCAGTCTGGAAACATAAATAGAGCGACAGCTGAAGTCGTCATAACGGCTACAGACGATCACAGCAACCAAAAAGCAACGACAAGTGCAAATGGGTCAATAGTCGATAACCAAGCCCCATCTGCGCCGTCCACACCAGATCTTTCTGCAGCATCGGATAAAGGTTCATCCTCTTCGGATAACAAAACCAGCGACGACACACCAACACTAGAGGGTACAGCAGAAGCCAACGCAACGGTGACACTATACGATTCTGATGGTACGACGCCGTTAGGCTCAACAACAGCCAATGGTAGCGGTAACTGGTCAATTACCTCATCCGAGTTAACCGATGGCAGCCATACACTGTCCGCAAAAGTAACAGACTCTGCGGGCAATATCTCAATTGCCTCATCAACATTAACCGTTACAGTAGACACAGAACTGCCCACCATCTCCAGCGTTTCTATCCCTGCCAGTAGTATGGCCATCGGGGATGCGGTGAGCGTTTCGATTACCGCCAGTGAGGCAGGTCTAACATTAGACTCAGGCTCGGTAAATGACGTAAACGTCACAGGGTTCACAGACAATGGAAGCGGTCACTATACGGCTACGTATACCGTCGTTGCAGGCCATACAGACCGAGCAGCTGGGGATGATATCCCTGTTAGTTTTGTATTGTCCGACTCTGCAGGTAATGCTTCTGCTACTTACACCACGGCCATTAGCCAAGCAGGCGATACCATTGACGCCAATGTACCGACAATCTCTGGCGCTATTTCACCATCGATTGCAACGGTCACAGATACACAAGTCGGCAGCAATAGCTTTACCCTAACGGTCAACTTTAATGAAGCGATGGATACCAATACAGATCCAACACTATCCTTCCCAACGACCAATGAAAATCCGTTAACGAATACATTAACCTTTGCATCCGGTGAATGGTCTGACAACGATACCTACGTTGCTACTTACAACGTGGCCGATGCCAATGAGGTCATTCGTCATATTGATGTGCAAACCTCAGGCGCAAAAGATGCAGCAGGCAATACCCTTGCCACCGTGACACAAAATGATATTTTCAGTGTTATTACAGCCCCTGCACCAACGATCACCAACATTGCCTCCACCACTGCGAACGGTACATACAAAGTCAGTGATACGGTCAATGTCACCGTGACCTTTGATAAAGCTGTCACATTCACAGCAAACACTGGCACGTTCCAAGCGACCTTGTCTAATGGTCAAACAGTTACTCTTAGTAGCAGTAGCAATACGACATTTAATGGCACTTACACCATTAGCGAAGGCAACACCGACAGCTCTGATTTAAACGTCAGTAGCCTTGCGTTAACCAATGATGCCACCCTAGAAGCGGAAAGTGATAACGTCCCAGCTGTCTTTACATTACCTAGTGGCAATAATCTAGCGGACAACAGTACTATTGTTGTTGATGCCAACACGCCTGTGAATTCCACTCCAGACCTTGCCGATGCATCGGATACGGGGTCAAGCAATACCGATAATCTGACGAATAATTCTACGGCAACTATTACAGGCAGTGGTACCGAAGCTGGTGCAAGCGTATCCGTTCGAGTGGCTAGCACTGAGGTGGGGACGACAACCGTTGATGGATCCGGCAACTGGACCTACACCTTTCAGACAGATGAGCTTAGCTCCGGTGCAAACACTGTTGATACCATTATTACGGACATTGCAGGCAACATAAGCACAGATTCTGCCGATCTCACGATTACGCTGGACACTTTGGCCCCAAGCGCTGTCAATGACACAACGGCGACCATCGGAGAAGACGACGGCAATACAACGCTTAGCGCACTAAACAGCAGTGGCAGCACCCTTCAGGCTAATGACACAGATACCAGTAGCACCGCACCCGTTACAGCTGTTGCAGGCAAATCCAGTAATGTCGGTCAGTCGGTTGCGGGCAGCAACGGGGGATTATTCAAGGTTAACGCTAATGGTAGCGTCAGCTTCGACCCGAATGATGAGTTTGAAAGTCTTGCTGCAAACACTACTAAGACCTCTAGTGTGACAGTCACCGTCCAAGATGACGCCGGCAATACCAGTGACTCCACATTAACTGTGACGGTCAACGGTGCTAATGACGCTCCCACCGCAGCAGACACCACCGAATCTGTTTCCTTCAATGGGAGCTATACTTTCACCGCTGCTGATTTTGGATTTAGCGATGTAGACAGTGACGATACGCTGGATCATATCACCATCAAAGCCCTACCAACGGAAGGTATATTAAAGCTTGAAGGCACTGAAATTAAGGCGACAGGGACCGATATACAAGCAAGCAATATTGGCAATCTGACATTTACCCCAGATAGCGGTGGCACAGGTGCCGATTACGCCAGCTTCACGTTTACTGTGAGTGATGGCACAAACGATTCGGTTACAGCGAATACCGTTACTCTGAATGTGGGTAACCCGCCTGCTCCTTCTACACCTACTCAATCCACAGAAGTAGACGGCGCCACGGTCACACAGTCCACACAAACCAATGCTCAAGGCCAAACCATCGAAACTGTCACTGTGGCTCCGGTATCAAGCAATCGCCAAGACAGTAATAGCAATACGCCCGATGCCGATGTGCCCTTGCACTTTGCCAACAACAATGCTGACCAAATTGTCACCACTCTGAGTTTGCCAACAGGCATAGGAGCCACGGCTCGCTCAAATGCCACAGCCAGCACTCAGAACCAGCGCGATACCCTGATATCGTTAATTGATGAAAGCGCTGCCGGTGAAGATGATTTAAACGACATGGAAAACTCAGGTAGCAACTTCCTTAATAACATAGGTAATGCTGACAACCTTTGGGTTAACCAAGTTACATTGACATCAGACAGCTCAACAGCTTCTGCAACGCCTATTCGCATCACAGGTTCCGATTCCAGCAATAACCAAGAAGCCTTGGTGATTGATACACGTGCCCTACCAACAGGAACCATCATTGATTTGGATGACATTGAGTTTGCTGTAATCGTCGGCAACAACGTCACCATTCGAGGGGGTGGTGGCGCTAACATCGTTTATGCGGGCGCAAACGCTCAAAACATCGTCCTAGGTGAAGACGATGACGAGCTGCATGGTGGCGCGGGGGATGACACCGTCGGCTCGAAAGGCGGCGATGACAAACTGTATGGTGACAGTGGCAACGATTTAGTGATTGGTGGTACAGGAAACGATACGCTTTACGGCGGCACAGGGAACGATGTCCTTCAGGGCGCACAAAGCTCTCAAGGTCA
>NZ_LTAW01000058.1 GCF_001639725.1 Marinomonas atlantica
ATTTTACCTCAAGCCAAGAGACGCGTAATTCATATCTAAAGCAGTTCAATATTGGTCAGCGTTCATTATTGGATCTATTGGATACTGAAAATGAGGTGTTTTCATCGAAAAACGATCTTACTAATGCGTTGCATGATCAATTAGTAGCTAAGTATCGTGTCGTTAATGGTATGGGTACGCTATTGGATAGCTTTAATCTTTCGTTACCCGAACCTAATTTGGGTGATGTAGAACCAAAAGATCAGTTA
>NZ_LTAW01000059.1 GCF_001639725.1 Marinomonas atlantica
GCGGCGATTTCGTGAGGCGTACAATGAAGTCCCTCGTAAAAATGGCAAATCTGCACCAGCCGCGGCCCTTGGCGTTTATATGCTATGTGCTGATGGTGAATCAGGCGCCGAGGTTTACTCCGGGGCAACGACTGAAAAACAAGCGTGGGAAGTTTTCCGCCCCGCGCGTCAAATGTGTTTACGAACCCCAGCGCTGGCTCAGCATTTCGGCATTGAGATTAACGCCAAAAACCTAAACCGCCCA
>NZ_LTAW01000060.1 GCF_001639725.1 Marinomonas atlantica
TTTCTAGTATCCAAGCCATATACCTAGTGTCTTTTTGAAGCCTGTAGTAAGGACATATTACCGTATAATGTATCTGAGAGTAACTTCTTGAAAGTATAAGGTAGATAGGGTGTCATTTTCACCGTATCGTGTGTTTGGATGAACCATAAAGCGCCTTTTCTTTGTATGTCATTACAATATAGTTGAGCTATTTCGTTAAGGCGTGCGCCGCTGTATGCAAGCATCTTACAGACCAGTCTATTG
>NZ_LTAW01000061.1 GCF_001639725.1 Marinomonas atlantica
TGATTCGATCACTTCTTGCTGACCATCACGAAAGCTTTGATAACCAAAAACATCTTCGAGGATGGTTTGTGGCGTCGGCAAATCGGCTGAAGGTTGCTGGGCTAAAAGTATCGAGGTCATGAACTATCTCAGTAGAGTTGCAGGGCAGAAGCGCATCAAGCGCATCAAGCGCAAGGGGCACATTGTAGTGGGGTTTAACGGTGAATAAAACCGCAAATTGTTAGGTGAATCGGATTATGCTC
>NZ_LTAW01000062.1 GCF_001639725.1 Marinomonas atlantica
AAAAAATGGGCGCTCGAACTATGTCGATGCGCCCTCCCAAAACAGTGCAAATTATCAACAGTTCGTCAGTTCAAGCTCACTTCTACATCCGATTTAATGGTACTGGAGCACGCCAGCACAAAGCCATTAGCTTTCTCTTCTTCAGTCAATGTTTCATAGCTGGTAGAGTCTACTTGTCCAACTTTCACCTTACATTTACATGAGCCACAAATACCACTACGTCAAGCTGCAATAACCGGT
>NZ_LTAW01000063.1 GCF_001639725.1 Marinomonas atlantica
ACCCAAAATGTCAGCCGTGCGCACCGTTTGCTTAAGAAAATGGAAGCGGGTACAGTATTTGTAAACACTCATGATGCCATGGATTCATCATTGCCATTCGGTGGTTACAAGCAGTCTGGTATTGGTCGAGATTTAGGCCCAGAGCAGTTAGATCACTTTCTACAAGTCAAAACCGTGATCATGCAGCTTTAATGAGTGATCCGTTGCTAGTGGAAACGGTCTATATCCTGCAACAA
>NZ_LTAW01000064.1 GCF_001639725.1 Marinomonas atlantica
CTTCGGGTGAAGTTCGCATTAGTGGTTATTTGCTTGCGACCTGCGTGACTAGATCTAATGTAGTATTTTGAGAGAGGTCATGTTGATATACGTGAACGTCTCTTTGTGGGAACGGAATGCTGATCCCATTGCGGTCCAGTTGTTTCTTCACCTCTTCGGTCACTTCCCAATAGACATCCCAATAGTCTTCTGTTCGTACCCAAGGTCGAACAATAAAATCGACAGAGCTTT
>NZ_LTAW01000065.1 GCF_001639725.1 Marinomonas atlantica
CCTAGGGGAACCTGGGGCTGGATCACCTCCTTAAACGATATAGAGGCTCTGGTGAGCGTTCACACAAATTATCTGATGACTGTTTTACAGTCACTATCTACTTTAAAAGCTTAGCGACAAAGCCTTAAGCAAGGTGTTGAACTTACGTTCAATGTCTGACTTAGTGCTTTGCACTAAACTTGCTCTTTAACAATTTAACTTTTTGAAATAGACGATAATCAAGCGTCAAAC
>NZ_LTAW01000066.1 GCF_001639725.1 Marinomonas atlantica
AAAATATGCCCAGCGGGCGATAGCTTAAGCTGACAGTGCCCCTGAAATGAAGTGAGCAGCGGTGCATCATGCCAAGTTTCGTAATCGAGCGGCACAACCTGTGATCTGAGTCTTGTTAAGCAGGCCTCGATAATGCTCCGGTTACGAGTGACACCCACTTTTAATGCATCTTCAATCACCAGAGGGAGTAACTTCGCGCTTGGAATGGAGCAAAAGATCGGGCCATTAAA
>NZ_LTAW01000067.1 GCF_001639725.1 Marinomonas atlantica
CCTGAAGGACTCCTCAACGGGATGACTGCCGCCGTTTTAGCTGTCTTTAAACCCGAGCTATTAAGGGTGTTTTCTGACAGTGACTACATCTACAATAACTATCATAAATAACAAGCAAAATTGTTGCTGAATCTTTGTGCTTTTCATATTAAATATGTGTTGAGATCATGTTTCACTCAACAAGGAACAGATAACCTAAGCACATTAAAAATGTATTAGATTATTTTAG
>NZ_LTAW01000007.1 GCF_001639725.1 Marinomonas atlantica
TACACCATTACTGATGGTACCGCGACCGACAGTGCTGAAGTGACTGTGACCGTGGATGCGGTCAATGACGGTCCAGAAGCCGTGGATGACACAGCTTCTACCAACGAAGACACGGTTGTGACCATTGATGTGTTGGCCAACGATACGGATCTGGATGGCGATACATTAACCATCACAGACGTGAGCGTGCCAGAAGCACAAGGCACGGTGGCGATTGTCGATGGTAAAGTTCAATTTACGCCGGCGGACAACTTCAACGGTGACGCGACCATCAGCTACACCATTACTGATGGTACCGCGACCGACAGCGCTGAAGTGACTGTGACCGTGGATGCGGTGAATGACGGTCCAGATGCCGTGGATGACACAGCTTCTACCAGTGAAGACACGGTTGTGACCATCGATGTGTTGGCGAACGATACGGACCTGGATGGCGATACTCTAACCATCACAGACGTGAGCGTGCCAGAAGCACAAGGCACGGTGGCGATTGTCGATGGTAAGGTACAGTTTACCCCGGCTGAGAACTTCAACGGCGACGCGACCATCAGCTACACCATTACTGATGGCACTGTAACGGACAGTGCAGATGTGACAGTTAATGTCACTCCTGTTGATGATGGTTCTGAAATCACTATTGAACAAGATAATGGTGACAAAGCCAGTGGTTCGTTAACTGAGGATAACGATACTAATTCCAATCAAAGTGGTATTCAGTTGTCTTTGAACGGTACGTTAACGGTTACTGATGTTGACGGAAATGGTGCATTTAACACGACACCAGTATTTACCAGTAGCACTGTTGATAATGGTGCTCAATTGGGTGTGCTGACTATCGATGATGAAGGCAACTGGTCGTATGAAGTCGATAATAGTAATGAAAAAATTCAGGCCCTAGATGATGGTGAGAGCATCGTTGAGACGTATACCGTCTCAACCGCTGACGGTAATGATACTCAGACTATTACTATCACCATAAATGGTAGAGATGAAGTAGCCCTTTCTATTCCAGATGGTTCTGAATTGGCAACGGTTACAGAAGAGGCTTTAACCGGAGGGTTAGCTGATGATAGCGGCAATACTGATGTTTCTGATGTACGAATTGTAACCAACACATTTAGTATCTCTGGACCTTCAGATGCTGATCTCGCTTTGTCTTTAGGATTGCCGACAACTTCAATCACTTCTGGTGGTGTGTCTGTTGTTTGGTCTAAAAATGGTGATGATGTTATTGGCATGGCAGGCGATACTGAGGTATTGCGTATTTCCGTAAGTGACATCCAGGATGGTCAGGCGTCTTACACAGTAACTCTATCTGCTCCCGTTGATCATGCAGTTACAGATTTAGCTTCTGAAGAAAATACGTTAGATCTCGATTTTGAAATTCTTCTCTCTGATGGGCAAGATACTGTTTCAGAGGTCATTAAAGTTGTTATTGAAGATGACTCACCAAGTGCTAGTGATGTTGAAGATGATGTTTACCTGAGCTTGAATTCAACCGCTGCATCTGAGTTCACGGTAGCGAATATTCAAGGCGGCTTCACTAATGTCGATTTTGAAACAACCTCTAACGAGGACCAGGATAAGTCACAGCAATTAGATACTGACTCTGATGAATTGGTTGATAAGCTTTCTTGGGATGATAGTGACGGTAGCCCAACTGAATTGACTTTGGTTGATGCCAATGGAAGTAGCTCTGTCGACGTTGATAGTTACGTTACGTTAGGCAACTTTAGCCACCATAATACCCCTATTTCTTCAAGCTATGTGTCGTTAGAAACGACAGATGTAAGTTATACCTTTGATGTGATTATTGAAGGTGAAACGCATCAAGTCACACTAACTGCAGATCTTGTCATTGATCAAACTACAAATAGTGGTTCTGCTTCTGAATCTGCGGATACAGTACGTTTGTCTAATTTAAGCAGTCAGACAGTTACCGTTAATGGAAATGAATACAAAGTTTCTTTGGAAGGCTTCTTGGCTGATGGGTTTGTGTCACATACATTAGTTACTGAAGAAGACCAAACAAATACTGTTCAAGTAGTTGCGAAGGTCGAAGTAGTTAGCTCGGTAGATGGATATGAACAAATTACTGGCACTGTAGATCTTGGTTCTGATTTTGGTGCTGACGGAGGGGATCTTGAAGCGCAGACAATAGTTGATAGCACATATGGCACTTTGGTTATTGCCGAAGATGGATCATATACATATCAACCAAATTCAACTTTTGCCGACTCCATTCCTAATGGCGGTCAGTCTGATGCATCTTTTGATTACCAAGTTAAGGATGCTGATGGCGATACTGTTGTTAGAACATTGACTATTTCTGTTCATAACAACTTACCGGCTCTAGCTGATGACAGCGGTAACTTGTTAGAAGATGCCACTTTAACTGTCGATGCAGAGCACGGTTTGTTAAGTAATGACTTTGGAGGAGACCAGCAGCTTGCTGTTTCAAGTTTCTCTTTCGGGGGGCAAGCAGCGAATGCAGATCAATCAATTACATTAGATGGCGTTGGCCAAATTACTATCAATAGTGATGGTTCTTATCAGTTTACACCTGTAGAAGATTGGGCTGGGGAAGTGCCTGATATTACGTATGCAACAAATAATGGCATGTCTTCAATATTGTCATTAACTGTTGACGCCGTTGCTGATGCGCCAACTTTATCTGTTTCTATTGGTGAAGTTTCTTTGAACAATGACTTGGTGTTAACTGGTGATGATATTCATAATTTGGGTGACCGAGGTGACAACAATGTTAATAGCTCTAGTGACTGGACAGACTCCTCTGCGGTGAGAACATTGAGCTTCGGTGAAGAGAATGCTGGTGCAACAGTAACTTTATCCTTTGATGCCTTAGTGAAAGGTAGCTGGGATTTAGACGGTAGCAATAGTCGAGCTGATACCTTTGTAATTAAAGCAAATGATGTTCAGTTAGATGAACGTAATTACCACCATACTTATGAATCCTCTACAACATCTGATGCGCTGACTTATACTGCAACCTTAGATGCTCAGGGTAACCTTGATGTTGAGTTTTTAGTGGATAGTACCGCCACAACAGAGACCGTTGATATCTCTAATATTCAGGTAACCTTAGAATCGACATCCGATGTTACCTTGTATCCACTGAATATTAGTGGTGTAGAGAACGACCAAGATGGCAGCGAAACTTTAACGTTTACCGTTTCTGGTATTCCAGAAACTGCCAAGCTTGTTAATTCTAGTGGTGTCGAGTTTAGTAAAAATAGCGATGGCAATTATGAACTTTCTGAAAATGAAATTGACGATGTTCAGCTAAGCGTTCCAAATAGTTTAGCGGGCTTCGATATCACAGTTGAAGCAACATCCACTGATGGGACATCGACTGCTACTGATAGCGAAACGGTCTCAATCACTCCTATTAATCATGACCCTAATGCCAGTGATGACCAGTTTAATGCTGTTGTTGGATCAACGTTGACGATAGGCGCTTCTAGTTTACTTGCTAATGATAGCGACACAGATGGTGACAATTTAACTCTAACCTCTGTATCGAACGCTCAGCATGGTCATGTGTTCATTGGAACTGATGGAAATGTTCATTTTACGGCTACTGAGGGTTTTAACGGTACCGCATCATTTGATTACACAGTCAGTGATGATGAAGGGGCTACGGGCAGTGCTACGGTGAGCATTAGTGTCCCTGCGGCATCGTCTAATGCAGCTGAAGTCGATGTGACCGTAACCCGTGTTGACTCAAGTATCTCTTCTGATATTTGGAAAGGCTTTGAGGATGGACATAGCTTTAATGTATGGGGCGACGATTACCATGAAATAGGCGATAGAAATATTTACTTTAGCGATTACCGCGGCGATAGCGATGTACTACTAGAAGGCAGCACATGGAGTGGTAATTCTTATGTGAATACTGATTCTGGCGATGATCGTATTGAAATCACTGGGGCTTCGTCAGCCGATATATCTACTGGTGATGATAATGATAATGTCGCGTTAGGCAGCTCTACTAATTGGGGAAGTGATATTTCTCTTGGAGAAGGTAATGACTCACTATATGTAAATGGTAATGTAACCGGGACGGTTGATACTGGGTCAGGCGAAGATAAAGTTCTAATTGAAGGTAGCCTTAATTCATCAAGCCCTCTAAATACTAATTCTGGTGACGATATCATTGCTGTACGAGGCGATGTTAATTCTAAAGTCGATACAGGTAGTGGAAATGATACCTTATATATTAAAGGGCATTTGAATAGTAACAGTGAGATTAAAGCTGGTTATGGGGAAAATGATATCTACATTGGCGGCGATGCTAACGCAAAAATCAAATCTGGCAATAATGATGACTCAGTATATATTGGTGGGAATTTAAACAGCAATAGCAAAATAGAAACCGAAAAAGGCAACGACCAAATCTTTATTGGTGGAAATGTGAATACCACTATTGATACCGACAAAGGTAATGATGTCATTCACATTAAAGGTGCGGTCAACTCTAACGGTGAGATCTCTACAAAAGATGATAATGATACCGTTGTTGTTGAAGGGCACATAGATGGAACCGTTAAGCTTGGTAAGGGTAGTGATGTCTTGGTGGTGGGAGGCCATGTAAATGGTGTATTGGATGGTGAAGACGGAACGGATTATCTGTATTTGTCTAGCTTGACTGTATCCCAGGTACAACAGCTGATAAATAATGATCGCATCAAGAACTTTGAAAATATCAAAGCGATGGACGGCGTTGTTCAGGGGGCCGACTTTGATTTGCCAACAGATACTCAACTGTCTGCTATGGAGGACCCATTTAATGGAAGCACTTCTCAAGCTTATTACCAAGTAAGCATTGATGTGTCAGATTTAGCGAATGGCGAAACATTGTCCAGCGTAGATGTCTTTGGAGTACCGACCGGAGCAAAATTACAGCAAGATGGTGTTGATCTCTCCGTTAATGCTGATGGTTCCTATACTGTGCAAGCAAATGGTCAAACCTCTATTGATAATCTAACGGTTGTTAGTAATTCTGATGCGGATATTGATGAGTTTGATCTAGTTGCACAAATCAATACAGATGGCGTCAATGATGACTTAGCCGGTACATCTGTTGATTCAGCCATTGTTGGTTCGAATGGAGATGAGTACCTTGAAGGAACTTCTGGAGAAGATACTTTATTTGGTAACTCTGGGGATGATGTTCTTTTCGGAGGCGATGATAGCGCGTCTGATACTATGGTCGGTGGTGAAGGGAACGACATCTTCATTCTTGCTAAAGACAGCAGTGTGTCAAATAATGCATTAGACCTAATCCAAGACTTTGATGCTGATGACGATGCACTAGATGTGTCTGATTTGTTTGAAGTAAACGAAGGCGATGATATTCAGCAGTTGTTGGCAGATAACCTTTCATTAACTAAAAATAGTGATGGTTCTGGTTCATTGATGATAAAAGATTCATCTGGCAATGATGTTGAAGCGGTATCATTTGGTACAGAATCTGATCTAAGTAGTAACGAAATTACTGTGATCTTCAATAATCAGGAATACGTCATTAATCCTGATGGTTAATTTGTAATTGCTTATATTTTAAGTCAATTCAAAAGCCAGCTAGGTTTCTAGCTGGCTTTTTTTATTTTTGAAACAATCATTTGTTTGCGTCATGATCTGTCGTCATTTTGATGTACCATAGTGCCTAACGTGAGATTGGATATAGGTGAATTATGAGTCATTGGCCGACGGGATTGATGGTCATTCAAGGCAATCGTCTTGAGTCGTTAAAAGACGTGTTAGTGGAATGGGTGAAGCGTTATCCGCTTGAGCCGCTGGAGACCGATAAGTTTCTGGTACAAAGTAATGGCATCGCTCAATGGTTGCAGCAGGCACTGGCTCAGGATGAACCAAAAGGTGGCTGTGGTATTGCCACTTCTATTGATGTCTCCTTGCCTGGGCGGTTTGTCTGGGAAGCCTATCGAGCCGCGTTTTGGGAATTAGATACTCAATCGCCATTCGACCTCAAGCCGATGACTTGGCGTTTGTTTCGCTTGTTAAAGGATTTAGACCGTGTCAATCAAGCAGGGCATTACGATGCATTGCTGCATTTTATGTCGACAGGTAAGAACCCCGAGCATCGCCGCTATGTGTTGGCGGAGCGTATCGCTAAGCTATTTGACCAATATCAAATCTATCGCGCTGATTGGCTGCAAGCTTGGCAAGACCAACTGGATGTCATGCCTAGTCGAGATGATATCGCAAGTTCGCATTCCAAGCCTGTGCCAGACGATCAGCTATGGCAGCCCATTTTATGGCGTTATTTAGTATTAGACGTGGAGCAAGATCCACAGTTTGCCAAAGGCAAGCGGCAGATTGTTAACCGCGCCAAAATTCACCAAGACTTTATTCAGCACTGTAAGCAACAAACCTCTCTTGAGGGGTTGCCTCGTCGGATTGTTGTATTTGGCATTTCATCTCTGCCCAATCAAATTCTCGAAGTATTTCACGCCATTGCGCCGTTTACCCAAATTCTGCTGTTTACCATGAACCCGAGTGAATATTACTGGGGGGACTTAATTGAAGGCCGACAGTTGCTGCGTCAAGCGACCTCTCGACGACCTATGCGCGAAGGCCGCAACCAAAAAGACATCTCATTAGACGAAGCGCACCTTTACGGCAATCCTTTACTGGCTTCATGGGGCAAGCTAGGTCGTGACTATTTACATTCCTTGGATGAGCAAGACGAGCCAGATAAATACCAACCATTCTTTGTCGATAGCAAGATCGATTTATTTGAATCACCAGGACAATCGACACTGTTAGAGCAGCTGCAAGATGACATTTTTCAATTGCGCAGCATTGAAGACTGCAAAGCTCAGAAGCGCTTAATAGATGTAGAAACAGACCAAAGTGTTCGTTTTATCGAAACACACAGTCGCCAGCGAGAAATGGAAGTGTTGCATGATTTATTGCTCAATGAGTTTGAGCAAGCTTTGCAACGCGGAGAGACATTGGAGCCGCGAGATATTTTGATTATGGCTCCAGATATTAATGTCTATGTGCCGCACATAGAGGCCGTATTTGGCCGTTTTAATAAATACGGTGAACATGCTGATGAGCGTTTTATTCCGTTTCATGTGGCGGATCAAAGCGCTCGTCAGCAGCATCCGATCGTAGCCGCATTTGAATCGTTGCTATCCATCACCCGTTCGAGGTTTGAAGCGACGGATTTGTTGTCTTTGTTAGACATTCCTGCGCTTCGTTCGGCTTACGCCATAAATGAAACTGATGTGGTGACGCTTAAAAGCTGGATTGAACATGCCAATATTCGTTGGGGATTAGACAAAGAACAGCGCAGCGGCTTGGGATTGACCTACCCCTCTGAACAGAATACGTGGCTATTTGGTCTAAGGCGTATGTTGTTGGGTTACAGTGTGGGTAATGGCGAGATCTGGCAAGACGTATTGCCTTATGGTGATATTGGTGGTCTTGAAGCGCGTTTATTAGGGCAGATGCACCGCTTGGTCGACGATGTGCAAACGGTTTGGCGGACATTTAATGAGCCCAAAGTATTGTTAGATTGGAGCCAGACGTTACAGCAATGTTTGCAGACTTTTTTTGCACCGAGCAGTGATCATGAACAACGAGTGCTAAGTCGTATCTCTGATCAAATCGAGCTGCTTGAAGAGCATGTACAGGGCTCCGGTGTCGAGCAAGAGCTTGTGGCGATTGATGTAATTCAAGAAACCCTGTTAGGTCAAATGGATGAACCGTCACTGAGTCAGCGCTTTCTGTCTGGTTCTGTGAATTTTGCCACACTGATGCCGATGCGTGCGATTCCATTCAAACAGGTATATTTGGTGGGTATGAACGATGGTGATTATCCTCAAATCAGTACGCCAATGGATTTTGACCTGATGGTGGGGGATTATCGCCCAGGGGATCGGTCACGACGCGAAGACGCCCGTTATCTGTTTCTAGAGGCAGTATTGTCAGCGCGCGATAAGCTGATCATTAGTTGGCAAGGACGAAGTGCTAAAGACAATACTGAGCAGCCGCCATCGGTATTGGTTGGGCAGCTGCGTGATTATCTAGACAAAGCGTGGAACAACGATCAGTTGGTACAACAACTGACACAAGATTATCCAATGCAACCGTTCAGTCGTCAGTATTTTTTTGACGACTCCGCACTGTTTACCTATCAAAAAGAATGGGAGACCATCAACAGTATTTCTCAAGAGGCAAATCAACAGGACTTGCCTGCTTGGACGCCTGATGCACCATTGAATGCTCGCAGGCTGACTGCGTTGTTTCGTTCCCCAGTGGATGCACTGTTTGCTCAGCGCTTGGATATTCATCGCCCAAATGAAATAGAAGAAACCAAAGTGGTTGAGAATTTTGTCAGCAATGGCCTCGAAGTTTGGCAAGTGCACGATGCGATTTTGCAGTTTGCCAAGCGTTTTGAGCCAACGGAGGAGGCATGGGATCGTCAAGTTGAGCAAGCTTTGCAGCGTCAAATAGCGGCGGGCGAGTTATATGAGGGTGCGTTTGCCGAGATTCGTCGTGAAAAGTTGTTTCCAAAGACTGTTAAGCAGTTGTATTTTGCATGGCACCAACGTGTACACAGCCTCACTCCAAAAGTGGATACATTACGTCAATTTGAGTGGCTACTGGATGAAAATTCGGGTTTATCGTACGCCGATGATCTCGATCGCTTATATGAGTCGGGTGATGGGCAGGGCGCGCTACAGTTTATTTTACAAACCTCGAATGTCTACAGTGAGAGTCGTATTGAGGAAGATATCTTTCCTCGAGCCATAACGAAAAACTTTATTGACACCAAAGTGCGTTGGCAAAATGTGGTGCACGGTTGGGTGCGTCATGTGGTGGCGAATGTCGCTCACAAGGGTAATGTGGCTACACAAATTATGTCACCCAATGGCGACTTATGTTTTGCAGCACTGGAGCTGGCTCAGGCAAAAGCGTACCTAGAGCTATTAACGAAGACTTGGTTAAAGGCTATGCAGGGTCCTCTGTGTTTTGGGGTCAACGGCGCGATGGCGTATTTAATTGCGGGTCGCTCAAAAAAGACGGATCGTGAACGAATGTTAGAACGATATGTGGACGGCGACTTGGCAAGCTCTGGAAGCCACTATGCTAAACAGTATTTTAAACCACCGCTAGATGAAGCAAAGACGAAAGAGTTTGAAGAACTGATTCCTGTGTTATGTCAGCCTATTATGGACAGTTTAGCGGAGCGCAAGTAATGGCAAGCCAATCCAAGCAATTAAATCCACTTAGCTTCCCGTTATCTGGCTCAGCGTTAATTGAAGCCAGTGCCGGAACGGGAAAAACCTATACACTGGCGTTGTTATATCTGCGACTGGTTTTAAAGCATGGTGGCGACAGCAGCTTTACGGATCATTTGTTACCGCCCAATATCTTGGTCGTGACGTTTACCAAAGCCGCGACGCGTGAGTTACGTGACCGTATTCGGGCACGTTTAGTGGAGGCCGCATCTTATTTTCGCGGTGATGTTGCACAAGCAGACCCTCAGCTGACTCAGTTAAAACAAGAAGTAGCCGATGAGCAAGACCTTAACTCCGCCGCTCGCCGCCTTGATGTGGCGGCAGAATGGATGGACGAAGCGGCGGTCTCGACGATTCACTCTTGGTGTAGTCGCATCCTATCAGAGCATGCGTTCTACAGCGGTTTAAACTTCTCACAAACCTTGATGGAGAATGAGAAGCCATTAGTTATTCAGGCGTGTGAAGATTACTGGCGAGAAATGGTGTTTCCCCTAGAAGAGCCCGAACTACGTCAAGTGTTGAGCTGCTTTAAATCCCCAGCAGACTTGTATGCAACCGTGAGTCGTGTGGTTTATAAAATCGCTGTCATTCCTCCCGTGTCTGAGGATATTAGTGCTGAATTAATAGCGATTGCCAAGGATCGTAGTGATAAAATTGCTGCTTTGAAATCCGCTGTGCAGGATGCATTACCAATATTGCAGCATGATTTTGAAGACGCTGCAAAACAAAAGTTATTCAAAGCCACTTCTCTTAATGCCAAACATCGAGCGTCAGTATTTGATACGCTTCATGCATGGAGCCAATCATCTGGCGAAGATTTGCAGGCCTTAGACAAGCTTTTCTCTGGCAAGAGCTTTGCTAAGATTGCGTTGTTGGACACTGATTTCTGGCTCGATCCCAGTCATATCCCCGTTGACCCAGATAGCGCAAATACCTTGGTGGATTTACAAGAAGCGATGTCGCAGTTGATCACTCCGTTGCAGTATTTGATCGGTCATGCCAGTCATTGGGTTGCAACACGAGTCGAAGACGAAAAGCTACAACGAGGTGCGTTAAGTCAGAATGATCTGTTGATCAAGCTTGATCAAGCGTTACAGGGTGACGGAGGCGAGCGCCTCGCTGAGGTAATTCGTAAACAGTTTCCAGTCGCTTTAGTGGACGAGTTTCAAGATACAGATCCTGTGCAATATCGAATATTTGACACTGTTTACAATGTTGCTGAGCCGTACCCTGATACAGGCTTCTTTATGATTGGGGATCCGAAACAGGCAATCTATCGCTTTCGTGGAGCCGACATTTTTACTTATTTAGCGGCTAAACAAGATACGGGTGAGCGTCAATACACATTGACTCATAACTATCGGTCGGCACCAGAGCTGGTTATGCGCGTCAATCGTTACTTTGAGCATGCTGAGACTGTTAATTCAAGTGTTGGTGCCTTCCTGTTTAAGCGGGACGATGAAGATCCTATTCCATTCTTGCCGGTTGAGTCAGGCCGTCAAGGCGATGCCATTGCGTTGCTGTTAGACGACAGCCCTGTTGCACCGCAGCAAGTATGGGACCTTGGCGAAGTAGAGGAAGGCGCCCCAAAATGGGATCGTGCTGCCGTGACTGCAAATGAGATCGCATATTGGTTAAACCTATCTCAGCAAGGTAGAGCAAGGTTGAATCTAGGCAAGGGCGTGCGAGCCATACTGCCAAAAGATTTTGCCGTGTTGGTCAATAGTGGTAATCAAGCACGCCAAATTCGTCGGGCTTTGTTTGAATTGAATGTCGCGAGCGTCTATTTATCTGATGCTAATGATGTCTTTGTAACCGAAGAAGCTGACGATATTTTACGGGTGCTGCGAGCCATGGCGGAGCCGTATAGCAGTTATTATCTGCGTATCGCGTTAGGCAGTCGCTTGATGGGCATGGCACTGTATGATTTGGACCGATTAAATCATGATGAAGTGTTTTGGGAGAGCTTCATTGAACAGTTTCGAAGCTATCACCATCATTGGTTAAGCTTTGGTGTGATGCCAACGTTGCATCGTTTTTTCAAGGATCAACAGGTCACCAGTCGCTATTTGAAAGACGCCAATGGCGAGCGTTCGATTACAGATCTATTTCATATCAGCGAACTGCTGCAACAAGCCTCAGAAGTGGTGCAAGGTCAGCAGGCCTTGATTCATCATTTGGAGCAATGCATCAGCACCGAAACTTCTGGAGAAGAGAGTCGACAACAGCGCCTTGAAAGTGATGCTGATTTGGTGCAAGTGGTAACCGTGCATAAATCCAAAGGCCTACAGTACCCTATCGTTATGTTGCCGTTTTTAGATTACGCGCGGCCAGTCAAATGTTCGGATTTACCGATCGAGTACCATGGAGCGGACGGCGCTTTGCATCTGACGTTTATGCCGACCGAGGAAGACGTAGAGACAGCTGATTTCGAGCGCTTGGCAGAAGATGTGCGTAAGGTCTATGTGGCAATGACTCGTGCTATTTGCGCACAATGGGTCGCAGTGGAAGATCCTGTTGGTAGCAAAAGCGACCCTGAGCCAGCATTGGTATCGGCTGGTCATCGATTGCTGGGGCGTAGTGATGGCTCTGTGCTGGCGCAATATCAACAGCTGGACGATGTATTCGCCACTGCAACCGCTAAACTCGATGAGCTTTCTTACCAACCAGAGCTTCACGCTCAGCCTCGCCCTGCTAGGCGTGTCAACGTTTTGGGTATTGAACCTTGGTGGATTGCCAGTTATTCCTCCATTAGTTATGGCGGCAAAAGTGATGCTTTGTTCCCAGAAAGTACGCAAAGCGAGCAAGCCATTGATGAGCAGTTGAGCGATGATGATACATTGACAATTGAACAGCCAATGCAGCAGCTGGCGAATAAATTAATGCATCGTTTACCGCGTGGCAGTGCTATGGGGACGTTTTTGCATGGTCTGATTGAGTGGGCGGCTGAACAGCGTTACGAAACACCGGATGGTCAACGATTGCAAGGTTTTGCCGCAACGGTAGTAGATCAAGAGACGCGTCAAGAAGCAGTTTACAGTCGTTGCCGCAAGCGTATATTAGAAGATTTTGCGCAAGGGCTTTCAGAGTGGCTAGCTGATTTTTTAAGTACGCCGTTTGCAATCGAGTCACTGACACACAAACCAAGTCACGTGCTGCGTTTGATGGATCTCCCGTCACATAAAATATCTGTTGAGTTGGAATTCATGTTTTCGGCTAATCAGGTCACTACTGGTGCGATAGATCAACTGGTTAGGCGTTATACATGGCAAGGACGTGAGCGCCCTATGGCGAATTTCCAAAAATTGGAAGGTATGTTTAAAGGTTTTATTGATTTGGTGGCTGAAATTGATGGGCAATATTTTGTTATTGACTGGAAAAGTAATTTCCTAGGCAACACCGATGATGATTACCACGCACAAGCGTTGCAAGATGCCTTACTGAAAAAGCGTTATGACCTGCAATATGTCTTGTATCTGGTTGCGCTGCATCGCCACTTGAAAGATCGTATTCCCGACTACAACTATGACACGCACGTTGGCGGTGCGATTTACTTCTTTTTGCGGGGTTATGACAACCCAGAAACACAGGGTTTGATTATGGATAAGCCGCCTAAAACATTGATTGAGCAATTAGATGCTTTGTTTGCTGGGAAGGCAAAGGGGTGTGCATATGACTAGATTAGAGCAAATGCATACGTGGGTAGATGTTGGGCTGATCCGTTATATAGATTACGCGTTGGTGAACTTTATTCGTGAACAGGCTCAGGATACTTCGGAAGATGTATTATTAGCCATGCTGCTGGTAAGCCACAGTGTCTCGATGGGACAAGTTTGTGTAGACCTTAAGGACACCTTAGTCACGCCTTTAGCTATGGTGTCAACGGATAGTATGGATGATGAAGCGCAGCAAATAGCTCGTGCTCAGCTGCAAAGCTGGATAGAAAGTTTAACGATATCAGAATGGTTGGCTGACATTGAGGCGTGTTCGGCTGTGGCAGTGATCGCTAACAATCTAGAAGATTCGAAACAGGCTACACCGTTTGTATTGGTCCAGCAGCAAGGCAATGCCTTGCTGTATTTACGTCGCTATTGGCAAGCAGAAAAAACCATAGAATCGGGAATTAAAGCGCGGTTTGAACCTGCCAGTCGCATTAGTAACACGGATATACGTAGTCTTCTTGATCAGTTATTCGGAAAGAAACAGCATGATTACGAAGACACAGATTGGCAGCGTATCGCCTGTGGTATTGCTGCCAGTAACCATTTTTCAATCATTACTGGCGGTCCTGGCACGGGCAAGACGACAACGGTTTTAAAGCTCTTGGCGCTTCTACAAGCTGAACGCTTGATGCACCAATTACCACCATTGGCAATTCGCTTAGCAGCTCCCACCGGAAAGGCGGCAGCGCGCCTGAATGAGTCCATAGCGGACAACTTAACGCGTTTGGCATTACCTGAGCTTGAAAATCTTGCACCTGACGCATTAAAAGCAGTGATTCCCACGCAGGTTATGACTTTGCATCGATTATTGAGTCCTAAGCCAAATAGCCGCCAATTTCAGCATAACAAGTCGAACCCATTGGTGGCCGATATTGTGGTTATTGATGAAGCTTCAATGATTGATATTGAGATGATGGCCAATCTCTTTGATGGTATTGAGCCAGATGCCAGAGTAATTCTGTTGGGAGATAAGGACCAATTAGCCTCAGTGGAAGCAGGATATGTGTTAGGCGACTTGTGTCAGGGCGCGGTTGATGGCCATTACACTCAAGAGACCGCAGATTGGATTCGTGATATTTGTCAGCAGAACCTTGAGGAAAGCTTTATTGACCCGCAGGGCTCTGTTCTTAATCAAGCCGTCTGTATGCTTCGACGAAGCTACCGCTTCCAAGATGGCGGGGTTATTCATCGATTGGCAAGTTTAGTAAATGATGAGCGTGATGACCCTCAAAATGATCCTAAGATGCCTGAGCTTAAAGACGTGTTTCGACAGAGAGAGCAGTACGAGAACAACCCGGTATTACGTTTCCTAGAACAAGAGCAATTACCAACATCGGTATTGCAAAATGCCTTTCGGAAGCTCTTAGTCGAAGGCTATGGTCATTATTTGTCCGTGGTTCAAGCTATGCCTGACGCAATAATGGATAACGCTCTTTTCGACACTTGGGGCAAGCAGGTGCTTAGTGCTCATGCCCATTTTCAGTTGCTGGTAGCATTGCGTAAAGGAGAGTGGGGCGTAGAGGGTATGAATGCTAAAATAGAACAGGTGCTGCTATCAGCCAAGCAACTCACTAGTATCGATAGTCTGTGGTATTTAGGGCGTCCTGTGATGGTCACGCAAAATGACTACAGTGTTGACTTAATGAATGGTGATATTGGCATTAGTTTACTGTATCCCGTTAATGGGCAATTAAAGCAACGTGTTGTATTCTCTGATGGCAAAGGTAGCGTGCGCTGGTTGTTACCAAGCCGCTTACAAAGCGTAGAGACCGTATTTGCTATGACGGTCCATAAGTCGCAGGGGTCAGAATTTCACCATGCAGCGATGTTGTTGCCTAGTCAAAATTCCCCCATATTGACTAAGGAATTGATCTACACGGGCATTACGCGATCAAAAAAACACTTTACTCTGATTTCAGGCGATGCAGATGTACTCGAAAGCGCAATGAACCGAAAAGTTGAACGCTCCAGCGGTCTTTCACTGTCTATTCAGTAGTGCTTTGGGGGGGCGATTTAAAGGTCGCCTCCCATCGTCTTAGATTAAGCCGATAGGGCAGCTAATGCCTGTGCCGGCCAGCCCACAATAACCATTAGGGTTTTTATGTAAGTATTGTTGGTGTTCCGTTTCTGCAAAATAAAAGGCTTCCAATGGTTCTACTTCGGTTGTGATTTTACCAAAACCATTTTCAATCAAACGTTTTTGATAGTCATCACGACTTTTAAGCGCGGCTTCTAAATCGTCATCGTTGATCGTATAAATGGCAGAGCGATACTGTGTACCAATATCATTGCCTTGACGCATGCCTTGAGTAGGGTCATGGCTCTCCCAAAAGACTTTAAGAATTTCTGACAGCGACGTTTCGTCGGTATTAAAAATAACTTTGACGACTTCTGTATGCCCCGTTTGTCCTGTACAAACTTCTTTATAGGTTGGATTAGGTGTGTAGCCACCTGCAAACCCTACCGCAGTAACGCTAACGCCATGTGTGTTCCAAAACCGTCTTTCGGCACCCCAATAGCAACCCATAGCAAAATAGACCTCCTTTTCAGATTCAGAAGATTTAGCATGGCGCTTTATGTTTTCTTTTGTAACTATATTTGTATCTTCTGTGATTAATGGTTCACTTCTTCCTTTTAAAGCGCTTTCTTTTGTTATAAAAATAATGTTTTTCATTGGGTTACCTAATCGTAATTTAAATTAATTTTATTGTTTATTTATTGATATCACTGATCAATAAATAAACATTTTTTACGTTTCATTACGTATGGATGCAAAAGAATACTATGTAATAATGGTATTACAAGAGCCCTAGCATACACTTGAGTAATCTACATTAGGGATGGTTTGGTTATGTCTGATGCGTTGGTCCTGTGGGACGCTCGAAACAGTAATCGCTTTCTGCAAAGGTTTATTGAAGACTTCAAGGCAGAGCTTACGCGCTTCTCTTTGAAGGTTCGTTTTGTTACGTTGTCTAATGTTACGTCATTAGAGGAAGATCAGATCAAACCGTCTATGCGAGGATTGCTTGATTTAATTCATGTAGAGTCGCCACTCCATTTAATCACGTTTGGCTCTAAACCTAACTCACTGGCATCCTTAATTAGCCCTGCATTACGTTGTAAGCTTCATACTAATCTTTTGCCTGAGTGGCTTGAAGGAGAGCCTCATCATTCAACCATCGCCAAACTTGCTAGCTATATACATAAAAATGAAGAGTGGGGTGACGGTAGCGAACTTAAAGACTATTTTTATCCTCAGTTCACCAGCAAAGCAGTTAACGCAATTGTATTTTTTAAGGAGGATGACTTTTCAAATGTGATAGAAGAGCATGCTATTGCTCACAACATCGCATATCAATCTATATCATTGAAGTCATTTTTACCGCCAGCTGTTCAGCTGTTGCATAAAGTAGGAATATTAGTCGTTTCTTCTAATAGTGCTAATCAAGGTGACATTATTGAGTTGGCAAATGGTTATGGCCTACCTGTTTTGTTAATTTCACCAGAGATGCGTAACTTTGGTATTAGAGAAGGAGAAAATGGTTGGGTGGTATCGACGACGCAACAAATTCAATATACCAACTATCTTAAAAACTGGCAGTGTATGTCACAAAATGTCAGGGAAATGATTTCTCAATATTGTCGATACTCCCAGTCTACTCAATCTGGGGTTCGCTGTTACTGTTCTTCACTTGGTTACCCTGAAAAATTAGAATTGAAAGATTTTAAGTTAAGGGGTTGACCAATAAGATAAAGCTACGTAATATGCGCACCTCGTTGACGCGGGATGGAGCAGTCCGGTAGCTCGTCGGGCTCATAACCCGAAGGTCGTAGGTTCGAATCCTGCTCCCGCAACCATTTTAGAATGAGTCAACGAGTTGAAATAAATTGTTAGTGAATGCGCAAGCATATTTGGCGCGGGATGGAGCAGTCTGGTAGCTCGTCGGGCTCATAACCCGAAGGTCGTAGGTTCGAATCCTGCTCCCGCAACCAATTTAAAAAACTGGTTGTATGCAAGATAAACATAATTAGCTTGAATCTATTTAATTCGATAGATTTCATGGCGCGGGATGGAGCAGTCTGGTAGCTCGTCGGGCTCATAACCCGAAGGTCGTTGGTTCGAATCCGGCTCCCGCAACCAACTTATTAAAAACAAGTTGTTTAGAATTTTACTGAAAAATAAAGTGATCTATTTATACATAGGTTACATGGCGCGGGATGGAGCAGTCTGGTAGCTCGTCGGGCTCATAACCCGAAGGTCGTAGGTTCGAATCCTGCTCCCGCAACCAATTTAAAAAACTGGTTGTATGCAAGATAAACATAATTAGCTTGAATCTATTTAATTCGATAGATTTCATGGCGCGGGATGGAGCAGTCTGGTAGCTCGTCGGGCTCATAACCCGAAGGTCGTTGGTTCGAATCCGGCTCCCGCAACCAACTTATTAAAAACAAGTTGTTTAGAATTTTACTGAAAAATAAAGTGATCTATTTATACATAGGTTACATGGCGCGGGATGGAGCAGTCTGGTAGCTCGTCGGGCTCATAACCCGAAGGTCGTAGGTTCGAATCCTGCTCCCGCAACCATTTTTTTATAACTCAGTTTAACCTCACCTAAATCCCCAGTATTATTTATATCTCATCTGTTTTGTAGCATACTATTTGTTCTTCTTATTCCTCATTCCTTGTATAGCGATATATTGGCTTCCAAATATCTTTGATCCGCTGTTACTATCATGGCTATATTAATTCTGACAAAGCCAACCTATGATTCGACTTCACTGTACTAGTAAATTGCTGCCCAAGCTTCCTGTTGATGGTAAGGGCTGTTTTTCAGCATCTAATAAAAGCCAAGCTAATGTGGCACAGATGCTAGAGGCCTTGAACCCTTTAAGTGGTTGGTATGGCAGTATGTTTTTGTTGAAGGGGCGAAACTGTGTTGTCATGGTTCATGAAGCAACACGCTTTCCTGTTTTTATGCCTTGTTTAATGAAAACGGACTTTGCGGAATTAGAAGACTCTTTTGCAAATGCATTTGTTGCGGCTTTAGTAGAGGTTGGGGCAAATGAAGAGCAAATCTATGCAGCTAGTAGGCTGATTCAACCATTTGTTGTTGATGATGAGAGCAAAGATGTTATGCAAATGGCATTGAATCAGGCGAAAGCGTGTATCGAGCGTATGCTCTGGGATGACAATACGTCAATTGAAAAATTAGAAACGGCTCAGGCGAGTCGGATATTGAGTGATATTCCTTTCAATTTACAGGCTAAAAAAGAAGTTGTTTGGCCTAAGAAGCTCATGCTGAGATTGTTGGACGATGCCGCTGGTGTTCTGATTAGAACAGCTAATAATTCCCTTGAGTCAGATGGTGAAGTAAGTGAGGCTCCGAAATCGGATAACATCGTTTCTATGATAGATTTTCAGAATCACCGGAAATAGACGTTCTTTAGGTGTCATCGAAGACGTCTAAAGTTAGCTTAAATCTTCTAGGTTAATTCCCTTTTTTGTCATCTCAGCCAATATTTCTTTGGCCGCTCGAGCTCGATTATCCATTTCGTTAAGGATTTGTGTAATAAGGTCAAGTAACGCATTTTTTTCTAAAGCCGTTAGCATGCCGCATTGCTTTTGAAGGTCTGTAAGCTTAATACCACTGTCACGAATGCGATCGAGTAAGTTTAAAAGAGTGCTTTCTGTCGGTACTTTCTTGGTTTCTAGATCGTAACCACTGGATTGATGTCTTTTCAAACCCTTCTGCAAACGTTCAAGTTCAGGGCGTAAGTCATGTCTTTTTGCTAATGATGCGACACACTTTGACGAAGTTTGTACAACAGTCAGGCTATAGGCTAGAGATTTTAAAATGTGCGTTAATTCGTTCATTTAGATATATGTGTTCTCAATTGAAACATTGTGAAATAAGGGCTAGTTACAGGCTCATGCGTCATCATTAAGGAGCTTAAAATTGAGCCAGTACGAATAAGTACTCTACACCCATTTGCCATACATAATATTGCCAAATAAAGTAAGTGCCTAATTAATTCATGACATTTGCTGCGAATGAACATAAAAGACTGGCGATAATTGGTCAAAAATGTGCACTGTATGGGTTGAGTGTGAATATATTGTTCACGGTGTCCATTTGGAGGTATCTGCTGGCGCGTGTTTAATAACCGTATTATAGCTCAAGAAATTACCTTTGTTGCAAGTCCCCGTTAGCGATTCTGTTTTAAGATTTTTGCTAAGTACTTTCAGATATAGGATTGAATGAGCTGAGCTATAGTAGGCAGCATTAAATAACTGGTTCGAAAACTTAGCTTTGCATAGAATGGCTGGATAATTGAATACATAGTATTAACGTGCCTTTGAGGAGAGCATGATGGACGCGCTAATAGCGTTTTATTCCACGTACGAAGTGCAGATTTTTCTAATCGCCAAAAATGTTGTATTAGCATGCTTGGTAGTCGTGATGGCTACTTTCATTTCTAAGTTGGCAAGAAAAGGGGTATATGCTGGTGCTGCACGGCTCAGTCAGAATGACGAAATAATTGCTCTGTTGCTGTCAAAAATAGCCGCTTACGCTGTGTATTTGATTGGCTTGGTGATTATTCTCGATTTGTTTGGGGTAAATACAGCCAGCCTAGTGGCTTTGGTTGGTGCTGCGGGGTTGGCCGTTGGCTTAGCATTGAAAGATACGCTGAGTAATATTGCAGCAGGTATCATGATCTTATTTCTCAAACCCATTAAGAAAGGGGAGTATGTTGAATTCAATGGCTATATGGGGACGGTTTCATTCATAGGCCTGTTTACCTCTGAATTTGAAACGGCAGATGGTTTATACATATCAAGTCCCAACAGCAATGTTTGGAACGCAACCATTCGTAATTACAGTCGAAACAGCAAGCGTCGACTAGAAGTGACCGTTGGGATTTCTTACAAAGATTCCATAGATACAGGTATGAAAGTGTTGCTTGAGCTTGCCTCTGAATTCACTGTCATAATGAAAGATCCAGCTCCGCAAGTGATTGTACATATGTTGGCAGATAGTTCAGTGAACCTTCAGCTCCGAGCTTGGACCACCCCCGATAAGTTCTGGGATACTTACTGGGCGCTCCAAAAACAAGTCAAGCCTCGTATTGAGGCGGCTGGTCTTACGATTCCTTTCCCTCAGCGGGATTTGCACATTATTAAAAATAACGAGCTCAATGAGAATAGCCCTAAATAAGGGCTATTTTTTTGCCCTAAAGAAAATGCTAGGTTGTAAGGGCTGAGCAATTCATGTGGCGGTTTAGCTTCATCATTTAAAATTACTATTAGATTGATCAGTAAATGAAATTTTCTAAATTGAGAGTAAAGGCATATTGTTAAACCTACTTTAACGATCCAGCATAAAGCGATCTTAAATGTTGCAGCACAACACAGTATTTTTTCATCTATCCTTAATTTAGTCAGATGACAATATAGAGTGTGCGACAAAAACATAAGCATAAGGAGTTTCGACGTGAGCCAGAATAACACTTCATCGACAGGAAAATGCCCGGTCATGCACGGTAGCCACACGGAGACCGGCGATTCGGTTATGGCTTGGTGGCCTAATGCACTCAACTTAGACATCTTGCACCAACACGATACGAAAACAGATCCATTTGGCGAATCATTCAATTATGCCGAAGAGTTCAATAAGCTAGATTTAGAGAAAGTTAAGAGCGATCTTAAAGACCTGATGACAAATAGCCAATCATGGTGGCCTGCAGATTGGGGTCATTACGGTGGTCTTATGATTCGTATGGCGTGGCACTCAGCAGGTAGTTACCGTGAGTCGGATGGACGTGGTGGCTCAAACACCGGTAACCAACGATTCGCACCACTAAATAGCTGGCCCGACAATGGTAACCTTGATAAGGCGCGTCGACTTTTATGGCCAGTGAAAAAGAAATACGGTAATAAATTGTCTTGGGCGGATCTGATGATTATGGCTGGTAATATGGCGTACGAGTCAATGGGCTTCAAAACCTTTGGTTTTGCCGGTGGCCGTGAGGATATTTGGCATCCAGAGAAAGACGTTTACTGGGGATCGGAGAAAGAATGGTTGGCGTCTTCAGACAACGAAAATAGCCGTTATTCTGGAGAGCGAGATCTTGAAAATCCTTTAGCAGCCGTAATGATGGGGCTGATTTATGTAAACCCTGAAGGGGTAGATGGTAATCCTGATCCTCTAAAAACAGCGCAAGATATTCGAGTCACATTCGCCCGAATGGCCATGAATGATGAAGAAACAGTTGCCTTGACCGCGGGTGGCCATACTGTTGGTAAAACGCATGGTAATGGCAATGCCGACGATTTAGGGCCAGAACCTGAGGCTGCTGATATAGAAGAGCAAGGCCTAGGTTGGAACAATAAAGTCTCCCGAGGTATTGGGCGTAATGTCGTGACAAGTGGCCTAGAAGGGGCTTGGACAACCAACCCTACGCGATTTGATATGGGTTATTTCGATATGTTGCTTGATCATGAGTGGGAAAGTGTCAAAAGTCCTGCTGGTGCTTGGCAGTGGGAGCCAATCGATATTAAAGAGGAAGACAAGCCCGTCGATGTTGAGGACTCAAGTATCCGTTGCAACCCAATGATGACGGATGCAGATATGGCCATGAAAATGGATCCAGAGTACCGTAAAATCATGGATCACTTCCGAGCAAACCCAGATTACTTTAAAGATGTATTTGCTCGCGCTTGGTTTAAGTTGACTCACCGTGATATGGGGCCAAAAGCGCGCTACCTAGGTGCAGATGTGCCAAGTGAAGATTTGATTTGGCAGGATCCTGTTCCTACTGTTGATTACACATTAGATGATGCGGAAATTGCCGATCTTAAGGCTAAAATTCTAGCGACAGACCTTTCTGTTGCAGAGCTGGTAGCGACGGCGTGGGACAGTGCTCGTACTTTCCGAGGCTCCGATTACCGTGGGGGTGCGAACGGTGCTCGTATTCGTTTGGCACCTCAAAAAGATTGGCAAGGTAATGAGCCAGAGCGTTTGCAAAAAGTATTGTCGGTATTAGAAGTCATTCAAAAAGACTCTGCTAAACCGATTAGTATGGCAGACCTTATCGTGTTGGCTGGTAGTGCTGCTGTCGAAAAAGCGGCTTACGATGCTGATGTTCATATTAATGTGCCATTCGCGCCAGGGCGTGGCGATGCCACAGATGATATGACGGATGCGGACTCATTCGACGTATTAGAGCCTTTACATGATGGCTTTAGAAACTGGTTGAAAGAGCATTACGCCGTCCAGCCAGAAGAAATGTTGTTAGATCGAGCTCAGTTAATGGGGCTGACGGCGCCAGAAATGACGGTATTGTTAGGTGGTATGCGAGTATTGGGTACCAACCATAGTGCGAGCAAGCATGGCATTTTGACCTACCGTGAAGGGGTTTTGAGTAATGACTTTTTTGTTAACTTAACCGATATGGGTAATACTTGGAAGCCAACAGGACGTAACTCATACGATATCTGCAACCGTGAAACGGGTGATGTGAAGTGGACGGCAACACGTGTTGATTTAGTGTTTGGTTCGAATTCGATCCTTCGTTCTTACGCTGAGTTCTATGCCCAAGACGATAACCAAGAAAAGTTCGTGAAAGACTTTGTTAAAACTTGGGTTAAAGTCATGAATGCAGACCGTTTTGATTTAAAATAATGTGTATTGAATGAGTGCATAGCTGCTCATGCCTTAAACAAAAGCGTCTTAGTTTCTGACTAAGGCGCTTTTTTAATGTTGAATGCTCGCTGAAAGTCGATAACATTCTCTATTCGCATTTTTGTAATGTAATTATTTGGACTTGTCTCATGATTGTAAAACGTACACCACTGCATACTCGTAACATCTCCATAAATGGTTTTAAACGAGAAGATGATTTATGGGAAGTTGAAGGTGTGCTGCAGGATACCAAAGGGTATCCATTCTCACTTGATGATCGTGGTGTAATCGAGGAGGGTGAATATCTACATCAAATGGTTTTAACATTAGTATTTGATGGCACGTTTACTATTCGTGATGTACGAGCGCAAATGCATGATACGCCATTCTTAGATTGCTCCGGTGCAGCACCGCAATACGAGAAACTCATTGGTTTGCAAATTAAAAAAGGCTGGATGACAGAGGCAAAGGAAGTGTTGGGGCGAACTACAAGTTGTACTCATCTAACTGAAATGCTGCCAGCTTTAGCTACGGCAGCATTGCAAACAGTACGTGGATATAAGTTAAATTTCGAACCTACTTATGCCTCAGGTTCAGAAGAGCGTAGCACTGTGCGTAATACCTGCCACGGTTTTCGTGACGGCGGTCGGGCACAGCGTCGCTTATGGCCCGATGCATCCGAATAATTCAAATATGGTGTCGTTTTTTGAGAGATTGCACATGGTGGTATCAAGAATTATTTAAAGGTATGGTGTTAGATAAAAGTGTGCAAAATGTGGGAATTTAGAGAGCTTAGTGAGCCTAAGGTATTAATATTATTGATTTTTTAATAATACTGTAACGTTTGGGGGCTCTAATATAAAGTATAGTCAAATATTAAATTTTAGAGACTTTATGTCAGCTCCAGCTCCTCTTATCATTATCAAAGATGACCTAACTTTTTTATTAAGTGAAATAGAAAAGCACGGTGTGTACACAGAGCTACTTTTTAAAACAGGCTCTCCTGATATCTTAAGAAGTATTCGTGCTCGTCGCGGTTACGTCCAAACTCTGCGTGAAAAAATAGAACTGGCTTGTGCCCGCTTGCTTGAGCGTCGCAAGCTAGGGACGTCCTACTATAATCAAGTCATCGCCGTTCGCGGGTTAGCGAATGCATTGGCTGCACTCGCTCAAGGTTTTTTAGATACTGTCAACGCGGGCTCTCTCGACGAGCAATTTGAACACCCTGATAGCAAAAACTGTCTTAAATTTATCAAGCGGATTAATCGAACTATTGCTTTGGTTAAGGTTGGTTTTTCTGAAGATATTCGACGTACAGGTATAAAAGTTGCTCGCCGCTCAGAAAAGCTAAAATCCATGTATGACGATATTCAAGTCGAAACCCTAAGTCAAAAAGGGCTTTTATTGGATCTAGAGTTGCAAGCCTCCATACTGTGCAATGGTTGCTTGCGTCGATTGGTTGATCAACTGTCTGATGTGGCGGAAACGTTGATAAAAGTCGACCTTGGTCATGTGGCAACGCTTAAAAACTACAAGCATCTTAAGCACGTTACTTCAGAGCTCAATTACGATTTGAATGATGTAAAGGTACGTCGTTTAGCATTAACTCGATCAGGTAGTGCGATTGCTTCAGTGTCACATCAGAATGCCGTTGGTCAGCATGTGCTGGCCGTATACAAAGAAGGGGATCGAACTAAGATCGACGAAGAGGTTCAAGGTGTTCAAAACTGGCGTAACGTGGACCCCAAACTTGCTCCTGATGTTCTAGTGAAAACCCAATCCGACGGTGAAACCTCTGCATTACTGATAGAACACATTCCTGGAAAAACGCTCGAATCGTTGCTTCGTGAAGGAAAAGAGAAGGCGCTGGAAAAAGCGCTTAAAACCCTGTTCAAGACACTTAATGATACGTGGCAGGCGACCTTAACGAGTGAGCATTCACGTGCTGATTTTATGCAGCAGTTACGTAAACGTATCAAAGACAGTGCTGGCGTACACCCAGAGTATTTTACACCTGAGCAGCGAATCTGCGGTTTATTGCGTCCCAGCTTTTATGACATTGTCGATAGAGTAGAAGCGAAAGAAAGTCGTTGGCCTTCACCTTTTTCGGTTTTGATTCACGGTGACTTTAATGTCGATAATTTAATATACGACGACGTTGAAGGGCGTATTTACTTTATTGATTTACATCGATCTACCTACTATGACTATGTGCAAGACATTTCAGTGTTGATGGTCTCGATTTACAGGTTACAAATACTTGAAAAAAATAAACGCAAAGTGATGATGGATTGCGCCAAAGACATTTATAAATTTGCTCAGCGCTTCGCAAAGCGGCATAACGATGACAATTTTGATCTCAGACTGGCGGCGGGTTTAGCTCGCTCATTTGCGACGTCTACTCGGTTTGTGCTGGATAAAAAATTGTCAACCAGAATGTATTTGAGGTCTCGCTACTTGTTAGAAATGCTGGCCGCTTTACCTATTGAAAAAGAAGCTAAGTTTAAGCTTCCACTTAAGGAGTTATACAGTGAATAAACCCAAAATTGGGGTGGTAGGAATCCCAGGAAAATGGTCTACGGAAGTGCTTGCGGATCGTTTGGAGGCGTTAACGGGTTTTCGTGCCGTCATTGACATGGCTGACGTGGAACTGCGCTTAGATACGAATCAATTGATGCACGGCGATTTAGACTTAGCTCAATTAGATGGCGTCATTGTTAAAAAGATCAGTGAAGTATATGCCCCTAGTGCAGAGGACCGCATACTATTTATTTCGCATATCGAAAAACTGGGCGTGCAAGTATTCAGTTCATCCGAAGCAATCGGAAAATTGATTAATCGATTAAGCGGTACATTAGCCTTGCAGCAAGGTGGTGTACCGATGCCTAAAACACGGGTGACTGAGAGCTTAGATCAGGCTTTAGCAGCCGTTTATGAATTTGGTTCAGTGATTTTGAAACCACTTTACTCAACTAAAGCTCGTGGTATGGAAATGCTCACAGCTGATCAGGATGAGTCTGAGTTACGTCAAGTTCTTACTGCATACCGTGAGCAAAATAGTTTGTATTACATCCAGCAAACGGTAAAACTGGATGGGCGTGATCTTGGGATGGTGTTTCTAGGTGGAGAGTATTTCTGCACCTATTCACGAGTAGGAAATAAAGATTCGTGGAATACCACTATTCATAGTGGAGGTCATTATGAATTATTTGAACCGACAGAAGAATTGATTGAATTGGGCCGCAAAGCTCAGGCATGTTTTGATTTAAGTTTTACGACAGTGGATATTGCTTTGACCGATCAAGGTCCTGTTGTGTTTGAAGTATCTGCCTTTGGCGGCTTTAAAGGGGCTTTAGAAGGGTGTGACCTTGATGCAGCGGGTGCTTACGCAGACTATGTAGTAGCACAAATTAATCAGCGAGGTGTGGTGTAATGTTGCAGGATCTTTTTAACCCGACGCAATTAATTGCCGCACAGGATAAGTGTGATTATCAGCGCATCTATGGCTTTGGGGAGCTGTCCGTCAAAGTAAAAAGTAATTCCGAAGCTTTATTGGATGAGCTAGACCTTTATTACAAGAGCTACGTGAGTTCGAGTAACGACGAATCGGGCAAAACGCTTTATGTGATCAATCAAGATAACATTGGCCATGAGCATAATTGGTTAGATGTGCCGCGTGAAGCCGGTAAGCAGGGTAAAAAAGAAGGTTACCTTGAGAACGCAGAAGGTGGTCGCTGGATTAAAAAATTCAAAACTGGTTTAACGCTACTTCAGCATAAATCAACGCCTACTGTTGTGGGTGAATGTGAGCAACAGTTAGCTCAGATTGTTAACTTTATTAATAATCAGTGTTTGAACCATTATCTAAGCCAAGGCTTCGAGTTGGGTCATGCCTCTGCGTTCAGCCGTGATGGAAAGGTGACGGCAATTGCTGCAGGTTCAGGTGGTGGCAAATCCACGCTTATGTTGCGTTGCTTGGAAGATGACGCACGTAAATTTTTAACGAACGATCGTTTGTTGTTTAAAAATGAAAACGGCAAAGTTTCTGCCGTGGGCATTGCTAAACTGCCTCGTGTAAATCCCGGTACACTATTAAATGCGCAGCGCTTAAAACACATTTTACCTGTGCAGCGTCAGACTGAGTTAGAAAAAATGCCTATTTCAGAGCTGTGGGGTTTAGAGGAAAAATACGACGTACAAATTGAAGATGAATACGGTTTGGGGCGAGTCGTGCTACAGGGGGAGTTGGTCAACCTAGTGATGCTTGATTGGGCGCTAAACTCAGATGAACCGACCGCGCTGTTACCTGTTGATCTGTCTGCTGAAGCGGAAGAAATTGATGGGTTACGTAAGCGTCCAGGGCCATTCTTCCAAGACAGCAATGGTGTTTTTTCTGAAGATTTAAATGAATTGGCATCCTTGTCGCAATATTGTCAAGCATTGGCACCGATTAACGTCTATCGTTTAACAGGTAAAATCGATTTTGATCGTGCGTTTGAGCTATTGGAGACGCTATGAGTAAGGTTTGTGCCCTGATACGCCATGGTGCCTACCATCAGTTAAAAAATACTCCCAGTGCGATGCAGCCTTTTGCCTTGACTCTGGAAGGTGAGCATGAGGTGCGTCGACAGGCGCGCCTGTTTGGTGAATGGTTAAGTGAATCAGGGTACACCTTGGACTCCGTAGTGGATGCCTCTTCTTTATTGCGTGCGTGGCAAACTGCTTGTATTTATGTTGAAGAGCTAGGACAGTTTTTCAATAATACGCCGCAAGTGGTGTGTCACTCTGAGCTGTGTGAACGTAGCGTTGGCGCCGTAGCGAATCTTCCCCTCGAAGAGATTGAGCGTATTTTAGAGCTTGATCCTCGTTTTGATGTGGCGCCAAAAGGTTGGAAGTCTGATAGCCATTATTGTTTGCCATTTGACGGAGCAGAGTCTTTGTTGCAAGCTGGTCAAAGAGTAGCCAATCATATTATGGCTTGGCAAACAGATGAGTCTGAAAAGTCTAGTAACCGCAGCATTAAATTGATTGTGGGGCACGGAGCGTCGATTAGGCATGCTTCATTTCATCTAAATGTCATAAAATTTTGCGATATTAAGCGATTAAGTATGCACTATGGGCATCCAGTTGTTTTAGAATTTGTCGGCGATAAGGTAACTCAGCTTTTCGGGGATTGGAAACAGCGACAGACCCATGATGTTCCCGACTGATAAAACCTCTAAAAAGGCCTCTAGCTTCTTATGAAGAATCATTTTCCCACAATTTCTGATCTCCCTCTTCATGAGGAAATTCGCGCACGCTTGCCAAAAGAAGTAGAGCTTTGGCCGCGTGAGGCGTCCTCTTTTAACCACAAAGCGTTAGATACTCATCATCCACTAAATAAGTACTGGCGTAAAAAAGTGCGCTGGCCATCGCGCCCAGTGGTCTTTATTTCTGATCCTCATGCGGACGCACAAGCGTTTGAAGACTCTTTGATTGCGGCAGGCGTTGCCGATCGTAAAAAACTAGGCTTGTGCCAACTGAAATTGACTAAGTTTGGTAAGTCTGCAGAGATTATTATAGGCGGTGACTGTTTAGATAAGGGCCCGAGCAATCTGGACTTGTTGCGCAGCGTGAAGCAACTGTATCGAATGAATGCGAAAGTTACGCTGTTAGCGGGTAATCACGACTTACGTTTGCGTATGGGATTATTAGCCATAACTCGTAAAAAGGACGTGGGTAATCAGCACTTCTTTGTGCGTATGGGTAAGAAAATTGTACCGCTGTTTAAAGAGGTGTTTGAACAGTATTTAGAAGGTACAAAATGGGAAAAGAAGGTGCCCGATGAGGAAACGTGCCGTAAGAAGCTATTCCCCGACGAAGATTGGTTTAATGAATTCCCGTTCCATGCTGCTGGCTTTTTGACGGCTGAGGGGATTGATCGTGAAGTACGTAAGATGCATACCAAAGTTGATAAGTTTGAGCGACATTGTTTAGAGGCTGGATTAACGCTACGCCATGTTTACGCAGCCTCCATGCAATGTCAAAAACTGTTTTTAAGTCGTAAGGGAGAATTTAGCTGGTTCTTCCGTAAGATGAAGCTGGTAGAAAAACGTGGTTCGTTCTTATTTTTGCACGCAGGTTTAGACGATGTAATGGGGCGTATGCTGCTTAAAAATGGCACGCGTTATGCTAATAAAGCTTTCCACCGTAATCTTGAACGCCGCGACTTGTTTGGATTCTATTACAGCGCATTAGCGAATACGTTTCGAACAAAATACCGTGATGCGGATTTACCTTTAACGGACCATGGTGTCAAAGCTGTTCATAAAGCGGGTATTAAGGTTGTTGTACAAGGCCATATTAACCGCATTCAAGGTCAGCGCATCGCCATTAAAAAAGGGTTGGTGCATGTCGAGGCAGATGTAACATTGGATATTAATTCTCGTATTGCTGAAGGCTTAGAGGGAACCGGTGTCGGTGCTACTCTGATTGGTAAAAAGATGGGCATTGTTGGCATCAGTTGTGATTATCCAGCGGTTAAACATTTACCTGAAAAATCACTCAAGCAAATTTACGCGTAGTAGCAGAGTATGAAGTCAAAAACAGAATTTAAACACGAAGCATTACTGGAAGCGGATGACATTCAAGGGGTGCTTGAAGCACTTTCTAAAGGTTTATCGAAAGGTAAAATGGAATTCAGTGATGCAAAAGAGAGTACGCTTGAGCTTCAGCCCAAGGGGCTTATGCACTTAAAGGTGACCGCCAGTGAAGAAGATGGCCGCCAGCAATTTGAAGTGAAAGTTCGATGGGAAAAGCGTCCTAAATCTTTGTCTAAGACGCCGCCTAAAATCAAATAGTAACTGTTTTAAAGGTTGCACCAGCCTTCACGAGTACCCCCGTGATAGCTGCGTGCATGACCTGACACGATCAATGCTTCTGACAATGATTGGTCATCTACATAAACGTCCGCTAATAACCTGAAGTATTTCCCTCGCTTTATATTCCTGAGTTCAATATTACTGCCATTTTCTAGGAACGCTCTTGTGTAATCACGTGCGGCCTTTGCTTGGGCTTTCTCACTCGGGCATTTGCCGCGTATTTCCGCAGCGTCAACACCGTTGACTCGGATGGGGATGTTTTTGCCGACAATATCAGGCCAGTTACTGATATCTACTCGAAAGGTATCTGCATCGTAGACGGAGTTAATACGTTCGACCTTGATGTTGCTGCTAGCAAAAGAAGAAAGACTGGCTAATAAGCCGGTTATAACGACAGCGTAACGAATCACGGCAATTACTCCCTAATATGGTTTGTCACAGCCGTGTGATTATTCGATCCATCTATAAGCAGCAATAATAGGTTCACTGAATTTTAAGTCAACGTGATTTGCAGTTCGCTCTATTTTATAGGGGTTTTTAATCTTGTCTTGAGTTCCTTTCATTCAACCTATGTCACGCTTATGTTAGAGTACGCGCGCTAGAGGTTGTTGGCGCAAAGGCCAGCACGAAGAGGGAAGTCAGCGCGATTCTGACACTGCCCCCGCAACGGTAATTAAAGTTAAGCTTTGTCTTTTTACGCCACTGTGGTTTTTTCATGGGAAGGCGACAAAGTTGGTGATGCCGCTTTATGAGTCCGGAGACCTGCCTTAAGCGTGGAGCTTGTAATACAAGCTATTTATTTACAGCTGTACGGGCGAGTGCAGTGTTAATGCAGATGACAATATGACTAAACAAACTTTTTCTTTTCCAGTGTATGCAAAAACCGCAACAGCACTGAGTATCTTAGCGGCTATTTCGCAGACGAGTTATGCTGCAGACAATGGTGAGGCAAAACAGCTTCGTGTTGTGGTGACAGCGACAACCACCGAAATGACGGAAGCGGAATCTTTGACATCTGTTTCTGTTATTGACAAAGAAACCATTGAAAAACAACAGCCTCAAGAAATTACTGAGCTGCTTGCTGGCCAACCTGGCATAGACATTGTTACGAATGGTGGGTACGGCAAAAGTACCAGCATTTACACGCGTGGATCAAACAGTACGGGTACTAAGCTATTGATCGATGGTGTGCCGATACAGTCTCATTCTCTAGGTTCTTCGTCTTGGCAGTACTTACCAATGGCGCAAGTTGAACGTGTTGAAATTGTTCGCGGACCTAAATCGTCTTTATACGGCTCAAGTGCCGCTGGTGGCGTTGTGCAAGTGTTTTTGCCTGAAGCGGGGCAAGAAAATAAGGCCAATGTATCACTAGGGGGCGGTTCTTTTAATACCAAACAAGCGGATGCAAGTGTTTCTGGCTCGTCAGGTAATGCTAGCTATCTGTTATCTGTAGGTTCATTTGATACTGATGGTGCGCAAGTAAAAGAACAAGCGGGTGATATGGGTTACTCAAACGATAATGTTTTAGCGCGATTTGGCTATGACTTTGAGTCGGGTGCTTATGCTAAAGCATTTGTTATGCGCGCTGAAGGCGAGTCAGATTACACGACATCTAGAAACAGTTTGCGCAGTAATGACTATGTTAACCAGGTAATTGCGCTAACCGGTGGCGTCGACATTTCAGAGAACTGGCAGTCCGAAGTTCAGGTTCGTGAATCGCGTGATAATTATGATGTAATTGATGGCCAAGGTGTACCTACAGGAACTCATTACAACAGCCAATCTCAAGCTGTACGTTGGGATAATACACTTTGGTTGAACGATCATGAATTCGTCGTGGGTGCTGAGCATATTAAAGATGAATTTGACGGTTCATATTCGAAAGAACGTACCAGCAATGGTGTATTCGCACATTCATTTTCACAATTTGGTCAAGCCAGTTTGCAGCTTAATATTCGAGCCGATCACTATGGTGAATATGACACGCAAACGACGGGTGGTATTGCTGTAGGTTACCAGCTAGATGATATCTATACCGCTCGTGTGAGTGGCAGAACGTCGTTTACCGCGCCAACATTCAATTCTATGAATGCTGAAAACTGGGGCTATACGCTAGCCAATGAAATTCGACCTGAAACCTCTGAAACCTTTGAAGTAGGTATGCGTGCTGACTACCTTCATGGCTACTGGGATGCGGCAGTTTATCAAGCGGATTATGATGATCTAATCGCATGGGATTACCCAACGGTGGGTAATATCGATAAAGCCCGTGTTCGTGGACTTGAGCTAGCGGCAGGTACAGATATTGAACAGTGGTCATTTGCCGTGGCGGCGACCGTATTGGATACCGAGAATCAAAGCGAAGGCGCTAATAAAGGTAACCGCTTGGTTCGTCGTGCGCACAAAAGTGCTCGCATTGATGTTGATCGACAGTTTGAAAATGTTTCTTTAGGGTTCACTGTAGCAAGCTATGGTGAGCGTTATGACGATGCAGAAAATCAGTCGCTACTACCTGGATATGGCTTACTTAACTTGCGTGCAAGCTATGACTTTGCCCAGGACTGGAATGCTAAATTAACGGTTAAAAACGCCATGGATAAAGCATTTCAAACAGCCGAAGGTTACAATAATCCAGGTCGAGGTGTATTCCTGACCGTTAATTACGCGGCATTTTGATGACGACTGATAAGCAGACTTGTTTTTTGCAGTTATGCTTGGGTGTGCTAGCCATTGTAATGAGTCAATCTATGTGGGCACAAACTGACGTTGTCAGATGTGTTGAAGATGATAAGCTTCGCCAAGTATGCGTTGAGCAAGCCGCTCAACGCATTGCGGCATTATCACCTGGTGCAACCGAATTGATTTATGCGGCTGGAGCAGGAGATCAAGTCGTTGCTGTCGTGTCATACAGTGATTATCCACCTGAGGCCAAGCAAGTCACCTCAGTTGGCAGTCATACCAGATTGGATTTAGAGCGCTTAGTCAGTTTGAAACCTGATCTTGTTTTGGCTTGGCGAACCGGTAACCCAAGTGAACAGATTGCAACCCTAGAGCGTATTGGCATGAGAGTGTATTACGTTGAGCCTCATAACTTTGATGATATTGCGGATAATATCGTAGATATGGCTGTGTTAGCTGGAACTGAAGAAACCGGAAAGAAAGTAGCACTGGAGTTTCTTAAAGGGATTGAGGGCTTGGCTCATACTTATAAAAATGCAGATCCTGTATCAACGTTTTATCAGGTTTGGGATGAACCTTTGATGTCGATGAATCATGCTCATTATATCAGTAAAGTCGTTGAGCTTTGCGGTGGGGTTAACGTGTTTGCCGATTCCCCCCGCTTGATTCCTCGTTTGAATCAAGAGGCGATATTAATAAAGAATCCAGAAGCTATTATTGCAGGTGGAATGGGTGAACGAAATGCGCATTGGTTAGATAAATGGAGGGCGTTTCCGGAGCTTAAAGCGACGCAACAAAATAATTTATTTTTTGTGCCGCCATCTTTGATACAGCGCCCTACGCCAAGGCTTTTAGAGGGTGCAAAAGTGATGTGTGAAAAGTTAGAAACTGCGCGCCAGCATAGAGGCTAATTATTAACATGTCTCGTCGCTATCTCTTTTCGCCTTTAATTCTGCTTTTATTGCTATCTGTATTCTGTATGGTAACAGCCATCACGCAAGGTAGTGTGCAACTGTCTCTAGGGCAAATTTTTGATGTACTTCAGGGGCAGGGGACGTCATTGAACCAAATTCTAGTTTGGGAATTGCGTGTTCCTCGCATTTTGGCAGCCTTTGCGACGGGTGGTTTATTGGCTGTAGCAGGCGCGTTAATGCAAATCTTGTTACGCAATCCTCTGGCAGATCCCTATGTATTAGGGATCTCTGGGGGCGCTTCCGTTGCGGCACTACTGGCGATATTGGCAGGAGTAACAGGAATACTATTGTCGTCTGCCGCTTTTTTGGGAGCGGCTTTATCTACGATACTAGTGTTTGGGTTAGCCCAAGGTAATGGTCGGCCTAGTCCAATGCGCTTGTTGTTAACCGGCGTAGTAGTCGCATCAGGTTGGGGTGCATTTATTACACTAATGTTGGCTCTGGCGCCACCGCAAAAGATTCCAGGTATGTTGTTCTGGCTAATGGGGGATTTGTCATATGCTCATTCGCCTTGGTTGGCTTGGGCAACACTTTTACCCGTGTGTTTAGTCTTGATTCCATTGGGGCGGAGTTTAAATGTTTTAGCTCGAGGCCCTCTGCAAGCCGCTGCGTTGGGGCTGAACGTTAAACAACTGGAGCGTTTTGTGTTTGTTATTGCCAGCTTGTTGACTGCTGTTGCGGTCACGACCGCGGGAAGTATTGGGTTTGTAGGGCTGGTGGTACCTCACATCCTTAGACTGATTTTAGGCAATGATCAACGTTTGATTTTGCCTGCTTGTGCTTTGGCTGGAGGATGTTTGGTAACATTGGCCGATACGGTTGCGCGAACGGTGATAGCACCTGAACAACTGCCTGTAGGTGTGATTACGGCATTGTTAGGGGTTCCAACCTTTCTGTTCTTGCTTCGCAGAGGACGTGTAGCATGACGTTGTCAGTAGCTGACTTAATCATTGATATCCCAAAGCGATCACCAGAACCATTAACGTTTACGATGCAGGCTGGTCAAGTGTGGGGAGTGTTAGGGCCTAACGGTGTGGGTAAAACTACATTACTTCATACATTGGCAGGGCTGAAAATGCCACGAAAAGGTGTACTTAGGCTGAATGATCAGGATTTTTCCTGCGTTCATCGCATGAGTTTAGCGCAGCAAGTCGGTATTATGTTTCAAGATCATCAGGATGGTTTTCCCGCGACAGTTATGGAGACGGCATTGTTAGGGCGTTTCCCCCATCTTTCGCCTTGGGAGATGGAGACAGAACAAGACATTAAAATTGCGCAACACTCTATACATAGGCTGGAGTTGTCTTCGCTGGCAGACCGCTCTATAACACAGTTATCAGGCGGCGAACGACAGAGAGTAGCTTTGGCGTCTCTTTTAACTCAAAATCCGAATATCTGGTTGGTCGATGAGCCAACTAACCATCTAGACCTGCATCATCAAGTCGCCGTCATGTCGTTATTGCAGGAAAAAGCCAGAGAGACTAAGTTGGTCGTTATGTCGTTGCATGATGTCAACGTAGCAGCCCACTGGTGTTCTCATGTGATATTGCAATACCCTGATCGACCCGCATTAGTTGGTACGGCTGAGAGCTTATTAACACTTGAGAATCTTGAACCGTTGTACCAGCAAAAACTTGTTCGGGGTGAGATCGAAGGACGTTGGGTATTCATGCCTTCCATTTGATCGATAGGGAGAGTTGATGTCTTGGTTACAATGTTTAAAAACTAAGCTATTTAAGTTATCTAGACCTAAACCAAACATTATAGTGGTGGGGATTGATACGCCATCTTATCGGCTTGCCAGCCACTTACAACAAGCGGATTTAGCAAATATTATTGCCTTTATTGATGATGAACCTTGGACCAATCGAACGGACATTTTAGGTGTGACAGTGCGTTATCCTAGTGATTTGTCGGCATTGATAGAAAAGTGGCAGGTAACCAGCGTCATCGAGTTTGATGGTAATGATCTTATTCCTGATAATGTACGCGAAGAGCTTAAGCGCTTATCTTTTGAGTATGTGCTGTTAGACTCAGCCATAACTCCTGATCATTGGGCTCACCAGATCAAAGTTTCTTTGTGAATTAAGAAAACAACTCTAGCTCTTTGTAACGCTGTTTTGCCAGTTCAATGGCATCGGAGACTTGTTCAACGGGCGTTGCAGTATAGAAATAAAATCCCTGCATCAGACCGCACCCATTAGCGATTAAATAATTGGCTTACTCGACAGTTTCTTCACCCTAATCCCTCATCGGCATTTATTAGCGAGTATTAAAATAGATAACGCTTAAGCATTAGCGCTAATGGTGGTGTCAATCTGCAGAGCTTGATCAGTCTTTTGTTGTAAAACCGTAAATCTATACATGATTATGATGAAGTAAGTCGCTATATCAAAATGCAATATAGTTCCTGCGAAAATGAAATAGTCAATCCATGCCAACTTAACAATACTTTACTCAGCTTAATACTAATTTTTTTAGTTACATGTATTAGCCGCTAAGAAAATTAAAAATCACTATTCCTTATAATAATTAGATACAAGAGAGCAGTAGCATGATTATAGATTGCCATGGCCATTACACGACTACGCCACCTGCTGTAGGTGAATACCGAGAACAGCAAAAAGCGGATGTTGCGCGAGACCCTTCTTTTGTCGGGGAAAAAGGTACAGTGCGCATTTCAGATGATGAAATTCGAGAGAGCATAATTAATAACCAGCTACGATTACAGCAAGAGCGCGGTACGGACCTAACGATCTTTTCTCCTCGTGCAAGCTGGATGGGGCACCACATTGGCAATGAGCATACCAGTCAGTATTGGACAGAACATCAAAATGACTTGATTCGACGTGTTTGTGATCTCTTTCCTGAAAATTTTGTACCAGTAGCACAACTGCCTCAATCTCCAGGTGTTGATCCTGCTAAGTCGGTTCCTGAAATTGTGCGTACAGTAGAAGAGATGGGCTTTATTGGCATAAATCTTAACCCTGATCCAAGCGGAGGCCATTGGAATGGTTCACGGCTATCGGATCGCTCTTTCTATCCCATTTATGAAAAAATGTCTGAGCTCGACATTCCTGCAATGATTCATGTGTCGGCTGCTTGTAATAGCTGTTTTGATACGACAGGTTCTCATTATTTAGGTGCGGATACGACAGGCTTTCAGCAATTAATGATGTCTGATGTATTCAAAGACTTCCCTGATCTAAAGGTCATTATTCCTCATGGTGGCGGTGCTGTGCCTTATCATTGGGGGCGTTTCCGCGGTATGGCGTTGGATAAAGGCTTTGAACTAGAAGAACGTGTACTTAACAACATTTATTTTGACACCTGCGTTTATCATCAGCGCGGTATTGATTTACTGCTTGATATTATTCCTACGAAAAACATTTTGTTTGCCTCTGAAATGATTGGTGCTGTTCGCGGTATTGATCCTGAAACAGGTCATTACTTTGATGATACTAAGCGTTATATAGACAACAACGCGGTACTGAGCGAAGCCCAAAAGCAAGATATTTTTGAACATAATACGCGTCGCGTTTTTAGCCGTTTAAAAGTTTAACGTTAAGGGGTCTCCTATGAGAGAGAATATCGTAGTGCAGCATATTGAACGTGCAGACCAGTCTGTCATTGATGGTTTAGCAAAGTGTGGTGTGGCAACTATCCATGAAGCACAAGGTCGAGTTGGATTACTCGCTGATTATATGCGCCCGATTCAACAAGATGTTGCTGTTGCAGGTTCTGCCATTACCATTTCTGGGGCAGCAGGAGACAATTGGATGATGCATGTTGCCATTGAACAATGTAAAGCGGGCGATATGTTGGTTTTTGCTCCAACATCACCCTCTAATCACGGTTTTTTTGGTGATCTGTTGGCCACTTCTGCGCAGTCCCGAGGTGTTGTTGGGTTAATCATTGACGGGGGGGTACGTGATACACGTGACCTTCGTAAAATGAAGTTTCCAGTATGGTCTAAAGCAGTGTTTGCTGAGGGCACAATTAAAGAAACTGTTGGATCTGTCAATGTTCCAATTGTTTGTGCAAACGAAATCATCAATGCTGGCGATATTATTGTTGCTGACGATGATGGTGTGGTCGTTGTGCGTCGTGAAAAAGCGGCTGAAGTGCTTGAATTAGCACTTCAGCGTGAAGCAAAAGAAGAAGAAAAGCGCGTTCGTTTAGAAAATGGTGAATTGGGTCTTGATATCTATGACATGCGTGGCCGCTTGAAAGAAAAAGGGTTGAAGTATGTCTAAGGGTATCGAATGCATGTGGATGCGTGGAGGGACGTCTAAAGGCGCATACTTTGTTGCTAATGCATTGCCTGCAGATGCGCAGTCCCGAGCCAACATTTTGTTGCGAATCATGGGGTCACCCGATGCACGTCAGATTGATGGCATGGGGGGCGCTGATCCACTTACTTCAAAAGTAGCAGTTGTGCAAAAATCTGAGCGTTCTGATGCCGATGTAGATTACTTATTCCTACAAGTATTTGTCGATCAAGCTGTTGTTACGGAAGCTCAGAACTGCGGCAATATCTTGGCAGGGGTAGGGCCTTTTGCTATTGAACGTGGCTTAGTTGACACTACTGAAGGTGAGGTAGACGTCCGTATTTATATGCAGAATACAGGACAGATCTCCGTTGCTAAAGTTCAGGTTAAAGATGGTCAAGTCGTTTACGAAGGTGACGCTTGTATAGATGGTGTGCCTGGTTTCTCAGCTCCTATTCCAATCACTTTTAAAGACACAGCTGGCTCTAGCTGTGGTGCACTGTTACCTACAGGAAATACGGTCGACATAATAAATGGGGTTGAAGTGACTCTGATTGATAATGGTATGCCTTGCGTAGTGATGCGTGCTTCAGATATGGGAGTATCTGGGAGTGAATCACGTGAAGCACTTGAAGCAAACGTCGAATTACGTGAACAGCTTGAAGCTATTCGACTGCAAGCAGGTCCTTTAATGAACCTTGGTGATGTGAAAGAAAAATCTGTTCCTAAAATGACTATGGTGTCAGAAGCTTCGAACGGTGGCGCAATTTCTACGAGAACGTTTATTCCACATCGTTGCCATGCCTCTATTGGTGTATTAGGTGCGGTCAGTGTGGCAACCGCGGCGGTTTTAGATGGAACACCTGCGAAAGCCATGGCTACGTATAAAGAGGGGCAAAAAATGACGTTAGATGTGGAGCATCCAACTGGTTGTATGTCAGTTGTGTTAGATCGAAATGACGATGGACTGCTGGAGTCAGCTGCGTTACTGAGAACCGCACGAAAGTTGTTTGACGGCAAAGTATTTGTACACGAAAACGGTCTTTAACCCGTTCTTTCATTAAGAAGAATAACGATAGGTAGCTAACGATGGACAAAGATTATCTTCCATTTCACCCCAATCCAAGCAAGCCAAAATATCAAGCTCCGGCAGGTGCCGTTGATGCGCATTGTCATGTCTTTGGTCCTGCTGAAAAATTTCCATATCACCCAAAGCGTAAATACACGCCTTGCGATGCCTCGAAAGATCAGTTGTTTGCATTGCGTGATCACCTTGGCTTTTCCCGTAATGTTATTGTACAAGCGTCTTGCCACAGTACGGATAACGCAGCCTTAATTGATGCGTTGCAAACCGCAGGTGAATTAGCGCGCGGCGTGGCATTTATTGATGATTCATTTACATTGGATCAGCTCAAAGAAATGCATGAAGCTGGGGTTCGAGGCGTGCGTTTTAACTTTGTGAAACGCTTAGTTGATAGCACACCTCGTGAAGTATTTTTGTCCATTGCTGAAAAAATTAAAGCCTTAGGTTGGCATATTGTTGTGTACTTTGAAGCCCCAGACTTGGAAGAATTGATGCCGTTTTTAATAGAGCTAGGGACAACCATCGTTGTGGACCATATGGGTCGTCCAGATATAGCCAAAGGCGTTGATCATCCAGATTTCGAGCGTTTTGTAAGTTTCATGGCAAACAATGAAAATGTCTGGTGTAAGGTAAGTTGTCCTGAGCGTCTAACGCTTCAGGCGCCGGATTATTCTGATGTGGTTCCTTTTGCTAGAGCTTTAGTTGAAAAATTTCCAGAACGAGTGTTGTGGGGTACTGACTGGCCTCACCCAAACATGAAATCACATGTCCCAGATGACGGTCATTTAGTGGATGTTATTCCAATGATTGCGCCGACAACTGAGCTGCAGCAAAAACTGTTAGTGGATAACCCAATGCGTTTGTACTGGTCATAATTTAGTACGGGCAAAATAAGAATAAGAGGTCATTATGGCGACTAAAGAGAAACGAGAAGTTCCCGGTACATATCTATTTGATAGCACAATGGCTAAAAAAGGCTATGGCTTGAATAAAATGTGTTACTCATTTAACAATCAAGAGTCACGTGATGAATTTAATGCTGACCCCGATGCTTATTGTGACAAATTCAATTTAACTGATGCCCAAAAAGCAGCTATCAAAGAAAAAGACATTATTGCAATGCTTAGAGAGGGGGGCAGTATTTATTATTTGGCCAAATACGCGGGCTTATTAAAATTGAATATGCAAGACATTGGTGCTTTACAGACAGGTATGAGTGTAGATGAATTCAAAGACATGCTTGTTAAAAATGGTCGAGGAGACGTGTAATGGCGAACATAATTGGTGGCATAACAACTTCCCACATCCCTGCGATCGCAAACGCAATGGCAAATGGCTTAGAAGAAACACCATATTGGAAGCCTTTCTTTGATGGCTACCCACCTGTACGTGACTGGTTGAACGAGAAAAAGCCAGACGTCATTATCTTATTTTACAACGATCATGGTTTAGAGTTCTTTATAGACAAAAAACCTACGTTTGCAATTGGTGTGGCTGATGAGTATCACAATGCTGATGAAGGTTGGGGGATTCCAACGATTCCACCTGTTACGGGTGAATCGGAATTATCTTGGCACATTGCGAACAGCTTAGTCGAAGATGGCTTTGATATGACCATCTGCCAAGAGATGAAAGTGGATCACGGCCTAACAGTACCTCTTAACCTTATGTGGCCTGGCTATAACTACGGTCATGTTAAGGTGATTCCAGTGTGTATTAACTGTGAACAGCACCCGATGCCGCAACCAAAACGTACTTTTGCCTTAGGTCAGGCTATTGGGCGTGCCGTAGCATCATTTGATGAAGATATGAAGGTAGCGGTATTTGGTACTGGCGGTATGTCTCATCAGCTTGATGGCGAACGAGCAGGCATTATAAATCGAAAATTCGATTTAGAGTGTTTAGATAAATTAGTGACGGACCCAGAAGATTTAACTAAATACTCAAATTTAGATTTGGTTGAGATTGCTGGCGCCCAAGGTGTTGAGTTGAATATGCTGCTTGCAATGCGCGGTACTTTAATTGGTGAAGTGAAAGAGCTGCATCGTAATTATCATGCTCCAATATCCAATACTGGATCTGGACTTATGTTGTTAGAGCACGAAATGCCTAAGTGATAATACTTCGAAATGACTAGGTGGGTATGAAAGTAGAAAGAGGAAAGTATCGGCTTTCCTCTTTTTTTATGAATAAGTTAAAACTCTTCAGTATCAATTTCTTTTTGTTGAGCGGCGTTGTAGCGTGGGCCGCTCACAGTGGATTGATTAATTAGCTGGCTTAAGTCACTCAGTTGAGATGCGGACAAAGACACACTATCACCGGACAGGTTATCTTTCATGTGCTCGACGAAACGAGTCCCAGGGATCGCCACGATATTATCGCCTTGACGTAATAGCCACGCTAGGGAGAGTTGTGCAGGAGTACAACCAATCTCGTTTGCCATGGCTAGAAAGCCTTTTAGTAGTTCTCGGTTTTTGGGATAGTGATCGTTGTCGAAGCGCGGCATGTTCAGGCGAATGTCACCTGCTTCTAGTGTATCAGTGCTCTTTACCGCGCCAGTCAAATAGCCACGAGCAAGTGGGCTAAATGCCACAAATGTCACGCCAAGCTCTTTTGTCGCTTCAAGTGTCGCAATTTCCGGGTTACGCGTCCAAAGCGAGTATTCAGACTGTAGTGCTGTGATTGGCGCTTCAGCATGAGCGCAACGCAAAGTGTTAGCTGACACCTCGGAAAGGCCAATGGCGCCAATTTTACCCTCCTTAACTAAGTCATTCAGGGTGCCCACGCTTTCCTCAATGGCTACATTGGGGTCTTTACGATGAAGATAATACAGATTGATGTAATCTGTTTCTAAGCGCTTTAAACTCTCTTCACATTGTTGACGAATGTTCTCAGGTCGACCATTGATTTCTTTTTTCCCATTAACCATCGCCATGCCGCATTTGCTTGCTAAAAAAAGTTCATTGCGTAACGGCGCCAACGCTTTACCTACTAACAATTCATTTTTGCCACCGCCATATAAAGTCGCGGTATCAAAATGGCGGTAGCCCATTTCGAATGCTTTTTGTAGTGTCGCTATCGCCTGTTGCTCTGCAACCGGAGTGCCATATGCATGTGACAGATTCATACAGCCTAAGCCGATTTTAGGGTTGAGGAAATTGGGGTGTTTACTTGACATGGGGGAACCTCGTGAACTATTGATGTACAGACCGCAAAAAGCAGGGCGCTTGGCCCTGCTTTTGAAATTTAATAGGTGGAAGGTTAGTCTTCCAAGCACTGCTCAAGTTTGTGTAGGGTCTCCATTGCGTCAATTGCTTGAGTGACACACGCATTCGGAGTGCGGCCTTCTTGAATTGCTGAGATGAATTCACGATCCTGAAGTTCAATGCCATTGTTAGAAACAGCAACATCCGATAGATCAATCTTGTTCTCATTGCCATCAAATAGGTCATCGTATCGAGCGATATAGGTACCATTATCACAAATATAACGGAAGAAAGTACCAAATGGACCGTCATTATTGAATGACAGCGATAATGTACAGATCGCACCGTTTGGCACTTTCATACCAATGCTCATATCCATGGCAATATTCAGTTCTTCATGTATAGGGCCCTGTAGGGCTTGAACTTTTGTCGCAACTTCACCTGTTTGATACTGAAACAAGTCAACTGTATGGCAGGCATGATGCCATAACAGATGGTCAGTCCAAGATCGTGGCTTACCTAACGCATTTTTATTGGAACGACGGAAAAAATAGGTCTGCACATCCATCTGCTGAACTTTTAACTCACCCGCTTCGATTTTATTGTGGATCCACTGGTGGGAAGGGTTAAAGCGACGAGTGTGACCTGCCATGGCGACCAGTCCCGTACGTTTTTGAGTCTCAACAATTTTGCGTGCGTCTTCAATATTGTCGGCCATTGGAATTTCAGACATAACATGCTTACCAGCCTCTAAACATTGGATAGTTTGAGTGGCGTGCACCTGCGTTGGTGTTGCTAGAATGACAGCATCAACATCATCACGAGCCAACGCTTCAGCTAGATCCGTTGTATGGTGGGCAACGCCACGCTCTTCAGCAAAAGCTTTGATTGCATCAGGTTTGGTGCCGACAACTGATACGACCTCTGCACCGTCAATGGATGCTATAGCATCCATATGCTTCATGCCGAATGCGCCTGAAGCGCCTGCAATACAAATTCTCATTAGATATCTCCTAGCGATTAACTTGTTGTTCTTGGTGAGCGTCGCTGCTCTAAATTATTATATTCAATCTAACATTGGCGTAATAAATGATGTAATTCGTAAACCACAGATGCTATTCGAAAAAGAGATAATATGCTTTTGTGGGAAAGCTATCTGAATTGATCGCATGTTTCTCGTAGAACACTCAAAAAGTGAGACTGAGTAATAGTTGGTAGCCAGTTTTTTCTTACACAAAGGCCGATGGGGCGTCGTGTATGTTCTAATGGATAAGATAAGATTTTGAGTATCCCTAACTCAATTTCGCGCTCCATTTGATGCTCAGATATCAATGTTAATCGGTCACTACCGATCAGTAATTCTCTTATTAAAATCTGTGAACTAGATTCAACAATACGACTTGGTTGCGGGGTGTCAGCTTGATCAAAAATTGCTTCAAATGCCGATCGTGTAGGGGTTCCATCTGCAGGGACAACCCATGCAAATTTTTCTAAATCTTCAGCAGAGACTTGGTTAAGCGATAAAAGTGGATGGTCATCGCGACAGATGATCGAAAGCGGTGGATGCCAAAGCTCTTCTTGAACAACATCGTCAGCAGGAGAGGGGTAGCGAAGAGCGCCAAGTACAATATCTACATCACCGTGACGTAAATGATGAAGTAAATCGGGATAAGGGCCTTCTATAATTTTAACATTCACATCTGGATGTTGATCACCAAACCGAAGAATAGACTTGGGTAACATTGTGGTTCGTGCCAAAGGCATACTACCCAATGAAATAGTGGAAACATCTTTAAACTGTAAAGCATGAATTTCATGCATGCCCTGACGCAGTTCGCTAAATGCCAGCTTAGCAGCTTTTGTGAGTGTCTTAGCAGCCTCTGTTGCACTAATACCAGTATTTGTTTTATCAAAAAGGGCGATGCCAAGAAGCTTTTCAAGATCACGTGCTGCTCTGTGAACAGATGATTGTGAAACACCAAGATTTCGGCTGGCAATACTGAAATTTTGTACATCGCACACAGCGACTAAGGCTTTTAATTGAGTTGTACTAATTTGAGCCAGCACATTCGCTGAAAGTGTTTCTTTTAGCGATGGGTTACGAAGTAGCTCAGCAGCCGAGTCTTTTAAGTAATCAAGCGAACGAGTGACTCGATTTTGCCATAATAGCCCTGATTCTGTTGGGTACATGCCATCGGAGTGTCGTTCAAATAAATGTGTCTCTAATTGCTTTTCTAATTTTGCAATAGCTTGCGTGATTGCAGGTTGAGATAAATAAATTTGCTCAGAAGCTCTAGTGATACTTTTTAGTTCACAAACAGCTATGAATACTCGTAAGTGACGCAAATTAGGAATTTGTAAATCCACTACTAGCTCCAGTAAGACAATTTAGGTCACTATATCAAAAGTGAATAGGTTTTAAAGTAGTTACCTATACTATGTTGATCCTGAGCTGTAACCAAAAATGAGGTACACTTATGAAAATCTACTTTTCTTCCATAAATTAAGCTATTTTTGTTTCAGTATATGTTTTTAGGATTGGGCATGCAGTTAAGTTGTTACTACAAGGGATTAAAGTGGCTAATGTGTTCCATCGCTCTTTTATATGGGGCAACCAGCTACGCAACAGCCAGTTTACATGACTATTTTATTGATGTGTGGACGTCACATGAAGGGTTGCCGCATAACAGTATTAATGCCATTACTCAAACTGAAGATGGTTACTTGTGGTTTGCTACATGGGAAGGCGTGGCCCGTTATAACGGAAAAAGCTTCGAGCTGTTTAGTCGCGATCCAGAAACAGGATTGATTGATGCGGCTGTGAGAGCACTGATTCCGGCAAAAGGTAATCAACTTTGGGTTGGTGGAGGTCGTGGTGGTATTACTTTGCGTGATCATTATCATTGGACACAACAACCCCCAGCAAAAAGTCTTGTAAACGATATATTGTTAGACAGCGATTCCAATCTATGGCTTGCCGTAGAGGGTGAAGGGGTATTCTATCGAGAAAAAGAGGGTGAACATACCTACTCTGAAGATCGATTAGTGCTTAACGTAAGTGCTGCCCACCTTGCTCAAACCCGCTCTGGAACTATTTATGCAGCTACGCGTTCTGGCTTTTATCGCATATCTACTAATGGCGCGGAAAAACTGAGAATACCTCATGTGCCTGAAAATGTTCGCGTTTATTATGTTTCCGTTGATCATCGAGACCATGTACTTATAGGTACGAGCGATGGGGCTTGGAAATTCGATGGAGAGCAATTTATCGAATTACTACCAGAGCTTAATACATCAGCGATTACAGTTGCTGAAGAAGACGATGAGGGAAATATATGGTTGGGCTCGATTGATAAGGGGCTAATGCGCATCACTCTTCGTGGTGTCGATTACATTGATACCAATTCTGGCCTACCAAATAATCGTGTAATCTCTTGGTTTCAAGATTCTGAAGGCAGTATCTGGATAGGCACTAACGGTGGAGTAATGCGTTTACGTGAAGCGCCATTTCGTAATTATTCAGTGTTGGAAGGCTTAGAAGGTAACTTTGTACGAACGTTACTTAATATTCCAGGTGACCGTTTTTTAGTGGGTAGTAGTGAAGGTTTAAACCTATTGGAAGACGGAAAGGTGCTCTCAGCAAGTGCACAGCCTGCGGCCCGTCAGTCAACTCTGAGTCTAGCAAATACCTCTGATAATTCTGTTTTGGTGGGTACGCAACGAAACGGCGTTTACAGATGGAGTTCTGGGCTGATGACTCGTCTTTACAACAAAGATAATGGGTTGCCTGCTAATGAAGTTCGATCATTATTAGAAGATTCAAGAGGGCGTACTTGGGTTGGTACAGTTAACGGATTAGTGATGTTCGAGCAAGATGGTACTCGAACCCTTTTTGATGAACACGCCTCTAGTTTACCCGATAATTATATTATAGCGTTAAGTGAAGATAAGCGCGGTAGGATTTGGGTTGGTACGGCAGAAGGGGTTGCTGTATATGACCGTCGCAATCGAATGCTTACCATTGATATTTCGGAGTTTGAGCAAGCGCAGTATGTGTTTGGGTTCTATATTGAACCTGGTTTTGTATGGATGGCAACCGATCGCGGCTTACTTCGATACAATACGATCTCTAATGAACTGAGTGGTGTAGGTAAGCCTGAGGGATTACCAATCGATAAACTGTTTCAAGTTGTTTATGATCGCATGGGAAGTTTTTGGTTAACAAGTAACCGCGGAATTTGGAAAATTAGTTATGTAGAGGCGCACCGTGCTGCCTCCGGTGAAATTAATAGCATTAATTTTGAACATTTTGGTGCAGAAGATGGTATGGGCAGCAGCCAAGTCAACGGTGGTTCAACACCCGCAGCAGTAAGCTCTAAAAGTGGCTTATTAGGTTTCGCAACGGCGGGTGGGGTGTCCTTTATTCAGCCAACGACACTTAAGCAACTTTATCAATATAGTTTACCAATAGTCATAGAAGATGTTGAAGTCGATGGGCTGTCGATCAACCCTCAGCGCGATAACTTACTTCAACCTGGCTCAAATCGAATTCGAATCAATTTTGCTGGTCTTAGTTACATCATGACTGAGCGTTTGCAATATCAAACCAAACTGGTGGGATTTGATGATGAGTGGAATTACCAAGGTAATCAAACTGTTGCTGAGTATACAAATTTACCACCTGGACAATATAAGTTTCATGTCAGTGTACGTTATCCTTATGGGGAATGGCATGAGTCCTCAACAAACTTCGAATTTGAACTGCAGCCTTTAGTCTGGCAAAGAAGAGATGTACAAGCTTTGTTTATTTTTGCGTTTGCCGCGGGATTAAGTCTTCTAATGTACTGGCGTGTGTATGCATTGAAAAAGCGTCAGCGTGATATGGCGACCCAAATACATACAAAAACTGAAGCGCTAAGGGAACAATCAGAGCGTTTTGAACGGTTGTCCAAAGAGGATGTGTTAACGGGTCTGTTTAATCGTCGTGCTTTCGATGAAAAAGTACGTAGAGATTTTATGTTATCAATTCAAGGGTTGGGTAGACTGAATCTTGCCATTATTGATATCGACCATTTTAAGCAAGTAAATGATCGCTTCTCCCATATTGTTGGGGATGAAGTGATCAAGCTTATGGCTAAATTCTTAAAGAAATCTGTGATTGCTCCAAACGTAGTTGCTCGCTGGGGTGGTGAAGAGTTTACTTTGTTAATTCATGGTACTGAAGAGCAAGCTTTAGCGCTTTGTCATGAACTACTTGAAGGTGTCGCTCAACTTCATTGTCCAGAGCTGAATAATGAGTTTAATTTAACTGTCAGTATTGGTTTGGCGAATGCGTTAGGGTGCTATGACTATCAAGGTTTACTAAAACGTGCCGACCACGCTTTATATGAGGCCAAAAACTCAGGGCGTAACCGGTTAGAGCAATATCACGAATTTCACTGAAATGGATGCATATTTCCTGATTTAAGTCAGGCCCTGAGAATTGTTCCAGCTTTAGTCTATTTTTGTTAAAACATATTAACGGATCTAGTCGATAGGACAAGATATCAACAGGAGAGAGTGATGATTGATAGTGGTCGCCGTAAGTTTGTAAAAAAAGGGTTGTTTGGTTTGGCCGCACTTCCTTTTGGTATGGGTGCGCTTACATCTAATGCATTTGCTGCATTGCCAATGTTAGACCCGAGTGCCCCTAACGCTAAAGCTTTAGCGTATGTGCCCGATGCAGCGAGTGCTGCTTCACATGCAGCATTTAAAGAAGGTAGTGCTTGTAGTAACTGTAATTTCTACAATGCCGGTTCGGGTGCTTGCCCGCTGTTTGCAGGACATGCAGTGGAAGCAAATGGTTGGTGTCAGGCTTGGGTTAAAAAACCATAACGGTAAATAAGTGACTGATATTAAAAGCTCTCAGGCAGTGGAAGGCCTAAGAGCTTTTTTTATGTGCGTAATTCAATAGCATTGAGCTGTTTGATTATTTGCTTTTAGTGATGCGTAGATCTTTTGTGGTGTTGGCATTGCTTGTTGTAGGTCTCGAATACGAGTTTGATGAGAAGGGTGTGTCGATAGGAATTCTGGCGTAGTGCTCTTGCCACCTTCTCGAGACATATTCTGCCAAAGCGCTACACTTTCAGTTGGATCAAAACCTGCTTTGGCCATTAAGTCTAAGCCAATAAAATCTGCTTCAGATTCATGGGTTCGGCTAAATGGCAAAATGATTCCAAACTGAGCGCCCAATCCAAGGCCTTGGAATATAAGAGATTTTGTCGCCGACTCTTCGCCGGAAAGTTGATAGCCCAGAGCTAAAGCTTGACTGGTTGCTAGTTGCGTAGAAACTCGCTCGTTACCATGGCGAGCTAGTACATGGCCAACTTCATGGCCAATAACAGCAGCTAGTTGAGATTGGTTTTCGGCAACATCTAATAGACCTGTGTAAACACCTATCTTGTAACCTGGTAAAGCAAAAGCATTTACTTGCTCATCATTGAAAAGAACAACTTCCCAAGCCTGTTTACGATAATTATCAGGTAATACTGAGATAATTTTGTCGGCAACACATTGGACTCTTTGAGTAGCTTGAGTACTTTCGGATGTAGGTGTCTCCGCTTTCATTTCTGTAAAAGATGCAACCCCCATTTCATTAAGCTGACTGTCAGGTAATAAGACAAGTTGCTTTCGGCCTGTTGGAGACGTTGTACATGCAATTAGTGCTGTACTAATTAGTCCAATTGTTAAGTTACGAAATAATGACGATGCCAAATGAGCCTCCTTGTTAGCCTTGGATATCGTGAAGCAGCTCGCTAGCCTGAAGCACAATTCCTTCACCTGACATATTGGGTGCTACGCCAACGCTCACACCGTCATTGGTCATTCCTGGTAACCATACTTCAAAAAATGCTTCATTGTTGATGTCGAGTGCACTGAAGCCCTCATAATCAGATTTCGCCCATTCATTGGCCATTTCTTCTGTGGGCCAAACGGGCAACACTCGCTCACTACCGATATTGATGTTCAAACAGCCTTCCGTGTCGGCTAAGGTATAGCAAGTTCCACCATTTTTAATGTGTGAAACAAATAGATCGTAACGGTTCTGACTGGTCTCTCTAAAAAAGCTTGTATTATCAATAGTCATAAATGATTTCTTCGATGAGTTTAACTGATACTAACAACTACAGACTATATCTGATAGTTAAAAAAATGGGCGATCGATATAGATCACCCATTGCGCAAAAAACAAGGAAAGACCGTGATTAGCGTGGTATTTCGTCTGTAATGCCTTCTACGTACCAATTAACCTGAGCTAATTCTGTATCGCTGAGAGTATGACCTTCGGGAACAACTATGTTTCCTTTATTGTCTTTAATAGGGCCTGTGAATGGGTGAAACTTACCTGAATTGATCAAGTCGTATGTTTCATCAATTTTAGCGCGAACGTTTTTCGGTAAGTTATCGTTTATAGACGCTAAACTAAGCATGTCTTCTTGAAAACCACCCCAAAAGTCTTTGGGTTCATACGTACCATCCATAACTTCTTGAGTAACCTTAATGTAATAAGGAGCCCAATCATCACGTACCGAGAAAACGTGTGCGTTTGGCGCGAAGCTGCTCTGATCCGATGCTTGACCGATAGCACGTGCGCCGCGTTTTTCTGCTGCAATCAAAGGTGCAGGGCTATCTGTATGCTGAAGTAACACATCCACACCTTGGTCCATCAGTGCATTGGCCGCATCTGTTTCTTTACCTGGGTCATACCAAGAGTTTACCCAAACAATTTTCATTGTAACTGCGGGATTTACACTTTTTGCTGCCATGTAAGAAGCATTAATGTCACGAATGACTTCAGGAATAGGAAAAGAGCCGATGTAACCAATTGTATTTGATTCGGTTAGCATTCCAGCAGCAATACCTGATACGTAACGACCTTCATAGGTACGAAGTACGTATGTGCCCATGTTCTTAGAGCGTTTATAGCCAGTTGCATGCTCAAAGGTGACGTTAGGAAAACGTTTTGCGACTTTTAAGGTTGGGTTCATGAAACCAAAAGATGTAGAAAAAATCAGGTCATTACCTGCTTTTGCTAACTGAGTGATAACTCGCTGAGCGTCTGCACCTTCTGGCACGTTTTCTACATACGTTGTTTCAACTTTATCACCGAAGAACTCTTGAAGCTCTTGACGACCACGGTCATGCTCGTAACTCCATCCAAGATCACCTACTGGACCAACATAGACAAATCCGACTTTAAATGGGTCATCTGCAGCTTGCACAGTTGCAACACCTGCTAGTAGACCAAGACCTACAAGTAAGCTTTTTAGTTTCATTATTTGCTCCTTTTGTGCCCGAAGGCGATTTACTTTAAACGCGATTAACTAAGCCATTTGACGTGGGTCGAATGGTTTACCAAGAGACCGTGGCGCGAGCAACTTCTCTTTGTATTTATCCGCACTGATGATAACCATCACTATGATCGTTGCCACATAGGGCAGCATCGCTAATAAGTTTGGAGAAATGGACCACCCCATACCTTGTAAAACTAGATGCATAATACTTGCCAATCCAAATAGATAAGCACCTAATACAATATTGCCAATTCTCCATGAAGCAAATACAACTAGGGCTAATGCTATCCAACCTCGTCCAGCGGTCATGTTTTCTACCCACATAGGTGTGTAAACCAATGACATATAGGCACCGCCTAAACCCGCCATAGCGCCACCAAACATGACAGCAAGGTAGCGAACTCGCAGCACTTTAATGCCAATTGCGTTGGCTGCATTTGGGTTTTCACCAACGGCTTTAATCGTCAGGCCTAATCGAGTTTTGTTTGCAACAAAAGCAATTATGATGGCAAGAAGGACAGCAAGATATACCATCACATCATGACTAAATAGAACTTTGCCTAGTACAGGTATATCTGAAAGTACTGGGATCGACAAAGGTTGAAAACCAGTAATAGTCTGACCAACAACGCCTGAGCCGATGAAAGCACTTAATCCGGTGCCAAAGATGGTCAGAGCTAAGCCTGTTGCAACTTGATTGGCGCCAAGATGTAACACTAAAAAACCAAAGATTAAGCTCATCACCATGCCGATGATCATCGCTCCTAGCAGCCCGAAACCTGCATTACCAGTGCCGTAGGCGGCCATGAAACCGACCACTGCACCCATTAACATCATACCTTCTTGCCCTAAGTTTAAGACCCCTGTTTTTTCACAAATGGCCTCGCCTAGAGCGATAAATAGAAGAGGAGTGCCCGTTTTAATGGCTGCAAACAGTACTTGAGTAATTAGATCAATATCCACGCTTTGCTCCTAAGCCATTTTTTCGCGATAAGGTACGATGCGGTAACGAATGAAGAAATCACACGCCAAGAGGAAGAACAACAATATTCCTTGAAACATTCCTACGACAGCAATCGGAATGCCCATTTCTATCTGAGCTAAGTCTCCACCCATGTATAAAATAGCTAAAAAAATAGCTGCGACAATGGCACCTGCGGGGTGGAGTCGACCAAGATAAGCAACGATAATAGCGGAATAACCGTACCCAGGGGAGACATTTGGCGTGAGCTGGCCGATAGGTCCGGCTACTTCGGATACGCCCGCCAATCCGGCCAAAGCACCTGCAAACAGCATGACAAACCAACTTATTGCTTTGGAATTATAACCTGCATAGATCGCGGCAGGTTCATCTGCACCGTAGACCCGAATCTTAAATCCAAGGTGTGTTTTGGACAGCAAAAACCAAGCAAATAGGGCCGATACAATAGCAAAGGCAACGCCAAGGTGTACTCGCCCGCTGTCTGAAAGTACAGGTAGCAAGGTAGCATCTGAGAACAACGCTGACTCAGGAAAACCGAAGCCTTCTGGATCGCGTAGTGGCCCATGAACCGCCCAGATTAACAAGTACAATGCAATATAATTCAGCATTATGGTGGTAAGAATTAAGTTAGAGTTAAATTTTACTTTGAGAAAAGTGGCGATGCCTGCCCAAGCCATGCCAGAGAGGATTCCACCCAATAAAGTCAGGGGCATCGCTAAAGCGGAATTGGAGTCAATGAACATCAGGGCAACTGCACTGCCGCCAAGCGCTCCTGCCAACAGTTGGCCTTCAGCACCAATGTTCCACATGTTGGCGCGATAACACAAAGCCAAACCGACGGCGCAAAGCAGCAATGGCCCCATTTTAACCAGCATTTCACTAATATTATAAGCGTCTGATAATGGTAGTATTAGCAGTACATGCAGTGCTTGTAATGGATCTTTGTCGAGAGCCGTAAACAGCAGAGAGCCAAAAATTAATGTGAGTACAATGGCTAAAAAAGGCGATGCAAACGTCATTAGTGTGCTGGGTTCTGTTCGAGCTTGCACTTGAATCATGCGAGTGCCTCCTGTTGCTCTGATTCATTAATGAAGGTACCCGCCATCCACTGACCTATTTGATCTATGGACGTTTCTTCGGCGCGAACAACGGGAGAAAGATGACCGTCACACACGGCAGCCATACGGTCTGCTAGCAAGAAAAGCTCGTCGATATCTTCTGAAATTAATAAAATCGCGGCACCTTGATCGCGAAGCTGTAATAACGCTTGATGTATGGCCAGTGCGGCACCAACATCTACTCCCCAAGTTGGGTGAGCACAAATAAGAACTTTGGGGTTTTGGCCGATTTCACGCCCCATAATGAACTTTTGTAGGTTACCACCACTTAAGCTTTTAGCTTCAGAAAACTCGCCATGACATTTAACACTGTACTGGGAGATAAGGCTTTTGGCGTACTCTTTTAAGGCTTTCCAGTTCACAAGGCCGGATTTTACAAAACCACGACTGTGCGTCAATAATGTATTCTCTGACAAGCTCATTTCAGGTACAGCACCACGCCCCAAGCGTTCTTCTGGTACATAAGCCAATCCGTTTCGTCGGCGTAGGCCAGCAGATTGAGTGCCAATATCACGGCCATCAAGAGTTAACATATTTTTAAGATGACGATTGTCTTCTCCGCTGATGATCGACATCAGTTCTTCTTGCCCGTTACCCGCGACACCAGCAATGCCTAGAATTTCACCTTTGTACAGCTCAAAGTTAATCTGCTTCAAGGCAGTGCCAAAAGGGTGTTTAGCGGTTAAAGAGAGATTATTAGCAGTAAAGACAATAGTTTCACCGAATGCTTTTTCATAGCCAGCATCTTGTTCAGCCAAGTCACCTACCATCATTTTGGCTATTGTGGCAGGCGTTTCATTCGCTGGTTCACAATCACCTACGAATTTGCCTCCGCGGAGAATTGTGGCGTTATGACAAATTTCCGTTACTTCATGAAGCTTGTGAGAAATAAATAAAATGCTACAGCCTTCAGAAGAGAGTTTTTTCAAGACGGTGAATAGTCCAGCAACTTCTTGTGGCGTTAATACTGAAGTGGGCTCATCAAGAATCAAAAGTTTTACCGATTGTACCAGACAACGCATGATCTCGACGCGTTGGCGCTCTCCAATCGAAAGGGAATGTACGAATCTGTCTGGGTCAACGTTGAGGCCGTAGGTTCTAGATAGGTCTCGAATACGTTCAGCTAAGTCGCCGATTGAATGCAATTGTGATCGACTTAAACACAGCTCTATGTTTTGCGCGACAGTGAGTGTTTCAAATAATGAAAAATGTTGGAACACCATGCCGATGCCTAAGTCACGGGCCTTGGAAGGAGACTTGACTTCAACTTCGTGACCATCCCATAGAATCTGACCTGCGTCTGGGGCGACTACGCCATAGATTGTTTTTACTAACGTACTTTTGCCAGCACCATTTTCACCTAATAGTGCATGTATTTCACCTGGCATTAATTTCATGCAGATCTGGTCGTTAGCCAGACATCCGGGGTACTGTTTAGTGATATTCAGTAGCTCTAAACGTGGTCTAGAACTCTGGTTTTTCAATGTTTCCGACACCGTTAATTCTCTATGTAATTGGATGTTAAACGTCTTAAGAGAACGCTTCTTTATTTCGTCAATATTGACGTTAGGCCTTCCTTTGCGGACTCAGATTGAGCAAGTACTTTGTAAGCCGAGTAACTGACAATCAATAACTGTGCCAATAGATCGTAACTATACGAAAGATTTAATAAGTCGCGAAGAATACGCAATTTTAAGTTGTTTGTCTGCACGGTCAGCTTTGTTGCTGTACATTATTTATGTTTGAAGTGCATTATTCCTGATTTTATGGTCAGCATTGCTCTATGTTGGTGCTTTATTTGACCGATTGGTTCAGAATTAGGCGTAGGCGTGCGCTATCTGCTCGTGTAAAATGGAACTTAAATATTTGGCTCTAAATTCTTTGGTTTTGGTGCTATGACCGCTGTCTAATAGGACAAATTTTGTCTCTGTTGAAGAAATACTTTGAAAAGCTTGCTGAACTCAGTGCTAAAAATAGTATTGATGTCGATCTGAATCGCAAGCAAGTGGTTAATATAACTTATTTGCTTTCTATGATCGTTGGGGCATTGTCTGCTTTAGTCTTTATGGCTAATAGCTGGTTCATTGAGTCCACGGTTCATTTTGTTGGCGCTGCTGTTTCATTAATCGGTTTTGCGCTATCTATTAAAGGTTATGCCCGCACATCAAGAATACTGTTTCCAGTTGCTTGTGCGACGTATATTGCTTTCTGTACCTTCTTGTTTTATGGCTCAGATAGTAACTTCATGTGGCTGCTAGTGGTATTAGCTGCATATTCGGTTACAGGGTTTCGAGTCGAGAGCGGAAAAGCTCAACTGTTGGTTTGCTTCTTTGCCTTATTAGTCTTTACCTTCATTAAGTTGTTCGCACCTGCTACTACCCAGTACATATCAATGGATACTCGCTTGCTTATAGCGCTGTGCACATTTATAGCGTCCTGTACTTTAATTGTTTTAATTGCTGGAGTAGTTGTCACAAAACTACGTAAGCTTAATGAGCATCTTCGTAATCTTGCTGAAGTGGATGATTTAACTAAACTCAGTAACCGTCGCAAGGTTTTGGCCGAAGCCGTCAATGTGTTTGCCGATTCAATTATCAGTAATCAACGTTGCTGTTTTGCTATTCTGGATTTAGATCATTTTAAAAACATCAACGATCGATTTGGGCATGAAGTGGGTGATACCGTTTTGAAAAGCTTTGCGCAAGTCATGTCGAATACTTCGCGTCGAGGAGATTGGATTGGTCGTTACGGGGGTGAAGAATTTGTCATTGTTATGCCTAATACTCGTTTAAAAGATGCTGTCAGTGCTATGGAACATTTAAGAGTTCAAATTGCAGATTTAGCGATTCAAATCGAGGGGCATGCTACGCCAATACATGTTACTACTAGTATTGGAGTGGCTGAAATTACTGATGATACGTTGCGTTATGAGCAAATATTGGCGCGAGCGGATGAAGCGTTATACATGGCAAAAAATAATGGCCGTAACCGCGTTGAAATCAACGTAAGCTAATAAGTGAGAAAGAATAAATGGATCCAATTGAAGTCGTGTTAAATCACGATGATTTCTGGGTGGTCGTTAAACCGGCTGGAGAGAGTTTTCACTCAGAGGGCGGCATTGGATTTGCTGAGCGCTTAAATCAAACCTATCCGGAGCAGACGTTTTATCCTTTGCATCGTCTGGATAAAATGACATCTGGCTTGATTCTGTTTGCAACGAATAAGGGAGCAGCAGCGACCTTTGGTGAATTGTTCGCGAAGCATACTTTAGAAAAAAGGTATATTGCTGTATCAGTCAATAAAGCAAAGAAGAAGCAGGGTACTATTTCAGGTTCAATGTTGCCGAGTCGACGTGGTCAGTGGAAGCTTTCTACTCAAGGTGACAACCTTGCTGTTACTCAGTTTTTTAGCTTTTCTGAGTCTGGTAAACGTTATTTTTGGATACGTCCATTGACGGGTAAAACACATCAAATTCGTGTTGCGCTAAAAAGCATTGGTGCGGCAATTTTAGGTGATGAGCGTTATAGTGGCAATGTATCAGATCGTGGCTATTTACATGCCTACTCCCTTGCATTTGAGTGGCAAGGAAAGCCGATGTATTTTGAAAGTTGGCCTAAAGAGGGCGAACATTTTTCGGACTCGATCCGGTCTTTATATCAACAATATTTTTTCGAGCCATCTTTGTCATGGCCTAAATTCACGATTCCTAAGAAAACCACCTTTTAACTATGAAAAACGTTTTAATATATTGCCGTCCGGGATTTGAGCGAGACGCTCTAGCAGAAATTTCAGATAAAGCATCTGAACATGGCTTTTATGGCTATGGCGTTCCCGCTGAAAACTCAGGTTATGTGTTGTATAACACTGGTGATGAACAAGGTGGAGAAACGTTAATTCAATCTCTGTCATTTAATCATCTAATTTTTGCGCGTCAAATCATTGCAGTAAATGATGTCATTGATTTCGAAAAGGGCGGTCGAGTGCAGGCGCTTCTTGAAGCGGCTCGAGAGCTTCCCCTTGCAGAAGACATGTGGTTTGAAACCGCGGATACTAACGAAGCTAAAGCGTTAGCGGGACTGATAAAAAAGATTGAAAAACCGTTGATGGGGGCATGGAAAAAAGCGGGATTGCTGCGTAAAAAAGCAGTAGGTATCCGTCATCATGTCTTTTTCATGGAAGGGAATCAAGCCTACCTTGGTGTTAGCTACCAGTCTTGTCGATCTGAGTTCTTATCGGGTATTCGTCGATTGCGCTTTCCCTCTAAGGGGCCTTCTCGTTCAACCTTAAAGTTAGAGGAGGCTTTACTGCAGTTTGTGCCAGAACAAAGACGAGAAAGAGATCTTTACGAAGGCATGCATGCTGTAGATTTGGGGGCTGCGCCAGGCGGATGGACGTATCAGTTTGTTATCAGAGGTATTCATACCTACGCGGTTGATAATGGGCCGATGCAGAAAGAGTTAATGAATACAGGACTAGTGTCGCATATGACTGAAGATGGCTTTAAGTTTAAGCCGCCAGGAAAAGTTGACTGGTTGGTATGTGACATGGTTGAACGCCCAATTTTAGTGGCGGAACTCATGGCTAAATGGTTATGTGAAGGGTGGACTCAGCGCGCCATATTTAACTTGAAGCTGCCAATGAAGAAACGATATCAGGAAGTGGTTCAGTGTTTTGAACTTATTTCTAGTCAACTGAAACAGCAGGGGTTGAGATATGAAATGCAATATAAACATCTATATCATGACCGAGAAGAAATTACGGTTTGCGTGATGGTAAAATGACCAAATCCTAGTTTTGATAAATGGGGCGATTAAGCCCCATTTATTTGTGTCTTGCTTTTGCCTAAATGCTTTCTTTGGTTTGAAAAGGGGCATACCCCATCGCTTCTTCCATTAATGTATCGCGCTCATAGATGTCATTACGGAATTCTGGCATACCATTACTGTTTGGTACGACAGTAAAGTAAACTAAATAGACAGGTAACTCATCTTTCAATGAGATGACTTTGGTTTGCTTGGATTGACGTGCTTGAGCCAGCTGATTTTGGCGTTTTTTATCGCCAGCAACCAGTAAATCGGCAAAACCTTCTGGACGCTCTAAGCGAATACAGCCAGAGCTGAAGGCACGGTCTTGTTCTCTAAAAAGATGCTTTGCTGGCGTGTCGTGCAGATAAATATCGAATTTGTTGGGGAACATAAATTTATAGGCTCCCAGTGCATTATTATCATCCGCTGCTTGCTCAAAACGGAAGTGAAGGTCTTCAGGTTTGATGTCATTCCATTTAATTGATAATGGATCTATTCGTTTTGCGCCAATGCTCCAGCTGGAGTAAAGCTGATAACCGTTTTCGGTTAGATAGTTGGGGTTCTTCTGTAGCTTAGGCAATATATTCTCGCGCGCAATACGCATAGGAACGCGCCAAGTTGGATTAGTGACCATATAAGTCATTTTGCCATAAAACACATTAGTTTTTCGCTCTGGTTTACCGATTACCACCTTCATGCTTTCATTTTGGCCGTTCAAGAAAATATGAGCTGTATAGTCAGTTAAATCAACCCAAACGCGATTGTCTTCAAGTTGTGAAGGTAGCCAGCGCCAGCGCTCTAGATTATAAGCAATTTGTTTGGCACGCTCTTCCAAAGGAACATTGAGCATTTGTATTGTTCGAGTGCCGGCGGCACCATCAGATGCTAAATGGTGGCGCTTTTGAAAGCGTTTTAACGCCTCACGAATGTCATTATCAAAATAGTCTTCATTCACTTTGCGACTAGAGAATCTGATGTCTCCTAATTGAACCAATCGCGCACGCAGCTGAGCCACTCGCGGTCCTTCATCGCCAAATCGTAAAGGTACGCCTACCTCAATACGGATATCGCCTTCTTTTTGAGCGGTTTCCTGATAAAAAACCAGCCAATTTTGAAGTACTTGATAATCAGGTTGCCGAGGTGCAAGGGTCGGTAGGTAATTCACCATATTGGTTGGCGAGTCTAAGAACAATAGGTTTTGCCAGTCTTTACTGGGTGCATCAAGGCGCCAATTGGGGTCAATTAACTGCGGCTCATAACGGCCATTAGAAAGATCGTGAGCATAGCTTGAAAGGGCAATGGTTGCGATCACGTCGAGCTCAGCAAGCTGTTGTGAACTTGGCTTCTTGATTGCTAGGTATTCTTTAAGTGTTTCAAGATGGTAATGGACAGGGTTAAGGCCATGGCTTCGCGCGCTTTCGAGTGTATTAACGAGCTTATAGACGGCCATGTCTAATTGTGTTTCTTTGATCCAGATAGGATCAAAATCCCGGAACTCATAGGCCTCTAAGACGTTCTTGTTTGGTAGCGCTTGACCCGCGATGGGTGTAAATGCTTCCAGCATCCAAGACACTTGTTGTCGAACGCTACTTTCAATTTGAGTGTCGGAAGGGGATGTTTCAATGAAGTTTTTAGTCTGAGTACTGGGTGTATTGGAGGAGCAGCCGGCTAACATGGCGCAGGTGACAAGCGCTGTACCGAAATGACGTGTAAACGATTTCATGTAAGATCCTTTAGGCGGATGTTCGGTTGTGTTGTGGACTCCATATCGTCAAGGATTGCTAGCGCCTGGTCTCGGTGTTTACCACAAACATATTCCACTGCTTTAAAATTTGCGCAGACAGCAGGGCGTTCGGGTTGTCCAAATATTTTACAGCCAAATTGCTCGTCAAGCTGAATACAGGGTACACCCGCAGGTTTGCCCTTCGGCATGCCGGGAATGGGGCTGGAAATAGAGGGGGCAATGCAGCACGCGCCGCAGTGAGATCGACAATTCATGGGACTCTTTTTACAAATATTCACTGATTTACTACTAAGAACCAGACGTTAAATTTTCAAATCGCTGTTACATTCAATTAGAGTAATCTTAAAGGTAGCAGAATGTATAACATATTAGTGGTTGAAGATACCGCTGTTGTTAGAAAAATCCTCGCGAAGTTAATAGGTGCAAATCCTTTCTTTCGTTGTGTGATGTGTAAGGATCTAGCGACAGCTAGGGAAGCTATGAAGCAAGATGTGGTATTTCTTGCAGCAGTGGTGGACCTTAATCTGCCTGATGCCCCAAATGGAGAGGTGGTCAATGAGGTACTGGAGCAAGGTATACCAACGGTTGTATTAACAGGCAATTTTAGTGAAACCCTGCGTGGGCGTTTGTTGGCAGAAGGTGTTCTAGATTACATTACGAAAGACTGTCGTTTTGCCTACAATCAAGTGGTTAAAGTGCTCGATCGTTTGCGTAAAAACATGCATACAAAGGTATTGGTTGTGGATGACAGTTCCGTTAGTAGGAATATCATTTGCAGCTTATTAACTAAAGCCAAATTTGAAGTGGAAAGCGTCTGCGATGGTCTTGAAGCATTGCAAAAATTAAAAGAAAAACCTGATATTAAGCTGGTTATTTCAGATCATCATATGCCGAATATGGATGGCTGTGAATTAGTGAAAGCTTTGCGTGAGCAGCCTCGCTATCAGAATTTGGTGTTCATTGGGGTGTCTTCCGAGGGGGATGGCTTGATGTCGGCAAAGTTTATAAAAGGTGGAGCAAATGACTTTCTAAAGAAGCCATTTCACCATGAAGAATTTTATTGGCGAGTTTTTAGTAGCTTGGATTCTATGGAAATGCTGGAGAAAATTCAGTTGTCGGCGAAGTTAGACTCTTTAACTGGACTATTCAATCGAGGTTGTTTGTTCGAGCAGGGAGAGACGCTTTTTGCAAGCCGAGAGAGTTTGGATTGTCTAAGTGTTTGTATGTTTGATTTAGATGAATTTAAACAGGTAAATGATTCACTGGGGCATCGTGTCGGTGACGAGCTGATCGTACAATTCGCTAAATTACTACAAGAGAGCTTTCCGAATGATGTAGTAGGGCGCTATGGCGGTGAGGAGTTTGCCGTGATTTCAGTTAGGCCGGAGAGAGAAATGCGATTAAGCATACAACGGTTTATGAAATCGGTTCGCTGTATGTTATTCACCGAGAAGCGATTGGCAGTGACATGCAGTATTGGAATTTGCATAAGTCCTGAGGATAGCTTGATGGCTGCGTTCGAGTCTGCAGATTTTCAACTGTATCGTGCTAAAAATGCCGGACGAAATCGTATCGAGCCATTTGATAGCGAAGTAGCATAAAGGGTGGTGCTTACTGGGTTTTGCTATATGTGTCTTATAAAAAAAGCCCGCAGCGTGCGGGCTTTTCTGCTACTGAAAGACGATTAGCCTTTTAATAGTTTGTTTAGAATGGGTGTCACCATGCCTGGATTGGCTTTACCTTGAGAGGCTTTCATGACTTGCCCCATAAAGAAGCCAATCATTTTTTTCTGTTTGTCTTCATCAGACGCACGGAACTGCTCAACTTGAGCTGGATTGGCATCAATAACACTTTGAATTACGGCTTCGATGGCGCCAGTGTCTGTTACTTGCTTGAGGCCTTTCGCTTCAATGATGTCATCGGCTGAGCCTTCACCATCCCACATGGCTTGAAGAACGCTTTTAGCTGTTTTGCCATTGATAGTGTTGTCTTCAATGCGAACCAGTAGGCCGCCTAAATGTCCGGCAGATACCGGTGATTCAGAGATGTCTTTCGACTCTGAGTTAAGGTATTTGCTTAACTCACCCATGACCCAGTTTGCGGCAAGCTTGGCATTGCCTGCTACGTTTGCAGTTTCTTCAAAATAGTCAGCCATAGCGCGTGTAGCAGATAAAACGCCCGCGTCGTACTCACTTAGCTTGTACTCAGACATAAAGCGATCTGCTTTTTGCTTGGGTAACTCAGGGAGGTTGGCTGCGATTTGGTCTACGTATTCTTGCGTTAACTCGATAGGCAGTAAGTCTGGGCAAGGGAAGTAACGGTAATCGTTGGCTTCTTCTTTGGAGCGCATGCTGCGAGTTTCATCTTTGTCTGGATCGTATAAGCGAGTTTCTTGAGTGATCTTACCGCCATCTTCAAGGATGTCTGCTTGACGTTCTATCTCAGTGTAAATGGCACGCTCAATAAAGCGAAACGAGTTTACGTTTTTGATTTCCGTACGAGTACCATAGGCCTCTTGACCGTTAGGGCGTAGAGAAATGTTGACGTCACAGCGCATGTTGCCTTCGGCCATATTGCCATCACAAATGCCTAGGTAAGTGACAATTGAGTGGATCATTTTTACGTAGGCAACCGCTTCTTTTGCTGATCGGATATCTGGTTCAGAGACGATTTCAAGAAGAGGTGTGCTAGAGCGATTAAGGTCAATGCCCGTCATACCGTGGAAATCTTCATGTAAAGATTTGCCTGCATCTTCTTCTAGATGGGCGCGCGTGATTCCTACGCGTTTCATAGTGCCATCATCTAATGTGATATCTAGATGTCCCTTGCCTACAATAGGGTCGTCCATCTGACTGGTTTGGTAGCCCTTGGGTAGGTCTGGGTAAAAGTAATTCTTGCGCGCAAAAATCGATGTCATGCCAATTTCAGCATTAACAGCGTGGCCGAACATGACGGCCATTCGTAGGGCTTCTTTGTTGAACACAGGCAAAGCGCCAGGCATGCCAAGATCAACAAGTGTTGTGTTTGTATTAGGCTCTGCACCAAAGCTCGTGGCGGCACCAGAGAATAATTTAGAGTTGGTTGATAGTTGGGCGTGGATTTCCAGGCCGATGACAACTTCCCAATTCATATTTAAGCTCCTTCTGCCAAGCTAGGGTTTTTAGTGTGCCAATCCGTTGCTTGTTGGAACTTATGTGCAACATTTAAAAGCTTGGCCTCAGAAAAGTAGTTGCCCATGATTTGCAGGCCGACTGGCATACCATCGGCGAACCCAGCTGGAATGGACATTGCAGGAACACCTGCTAAGTTAACCGATAGGGTATATATGTCTTCTAGGTACATGGCAATTGGGTCGTCAGTTTTGGCGCCGATACCGAATGCAGTGGTCGGTGCAACAGGGCCCATAATGACATCTACTTGCTCGAACGCCTTGACAAAATCCTCTTTAATCAGGCGGCGAATGCGTTGCGCTTTCAAATAATAAGCGTCGTAGTAGCCTTCCGATAAAGCGTATGTGCCAACCATGATGCGCTTCTGAACTTCTTTGCCGAAGCCTTCGCCACGTGAACGCTTGTACATGTCCATTAAATCTTTTGGATCTTCACAGCGGTAGCCGTAACGAACGCCGTCAAAGCGAGATAGGTTAGAAGATGCTTCGGAAGGTGCGATGACGTAATAAGATGGAATGCTTAGGTTTAGGTTCGGTAAAGAGATCTCTTTTACCGTTGCGCCCAACTTTTCAAATTCTTTGACTGCATCTTGGATTGCTTTGGCAACGTCATTATTCAGTCCATCACCAAAATACTCTTTTGGAAGGCCGATGCTTAAACCATTTAGTGGTGCATCCAGGTTTGCAGTATAGTCTTCTGTCGCTATTTCAGAGCAGGTTGAATCGTTTGTGTCAAAGCCTGCAATCGATTGCAGGATGAACGCACAGTCTTCTGCAGAACGAGCCATAGGGCCGGCTTGGTCAAGGCTAGAAGCGTAAGCGATCATGCCGAAACGGGAAACACGACCGTAGGTAGGTTTTAGGCCTGTAATACCGCAAAAAGAAGCGGGCTGACGAATCGAGCCGCCTGTGTCAGTGCCTGTCGCAGCGACGCATAGGCCTGCTGCTACCGCGGCAGCAGAGCCACCGGAAGAGCCGCCAGGTACTTTGTCTATGTTCCAAGGGTTTTTGACGGCGCCGTAATGACTGTTCTCATTTGAAGAACCCATGGCGAATTCGTCCATATTGGTTTTGCCCAATGTGACGGCACCAGAAGCTTGCATGCGGCCTGTTACGGTTGATTCGTATGGTGGTATGAAGTTATGCAGCATTTTTGATGCGCATGTCGTTAAAATGCCGTCTGTACAAAATAAATCTTTGTGGGCAATCGGGATTCCAGCTAGTGCACTTGTTGAGCCACTGGCGATCAACTTGTCAGCGGCTTCTGCTTGGGCAAGGGCGATTTCATCGCTCACGGTAATGTAGCTGTTCAATTGTCCGTCTAGGTGCTTGATGCGTGCTAGATAGTCTTGCGTCAGCTCAACGCTGGAAATGTCTTTTGCTCGCAATTTTTTGGCGAGCGAAGTAATGCTTTGATCAACCATTTAATTAAGCTCTTATTCAATAACTTGAGGAACCAAGAAAAGGCCCGCTTCGGTTTGAGGTGCGTTTGCAAGGAAGGCATTACGACGATTGCCTTCCGTCACGACATCATCACGTAAACGCTGTTTTGCTTCGAGCGGATTAGATAGCGGCTCAACTCCATTAGTATCGACGGATTGCATTTGTTCAACCAAGTCAAGAATACTTGTTAAGGAATTTTGGTATTGCTCGGCATCGTTATCATCTAACGATAAACGAGCAAGGTGCGCGATTTTGAGCACGTCTTGCTTTTCTAGAGACATGTTTCACCTAATTTTATCGGTTTTCAAAAAATAGGTTCATTGTAGCGCCATTAAGAAAAGGTAGAAAGGTCATGGCGTAAAAAGATCGTTTATTCCTATGCCAAGTGAAAAACCACCAATAAACAAAGATATATGCGTAAAGAAATTACATATTTATGCCCTTACGGCTTGCCCAAAGAACCTCGGGTTGTTACATTTTCTGACTATTCGTAATGGATCTTTTCAGGGTGTAGAAATTCATGTTTAAAAAAATTAGGGGAATGTTCTCAAGCGACCTATCCATTGACTTGGGAACAGCCAATACCCTTATTTACGTGCGCGATCGTGGAATCGTTTTGGATGAACCGTCTGTTGTAGCAATTCGCCACAATGGTAATCAAAAAACTGTAGCGTCTGTTGGAGTTGACGCGAAGCGCATGTTAGGACGTACGCCTGGAAACATTACGGCTATCCGCCCGATGAAGGACGGTGTAATAGCTGACTTCCATGTAACCGAAAAAATGCTTCAATACTTTATTTCTAAGGTACATGAAAACAGCATGCTAAAACCGAGTCCCAGAGTCTTGGTGTGTGTGCCTTGTAAGTCAACACAAGTTGAGCGTCGTGCAATTAAAGAATCTGCATTGGGAGCGGGCGCTCGAGAAGTTTTCATTATCGAAGAGCCAATGGCTGCAGCCATTGGTGCAGGCCTTCCGGTCGCTGAAGCATCTGGATCAATGGTAATTGATATCGGTGGTGGTACCACTGAAATCGCGATCATTTCCTTGAATGGCATCGTAACATCCGAATCTATTCGTATTGGTGGCGACCGCTTTGATGAAGCGATTACTACATATGTGCGTCGTCAGTACGGTAGCTTAATTGGTGATGCAACAGCAGAGCGTATTAAAACAGAGATTGGTATGGCATATCATACTGGCGAAGAGCTACAAATTGATGTGCGTGGCCGTAATTTAGCTGAGGGCGTGCCACGTGCATTTACGCTTAAGAGTTCTGAAATCTTAGAAGCTCTACAGGAACCCTTGGCGCAAATAGTGCACGCTATTAAAGGCGTTCTTGAACAGTCGCCTCCTGAGCTTGCTGCTGATATTGCTGAGTCTGGCCTTGTGTTAACGGGCGGTGGCGCGTTGTTGCGTGAAATTGATCGATTAATCAGCGATGAGACAGGGTTACCAGTAATCGTTGCCGATGATCCGCTTACGTGTGTTGCGCGTGGTGGTGGAATGGCATTAGAAATGATGGATAAACACGCTTCTGAACTTTTCTCTCCTGAGAGTGACTAATTAATAGGAGTTTTTCCCATTAGTAGTTCTGCGTTTTTATCAGGTAAAGTATCCAGCGCACGTTTTGTTGTGCTGGTATTGCTTTCACTCGCTATGATTGTGGGTGAATTACAATATAAAATTTTTAGTCCTATCCGACCATACCTTACTTGGCTAGTCACGCCGATACAGATTGTGGTCAGTGCACCTCAAAAAATGATCAGTTGGTCGGAAATGCACCTTGATAGTCGTGAGGATCTCGTCGCCCATAACCAATCTCTTAATCAAGAATTGCTTATGTTGCGTGGTCAGTTGCAGCGATTAGATTCGTTAAAAGCTGAAAATGTGCGCTTACGTGAGCTACTTGACGCATCTCAAAGAGTTGAAGAAAAAGTAGTGATGGGTGAGGTGATTGGCTTTGATCAAAATGCATATAGCCATAAGGTTTTAATTGATAAAGGCTTTTCTAACGGCGCCTATGTTGGTCAGCCAGTATTAGATGCCACAGGAGTGCTTGGTCAAGTTGTTGAAACGTCAGCCTATACTAGTCGAGTTTTGTTGATTGCAGATGCGAGTCACTTTGTGCCTGTCCAATTAGCAAGAACAGGTCTTAGAAGTGTTTTACGTGGTACAGGTGACATGCGTCGACTAGAGCTGATGAGTGTTCCTCATACCGCTGATATAAAGAAAGGTGATATTTTGACCACAAATGGTCTAGCAAATCGATTTCCTATTGGTTATCCGGTTGGGGTCGTGCGAAATGTTAGGCACGTATCTGGTAAACCTTATGCTGACGTGGATGTGGTTCCACTTGCTCAATTAGGTCGAAGTCGACATGTTATGCTAATTGAACGAGCTGAAGAGGTAGGACAATGAAATCTACCATTATCTTCGTGCTGACTTTTATTGCCGCTTTGATGTTAGAGGGGTTGGTTTTTCCCTCAGATTTAGTCTGGTATAAACCAGAATGGACTCTACTTGTTATTCTTTATTGGGTGATTGCATTGCCTTTTAAAGTCGGGGTGGGTATTGCTTGGTTTTTAGGATTGTTGGTCGATTTGTTGCAAGGAGGTGTCATTGGTCAGCATTCTTTAACTTATGTGATTGTTACAGCAGCCTGTGCAAGTCTATATAAGCGACTTCGAATGTATCGTCGTTGGCAGCAAAGTATTTTTATCTTTTTACTTATTTCAATTAATCAGTTGGTCGGCTTTTGGGTTGATCACTATACCGGTGATGCCGACCCAACACTGATGATATTCATGCCTGCCTTGGTGTCTGCCATTTTATGGCCATGGTTATTTGTGTTGTTGCGCAGTATTCGCAGGCTATATTCGATTCAATAATAGGCAATTAAATGATTATCCTTGCTTCCTCGTCACCTAGAAGAAAAGAGTTGCTGTCCCATTTAGTGAATGACTTTCAAATCATTCCTGCAGACATTGATGAAACCCCTTATGCTTTAGAAAAGCCCGAAGAGTACGTGCTGCGAATGGCTAGAGAGAAAGCTGAGGCTGTTGCCAATCAATATGAATTGTCTCATCGTGCCATTGTGATTGCTTCGGATACCAGTGTGGTATTAGGAGGTACTATTTTAGGTAAGCCGGCAGATTTCGAGCATGCAAAAAGTATGTTGCGAGCTCTATCTGGACAAAAACATCAAGTAATGACTTCTCTGTGCGTTTGTAATAGTGGGTTAAACCGTGTTGCAACCTGTAATGTGATTTCTGATGTTGAGTTTCGTGAGATCTCTGATCTAGAAATTGAACATTACTGGAACACTGGAGAGCCTGCTGACAAAGCAGGGGCTTATGCTATTCAAGGGTTGGCTGGGATGTTTGTAAAGCATATTTCCGGTTCCTTTTCTGCTGTAGTTGGGCTACCTGTATATGAGGTGACACAACTTTTGGCTGAATTTGGTGTTAGCCCTTTAAAGGAGAAAACTCGTGAGTGAAGATGTATTAATTAATGTTACACCCATGGAGATTAGGGTAGCGCTTGTTGAAAATGGTGTGCTGCAAGAAGTCTATATCGAACGTTCCACTCGAAAAGGCATCGTAGGTAATATTTATTTAGGTAAGGTAGTTCGTGTTTTACCTGGTATGCAGGCAGCTTTTGTAGATATTGGCTTGGAGCGCGCCGCGTTTATTCATGTTTCAGAGGTCGCTGATCGAGACGCTATAAACCCAAGTGATCAAATAGGAGATTATTTGCGTGAAGGGCAGTCTTTAGTTGTCCAGGTTACAAAAGATCCTATTAGTACCAAAGGGGCACGTCTAACCACACATTTATCCATTCCTTCCCGTTATTTGGTGTACATGCCAGATCAGGCACACGTTGGCGTAAGTCAACGTATCGAGGATGAAGTGGAACGTGATCGATTGAAATCGCTGGTTTCCAAAGCACTGGAAGATCGTGACGAAACCAGTGGTTATATTCTTAGGACGGCAGCTGAGCGTGCTGGAGAAGAAGAGATCCTGTCCGACATTAATTTCTTAACTCGACTATGGCAATCCGTTAAAAAGCGAATTACCAATGTAAAAGCTCCTTCCGTAATTTATGAGGATTTACCTTTACATCTGCGCACAATGCGAGATCTAGTTAGCCTTTCAACTGAAAAAATTCGTATTGATTCTAAAGAAAATTACGCCAAGCTACGTGGTTTTGCTGAAGACTTTATTCCTGACTTACTAGGTCGTATTGAATACTACCCAGGTGAGCGCCCAATCTTCGATTTATACAGTGTAGAAGATGAAATTCAACGTGCACTTGACCGTAAAGTTCAGCTTAAATCAGGTGGCTACCTGCTAATTGAGCAGACCGAGTCAATGACGACCATCGATGTAAATACCGGTGCGTTTGTTGGAAGTCGGAATTTAGAGGAAACAATCTATAAAACTAACTTAGAAGCCGCAACAGCAATTGGTCGACAGCTTCGCCTTCGAAATCTCGGTGGTATCATCATTATCGATTTTATTGATATGGAAGATGAAGAGCATAAGCGTCAAGTGCTGCGTATGCTTGAAAAAGTCTTAGAGACTGACCATGCCAAAACCAAAATTACTGGTGTATCAGAGTTAGGCTTAGTTGAGATGACTCGCAAGCGTACCCGTGAAAGTTTAGGGCAGGTGTTATGTGAGCCATGTCGCTCATGTCGTGGAAGTGGCTTTGTTAAAACACCTGAAACAGTGTGTTACGAGGTTCTTCGTGAAATTATGCGTGCAGACCGTGCCTATAATTCTCAAACTTATACTGTGTTGGCAAGTAGTTCGGTAGTAGAGCGTTTTTTGGATGAAGACAGTACGGCTGTTGCCGAGTTAGAGGCTTTCATAGGTAAAACCATTCGTTTTCAAGTTGACCCCGTCTATACCCAAGATCAATATGATGTGGTGTTGCGCTAACAGAGGTCCAACTTATGCGGGTCATAAAGACAACGTTTAATTGCGCGTTTTGGGTGCTAGTCGCTACAAGTTTACTGCTGGCTGGCATTGTCTTGCTCGCAAAGGTTGGTTTGCCTTTAGTTAATGTTTATCAGCCTCAAATTGAGCGTAATTTGACGCAACTGACGGGTATGAAGGTACGCGTTGGTGAAGTGTTTGGTGAGTTAAATGGTGTCAATGTTGAGCTGAGAGGTTCAGGAATTCATGTTGACACAGCTCATCAAGCAAGTGCTATTAGCATTGAGCATCTCGCTCTTGAGTTAGACATCCCTCGTACGCTTTTAACTTTCTCTCCGCAATTTAAGAATTTATCAATATCAGGCGTGAGCTTATTGTTGCACGAAGATGGTACAGGTAATGTCGCCTTAAAGGGGTTGGCAGAATCCACTAAAACGTCAGGTGGCGATTCCGTTGCTATTTCACGGGTTCTTAATTACGCTGCGGATCAGCAGCAAATGTCTCTTATTGATGTAGATGTTAATATTTCTAGCCCTAGATTTGATGATTTAAACGTCTCCTTTCCAGCGACCTATCTAATCAAGCAGTTTTCTAAAACCCTTGTGCGCTCCGATATATTTGTTAACGACATGAACGAACCAGTTCAAGTGCGGGCTCAAATTAGCACAGATTTATCCAATTTCTTGCAGCAGCAAGTTGTAACTTATGTTGATGTGCCTCAGGTTACCTTGCCTCTTGATTGGGTGGGTATGGATGCGCTGAAGAGCTTGAGCTCTGTATCCTTAGCAGGCCAGTACTGGCTTACCTATCAGCCTGGAAAGGGCATTACAGCACAAGCTCGTAACAGTGCATTTGAATTGGCTTTTGAGGGCCAAGTGCCACTTAAGGGGCAAAGTGATTGGAAAATTAAATACACGCCTGATGGTGTCGATGCCTCCATTAATGGTTTGCGTTTAGATGATGGTGAGCATTCCTATCAAGATGTTCGTATTAATGCCGAGTGGGAGCGAAAGGGAAATCGTACTTTTGTTGTATTCAACAAAATGAATGCGCAAATTGCCACGCGTTTAGCATTGAACTTTGTGCCAAAAAGCTGGCGTCTAGCAAAAATTTTGACTGGGTTAGATCCTCACGGTGAAGCTCTTAATGCTTCGTTGCGTATTTGGGATGAAAGTGAAACTTTGAGATATCAGTATTTAAGTAACTTTATTGATGCGCAAGTTAATGGTTATAACGGTATTCCAGAGGTAAATAATGTAAGTGGTTTATTTTCACTTACGGATACCCAAGGTGGAATTGAATTTCATACTGACAGCAGCCAAATTGCGTTTCCAACTTTATATAACAGTGTGTGGGATATTGAAAGTGCAGCAGGTGAAATAAGTTGGGCCCGACAAGATAAAGCTTTTGTGGTGACAGGTCAGTCACTAAATATTCAGCGTAATGGAGCAACAATTCAGGGTGGCTTCCGTCTAGAGCAGCCTCTTGAAAATGGAGTAGGAGAAGACTCACTTGCACTAAATATTAATGCTCAGCATGTTAAAGAGGAAGACCGCTTTGTGTTTCTACCGCCCAACGTATTATCTGACTCTTTGGAGACATGGTTGAAGCAGTCTTTGGGCAGAGGTGAGGTTGAAAATCTTGATTTACTATTGCGAACAGGCTTAAAAAAAGGTGACCAGCCTCATGTGCGATTAGCTATCGATGCTAAGTTAGATCAAGTCACGTTTGATAAAAGCTGGCCCTCTGCTAAGGCAGTAGCGGGGCGCGTGGTGGTTGATTCAGATAAGGTCGATGTTGTCGTTAAGCGTGGTGTTTTTGCTGGATTACCGGTTAAAGATTTAAATATTGTAGTGCCACTAAAGGGAAGTCACTCTGGTTGGGTTGAGGTATCCGGACAGGTTTCGGACAAAGCCAATAATATATTGACTGCTTTGAATCAAACGCCATTAAAAGAGTCTGTTCTTGAACCCTTTGAGGCTTGGCAGATTGATGGCAGAGTTTCAGGTAATTTTGCTGTGGCTGTACCTATATCAAATCAACAAGATGAGCCTGAGGTATCTATTGATCTAGCTCTTTCAGATAATAATGTTCGAGTTTCTCAAGTTGAATTACCAGTGAAAGTTGTCTCTGGCGCGTTGCATTACAACGATCAAAAAGGTCTATACGATACTAATTTTAGCGTAGCAGCGCTGGGTGGTCATAGCAACATAGTATTGTCATCTGAACGGTTGCAATCAGGGGATCTTGCAGTTGATGGTCAGTTCGATGGGGTATTTGATAGTAAGCAACTAGCGAATTGGCGTGAGGCACCTAACCCTGTAGTGTCGCGTTTACAAGGCAAGGCGTCTTATCAAGCAACTCTTGCAATAGGGCGCTCTAAACCAGGGCAAGTGGATTTTAACGTCTCTTCCGACCTCAAAGGCGTATCGTTCGCTATGCCTTTACCTTTAGCAAAAAGATCTGATGAAATTAGACCAACAACGGTTTCCGTCACTGCGATGCAGGATGAGGTTTTTTTAGATGTATCTTCTGCGGATTGGCTATACGGAAAATTATTGATCGCAGAAGGTGTGTTGCAAGGTGGCAACATTTCGGCATTTAAACCAATTGCTAACGACACAGTAATTAAAAAAGGCATTGCACTTTTCGGTCAGTTTACTCAAGTTGACTGGTTGCTTTGGTCGCCTGTTATTGCTGAGTTTACTCGGCATGATACCGATATTGGGGCTGACTTAAGCGAAGAAGCTCAAGCCCTTAAAACTGAGTTGCCTGAATGGATACGCTCTGCTGATATAATTGTTGATAAGTTACCTATTAATGAAAGCAATGAGTTGAATAATGTTAAGATCGCTTATACTCGTGCCTCGGATGGCCATCCACTTGCAATAACATCCGATGAATTGAACGCAGTCTTACGACAAACAGATGTGGGGCCTGAGCTGTATGTCGCCTATCTAAATTGGCGAACTCAACAAGATGAAATCATTAATGTTCCTTCAGTTGATGAGGTGGCATTCCAACCCAGCATTATTCCGTCGCTCTCTCTTAAAGTTGATGAAGTATACGTTGACAATCGTCCATACGGCGATTGGCAGGGTAGAGTGGTGAATCTTGGTGATTCACTGCGTATAGATGATGTCTCAACTAGGCTGCCAAGCGGCCAATTTAATGGCCAAATTTATTGGCAAGGTGGATCCCAACAGTCTGTTAAGCTAACAATTAACGCAAAAGGTGAAAATGCTAGAGCGTTGACTAAAAAGTTCTCACCGACGCCATTTTTAACCTCAAAAAATTATGACATTGATGTGTCGCTCGAATGGGCTGATTCGTTGCTTTCATTTGATCGATCGTCATTAAATGGACAAATTAAATTCCAAGTGCGCGACGGTAACTTTAACCAAGTTGATCAATTACCTCCCTTCCTTCGTTTGTTGGGAATATTTAATGTAGATGCGCTGGCTAAGCGCTTAACATTTGATTTTTCAGATTTGTACGAGCCTGGTACACCTTTTGATCACTTTAGTAGCGTTTTAACTATTAATGATGGTATTTTGATTACCACAGAGCCAGTTAAGGTCATATCCCCTACGGCCGAAATTACCCTTGAAGGTTCCGCAAATCTAGTGACTGAAATTTTAAATGAGCGTCTGACTGCAACGGTTCCAATCAGCAGTGCTTTACCGGTTGCGGGTTTATTATTAGCGACGCCTCAGATAGCAGGCCTACTTTTTATTACTGATAAGCTCATAGGTGATCAGTTGTCTAAGGTGACAAGTATTCAATATAAGATCGAAGGTGATTTTAGTGAGCCAACAGTTACGGCTGTCCCTTATTCACCTATTAGGTAGTTTTAAGAGGGTTGACTATGTTTAACGTTTCTTTAATTCAGTTTACTAGCTCTGCCGACTGGCGTTGGAATTTAGAGCGAGCATTAGAGTTAATGTCTCAAGCGTTGGTTTTCAAGCCGAGCCTTATTGTTCTGCCAGAAAATATATTTCTATTTGATGCCAAAAAAATGCGTGAATTGGCTGAGGGGGAAGGAACAGAGATTATTCTGTCTGAAATTATGTCGTTTGCTCGTCAGCATCAGGTATACATAGTGATTGGCTCCCACCCAATGTCAAAGCAGCCTGATGGTAGTGATGTTAGGGGGGGCAGGGTAAGGCAGTCGTGTTTGATGATTTCACGCGAAGGTAAACTGGTTGCCCGTTACGACAAGGTGCATTTATTCGATGTCGTAGTCAATGACAAAGCGGCAGTATACCAAGAGTCGCGTTTTATTGAGCCGGGTGATGTTTCGACTGTGGTATATGATATCGAAGGCGTTAAAGTAGGTTTGAGTATTTGTTATGACTTGCGCTTTCCTGAGTTGTATCGCTGTTTGTTAGATCAGGATGCTGACTTGGTTATCGTACCTTCAGCGTTTACTCATAAAACAGGGGCCGCCCATTGGCATGCTTTGTTGCGAGCGCGAGCGATCGAGAATCAGTATTTTATGTTAGGTGTAAATCAAGCTGGTTGGCATAATGAGACTCGGCGCACTTTTGGAAATACGGTTGCCTACTCACCGTGGGGTGATATGTTAGGTTGTTTAGATGATCAAGAAGTTTCAGTGTTGAATGTGGCGCTCGACCTTGATGAGATTGTTAAGGTCAGACAGGCGATGCCTTGTAAAGGGCACCGCCGTATCTGCTAGGCTTTAAAGTAAGCCTAGCTTTGCGTCTTGAGCTTCGCGTAAGAACTTAAACAGTTTTTTACGGCTTGCTGTTGTCTTGTTTTGCTCAACTTCTTTTTTGGCCATGCGAACCAGAGAGCGCAGTTGTTGGATATCTACATGAGGGTTTGCATCAACATATTGGTCTAGTATTTCTTTGCCACCGTCACCAATTAAAGCATCGCGCGTCCCTTCCAGTTGATGGAAGCGCTTATTGTTGGCTGCTGATGTGCTATCGAATAACTCTAAGCGAGCAGCAATCGCGTCCGCATCTTCGGTCCGCATCACTTTACCAATATATTGTAAGTGGCGGCGTTGTGCGCTCCATTGTTTGATTCTGTCTGCTTCTACTAAAGCATCGCGCATAGTGTCAGACATCGGCACTTTTTTGCGCTGTGCTGGATTTAGCTTGATTAGCTTTGCGCCCAAATCTTGTAGTGCTTCCATTTCCCTCTTGATCTGGGTTTTGCTTTTGTATTCTTCTTCGTTTTCGTCGTAATATTCAAAATCAGTCATGGTTAATTCGTTCTATATTAAAAATAATGTCGCCAATCCAAGGAAAGACAAGAAGCCAACAACATCGGTAACGGTAGTTAAAATAACGCTACCAGCTAGGGCTGGGTCGATTCCTAATTTCTTCAGGGCAATTGGTAACAGAGTGCCCGTCAAGGCGGCAAAGAGTAAATTGATTACAATAGCGCCAGCGATAACATAGGCAATTCTTATGTCATCAAACCAAACGACAGTGAGCATCGCAATTACGGTAGCCCATACTATACCATTTATGAGGCCTACAATGACCTCACGATTTAGTAGCCATCGGGCATTTGATGAACCTATCTGGTTCAGTGCAATGCCACGAATCACAAGTGTTAATACCTGTGATCCAGCGATGCCTCCCATACTTGCTACAATAGGCATAAGGATAGCGAGTGCAACGACTTTGTCCAATGTATCTTGGAAAAGTCCAATAACGTATGACGCAATAAATGCCGTAACAAGGTTTATACCTAGCCATACCGCGCGGCGGCGTGTTGTTTGCATAATTGGCGCAAACGTATCTTCGTCATCGTCTAAGCCGGCCATCGATAACATAGAGTGCTCTGCTTCATCGCGTATGACATCTACCACATCATCGATCGTGATGCGGCCGAGCAGTTTTTTGCTGTCTGGATCGATGACTGGGGCAGAGACCAAGTCCATTTTTTCAAACAGTTCAGCTACTTCAGTGGCCGTTTGATGTGCGAAAATGACATCACAGTCTGTTTCCATAATGTCTCGAACAGTTGTGTCCGTGTCGGCAACCAATAGCTTACGCAGTGGTAGAATGCCTAAAAAACGATCTGAGCGGCTAACTACTAATAAGTTATCAGTCATTTCAGGAAGTTCATTATGTCGCCTTAAAAAGCGAAAGACGATATCGATGGTAATATTTGGACGAATAGTGATGGTGTCTGTATTCATCAGACCACCAGCCGAATCCTCTGAATAGCTCATCAAAGATTCCATACGTGCACGATTTTGTGCAGTCATGGAAGCTAAGACTTCTTTTACAAGCGTTTCAGGTAGCTGTTGAAGAATGTCGGCTAAATCATCGTTATCAAAGTGTTCAGAAACCGCGAGTAGACGCTCTCTGTTCATGGATTTCATGAACTGGACGCTGATTTCTTCTGAAACGTATTGTAAAACGTCGCCTTGATTGTCGTGGTTTATTAAATCCCACAACAGTTTACGTTCTCTTGGAGGGGAGGATTCTAAAAGACGAGCAACATCCTGCGCAGGCAAAGCACCATTCAGCAAATAACGAATTTGCATCGTCGTTCCGTTCTCAAGTGAATCGGCGACGGTTTGTAAGTGTTCAAGCGTAGTTTGGTCGCTCATATAGGCTATTCGCCCTCACCAAATCGATCATTGATTAATGCGATCACGGCTTCCATAGCAACGTCTTCATCTTCACCGTTAATTTTCACATTAATCGTAGTTCCCTTAGCTGCTGCCAGCATCATCATTGCCATGATGCTTTTACCATCGACATTACGACCTTCTTTTTCAATGGTCACATCGGAGTTGAAACGGGTTGTTGTTTCAACCAATTTTCCCGCAGCTCGGGCATGCAGTCCCAGTTTATTAATTATCTCTACTGATTGTTCCAGCATAGTGATGTCCTTATACCAATGATTCAAACGCTGCTAATAAATCGCCGTTGGTTTGTTTATCACGTAGTAGCGTCAGTTTATCTTCAGACTGAGCCAGCTCAGCAATCTGTGCTAATGTTGCTAAGTGTTCATCACACTGTTTTGGGGGTACTAACAGAGCAAAAATCAAGTCTACAGGGCGCCGATCAATGGCATCAAAATCAATCGGAGTTTCGAGTGACATTAAAACGATGGTAGCTCGATTCACTTGCTCTAGTCGGCAGTGAGGTATAGCAATGCCATTGCCGACACCAGTACTACCTAGTTTTTCTCGGCCCAAAAGTGCGTCGTAGACTTCATCAGCGTTGCAGTGCATTCGATCGCCAACGGATTCAGCCAACTGCTCTAGCAAACGTTTTTTGCTAGAGATTTGTTGTTTAGCAAATACTAACTCAGGCTTGACTAAGTTTTTAACAGACATTGTTACGGCCTTTAAATAAGTCGTTTCCGCTCGTTTGATGGCGGAATGTTCATAGCTTCGCGATATTTTGCAACGGTACGTCTAGCAACTTGTATGCCTTGCTCAGCAAGAATAATTGCCAGTTTGTTATCGCTTAAGGGTTTCTTAGCCGGTTCTTCTGCCACTAGCTTTTTGATCATTGCTCGAATCGCTGTAGATGAGCATTCGCCGCCAGAGGCAGTGTTCACATGGCTTGAGAAAAAATACTTGAGCTCAAAAATACCACGCGGAGTATGCATGTATTTTTGTGTGGTGACACGTGAAATTGTCGATTCATGCATGCCAACTTCTTCTGCAACATCGTGAAGCACCATAGGTTTCATGGCTTCCTCGCCAATTTCAAAGAAATCGACCTGTTTAGAAACAATGCAACTAGCAACTTTTAGCAGAGTTTCGTTACGACTTTGCAGGCTTTTTAAGAACCATTTTGCTTCTTGAAGAGAATTCTTGATGTAGGAAATATCTTCGCTCGAAGCTTTAGTGTTCACCATTGCGGAGTAGGTTTCGTTAATTTTTACTGGCGGCAGGGCGTCATTGTTTAATTCTACTTGCCAAACATCATTATGTTTTTTTACAGTCACGTCTGGAATGACATAGTCAGTGTCGCTAGTGTCTATGGCTGATCCAGGTCTCGGGCTTAGCTGTTGAATAAGGGTAATGACATCTTTTAAGGCATCTTCTTTTAGCTTAGTTTTTCGACTTAATTGGGCATAATCACGGTTGCCGAGTAATGCTAAGTGTTGGTCAATGATGTTAAAAGTAGAGCGATATAAGGGGTGCTCTTTAAAGCCCTCTAATTGTACCAACAAACACTCACGTAGATCTTGCGAACAAACACCAACGGGGTCAAATCGTTGTAAGCGGTGCTGAACGGCTTCAATTTCATCGAATTCTAGATCTTCTAATTCTTTACTTAGCGACGTAAAAATGTCATCTAAGGTTATAGATAGGTAACCATCGGTTTGGACGCTATCAATGATGGCGTAGGCAATTTCAATGTCTCGATTAGACATATGAGTTAAATTTAACTGCCAAATAAGATGATCTTGGATATTTTCAGCTAGGGCGTTACGGCTGTCAAAATCTTGCTCCCCGTCATAGGAAGGAACGTCTGCCGCAGCGGCTGAATTTTGATAAGTATCATCCCAGTTGCTATCAATAGATAGTTCATTAGGGATGCTTTCTGTCCATTCGGATTCTACTTGGGGTGGTTCTTCAGAAGCTGTTTCAATCGTTTCTTTTTGAGAAGTCTCATTAACACTGGATGAGTCGCCTTGTTTGATTTCTGCGTCAGACTGAAAGTTTTCGTCTTCGTCTAGTTCAAGCAATGGGTTAGACTCAAGAAATTCGTGAATTTCCTGCTGCAAATCGAGCGTAGACAACTGAAGCAGTTTGATCGCCTGCTGCAATTGCGGAGTCATGGTTAACTGTTGACCGATTTTAAGTTGCAAAGACTGCTTCATAGCGCAACTCTTATATTATGAGGTTTTTGGAATGACTTGTGCATAGTACTCCCTTTTTGCCCGAAAAATAAGGGGGCTTATAGTTTGAAGTTGTCGCCCAAGTAGATTTTTTTGACCTGTTCGTTATTGATAACTGATTCAGCGTCGCCTGAGGCAATGATGTGCCCGTTACCTACAATATACGCTTTGTCACAGATATCTAAGGTCTCGCGAACGTTATGGTCAGTGATCAGAACACCAATGCCGCTACGTTGTAAGTGTTTGATGATTTCTTTAATATCGCCAACTGAGATGGGGTCTACGCCTGCAAAAGGTTCATCAAGCAACACAAACTTCGGATTCATCGCTAGCGCTCGAGCTATCTCAACACGACGGCGCTCTCCGCCAGATAGGGCCATGCCCAAATTCTTTCGAATATGAGTGACGTGGAATTCTTCTAAAAGGCTTTCCATTTTTTCTAGTCGTTCTGACTTTGAGAGTTCTTTACGTGTTTCTAATATGGCTAGAATGTTGTCTTCAACTGACATTTTTCGAAAGATAGACGCTTCTTGCGGTAGATAGCCGATCCCTTTTTGCGCACGAGAGTGCATAGCGTCTTTAGTGACATCTTCGCCATCGATAAAGATTCCGCCAAGATCATTAGACACCATGCCAACGATCATATAAAAACAAGTAGTCTTGCCTGCGCCATTAGGGCCGAGTAAACCAACGGCTTCTCCTGAACTTACTTCGAGTGATACGTCTTTTACAACCTGTCTTTTCTTATAACTTTTAGCTAAGTTTTTCGCTTGAAGAATTGCCATGAAAATTATTCTGCTTGATCAATAAGGGTAGGCTGTAAGGTCATATTTACGCGACCGCTACCACGGTTTTCGGCCTTAAATGTACCGTCGTTCAAAAGATAATGAATATAGTCCGCTGAAATTTCATCTTCACCGCGCTGCAAATAGCCATTGCTGTGTATTTCAAGCTGTCCTTTGGTGACATCATAATCTAAAGAATTTCCATAGGCGTTCATGGTATTGCCCGCTTGGTCTAGCTGCTGCGAGAACTTTGAGGGTGAGCCTTTAGCATTTAAAGCTCTAAAGTCACCTGTTTCAGGATCCGTCATAATTGACAAGTCTTGAGCTTCAATTAATATGCTGCCTTGTTTTACGACAACGTTACCACTGTAATTAGCGGTGCCTTTATTTTGATCGAAAAAAGCTGAATCAGCTTCGATGCTGATGGGCTGTTGCCTGTCGTTCGGTAAAGCATAAGTCGCACTACACGATAAGATGAGAGCAACACTTAAAATTGCATTTTTAGTTGGTTGGAGTTTCATATTGTCCTGTTACGCCTCCGCTTAAAATGGCGGTTTCTTTGGCTAAGTCAAAGCTTATTGTATCGGATTTGGTTGTCCCTTGGGGTGTAATAAGCTGGCTTTGCTGAGTTCCTACGATGGTTTGGCTTTCGTCATTGTAAGTGATTGTGTTTGCTTTGATCTTTGCTGTCTCAGTTTCATTTTTGAAGCTTGTTATTTGCGCGTTTATGCTCAGCGTGAAGCTGTTTGAGGTGTCATTAATAAACCCTGTTTCAGCGCTTGCAATAGAGCTGCTATTACCGTCTATTCTAGTAATGACTGGATGGTCTAAGTCCGTTTGCTTCTGCGTATAATGATTCGCTATGTCTGCCGTAACGTTCTCTGTCAACTGTCCGTTAAGGCCAAAAGATTTCACTGTAACGCCTTCTAAAAAGAAGTCAGGTGCATTAGACAGCTTCTGCTCTTCTAAAATGTACAGGGTAGGGCGATTACCTAACAAAAACACCACTACAAAGATAATGACTAAAGCAGAAAGCCCTGCTATGCCTTTAGGGTTCAGTGTTTTTTTTAAAAAATCCAGCATGGGTTATCCTGAAACTGCCAGTAGGTAAAGGTATGCGCCATAGCCGCCCAACAAAGGGATGGCAAACCATCGCGGAATGCTAACGCTACGATGCTTGGAGTATACGATAACTGCTAAGGCAAACAGTAGTGTAAAGCCCAACATCCACCAATAGTCACGATTGATAACGGTTGCTTCAATCATTCCTGGAGCAATTAATGCCGGTAGTGGAAGCACGGTAGCAAGGTTGAAAATATTCGAGCCGAGCACGTTGCCGATCGCAATGTCGTGGTGGCCTTTACGTACACTTGTAATGGAGGCAGCCAGCTCAGGAAGGCTTGTGCCGATGGCTACAATGGTCAGGCCAATAACGAGATCAGAAACCCCTAGTGCTGAAGCGATGCCAACAGCGCCCCAAACCAATAATTTTGAGCTGCCAATTAATACTGCTAAACCTGCGATTGCAATCAGCACTGAGCGCGTGACACTGCCGCCATCGTCTTCAGGTAATTCTCCAGTTAACTCATCTTCAAGGTTTCCTGAATTGCGTAGCAATAAAAACAACACCACAAAAAAAGCAATTATTAATATAATGCCATCTGTCACACTTAAAGCTTGGTCGAGTAGGAGTACGCCAGCAAGAATTGTAACCCCTAATACCAGAGGGATTTCTTTTTTGACTAAGCTGCCGTTAATAGGAACGGCAGCAAGCACAAGGGTGGCACCGAAAACTAAACCGATATTGGCGATATTCGATCCGATCACATTACCTACTGCGATACCTGGTGCATTGTCGAGAGCTGCGATAGCGGAAACGACCATTTCTGGAGCAGACGTACCCAGTGCGACTAAAGTGATACCTATCACAATAGGGCTTACATTAAGTTTTTCGGCAACTAGTGCGGCGTGTTCGATAAACTTATCTGAGCTTAGTACGAGTAATATGAGACCAGCAATTAGGGCTGCGGAGAACAAGAGCATCTGCTTTATACCTGATGAAAAGTGAGAGTTTTGTAAAACGCCCCATTTAATGTGGTTTATTGAAGGATTTCAAGACTTGCATGAGCGTAACGAATTTAGTTGGCGTATCTTTTACTATTACGCGGTGCTAGTATCCATCCGATTTTGTTATAGGGAGTCGTCTGTGGAAGTATATATTGACGTTAAAAATTTATCCTTTAGTCGAGGTGGTCGTGCCATTTATGACGATGTTACCTTACAGATTCCCAAAGGAAAAATTACCGCTGTCATGGGGCCGAGTGGCGTAGGTAAAACGACACTGCTTAGATTGATTGGTGGGCAAGTTATGCCAAACAGTGGCACGGTTACTGTCGACGGTGTGAATATTGCTCAAGCCTCCCGAAAAGAATTATTTGAAGCGCGTCGTAGAATGGGGATGTTGTTTCAAAGTGGCGCATTATTTAGTGACATGAGTGTCTTTGAAAATGTGGCGCTTCCACTTCAAGAGTACACTGATTTCGATAAAACCATGATCCGCGATATTGTGCTGATGAAGCTGCAAAGTGTCGGGTTGCGTGGCGCTGCGCATTTAATGCCCTCTGAGTTGTCTGGTGGTATGGCTCGTCGAGCGGCCCTAGCTCGTGCTATCGCGTTAGATCCTGACCTCGTTATGTATGATGAACCCTTTGCTGGTCAAGATCCTATTTCAAAAGGTGTGCTAGTTGAGTTAATTCAGCGACTCAACCGCGCTGCGAACATTACCAGCGTATTGGTGTCTCATGATGTAGAGGAGTCACTCAGCATTGCAGATCATGTGTGTCTGCTTTCTGGCGGTAAGGTGATCTTATCAGGCACACCCGAAGAGGTGCGATCATCAACAGATGAGCGTGTAGTGCAGTTTTTACAAGGGCATGCTGATGGTCCGGTTGCTTTTCATTATCCTGCACCTGAATATCGCGAGCAGCTGTTGGAGCGTAATTAATGGGATTGGTTAAAAATTTGTTTGCTGGCGTCTATGGCTTTATTGAATCGTTAGGGCAGTCTGGCATATTTCTTTTTCAATCGTTGTTTCGTTTGCCTATTCGATGGGGAGAAGCAATTCGCTTGTATGTCCGTCAAGTTTATTCAGTTGGCGTTTTGTCACTGATTATCATCATTGTATCTGGTGCCTTTATAGGTATGGTTTTGGCGCTTCAAGGTTACAGTATTTTGACCAGCTATGGTTCAGAATCGGCAGTAGGTCAATTGTTGGCGCTAACGCTTCTTAGGGAGCTTGGGCCGGTAGTGACAGGGTTGTTGTTTGCGGGTCGAGCTGGTTCAGCGTTAACGGCTGAAATTGGCCTTATGAAAGCCACTGAGCAGTTATCAAGTTATGAAATGATGGGGATTGACCCACTGCGTCGAGTTATTGCTCCGCGTCTTTTGGCGGGTATTACCTGTATGCCTATTTTAGCGTTGATTTTCTCTGCTGTAGGTATTTGGGCAGGCATGATGGTGTCCGTGAATTGGCTGGGTGTGTATGAAGGCTCTTTTTGGGCAAGTATGCAGCAATCGGTCTTTTTTGATACAGACATAATGAACGGTATTATTAAGTCGTTTGTGTTTGCTATAGCCGTTGTCTGGATCGCGGTGTATCAAGGATATGTGTGTCAGCCAACATCTGAAGGTATTGGGCGCGCAACCACTAGAACGGTTGTTATGGGCTCATTGGCAATTTTAGGTTTAGATTTTCTGTTAACGGCAGCGATGTTTGGAGACTTTTAGTGATGAAGGATAAGAAAGCCGGTTTATTGGTTGGCATCTTTATGCTTTTAGGTGTAGCGGCCTTTATTTATCTTGCAATGCAGGTAAGTGGGCTCGCGTTTAATGATAAAACCCAAGGTTACACGATTCAGGCTAGATTTGATGATATTGGTGGTTTGACTGATCGCGCTAAAGTGACTATCGCGGGTGTGACAGTAGGTCAAGTAGAGAGTATTGAGTACGACAAAGAGTACTATATGGCCAAGGTAGTTATGACCATTTTCTCTGAGGTTGATAATATTCCGACGGATAGCTCGGTGGCTATCTTAACTAGTGGATTGATTGGTGAAAAATATCTGGGTATTTCAATTGGAGCAGAAGAAGAGGTTCTACATAACGGTGACGAGCTTTATGATACTCAATCTGCCTTGGTGCTTGAAAACTTAATTGGCCAATTTTTAATGAATGCGGGGAGTGACAACTAATGCGTAAACTTATTTTTGGTTTATTAAGTGTCTTGATGGTGTTTTCGTCAGCAGTCTTTGCGGCAGCAAACCCTGAAGGTGCTCGTTCAGAAGTGTTGCGTGTTGTGAGTGACTTTAAAACAAAGGTTGTTGATCAGCGTGAAGAGTTGTCGGCCGATCCTCAAAAGCTTCGTTCTACTATGCAGGAAATTATTTCTCCCGTGGTGGACTTTGATGATTTAGCTAAAAAAGTCATGGGCAAATATTATCGTCGTGCCACTGCGCAGCAAGTGTCCGATTTTGTTGAAGTGACCGAAGGTACGTTATTAAGAACTTACAGTGCGGCAGTCATCGACTTTGATCCAGAGCGACTAACAGTGTTGCCTTTAGCGCGTCAAAAACCAGGTAAAGAAGTTCGAGTCGATGCTAAGTTTCAGCTGAATGATGGCAGCCCTGTAGATATTGCGTTCTATATGGAGCCTAAGTCTGAAGATGGCTGGGTGCTTAGTAATGTTGTTATCAATAACATTAATTTTGGCCTAACGTTTCGCAAGCAGTTTGGCGTTATGATGCAGCAGAATGGTAATGATATTGATCAGGCGATTGCAGCTTGGCAGGCTTCATTGGCTTCGAGCGGAGAAGAATAGTATGGAAATGCACTCCTCAAATCAGGGGTGGCGTTTAGAGGGGCATTATACCGCTGACAGCTTATTAAAGATTAAGCAAAAGTTGATGCGACAAGAGACCCAGCAAGATGGTGTTCTTGATTTGTCTGAGTTGAAGTCAATTAATGCTCCCGTCATCGCGCTGATGATTGAGATAAGGCGTCACAGCGACTCCTTGACATTAAAAGGATGTCGAGAAGAATTTCGAGAAATGTTAAAACTCTATGGTGTCGAGTGCATCTTTCAGTTTGCATAGAAATCGTAAGCAGGAGGAAACTCCTGTTTTTGCGTTATAAAGCTGACAAAAAGATGATTGGGTAAGGTACAATAACTGTATAGAACATTGGATAAATATTGGAGTTTTTGTGAACGCCTCCGAAGTGAAAGCTTTATTAGAATCAAAAATTGAAGGTAGCCAAGTAACCTCTCAGGGTGAAGGCTGTAATTTCCAAATAATTGTGGTAGCTGCAGCCTTTGAAGGCCTAAATACCGTTAAAAGACAACAGCTTGTTTACTCTCATCTACAAGACGCTATTTCATCGGGTGCCATCCATGCGGTAACCATGAAAACTTACACGCCAGTTCAATTTGAAAGTCTTTAAAATCTAAGAGAGATGTAAATGGATAAATTGCTGATTACTGGCGGTAACACTCTTAATGGAGTTGTGCGTGCGTCAGGTGCAAAGAATGCTGCCCTACCAATCCTTGCTGCGACACTGTTAACCAAGGACCTTATTACAATCCGTAACTTGCCGCACCTTCATGACATCACAACTATGTTGGAGCTTTTAGGCTCAATGGGATGTGGTGTTGTTGTAGATGAGCGTATGAATGTTGAGCTTGATGTTTCTTCGCTGGATAACTGTGAAGCACCTTATGAGCTTGTGAAAACAATGCGAGCATCAATTTTGGTGTTAGGCCCTTTGGTGGCACATTTTGGTCGTGCGGTGGTGTCTCTGCCTGGTGGTTGTGCGATCGGTAGTCGTCCAGTGGACTTGCACCTTCGTGGCTTAGAGGCAATGGGTGCAGAGATCATAGTTGACAATGGTAATATTATTGCCCAAGTAGATGGCCGTTTAAAAGGAGCTCGTATCTTCTTTGATAAGGTGACGGTTACGGGGACAGAAAACCTATTGATGGCAGCAGCCTTAGCAGATGGAACGACTGTTCTTGAGAATGCTGCTCGTGAGCCTGAAGTTGTTGACTTGGCCGAATGCCTAATCGCTATGGGTGCAAAAATTACGGGCCATGGTACCGATACCATTACTATTGAAGGTGTGGAACGTTTGTCTGGCACAACCTATTCAGTAATGCCTGATCGAATTGAAACAGGAACATTCTTGGTTGCTGGTGCGATCACGGGTGGTAGAGTTCGAGTGATCGATACTGATGTAGACAGCTTAGAGGCTGTGCTTGCAAAACTTGAAGAGGTTGGTGCTAAAATCACCTGTGGCGATGACTGGATTGAGTTAGATATGGAAGGTCATCGACCAAAAGCAGTCAATATTTCAACTGCGCCATATCCGGCTTTTCCTACAGATATGCAAGCGCAATTCATGGCGCTTAATGCTGTTGCAGACGGTGTAGGTAGTGTCATTGAAAATATTTTTGAAAATCGCTTCATGCATGTCAATGAAATGATGCGCATGGGAGCAGACATTGAAGTGAATGGCAATACGGCAATTGTTCGCGGCAAAGAAAAATTGCAAGGTGCGCCTGTGATGGCAACAGATTTGCGTGCGTCAGCTTCGTTGGTGTTGTCAGCGCTTGTTGCTGAAGGCGAAACAAAGATCGATCGAATTTATCACATCGACCGCGGTTATGAGTGCATCGAGGAAAAGCTAGGTGCATTGGGTGCGAAGATTTCAAGGGTTCTGAATTAATATGAGCGAAACCTTAACGATAGCGCTATCGAAAGGGCGCATTTTAAAAGAAACGCTTCCTCTGCTAGAGAAGGCGAATATTTTTCCTCTGGAAGATATTAGTAAAAGCCGTAAGCTTATTTTCGACACTAATCACGAGCACATTAAGCTTGTGATCCTGCGAGCGACAGATGTACCAACTTATGTAGAGCATGGTGTAGCGGACTTTGGTGTTGCGGGTAAAGATGTGTTGATGGAAGCGAATACAAGCAACCTATATGAACTTTTGGACTTGAAGATTTCCAAGTGTCGTTTGATGACGGCAGGTGTACAGGGGCAAGAATTGCCTAACCGCCGCTTGAAAGTCGCGTCTAAATTTACCAAAACGGCAAAAGCGTATTTTGCTGAGCAAGGTATTCAGGCTGATGTCATCAAACTTTATGGCGCAATGGAGTTGGCACCGATTATGGGGTTAGCTGATTTGATCGTTGATATCGTCGATACTGGTAATACATTGCGTGCAAATGGCCTTGAGGCTCGAGACTTGATTGCTGATATCAGTACGCGTCTTGTAGTGAACAAAGCGGCCTACAAAACCAAGTATGAGCACATTCAGCCTATTCTAGATATGTTGAATGGTGCAGTGTCTGCTGAGGTATAAGATATGCAATTAAATATAAGACAGTTTTCATCAAAGGATGCGAATTTTCGCAAAGACTTAGAGCAATTGCTGTCATGGGAAAGTGTCTCCGATACGCGTGTCCAGAAAAGCGTCGAAGAGATTGTCAGCCGTGTTCGCCTTGAGGGGGACGCGGCACTGATTGAGTTGACGAATAAGTTTGACCGCCGATCGGTCTCTTCTGCAGCGGAGCTTGTCATTGAAGCCGATGAGTTGGCGAAAGCGGCTGAGCGTGTTGATAGCAAAATTGTAGATGCGCTAAAGCAAGCTGCTGAGCGTGTTAAGAGCTACCACGAACGTCAAGTTCAGCCTTCTTGGCAATACGAAGAAGCAGATGGCACGATCTTAGGTCAGCAAATTACGCCGTTAGATCGTGTGGGAGTTTACGTACCGGGTGGTAAAGCTGCGTACCCGTCTTCCGTATTGATGAACGTTATGCCGGCAAAAGTTGCTGGAGTGGGTGAGATCGTTATGGTCGTACCAACACCGGACAGTGAAGTAAATGATATCGTGTTAACTGCTGCGCATGTGGCAGGGGTTGATCGTGTGATTACTGTGGGTGGTGCGCAAGCTGTTGCAGCATTGGCTTACGGCACGGAAACGGTACCAAAAGTTGATAAGATTGTAGGTCCTGGCAACATCTATGTGGCAACCGCTAAACGCATGGTTTTTGGTGCTGTTGGTATTGATATGATTGCTGGCCCATCTGAAATTCTTGTGGTAAGTGATGGTGAGTCCAACCCAGACTGGATTGCGATGGACTTGTTTTCGCAAGCTGAACATGATGAAGATGCGCAATCTATCCTGATTAGCACAGATGCTGCTTTTATTGAGAAAGTAAAAGCATCGATGGAGCGTCAGATTGATGATATGTCGCGCCAAGAGATCATTAAAACCTCTTTAGAGGGGCGTGGTGCATTGATTCATGTTGAATCGATGGAAGAAGCTGTGGAAGTAGCTAACATCGTTGCTGCAGAGCATTTGGAATTGTCTATTGCAAACCCAGAAGAATGGGTGGATAAAATTCGACATGCTGGTGCGATCTTTATGGGTCGTTATACGCCTGAAGCGTTAGGGGATTACTGTGCAGGTCCAAACCATGTTCTGCCAACATCTGGTACAGCACGGTTCTCTTCGCCATTAGGTGTTTATGACTTCCAAAAACGTAGCTCAATCATCTTCTGTTCGCATGAAGGTGCTAGTGAAATGGCAAAAATTGCCTCTCCGTTGGCTCGTGGCGAGTCACTTGAGGCGCATGCTCTTTCCGCTGAGTTCCGTATGATCGATAAAGCCTAAGGGGTAGAATCGATGCAGCCAACACAAGCGCTTGTGTCACTGCGATTTATAACCCGCATTGCGGCAGTCATTATATTAATGGCCGTTGCTGTGGGTTTTTTTCTGCCTGCTGACTATCGAATTGAACGTAACATTGCCGTTTCCAGCGCTAAATATGATCTGCTACAAGAACGTTTATATCATCCCGCTGCGTGGGTTGAATGGATGCATATTGAATCAGGAGATCTAGTGCTTGAAGAGGGTTCTAGAGCATTAGCCCCAGGCGATCGTTATTTGATTGTTTATGATGCTGAGGCAACCAAACAGGGTTCAATTGTAATTGATTCAGTTTCCAGCAACTCAATTGAGTTTACTGTTCAGCCAAATCAGAAAACGCAGTCAATTCCTAATGTGTTAAATATTACCACTTCAAATACTGGTGAAACTCAGCTGCAATGGGTCATTGAAGGTGAATTGGATGCTGGCTTCTTAAGCCCGTACTTGGCTTTAGTGGCAAATCGTATTGCTGGGAGCAATATTGAAGCAAGTTTAGCGAATCTTAATCGGTAATCGATTATTCAACTGCCTGCATCGCAGGCAGTTTCTCTACCAAAGCTTTCGTTATAAAGCTTTGCGTACCTCGGATGCCTTTAATTGTAACGCGTTTGCCGGGTGATAAGCTTGAGACCAGCTGCTGCGCGTTGTGTGCACTAAGGTCAGTATGATCATCGATCGCTGTCAAGATATCTCTAGCGCGTAGTCCTGCTTTGTCTGCTGGGCCTTCTGGAATAGTGCTTGTGACAATGAGCCCTTCCGCAGTAGGTAAGTTTAACGCAATAGCGACTTGAGTATTGTTTTCTTGTACTTGTAAGCCAAGGTAGCCACGAACGACACTGCCATGCTTAATGATAGATTGCATAATGCTGATGGCATCATTAATGGGAGTGGCGAACCCTATGCCTTGAGAGCCGCCGGAGCTTGAATATATTGCTGAGCTAATGCCGACCAGTTTCCCCTTTAAGTCTACTAAAGCGCCACCTGAGTTGCCGGGGTTGATGGCTGCATCTGTCTGAATAAAGTTTTCATAGGTGTTAAGGCCAATGCTGTCCCGACCTTTTGCACTGATGATGCCTGCGGTGACCGTTTGACCTATGCCAAATGGATTACCGATGGCGAGTATCTGATCTCCGACACGAATATGATCACTGTCTCCCAAATGAATGGGGGTGAGATTACTTAGCTCAATTTTTAATACTGCAAGATCTGTCGCAGGATCACTTCCTATAAGTCGGGCTCTTGTCTGTCTTTGATCGTTTAGTGAGACAATTACAGTGCTGGCACCTTGGATAACATGGTGATTTGTTAAGACATAGCCATTATCGGTGATAATTACACCTGAGCCTAGGTTAGTGATTTTTTGGTTGTTGGTGTGATTGAAAGGTGAGTCTTGGTTAGAAAAAGTGTAAATGTTTACCACCGAACTGGCGGTTTGTGCTGCAGCGTTTGCAAAACTTTGCGAGCCTTCATTTTGAAAGTGCTGAATAAATAATAGAATAGTGCCAAGCCATAAGCCCAATAGTCCCCAGATGAGGCTATTGCGATTTGTTAAGATGTTTAATGCATTAGGAGTTTTCATGAATAGAACAGAACTTGAAAGAAAATTAACGGCACTCTATCGGCCGCGTGTCTTTAAGGATTATGCGCCTAATGGTTTACAAGTGGAAGGCAAACAAGAGATTAACAAGATTGTAACGGGTGTAACAGCTTCTATGGCGTTAATTGAGGCTGCAATTGAGAAGCATGCTGATGTAATTATTGTTCATCATGGTTACTTCTGGAAAGGTGAAAGTGAAGAAATTGTTGGTATGAAGTATCGCCGTATTTCTGCTCTGATAAAAAATGATATTAATTTATTTGGTTATCATTTACCAATGGATGCGAGCTTACTAGCAGGTAATAATGCCGGTTTGGCGCGTGCGCTTGGGTTAATGGAGTTGAGGGCGCTTGAAAAAGAAAAGCCCTTGGAAGAAAGTATTGGTGTTGTTGGTCGAATTCATGAAGGGGTCTCTCCAGCCGATTTTAAGGCAAGAATTGAAGCCGCTGTAGGGCGTGAGGTTTTGTTTGAGTCTGTCTCTGATGATCTCATTACTGAAGTTGCGTTATGTACTGGGGGGGCTCAGGGCTACATAGATAAGGCTGTGGCTGCTAATGCGGATGTTTTTATCACGGGAGAAGTGTCGGAGAAAACGATCCATACAGCCCGTGAAGAAGGTATTCACTTCTGTGCCGCAGGTCATCATGCAACAGAATGCTTCGGGCCAAGAGCACTGGCAGAATATATTCAAAAAGAGTGGGGCGTGGATTGCGAATTTATTGATATTCCAAATCCTGCTTAACATAAAAAAGCCTGCTTTAAGCAGGCTTTTTTATGTGTATAGATTTAGCTGTTAGCAACAAAACTTTAATTAAATAGCGCGGCTTGGTTCTTCAGAGGCGTTGCGGTGCAGGCCATAGCTTTCACTAAGTGTGCCCTCATCGCTAGATTCTTTGGCAGCGTAATCTCGCGGTGGCGCAGTGGTGAACTCTGAGTCCGAATCGGTCTCTTTAGTCTCTTCCGGTTTTTCTAGTTCAACGGTCGCCAATGATGAAGCGCCTTCTAGTACGGCTTTACGAGCGTCAGCTAACTTTTTCTCTGCAGCAGAGATGTGCGCATGCAGCTGTAAAAAATGATCATCAGCCAATACTTGGCGTCGTTCTAGTTCTTGCTGCAAAGCTTCAATGGTTGCGCCGGCAGAGCGGTGTTTATCGCTCGAGCCTTTTTTGCTAAGTGAGCGGAAAATCAATGCGCCAGCAAAACCAATAATGATGCCTGTAACAAAGACGATAATATCGAATACTTCTAGTTCCATGGTTTACTCCCAAAAACAGCTTCGATAATTATAACGGAAATACACCATAGGAAATATAGGGAATAGTGAGGTTTCTGTATCAATTTGGTAAGATGTCGCAATCTAACATGCAATGGTGTATTCCCAGACAATGACCCCGTTATCGAAATATCAGGAAGACTTAGAGCGTCCAGACTTTAATTATGATCCAGCGCAAGAGGAGGCTGTGCAGGCCCTACAGGATTTGTATGAGCGTATTGTCGCAAATGGATCAAGTGTCGTTAAACCACAGAAATCTCTGTTTGGGTTTTTTAAGAAAAAGCAACCAGAGATTAAAGTTGAGCAAGGTTTGTACTTTTGGGGTGGTGTTGGTCGAGGTAAAACTTATTTGATGGACACTTTTTATGAGTGTCTACCGATAGAGCGCAAAATGCGCTTACATTTCCATCGTTTTATGCAAATGGTGCATCAAGAGTTGCGTAAGCTTAACGACACGAAGAACCCATTGGAAATAGTTGGCAAACAAATATCCGAAAAAGCCCAAGTATTATGTTTTGATGAGTTTTTTGTAACGGATATTACCGACGCGATGATTCTGGCTGGTCTTTTAGAGCAGTTATTCATCAACGGCACAGTGTTGATTGCGACCTCAAACATTGAGCCTGATGGTCTTTATAAAAATGGTTTACAGAGAGCGCGCTTTTTGCCAGCAATTGATCTTGTCAACAAGCACACTAAGGTGATGAATGTTGATGGCGGTGTGGACTACCGCTTACGCACATTGAAACAAGCAAAGTTGTATCATTTTCCATTGTCAGAAGAATCACAAGGTGCGTTATCTGAGCGTTTTCTGAGTTTGGTAGTGAATCGAAATAATGTCGATGAAGGCGGCGGTGTTGAAATTGAAGGCCGTACAATACCTCTATTGCGCAGCTATGATGACGTTGCTTGGTTTGATATCAAGGCTCTTTGTGATGGCCCGCGTAGTCAAGTAGATTACATTGAAATTGCGAAGCTTTACTCAACGATCATTATTTCAGATTTGCCACAGTTTGATTCTTCTCGTGACGATATGGCGCGTCGATTCATTAATTTGATTGATGAGTTCTATGACCGCCATGTAAAAGTCATTATTTCTTCTGAAGTCGGCATTGCTGATATCTACACAGGTACGCGCTTGGCATTTGAATACGATCGAACAGTGAGTCGATTGCTTGAAATGCAGTCAGAAGAATATCTGTCATTAGAACACCGCCCTTAATTAACTTATTAAAACGCTTTAGTTTTATAGTGTATTTGGTTATAATTCGCGCGCTCTGAAATTGAGTATGTGTACGTTATGAAATCACCTTGTGATCGCATAACCAATAATAATAGGTATTGACATGCGCACTCGCATGTAAATGATAAAGGGTTTTTTAATGAAAACTTTTACTGCAAAACCTGCTGAAGTTCGCCGCGACTGGTTCGTGGTTGATGCCGAAGGCAAAACTCTTGGTCGTTTGGCTACAGAAATTGCTCGTCGCCTGCGCGGTAAGCATAAAGCAGAATACACTCCTCACGTTGATACTGGCGACTACATTGTTGTAATCAACGCTGAGAAAGTACGTGTAACTGGTAACAAAGCTGCTGATAAGAACTACTACCGTCATACTGGTTATCCAGGTGGCCTACGTTCTATGAGCTTTGAGAAGTTGATTGATCACGCTCCAGAACGCGTTCTTGAAATCGCTGTTAAAGGTATGTTGCCTAAAGGTCCTCTAGGCCGTGCAATGCACAAGAAAATGAAAGTGTATGCAGGTACAGATCACCCGCACACAGCTCAACAGCCACAAGAACTTAACATCTAATACGGGAAGGTCAATATGTCAGCTACTCAATACTACGGAACAGGTCGTCGTAAAACGTCTACTGCTCGTGTATTTCTTAAAGCGGGTTCTGGTAACCTAGTTATCAATAACCGTTCTCTAGAGCAATACTTCGGTCGCGAAACTTCTTGCATGGTTGTTCGTCAGCCACTAGAACTAGTTGATGCAACTGAAAAATTCGACGTATACGTTACTGTAAGCGGTGGTGGTATTTCTGGTCAAGCAGGTGCTATCCGTCACGGTATTACTCGTGCGCTAATGCAATACGATGAGACACTACGTCGCAGCCTTCGTGCCGCTGGTTTCGTTACGCGTGACTCTCGTAAAGTTGAGCGTAAGAAAGTCGGTCTACGTAAAGCACGTCGTCGTCCTCAGTTCTCTAAGCGTTAATTTTTACTACGCTTCGTATTTTCAAAACGCCTGCATTGCAGGCGTTTTTTTATGTCTCAAATCAGTGTTTTGTGAATGTGCAAAAATGTTGCCTTGTCTACAAAATGCCTTTCCCATACCATCCTTTAAAGCATTCAAATCCTTATTGTTTTTATGGGTTTGAACTCGTTGACAGTAAATTGGTGGGAGAGAACCATAATGAGTCAAAGCGGCGTGAATGAAGGCCGTCGTCGATTTCTACTGGGTGCAACCAGCGCAATAGGCGCAGTGGGTGCAGTAGGGATTGCAACGCCTTTTGTTGCCTCATGGAATCCAAGTGCTAAAGCGAAAGCGGCTGGGGCACCGGTGAAGGCCGATATTAGTAAATTAGAAGTGGGTCAGCAAATGATCGTGGAGTGGCGTGGTCAGCCTGTATGGGTTGTTCGTCGTTCTAAGGAAGCAGTTGCAGATTTGTCCAAATTAAATGATCAATTAGCGGATCCAGAATCTGCTGTTGAGCAGCAGCCAGAGTACACGCAAAACGAATACCGCTCAATTAATCCTGAGTTCGCTGTTTTGTTAGGGATTTGTACACACCTTGGTTGTTCTCCTACCTATCGACCAGAAGTTGCCCCGGAAGATCTTGGTGATAACTGGTTGGGTGGTTTTTTATGCCCATGTCATGGTTCGCGTTTTGATCTCGCAGGCCGAGTTTACAAGGGGGTCCCTGCGCCAACTAACCTTGTTGTGCCGCCGCACCGTTTCCTTAGTGATGCGGTCATTGAAGTTGGTGTCGATACTGGAGGTAACGCGTAATGGCTGTTATGAAAAACTTCATGGCGTGGGTGGATGCTCGTCTTCCAGTGACTCAGGCCTTCGAAAAACACATGAGCAAGTATTACGCACCTAAGAACCTAAACGTTCTTTATTTGTTTGGTGTGTTGTCTTTATTGGTATTGGTTAATCAACTACTAACAGGTGTTTGGTTGACGATGAGTTATAACCCATCGGCTGAAGGCGCATTTGCTTCAGTAGAATACATCATGCGTGATGTAGAATATGGTTGGTTGATTCGTTACATGCATTCAACAGGCGCGTCAGCGTTCTTCGTGGTTGTATATCTGCATATGTTTCGTGGCCTTTTGTATGGCTCTTATCAAAAACCGCGAGAATTGGTGTGGTTGTTTGGTATGGCGATTTACTTGGCGTTAATGGCTGAGGCATTCATGGGTTATTTGTTACCATGGGGGCAGATGTCTTACTGGGGTGCTCAGGTAATCATTTCTTTGTTCAGTGCTATTCCAATGATCGGTCCAGACTTGGCACAATGGGTTCGCGGCGACTACTTGATCTCAGGTATCACACTGAACCGTTTCTTCTCATTGCATGTCATAGCATTACCTTTGGTGTTGGTTGCTTTGGTTGTTCTGCACTTGTTAGCACTTCATCATGTGGGTTCAAACAACCCTAAAGGTGTTGATATTAAGAAACATAAAGATGAAAACGGCATTCCTCTAGATGGTATTCCCTTCCATCCATTTTATACAGTGCATGACATTGTGGGTGTGGCGGTGTTCTTATTTGTCTTCTGTAGTGTGGTTTTCTTCTTCCCTGAAATGGGTGGTTATTTTCTTGAAAAGCCTAATTTTGAAGCGGCTAACGCCTTAAAGACACCTGCGCATATTGCACCTGTTTGGTACTTCACGCCGTTCTATGCCATTTTGCGTGCGGTAACGTATCCGCTATTTGGTCTTGATGCTAAGTTCTGGGGTGTGGTTGCAATGGGCGGCGCAATTGCCATTCTGTTTGTGTTGCCTTGGTTGGATCGTAGTCCGGTTAAGTCAATGCTTTATAAAGGATGGATGAGTAAAATCGCATTGCTTTTATTCTGCATCAGCTTCGTGATGTTGGGTGTGTTGGGTGTGTTGCCATCAACTGAAAGTCGCACAACGATGGCACAGTTAGCATCCGTCGTTTACTTCGCGTACTTTATTTTGATGCCGTTTTATACCAAGTGGGAAAGCACTAAACCGGTTCCAGAGAGGGTTTAACCATGAAAAAGATTTTCGCAACTGTGACGCTAATGTTTGCGTCGGCGTTGGCTCTCGCTTCAGGTGGATCAAGTGTACACCTTGAGCATATGGCTCCGGATTTGCATGACAAAGCGTCTCTACAGCGTGGTATGCAGGTTTTCACTAATTACTGTGCCGGTTGTCACGAAATGGGTTATGCCCGTTATGAGCGAGCCGCAACAGATTTAGGTATTCCGGCAGATATCTTTGAACAAAACCTTCTGCCTTCTGGTAAGAAGATTGGCGAATTGATGACGAATTCAATGGATGCTGACGATGCTAAGAACTGGTTTGGTGCGACGCCACCAGATCTGACGCTTGAGGCGCGCCTGCGTGGTCATGATTGGGTATACACTTACTTAAAGTCTTTCTATGAAGATGAGACGCGTCCATGGGGAGTGAATAATGCAATCTTCCCGAGTGTCGGGATGCCAAACGTGCTTGAGCATCTACAAGGTGTGCGTCACATGACGTGTGCACAAGCTCCATCTTTGGATGAGCACGGCAAGCCAAAATTTGATACACTTACAGGTGATATCTTAACTGAAGAGCAATGTAACGTTGTGGTTCAAAAGACTGAAGGGCAATTGTCCGAAGAGGAATTTGACCAAGTTGCTTACGATGTTACAAATTTCTTAGTATATATGGGTGAGCCAAGCCGTCTACAGGCTGAATCATTAGGTATAAAAGTGTTACTATTCATTGTTCTATTTGGTATCTTCGCATATCTATTGAACAAAGAATACTGGCGCGAAATTCACTAATGAACAGCTGAGTTTTGCTCGAAATGTCCCTCCCGTGGAGGGACATTTACACAATAGTTTGTTAAGTTAACCCCTTTATGGGGTTTTCGTTGTTTATTGAATAGGGGTTATACATGGGTGTTATTGCAAAGCGCTCCTCAATGACGTTCTTCTCTGATGGAGAAGATCACTACAGCCATCGCGTACGTATTGTTTTGGCTGAAAAAGCGGTAACCGTAGATATTATTGATGTTGATCCTTTCAACAAGCCAGAGGAATTGGCTGATATTAACCCTTACAACGAGTTGCCGGCACTGGTTGACCGTGAACTTGTTTTGTATGAACCAAACGTAATGATGGAATATTTGGATGAGCGTTTTCCGCATCCACCATTGCTACCAGTTTATCCGGTTGCACGTGCTGAAAGTCGTCTTTACATGTACCGCATTCAGCGTGACTGGGCGGTATTGGTTGATATTATATTGACAAGTAAAGACCGTGAGACAGTTGAAGCAGCTCAGAAAGAATTGCGTGAGAGCTTGGTAAGCGTATCGCCAATTTTTGAAGAAAAGCCTTACTTCATGAGTGAAGAATTCACGATTGTTGATTGCTGCCTTGCTCCAGTATTATGGCGTCTGCCAATACTAGGTGTTGATATTGAAAAATCTCAAGCGCCTGGTTTGTATAAATATATGGATCTGGTTTTTGAGCGTGAATCTTTCAAAGAAAGTCTTTCTGAGGCTGAACAAGAAATGCGCCTTGATTAAGGTGAATTACGAATAACAAAAGGGGCATATTGCCCCTTTTATTTTATCTGGAGTGCAAGTAATGATTCCAAAGCGTTCTTATTTATTGAATGCAACCTATGAGTGGATTGCAGACAACGAGATGACGCCTTACCTATTGGTAAATGCTGAATATGAAGGTGCGGTTGTACCGCTTGAGTTTGTGAAAGACGGACAAATCGTCTTAAACATCAGTATGAGTGCTGTGCGTCATTTGCATATTGATAAAGCAGGTGTTTCTTTTGAAGCACGTTTCAGTGGAAAGCCAATGCAGGTGTTTGTGCCGATGGCCGCCGCTGAAGCAATTTATGCGAAAGAGAATGGTGACGGGTTGGCGTTTCCGCCAGAAGATTTTGATGACGTGGCTCCGGAGCCAGAGCCTACGCCTCCAGCTCCACCTAAAAAAGGCTTCACACTAAAAGTTGTGAAATAACGCCTTAGTCATCGTAACCAAATAGCTGTCGTTCCAAAAGATCTACCAATGCGTGAACGACAGTTGTTTGTACCTCTTGAACGCGCGCTGTCCCTGTTAGGTTTATTTTTATTTCTGTATCATCTCGTGAAGTAAGTGACGATACGTTTTTAGCATCAGGTGTTGTCAACGCAACAATGCTCATTTTGCGTTCATGTGCTGCCTGAATCGCCTGAATAATTGGTGACGTATTACCTTTATTTGCTACCACAAACAACACGTCACCAGGGTTACCCAGTGCTGTAATCTGCTTTGAAAACACGTCGTGGTAACTGTCGTTATGAGTGATTGCGAGTAGAGCGTTGCCATTGCTGGTTAGAGAAATCGCAGGTAGGCCAGGGCGCTCACGATCCATACGGTCTAATAAGAGCGTGCTGAAATATTGCGAAATAAATGAGCCTGTACCATTTCCTATGGCAACGACCTTACCGCCATTTGCTATGCTGTTAAATAATACAATGCCTGCATGCTCTATGTGAGCGGGTAAGGTTTCTAAAGCATACTGTTGAGACTCAAAGCTTTGTGCGAATTGGGTATAAATGGCTTCTTGATAATCCATAACAACTACTGTGTCTACACTGCTTGTAACCACTCAATATGATGTAAGTCTAAATAGCCATCTATGGCAATTACATCAATTTGGTATTGGCTATGCTGCAGATTGTTTTTCATTAACCAATATTCTGCTGTTTTCAGAATTCGGCGATATTTTGTGGCTGTGATGCTTTCGCTAGCACTGCCTCGTGTGGCGTTGGCTCTGTAACGAACTTCAACAAATACGTAGTTAGATCGATGTTGCATAATCAAATCGACCTCACCAACACGTGAATGAAAATTTCGAGCGATAGCAACATAACCTTGAGAAACCAAGAACTGTTCGGCTAAACGCTCTGCTTTCTCTCCATCAGAGTTCTTTTTTCTGGGCGAAATAACTTTCTTTAGCATCGATAAGCTCTCCTTGCTTATACGTCACTATATTCGGGCGTCGATTAAAAATTCCATCATCATCTAACGTAATAATCCCAGTTCTTGCAGAAACTCGCGCTGACTTAACATTAGTAAACAAAGCTAATCGCTTAGCAAGTAAATAGCTGTCATTTCCCAGTGCCGTTAATCTTTGCAGGACAAATGGAATGTTATTTGCTTTCTTAGATGAATCAATAACCGCAGGTAACTCAGTAAAAATGATGCGTTCGATGTCTTCATTTTTAGTGGTCTGGCTTGGTGATTTATCATGTATCGTCTGAGAAGCTAATAAAGGAATATCTTCTGCAAAATAGAAATTTAACAGAGGGCGTATCTGTTTCGCGTCGTCCAGCTTACCAATAAAGTATACATAATCTAAATCTTGGCGTGCCCGAGGTGTGGACTCAATATCTTGTTTTGTCCATTGACGAATTCGACGGATACGTGCCTCACTTTCATCCACTTGAAGCAATTTCTTAACCGCTGAAGCCCGACCCGTAGGCGTGTCCTCATAAGAGATTGCGTTTAGCACAGGTAAGTTAAGCTCACTGGCAATTTCACGGAACTGATCACTTTGGCGTAAGGCCCAAGTAGGCTGCATGGATAGAACAGCAGAGTTTTGAGCACCTTCTTTTTTTGCAAAGGCCATAAGTGCACGTATATCGTCTCTTACGTTCAATGAAAAATGATACAGATTTTTTACGATCGTATTACTTTCAAGTTGGTTCAGCGCAATGGTTGGCACATCCGTAACAAGGTTAGAAAGTTGAGCGACGTTCTGCTTTCGCAAAGGGCCTAAAATCGTTTCTGCACCACTAGCTAAGGCTACTTGATACGCTTCAGTAAAGGTATTAAAGGAATCCGTATCGATTATGTGTAGATCCGGTTGTACTGCTTTATTGGAGTAATATTGCTGTAAAATACCATCTAAAATCGCATCTGATGCGGCTTTTAATTCTTTGCTCATCGGTAGCATGATGGCAACAGAGGTTGGCATGTGTTGCTCAAGTGACGCCATGATTTGGTAATCTATTGGCGGGTGCATTGAAGCAGGATGACCAGGGTTCTGTGCTTGCCAGAGGTTAAAATCTTGTACCTGCTGATCAACTGTTCGCACTTGATTGCGTAAAATATTTGACACTTGAAGCCAGCCATCAAGTAATGGGAAAGGGCTGCTTTCTAAGTAAGAAACTTCATTGTCTGTCAGATTTTGTATGGCCAGCCAAAGTTGTTGGCGGTTGGCTTCTTGCTGCTCAACAGGCAGCATCAAAGTAAGCTGCATATAATCTCTTACAGCACTTGGCCAACTGTCTAACGAAGACATGATCGCGGCATGGTGCTGTAACAATTTAATATTGTTCTCAGGTCGCTGCGCTATGGGCATTTGTCCTGCTTGACTCAGTACTTGTACTGCAAGCATAGGTACTTCAAGTGCAATAGCGACTTTGCTTAATTCAAGCAAGCCGCCAAACTTGGATGGTGTATTGAGGTTAATAACATGCGCTTCGAGAATCATACGAGCTTGAAGGTATTGCTCATCTTTAACTAAGGCCTGTGCAGCAGCAAGATAGTACGGAGCAGACTTTTCAGGACTAGACTGTTGTTTAGCCTGAGTTAGAGCAAACTCGTAATCAGATAGGTCACCTTGCTGCATTTGTTGTGCAATCACAGGACTCACATTTGATGAGGAAGTTTCTATGGCACTACAGCCAATTAGAGACAATGTGACTAAGGATAATGGTATGATACGGGATCTAAACAAACTCATAAGCACGCAATACTTAAGCCGATAAAAGAGGAAACATGGTAACACAGTCTGATAATGATGTTAGAGGAACCTTCTACATTGTAGCGACCCCAATTGGTAATCTAGATGATTTTTCCGATCGTGCAAAACGAGTTTTACAAGAAGTTGACTTTATCGCTGCCGAAGACACGCGTCACAGTAAGCGTTTGATGAATCATTTTGGTATTGAGACCCGACTATTTGCTTTGCACGACCACAACGAGCGTGACAAAGCCGCTTATATTTCTTCTTTACTAAAAGAAGGAAAAAGTGTCGCTTTAATCTCTGACGCTGGTACACCATTAATTTCCGACCCTGGCTACCACGTGGTTCATTTTTTACGTCAAGAAGGCCATAAAGTGACGCCTGTGCCTGGTGCGTCAGCGTTGATTACCGCTTTGTGTGCATCGGGCTTACCCACGGACCGCTTCAGTTTTGTCGGTTTTCTGCCAGCCAAAAGTAAATCACGTCGAGATGAAATGTCGTCTTGGCTACCCAGTCTCGGTACCGTCGTATTTTACGAATCGACACACCGTATTTTAGATTGTTTAGAAGATCTAAATACGGTGTGGGGAAACACAGTACAGGTTGCCTTGGCACGTGAATTAACGAAAACATTTGAGACGTTTTTATCCGGTTCTATTTCAGAAATTCAACGCATTTTACAAGAAGATAGCAACCAAACTCGTGGCGAATTTGTGATGATGGTTTCGCTTCCTGCTCAGCAAGAAGACAATTCTGAAGCTCTTAAAATACTAACAATATTGCTTAAAGAATTGCCAGTGAAACAAGCCGCAGCCTTGGCAGCAGAAATTACCGGTGAGAAGAAAAATGCTTTGTACAAACAAGCGCTGGTAATGAACGAATCCTAATCTGCTAAATTAACGAACACCGTTTGGGAGTTTACAGCAACGTCTAAACGCGTATACTGATGCACAACTTGTCGGAGTGCCTTAATTGGCTGAGATCGCATTATAGTGCGGGATCCGCAGAACCTGATCAGGCTAATACCTGCGAAGGGAACAAGAAATCATCTTTTCTTTTCTGCTGAAATTAGTGTTGTTTGCCTCACCTAATCAAGGGAAGGCCAAAAAACAACCTCATGTGCTGCAAGCACATGATCTCCTGACAAGCATTTTTTCCTAACCAATGTTAATGGGAACTTGCTTATGTCAACTGCAACACCAAAACCAACAAAACAATCTCGTGAAAACGCCCGTTTAGACGCCAAAGCGTTTATTGAATCTTTACAGGCGACACCGTTTCCATCTTCTGATCGTATCTACGTGCAAGGCTCTGACGCGTCAATCCAAGTACCGATGCGCCAGATTAACCTAAGCGACACACCCATTGGCTCAGACCCAGACAATCTGACGTTTGAACCCAACGAGCCGATCTATGTATACGACACCTCGGGTCCATACGGTGATCAAGCAGAAAGCATTGATGTACACGCGGGTCTAAAGGCTCTGCGTCGGTCGTGGATTGACGCTCGCCATGACACGAAAATCCTAGAAAGTGTCAGTTCAAACTTCGCTCAAGCACGTTTAGCGAACGATGAATTGGACACGCTACGTTTCAAACACCTGCCACGTGTTCGTAAAGCCCAAGCAGGCCAATGCGTCACTCAAATGCATTACGCACGTCAGGGCATCATCACCCCCGAGATGGAATACATCGCCATCCGTGAAAACCAAAATCTGCAAGCGATCAAATCCGAACTGTTGCTAAAACAACACCCGGGCCATAGCTTCGGAGCCAATATTCAGACGGAGATTACGCCAGAGTTCGTACGCAAAGAAGTCGCTGAAGGTCGCGCGATCATTCCTAACAACGTGAACCACCCAGAAACCGAACCCATGATCATTGGCCGTAACTTCTTGGTGAAGGTCAACGCCAACATCGGTAACTCGGCGCTCACGTCTTCCATCGAAGAAGAAGTAGAAAAACTGGTTTGGTCGACGCGCTGGGGCGCCGACACCGTGATGGACTTATCGACCGGTAAAAACATCCACGAAACGCGTGAATGGATTCTGCGTAACTCGCCAGTGCCAATCGGTACGGTACCGATTTACCAAGCTCTAGAAAAAGTCGACGGCGTGGCCGAAGACCTTAACTGGGATGTGTTCCGCGATACGCTGATCGAGCAAGCGGAGCAGGGCGTGGATTACTTCACGATTCACTGTGGTGTGTTGCTACGTTATGTACCCATGACCGCCAAACGCCTAACCGGCATTGTCTCCCGTGGTGGTTCCATCATGGCGAAATGGTGTCTGGCACACCACGAAGAAAACTTTTTGTACACCCGCTTCAAAGAGATCTGTGACATTTGTGCCGCGTATGACGTGTCGCTGTCATTAGGGGATGGCCTTCGTCCTGGTTCGATCATGGATGCCAATGACGAAGCGCAACTGTCTGAGCTGCGTACTTTAGGCGAGCTTACCAAGATTGCATGGGACTATGATGTGCAGGTGATGATCGAAGGCCCAGGGCACGTGCCGATGCAATTGATCAAAGAGAACATGGATCTTCAACTCGAGCAGTGCCATGAAGCTCCGTTTTATACGTTAGGGCCCTTGACCCAAGACATCGCGCCCGGCTATGACCACATCACCTCGGGTATTGGTGCTGCGCAAATCGGTTGGTACGGCTGCGCCATGTTGTGTTATGTGACGCCAAAAGAGCACCTAGGCTTACCCAACAAAGAAGACGTCAAACAAGGTCTCATCACTTACAAAATTGCCGCCCACGCCGCGGATCTTGCCAAAGGCCATCCGGGTACGCAAGTGCGCGACAACGCCTTGTCCAAAGCCCGCTTTGAGTTTCGCTGGGAAGATCAGTTTAACTTGTCTCTTGACCCAGAAACCGCACGCGCTTATCACGATGAAACCTTGCCACAAGCATCGGGTAAAGTGGCGCATTTTTGCTCCATGTGTGGCCCAAAATTCTGTTCGATGAAGATTACTCAAGAAGTACGTGATTACGCCGCGGGCCTTGAAAAAATAGAGGCGCTCGATGTGACCGCTAACGCTGGCATGCAAAAAATGTCGGCCCAATTCAAAGAGCTGGGCAGCGATGTCTATCTCACCACTGACAAGCTCGCTGACACTGAAACGGAGACGCAACCTTAAATGACCGCTACCGACATGATGACGATTGCCTATACTGATGCAGGCTTTGGGTCTTCTGTGCTTAAGAGCACCCACCACCTAGAGTGTTGGGTGTGTCACTCAAAAACAGAAGCCATTCGAATTGAGTCAAGTGACGCGGGCGTAACACTGGCCACGCCCACGGAAACTTGGCAATTCGTCAACGAACTCGATACCGCCAATGTCGTGTACCAAGCGCGCTGTGAAGGCCACGATGTGTGGGTGAAATGGTTGCAAGACGATCGCATTGCGCATTTTTCGGCCCCCGCATTGGGAACGATTCACGTCAACGATGTGGCCGTAGCATTGGCGTGTTTTATTGCGCGAGGCTACGAGCATTTGGATGCGATGACCTTAGCGTTGGCGTGGTTAACTCAGCAGGCACAAGGGGCAGGTAGTGCGTGGCCAACCGACAAACGTTGGTTTCCCAATACGTCATTTGAAAACGATCACCAACTACCTGAGACAGGGCAGTTTGCGTCAATAGAGACGGTACTGTTTACTTTGTATCCAGTCGTTGACAGTGTTGAGTGGTTAGCGCTGGTGTTAGAGCAAGGCGTCACCACGGCACAGTTACGCATCAAAGATCCAGAAGACCCTGAACTCACCGTCAAAATTCAACAGGCTATTGCGTTAGGCCAACAGTATGGTACTCAAGTCTTCATCAACGACTATTGGCAATTAGCGATTGAACTCGGCGCTTACGGGGTACATTTGGGTCAAGAAGACATCGAAGTGGCCAACTTAACCGCGATCCAGCAAGCGGGCGTACGCTTGGGCATCAGTACCCATGGCTACTTTGAAATCCTACGCGCCTTTAACCTTCAACCCAGCTACATTGCCTTGGGGCATATTTATCCAACCGTCACCAAAGACATGCCATCACAGCCTCAAGGGCTCACTCGACTGGGGCAATATGTGACGCTGATCGATGGTGCCTACCCAACAGTCGCCATCGGAGGCATCAACGCCGAGCGCTTACCCAAAGTCAAAGCGACGGGCGTGGATTCGGTGGCACTGGTCACCGCGATCACCCGTGCGGACGATCCTCAAGCCGCCACCCGCACCTTACTCAATCAAGTCGTGCAAGGAGAACATTATGCAGCTCTATGTGAATGACGAACCCGTACAGTTAGAACAGACGTTACTGGGTGACGTCATTGAAACCGTTGTGCCGAGCGAGCAGCGTGTCGCCGTCGCAGTGAATCAACAAATTGTACCGCGCAGTCAGTGGTCTGAGTGTCTACTCAAAGACAACGATCGCATTGATATCTTTGAATCCATCGCAGGGGGGTAACATGGCACTTACGATAGCAGGCCACGAGTTTACATCGCGCTTATTCACGGGCACGGGCAAATATGCAAGCCAAGAGCAAATGATAGCCTCAATACTAGCCAGCGGGAGCGACATGACCACCTTGTCACTGCGCCGCATGGATCTGAAAAGCGGGTCAGACAATATCTTGAAGCCTCTGCAACAACTGGGCGTTAAATTACTGCCCAATACGTCAGGCGCACGAGACGCTAAAGAAGCCATTTATGCCGCTCAATTGGCACAGGAAGCGCTCGAAACGAATTGGGTTAAAGTGGAGATTCATCCCGACCCTCGTTACCTCATGCCGGACCCGATCGAGACGTTAAAAGCGGTCGAAGCATTAGTGCGCCTTGGTTTTGTCGTCATGCCCTACATTCATGCCGATCCTGTGCTATGCAAGCGTTTGGAAGAAGTCGGCGCGCAATGCGTGATGCCATTAGGCTCGCCGATTGGCTCGAATCAAGGTCTCGCCTCTAAGCCCTTTTTGGACATTATCATCGAGCAAAGCAATGTGCCGGTGATTGTCGATGCTGGTATAGGGGCGCCGTCTCATGCCGCCGCCGCGTTAGAAGCGGGCGCCGATGCGGTATTGGTGAACACAGCCATGGCGGTGGCCAGCGAGCCTGAAACCATGGGCAAAGCCTTCAAGTTCGCGGTCGAAGCTGGGCGCATGGCCTACGAATCGGGCACAGGGCAAATGCAGCAAACTGCTCACGCGTCAAGCCCATTGACCGAGTTCCTCAAGGAGCTGTCATGAGCGGTACCGTACGCATTTTGCACCAAAGCCCTGACATAGCAGGGCAATTTAGTGCGGAGTTAGCGTCATTAGACTGGGAAGCGACGACCACGCAACACCAACAGGCAACGGAAGCCGATGTGCGCCGCGCACTGGCCAAATCCAAACGTGATATCAATGACTTTGCAGCGTTGATATCACCCGCGGCCAAACCCTTTTTAAATGACATGGTGGCACAAAGCGAGCGCTTAACTCAGCAACGCTTTGGCAATACCGTCAGCTTATTTGCGCCACTGTATTTGTCGAATACCTGTGCCAACGAGTGTACCTATTGCGGTTTCTCCATGAGTAACGCGATCAAACGCCTTACATTGGATGAATCTCAAGTTGAGCGTGAGATCGACGCGATCAAACGTAAAGGCTTTGATCATATCTTGCTGGTGACAGGGGAAACTCAAAAAGTCTCCATGCCATACTTTGAGCGTATGTTGCCACTGTTTAAACCGGCCTTTAGTCAACTCTCCATGGAAGTGCAGCCACTAGAGCGAGACGAATACGCACGGCTCAAAGAGCTGGGTCTTGATGGTGTCTTGGTCTACCAAGAAACCTACCGTCGTAGCACCTATCTTGAACATCATCTGCGGGGCAATAAGTCAGACTTTAACCATCGTCTTGATGCCCCTGATCGACTAGGCCAAGCCAAAGTTCATAAGATTGGCTTAGGTGTCTTGCTTGGGTTAGACGATTGGCGTACCGACTCCATCATGATGGCGCATCATCTACGACACCTGCAAAAACGCTACTGGCGCTCACGCTTCAGCGTTGCCTTTCCGCGAATACGTCCCTGTGCAGGCGGCATCGAGCCTAAATCCGTGATATCCGACTTAGAGCTGGTGCAACTGATCGCCGCATGGCGCTTGTTTGATGCAGACTTAGAAATGAGCCTTTCCACCCGTGAATCGGCCGACTTTCGAAATCACGCCGCGCGTATGGGCTTCACCACCATGAGCGCCGAATCCAAAACCCAGCCGGGTGGCTACGCCGACGACGCGCAACCCGCATTAGAGCAATTTGAAATAAGCGACGAACGCAGCGTCACCGACGTCGCCAACGCCATTCGTGCCCAAGGCCGCGAAGTCGTCTGGAAAGACTGGGACATTTCCCTAAACCACACCTAATCCAAAGCGCTCCCAGCGAGCGCTGATTGCCCTTGTACGAGGTGGGCATCCGCGATCAAAGCAATACTTTGTAGTCTCGAAGTCTTCTTAGTTCAATATGGGCCGAGCTAGAATAGGCATACTGTCGGATGACATTATATCGATGGTTTCTTTTACGCTTCTAAATTTTAGAAAGTCCAGCATAACGGATGCTAAAAATCGGAGCTTTTAAACAGCACCGATTGTTAGCATTGTTGGGCTAGTATTCCAACGCCATCTCGGCCATTTTCAGGGTGTTCTCAAACGACTTACAGCCTGCGATAAATAAGCCGTTGTGACAGAACATGGCGTCGTCAAGTCCGGTTATGCCTTGCAGTTCTTTGCCTGATAGCCCTGCCCACGGAGCAGGAAGCTTTTTACGGTCTTCAAACGAGCCGAGTTCGACGGGTACGGTTTGGATGCGCCACTCTCCGGTTTGCGCAGGGTAGAGCATAAATAGCGCATCTTGGGATAACTTCAGTACCGTGGTTTTCCAAGGAGTGAATTGCTCTAGCACGATAACTCTTGGGTCACCAGCTTTTTCTATCGCCTCGGCAACAATGCTTTTGGCGTTGACACCACCTTGGGCTGCGGCGATAAACCGTGTTAAAACGCGCGATGCAAAGGTAACGGCTTCTTCAAAACAGGCATCAAAATTGTTGTCTTCTTCCCAGGTTGGGTTAAACAAGGAGATGGTTTGACTCAGGCTGACGCCAGTGAGTGGGCCATCGACGTGCCCGCAGTCGATAGCGTCGATAGCAGAGACCAAGTTCTTATCCACTGAGTCTGCAACTTCTTGATCGCCAGAGCACAATTTTAGGCCGTATTTTTGCCACATCAAGCCAAAGGATGAAAAGGGAATGCCGTTTTCTCGTGCGCCAGCACCGCCTCGTTGATGATGATCGAAGCGGCCTGTGTCTGCATCGTATACACCGCCAACATCTAAGACGAGATCGGCTTGGGCGATCACGTCTAGGTCTCGTGTCCGTATGATTTTTGCCGAAGTGAAAAGTTGTTTAAGGGCTGCTACAGCAAATACGTCGTCGGCGTGAAAGTTTCCGTTGTGTGTCGCTATCACTTGAATTTTATCGGTCATTTTATCATCTCTTTTATTGATCTCATTTCACTTCACAGCACGGTTGTACTAAACATCCTAATTTTACGGGGTTTTGTGGGGAGGTGACACCGTTCATTTTGTTGAATCAAAGCGTAGCTTAGGTAAAACCCAGTGAAAGTGCTGATTTGAACTATTGGCGTAGGAGTCTTGTTAGGGTACGATGCGCCGAATGTTATGCACTTAGCTAAAAGGTATAGCTAAAGTTGCCTGCAAGTTGTGTTTTGCTATTGATTCGCGGCAAAACGCAAAATCAGTCGCTGTTTAGGGACGTTATGTTCTATACACTTGCTGAACTAAAATACCGACCCTATTTGAACTTTACGACATGAGATTTATAAATGACCGCATTTGATACAAGAGTGGAAGAACTGATTGCTAAGCATCCACATTTAACCAAAGATGAAGCCATCAAAATCGTAACCGAGAAAAATAAGCGCAAAAAACAGAAGAGAAACGAAAGATCAAATAAAGGCAATGTTAACAAGGACTAAAACGAGCAATACGCTCTGGTCTTTGACAAAGGTGTCTGCCCCGTTAGCGAAGTAAGTGTTTTACTTTGTCCCTCAGTATTGGCAACACCTCTTCTTCAAACCATGGGTTTTGTTTTAGCCAACGGTTATTCCTTGGGCTTGGGTGAGGTAGAGCGATCTTGCCTTGCTCCAGCCAGTAGGCCCAGCGCTTCACATGTTCGGTGACCTTATCTGATTGAGTCAGATAGTATGCTTGGGCATGACTCCCAAGAACAATCGTCAACTCTATTTTATTCAATTCACCTAGGAGTATTTCGTGCCATTTGGCAGCGCATTCTGGTCTGGGGGGTAAGTCACCCGATTTGCGACCTTTGGACGGGCCACTTTTAAAAAAGGTGTTGCCGGGGAAGCAAAATCCCATCGGGACGATGGCGAGTTTAGTGGCATCGTAAAAGCTGCTTTTGCTCAGCCCTAGCCATTGGCGCAGGCGATCGCCACTGGCGTCATCAAACGGGCGACCCGCATCGTGGGCTTTTTGTCCCGGCGCTTGTCCCGCAATTAACACTCTGGCGTCGGGGTGTATCTGAAGAATGGGTTTGGGTTCCAAGGGGAGCACGTTGGCACATTGCCGACAATTCAGAATGTTTTGATGTAATTGAGAAAAAGATTCCTTACCCATAGCCTTACTCCATCTTTCATCTTACTCAAAGAATTAGTTATCTTTATTTATTGGCAAGGTTTTAGCGACTTTGCCAATGCTTAAACCCTGCACCAAAATAGAGAACACTACTACGGCGTAGGTAAGCGTAAGCAAAATATCTCTCTCATTTCCTGCTGGAAGTTGCAGCACTAACGCAACGGAGATGCCACCACGTAGGCCTCCCCAAGTTAAGACGTTCCATGCGCCATTGGGCAGATTTAGCTGTTTTTTAAACGTTGTTGTCGTAAGACTTACGACTGTTAGTCTTGCGGCCAGTGCTACGCAGATGGTTAAACCCGCAGCGAGAGATAAGTTGCCTGAGTACGTTATCATGACGATCTCTAGGCCAATAAGAACAAACAGCGCAGCGTTCAAAATTTCATCGACCAGTTCCCAAAATAAATCGACGTAATGACGAGTGGTATCGCTCATCGCCCATGTGCGTCCATGATTTCCGACCATTAATCCTACCATCACCATAGCTAGTGGGCCTGAAAGGTGCCAATGGCTTGCTAGGGTGTACCCCCCGATGACACCAGCGAGTGTCAGCAATACTTCCTCTTGATAGCTGTCCATGCTCTTCAGTAGGAAGTTTAAAATAGCGCCCAAGGTCAGTCCAAATAAGATCCCGCCGCCTGCCTCAACACTAAGGGTATGAAGAACATATTCAGCGGTAGGGATATCACCACTCGTTAAGATCCCTAAAAGCAGAACAAACACCACAACGCCAATGCCATCATTAAAGAGTGATTCGCCAGCAATGACGGTTTCAATGCTTTTAGGTGCTCCAGCAGATTCTAATATTCCCATAACGGCAATAGGGTCTGTTGGAGATATCAGTGCGCCAAATAATAAGCACCAAATAAAAGGTAGCTTAAGGTCTAAAATAGGTAGCAAGTAATACAGAGCCGCGGCGATCATCGCGGTTGACAATAAAGTACCGATACAAGCTAGAATGCCAATCGGAAGTTTATAGCGCCTCAAGTCCTTTACGTTAACATGCAGGGCGCCAGCAAAAAGAAGCATCGAAAGCATCCCATCGAGCAAGATTTCGGTAAAGTCCAGTTCGTCCAGCAAACTGACCTCGTAGTTGATCAACTGATCAAACCCTAAAAAGCCCATGAAAATCGCCGCGATGGACACTACGATTGAGATCACCATGACCCCTATCGTTGTTGGCAACCCGATAAAGCGATGATTAACATACGCCAACAGAGCGGTGATGGATAAAAAGATCGCGCTGACTTCCAGCACGCTTAAGCTAGACGCTGATTCCATGTCTGATTTCTCGTTGTGTAGGTTTAAGGAGTGACTGTACACGTCGTCAAACCCATAGGATGCGCTTAGAGTTTGATTGTTGCGTAGAATACCCACATGTTACCTATTTAATGATTATTTAGCATCGTGAATTGATGAACATCGTTACCACAAAAAATCCATGATCTAGCACAGTGAACACGCGAAGTAAGTGGGCAATTAATGCTAGACTGCGCGGCATATTGACGCTGGGGCCCCATCATGGAAATCAAAGTAAATTTTTTAGACAATCTTCGTCTAGAAGCCAAGTTCGACGACTTTACTGTCGTGGCCGATCAACCTATTCGCTACAAAGGGGATGGCTCCGCGCCTAGCCCGTTTGATTACTTCTTGGCATCTTCTGCGCTGTGCGCCGCGTATTTCGTTAAGGTTTACTGTAAGGCACGTGATATTCCAACGGAAGATATTCGCTTATCGCAAAATAATATTGTCGATCCTGAAGATCGCTACAACCAGATTTTTCAGATTCAGGTTGAGTTGCCGGAACACATTAGTGATAAAGATCGCCAAGGTATTCTGCGCTCGATTGACCGTTGTACGGTAAAGAAAGTCGTTCAAACTGGCCCTGAGTTTAAGATTGAAACCGTTGAAGACCTTGATGCCGGGGCTTCTCTGATGTCGATGGCGCAACCGGAAGTGGGGCATAAAACGGCGATCTTAGGGAAAGACTTGCCGCTAGAAGATACCATCGCGAATATGTCCAACGTATTGTCTCAGCTGGGTATGAAGATTGAGGTCGCCTCTTGGCGTAATATCGTACCAGGCGTTTGGTCGTTACATTTGCGCGAGGCGGCGTCGCATATGTGTTTTACCAATGGTAAAGGGGCCTGCAAAGAAAGCGCGTTATGCTCTGCATTGGGTGAGTTCATTGAGCGTGCCAGCTGTAACTTTTTTTATAACGATCAATATTTCGGCGAAGACATTGCGAATGCCGAGTTTGTGCATTATCCCTCGGAAAAATGGTTCCCATTGACAGAAGACGATTCATTACCCCAAGGGCTGATGGATGACTACTGTCTGGACATATTTGACCCTGAACAAGAGTTGCAAGGCTCCCATTTGATTGATACCAACTCTGGTAATATCGAGCGCGGTATTTGTGCGATTCCGTATGTGCGTCAATCTGACCAAGAGACAGTTTACTTCCCATCAAATCTCATTGAGAACTTGTTCTTAAGTAACGGAATGAGTGCAGGCAACACCTTGCCTGAGGCAATGGTGCAATGTTTGTCTGAGATCTTCGAACGCGCGGTGAAGAAAGACATCATCGAGCAGGAGATTGTGTTACCGGATGTGCCCATGTCAGTGTTGCAGCACTATCCGAACATCTTGGCAGGCATTCAGAGCCTTGAAGAAAATGGTTTCCCAATCGTGGTGAAAGACGCATCGCTTGGTGGAAAGTTTCCTGTTGCTTGTGTCACATTGATGAACCCGCGCACGGGTGGCGTGTTTGCCTCGTTTGGTGCGCATCCTAGCTTCGAAGTGGCGCTTGAGCGTAGCTTAACAGAGTTACTGCAAGGCCGAAGTTTTGAAGGATTGAATGATGTGCCTGCGCCGACGTTCAATTCCTTTGCGGTCTCTGAACCGAATAATTTTGTTGAGCATTTTATCGATTCGACGGGTGTTATCTCGTGGAAGTTCTTCAGCGCCAAAGCTGATTACGAATTCTGTGAATGGGATTTCTCAGGAACCACTGAACAAGAATGCGACCGTTTGATGGCCATTTTGAAAGATCTTGGCAAAGAAGTGTACATGGCCGTATTCGATGATTTAGGGGCCAACGTTGTGCGTATTTTGGTGCCCGATTACTCGGAAGTGTACCCAGCCGATGATCTGATTTGGGATAATACGAATAAGGCACTGTTGTTCCGTGAGGACATTCTTAATATCCACTCACTTGATTATGAGGCTCTGGGTGAGTTGCTGGAGCGCCTTGAAGAAAGCGAGATAGATCATTACACCGATATTCGTACCTTGATTGGTGTTGAGTTTGATGAAAACACACCGTGGGGGCAATTGGATGTTGGGGAGCTTAAGCTGTTGCTGTTTTTGTCGCTACAAATGCATGAGCAAGCCAAAGATCAAGTGCAGGAGTTCTTAAGTTACAACACGAATACTGTGGAGCGGGGCTTATTTTACCAGGCCATTAACACTGTGCTTGAGATCATCCTTGATGACGAGCTTGAGCTTGACGACTATCTACTGAATTTATCGCGTATGTTTGGCAAAGAGGTCATGGCGAACGTGGTCGGCTCTGTTGAGGGTACAGTGAAATTCTACGGTCTTACACCTACTAATTTGAAGCTTGAAGGCCTTGATCGTCACTTGAAGTTGATCGACAACTATAAAAAGTTGCATGCCTATCGTGCTCGAAAAATATAGGAGGCTACTTAGAGTAGCGGTCTTAATCAGTATGTTGGAGTTAAATATTTATTCTTGATTTAGCTCCAACGCCTCAATCGTTCAGTAGTTTTAAAAGCCTTGTAGCAAACATAAAAGCTTTCTATTAGGCGTACTTATTAGTTAAGAGCATTACATACTAGATCAACACCCATTCAAGGGGAGTTTGATTTGGTGAAATTTAACGATAATCAACGGGAATATGGAAAAAAAGTACTGATTCGAAAGGTGTAAAACTATTAAATGAATTTATCTTGGTCGGATTTTGGTAACCCTCGCTAACTACATGGTTGTTTTTCACTGTCTTGGCAACATGAAGTACTTTTCTTACTCGATGATTGTTCGCGTATTTACGAAAAATTCGTTGATATCTGGATTCCTCGTTTTTAATGAACTCTTTTTGCTTTAAAAAACGGATAAGCCCTCGATTATAGTGTAGAGCACCGAGATGAGGGTCAGTGCATTGGGCGCCATCAATCATCAAAAGAAATTCATTGTTGTTTGGCAGTGAGAATGAACCATCTTCTAACTGAACGTAATCTGCCGGTATAACAAGAGAGTGAGTTTTTGCCGTCATAAATAGGCCTCCTTACCTTACAATTATTGAGCAATCTAAGTAACGAAATTGAGATAGACGTACATTACGTATGAAAGGACCTAATGGATCATATCAAAATGAGATGAATTCTTTGAAGTGTGAACTTATCTCTCTAGGTAAATGTTTGAAAATTTAAATTTATATATAGTTTTACTCTTTTATGTACCGCAATTTCTATTTGTACAATCTATAACAGAACAGACATAGGTGAAAATTTGTCAAAGTTCTCATGACGTGTGTTTGAAATAAAGATTTCTTGATGTGTCGCATAGATATGTAAAATTAGATGAAGTAAGCGTTTTATGAGAGTGGTAAGAGCGTTTTCAAGGGCGTATTTTTAGTTTTCTGAGGTTGAAGTCTTCAGGTTTTAGAGAGCAAGCAATTTATGGTGTGCTTGCCTTGATAGAAACAATTACAAGAAATGGCACAAGGAAGAATAATGGAATCGGGTCAATTTAAAATTGCGGTAGTTGGTGCAGGAAATGCGGGCTTAGAACTGCTAGATCGTTTGTTTACAGCGGAGTTTGTTGAGATTTTAGGTGTGGCGGATACCAATATGCAGGCACCGGGTATGTTGTTGGCGAAGGAACATAATATTCCAGTGACTACGGATATGTATGACCTACTTATAGACAGTGCGCAGATCGATATTCTTATTGATGTAACAGGCATCAAATCGGTTCGTGATGCCTTGCGCACGCACATGCAAGAAAGTGGCAACCATCATACAGTGATCATGCATGAGCGAATTTCGGCATTATTAATATCGCTTTTCAATGGGCACCCTGTTGAAACGAAAGCCAGCGATGATTTTTATTGAGTTTTCACACTTTTCAATTGTATTGGGGTGAATTAGATTCCCCCATCATGCCTCCGCTTTAAGTTTTATACGGCACTGCTTAATCTGATGACAAAAATTTGCCTTTTTGTGTGCTTAATGGTGAAATTTTGAGTCATTAAAAATAGGCGTTATGGTGTAAGGAGGGTCCATGAACCATTCGCAATGGCTAGAACAAGAGTTTCCCGCGTTGATTTCTGAGTCCAATTTAGTTATCCAAGAGCTTATCGACCAAGCGAAGGAAAAAACTCGGAGGCCTAGATACTTTCTGAACGGAATTATCATATTGGCTTTAATCAATGCTTTATTTCTATGGATACTGCCTACTATTGTGGTGGCTCCTTATGAATCTTGGGGGGCATGGGGATTAGTAATCTTTGTTGTTATTGCTGCTAATATAATCAATCAGAAGTTAGAAAATCGCCTAATCAGATCTAAATTGAAAACACTTGTTAATGAACGTGGTCAACTGTTGTCATAATCTTTACGGTTAACGTGGTTTGTTGTTCTGTTAATCGTCTGCAATACTAAAGGTACACTCACCAACCAATTGGTTTAGAACGAAGGGTTCTGACCTAGGAGAGGTTGATATGTATACTAAAATAATGGTTCCGGTAGATTTAGGGCATGTAGACAGATTAGAGAAAGCACTTAGAACGGCTGCTGACATTGCTAAACTATATGATTTGCCTGTTTGCTATGTAGGGGTCTCCAGTTCTGTACCCAGTAACGTGGCCCATGGTTCTTCTGAATTTACATCTATGGTAACAACGTTTGGTCAAGATCAGGCTCAGCGACACAATTTGTCTAATGTGACCGCAGCAGCTTATATTTGTCCTGACCCATCTGTGGATTTAGATGATGTGTTATTAAAAGCTGCGGATGAAAACGATGCAGACCTAATTATAATGGCATCCCATGTTCCAGGCCTTGCTGATCATATATTTGCATCCAATGGAAGTTATGTTGCATCTCATTCAAAGGTTTCGGTGTTAGTCGTACGCTAGAGTTCAGATGATTTATTAGTATGCTTTCCTAAGCAATTCTGAAAATTGGAGTAAGACTGTGCTACTTAAATAGCATAGCCTGCTCCTTTTTTATTTCCCTTATAATATTGCGTAAAATGTTTATCCATGCCAAATTTTGTATTACAAGGTTATATCCTTGTCCCTGAATCAGACTTGGCTGCGGTTAAGGCGGAACTACCTAATCACATAGCTCTGACGTGTAATGAGAAAGGATGTATTGTGTTTAGCGTGAATCAATGCGTTAAAGAACCGCTGCGTTTTAATGTGTATGAGGAGTTTGTTGATCAGTTAGCATTTGATTTACACCAAAAACGCGTAAAAGCTTCACTTTGGGCCGAGGTGACTGTAAGGGTTGAGCGTCATTATGAAATATTAATAAAGTGAAATTTTACTTCTATTAAGACTTTCGTTTTTAATCGAAACAAGTAAAAATGCCTGATTGATTACTTTGATGTCCGACACTAACGGATGTCTGCCTCTTAGATATGTGAAGTTAAAAAAGCGAATCTTATAATGAGTCAAATTGACAAGGAAGTAGAGCGTAGCCTGGTCGGAAAAGGTGTGCTGTTGTGTTTGGCTGCTATGCTGGTCTTCGCTTCCCAAGACGCCGTCACAAAGATGTTGGTGCAAGAAATGTCAGTAGCTCAAGTAGTGCTCGTTCGCTACTGGGTATTTGCTCTGTTTGCGATCATATGGGTGACACGTACTAGCACGATTCGTCATGCATTACGCTCTGTGCGCCCTAGGTTGCAGGTATTTCGTTCGTTGTTATCGATTGCCGAAATTGCGATTTTTAATTTAGCGCTACGCTATCTTGGTTTAGCGGAGTCACATGCTCTGATGGCAGTGTTTCCATTGATGGCAATTGCCTTGGCGGCTCCGATTTTAGTTGAGCACGTTAGCCGTAACTGTTGGCTGGCTGTCATGGCCGGTTTTGTCGGCACACTGATTATCCTACGACCAGGATTAGAGGTGTTTAAAATAGAATCACTGATACCTTTGTCAGCAGCGTTATGTTTTGCTGGCTATCATGTTGTCACTCGACAGGTCAGTTCGGCGGGTGATGGTTTTAATACCAATGTATTGTATATGGCTCTGGTCGGCTGTATTTGTGCCACGCTTTTTGGTATCACAGCTTGGCGAGAGCCTAGCATGCAAGAGTGGTTCTTATTGAGTGTGATTTCAGTGATGAGTGTTGCAGCACAATTATTACTAGTGAAGGCACTTGAGCATGCACCAGCTTCCGTTCTGCAGCCCTTCAATTACAGTCTGTTGGTGTTCGCTACAATTATCGGCTATTTAGTGTTTAATGAATTTCCGGACAGCTGGACCTTGGTGGGGGCCAGTATTGTTATTTTGAGTGGTCTGTATGTGATCTATTCCCAACGAATGAGTTGATTCCTTCGCTAAATCAAATTTTTGCATTTTTGGTTCATTCAACGGTTTATATCTGCACAGTTTTAACTTTCTATTAAAATGTGTTCGTAAACATGCATATGTGCAAAGACAAGATATGAAGCTTTACATCCCCCTTTCGCTGTCTCAGCGTACTCTGTACTGACTTTTCCGTAAAATATCCCCTATCGCATACATCATATATAGGGAAAGTACATGACACATCTATTTGGACAGGCGCTGAAGTTTGGCTCTATTGGTTTAATGTTGTTGGTGTCAGGCATACTGGGAGCTTCTTCACTTAATCAAGTCTCCTCGACGTCAGACAATAATGATCACTATTGATTCTTATGGTTTGATTGTACTACTCGCTACTTGAACACCTAAAAGGAGGGAGCATGCAAAAATTGATTGCCACAGCTTTATCAGCAGCTATTTTATCCGGTTGTAGTCCGACAGAAGACGTTAGCAAAGAAACGTTTAAATACGCAATCAATAACCAGATGTCGCAAGACTGCTTAATGCTGAATACTCGGGACTCTAATTTCCCTGTGAGTGTTGATGTTCCTCAAACGGAGCGTGAAAAGTTAATTTCAATAAACAGTGACAGAATCGCTCAATATGATGCATTGGTAGAGGCGGGTCTACTGACTGTCGATAGTAACACGAAGACCATTGAATCTGCTTTTGAAGATGAATCGAGCACAATTACCTTAAATGTATACTCTCTTACAGATTTGGGGCAGAAGTCTTTTAAAGAAATACCGTCAAATAGCAATATGGCCGGTGACACCAAAGGGTTATGTGCAGCATCTTATCATGTGGGTGAAGTATTAGAATTTTCTGAGCCAACTCAGTCTATGTGCGAAACCATTTCTCATGTACGTTACACTATGTTGCCGACGGGTATTCAAGACTGGGCTCGAAATGACAGTGTTCAAAATGCTTTTCCAACGATGGTAAGTCTTCTTAATGCTGAGCGTCGTCAAAGTGCGACCTTAGTTTTAAAAGAGGATGGCTGGGTTTTTCAAGACAACATTAGGTAATCAGGTCAATTCATTTAATGACTGTTTATAAGGGCTTTTCTAAGAGCTTGGAAGGTCCTAATTAAGCATACTGAGCATTGTTTTTAGCATCTTTTAAATGGTTCGTTATTTTCAATTTTTCAAGATAAGTGGTCGCGGGAAAATCTTTCTTAACAGGAAGCATTTTTCTCTTCTAAACTCAAAGTTATCACGCATTTAAGCAATAACATCATGCTTAATACTCATTTCCTGTCCATCACGATTCGCGGCTCGATGTGAATGTTTCTCAGCCTCTAGTATTAAAGAATATTTACGGAGTGCATTGGCAAGGTTAAATTCTCCTGCTTGAAACAGCTTATCAGTCAAGTCTGGTATTTCATTTCGCATCAACCTGTTTGGATCAAGACTTTTACTAACTCAGCTAATGAACTTGTTGCCGATGCTTTCGCTGGCAAACCATTATCTGTTTTTGAGCTAAATACATTTGTTATTTGACTAGTCAGTCCTTCTGTTCGCATAAATCACCTGTTGTTTATGATCTTGATTTGAGTAATGGGCGTGCCTACTAATGTTTAGTAAAAAGTTTTGTGGTTCAGGTGTCATATTCAAGCCTTTATTTCATGTGTGCTTGCGAATTAAAGGCCAATTACTGCACAGTCGTATTAAGAGAACATATTTCTTGGTTAATCAATAACTTGTGCATTGCCTACTGCATTCACTTTACATAGCCTTTGCTTTCCTTTAATACAAATTGACGCTGTAATCGTCATAATAGAAGTCACTTAAAGCACATTCAAAGAGGTACGAAACATGACTATTTCAGCGAAGAAAGCAGGTAAGTTAGGTGTGGTCGGATTAGCCGTTGCGATGGCAGCCTCCGTGGCGACAACGTCCTTTGCCGGAGAGGCAATGCAGGCAGCCCCAAATGCTGTTAAACCTTACTCTGAACAAATGGTGCAACGTATGTCCACTCAGCTTAAGTTTGATGAAGAGACCAAAGCGGACGTATCAGAACTGTTTGCAGAAGCCCGTGAAGAGCATCAGGAGTTGTTAGATGACATGCGCGCTTTCAGCAGTCCTGTTAAAATGCTGAGCCCTAAAGATGATGGCTATGTTGACCAGATCGAAGAGCTTGCAGAAAAACGCAGTGAATTGATGGTACGCATGGATGTGCAGCAAGCCGAGATTCGTCATGAGTTCTACGAGCTACTGAGCGATGAACAAATTGCGATGTTAGAAGCTAAGAAGCAAGCAGGTAGCTAGTCGGTTTGTAATGCAGAATTTTCTGCTAGACCAAAAAAATAGCCGCATCATGTGATGCGGCTATTTTAGTTGTATTTAGCGTTTCTTACCGCCTTTATTGTTTCCACCTTTGCCTTTCGCTTTGCTTTGAGGCTTTGGTTTATAGGCTTTTTTCTCAGGCTCGGTACGTAGCGCCAAGAATAGGTCTGTTACCAATTGCGGGATTTGATCGATGCAAGATTGTGTCAGTTTTTCGCTTTCACGAATTTGCTGAACTTCTTCGTCTTCAAATAATCCGGATGCCACCATAAAGGGTAATAGAAGCTCGGCAATCTCTTCTTCTTTATCTGTTTCAAACCAATGACGTTCAGTGAAAAATACACCTTCCATGAAGCCTGATGCCCATTCTTCCAGTTCGCTTAGCTCATCTGGGTTGGAGCTAACTTCGATTTCACAAGGCACTAGGAAGTCATCTTCTGACTCTAATTCTTTTTGAATGTCCCCAAAAAGACGAGTAAATAAATTCTCAATGTGCTTTTGTTCTTTATCAGAGGTAAAATTAGGCGTTTCCTCGAATACAATAGGTAACCATTGGGACGCAGCAGGTGCTTCTGTACTGATCGAAAGGGCTGTTAAAAAGCCATGTGCCATAACAAAGTTTTGGCAATCTTCGTGAACAGAGTCCGAGTCCAAAAAGTTTTCTAGTTCTTCAAATTCTAGATCATCAAGAGGTTGGTGTTGCATTTAGGTTTTCCTATTATTCAATCGCAACACAGTTTAAACACATCAGTTGTAAAAAACCATGAGCAAGCCAGTCAAAATCAATACAGTTGTTGCCATTAATCCTGTGCAGACAGCATTAAAGCGCTTAGGGTTCGATGATTTCATTGGGTCGCAGCAAATCTGTGTCGAATCCCTGATGCGTGGTCAAGATGTTTTAGCCTTGTTACCAACAGGGGCGGGTAAATCCGCCATTTATCAAGTCGCGTCAATGGCTCGGACTGGAGTAGGTTTAGTCATCAGCCCTTTGATTGCCATTATGCAGCAACAAGTGGTCAGTCTTCAGGCGCTTGGAGTCAGGGCGGAATTTTTAAACTCTACTCAAAATGGTGCTGAACAAAACGACTTGTACTGGCGCTTGCGACATAATGATGTGGAGATTTTGTATATGTCTCCTGAAAAATTGTTACAGGCTAGTGTTCTTGGATTGTTGGAAGATGTTGATGTTTCATGCATCGCTATTGATGAAGCGCATTGTGTGATGCGCTGGGGCAGCCAGTTCCGTCCAGAATATGCTCAGTTAGGTTGCCTAAAAGAAAAGTTTCCTGAAGTACCTGTCATCGCGTTAACGGGGACGCTGTTGCCAGAAAATCAGCAACAAGTTCAAGTGGCGCTTGGTCTTTTTGAGCCTAATGTGGTTCGAGAAAGTGTGAATCGCCCCAATATTCGGCTACAGGTATCGCAAAAACGTCGTGCAAAACAGCAGCTCTTATCCTTTTTAATGAAAGATGGCATGGCTCAGCCAGGAATTGTTTACTGTCGATCGCGCTCGAAAACTGAGGAGCTATCAGAATGGCTTACATCCCATGGTATTCAAGCGACTTGCTATCACGCCAACTTATCATCGAGTGAGCGTGACTTTGCCCATCAGCATTTCGCTCAAGGTGAAGCGCAAGTTTTGGTGGCGACAACGGCTTATGGAATGGGGATCGATTTAGATCACGTAAGATTTGTTGTGCATATGGATTTACCTCTGTCAATTGAGAACTATGCCCAAGAAATTGGTCGAGCAGGACGCGATGGCAAGCCCGCGCAAGCACTTCTTTTTTATGGTCTACAAGACATTATGCAGACATGGGAATTTGTTCAGCAAGAAGGGTTAGAGCCTGAATTCTGGCGTTTGATGAGCTGTCTGGAACACCCTCAGTGTCGAAGAGCCTCGCTGCTGTCCGCGTTTGACGAAATGGTAGAAAGCGAGTGTGGTAATTGTGATCGTTGTACGAACAAAGGCAAGCAACACAACGTCACGGTCGCCGCGCAGAAGTTTTTGAGTTTAGTGCATTTTACTCGCGGAGGAGTACCCTTTGCCTCACTTGTAAATACCCTATTGGGTAAAAGTATTAAGAGTGTGACCAATTTTGGTCTTGAAAAGCATGGGCTATTTGGAGCAGGGAAATCACTGGATGAATTACAGTGGAAGGCGGTGGTGCGTCAGCTGTTAGCAAAAGGTTTTTTGACTCAGCGAAGTGTGAGGCCATTTTCTGTTATGTTGACAGAAAAAAGCCGTTTGGTATTGCGTTCGGAAGAGCAAATCATTGTTTCATCTGACTGGTTTTATCCTGCATTAAAAGACACTGATTTGGAAATGCTTAGCCAAGGAGCTTGGAGCGAGCTAATGCAATGGAGTGTGGCAAACCGAGTATCGGAATATTTATCAGAAACTCAATTGCATAAAGTGTTTGAATCGCAGCCGAGCTCTTTAGCGTCTATGAGTCGAATCACGGGATTAAGTAAAAACCGCCTAACCGAGTTGAATGCCCATATGTTGTTCGTAGAGGGGCAATATGAGTAGTGTTGTCAGTCACAAAAATGTTGAGAGAATCGAGAACAAAATCTGTGACTGTCTTAATAAAGCAGAACGCTATTTCAAAATTGGCCTTCAGCGTCCCAGTTTTAATTTTAAGCAGCGAGGTCGAACCGCTGGCACGGCATATTTGCAACGCAATGAGATGCGCTTTAATACCTATATGCTACAACAGGACCCAGATAAATTTATTGACCACGTAGTGCCACATGAGTTGGCGCACATTGTGGTCTATCAGGTGTTTGGTTCAAAAGTTCGTCCTCACGGGAAAGAATGGATTGCTGTGATGGAGCATTTGTTTGATGTTGAAGCCAGCCGCACCCATGACTTTGATGTACCCAAGCCACGTAATCTATTCCTATATCAATGTGCCTGCCAAGTGCATGAGTTTACCGCCCATCGGCATGGTCGTGCAGTGAAAGGCACGCAGTATATATGTCGTCTTTGTCGAAAAAATTTGAATTTTCTAAAAAAGAAGTAAACCTATTCATCCATTCGTTGATAGGGTGCTTCAACAAAGTGGTTGTAGTAAGATACCGCCATCTGTTTTATGGTAATTAAGAATGAACGCTGAGATCGATCGAAAAGAAAAGCTTGAGCTAAATAAACTGCAAAAACGTCTTCGTCGAATGACTGGACAAGCGATTGCGGACTTCAACATGATTGAAGATGGCGATAAGGTAATGGTGTGTTTGTCAGGCGGCAAAGACTCTTACACAATGTTAGATATCCTTTGCAACTTGAAAAAGAGTGCGCCAATCCACTTTGACATTGTGGCCGTCAACTTGGATCAGAAACAGCCGGGATTTCCAGAGCATATTCTGCCTGCTTACCTTGCCGATTTGGGTGTGGATTATCATATTCTTGAAAAAGATACTTACAGTATCGTTAAGGAATTGGTGCCTGAAGGTAAAACGACTTGTGGCTTATGTTCTCGCTTGCGCCGCGGCTCTTTGTACGGTTTTGCTGAAGAAATTGGCGCAACGAAAATTGCGTTAGGTCATCATCGTGACGATATCCTTGAAACCATGTTTTTGAATATGTTCTTTGGTGGCAAGCTTAAGGCAATGCCGCCAAAACTATTGAGTGATGATGGCAAGCATGTGGTGATTCGTCCCCTTGCTTACTGTAAGGAGTCCGATATTGAGCAGTATTCTTTACGAAAGGCTTTCCCGATCATTCCTTGCAATCTTTGCGGGTCTCAGGAAAATCTACAACGTCAAGTAGTGAAAGAAATGCTTCAAGGATGGGAGAAACAATACCCTGGCCGTCTTGATACTATGTTCTCAGCGGTTCAAAATGTTGTACCGTCGCATTTAGCCGATACTGAACTGTTTGACTTCAAAAGTTTGACGCAATCCGAAGATGCATTGAAACGCTTAAATATTATTGAGCTTTAAAAAAGGAAGCAGTATGTCGATGAAGAAACTTTTACCAATCGTATTAGGGGCCGCTATTTCAATGACAGCCCATGCGAGTGATACCGTAGAAGGCAGCCTTTCAAATGATGCTGTTAAAGTGGATATGAGCCTTGAACAAGGTAAATACTTCTTTGATGCAGGCGGCATGTATCACACTGATGATGGCAAATACGGCTACATCGGTGCTCATATTGAAGATATTGATACAGCTAAAGATTATCCAGTACAAATTGGTTTAGGCATGCGCTTAATGGCTATTGATACTGAGTATGATGTAGATAATGCTGGTATGGCAATTGCGCTAGGTGGTTTCTACCGTTATACCTTCCCGCAAGCAAACCGTTTTAGCGTATTGGGCTCGTTGTACTTCTCGCCTAAAGTACTGGCGTTCCAAAATATCGACAGCATGTATCAAACTGAAATTCGTGGTGAATACCGTACTTTACGCAACGCTCGCGTATTTCTTCGATATGGGTTAACAAGTGTAGATCTAGATAGCTATAGTAACGATGTAGACATGAACAAAGGTGTTGCCATTGGTGTTTCCACTACATTTTGATAGTGGCTTGATAGATTGTTTATAACGAGTATATAAAAAAGGTGGCTTAGGCCACCTTTTTATTAATCAAAAGAAGGGTTGGGTTACTCACCTTCAAAAGCACATAATGAAAACACTGGAATGTCCATTCCTTGAATCTTTGTACTGCCGCCTAAGTCAGGTAAATCGATGATTGCCGCTACTTCATTAATATTTGCACCTTGCTGCTTAAGCAAGCTAGTAGCTGCAATGAGAGTGCCGCCTGTGGCGATTAGATCATCAAACAATAAAACTTGATCACCTTCCTCGACTGCACCTTCTTGGATTTCTAATTCAGCGCTGCCATATTCCAAATCATAACTTTGCGAAATGGTTTTACCAGGTAACTTGCCCTTTTTACGAATCAGCACTAGAGGCTTGCGTAATTCATAGGCTAATACTGATGCGATTAAAAAGCCACGTGCATCAATGCATGCAATGTGAGTTATATCGCTATCAATGTAGCGGTGTACGTAAGCATCCACCACCATGCGCAACCCCTTAGGGTTGCTAAAAATCGGGGTGATATCACGAAAGCTGATGCCCGGCTTAGGCCAGTCTTCAACAGTGCGAATTAAAGACTTAAAGTAAAAGTCGTCAAAGAGCATAGATAAACCTTAACTAACTGGTTAGATTAAACGTGCTCAATAGTAGCACATTCCCCAGCAGCTCCGACAAGTTTCTCCATTTCGGGAAGGTTGATAATGGAAATTTCTTTACCATCCACATCAATCAAACCGTTCTTTTGGAAGCGTGTCATCACTCGACTTACTGTCTCTACAGCTAAGCCTAGGTAGTTACCAATTTCACCACGAGACATCGATAAGCGGAAAGAAGTTGCTGAGTATCCACGCTTTTTAAAGCGGTGTGATAAATTAAGAAGGAAAGAAGCAACTTTTTCATCAGCATTTTTCTTGCCAAGCAATACCATCATTTGTTGATCATCACAGATTTTTCGGCTCATTAAACGAAAGAGTTGATGCTTTAATGATGGGATTTGAGAAGACAACTGTTCAAGGTGCGAGAAAGGAATTTCGCAAACAGTGGTTGTTTCAAGAGCTTTTGCGGATACAGGATAATGATTCTCATCGATACCACTTAGGCCAACAAGCTCGCTTGGACAGTAGAAGCCGGTGATCTGTTCTTCACCAGAGTTTGTGATGTTAAATGTTTTTAGTGTGCCTGTGCGGACTGCAAACACAGAGTCGAATTCTTCACCTTGATGAAAAAGCATTTCGCCTTTTTTTAAAGGACGTTTACGCTCAATAATTTGATCTAGACGGTTTACGTCCTCATCCGCTAATGCAATTGGCAAACATAATGCGCTTAAGCTGCAATTCTGACATTGTGATGTCAGTTTACTGTTAAAACGGTTGTTTGAATTGGAAATTGCCATGGAAACTCTCCCTGAGCTCGATCGGGTAATTTATATTACTTTAGAAAAATTAGATTGGGTTGTTAGGTATTTATCAAACGCCATACACACGCAGCGTACGAGTAAGCGACCTTCTTCCGTTATTTTTATAAAGATATTGTTATTGTCATAATTGAATTTTATCACGCCATCTTCCTCTAGATTTTTTAGAGAATCCAGCTCTGAACTGAAATATTCAATAAAGCTAATACTAAAGTCTAATTCGATGTCTTTGCAATTTAATTCGTTATTACAAAGTAATTTCATGATAACTGCGTGTCGAATTCGGTCATCTAAGCTACTTATATAGCCTTTCATAATGGCTAGTTGACCATTCTCGATACTATTTTGGTAAAGTGAAAGGTCGGTATGGTTTTGAAAGTACGCTTCTCCAATTTGGCTGATAGCTGAGACGCCAAAAGCTAATAAGTCCGTTTCTGCGTGGGTCGTGTAACCTTGAAAATTACGCTGTAGATGACCTTCTTTTTGTGCTTTTGTTAATGTGTCTTCTGGCTTTGCAAAATGGTCCATACCAATATAGACATAGCCTGCATTAGTGAGCTTATCAATGCTTAATTTTAATAGAGCAAGCTTTTGATCTGGAGACGGTAAATCTTCATCCAGAATGCGTCGTTGAGGTGCGAAGCGTTGCGGTAAGTGAGCGTAATTGAATACAGAAATACGATCAGGAGACAGTTCGATTACTTTGTCTAATGTGTCTTCAAAACCTTCTAAGGTCTGCTTGGGAAGCCCGTATATTAAATCAAAGTTAATTGAGCGATAGTCTAAATCACGTACGTCCGCCAATACATCGCTTACTAGCTCAATTGGTTGAATTCGATGAATAGCTTTTTGAACATCATGATTAAAATCTTGAATGCCTAAGCTTACTCGGTTAAAACCAAGGGTTTTAAGCAATTCAAGTTTCGACCTATCTACTTCACGAGGGTCTATTTCAATGCTGAAATCTTGCGTACCATCGGTAACTAAATTGAAGTGATCCCCAATCATAGAAAAAAGGTGTTTAAGATTATCTTCGCTTAAAAAGGTTGGTGTGCCACCCCCAAAATGCAGTTGAGTAACAGGGCGTGACTGGTTAAGCATTAGCGCTCGTAAACGCATTTCTTCACCTAAAAGTTCTACATATTCAGTACCTTTATCGTACTGCTTAGTAACGATTTTGTTACAAGCGCAGTAATAGCAAAGGTGAGCACAAAAAGGCACATGAAAATATAAACTCAATGGCGCACTGGAGGGCTCAAGCATCTTACCAATCAATTCCATCTTGCTAATATCAGTGCTGAACTGAGGTGCAGTAGGGTATGACGTGTATCGCGGCCCTGCAAGGTTGTATTTCTGGATAAGTCTGGAGTCCCAAAGCATAAGGTTTTTCCTATTAAAATTTCTAATAGGAAGTGTACTCGGATCTTTATTTGGCTTGATGACTTAGATCAATTATTGAGTTTATACGATATTAGAAAGCAGGTTTTTTATAAAAGGGATTGTGTACAGACCATAGCACGTCAAGCTAATGCCAAAGATCCAAGCGAGATGGTAGTGGCTCCAAATTTGTTTGAATTGTTGACTAAATAAAGCAGCTAGAAGCATTGCTGGTAAAGTACCCATTGCGAAACCAAAAATGGCGATAAGGGATAATTCGATAGAACCTAATGATGATGCCCATAAAACTGTTGAGTAAACCAGTCCGCAAGGGAGCCATCCCCATATCATACCCGCCCCGAAAGCTTGACCAAGGGTTTGGATGGGTAAAAATGATTTAGCAAAAGGTTGGACGTATTTCCAAATGTAACGTCCCAATGACTCGATCCGAAGAATAGCTTTAGACAATCCGCAGATATACAGGCCCATTAGAACCAACAAAATACCAGCAAATGTACGTAGTGGTATCATCAACTCTGAGTAAACGGAAGCAAAACCAAGGTTTATAGCTAGCGCAAGTATTAATGTTAAAGTGCAGTAAGATAAAATGCGGCCAAAGTTATAGGCTAAAATAGTTTGAAAAGCAGTTTTATTACCAATTGACAGCATGGATGCTAAACCTCCACACATCCCCAGACAGTGCCCAGCGCCAGCGAGCCCTACTAATAATGCGCTGATGAAAATCGAAATCACAACTTTTTGTCCGTATCATCATCTTCAAATAAAATACGTTCACCTTCTCGATTTAAGTCATCAAACTGGTCTCCTTTAACGGCCCAAATAAATATGATGATGGCGATGACAACAAATATCCCAGCTATTGGGATAAGTAAAAAAAGGCTTTCCATGAGTTAGTCCTATACATTTGTAAGTCGAGTAGCGTTCACGACGACCAGTAATGAGCTTAACGCCATACCAATGGCTGCAACCCAAGGAGGTATCAATCCAGCAATTGCTAAAGGCAGTAATGTTGCGTTATATGAAGCAGCCCAAATCAGATTTTGCTTAATAACCTTACGACAACGTTTTGCAGAACTTATAGCGGTTATAATGGTGGATAAATGCTCGCTTAACAAAATCGCATCTGAATGAAGCTTGGCTAAATCCGAACTTGCACCCATTGCTAAAGATGTTGTTGCGCCAGCAAGCGCAGGTACATCGTTCAAACCATCACCTACCATTAAAATATTATGATTGGATTGTTCTTTAATCCATTGCCATTTCTCGTCTGGCAAACAGTTAGTTTTAAAATCATCAAACCAGCTAGAGCTAAGAATACCTCTGGCTGATTCAAGTGTGTCACCCGTTAGTAAGCTAACTCTAATACCCTGCTGCTTGAGAGCTTTGATGGTAGATTCAGTTTCAGGACGCAGTACATCACAAAGTGTTATTTTCGCTATCACATGTTGAGTGTTAGCTAGGTAAAGGCTTAGTTCTGCAGCGTTAGCCCCATCACATTTAGGAACACTTAAACCGATATTTTGGATGAGAGATGAATTGCCAAAATAAAAGGTATTTTGGTCTAATATGCCTTGAACTCCTAAGCTTGAAAGGTTCTTGATTTGGGTTACATTTGCGGGAATGAAGCTACAAAATGCATTTGCTAACGGGTGCTTAGAGTGTTGTTCTAGACCACTGATGATGCTTAATATCTGTTCCTTGGACAGAGACAAATCAAAGCACGTCACGTCAGTGATTGAAAAATTTCCTTGAGTTAACGTCCCTGTCTTATCAAATACAATATGGTTTGTGTTAGCTAATGCTTCAATAACGTGTCCACGAGTGATTAAAAAACCATTGCGCTTTAATGTATTGGTAATAGTAGTCAATGCTACGGGTGTGGCTAATGATAAAGCGCAGGGGCAAGTCACCACCAATACGCTGACCATAATCCAATACGCTTCGCTTTCTCCCATGTAACTCCAAAAAGCATACGTCAATGATGCGGTAATCAGAACTGCGATAACGAAGTAGTGGGCAACTTTGTCGGCAACGATAGCGACTTTTGGCTTGTCACCAAGAGCACGCTCAGTAATTCTAGAGATAGCTGCAGCGTGTGTATTTTGGCCAACATTTTCGACATGTATTTCTATCTGCTGTTCAATATTGATGGTTTGAGCTTTGAGGCGATCGCCTTGTCTTTTTGTAATTGGGGTGTATTCACCAGTTAGGCTTGATTCATCAACACTGGTCGTATTACTCAGTAGTACTCCGTCAACAGGTATCGTTTGCCCTGGCTCAATAATTACCGTATCACCAGCTTTTAGCTGTTGCTGCGGAATGGTTTTCAATTCATTTTTTAATTTGATTTTAACGGCCGCTAGTGCGTCTTGTTGATGAGCGCCAATGTGGTATGTGCGGGCAATTGTCTCTAGAAAACGTCCAAGAAGTAAGAAAAAAATAAACATCGTGACCGAGTCGAAATAGACGTGGCCCGTTTGCGTATATAGCGCTAGAACGCTGGATCCGAAGGCTAATAGAACGCCAATAGATACGGGCAAATCCATTGTGAAGTGGTGATTCTTTAAATCACGTACTGCACCCTTGTAGAATGGCCACCCAGCATACATCACAACAGGTGTAGCAAAAATAAAGCTTATCCAGCGTAGCATTTGGCGATAGATATCATCCATCCCTTGTAAGTCGCCTGCGTACATAGCAATAGCGCTCATCATAACTTGCATCATGCCTACGCCAGCGATGCCTAGACGAATAATCGCTTTCTTTTTTTCTTTACGGGATTGTTGGTATTGCTCGCCGGGTAAGTATGGGGTTGCAGCGTAGCCGATGAACTGCAGTTCTGATGCTATGGTTTGAACTGAGGCTTGCGCTGGGTCCCATGTAATAGTCGCCACTGAACTACTAAGGTTTACATGAATATTCTTTATTCCAACTTGTTGACCTAAGTGTTTTTCTATTAGCCAAGCACAAGCTGAGCAAGTAATGCCTGTTAACGAGACTTGGATAACATGCTCATTTTCGGTCTGGTGAACATATTGGTTGTACAGCTGTTTATTATCTAATAACTCAAAAATCGGAGTATTGTCTTCAGTAAGTCGGCTACCTGCACTGCTTTCTCTGCGCTCATAATAAAGGGATAGGTCAGCACCACAAATATGCTCTGCTATGGCTTGGCAACCATAGCAGCAAAATTCGCAATGCATATTTTGAAGGTTGCTGGTGATGTTGATACTCGCAGGAATCGGATCACCACAATGGAAACAACTTTTGCTCATAAATTAAAGTTTAAGCTGGTATGAACGTCACTGTTAATTCGACCATTCAGTTGCCAGCCGTTATCTGATTCTAAATAGATGTTCCAAATACCGCTAAGGGGCTTATTTAGTTGGGCTCGATACTCATTTTCAGCAACTCGAATTAGCTCTACATTGAAGTCTTTTTTGGATAAGGCGGCATGAGCAAATAATACAGACAGGGTATTTGCAGTTGCGTTTTTAGTTGTCAGCAACAATTCACCAGTTAAGTTATCTAGGCGAAGGTCAGCTTCGATACCTAAGTCTCTCGCCGCTTCACGCTTTGTAATTACCTGATTGATTGCTAGACCGTCTTTATAGTAATCATCTTTTACAAGGTCACTTGAGGAATGCAGTGCAGCATAAACTTGTACCACTGCAACCAAAACTGAAGAAAGAGGAACGCTAATAATAAACCACGGCCAAAATTGTTTGTACCAGACCGGAGCTTCTGATGTTGACATAAAGGTACTCCAATAAATAAATGTAATAAGCGGTGATATTATCACCGCTTATAGTTAATTATTTTGATACAGGACCAATAAATCGACTTTCAGTCACTTTTTCTATTGGATAATCTGGATCTTGTGATGTCACTTTGAAGTAAATGGTATTGCGTTGTTGTGAAATGGCAGTCGGTGGTACTTGAATAGAAAAGGGCACCGATCGAACTTCACCCGCATTTACGGTAACTTTTTTACGACCAATCATGTCCATGTTATCGAGGCCATTTACGGACAGTAAAAAAACGTGAGATATCTGATCCATATTGATGACTTTGACCGTGTAGATGTTCTCTATCATGCCGCTTGGTGTCTCGTTGAAAAGACGATTTCGATCGCGGATCACGTCTAGTCCTAATGCTTCACGGTCGCTTGCAAAATAAAAGAATGCAGTGAAAACAACCAACATGCTCATCGCATAGCCAATGACTTTAGGGCGCAACATATGAGTAGTTTTCCCTTCCAAACGTCGCTCTGTGGTGTAACTTACCAAGCCTCGCTCGTAGCCCATTTTATCCATAATGGAATCGCATGCATCGACGCATAGGGCACAGCCAATGCACTGATACTGCAAACCATCACGAATATCAATACCCGCAGGACAAACATGAACACATAGGCTACAGTCAATACAATCACCTAGTCCTTGGGATTTATGATCTGCTGAGCGTTTACGTGCACCGCGTTGTTCTCCGCGATTGTAATCGTATGAAATCACCATGGTGTCTGGATCAAACATTACAGCTTGGAAGCGAGCGTAAGGGCACATGTAGGTACAAACCTGCTCACGTAACCAACCCGCAAATAAGTAGGTTGCACCCGTGAAAAATGCTACCCAGAAGTAGGCCCATGGATGCGCTTGGTAGGTAAATAAGTCAATAAGTAACTCACGGATGGGAGTGAAATACCCGACAAAAGTCAGTCCGGTTAGCCAGCCAAATATGAACCACAAGCTGTGCTTGTTAAATTTCTTGAGAAATTTGCGTTTGGACATGGGTTCTTTATCAAGCTTCATTCGTGCATTGCGAGAGCCTTCAGTCTTTTCCTCAATCCACATAAACACCATAGTCCAAACTGTTTGTGGACAGGTATAGCCACACCATACTCGACCAAAGAGCGTGGTTACAAAAAATAAACCAAAGGCACAAATGATTAATATCCAAGCCAATAGGAAAAAATCTTGCGGAAAAAAAGTAATGCCAAAGATATGAAACTGTCGCGCTGGCAGGTCAAATAAAACACCTTGTCGATCATGCCAGTTAATCCAGGGCGTTAGAAAGTAACCAAGCATTAAGATCCATAGGGCACGGGTACGAATCTTTTGAAAAAATCCTGAGATTGCTCGTGTATAAATTTTTTTGCGCTTCTCATACAAGTCGAATTCAACAGTTTCAGGCTCGACATTTTGAACAGGTATTTTTTCACTCATGCTGCTTTCCTTAACGATCAACAGGCTGTTTAAGTACTGACTAATATTACAATTTATAATGAAAAAAGGGTGTGCCTTTCGGTCACACCCTTTTGATTCACATCAGAGGTTTAATGATTTACTGATTTGATAAACTGTAAACGTAACCTGCTACAACGTGCGCTTTGTCTTTACCTAGAATTCCTTCCCAAGCAGGCATTTGTCCATTACGTCCATTACGAATGGTTTGCATGACTTGTTGTGGACTGCCGCCGTATAGCCAGATGTTATCTGTAAGGTTAGGGGCACCAAATAAGTGATTACCTTTACCTTCAGCACCGTGACACGCTAGACAGTTAGTTGCGTAAAGTTGCTGACCTTTTTGTACTGCTTTTACGTCAGTTTCTTTACTGCTTAGGCTTAAAACGTATTGAGAGACGTTATGAACACCTTCTTCTCCTAACATAGGGCCCCAAGCAGGCATAGCAGCCATTCGGCCATTCAAAATGGTATGTGAAATTGCTGCGGCGTTACCGCCATATAGCCAGTCATCGTCCGTTAAGTTAGGGAAGCCGTAGCTACCAGTTGCTGCAGAGCCATGACATTGTGCACAGTTGTTGGCAAACAAGCGTTGACCGATGCGCATGGCCTGATCATTTTGTGCTAGCTCTTCAATGGGTGTTTGAGAGAACTGAGCAAACATTGGACCAAACTCTGCTTCTGCTTTAGCGACTTCTCGCTCGTAAGATGACTCTTGTGTCCAACCTAATAGCCCTTTGTAGTTACCAAGGCCTGGGTAAAGCGCCAAGTAAGCTAATGCAAAGATAACGGTCAAAACAAACATCCAGTACCACCAGCGTGGTAAAGGGTTGTCATATTCTTCAATGCCATCGAATTCATGGCCCATTGTTTGTTCAGTCTCAGAGTTGAATCGTTGACCTTTACGTACAACACTCAACAAGATGAAACTACCGAATATGGAACCTAGCGAGATCACAATGATCCAGCCGCTCCAAAAAGAAGTTAATTCATTCATTTTGTATTCTTCTCCACGGATGGCTCGCGCTGAACGTTGCTTGCATAATCTTCTTCGTCTGCAAAAGGGAGGTTAGCGGCTTCATCAAAGCCCTTCTTACGTCCACGACTGAATGTCCAAAAAAAGATTCCTATGAACGCAACGAATGCGATCGGTGTAGCAAGTGCTCTTAGCGTATTAATGTCCATGATTAGCCCTATCGTTCGATCACTGTGCCAAGTTGCTGTAAGTAAGCAACTAGGGCATCGATTTCACGTTTGCCACGCACCTCAGTTTTTGCCGATGCAATTTGCTCATCAGTGTAAGGTACACCAACCATGCGCAGTGCTGACATCTTGTCTGCAGTGTCATTGCCGTCAATTTTGTTTTCAAACAACCATGGGAAGCCAGGCATATTTGATTCAGGCACAACGTCGCGAGGATTGTATAAGTGAGCACGTTGCCACTCATCACTGTAACGCTGACCAACTCGAGCAAGGTCAGGTCCAGTTCGTTTAGAGCCCCACAGGAAAGGGTGATCGTATACAGACTCCCCTGCAACACTGTATGGGCCGTAACGTTCTGTTTCTGCACGGAATGGACGAATCATTTGAGAGTGGCAGCTTAAGCAGCCTTCTCGTTGATAGATGTCGCGTCCTTCTAACTCAAGCGCTGTAAGAGGCTTTAAGTTCTCTACCGGTTGAGTGGTTTGTTTCATAAAGAATAGAGGAATGATCTCAACCAAGGCGCCGAAACTGATTGCGACGACAATTAGGATGATCATAAGCCCCATATTTTTTTCAATAACTTCATGGCGCATTTGTAAAACCCCTATGCTGTTTGAGTATCGGCTTCGAAGCTTTCAGCTTCTTTGCTGTTCGCTTGACGGACAGTCATGTAGGTGTTGTAAGACATGATCAACATACCTAGCAGGAACACTGCACCACCTAGAACACGAACAAACCAACCGGGGTAACTTGCATCAACGGCTTCTACGAACGTGTATGTCAAAGAACCATCGTCATTGAATGCGCGCCACATTAGTCCTTGCATGATGCCATTTACCCACATTGAAGCGATGTAAAGTACTGTGCCAATAGTCGCTAACCAGAAGTGAACATTGATAAGACGAGTTGAGTACATTGCACTTGCTTTTAAGCCTAGGACGACTGGTAGCATGTGATAAACCGCACCAATACTCACCATTGCAACCCATCCTAACGCACCTGCGTGTACGTGGCCGATAGTCCAGTCGGTATAGTGAGATAAAGCGTTTACAGTCTTAATTGACATCATCGGACCTTCAAATGTAGACATACCATAGAAAGACAATGAAACAACCAAGAAGCGTAGAATTGGGTCATGGCGGAGTTTGTGCCATGCACCAGAGAGTGTCATCACACCGTTGATCATCCCCCCCCAAGATGGCGCTAATAGAATTAACGACATAACCATACCTAAACTTTGCGTCCAGTTTGGTAGCGCTGTGTAATGTAAGTGGTGAGGGCCAGCCCAAATGTATAGAGAAATCAATGCCCAAAAATGGACAATAGATAAACGATACGAGAATACTGGTCTTCCGGCTTGTTTAGGTACGAAGTAATACATCATGCCTAAGAAACCAGCTGTTAAGAAGAAGCCAACCGCGTTATGGCCATACCACCATTGCACCATTGCATCGGCTGCACCAGAATATACAGAGTACGATTTGAATGCGCTGACAGGGACAACGGCACTGTTACCAAGATGCAATACTGCAACGGTAATGATGAAGGCACCAAAGAACCAGTTTGCAACATAGATATGTTTCATTTTGCGCTTAGCAATCGTACCGAAGAAATTGATAGCAAAGGCTACCCAAACTAAGGTAATTAAAATGTCGATTGGCCATTCTAGCTCTGCATACTCTTTGGTTTGAGTATAGCCAAGCGGTAATGTAATGGCGGCAGCAACAATGATGATTTGCCAACCCCAGAAGGTGAAACCTGACAAGACGTCAGAAAACAGTCTGGCTTGTGTGGTACGCTGTACAACATAGTACGACGTCGCAAACAAGGCAGAGCCACCAAATCCAAAGATGACTGCGTTAGTGTGAAGTGGGCGTAAACGTCCAAAATGAAGGTAAGGTATGTTAGCAAGTAAATCTGGCCAGACTAATTGTGACGCAATTAATACGCCGACGGCCATGCCTACTACGCCCCATACCACCGTCATAATGGTGAATGCGCGCACCACTCGATAGTTGTATGTTGGGTGATCAAAAGCTGTGCTCATAGTTTCTTCCACAAACCACGTTGAGTGATAGACCTTGTTAAAGATAATGCTGTATTGATTAAAGTGATGGGCTGGTTTGCTTCGAACGAATTGTGCGCAGCAGTCGGACCTTCCCTCTAATTCCAACAGCGGTAAACTAGCAGAATTGATTCTAAGTCTTTTCACATTTCAAAGAACAGGAGCGCCGAATGCTTTGTGGAGATTCCTTGTCACAGAGCAACGTTTTTAACCAATATGATTAAAGTTTATCTCTTACACGGCGCGGGTGCTGGGCATCAGAGTGATTTTCTACAAAGCTTCAAGCAACGTTTTGAAGATGAAGTTGGCTTGCAGGTGAATCCTGTAACGCTTGATTATATGGTGCAAATTGAGACAACTGGAAAAATGCGTCCGCCGCCACGTATTCCTAAGTTGGTTGAAGAAGTGCAGCAGAAAATTGACCCGGAAACACCAATTGTTTTGATTGGTAAGTCAATGGGATGTCGGATCATTGCTGAGCTTTGTGCCAGCCATAATGTTCAAGCATGTATTGCATTGGGATTTCCTTTTTACCCAGCTAAGAAAACAGATAAACATCGATTAGCGCATTTTGAGCAGACTGGCGGCGTGCCTTATTATATTTTGCAAGGAACAAGAGATAGTTTAGGTAATCATGAATGGGTAACTGAGCAGAACTTGCCAGAAAATGTTCATGTTAAATGGATAGAAGGGGCTGATCACGATTTTCGCGTATTAAAACGCTATAATATGTCCGATTTAGAGGTTGTTCAAAAGTTGGCCGCTCATTGTGCGGTCATTTTGCATGACATTGATATCATTCGATAACGTAGAGGTCGTTCGTGGATACAGAAGAGTTCAACCAGATACTAGATACCCAAGGTTTATATTGCCCAGAACCTGTCATGATGCTGCATGGAGTGGTTCGCAAAATGGCAGCCGGTGAGGTGGTTAAAATTATTGCAACAGACCCTTCCACTGAGCGTGATATCCCCAAGTTTTGTAACTTTCTTGGGCATCCCCTATTAAAGCAAGCACAAGAGAACGAACTCTATTATTATTGGGTGCAAAAGAAAAAGGCCAGCGACTAGGCTGGCCCTTTAAGTTTTATATTCTAAGCAACTCGTATTCTTTTGCTGTCAGCATATTCGTGCTCAAGGATCTCATTTAGTTTGGCAAAACTAGTGGATGTCGCTACATCAATGTTCAGTTTTAATTGACGTACTATATCATTTGCTGAGATCAGTCCGCGTATGCTCATGGTTTCTTCATCGACCACTAGTAAGTGCTGATGAGGATTGTTTTTTTGACTTAAGATGAGTGACTCAATGTCTCCACTAGCCAAAGACTTATATGAGACAGCTAGCAAGTCATCTTTAGAGCGCATTAGGTCAATTGCGAGCAGTTCATCACGTACGTAGCCAGCTGCAATGTGCTTAATAAAGGCTTCTTCAGATAAATCCTCTAAGCTCACCACTCCCAGAAAGTTGTTTTGGGAATCAACTACGATTTTCATACGAACATGCTCTTTTTTCATGATTTCTACCAGCACGTCAGCACGAACGGTTGGTTCTATCAGACGAGGGCTTGAACTTTTGAAGTCAGTTAAAACATGCAAAGCTGAAGTGAATAGACCAACGTTTTCTTCTATTACAGGCCAAGTCAAATCACGGATGTCAGTAGTCGTTACATAAGTAAGTGTTTTCATAGTGGTCACCATTGAGCTTATTTAGTTATTTAATATGTATGTGTTATCAACAAAATTAAGCAACAAAAGGTGGGTCACGGCAGGACAGTGTGTAAGCAAAATTGGATACGTTGGTTGGAGCAAAATAATAGAGAGGTTTAGCTTCAGATTCACTGAGTTTAGTTCGTGCTATAGGTAGCAAGGTGTGATCTAAATCTGGTGTAACTTCAGCGGAAGGTAATTCGAAAGGGGCTTCAAGAAGACCGCTTTTAACAAAGCTATGATCTAAATTATCATCAAACGCCTTAGCACTGATACTAAAGAGCACAAGCAGCGGTATGAGTAATAAAATGCGAGTCATAGAAACGCTCCGTTAAAGTAATAAATTCAGCATAGCCTGAAAAACAGAGCTTTGACAATGATCAATTTTAAGTTTTCTATTTTGATCAAATTTATTTCACTTTCCATATTTTCTTATGCTAGTGAAAAAGCATATCGATACGAATGTTTTTGAAAATGACTGAAACAAATGATTGTTTTCGATTATTATTCTATATAATTATATTTTATTACCTCTTCAACTAGAAGGTTGCCCTAAGCGCTATGGACACAGATCCTTTTGCTCAATTATTGATCCCTGTTAATGTCATGACACTTGTCGTTTTTCTCGGATGTTGGTGGGGATATGCTTGTTACGCTCTTTATCATTCTAAGCGTCGGACTTGTTTGGTGAGTGTTTTGCACCAATTTAGGATAGCTTGGATGTCACGTCTACTACGTAGAGACAACCGAATCGCCGATGCGTCCGTTATGGCGAATTTGGAGCGGAGCAGCTTATTCTTTGCGTCCAGCAGCTTATTGATTATTGCCGGCTTATTTACAGCGTTCAATTATTCTGAACAAGCCTTAAGTATCATCAACGATTTTCATTTTCTGACGCCTACTACTCAAACAGAATGGGAACTCAAAGTCATAGTACTAGTTGTTATTTTTGTTTATGCCTTTTTCACATTTACGTGGTCTGTACGTCAATATAATTTCTGCTCTGTGCTGGTAGGTAGTGCGCCACTTGCAACCGAACGCGGAGTTGAAGAAAGTGAGCGTGAACTGTATGCCATGCACATGGCTAAGGTATGCAGTCTTGCTGCGAACCAATTCAACTATGGGTTACGAGCTTATTACTTCGCTATGGCCTTTTCCGCATGGTTTTTGGGTCCATACTTTTGTATGGCTGCATGTTTTATGGTTGTAGCTGTGTTGTATAGGCGCGAATTCCGCTCAAAAACGTTTAAAACATTAAGTCGTGGACTGGTTATTAAATCGCATGCTTCCTAATTTTCCAAAACAGGTCACTGTTTCAAATCCACCTGTTAATCGAACAGTAAAGGTGGATGACCAACTTTATAACTACATTATTAATCATTCGGTTAATGAGCCAGCTGTGCTTGATGATTTGCGTCGTGAAACTGCTCAATACCATATGGCGCGCATGGCTTTATCTCCGGAGGTTGGTCAGTTCTTAGGTTTGTTGATTACGATGCAGGCACCTAAACGCGTTTTAGAGATAGGCGTATTTACTGGATACAGTACCATCTCCATGGGGCTAAAGTTGCCTAAAGATGCGCAGCTCTTGGCGTTAGATAAAAAGCAAATGTGGTTGGACATCGCCAATAAGTATATCGATCAAGCAGGATTGTCTTCGCAAGTCGAAACGCGATGTTGTGATGCAAAAATAACAATGGCCCAATTGCAGGAAGAGCAACCAGAGACCTTTGACTTTATTTTTATTGATGCAGATAAAGCCAATTTACTTTCCTATTACAGCATGGGTAAAGCGCTTTTGCGTCAAGGCGGTTGTATGGTCATCGATAATACCTTGTGGTGGGGAAATGTTGCCGATGAGTCTTTCGATGACAAAGACACTCGTATCGTTAGGGCTCTCAATGATCGTGTTCACCAAGACTCTGAAGTGACAGCAAGCTTGCTTCCAATAGGCGATGGATTGACGATCATTCATAAGTCTTAACTTTTTACGCTTGAATTTTTTTTCTGTGCCTCCATATCCTTTAACATCATAAAGTTATGCGCTAATGCGCGTTGTTGTAACAAAGGAGCATGGAGAAACATGACAACTGAAACTCAAAAAGAAACCTTAGGATTCCAGACTGAAGTAAAACAATTGCTTCATTTAATGATCCACTCTTTGTATTCAAACAAAGAAATCTTTCTACGTGAGTTGATCTCAAACGCGTCGGATGCAGTAGACAAATTGCGTTTTGAATCAGTATCTAACGCAGATCTATTGTCTGACGATCCTAACCTACGTGTTCGTATTGGTTTCGATAAAGATGCGGGTACGATCACGATCGATGATAACGGTATTGGTATGAGCCGTGATGAAGCGATCTCAAACCTTGGTACCATCGCGAAGTCAGGCACAGCTCAATTCCTAGATCAACTTAGCGGTGATCAGAAGAAAGATAGCCAATTAATTGGTCAATTCGGTGTGGGTTTTTACTCAGCGTTTATTGTTGCAGATAAAGTGACTGTAGAAACACGCCGTGCAGGCCATGAAGAAGCGATTCGCTGGGAGTCAGAAGGCACTGGTGAGTTCACTATTGAGGCAATCGATAAATCAACTCGCGGAACAAGCATCACGCTTCATTTAAAAGACGATTCGCAAGAATTCGCTGATAACTGGCGCCTACGTTCTTTAGTGTCTAAGTATTCGGATCATATTTCTATTCCGGTTGAAATGCTTAAAGTGGCGACACCAGAATACGATGAAGAGGGCAATGTTAAGCCTGTTGAAGAGAGTGCTGAGCCTATTTGGGAAGCTGTTAACTCTGCTAAAGCCCTTTGGACTCGTCCGCGTAACGAAGTGTCGGACGAAGAGTACCAAGAATTCTACAAGCATGTTTCTCATGATTACCAAGATGCTTTGAAATGGTCTCATAACAAAGTTGAAGGCAAATTAGAGTACACAAGCTTATTGTACATCCCTGCTAAAGCACCACAGGATTTGTGGAATCGCGATATGCTGCGTGGTCTTAAGCTTTACGTTCAACGTGTGTTCATTATGGACGACGCGGAAGCCTTTTTGCCTCCTTACATGCGTTTTGTTAAAGGTGTAGTGGATTCAAACGATCTTTCTCTTAATGTCTCTCGTGAGATTCTACAAAACGACAATGCAGTCGACTCAATGCGTTCTGCGTTGACGAAACGTGTGCTGGACATGTTGTCTAAAATGGCGAAGAATGATCCAGATACTTACCAGTCTTTCTGGGATGAATTTGGTAATGTGCTGAAAGAAGGTCCAGCTGACGACTTTGGTAACAAAGATAAAATTGCTGAACTGCTTCGCTTTAGCTCGACGCATACTGACAATGTAGCGCAAACAGAATCTTTAAAAGGCTATGTTGAGCGCATGGCGGAAGATCAAGACAAGATTTACTACATTTACGCTGAGAATCATAACACAGCGAAAAATAGCCCTCACTTGGAAGTGCTTCGCAAGAAAGGTTATGAAGTGCTGTTATTGAGTGATCGTATTGATGAGTGGATGATGTCGTCTCTACGTGAGTTTGATGGTAAGACATTCCAAGATGTGACTAAAGGTAAGTTAGACATTGAAGTAGAAGAGTCTGAAGAACAGAAAAAAGAGAAAGAGCAAAAAGCCGAGCAAATGAAGCCGCTGCTTGATCGTATGAAATCTGTTTTGGAAGGCAAGGTGACGTCTGTTAACAGTACTGACCGTTTGACGAACTCTCCAGCGTGTTTGGTGGTAGGTGAGTTTGATATGGGTCTACAGATGCGTCGTTTACTTGAACAGGCGGGTCAACAACTGCCTGAATCTAAGCCATCATTGGAAATCAATCCTGATCATCCAATTGTTCAGAAAATGGACGCGGAATCGGATGAAGAGCGTTTTGCTGATATGGCTTGGTTATTGTACGAACAAGCAACCCTTGCAGAGGGTGGTCAACTAGACGACCCTGCAACGTTTGTAACACGTATGAATAAGTTGATTGTTCAAATGTCGAACTAATCAAAATTAGAGCCCAAGCATTGCTTGGGCTTTTTTGTATCTGTCGCATGACAAGGAGGTCTTATGCGTCTATGTTTATCGGCTGCTTTATGCTGCCTAATCGGTAATTCTATTGCTCAACCTGTACAGCTGGCTACGATTTATGATGGTGAGCGTGTTGAGTCTTATCTTGTCAGTGAAAAGCTAGATGGAATACGTGCTATCTGGGATGGCCATCAATTGACAACTCGACAAGGCAATCTAATAGTCGCACCTTATTGGTTTATCAATGGCTGGCCTGATCAATGGATGGATGGTGAATTGTGGGCAGGTCGTCAAGGCTTCAACACAGTTCAAAAGACCGTATTAGATCAAGTACCAAACGAATCACAGTGGAGACAGATTCGTTATATGGTTTTTGACGCACCAAGTGTCGAACATACCTTCGCTGATCGCTATAAAATCTATTTAAATGCTATTGAGTCAACTCAGAATGAATATTTGCAGCCTGTGATTCAGCATGCCATTACGACTTCTGATGAATTGTATCTGCTGCTGGATGAAATTGTGTCTCAGGGAGGAGAGGGTTTAATGCTTCACCGTAAAGATGCTTCTTTTAAAGATGGTCGAAGTGATGCGTTACTTAAGTTGAAGCCCTATAAGGATGCTGAGGCGAGAGTTGTTAAGCATGTTCCTGGAAAGGGCAAATATTCAGGTCAAATGGGATCTATGGTGGTTGAACTGGCCAATGGAAGGCAGTTTAGAGTTGGCTCGGGGTTTAGTGATCAAGAGCGATCTGAGCCGCCCGCAATCGGTGAATACATTACCTTTCGCTATCAAGGCTTAACCTCAACTGGACTGCCTAGGTTTGCTAGTTTTATAAGAGTTCGCAAAGGGCCGTTTGAGTTTAGAGAGCCAAACTAATAGCCTCTTTTTAGGTATTGATAGTGTCATAAATTGTGTGCACAGTTCGGGATCTCAAGAGGCCATGTGTTACTGCTTGAGATCCTGACATGCGAAGTTTTGAAATTACTTATTAATCAGATTAAACACAAAATAAATCGTGCAGCTTCTGAATTAATTCTTTCACTCTAGAATCTCCAATAGAGTAGAAAATGGTTTGTGAGTCTCTGCGTGTACTTACTAAGCCATCTTTTCTAAGTACGGCTAAGTGTTGTGATAAAGCCGATTGACTGAGCAAGACTTTTTCATTTAGTGAGCCTACCGAGAGCTCTCCTTGTAAAAGGTTGCAAAGAATAATAAGTCTGTTCTCGTTGCTCATTGCTTTTAGGAAGCCAGAGGCTTCGCTCGCGCGTTCGAGCATTTCTGCGATAGTAAGTTCTGATTTAGGCATAGGTGTAAGTATCGTTATTAGTATAATTGAGAATGAATATCAGTGTTATAACAAAAATTTATGGGAAAATAAATAATCCACATCTATTGTGGATAAGACTGGGGGTATGAGGCGTAAAAGCAATTGCATCAGATGAATATCCTCAGTCTAGCTGTGTTGATTAAAAAAGCACCATCTACAGTTTGAACTCAGCCCAAATTGGAGCGTGATCAGATGGCTTTTCTAATGCACGAATTTCATAGTCAATTCCCGTTGATATTAGGCGCTCGATAAGAGGTGCTGTTGCAAGCACACCATCAATCCTTAGACCGCGTTTAGGTGTGTCATCAAATCCCTTGGAACGATAGTCAAACCAGCTAAAGAGTTCGTTAGAGGTAGGATGTTGAAGGCGGTAGGTGTCAGTTAGTCCCCATGCTAACAAGCGATCAAACCACTCTCTTTCTTCTGGAAGGAAGCTACACTTGCCCGTTCTTAACCAGCGTTTTGCATTTTGGTCACCAATGCCAATGTCCAAATCCAAATGGGAGATATTGAAGTCACCCATAATGACAATTTGAGCTTCTTTAGGTTGGTCAGAAAGGTAGTCCATAAGGTCTTGGTAGAATTTACGTTTCGCAGGAAACTTTGTCTCATGATCTCGATTTTCACCCTGCGGAAAATAGCCGTTTATAACCTTCAAGGGGCCATTTTCGGTATCGAACGTAGCAATAATCATGCGGCGTTGGTCATCTTCTTTGTCACCTGGGAAACCATACTCTACTTCAAGGGCTGGTTTTTTGCTGAAGATTGCTACACCGTAATGTGACTTCTGACCATAATAGTAGGCATGATAGCCCACTGATTCTGGAATCTCATGAGGGAAAGCGTCGTCATGCACTTTAATTTCTTGAAGTCCAATGATGTCAGGTTGTTGTTTTTCAACAAGTGCTGAGATCTGGTGCGGGCGTGCTCTTAAACCGTTGATGTTGAAGGATACTACTTTCATAGAGCTGATGATTCCTGACCTAATTATCAATATTACAAATAGTTACAGATTAAAGTCTTATTGACAATAACAACAAGTCAGAATATTAAAAATAATCATTTACATTAGTAGAGTTGAAATTACTGAACCAAAACCCAATTGTTTGATGATAATTAATTTAAAAAGGTCTCTTATTGTGAACTATCAATATGATTTATTCGTTATCGGTGCTGGATCAGGTGGTGTGCGCGCTAGCCGTGTTGCTGCCTCAAAAGGATTTAAAGTGGGGGTTGCAGAGTCTCAAGCGCTAGGGGGAACTTGTGTCAACATTGGCTGCGTGCCGAAGAAGCTGTTTGTTTACGGTTCCGAATACAGTCATATTGCAAGTCAGGCAAAGGGGTATGGTTGGACGTTTTCTGAGCCAAGTTTTGATTGGGCAACGTTAAGGGACAATAAATCTAAAGAGATTGAGCGTTTGAATGGCATCTATAAAAATCTGCTTGAAAACCCAGGCGTTACCATTCATCAAGGCTATGGTGAGCTAGTAGATGCTCATACTGTTAAAGTAGCTGATGAGATTATTACAGCCGAACGTATTCTAATCGCCGTTGGTGCTCAGCCATTTGTTCCAGAATTCCCCGGCAATGAGCATGTACTGGTCTCCGACGATATGTTCTTTCTAGAAGAGCTGCCGAAATCGATTCTAGTCGTAGGTGGTGGTTATATCGCCGTTGAATTTGCTGGTATTTGTAACGGTTTGGGCGTCGAAACGACGTTGATGTACCGCGGTGATAAATTATTGCGCGGTTTTGATGAAGACGTACGCGATTTTGCAAGTAACGAATACAGTCGTTCTGGTGTCAATGTTCAACTAAACAGTGATGTTGCGAAAATTGAATTACAAGGTAAGCAAAAACGTGTGATGTTAAAAGATGGCCGTGAGTTGGTGTTCGATGAAGTGCTTTATGCGACCGGCCGTGTACCTAACACTGATAAGTTGAATGTGGCGTCAGCAGGCATTGAAACCACTAAAAATGGTGCGATTGTGGTGAATGATCGTTATCAAAGTACAGCAGATTCTGTTTATGCCATCGGTGACGTAACAGATCGTGTTCAATTAACTCCTGTGGCAATTAAAGAAGCGATGGCATTGATTGGCTATTGGTTCGATGGCATTGAACCAAACTTTGATTACGATAATATTCCGACCGCTGTTTTCTCGCAGCCACCAATTGGTACTGTAGGACTAAGTGAGCAAGAAGCGGATCGACGTGGTTTAGATATAGATGTTTATCAAACAGATTTTCGCGCCATGAAGCATACGTTATCGGGTGCACAAGAGCGCAGTTTTATGAAGTTGATTGTTGATAGATCAACTGACAAGGTTATTGGTGCTCATATGATTGGTGACTATGCCGGTGAGATTATTCAAGGCCTTGGTATTGCGATTAAAGCAGGCGCGACAAAAGCACATTTTGATTCGACGGTGGGTGTTCATCCAACCAGTGCTGAAGAATTTGTTACGTTTTCAGCAGGCTCGCTTAAAAAGCGATGAAAAAATGTTTTAAGCCGTTTAGCGCTTAGTTAAACGGCTTATTTTATTGGAGTGTATAAATGAACGAATGGTTAGAGTCGCTTCAGCCACAAGCTGTATGGCGACAGTTTCGTCTGATGTGTGATACCCCGCGCCCGTCTTTTCACGAAGAAACGCTACGTAGCTATTTATTTGAATGGTCTCAGAGTTTAGGGTTGAGAGCCAGTATTGATGCGGCCGGCAATTTATTAATTTGTAAGCCTGCCACGACAGGTATGGAAGCTTGTGAGACCGTTGTGCTACAGGGGCATCTAGATATGGTGGCTCAAAAAGAAGCGACCTCTAATCATTGCTTTGAAAATGACCCAATTGAAACGTATGAGCAAGACGGTTGGGTGCATGCAAAAGGTACGACTCTTGGGGCGGACAATGGCATCGGCGTCGCGGCTATTTTGGCCGTTTTAGAAAGTAACGATATTCCCCATGGCCCCATTGAGGCACTGTTCACGATTGAAGAAGAAACCAGTCTACGTGGTGCATCTCAACTTCCTGAAGGCATTCTTAAGGGTACCCGACTGCTAAACCTTGACTCAGAAGATCGTGGTGATGTTTACATCGGTTGCGCCGGTGGTGTTGATATCAATGTGTCCAAACGTTTCCCGTTAGAGCATGAACCGGAATTTGATAGGGCCTTCTTGATTACTATCACAGGGCTAAAAGGTGGGCATTCAGGCCTAGACATCAATAAAGGTCTAGCCAATGCAAATGTGCTGATGGCACGATTACTGAATGACTTAAATGATGCAATGGATTTTCGTTTGTCTTCAATAGTGGGTGGTACACTGCGAAATGCCATTGCACGAGATGCCAATGCTACTGTGTTAATGAACGCCTCTGAAATTGGTAAATTTGAAGAATGGCTTACTGAGCAAGCCGAACTCTATCAACAAGAATATGTAGATACAGATCCCAACTTATCCATTTCAGTTTCTACTTCTGATGTAACTGGACACCTTTCTAAAAGTGATCAGACGAGTGTGATACAAGCTTTATTATCGGCACCGCATGGTGTTCGTCGCATGTCACCTTCTATTGCTAATGTGGTGGAAACCTCCTGCAACTTGGGCGTTATTAGAATCTTGGTCAATCAGGCTGATATTGAATTGTCTGTTTGTCTATTAGTACGTTCTTTAGTGGACAGTCAAACTGAATACTTAGCGAAGATAGCTAAAGCGCCATTTCAATTAACTGGCTGTGAGGTGTTGCTAGAAAATGGCTATCCTGGCTGGAAGCCTGAGCCACATTCTAATTTACTGACACATTTCCATCGTGTACATGAACAGGTAATGGGCTTTGAGCCTAATGTGAAAGTGATTCACGCAGGGCTTGAATGCGGTATCATCGGCGCAAAATACCCAGCAATGGAGATGGTATCGTTTGGGCCGAATATACGCGGTGCGCATTCACCCTCTGAACGCCTCCAAATCGATTCCGTAGCAGAGTTTTGGAACATCCTTAAAACACTGCTTAAAGACACGCCGAAAGCCGTTTGATTATGTCAAAAGTTTGTGCTGTTACCCTTGATGGGACAACGTATGAAATTGAGTCTGGCGAGAATTTACTGGCTGGCTTGACCTCCAAAGGAGTCATTGTTCCGCACAGTTGTTTAGCTGGAGCGTGCCGAAGTTGTTGTTTATATGAGGCGACAACCACTACTCCTTTGTTAGCGTGTCAGCAGAGAGTTACGGAGGATCTATCCCTAACGACACAAGCACATCATGTATATGATGTTATCCTAGAACACGTAACCGTGAGCGAGTTGACACAGCGGTGGGCTGTGGTGACGGGTCGCACGAAAATGGCGCTACCGTTAGGCGCAGACATTCGTTGGCAATGTGGCGGACAAGAGGGGCGCAGTACCTGCTGTTCACCCGATGGCACGACACTTGATTTCTACTTCCCCACCCATCTTTGTAATCAAATAGACACGTTGAAGCTAGTGAATAAGCCTCAGCGAGCATTGTTGGACCCAAATGCCACGTTTCTCTTACTGTACGGCGCTAAGAATGAACCCATGGCGCGGCATTTTGCAGAAGCGCTTACGGCTAGTAATTTGGGCACCAAAATCGAGTTGGCGTTAATAGATTTGTCGAAGTCTGATGCCAGCTTATCCTTCAAGCGGTTTGACATGGCGGTCGTAATGGCCGATGAGTCCATATCCCTGCATGCCTTAGAGACTTGGCTAACGAACAGTCGTTGTCGAGTGAATGAATTTACCTATCTAATAAACCACTCCTAATGAAAATACTGCACACATCCGATTGGCACCTTGGTCAGAGTTTTATGGGCAAAAGCCGTCTCGAAGAGCATCGTTTATTTGTTTCTTGGCTTGCGAATATTGTTGAACAACATCACATCAAAGCCGTGATTTTGGCGGGAGACGTATTTGACACATCAACTCCGCCCAGTTATGCCCGAGAGCTCTATCATGAATGTGTTCTAAAACTGAATGCCTTAAATTGCCAGTTTATTGTGGTTGCAGGCAACCACGATTCGGTCAGTGTATTAAACGAAAGTAAAAGTCTTTTGAGAACGCTCGATACCTATGTCGTGACGCAACCAGAGTGGGCAGCACTGGATAATGCTGTCATTCCATTGCGGGATGAGCAAAACACACTACAGGCGATGGTATGTGCCATTCCATTTCTTCGCGCAAGAGACATGGTGCGTTACGAAGCAGGGCAGGCAGGGGATGAAAAACAACAGCTGCTTTCCCATCAAATACAGCACTATTACCGAACTTTATTTTCAGAGGCGAAGCGATTATCTGGCGATGTGCCCATAATTGGTACGGGTCATTTCACCGTGTTAGGCGGACAGAAAACAGAGTCAGTGCGCGATATTTATGTGGGTACGTTAGAGGCTTTCCCGCCAAGCATGTTGCCTGAGTTTGATTATTTGGCGCTGGGTCATATTCATAAGCCAATGTCAGTGGGAGGCAATCACTGCTGGCGCTATTCTGGTTCGCCGATGCCAATGAGTTTTGATGAAGCCAGCAGTCAAAAATCCGTTTGTGTGTTTGATACTGAGACCCATGATGTTGAGCGTATTGATGTGCCGGCGTTTCGTGAACTCAGAAGCATGAAAGGAAGTCGTGATCAACTGATTTATGAAATTGAGCAACTACCATGTAGCGAGCATTTGACCGTATGGCTTGAGATTACTGTTACAGAAGATATCAATCTAGGTCCATTTCAGGAACAGCTAAGACAGATAACCGAGCATAAGAAGATTGATGTCGTCAAAGTGCGCCGAGAAAAGAGGCTCGTCGATTTGGTCGATGGCTTGTCTGAAACCGCTACGTTAGAGGATGTAACCCCGGTGGAAGTATTTGACAAATTATTGCTTGAGAAGGACGTATCAGAAGAGCGAAGTGTGGAGCTTAGAGGCTTATTCCAGCAAATCATTATGGACGATGAGGAGCCTAACTCATGAAAATCTGCTCACTACGTTTTGAAAATTTGAATTCTTTGAAGGGTAAGTGGTTTATAGATTTTGAATCTGCCCCCTTAGCAGACGCTGGCATTTTTGCTATCACTGGCCCTACGGGGGCAGGGAAGTCCACGTTATTAGATGCGATTTGTTTGGCGCTCTATCATCAGACGCCCCGTATTAATGTATCCCAATCTGCTAATGATGTAATGACTCGACACACTGCCCATTGCGCTTCTGAAGTAGTGTTTGAAGTGAAAGGTAAGCGATACACCGCGTCATGGGAGCAAAAACGTGCTCGTAATAAAGCCGATGGCAAGCTGCAACCGATTAAATGCAGTTTGTCGCAAGCTGACGGTAAAATCATTGCCGATAAAATTGCCTTAAAACTTGACGGCGTCGCTGAATTAACTGGACTGGATTTTCCACGTTTTACTCGCTCGATGATGCTTGCTCAAGGCGGATTTGCGGCGTTTTTGAATGCTAAAACGGACGATCGAGCTGAGTTATTAGAAGAACTGACTGGAACGGAAGTATATGCGGACATTTCACGACGAATATTTGAAGCCCATCGTGAGAAAAAAGCTCATATCCAGCAACTTGAGGCCGTTCAAGCGAGCCACAAGTTACTGTCTATTGAAGAGTGGCAAGTGTTGCAAGATGAGCATGACGTTGCTAAGAAAAACGTTGATCAAACGAAACAGTCGCTAAATGCGCTGCATCGAGTGCTCGCATGGAACCAATCAGCTCAAGAGCTGACAGAGAAAAAATCAAAACTCAATGATGAGCTTGTTCAGGCTCAAACAAATTGGACTGAGCTTGCGCCGTCTTTTAATTTGCTTGAGCAAGCGTATCTGGCACAACAAATAGAGCCCAAACACGCACATCTACAGCAGCTTAAAGTTGAGCTAGAGCAAAGTAAAAGTCTAGAAAGAAACTTAAAAACAGAGTTATTAAAAAGTCAGCAGTCTTATGATGACACTCAAGCCCGTTTTAATGATGCTTCTCACACACTTTCTGAGCATCAGGCTGCATTTGCAAAATTTGAACTGGCCGCTGAGAAGACTTGGTCGCCAAAAGAACACGAATGTAATCGACAGGCTCAAGCGTTGCAAACGCATCAAGATAATCAGCGAGCGCTGTTACAACAGTTGGATGCTTTAGAACAGGATATTTCGAATCAGAACTCTACGGTAACCCAACTTCAGAATGAAAAACTGAGCTTAATGGAGTCGCTAAATGTTTGGAAAGATGGCGCGAAAGCCTCAGAACTAATAGAAAAGTGGCGCCTGCAAGATGATCAGATAAGCCAAAATAAACAGCAGTCTATAAATAAACAAACACAACTGACTTCACTGCAGTCTGTCAAAACAGATATTGAGCAGAAATTAGCGTCTGCTGAGCAACAGCTAAGTCTAACTCAAAAGCATCAGTCAGGGCTGAATCATCATTTACAGACGGTCGAGTCCGATCTTGCGTCTTTGTTGAATACTTATGACGCAGCAAGTTTGGCGCACAAAATTGACAGTCTTGAAGTATATGTAGAGCAAAAGCGAACGCTTCAAACCACTTTGAGTCGATTGGCTGAATCAAGACAAGAACTGGAGCGGTTAAACTGTGCTCAGCAAACGTTAAGTGACGAGTTGACCCAAAACACCGAGCAAGTTAAGCAAGCGCTGTCCAATATCAAACGAATCGAAGCGCAAATAGCCGACCTTGAGCAGCGGATTTTTTTGCAACAACGTGTTGCTGTATTGGAGCGTGAGCGTCAATTGCTTATCGAGGGGGAGGCCTGCCCTCTTTGTGGAAGTGACAGTCATGATTTGGTGGCGGTAGAAGCTTTTACTATCGATGACACGCTCACCAAGCGGTTATCTGAATACCAAGTTGAGCGTTTGCAAAGCGTTAATGACATAAAGCCTATTGAGCAAGAGGGTGCGAAGTTATTAGGTAAACTTGAATCAATAGAGGCGCAGCGTTCGATCATTAGAGATCAAATTATTGGCTATGAAATAGCGGCAGCAGAAGATGCGTCAGTTTCCTTGCAAGCGCTAGAAACGAACATTGAAAAGGCCAGTGAAGAGCTAAAGATCCTAAGGCAAACCCAGAGGCGATCTCAGGCATTAGAGCAAGAGCGTCATAACCTATTGAAGCAAAAGCAGGATGTTGATCAACAGCTCGCCAATCAGTTAATGCTTCAGAAGCAATGGTTGCATGAACGAGACAGTAAACAAACCGCTATTGATCAACTAAATCATGCGCTTGCTACCTTAGAAATAGACACAAAAGAGCAGTTGCAAAACTTATCAGATAGTGTGGTTGAATTGGCGAATGATGCTTCTTGGCGTGAGCAATATTCGACTAATTTAGTGGTCATTACCGAGGCGGTTCAGCAATGGCAGAGCGCTTCTCAAAAAATAGCTGAGCTTGATAAGTCCCTAGAGGCTTGCTTATGGCAAAAAGATCAAACCCAAAAAACCATTAACCAAGTTAGCCATCAGAAAGAAGTACTTACAGATGACATTGCGGCATTGGTGCAAACCGTTGAGCGACTTGGAAATGAGCTGGCAGAAGGGTTACAAGGAAAGTCTGTTCAAGCCTTACGTACTGAGTATCTAAGCCAGCTGGATGCCTTACAATCGACAAAAGACCTGTACGCAAGCCAGTTGTCTACACAGTCTATTCAGCACACACAGCTCACCACAAAATTAACCAATGTATCGGAAATGCTCGATCAGCTTAATCAGAAGACAAAAGCGGCGGAGCAAGATTGGTTAGAGTGCCTTGAAAGCGTTGGCTTTATATCATCAGACGCTTGGAAGAGTGCGTCTATCGACGCGACAGAGGTCAAACGAATAGAGCAAATGCGTGATGATGCGCAAAATACAATTCAACGACTTAATGCACTGGTTGAGCAAGTTAATCATGATTTAGCAGAACACGAAGTCGTGTTTGCAACGTTACCGGTATTGTCTGAACAGCAGGACTTGCATGCATTAGAGCAAAGGTTTGAAACGCTTAAAGATGAGTACGATGAGCAAATGGTTCAGTTAGGGCAAATTGCTGAGCGTGTTCATTCAGAAAGTGTTAAACGTAAAAATAACCAGTCCATGTTAAAAGATATTGCAGATCAAAAACATGAATTTATTTTGTTGGACGATTTGAATGCTTTAATTGGGTCTTCCGACGGGGCTAAATTTCGACGTTATGCGCAAAGTGTGACGTTAGATCATCTCGTGTGGTTAGCGAATCGACACCTGAATACCTTGCACGGCCGCTATCAATTACAGCGTCAGCGTAATGAGGGGTTGCAGCTTGAAGTTATTGATCAGTGGCAGGGTGATATTACGCGAGACACAAAAACATTATCTGGTGGAGAGTCTTTCTTGGTGAGTCTGGCGTTGGCGGTGTCTCTGTCTGAACTTGTGTCTCACAAAACCTCGATTGATTCATTATTTTTAGATGAAGGGTTCGGCACGTTAGACAGCGAAACCTTAGATATCGCTCTAGATGCGCTAGATCGCTTAAACAGTTCCGGTAAGACAATTGGTGTGATTAGTCATGTTGAGGCTCTCAAAGAACGAATTTCGGTACAAATTCAAGTGAACAAGCAAGCGGGACTAGGTGTTTCCAGTCTTGAACCACTCTACAAAGGATAAAGTCGCTATTATTATTCATTAGCGAGTTGTCCCCAGAAATGATGGCAAAACCTTGTAAATAAGCTGTAAAAGTTTAATAAATACAATGGGTTGCTGGTTTGGTTTAATTTGCGCACAAGTGTTATATTAAGGCACAATATGTAAACTTAAGTTATTTGTTTGCACGGAATTGCTTCATTTCTACTTGTATATTGTTAAAATAGGATATTGCAAAATTCGCTTATTTTATAAGCGTTACCGCACTGATTTAATTAAGGAAATTCTTTAGATGTCAGATAATGACTTTCGCCTCAAAGGGAGTGTTGTGACCACTGTTGTATTAGAGGTCAAAACACCCAATCTAGAGCAGATCAAATTGGGGCTGAAGGAAAAGATTGCTCAAGTTCCTCAGTTTTTTAATCAAGCACCTCTTATTATCGACATCAATCAATGCTCTGAGCCTGTTTCATTGGATCTTTTTCAAACACTTGTCGCGGGCTGTCGTGAATTGGGACTGGCTGTAATTGGCTGGAGGACGTCAGAAGGTAATATTCCAAGCTGGCGCTTCGATTGCGAGTTGCCGCTGTTACCTAATGCAAACAGTCGACAGATTAATATTAAGAGTGAAACACCTGCGCCTGCGAAAGATCCGCATGTGGTCATTAAAACGGTGGTTGAAGAGCGTGAGGTATCGCAGCCTACCAAGCTTATTACAAAGCCTGTTCGCTCGGGGCAGCAAGTGTATGCGCCAGGCGATTTAGTGGTCGTGTCTCAAGTGAGTGCTGGTGCGGAAGTGTTAGCAGAAGGCAATATTCATATTTATGGCGCCTTAAGAGGTCGCGCTTTGGCTGGAGTGAAAGGTGATACTTCGGCTCGTATTTTTTGTAAAAACATGGAAGCAGAGCTGGTCGCGATTGCAGGCAACTTTATGTTGAGCGACGCTCTGCAAAAAATCATTTGGAAAGACGCCGCGCAAGTGCTATTAGTGGATGAAGCATTAGAAATCGCCTCACTATAGGTTATGGCAAAGGCTATCAGAATTTGTTTCTCGGGGGATATATAGTTGGCTAAAATTATCGTCGTAACCTCAGGTAAAGGTGGGGTTGGTAAAACTACATCTAGCGCTGCAATCGGTACTGGATTGGCGCTGAAAGGACATAAAACGGTTATTATCGACTTCGATGTGGGTCTACGTAATTTAGACCTTATTATGGGTTGTGAACGTCGAGTTGTGTACGATTTTGTGAATGTCATTAATAAAGAAGCAACGCTTTCACAAGCTTTGATTAAAGATAAGCGTACTAAGGATTTGTTTCTTCTTCCGGCATCACAAACACGTGATAAAGATGCTTTGACAACTGAAGGTGTAGAGGCGGTTTTGAATGAGCTGTCTAAAGATTTTGAATACATAGTTTGTGATTCGCCTGCAGGTATAGAGAAAGGCGCGCAAATGGCGTTGTACTTTGCGGATGTCGCTATTGTGACAACCAATCCTGAAGTATCTTCTGTACGTGACTCGGATCGCATTTTAGGTATTTTGCAGAGTAAGAGTCGCCGTGCCGAGCAAGGTTTGCCGCCCATTGAAGAGCATCTTCTGGTGACGCGTTACAACCCTGATCGTGTTTCGGAAGGTGAGATGTTGAGTGTTGCTGATGTTGAAGAGATTTTGGCAATCCCGTTATTAGGTGTTATCCCAGAGTCGGAAGCTGTTCTAAAAGCATCGAACCAAGGCGCACCGGTTATTCTAGATGTTCAAGCAGAAGCGGGTCAGGCTTATTCTGATGCGGTTGATCGTTTACTGGGTGAAGAGCGTCCGTTGCGTTTTACGGATATTCAAAAGAAAGGATTCTTTAAGCGTTTACTAGGAGGCTAGCGTGGGGATTTTTGATTACTTTAAAAGTAAAAGCGAGCCAAGCTCTGCGTCAGTAGCTAAGGATCGTTTGCAAATCATTGTGGCGCATGAACGTAGTCGTCGCACTCAGCCAGACTACTTGGAGCAGATGCAGCAAGAGATTATTGCAGTTATCCGTAAGTATGTGCAGGTTGACAATGAGCATGTCCAGATTCAGTTAGAAGATACGGACGATTGTTCAGTGCTGGAATTAAACGTTACTTTGCCTGAAAAGAACGATTAATTTTTCTAGTATTATAGTGGCTGATGTCTCTATGACATTGGTCACTTATAATACTGTTAGTTTTCATTCTCATTCATTTACCTCTTATCTAATCAAGTTGTATCATGTGACCATCTGAAAAAATGGTAGTCATATGAAGAATACAATCTCGTCTATTTTGTTGCTGGCTGTCTTGTTGGCGTCTGGTTGCAGTCAAAAGTCTGAAGAATTAGCGATTGAAACGTCCTCTGTCGATTCGATCTCTGATCTACCTGTGGCATTAAACCACCCGAAAGCACAGCTTGGTAGTCAATTATTTTTTGATGTGAATCTGTCTAAGTACCGTAACCAGTCTTGTGCTAGTTGTCATGATATTGGTCATGCTTTTGCTGACAGTCGCCAAACAGTCGATTTAGGGGCCGTATCTTTAGGAAGTGATGAGGTTTCTCATGGGAAGCGTAATGCGCCTACTGCGAGCTATGCAGCGCTAACACCTGCTTTTCATCAAATGAAAGATGGAGAGTTTCGTGGTGGTATGTTTATGGATGGTCGTGCAAACTCGCTTGCGCATCAGGCAGCAGGACCCTTTGTGAACCCTGTTGAAATGCAGATGGTAGATGAGGGGGCTGTCGTTGATAGAGTGCTTGAAAATCCTACATATAAGTCATCATTTATAAAGCTTTATGGTGATGATCTTTTTGAGCAAAAAGAGCGTGCGTTTAATGCGATCACAGATGCTATAGCTCATTTTGAGCAAACTGAGCTTTTTATGCCATTTGACTCAAAATATGATCGCGTCTTGCGTGGTGAGGAAGTATTCAGCCAAGAAGAAGAATTGGGGCGTACTTTATTCTTTTCTCAACAGTTTACTAATTGTAATTCGTGCCATCAGTTAAATAGCTCTCCTTTCTATAAGCGTGAAACCTTTACCAATTATGAATATCGAAATATTGGTGTGCCGGCTAATTCTGCTTTGAGTCTTCAGTCGCTTGATGAGGGGTTATTTGATAACCCAAAAGTAAGTGATCCTAAGCAGCGTGGTAAGTTTAAGGTACCTACGTTACGTAATGCTGCGATTACTGGTCCTTATATGCACAATGGTGTATTTAAGGATCTTGAGACGGTCGTATTGTTCTATGACCACTATAACAACCCAATGAGAAAATTGAACCCTGAAACTGGAGAGCCTTGGGCTGAACCAGAGGTGCTTGAAAATATTGACCATGATACTTTGCAGATAGGGCCGCCGCTTGATGACCATCGTGTTAATGCGTTGGTGGCATTTTTAAAGACGCTAACTGATAAACGATACGAATACATGTTGGAAAATAAATAATCCATTGTTTAGGTGCTTTTTAGCAGCCAGCCTCCACATTCTTTCCAAGTGGAGTGCTGGCTTTGTTGCCTTTGATTTATTACATTCTTAAAGTTGATATAAAACTTTTAAAGGAATGTATATACATGAAATACAGTAAGTTAGGTCGTACTGATATCGATGTGTCCAGTGTTTGCCTTGGTACAATGACGTGGGGTAAACAAAATACTCAGCAAGATGCCGATCAGCAAATTGAGTTTGCCTTGGATCAAGGTATTAACTTTTGGGATACAGCGGAAATGTATGCCGTTCCCCCTACGCCTGATACCTATGGTAAGACCGAGTCTATTATTGGTGATTGGTTTTCACGTCATGAATCGCGTCGTGATGAAGTTGTACTGGCGACTAAGATTGCTGGTAACGGATTGTCATGGGTGCGTGATGGTGGAGATGTAACTGGTGAAGCGATTGTGCAATCTGTTGATAATTCACTTGCTCGTTTAAAAACAGATTATATCGATCTTTACCAAATTCACTGGCCAAATCGTACCTCCCCACATTTTGCGAAGCATTGGCCTGGGCGCTTACGTTTTTCTGATGTTGATACGCAGCAGCAGTCTGCTGGGATGTTAGAAATACTGCAAGCGTTAGATGAATGCGTCAAAGCGGGTAAGATTCGTCATTTTGGTCTTTCTAACGAAACCCCTTGGGGCGTTAGCGAATACCTTCGTTTAAGTGAAAAACATAATTTGCCTCGTGTGGCGTCGATCCAAAATGAGTTCAGTTTGTTGCACGCGAAAGATTGGCCGTATCTGATTGAAGGCTGTGTTCGCGAAGATGTGGCGTATTTGCCATGGTCGCCATTAGCTGCAGGAGCATTGTCTGGTAAATACATTGATGGTGCGCGTCCGCAAGGTAGTCGTTGGAGTTATGCGCAGCGAAATGGCTTATTCAGGGATACAGAGGCGTCTAACCTGGCAATTAAAGCTTACAAAGATATTGCTGAGCGTAATGGTCTGACTGCTTCTCAGTTAGCGTTAGCGTGGGTAGATCAAGTGGATGGAGTGACCTCTACCATTATTGGTGCGACTACCTTGGATCAGTTGAAAGAGGACATAAAGGCTTTTGAGGTCGCTTTGAGTGAGCAGGTGATATCGGAAGTGGCTGAGGTCTTTAAGCAGTATCCTGTTCCTTACTAGTAGGTATGAGTTACTGGATATATGATGTGAAATTTGAGCGTAAAAAAACCCGGCATATGCCGGGTTTTTTGTGTCGTAAAGAAAAGAGTGTTACTTCTCTTCTTTTTTAGCTTTCGCTTTTTCGATCACAGTTTCAGCAACGTTCGCAGGACATGGAGCGTAATGAGCGAATTCCATAGAGAATTGGCCACGACCAGATGTCATTGTACGAAGAGAACCGATGTAGCCAAACATTTCAGACAGAGGTACATCTGCTTTAATGCGTACGCCAGTTAGACCTGCTTCTTGGTCTTTGATCATGCCGCGGCGACGGTTAAGGTCACCGATTACATCACCAACGTGATCTTCTGGAGTGAACACGTCAACTTTCATGATTGGCTCAAGAAGTTGCGCGCCCGCTTTCGGGATAGATTGGCGGAATGCGCCTTTCGCTGCGATCTCGAATGCTACTGCAGAGGAGTCAACTGCGTGGAATCCACCGTCGAAAAGCTCAATTTCTACGTCAAGAACAGGGAAGCCCGCTAGAACACCCTCGTCCATCATAGACTTAAAGCCTTTCTCAACAGCAGGCCAGAATTCTTTCGGTACGTTACCACCCACAACAGAAGATGTGAAAGTGAAGCCAGAGTTAGGCTCACCTGGCTTGATGCGGTAATCGATCTTACCGAATTGACCAGAACCACCAGACTGTTTCTTGTGCGTGTAGCTGTCTTCAACTTCGCGAGTGATTGTTTCACGGTAAGCAACTTGTGGTTGACCAACGATCAAATCTACACCGTAAGTACGCTTAAGAATGTCTACCTTGATGTCTAGGTGAAGCTCACCCATACCTTTAAGGATGGTTTCACCAGAATCTTCGTCTGTTTCAACTTGGAAAGATGGATCTTCTGCAACCATTTTACCGATTGCGATACCCATTTTCTCGTTGCCGCCTTTATCTTTAGGCTGAACAGCGATAGAGATTACTGGTTCAGGGAAGATCATCGCTTCAAGTGTACATTCATGCTTAGGATCACAAAGAGTGTGACCCGTTTGAACGTTCTTCATGCCGATGATGGCAATGATATCACCCGCTTGAGCTGAAGTGATCTCGTTACGATCGTCTGCTTGCATCTCAACCATACGGCCAACACGCTCAGTTTTACCTGTTGCAGAGTTAAGGATTGTATCGCCTTTGTTTAATTTACCTGAGTAGATACGAACAAACGTTAGGGCGCCGAAACGGTCGTCCATAATTTTAAACGCAAGTGCACGTAAAGGCTCATCAACAGAAACCACAGCAAACTCACCAGTAGATTCACCAGTGTCTTTGTCAGTTAGTTCTTGTGGGTCAACTTCTGTTGGTGCAGGTAGGTAATCTACTACGGCATCAAGTACGTTTTGCATACCTTTGTTCTTAAACGCAGAACCACAGTATGTTGGGAAGAATGCTAGATCACGAGTACCCTTACGGATGCATCGCTTGATCTCAGCTAATTCTGGCACATCACCGTCTTCTAGGTAAGCCATCATTAGATCTTCATCTTGCTCAAGAGCCGACTCAATCAATGCTTCATGGTACTCTTCTACTTTTTCTACCATATCAGCTGGTACATCAGTGATTTCGTAGTTTTCAGGAAGACCTGTGTTATCCCAGATGTAAGCTTTCTTAGTCAGAACGTCTACAACACCTACGAAGTCATCTTCTTCACCGATTGGAAGTGTCATAACAAGAGGGTTAGCAGCTAGAACGTTTTTAACTTGATCTACAACGCGGTAGAAATTAGCGCCTAGACGGTCTAGTTTGTTAACGAAGATTACACGAGCAACTTCAGACTCGTTGGCATAGCGCCAGTTTGTTTCTGATTGTGGCTCTACACCACCAGAACCACAGAATACACCGATGCCACCATCAAGTACTTTCAAAGAACGGTATACTTCAACTGTGAAGTCTACGTGTCCAGGAGTATCGATAACGTTTAGGCGGTGGTTTTTCCACTCACAAGTTACAGCCGCAGACTGGATAGTAATACCGCGCTCTGCTTCTTGTTCCATGAAGTCTGTAGTTGATTCGCCGTCGTGAACTTCACCAGTCTTGTGGATTTTACCAGTAAGCTTAAGGATACGTTCAGTGGTGGTAGTTTTACCCGCGTCAACGTGGGCAAAGATACCGATGTTTCTGTAAAGTGATAAGTCAGCCATTACATTACTCTAAAAAGTGTCGGATGAATTTTTCGCATAGTTAGTATACAAGACCTTTCAGCGAAGTAGTCAGGTATTCGCGCGTATTCTATTATACTTTGATAGCGCAATAAAAGAGGCATGCTGACTAGCACCGATATTTATTTCACTATTTTGGTCTAATCACGCCTTAATCGGTCCGATATAGCAATAGGGTTAGGGTAGCTCAGGATCACAACATAGGTTGATAGGGCAAAGGTCAAAATCGCTGTGGCTTGGATGACATGGCTGGCTTCAACACCTATTAAACCCAGTGATGCGGCTAGATATGCAATCAGTAGGGAAAATTCACTGACTTGACCTAATCGAAAGCCAACCTCCCAGCTGGTGGACTTGTCCTCTTTTAGACCTTTCAGTAAAAAGCGAAAAACAGCTGGTTTGATAATCATTGATAGCAATGCCAAAGCGAGTGCAGGCCAAATGACAAGCCCGAGTAAGTCTAGGTTGAAGCTTGCACCAATAGAAAAGAAGAAGAGGATAAGGAAGAAATCTCTTAGTGGTTTCAAGTTGGTTGCGATGTATTGGGAAATCGGCGATGTCGCCAAAGCCACACCCGCAACAAAAGCGCCCATTTCAGCAGACAGCCCGAGTAGTTCCGCTATGGTGGCCATTGATAAGCACCAACCGATTGAAAGTAAAAAGATGTACTCATGAAAGCGGTCGAATCGTGTAATGAGGGGCAGCAATACGTATCTGACCAGTAAAAAAGCGCCGCCAATTAAAGTAGGTAGGCCTATTAAAGGCTTAAGGTATTGCATGTAGCTATTCGTTGCTTCTGAAGAGCTGCCTATGGCAACTAAAGCAAGCAGGGCTGCGATGGCGATAATGTCTTGCAGCAGAAGTAAGCCCACAACTAACTCACCGGTGTGTTTGTGGTGCAGTACAGTGGTAGGAAGAAGTTTAATGCAAACAATAGTGCTGGAAAACATCATTGCAAGGCCAATGATAAGGGATTCCATTTGCGTATAGTGAAACGCGATGGCCGTAAAATACCCAAAGGCAGCAAAAGTGATAGATGAAATAACGGCGACCCAGGATGCTTTCTTAAGCATGTTAAAAAGGTGGCTCGGTTTCATGTCAAGGCCAAGTAAAAATAGTAAGAAGATAATGCCGATGTGAGACATGCCTTCAAGAAGTTTCGGGTGATCAACAAGTTGAAGAGCTGAGGGGCCAAATAATGCACCTAGCGCGATGTAGGCCAGAATAAGAGGTTGCTTAGTATAAAGGGCAATGGAGGCGACTACTGCGGCGCCCCCAAAGATGAGAAAAAAAGAGTGTACGATGTTCACATCCATGTTTTGCCCTCATGTAAATGCCTACCAAGAGCTAGATGATACCTTCTTTTTGCGTGTCATTGGAAATAGTAAGCCTAAAATGCCGCCAGCAATTAATGTCCCTGCACCGATTAGGAACCAGCGCTGTTCAATTGAACTGCTAAGTTCTTCGTTTTGCATGGCAAGCGTGTCGACTTGTTGTTGGAGCGATTTGATCTTGTAATCAGACTCCTGATTGGCGGACACAATCTCTTTAGCTTGCTGAGCTAAGACCGACACATCCATCAGTTGCTGTTCAAGTGCTTGCTTTTGAGACGTGAGCGATTCTACTGAGGAAATCAGTTCGCTATTCGTATCTTTGGTCTCTTGCAAAACGTCCTGAGCGTCTACTTTTGCTTCTTTCGCTTGGGTGAGCTGATTCTGAAGATAAACAAGTTGGTCTCGGCTTACACGGTCTTCGCTGATGAAGTAATTTGGAAGCCAGCCTTGATTTCCACTAGGTGTGCGAACTTTTACGTAGTCATTACGACGTTGTAAGACGGTAAGAGGGGTGCCGCTCTTTATGCCGCGTTCTGTGGCGCGAGTGTCATTGCTTAGTCCTTCGCGGATGGCAACGAATTGAATATCAGAAACATAAACTGTTTCTGCCTGCGCTGAAAGTATAACGCTAAAGGAAGCCGTTAATCCGAACAGTATCTGTTTTAGCACGTGAAGACCCTTTTACAATCAATTACTTGTAACGAGACAATAACTCTACTAGCACTTAAGCGCAATATCTTGCAGGTCTGCATAGCAAAGGTATTTCGTCAACAATGTGTAAAACAAAAAAAGCGCAACCGAAGTTGCGCTTTTTTAGACTGGTCTTCCTGTGGGATTATGCTGCGAAGTTAGTCGCTGCGAATTCCCAGTTTGCAAGTGCCCAGAAACCTTTAAGGTAATCAGGACGAACGTTGCGGTAGTCAATGTAGTAAGCGTGTTCCCAAAGGTCAACTGTAATCAAAGCAGTTTGACCAGCAGTCATTGGCGTACCAGCATTGCTAGTGTTAACGATTTCTAGTGAACCGTCAGCGTTTTTCACCAACCAAGTCCAGCTAGAGCCGAAGTTGTTTACGGCTTTGTCGTTGAATGCTTCTTGGAACGCTGCGAAAGAGCCCCATTTAGCATTGATTGCATCAGCTAGAGCGCCCGTAGGCTCGCCGCCGCCGTTTGGCGTTAGGCTATTCCAGAAGAAAGTATGGTTCCAGATTTGTGCCGCATTGTTAAATACTGGGCCAGCTGGAGCTGAAGAGATGATCTCTTCTAGAGATTTGCCTTCGTACTCAGAACCAGGAACAAGACCATTTAGCTTAGTTACGTAAGTGTTGTGGTGTTTGCCATGGTGAAACTCAAGTGTCTCTTGGGACATATGTGGTTCAAGAGCATCTTTAGCGTAAGGTAGAGCTGGTAGTTCAAAAGCCATTTCTTTTCTCCTTGCTTTATTGTAATGAAAAGTGCTTGTGATCAAGCAGTTAATGGTGCTTATATAGTAGCATCGAACATTTGAATATTATATTCATTCTGTTTGTATGGTTATTTATTCCCAAAGTTTTCATAGTTGTACAAAGATTGACGGCTGACCATAGTTATGCACAAAGATGATGATGTAGAAATCCCAAGTCTAACACTCGATCAAGATGAAATTAGTGATCGGGGCACAAGTAGTTCGCAAGTGCCTAAAGCAGGCAAGCAACGCCTAAACCCTCCACCAGCAAGACCTACAGGATCTCCTGGTGCTGCTGGATATGCGCCAGCTAAGAAAACCAGTCTAGCGTTTGTGTATTTTCTTCTCCTGTTGATTGTAGGTGGTGCAGGAGCAGGTGGCTACTGGCTGTGGATGGAAAATCAGGCGTTGCGTGATGAGCTTCTTGGCGCTCGTAGTCAAATTCAAGACTTAGACAGTCAATTGGTTGCGGCTGATGTGTCGACCAATGCATTAGGTCAAACGGTTGAAGAGACATTAAAGACTCACGATAGTGAAATTCGGAAGCTATGGGCTGTAGCGTATGATCGAAACCGGACTGGTATTGCGAATAATGATCAGCAAATTGAAGTGTTACAAGAAAAGCTGTCAGAATTGAGAGAGGTTGTTTCAACGCAGGGTAAGCGTTTCGCTGTTCAAGCGGATGCGTTTAATGATATAGAAAACGGCTACAATACGATGGTCAATACAGTCGCTAAGATTGAAGAAGCTCAGAGACAACAGATAGAAGAGGTTAGCACTCTTGCAAACGGTCTTAATGTTAAAATCGAACAGCAAGACTCAATAATTGATTCACAGCGAAACCGTGTTGCAGATTTAGACCGTCAACTTTCTGAATTCAGGCGTTCATTGAGTGGTTTGGACTCTAGGATGTCTAAACAAGCAGAGGGTATTGATGAGTTATCAAATGCAACCAACCAACCTGCTGTCCCTAGCAACTTGTCAACGAGACTTCAAAATACAGAAGAAGCTATTCGCTCAATAGATCAGTTCCGCCCTCAAGTGTTACGCGAAATTAATAATTTGAAATCACAAGTTCGCCAAATGTCGTTGGAGTTGAGCTTAAAGGGTGGCTGATTAGTTTTATTGTTTTTGCAGATTGATTTACATCAAAGAATGGCCGACTTGTTCGGCCATTCTTGTTTTTACACTACGAGGCAGGGGGCTATTTTCGCTAGAATTCGCGCCATCTTAATTTCTATATAAAATTTCATTATGACTGAATTGCTTTCCCCTGCTGGTACTCTTAAAAACATGCGGTATGCCTATGCATATGGCGCTGATGCTGTCTATGCTGGCCAGCCTCGTTACAGTCTGCGTGTGCGTAATAATGATTTTACGATGGCAAATCTTGCACAAGGCATTGAAGAGGCCCATGGCCAAGGTAAAAAGTTGTATGTTGCGACAAATATCGCTCCGCACAACGCTAAGATTAAAACCTTTATAAAAGATATGGAGCCTGTAGTCGAAATGGGGCCTGATGCTTTGATTATGTCTGACCCTGGTTTGATGATGTTGATTAAAGAGAAATGGCCGAATATGCCAATTCATCTATCTGTCCAAGCAAATGCGGTGAACTGGGCAACGGTAAAATTTTGGCATAACTTTGGTTTGGAGCGTGTCATTTTGTCGCGTGAGCTTTCATTGGAGGAAGTGGGTGAAATTCGTCAGATGGTGCCAGAAATGGAGATCGAAACGTTTGTTCACGGTTCTTTATGCATTGCTTACTCTGGACGTTGTTTGTTATCAGGTTACTTTAATCGCCGCGACCCAAATCAGGGCACATGCACGAATTCTTGTCGTTGGCAGTATGATATGAAGTCGGCGGTGCAAGATGAAAATGGTGACATTGTGCCAGCGGATGGCAGCCACCTTAAAGGTGTGCAAAGTTTTGACCCGAATGGCTTCGTAGCGCCAACGCTTGGGGAGGGGAAGCCGTTCGATGATGTGGTGCTGCTTCGTGAACAGGGTCGTGAAGGTGAGTTTATGCCTGCTTTTGAAGATGAGCACGGTACCTATATTATGAACAGCCGTGACTTACGTGCCATTCAGCATGTAGAAAAGCTAATAGAACTGGGTGTTCATTCTTTAAAGATTGAAGGGCGCACAAAGTCTCATTTTTATGCAGCAAGAACGGCGCAGCTTTATCGCAAGGCTATAGATGATGCGACTCAAGGTCAGCCTTTCGATATAACATTAATGGATAAGCTTGAAGGGTTAGCTAATCGCGGATACACCGAAGGTTTCTATCGACGCCATGTTCATGACCAGTATCAAAATTATCAATACGGTAATTCTATTTCTGATCGTCAGCAATTCGTGGGCGAAATGCTTGATTGGAATAATGGTTGGTTAACGATTGAGGTTAAGAATCGTTTTAAAGTTGGTGATTCGATCGAACTCATTACGCCTAAGCGAAGTTTGTTCTATAACATAGAAGTTATGGAGAATACCAAAGGAGAAACTATGTTAGTAGCGCCAGGTTCCGGTCATAAAGTACGTATACCGCTCCCGCATCAGCCAGAGCAATTAGAGCTTGGGTTGATTATGAGAAACTTACCAAACGGGCAATGATTTTTGCTGCATAGATATCGCGTTAATTAAAAGGCTCATTATGAGTCTTTTTTAATATCTATATGCCATGAAAATCTATTTAGGTTGGTTTTTATAACTTTCTGGCATGTTATAGTTAACGAAATGCCGAAGACTTTACAAAATTTGAGACGAGATACTATGACAGTGACAGAGGCAAGACTGACACACCTTAAACAGCTTGAAGCTGAGAGTATTCACATTATTCGAGAAGTGGCTGCCGAGTTTGATAACCCAGTCATGCTCTATTCCGTAGGTAAAGATTCAGCGGTAATGCTGCATCTGGCGATGAAAGCGTTTTACCCTGGTAAGCCGCCATTTCCACTGCTCCACGTGGACACAGGTTGGAAATTTAAGGAAATGATCTCATTTCGTGACCAAATGGTTGCGAAGCTTGGGTTGGACTTGCTGGTTCATCAAAACCCAGAAGGCCTTGCTCAGGGTATTGGGCCATTTTCGCACGGTAGTGCAGTACACACTGATGTAATGAAGACACAAGGGCTGAAACAAGCGCTTGATCAATATGGCTTCGATGCTGCTTTCGGTGGTGCTCGTCGTGATGAAGAAAAATCTCGTGCGAAAGAGCGCGTTTATTCTTTCCGAGATAAACAGCATCGCTGGGATCCTAAAAGTCAGCGTCCAGAGTTGTGGAATATCTACAATGGTAAGGTAAATAAAGGTGAAAGTATTCGAGTATTCCCTTTGTCTAACTGGACGGAACTGGATATCTGGCAATACATCTACCTAGAGAGTATTCCCATTGTTCCTCTTTACTTCTCTGCAAAGCGACCTGTCGTTGAGCGTGATGGTGTGCAAATCATGGTTGATGATGAGCGTATGCCACTTAAAGAAGGAGAAGTGCCAGAAATGAAATCAGTGCGTTTCCGTACACTAGGTTGTTATCCGCTTACAGGTGCGGTTGAATCTGAGGCGGATACGTTGCCAGAGATCATTCAAGAGATGCTATTGACGACAAGTTCTGAGCGTCAAGGCCGTGTCATCGACCACGATTCAACGGGTTCGATGGAAGAGAAGAAGAAGCAAGGTTATTTCTAAGGGTAGGAGTTGTAAATGTCTCATCAATCAGAATTGATCAGTCAAGATATCCTTGGCTACTTAAAGCAGCATGAAGAGAAAGACCTGCTTCGCTTGCTTACCTGCGGTAACGTAGATGATGGTAAAAGTACACTAATTGGTCGTTTGTTGCATGATTCTAAATTGATCTATGAAGATCACTTGGATGCAGTGAAGCGCGATAGTAAAAAATCTGGTACACAAGGTGAAGAGGTTGACTTGGCGTTGCTCGTCGACGGTCTTCAGGCAGAACGTGAGCAAGGCATTACCATTGATGTGGCATATCGTTACTTCTCAACGGAGAAGCGTAAGTTCATCATCGCTGATACGCCAGGGCATGAACAGTACACGCGTAACATGGCAACGGGCGCATCATCTTGTGACCTTGCTATTATTTTGATCGACGCGCGTTACGGTGTGCAAACGCAAACACGTCGTCATAGCTTTATTGCTTCTTTGTTAGGTATTAAGCACGTTGTAGTTGCTGTAAATAAAATGGACTTGGTGGATTTCTCTGAAGAGAAATACAATGAAATACGTGCTGATTACTTACAATTCATTGAGCAATTAGGTAATCGTAAACCTGAAGATGTGTACTTCGTGCCAATGTCTGCTTTGCAAGGCGATAATGTTGTTAACGCATCGGAGAAAACACCGTGGTATCAAGGTGGTCCTTTGATGCAGATTCTTGAGTCGGTTCAGATTAATCGTGATGTGAAAAGCGATGCTTTCCGCTTCCCTGTGCAATATGTTAACCGTCCCAATCTAGATTTCCGTGGCTTTGCTGGGACGATTGCTGCAGGCCTTGTTAAGCCAGGCGATGAGATTATAGCTTTACCATCAGGTAAGAAGTCAAAAGTTGCTGAAATTGTAACGTATGACGGTAATCTTGATGTGGCTAAGAAAGGTCAAGCTGTTACGTTAACGCTTGAAGATGAAATCGATATTAGCCGTGGTGATATGATTGTTCATCCTGGTCATGAGCCAGAAATTAGCTCTAACCTTCGAGCATCTGTTGTTTGGATGGCTGAGCAACCATTAGTGCCAGGCAAGCTGTATAACTTCAAACTGGGAACTCAAACGGTTCCAGGTAAAGTTCATCATATAAATCACCGTGTTGACGTGAATACTCTTGAGCACATTGAAGTTGATCAAGTTGAACTAAATGTTATTGCTGATTGTGTGATTAGCTTTGACGCGCCAGTTGCATTTGATGATTATCAAAATAGCCCGCTGACGGGTGCTTTGATCATTATTGATCGTTTAACAAACGTGACCGTTGGTGCGGGTATGGTTGAAGAAACCATTGGTGATCTTGATCAAGATACTTTGGTAACGGCTGAAGAGCGCGCTGCTCGTCTTGGACAGAAGCCGGCTGTCGTTGCGTTGGCGGAAGGTGAAAGTGTAGACGTTCAGTTATTAGAGCGCGGATTGCTTCGTCGTGGTGTGGTATCTCTTGCTAAGTTGGACGCCAGTTTAGCGGAGGTGGAATTACTCAAGCAGACCGGTGTTGTTGTGATTGTTGCGGATGCGACAGTTGCAGATATTCAACTTTCGGCTGGTGCTATCGATGATCTTGTTGAGCAAGTTTTATCAGTTGTAAGCCTGTAAATATCTGCTGAATCGTGTATAAAAGCCACTGTTTTTACAGTGGCTTTTTTGTGTGTGGTTGGTTATGTCTTTAGATCTTCTTTTTGAGCGGTTGCTTAATTATATTGCAGGGCGAGTTGCGATTGCGGCAGATGCTGTAAGTCAGGCAAAAGAGGCCGCTACGAGTATTGAAAGTGTTGCGGAAACAAAATGGGACACGTTTGGATTGGAAAACTCCTATTTGGCGCATGGGCAAGCAATGCGTTTGGCAGAGTGTGAGGAAGATCTGGCGTATTTCCGGAAGTTTAGCTTCTCCGATTCAGAGCTGGTTGAAACAGGGTCTATTTTGTTACTTTCACGTAGAGATGGTTGGCGGCGGATTATAATTATTGCTGATCGTTGTGGTGGAGGTGAGTTTGAGCTTGAAGATGTTAAGGTGCTCATTGTGACGCCAAAGACGCCGCTCGGTATGTCATTGTTGTCGAAAGAAGAGGGTGACGATATCCCCATGAAAAACCATGGTGTCGAGGTTGAAGCCGAGATCGAGCGAATTTTTATGGCTCAAGTTTAGAAATTTGAACCAGCCTCTAGAGAGTGTTAGGTACTTGGCATATAATGCTCGGCCTTAAATGATTAATATCTCCCTGTTGCCAGCATTTGACTGCACTTAAATTGAACTGCGGCGGGATGAAATAACGGTACGTTCTCGAAAAGCGAGACAGTAATAGGATAGAAATTATGCGCAGCCATTATTGCGGCGAATTAACAGCAAAAAACATTTCAGAAGTCGTGACTCTTTGCGGATGGGTTCACCGTCGTCGAGATCACGGTGGTGTGATTTTCTTGGATCTACGTGACCGTGAAGGCGTGACTCAAGTTGTATTTGACCCAGATCGCGCGGAAAGCTTTGCGCTAGCGGACAGCTGCCGTAGTGAATTCGTGGTTCAAGTTAAGGGTCTGGTTCGTGCTCGTCCTGAAGGTACTGTTAACCCAAACATGAACACGGGTGAAATTGAAATCCTTGGTCATGAAATCGAAATTTTAAACCGTGCTGCGACGCCTCCTTTCCAATTGGATGAGCATCAGGCAGTAGGCGAAGATATTCGCTTGAAAAACCGTTTTTTGGATTTGCGTCGCCCTGAAATTCAACAAAAACTTCGTCTTCGTTCAAAAGTAACATCGATTTTACGCAGTTACTTAGATGACAACGGCTTTCTTGATATAGAAACTCCGATTCTTACTCGTGCAACACCAGAAGGTGCGCGTGATTACTTGGTGCCAAGCCGTACACATCAAGGCAGTTTCTTTGCATTGCCTCAGTCACCGCAGTTGTTTAAGCAGTTATTAATGGTGTCTGGTTTTGATCGTTACTACCAAATTGCTAAATGTTTCCGTGACGAAGATTTGCGTGCTGACCGTCAACCAGAATTCACTCAGATCGACTTGGAAACCTCTTTCCTAGGTCAAGAAGAGATTATGTCTCTTACGGAAGGCATGATCTCTAATCTATTTAAAGAAGTGAAAGACGTTGATTTGGGTGCATTCCCACGTATGCCATTCTCAGAAGCTATGGAAAAATATGGCTCTGATAAACCAGATCTGCGTATCCCGCTTACGATTGAAACTGTATCTGACTTGATGACAGAAGTGGACTTTAAAGTTTTCTCTGGTCCAGCGAAAGATGCAAATGGCCGCGTTGCTGCCCTTAAAGTGCCAGGTGGTAACTCTCTAACGCGTAAGCAAATTGACGAATACACTAAGTTCGTAGGTATTTACGGCGCGAAAGGTCTTGCTTACATCAAGGTTAACAACAAAGCAGATCTTGAAGAGGGTTTGCAGTCTCCAATCGTTAAGTTCCTGCCAGTTGAAGTGCGTCAAGCGTTGCTTGATCGTGTTGAGGCACAAGATGGCGATTTGATTTTCTTTGGCGCAGATCAAACAAATGTTGTCAATGAGGCGCTAGGCGCGCTTCGTTGTAAACTGGGTGCAGATCTTGACCTTTACACCTGTGAGTGGGCGCCTCTTTGGGTGGTTGACTTCCCAATGTTTGAGCAAACATCAGATGGTGGTATTACTGCCATTCACCATCCATTTACTGCGCCTTCTTGTTCTCCAGAAGATCTGAAAGCGAACCCTTTGACAGCACTGTCGCAAGCTTACGATATGGTACTTAATGGTACTGAGTTGGGTGGTGGTTCGATTCGTATTCACCAATCTGAGATGCAAGAAACGGTATTTGGGCTGTTGAATATCTCTGCTGAAGAGCAAGAAGAAAAATTCGGCTTCTTGTTGGATGCACTGAAATTTGGTGCGCCTCCGCACGGTGGTCTTGCATTCGGTCTTGACCGTCTAGTGATGCTGATGACGGGCTCTGCGTCGATCCGTGATGTGATTGCTTTCCCTAAAACTCAAAGTGCTACGTGTCTGTTGACTCAAGCGCCGGGTGAAGTGAGCGAGAAGCAGCTTAAAGAATTGAGTATTCGTGTACGTAAGCCTGTTACTGAGTAATAGGTGAAGCGTTAATGATTGCATGAAAAGGGCCATTTATATGGCCCTTTTTTATTGCCTTGCATTGTTTGCTTTATGCTGTTGAAATATACAGTATTTTATGTGAATGAGTATCCAAAGGAATCAGTTTGGCACGTATATTAGCAATTGACCCAGGCTCAAGAATCACAGGCTTTGGGGTGGTAGATATTGTCAATGGTAAAGTGAATTATGTCAGCAGTGGCTGCATTAAGTTGCCAGATGAAAACCTAGCCGTTCGACTAAAGAGAATATTTGAATGTGTTAGCGAAGTGATTGAAGAATTTAAGCCTAATGAATTTGCGATTGAAGAGGTATTTTTAGCAAAAAATGCCAACTCTGCATTAAAGCTCGGACAAGCCCGTGGTGCCGCCATTGTGGCTGCTGGTATGGCTAATTTGCCTGTCTATGAATATGCGGCGAGGCGTGTGAAGCAGTCCGTTGTAGGGAATGGCAATGCTGATAAAGCGCAGGTTCAATCAATGGTGCAGTTGTTGCTAAAACTAGAGACAACTCCGCAGGCTGATGCGGCGGATGCTTTGGCCATTGGACTGTGTCACGCCAATACCCGCACCTCGGATGGGCTGGAGTATGGTGTTGGTAAGCGCGCAGGGCGCTCTTCTAAGCGCTGGCAAATATCTGATTTGAAGGTGAAGTGATGATAGGTCGTATTGTAGGAACTTTAATTGAAAAAACACCGCCAGAGCTACTGGTGGATGTAGGTGGTGTGGGCTATGAAATTATGGCGTCAATGAGTACCATTTATGAATTACCTCAGATTGGGCATAGCGTGATACTGCACACGCATTTTCAGGTCAAAGAAGATGCACAGTCTTTGTACGGTTTCGCTACCAAAGATGAGAGGGCTTTATTTAGGATATTGATCAAGGTAAATGGTATTGGCCCTAAAATGGCACTGTCAGTCTTATCGAGTATGAATCCGCCCGAGCTAATTACAGCAGTGCAAGAGTCACAGATTGACTCGTTAACAAAAGTACCTGGTGTTGGTAAGCGTACTGCGGAGCGCTTGGTGGTTGAGTTACGAGATAAACTTGGGACGGCTGCTAAGCAAGATTTGTTTACTGAGCGTTCTGTAGTGACGCAGGTCCAAGCCGATCCGCGCCAAGAAGCAGAGGCAGCCTTGATATCATTGGGATATAAGCCCCAAGAAGCCGCTCGCATGATTGCCAAGTTGCCAAAGGATGAATCAAACAGTGAGTCTCTCATTAGGGCTGCATTAAAGAGTATGTTGAAATAACTATGATAGAACATGACCGTATTATTTCGCCGCAGCTAAAAGGCAATGATGGACAAGTGGATCGTGCAATACGTCCGCAAAGTCTTGCTGAGTATATTGGTCAGCCTGTGGTTAAAGAGCAAATGGATATCTTTATGCAGGCAGCTCGTCAGCGCGGTGAGCCTTTGGATCATTCTTTGATTTTTGGCCCGCCAGGATTAGGAAAGACAACATTGGCTAATATTATAGCCAATGAAATGGGGGCGGAAATTAAAACCACCTCAGGGCCAGTGCTTGAGCGAGCAGGGGATTTAGCAGCTTTATTGACCAACTTAGAAGAGGGGGATGTGCTCTTCATTGATGAGATACACCGTTTGAGTCCTGCGATTGAAGAGGTGCTTTATCCAGCAATGGAGGATTACCAAATTGATATTATGATAGGCGAAGGTCCTGCGGCACGCTCTATTAAAATTGATATTCCAGCTTTTACGTTAGTTGGTGCAACAACTAGGGCGGGCTTGCTGACATCACCTTTACGCGATCGTTTCGGAATCGTGCAACGATTAGAGTTTTATGATGTCGAATCTCTGACTACAATCGTTAAACGATCTGCATCTAAGCTTGGTGTGCATTTAGATGACTCTGGTTGCTTTGAAGTGGCTCGACGATCTCGTGGTACACCGCGTATTGCTAACCGCTTGCTACGTCGTGTTCGCGATGTTGCTCAGGTGGGAGGCGATCTTGTTGTTGGTCAAAAAGTTGCTCAACGTGCTCTGGATATGTTAAGTGTAGACAGTCAGGGCTTTGATCACTTGGATCGACGTATGTTGTTGACCATGATAGAAAAGTTTGATGGTCGCCCGGTTGGCTTAGACAGCATTGCTGCAGCGGTTGGGGAAGACAAAGATACGATTGAAGATGTGATTGAACCATTTTTAATTCAGCAAGGTTTTGTTATTCGTACGCCTAGGGGGCGACAGGTGACAAAGCGTGCTTATGAGCATTTTGATTATCAATTACCTCAAGACTTTGAATAGAGGAAAACAGACACATGTCCATTTGGGGCTTAATTTTAAACGCTAGTGTTGTAGTTCAATTAGTCATGCTGACGCTTTTGTTGGCATCCGTCTTTTCATGGATTGTTATTTTTCAGCGTAAAAGAATCCTTGGTCGTGCTACAAAAGTGCGCCGGAATTTTGAAGATCAATTTTGGTCTGGTATCGACCTGAGTAATTTATATCGCCAGTTAACCGTTGAAGGTCGAAAAGTAGAGGGGATGGAAAACATTTTCGCTGCTGGCATTAAGGAATTCACTCGATTGCGTCAAAATGGAACGGTCGAAGCCGATGCCATTATAGAAGGTGTTGATCGTGCCATGCGAGTTGCTTTGTACCGTGAGGAAGAGAAATTAGATCAGCACTTACCATTTCTAGCGACGGTTGGGTCAATTAGCCCTTATGTTGGTTTGTTTGGTACGGTGTGGGGTATCATGCATGCTTTTATTGGATTATCTGAGGTTCAACAAGCCACCATTGCAACCGTAGCGCCCGGAATTGCTGAGGCATTGATTGCTACGGCTATTGGTTTGGCTGCTGCGATCCCTGCAGTGGTTGCTTATAATAAATTTTCATCTACGGCAGACTCTTTAGCATCTAGCTATGAAAACTTTGCTAATGAGTTTAGTAGTGTCCTGTATCGCAAAGTACATGTCCGCGAAGGGAGCTAATCATGCTATCAAGACGCCGTACGAAGCGACGCAAGCCAGTAGCTGAAATTAATGTTGTACCCTATATTGACGTAATGCTGGTGCTGTTGGTTATTTTTATGATTACTGCGCCAATGTTAACTCAAGGGGTGGATGTTGAGCTTCCTAATGCAAATGCTGCTCCGATTGAGAATGATGAATCCGATGTGCTTGTGGCATCAGTGGACAAAGACGGGAATTACTTTATTGATATCGGTGGCGAACAAAGTGCCATTTCTTTAACTGACCTGAAAGATCGTGTGAGTAAAGTGCTGGCACAGAATCCTCGATTACCTATTTTAGTGCGTGGTGACAAAAATGTGCCTTATGGTGAGGTGGTTGGTTTGATGGTAGCTTTGCAGGGCGCAGGGGCTCCCAATGTTGGCTTGGTTACGGAGCCTGAGTAAGCGATGAAGTTTACTGATAAAGAGAGCTATTCATTACCTGTCATTTTCGCTGTTAGCTTGCACGTTGCTGTTATCGTCGGTGGTGTATTGGTTGCGGGATTGACTGAGAGTGCGCCAGAGCCACCCAAGCGTCCCCCTATTGTTAATGCAACCATTGTTGATATCTCAGATACTATTATAGGTAAGCGTGAAGCAGACGAACGCAGGGCAGCTCAAGCGGCTGCTCAGGCTGAGCGTGATGCTCAAAAAAAGGCGCAAGAACAAGCCCAAAGAAAAGCTGAACGGCAAGCAGTAGAGCAGCAGCGTCGAGAAGCTGAAGCCACTCGCAAGAAACAAGAGGCGGTGCGTAAGAAAGCGGAAGCTGAGCGTCAGGCTTTGATTGAAAAGCAAAAAGCAGCGAAAGAGAAAGCTCGTCAGCAAAAAATTGCACAACAGAAGAAAGCGGCAGAGGAAAAAGCGCGCAAAGAGCAAGCTCAGCGTAAGAAGCGTGAAGCAGAGGAAAAGGCGCGCAAAGAGGCTGAACGTAAGCGACAGCAAGAACTTGAAAAAGAAAGAGCAGCCGAAGCAGAGCGAAAACGTAAGGCACAAGAGCAAGCTGAGCGCCGCAAGCGTGCTGAAGAAGCTGTTCAGCGAGCGGTCGCAGAGGAAGAAAGTCGTCGTCAAGCCGCAGAGGCCGGTAAGATGGTTCAATCTATTAGTGGTTTGATAAACAAGCGTGTGACTGACGCTTGGATTCGTCCGCCAAGTGCGCGTAATGGTATGAAAACAACTTTGCGGATCAATTTTTTGCCGAATGGCGAAGTGTCTAATGTGCAAGTGTTGAAGGGAAGTGGCGATGCTATTTTTGATAAGCGAGCCATGGATGCAGTTTACAAAGTAGGTCGTATCGAGGAGTTATCAGAGATTGAGTCTTATATCTTTGAGCGTAATTTCAGGCAAGTCGATTTGTTGTTTAACCCGCAAGATTTGAGAAACTGATGAAAAAAAATATTTTATTTGCCCTTTTTGTGGCGTGTATGACGATAGCATTGCCTGCAAGGGCTCAACTAGTGATCGAAATTACCAGCGGTGCTGATCAATTGCTGCCAATTGCAGTGGTTCCATTTGGCTATTCTGGTACGTCGCCATTACCAGAAGATGTGGCTGGAATTGTCGAATCAGATCTACAGCGTAGTGGGGTTTTTGAGTCTATTCCGCGTGAAAACATGCTGAGTTTACCTAACTCTTCACAAAATGTTTTTTACCGTGATTGGCGCTTGCTGCAAGCGGATTATGTATTGGTTGGTGGCATTGAAAATAATGGTAATGGCACGTTTCGTATATCTTACGAACTGTTAAATGTACTTACCCAAAGTCGTGTTGGTAAGCGCGAAGCGTTGGATGTAAAGCCTAGTAATTTTAGAGATGCGGCGCACTTTATTAGTGATAAAATCTATGAACAGCTGACAGGTATTCGTGGCGCTTTCAGCACACGAATTCTCTATGTAACGGCTGAAGGTGATCGTGCTGCTCCTACTTATAAACTACAAGTAGCGGACGCCGATGGGCATAGACCTCAAGTAATTGTAAGTTCTAAAGAGCCAATCTTATCGCCATCATGGAGTCGTGATGGCCGTAACATTGCGTATGTTATGTTTCGCAACCGTCGACCTAGTATATTTATTCAAGAGCTTGCTACTGGCAAACAGCAGCAATTGACTCAGTTTAGGGGGTTAAACGGTGCACCAGCTTGGTCGCCAGACGGTAAGAAATTGGCATTAGTCTTATCCAAAGATAATAACCCTGAAATCTACACCTTGGATATTGCGACTCGTCGACTAGAGCGGATGACAAATCATTATTCAATTGATACTGAGCCGACGTGGGAGCCAGATGGTCAAGGTATTATTTTTACTTCTGATCGCGGTGGTAACCCGCAAATTTATCGATTAGATGTTCGTACTAAAAATGTTGAGCGTGTGACGTTCGAAGGTAATTCAAATACGCGTGCTCGTATGACGCCAGATGGTCGTTACTTAGTGACTGTTCAGAAGAACGACGGTAACTACCATGTTGCTTTACAGGATATGAATACAGGGCGAGTGCAAATACTAACGGAAACCTACTTAGATGAGTCGCCAAGTATTGCGCCGAACGGCAGTATGGTAATGTATGCTACCTCTGATCGTGGAAAGGGCATCTTGTCAGTAGTTTCAGTTGATGGTCTTGTTAAATATAGGCTACCATCAGCTCAAGGAGATGTGCGCGAACCTGCTTGGTCTCCCTACTTTAAATAATAAAGCACTTTTAAGGAGCTAATAATGAGTGTAACAAAACTAGGTAAGTTTGCAGTGATTGGTTTGTCTGCAGCTTGGTTGGCGGGTTGTAGTACTACGGCGTCTGATTCAGACACTTCTTCTATGGCGAGTGAGGGTTCTGAAGCAGGCACAAACACTTCTGACTCAACTTATGCTGCTGGCGAAGACGGCTCACTATCAAGTGTTATTATGGATGATCAAGCGGCTGCGCAACAAAACGCTGATCTTCTGGCTGGTGTAGCGACTGTGTTCTACTTCGATTTCGATAAATCTATTGTTCGTCCAGAAGCTCGTGAAGCACTTGCTAAACACGCACAGTTTCTGATGGATAACCCAGATGCGCGTATCGTTCTTGAAGGTCATGCTGATGAGCGTGGTACTCGTGAATACAACATGGCTCTTGGTGAGCGTCGTGCGAAAGCAATCATGCGTTACCTAACTATTCAAGGTGTTCCAGCAGCACAAATTGAAACCGTTAGCTTTGGTGAAGAAGTTCCTGTTGCTTTTGGTCACGATGCTTCTTCTTGGCAGCTTAACCGTCGTGTAGAGGTTCGCTACGAGTAATGAATACTCGCTTTAAGATAAGCTCCCTTGCATTGGTGCTGACGTTGTCAGCACCAATTGCAATGGCCAACACGGCAAATGGTATTTCTGCAAATGTCGCGGCAGATCTTCTGTATCAATTAGAGATGTTGCAGCAAGAAGTTTCCCAGTTGCGTGGTCAAGTTGAGCAACAAAACTACGAATTAAGTAAGCTTAAGTCCTTATCAAAAGAACGCTATATTGATCTTGATAAGCGTTTATCAACGTTGTCTACTCAAGCTGCTCCAGCAATGCTCAATAACTCGACGCAAACCGCTGTTGCTTCAAGCAGTCCTGTATCGGGTCAGCAAACAGGTGGTAATCGTAATTCCTCTGTGAAGAGTTTGGCTACGGCGCCTATAAAGCTTGATGAACCGAGTGCAGAAGCTAAGGCTGCCTATAATTCTGCATATGCATTGGTTAGAGAGCGTAATTTTGAAGGTGCTCAAACGTCCCTACGCGCGTTTGCCGACAAGTATCCTAGTAATATATTAACGGGTAATGCCCATTATTGGTTGGGTGAACTCGCGCTAGTGTTGGGTAATCAGGGTGAAGCTTTAGTTCAATTTAAAACTGTTCAAGATTCCTTTTCGGGTCATTCAAAAGTGCCGGATGCGATTTATAAACTTGGTATAGTAAATGATCAGCTTGGTAATTCGACATTAGCCAAAGACAGTTTGAATCGTGTGATTGCAAACTATCCAGATTCGAATGCAGCGGCATTAGCAGCTAATTATTTGAATGATATGAAATAATTTCTTGCATTCACCAGTGAAAGCTGTAGTATACGCGGCCGTTGGGTCGTTAGCTCAGTTGGTAGAGCAGTTGACTTTTAATCAATTGGTCACTGGTTCGAATCCAGTACGACCCACCATATCACTCCAACAATGCCCATTTCCAAGGGGTTAATCAATGTCTGAATTAATCGATAAAGCCGCGTTACGCGATACAGTTCAGAAGTATCTGTCTGAAGCTGAAGAATCGCTTAAAAAGCCCGTCATTGATAATCAAGCTTTGCGTGATGAAATCAAAACGCTCTTGAAAGAAAAAGATGCCGCTTTAGTAGCCCACTATTATACCGAAGATGCTATTCAAGAGCTTGCCGAAGAAACCGGTGGTGTTATTGCAGATTCATTAGAAATGGCTCGTTTTGGCGCAGAGCATCCAGCTAAAACACTGGTGGTTGCTGGTGTAAAGTTCATGGGTGAAACGGCGAAAATCTTAAGTCCTGAAAAAACTATTTTGATGCCTACTTTAGAGGCAACGTGCTCTCTTGATATCGGTTGCCCAGAAGATGAATTTAACAAGTTCTGTGATCAACATCCTGATCGTACTGTTGTTGTTTATGCTAACACTTCAGCTGCGGTAAAAGCGCGTGCGGATTGGGTGGTTACTTCTGCAATAGCCTTAGATGTTGTGCAGTATTTGAGTGATAACGGCGAAAAAATAATTTGGGCGCCAGATCAGCATTTAGGTCACTATGTTCAGTCTCAAACGGGCGCTGATGTGTTGTTATGGGACGGTGCGTGTATTGTTCATGAAGAGTTTAAAGCGAAAGGTATTCTTGACCTTAAAGCTATTTATCCTGATGCTGCGATCTTGGTTCATCCTGAATCGCCTTCGTCAGTGGTGGAAATTGCTGATGTTGTTGGTTCAACGTCGCAGCTACTAAAAGCAACGAAAGAAATGTCTAACGACACCTTTATCGTGGCAACTGACCGTGGCATCTTCTACAAGATGAAGCAGGCATCACCTGATAAGCGTTTCGTTGAAGCCCCAACGGCAGGCTCTGGAGCGACATGTCGCAGTTGTGCACATTGTCCGTGGATGGCTTTGAATTCATTAGAGTTACTGCGTAATGCACTTCGCGATGGCACAGATGAAATCTTTGTTGATGAGACTGTTCGAGTGAAGGCATTAAAGCCGCTGCAACGTATGCTTGATTTCAAAAAGGGCTGAGTGCATTCGCTAATAATACTTAAAAGCAGCCAATCGGCTGCTTTTTTATGCGTTCTAATCAAGTCCTTCACGCTTCTGTGCTTCAAGTATTCGTTCAAGATGCAATTTCACCGTTTCCATGTGTTGCTTTCTTGTGCCGCTGGATTGTTTTATAGAGCGGTTTATTAGATTCATTGCGGGTAGCTCTTTACCATATTGAAATTCGAGTAATGCGTGGTTAAAAAGTGCGTAGGGTGTATCGTTCTGTTGCTGGGCTACAGCGATATTATGTCGGTATACCATACGGTTCTGGTAATTCAGTTGTGAATCACTCGTTTGCAGGTAATCTAGGTCACTATCTAACTGTCCTGCTAAATATTGGAACGTAAGGTCTTCAGGAGCAAATGACAGTCGATTTCGAGCAATAGATTGTGCTTCTTCTTTTTTGTCGACGGTAAGATAAGTGATGACTTTTAGGTAGTCGGTAAATTCATTTCGAGTTTTAATACGACGTAAGTTTTCTAAAGCTGACTCATTATAATGTAACAAAAGTTGAGTGAGCGTTAATGCATAATAATATTCATTATCTGCGTTTATATTTCTGCGTAAGAAGCTCTGATATCCTGTATTTTCTAATGCTGCTCGATAAGCCAGTAGGGTGGCTCTAAAAAATTGAAATGATGGTGATGATGGTTGAAATAATATTGATTGTTGCTCTTCACCGGTCAAGCTATCACTTAAACGGCTTTGTGGTAGAGGGTGGGTTGATAGGAATTCAATTCGATTTGAACCCATAGACTCTTTCATTAAGCCTGCTAAAAGATCATTCATGCCACTTGTTGGTAAACCGCTTTGCTGTAATAACTCGCGTCCACGTCGATCTGCTTCTTGCTCATGGGAGCGAGAATATCTCAGCATGTTTTCTTGTTGGTTGGCTAGGCCTCCAAGCCAAAGAGCAGAAGTAGTTTCGCCGTCACCTGCTGTCGCTGCAGCAGCCCCCGCAAGCAATAATAACAATGACTTTGCTTGTTCATTCCTTTGGTTTTCAAGCGAACGCTGGTAATGATGTAGCTCTAAATGGGATATTTCGTGAGCAAGCAGTCCCATAAACATGTTTTCATTGTTAATCAGTCTTAGTATATCGGAGTAAATGAAAAGGTGGCTACCTGGTATTACAAAAGCATTCATTTGGCTGCTATTTAATAGTGTGAGTTCAATTGTTTTATCGTTTAAGCCGGTATTTGGTATCAGATCAGCAATAGCTTGACGAAGGTAGTTATAGGCGGGAGGGAACTCTATAAGTCCTCTACTTCCATTGATTTTTCGAAACCAATACTGCCCAAGAACATAACTTGGGTTTGATAGGCTTCTCTCGTTCTCGTAACGCGCTAGATCGGGCAAATCATGGGAGTTGGCTAAAGAAAGAGGTATTGAAAATACAAGACTAATTGATATAAGTAGCTTGCTGATTTGTAAAAAAAAATGTCTCATAGTGGCCTGAGTTTAAAAGCGAGAAGAAAGATGCTTGATACACAGCAGTATGACGTAATCGTAGATGCAAAAGAAGATCGTTGTCCAATGCCTTTACTAAAACTTAAAATGGCATTGGCGAAAATGTCTGCCAATCAAACCGTGTGTGTTTATGCGAACGATGAAGGTTCTCTCAAAGATATTCCACATTTTCTTGCGTTAGTTGGATTGCCCTTAGTTGAACAGGGTGAGAGGGAGAGCACCTATTACTTTGTAACCTGTAAGCAAGAGTCGTAACTATGATTCGGATCCTTGATAATCTAATGACGCGCTATCTCAGTAATGAAGAAGTGGTCATTTTCATTCTTTTACTGATTTCAACGCTGCTAGTTGTAGCGTTCTGGGGCGGGATTTTAGCGCCCGTGTTCATTGCTGTTGTATTTGCTTTTCTTTTGCAGGGACTAATAAATCGCTGTAAACGTCTAGGATTGAGTCACAATGTTTCTGTCACGTTAGTTTTTATAGGTTTTCTTGCAGTGTGTGGCGCATTTATTGGTGTGATGGTGCCAATCATTTGGCGACAGGCTGTTCGATTTATTAATGATTTACCTCGTATGTTTGGCGATCTACAAGCCTTTGTACAGAGCTTGGCTCAAGAACACTCTAGCTATGTCAGTCAAGGTTCAGTAGATGAGGTTGTAAGCCTTGTGGCGGCTGAAGCGGCTACACTTGGGCAATGGTTGCTTTCGTATTCTTTGACTAGCATTCCGTCGTTGTTTTCACTGATGTTGTATTTGGTGTTGGTGCCGTTGGTCATGTTCTTTGTGTTGAAAGATCAAGTTAAAATAGTAGCTTACATGACGTCATGGTTACCGAAAGAGCGTCAAATGATGCAGAGCATTTCTCACGAGATGAATGACCAAATCGCTAATTATATACGCGGTAAAGTGATTGAAATGGTCGTGGTAGGCGTGGTGACCTTTGCTGTGTTCTGGTTTTTTGATTTGCGGTATTCTGCGTTGTTAGCGTTGTTAGTTGGCTTATCGGTACTAATTCCTTATATCGGAGCTGCTGCTGTCACTGTGCCGGTGGTCTTGGTTGCCTTCTATCAATTTGGTGCGTCCAATGAATTTTGGTATGTTTTTGCGGCATACTTTGTTGTTCAGGCTCTTGATGGTAACGTTTTAGTGCCTTTGCTATTTTCTGAGGCAGTTAACTTACATCCATTAGCCATTATTGTTGCAGTATTATTTTTTGGGGGCATTTGGGGTTTTTGGGGTGTGTTTTTTGCCATTCCACTGGCTACGCTTGTTAAGGCTATTATTAATGCTTGGCCGAGAGTTCAGGGCGATAAGTTGATTGCGCCATCAGGTCACTCCTAAAGAGTAACAAAATACTAAAAGCCGAGCCCCGTTCAAGGCTCGGCTTTTTTGGTTTTAAATAAGGTTAAATAATCTGTGCTGTATGCTCTTTTGTTTTGACTTTCTCGATGATGTTTTCAAGGTTGCCGTTTTCATCAATGATGAATGTTGTGCGTACAGTCCCCATAAACTCTTTTCCCATGAATTTTTTTAGTTTCCATGTGTCGTATAGATCATGAACAGATTTATCTTCATCTGAGATGAGAGTAAAGGGTAGCTCATTTTTAGCGATAAAGTTTTGATGGCGTTTTTCTGTGTCTGGGCTGATACCTAGCACCACGTAACCAGCATCAGTTAATTCTTTATGATTATCTCTTAGATTGCAGGCTTGCGCTGTACAGCCAGGTGTGGAGTCTTTTGGATAAAAATAAAGCACTACTTTCTTGCCACGGTAGTCACTCAGTTTGACTGGATTGCCGTCTTGATCTTTTGACGTAAAGTCTGGTGCTGGTTGACCTATTGTTAAGCTCATTTTCTGCTCCATGTATGGGTGATTTTCGTCTTTGAATACGTATAGAAATGACAAATTGGATGCTAAGTGTACTTGATATCCTCGTTCGACTAAATATTGCCTTTAAGTTGTGTTGTATAGGGGGTACGTGAGCGGTAGACTATGCACGCTTAATTCAATGTGGAGATGTATGAATGATTACTGGAAGCTTAGTTGCGCTTATCACACCAATGACACTGGATGGTAATATCGATAAGCAAAAGCTAGATGAGCTCGTAGAGTACCATATCGCTGCGGGTACCCACGGCATTGTTGCGGTTGGTACAACCGGTGAATCTGCCACATTAACCTACGATGAACACGCTAATGTTATTCGCCAAGTGGTTGAAAAGGTTAACGGTCGTGTACCTGTCATTGCTGGTACAGGGGCTAACTCAACTCATGAAGCGATTGATCTTACTCAGCGAGCAAAAGATGCAGGTGCCGATGCATGTTTGCTAGTCGTGCCTTATTACAATCGACCAACGCAAGAAGGCATGTTTCAGCATTTTAAAGCCATTGCAGAAGCAGTCGATATTCCTCAGATTTTGTACAATGTTCCAGGTCGCACTGTGGCCGATATGTCTAATGAGACCACTCTACGTCTTGCAGGTATCTCCAACATCGTTGGCATAAAGGACGCAACGGGTGACCTAGAGCGAGGAAAGCAGTTAATTGAAAATGCTCCCGAGGGCTTTGCAGTCTACTCTGGCGACGATCCTACTGCAGTTGGATTAATGTTGTTAGGTGGTAAAGGCAATATCTCGGTCACAGCAAACGTTGCACCTAAGCAAGTTGCTAAGGCCGCTGAATTAGCTATTTCGGGTGATGCGGAGCAAGCACATAAAGTTGATATTGGTATTAGTGCATTGCACAGTGCTCTATTTGTTGAACCGAATCCGATCCCTGTTAAATGGGCCGCTGCGCAACTTGGTCTCTGTGAATTAAGTATTCGACTGCCATTGACAGAGCTGTCTTCTCAATACCATGATGCGGTTAATGAAGCACTTATTGCTTCGGGTATTAAGGATAATTAATTATGAACAAACAGATCAAAAAACTGGCCATGCTGGGAAGCTTAGCTTCAGTTGTAACCTTGTCTGGCTGCTCTAATGTTGTTACTGATCATGGTTTGGATTACCAAGATGCGCGCAGCAGTGAGGTTGAGTTAAAATTGCCACCGGGTCGTCATGATGTGACTGATAAGCTGATCATCCCAAATGAAGATCGTATTGCAAATTTAGATGCGAAAGGTGAATTCGAAGCACCAAGAGCGCCAAAGCCTTATTTGCCAATGGCCTACGTATCGATGGTTTTAGGTCAGTATGATGTGACGTTTGAGATACCAACTAATTTATCGCAATCAAAGCTGTTGCTCAGCAATTACTTCGCGTCTTTCAGTGGTAAAACTGTTGTTTTTAATCAAGTGAGTGAAACTGAGTTAGTCAGTGCGCCTATCCAGTTTAAAGAGCAAGGTACTTTGTCGAAGCTCTGGAATAGCATTACACGCCTTGAGCCTGAAAAATATCGTTTAACGATTGATTTTGTGCCGAGAAAAAATGCAACCGAAGCAAGGATTCAACTGATTAAAATTTCAGAACAAGGCGAATCCTTAGTGGATCTTACTTTAGATGAAGCCAGCGCTAGTCAAATGGTTGATGCTTGGTCACATATCTCTAAAGACTTGACTACAGAGACAGCATTGTTATCGAAGCAAGGGCAAAAGCCGGTTCTTAAATCTCGTATCTGGACGAACCAAGACGGTAAGTTGGCACTTTTTCTTGGTAAAGAAGCAGATTTAGCCTCCTTAAATAACTACATTCGTAATACATCTGGTGTGCACATTACTAGTGAGACACCGCCAGAATTATCACTAGTCCCTCAAGATAAACTTGCTCGAGTTGGTGATATTGTAGATTTCAAAGTGCCGCTAGGGCCAATTGGTACGAATGAAGAAGTTGTTTTATTTAAAGTGCGTCGTCGAAATTTGGACGATGTCAGTTGGACTGAGCGTAGCTACCCTTACGACTTAAAACGCCAACAGGAAGGCTACTTTTTAACGATAGATGCAGGCGCAACGGAAACCCCAACGTTGACGACTTATCGAATTCTTTCGCTGTTAGCGAAGTAACTAATCCCCTCACAGTATTTATTGGAGATTCTCCACATGGAAAAACGACAAGAGCTATATGCAGGTAAAGCAAAATCGGTATTTCGTACCGATGACCCTGATAAAATGGTTCTAGTATTCCGTAACGACACGTCTGCGTTCGACGGTAAAAAAGTAGAGCAGCTTGATCGTAAAGGCATGGTAAATAACAAATTTAATGCCTTCATTATGAGTAAACTAGAAGCCGCCGGCATCCCGACACATTTTGAAGCACTATTAAGTGATACAGAATGTTTGGTTAAATGCCTTGATATGATGCCGATCGAATGCGTTGTACGTAATGTTGCTGCTGGTAGCTTGTGCCGTCGTTTAGGTGTGACAGAAGGTCAAGAGCTAGCGCCACCAACATTTGAATTGTTCTTAAAGAACGATGAGTTGGGTGACCCTATGATCAACGAATCTCACGTTGAGTCGTTTGGTTGGGCCGAGCCTGAGCATCTAGCTAAAGCAAAAGAGCTTACATACCAAGTCAATGATGTGCTTAAAGCATTATTTGCTGAAGGCGGCATGATCCTTGTGGATTATAAGCTTGAGTTTGGTTTGTTTAACGGTAAAGTCGTGTTGGGTGACGAGTTCTCTCCAGATGGTTGTCGTTTGTGGGATGCTGAAACCAAAGAAAAGCTAGACAAAGATCGTTTCCGTCAGGGTCTTGGCGGCGTGATTGAAGCTTATGAAGATGTTGGGCGTCGTATTGGCATCGATTTTGATGCGTAATATTCGCTAATCACAAGAAGGGGCTTTATGCCCCTTCTTTGTTATGGACCATTTTAAATGAACTTATTGCCTATCAAGATTGGTTTACGTTATGCCCGAGCAAAACGTGCTAACCATTTTATCTCTTTTATTAGTTTCTCTTCGATTGCTGGAATTGCCTTGGGTGTTGCCGTGTTGATAACGGTATTGTCGGTCATGAACGGTTTTGATCGAGAGTTAAGGCAAAGAATTCTTGGAATGGTACCTCATGCGACTGTTTGGGGTAACCCTACCTTAGTTGATTGGCAAACAATGGCTGCACAAGTTTCTACTATGCCTGGGGTTAAAGCGGTTGCGCCCCATATTCAAGCTCAAGTGATGTTTCAGTCTAATCGTGGCGTACATGGTGCTTTATTGAATGGCATTGAACCGATCCAAGAGGCGAATGTTTCTATCTTGCCGAATCATATGACAGCAGGCGACTTGGGTGCCCTTAAGTCAGGTGAGTTTGGAATTGTGCTTGGTGAGCAGCTTGCACGTATGTTGGGCGTTCGTCTAGGCGACAAAGTGACCGCTTTAATGCCAAAAGCCAATGTGTCAATTGCAGGTATAACGCCTACCCTAAAGCGATTTACGTTGGTAGGTACATTCAAAGTAGGTGCCGAGCTTGATTCAAGCTTGGCATACATTAATATTCATGATGCAGCTCGTTTAAAGCGTTACGACTCTGAGGCTGTTGAAGCATTGCGCATTTCTTTTGACGATTTATTTGAAGCTCCAAGTAAAATTTGGGATATCGCTCGTCTCATTCCAGGTCAAAATAAAGTCAGTGACTGGACTCGTACACATGGTAATTTGTTTCAGGCGATTAAGATGGAAAAAACCATGATTGGGTTACTCCTTCTTTTGATTGTAGCCGTTGCCGCATTTAACATCGTTTCAACTTTGGTAATGGTCGTGACGGATAAGCGTACTGATATTGCAATACTTCGAACCATGGGGTTAACCTCTGGTCAAGTCATGTGGGTATTTGTGGTTCAAGGTATATTTATTGGATTCTTGGGAACTCTAATTGGGTTGGCATTAGGTGTCACGGCCGCCTTGAATGTAAGTGATGTCATTGCTTGGTTAGAAGGAGTTTTGAATACTCAGTTCTTAAGTGGCGATGTATATTTCATTAATTATTTACCGTCACAGCTTGAGTGGACAGATGTTCAGTATATTGTAACCTCTGCCTTTAGTATGACGGTTTTAGCGACACTTTACCCTGCATGGCGAGCATCAAAAGTGGATCCTGCGGAGGCGTTGCGTTATGAGTAATGTAGTATTAAGTAGTCAGTCTTTAGGCAAGCAGTATCGTGATGGTAAGCGTGATGTCCAAGTGTTCGAAGATATTAACTTTGTACTCAATAAAGGTGAGGCGGTTGCTATTGTTGGCAGTTCAGGTTCTGGTAAAACGACATTACTAAATCTTTTGGCTGGGCTAGATAAGGCCACCACTGGTGCTGTTGAGATCGAAGGGCAGGCATGGGATGCGCTAAAGGATGCAAAGCGTTCAAAACTTAGAAATGAAAAGCTAGGGTTCGTATACCAGTTCCATCACTTGCTACCTGAGTTTAGCGCAGTTGAAAATGTTATGATGCCGTTGCTGATCGCTGGAGAGAAGAGTGTAAAGGCAAGGCTTATAGCCGCACAATTATTATCCGATGTTGGTTTATCTGAGCGTTTAGACCACCGTCCAGCTCAGCTGTCTGGAGGTGAACGCCAGCGTGTTGCCATTGCTCGTGCACTTGCTCACGATCCTGCTTGTGTACTGATGGATGAGCCGACAGGTAACTTAGATGAGACAACGTCTAAGGAAATTCAGGAATTAATAGTTCGTCTGAAACAAGAAAAGAATATGGCCTTCTTGATTGTTACTCATGATGAGAAAATGCTTGCTTGGATGGATCGTGCTTATCGGTTGAGTCAAAAGACACTAAATTTGATTTAACATTTCAGAAAGAAAAAGCATTGAGAGATCAATGCTTTTTTTATTTGATCTTACGGCGCCGATTTTTCCAGCGTTTGATAACGTGCAAACGCCATAGAAGTAAGATAGAAACATATGCAATACCGCCTGCTACAAAACCCGCTACAATAGATCCTACGTATAAGGGTATCCAGATATGTTCTAATTGGCTCCATACCCACTCGACTGACACTTGAAACTCAGAATCGATACCATTGCCAACTATCCATGTACCAATTAAATAATTCACGTAAAATACAAAAGGCATGGTAATAGGGTTTGTGACCCAAACCAACGCTATCGATAACGGGATGTTGGCGCGCAATGGAATGGCAAATAGCGCCGAAGCAACCATTTGAAAAGGCATAGGGATAGCAGCCCAAAATATTCCATTCCAGAAGGCCTTAGCGACAGAGCGGCGTGATAAATGCCAAAGGTCGGCTTCATAAATTTGTGCCCCTAAAATCCCTAATGCTTTACTCTGTTTAAGCTTTTCAGGATTCGGAACAAGTTTCTTAAGGTAACGCTTTGGCATAATCACTACTTAGGCTAGACATGGACAAGGAGGTCCTATGCTGCTTTTAAATATTTGCGTGCTGGTGGGCGCCGTGCTTACGCCTCCATCGCTCCGGTGGATGTATTCTACTCATATCGCCATGTTATGTCTCTATCAAATCCATCGTAAAGACTGGTGGGGGATGATATTTGTCTCTATTTCCATAGTTTCCCTGATTAGCAGTAATCCATGGAAAGATTGGGGAGTTGAGGATAAAGCAGATCTATATTATTGGAATGTCACGAAGCTGTGTTTATTGATACCTTCCTCTTCTGAAGTGAATTGGGTATACGTTAAATCTAAATCAGGCGAGTACAGGTCACGCAGTTGTGATGAGAACGATACCTCAGACACCCTTATTCCTATAAAGCCCTATTTTGCTGAATTATTTGGAAGTTATCCATCTCATAGAGCATTCATTAAGGGTGCTGATGTGATGGTTTATATTGATCACGGTATAAACCATCTAGATGAACCAAGTGACCTTGATCAATATCCTAGTTGGCGCTTTGCCTACTCGATTATACGTGGTGACAGAAGGGCATGGGATGAAAGGGACCATTGGCTGATAAACTATCTCGGTTTAACGCATCTTTTTGTTGTGTCTGGCTTGCACATCGGTTTCGTGAGCCTGTTAGTGGTGTGGGTGTGTCGCGTTATTTGGCGTCATCTAGGGGTTGTGCAAAGATTGTTTTATCAACGTGCTCGTCTTGAGTTTGTCGCGGTTGTTCCTTTTTGCTTGTTTTACGCATTGTGGAGTGGTGCAGGAGAGCCTGCTATACGTGCATGCTTAATGGCAGTCATGTTTTTTGCGCTACGAGCAAAGGCGCAACATGTTGCTTTACTTCCTATTTTGCTTTTCAGTGCTTGGCTAATGTTATTGCTTTGGCCTGGGCGTGCTTTAGACCCTTCCTTTTGGTTATCTTTCTCTTTTGTGGGCCTTATTTCCCTTTTGATATTGCGGCTTGAGCGGTACAGTAGGTTATTGATAATGCAATGTTTTCTATGCTTCTTCGCGCTAATTCTGACTCTTGGTTGGCAGCAAAGCGTGAGTGGTTTAACGATTTTGGCTAATATTATCATGGTGCCGTTTGTGGCTGTAATTTGGTTTCCTGCCTCCTTGGCGTCTTACGTCTTGAGTGAATGGTTCTCGTGGACTTGGTTATATGGGCAATTAGACAGATGCTTAGTTTGGTTTTTTGGAGCTATAGAGCCTTACCTATACGGAGAGTTGTTTTGGTTGCCAAGGGAAGATACTTCAGTTTGGGTGAAACTAACTCTCATTTCCATCACTGTTTTCGCCGTATACTGGTACCCATTACGGCGAAGTATTTTAGTTCTTGGCTTTCTTAGTATTACTGCAGTATCGCTCTCTGTTGAGGAAGTGCAGTGGCGTTACTTATGGCAAAAAGATCGTTACGGTGTCATTCAGTATCGTAACCATGGAGGTGGTGTACTATCGTACAACAGTAATTCGTTGGTTAAGGTAGGCGGGATTGATGTAGTGATCAATCTACCTAAGTCTCAAATTGCTCATAAGGCAATGAAAGAAGTGTGGCAGTTGGCGATCACAAACAGAGGTTCTGTTGCCTCGGATGTCTTGTATAAAATGAATGTTCCAACCATTGAAATGTTAGAAGGTGAGAAAATACGTTTCTATCTCGATAGCGGTAAATGGAGAGTGATATCTTCCACTTGCTATCATTTACTAAATGTTGTGAAAACAGTTGCTTGCGAGCATGCCGAATTGCTTGAGAGTGTGTTAAATTATTCGCAAATTGATACAGGAGGTCTCGGTGTTAGAGCTTTTTAAATCCGGCGGCGCATTTATGTGGCCGTTATTGTTGTGTTCTATTCTTACGCTCGCCATTGTTCTAGAAAGATTCTGGACACTGCGAAATAGCCGGGTTGCTCCACGCTCGCTTTTATCTGATGTTTTGGCTCGATTGCGTGAGGATCGAATGACCTTAGACTACATTCGCTCTATGCAAGCTAAGTCCGGCTTAAGCTTTATCTTTGCTTCAGGTTTGCTCAATTCAAAACATGGACGACGAGCTATGAAAGAGAGTATTCAGGAAGCAGCTAATCATGTGATTCATGAGCTTGAGCGTTTTATGAGTACGTTAGGTACGATTGCAGTTATTTCTCCCCTTATTGGTTTGCTAGGTACAGTCGTCGGTATGATTAAGGTCTTTAATGTATTGATGGAGCAGGGCGCAGGAAATACACAGTTATTGGCTGGTGGGATTTCTGAAGCGCTTTTGACAACTGCGGCAGGTTTAGCAGTCGCAATACCTGCATTGGTTTTTCATCGTTACTTTGCCCGTCGAATCGATGAATTGGTTGTCAACATGGAGCAACAGTCTACTAAGCTTATTGATGTTCTTAACGCCGATGGTAAAGAGTAGCAGGGGAACGATTTGAAATTTCGCCGACAAAAGATTGAAGACGTCCACATAAATTTAACGCCTCTAATTGACGTTGTATTTCTGTTACTTATCTTTTTTATGGTCAGCACGACATTTAAGCAAACCACTGACTTAACTATTGACCTCCCAACTGCTTCAAATGGCGCTGCTTCGGTTGTTTCGCAAAACCCAGTAGAAATTACGATTACGCAAGATGGCCAATTTGTCATTAATGGTCAAACTCTAATCAATGAGCGTACAGATACTTTGGTGCAAGGCTTGAAAGAGTCATTTCAAGATGATTTTGAACGCCCTCTGATTGTAACTGCTGACGCTAACGCTTCTTATGAGATGGTTATGCGGGTATATGATGCTGCTGCTCAGCTTGGAATTTCTAAGCTCGCTCATACCGCTCAGAAAGAGACGGGATTGTGAGTTTAGAGCAATCCCTAACACGCTCTTGGTATGGTTCATATGGTTGGACATGGGCTTTAACACCTCTTCTATTGCTAACAGTGCCAGTGATACAGTGCAAGCGTAAAAAATATCTTGCTCAACGACTATCAATAAGTTACCAGTCCAAATTGCCTGTGATTATTGTTGGTAACATTACGGTTGGGGGAACTGGAAAATCGCCTATGGTGATCGCCTTGGCTGACTGGCTCAAGCAGCAAGGGTATTCGCCAGGTATCGTAACGCGAGGCCATAAACGATCGTCAGATGAGGTAATGCTTGTCGGTCACTCTTCAAGTGCTGCAGACGTTGGTGATGAGCCGCTAATGTTGTTTCGCCGCTCAGATTGCCCTGTTGCAGTCTCTACTAAACGTGTTCAAGCCATACAAGCGTTAGAGCGGCTTGAGCATGTGGATGTCATCATCAGTGATGACGGTTTACAACATTATGCTATGGATCGAAATATCGAAATAGTGATGGTGGATGCCAAAAGAGGATTAGGAAATAATATGTTGCTTCCTGTTGGTCCCTTAAGGGAGCCTGCCTCTCGTTTGAACCATGCTGATTATATTTTTAGTATTGGTGATGAGCCTAAGCTGGATATTACGCAGCACTATTTTCATGGAAAGCTGGCTTTAAATCGACTCGTGCATATCAAAGATAAGGCACGCACAAGACCTTTAACGGACCTAGGCTGCAAATCTTGGACAGTGGTTGCAGGGATCGGTAATCCAGCACGCTTTCTAGAAACCTTAGAGGGTTATGGCTTGCCACACAATTCTACAAATCATTTTTTTTCAGATCATCACCATTTTATGCGTAGCGATTTATTGCCTTTTGAATCTGTCATAATGACTGAGAAAGATGCTGTAAAAGTTGAAGGCTTTGCCAACTCAGAGGATGATTGGTGGTTTGTCGCTGCAGAGCTTGAATTACCGCTCGAGTTCACTCGTCAACTAGATGAGCAAATCAAACAAGTCATTAAACAGAAGAAATAACATTATGAATAAAGCACTTTTAGAAATTTTAGTTTGTCCAGTAACTAAGGCACCATTAACTTTGAATGAAGAAGGTACTGAGCTGATTAGCAAAGTGGGCGGTATGGCATATCCGGTTCGAGATGGCATTCCAGTTTTGCTTGAAAGTGAAGCGCGTACTTTGAGCGCAGATGAGCGTTTAGACGATAAATAGTTACTATGATGAAAGTACTTGCTGTTTGTTTAGGTAATATTTGCCGCTCGCCAGCTGCGCAAGGCATTTTAGAGCATCTTGCTAGAGAAAAAGGATTGGATCTTCAAGTTGAGTCTTCTGGTACGGCGGCTTATCACGTCGGTAAACTACCGGATGCACGTTCAATTAAAATACTGAAATCTGTTGGTATAGATATAACCCAGCAACGCGCACGACAAGTTTGTGTTGAGGATTTCAATGAGTTTGATTGGATTGTTGCAATGGACAGCGAAAACTTGACTAATTTAAAGCATATCCAGCCCTTAAACAGTAAAGCGAAAGTGGTGATGTTTGGTCGCTATCGTAATGGAATTGATTTTGGTGAAGTGGATGATCCTTATTATGGCGGTGACTTAGGTTTTGAAGCCATGAAAGATCAGCTCTTTACTATTGCAGAAGATTTTTTGGCAAATGCTTATGAATGAGCAAAAGCTCTCGGACTCGCCAGAATGGATATCTCACAAGACTTCTCTGCAATCTTTCAATACCTTCGGCTTTGACTATCAAGCTGAGTTCTTGGCGGTTGCAGAAAGCATCGAGCAGCTTATTGCATCGGTAAAGTGGGCTAAGTGCCATGATTTGCCCGTTACGGTAATAGGGGGAGGCAGTAACTTACTTATTAAAGGTGATGTCGTTGGTCTGGTAATTGTGAACCAAATCAAGGGGGTTGCGGTTAAGTATTCTGATGATGCCTTCTCAGAAGTGATCTTTTCGGCAGGTGAAGCTTGGCATGACTGTGTTACTTGGTCGGTTGATCGTGGGCTTGGTGGTATTGAGAACCTAGCGTTAATTCCGGGCACCGCAGGTGCTGCTCCTGTTCAGAATATTGGTGCTTACGGTGTTGAAGTCAAAGATGTTTTACAGCGGGTTACTGCTTTAGATATAGAAACATTAGAGTTGGTTGAAATTGAGGCGAATCAATGTGGTTTTGCATATCGTGAATCTCGATTTAAACATGAGTGGAAATCTAAATACATCATTACGTCAATGACGGTTAGACTGAGTGCGGCGCCAACGTTAGTGCTTGAGTATGGTGGCTTATTGCAAGCTATGCCTTCGTCTCCGAGCATTAGGGATGTTTTTGAAACAGTATGTAATGTGCGTAAAGAAAAGCTTCCTGACCCTACTGAGGTAGCGAATTCAGGTAGTTTTTTCAAAAACCCGGTGGTCAGTGATGTTGTTTATCAGTCTATTCGAACTCAGTACCCTGAGGTCGTTGCGTTTGCGCAAGGTACACAATGGAAGCTTGCAGCAGGATGGCTAAATGATCGGGCAGGATGGAAGGGATACCAAGAAAATGGTGTGGGTGTATACCCAAAGCAAGCGTTAGTATTGGTTAATTACAATTGTCAAAAAGCGGATGCCTTGTTGGCTTTAGAAGCAAAGATCAAAGCATCAGTGTACAAGACATTTTGTGTTGAGTTGGAGCGTGAGCCTGTTCTATTAGGAGGGTCGGTGTGACCATCAGAATTGGTGTGATGGATTCTGGAGCGGGCGGACTAACCATTCTTCAGTCCATCCATGCCGCCATTCCTCAAGCGAATCTTATTTATTTTGCAGACCAGGCGAATGCGCCTTACGGTCAGCAAACATCGGTCTTTATTACGCGACGGCTCATAGAGATAGCAGATTATTTTATTGCTCAAGGGTGTCAAATGATGGTGATCGCTTGTAACACGGCCACAGTGGCCGGCATCACTGAGCTTAGACAATCTATTTCTATTCCTGTCGTTGGTGTGGAACCTGCTGTTAAGCCGGCATGCAGTTCCAGTATATGCAAACGCATCACAGTGCTTGCCACGCAAGGGACGAGTATCAGCAAGCGGTTAAACGATTTAATTGATACTTGGCGTTTTGATACAGATGTTGAGGTTTTGGCTAGCTCCAGCTTGGCCACCTTAATAGATAGTATGCCTACTAGTTTGAGTGAATTAAAAGAAGAGGTTGCTCGTATTGCGGAGCAGGTCCTTAGTAATAAGTCTGATACCTTGGTTTTGGCTTGTACACATTACCCATTAGTGAAAAACCTGTTTGATGAAATATTGCCATTAGTGTCGATTGTGGAGCCGAGTCGAGGTGTGACGGCTCAAGTACAGAGACTGATTGACATTCATGGTATGTCGTTAGAAAAAAATAACGAAGGAGGGGTTAGCATTTTGACCAATGGCTCAATTCATCTTCAAAGGTCTTTGTCTTATTGGATTAACTCTTTAATAACCCGCGTTACGTATATCCAAATCTGAAACTGGTTAAGTGCTGGGGCATTTTAAAGACCAGTCGCTTGTTTAATAATTCAAACAAAAAACGCCAGCTAATAGAATTAACTGGCGTTTTTTAGGGTCTGTAGAAATTGCTATTCAGAGGCGCTTTCTGTTTCCCCTTGACTAGCATTAGTAGACTCTTCACGAGCTAATCGAGGGTCATTCTTAACTCGACCGCTACGACGTTGACGACGTTGTTGCGCAGCTTGATCGCGCTTGTCTTGAAGTTCTTGCTTGGCTTTCTCTTGTTGTTCAAGCAGAGCTTTTGGCAACTGAACATCAGTTTTCTTCTCTTCAGAAGCAGGCTTGGCTGCCTTACGGCCGCGAATTGCACGAGGTTTACGTACCTTTCGCTCAGTATCTGCTTGTTCGGAAGAGTCAGCTTGAGTTGTTTCTTCGGTCGAAGTTGTTTCTTCGGTCGAAGTTTTTTCTTCGGTCGAAGTTTTGTCTTCGGTCGAAGTTTTGTCTTCAGGTTGACTGTCTTCAGGTTGACTGTCTTCAGATTTGACCGGATCAATGTACTCAGCTTTTTCTTTCACTGCTACAGGTACTGCTTGAGCTTGCTCAATAGTAACTGGTTTAGCTTCAGGCTTAGTGATTTGATCTGATGTGTCAGCTGATTCTGATACCTGTTCTGGTGCTACATCTTGAGTTGATTCAGTCTTTGTTGGAGCTATATTTGCTTCTACAGAAACTTCATTAACCGTGTTAGGTTGCTCTGTTGTTGCAGTCTGTTTAGGTACTGCTTCAGCGTTGTCAATCTTATTCATGTCAGCTTTAACAGTCATTTTAGGCTTTGTTGTTTTCTCATGGTTGTCAACAATGCTTTCATTAGACGCCGTTTCAGTAGTTTTTGGTGTGGCTGATTCTGACTTGGCCTTAGGTTGTGCTTCTTCCGTTAAATCTGATGCCGCTGCCGCTTCTTGTTGAGACGCTTTAGAATCATCCTGATTGGTTGGCTCAGTCGTTTTTACCGATTCATCAGTAGAAGTGGGTTCTGGGCTTTCAGTCGATTCAGTAGGGCTTGGAGCCTTATTGGTGTTAGCTTGTTCATCAATTGATTGCTCGTTGTTGCTCTGTACGTCGTCTTGCTTGTTGTTATTGCGGCGCGATCGACGTGAGCGACGAGGCTTGCGTTCGGCTTTGGTGTCAGAGCTTTCCGAGCTATTAGCGGCTGCTTGATCGGCTACTGCTTGTGCTTCTTTAGCATCTGATTCAACTTTAGCTTGTTGTTCTTGAGCTAGCTCAATTTCGTCTTTAAGCTTACCGTTACGACGTTTGTTGTCATTCGGTTCACGTTTACGTTCTTGGATCTCAGGTTCAGGGCGACGAGGTTTTAACTTAGTAGGAGCATCTTTCTGCTCTTGCTTGTTGTTAGGCTTGTCTTGTTTGGTTTGAGCCTGATCGCGCTTAGAGCGATTTGACGTATCTTTATTTGAATCTTTAAAAGACTCTTTGTTTGAGTTGTTACCATTTGTGTCTCTATTGGTGGGCTGCTGAGACTTCGCTTCAGCTTGAGCACGACGAGACTGACGTGTTGATTTGGCTTTTTCTTGAGCATCGTTTTGCTGCTCTGACGCCTCTTTTTCATGCTTACGTGCAGGACGACGATTACGCTGGCGGTCACGTGGTGGTTTGCGCTCTTCAGAAGAGTGCTTAGCATTACTTGTTGGTTTAACCGCTTCTTTCTTAGGCTCTACTTTTTCAGAGTTTTCTTCGGCACTGCCAAATAGAGCATCTAAAATACGTTTGAACAGGCTAGGTTTCTTAGTTTCTGCTTTAGCTTTAGGGACGGTCTCTGCAGGTGTTGGCGCAGGCGCAGGCGAAGCAGGCGCGATGCTGGTTACCGCTGCTTGAGGACGAGACTGCTCATTAGGCTGGCGAGGTTCGTAAGGCGGCTGCTCAGGCGTATCGACTAAATCGTAGCTGCTATCATCCTCTTCCATAACGGCATTGTCGTCACGAATACGTTCAACGTGGAAATGAGGTGTTTCCATGTGAGGGTTGGGTACAAGAATGATATGTACTTGATTACGCTTTTCGATTTTTGCGATGTTAGTGCGCTTCTCATTCAACAGGAATGTAGCAACAGAAACAGGAAGAATGGCACGAATCTGAGCGGTACGTTCTTTGGCACATTCTTCTTCGATTAAGCGAAGTACAGATAATGCTAAAGACTCTACGTCACGAATAAACCCTTGGCCATTACATCGCGGACAAACGATACCGCTGGTTTCGCCAAGCGATGGGCGTAGGCGTTGGCGCGACATTTCCAATAGGCCAAAGCGAGAGATGCGGCCAATTTGTACACGCGCACGATCGGCTTCTAGAGCCGCTTTCATGCGATTTTCAACCTCTTTCTGGTTGCGAACGGGTGTCATATCAATGAAGTCGATGACTACAAGTCCACCAATGTCTCGAAGGCGCAATTGACGAGCGATTTCGTCTGCTGCTTCAAGGTTGGTTTGAAGTGCTGTTTCTTCGATGTCGCCGCCTTTTGTTGCGCGGGCAGAGTTGATATCGATAGAAACCAGTGCTTCAGTTGGATCGATAACAATAGAGCCGCCTGAAGGAAGGCGTACTTCGCGTTGGAATGCCGTTTCAATTTGAGTTTCAATTTGGAAACGATTAAAGAGAGGTGTTGGCTCACTGTAAAGTTTAATACGGCTCTTAAAGTGAGGCATCACTTGCATGACAAAGTTCATCGCGTCTTGGTAGACGTTCTTTTCGTCGATCAAAACTTCACCAATGTCATCACGTAGGTAATCACGAATAGCGCGGATGACGATATTACTTTCTTGATAAATCAGGAAAGGAGCAGGGCGATCTGCAGCCGCTTTGGTGATCGAGTCCCAAAGTGTTTGTAGATAGTCTAAATCCCATTGAAGTTCTTCAGTAGAGCGGCCAACACCTGCAGTACGAACAATTAGTCCACCATTGTCAGGTACGTTAAGGCCAGACATCGCTTCTTTAAGCTGTGTGCGGTCATCGCCATCAATGCGACGAGAAATACCACCAGCACGAGGATTATTTGGCATAAGTACCAAATAACGACCCGCTAAGCTGACAAAAGTAGTCAGTGCAGCACCTTTGTTGCCACGCTCTTCTTTATCAACTTGAACAATGACTTCTTGACCTTCCGTCAAAACATCTTTGATGTTGAGGCGGCCATCTGAATTTGTTTTCTTAGAAAAATAAGTTTTAGAGATTTCTTTTAAGGGCAGGAAGCCGTGTCGCTCAGCACCGTAATCAACGAAAGCGGCTTCAAGGCTTGGCTCTATTCGAGTGATTTTACCTTTATAGATGTTTGCTTTCTTCTGCTCTCGAGATCCTGATTCGATATCTAGATCATACAGGCGTTGCCCATCTACTAACGCAACGCGCAACTCTTCTTGTTGAGTTGCGTTTATTAACATTCTAATCATTAACTGTGACTCTTTTTAATGATCAGGAAATTCTAAGTTCATGAAATGTAACGATTTTATGAATTCGTTCAGACGATTCAGTCACAATTTATAGGCGCGCCACAATGCCTTGATGTAAGGATGACGTCGCTCTTTTCTGTGTTGCTGTAATGCGTGTTTCAACTATCGGTCAACATGAAAGGTGCTGATCTAAATAACGGATTCAATAGTAAACTGTTACACCTATGAACCGATTCACTGATTCATGAGGTTTATTATATAAAAATTAACTTTTTGCCCAGAGGTAAGAAATGACCAAAGTGTCGCTTTGGTTATGGCTTCTCATTCGTTACAATTGATTCTTCGAGGCTTTCTGTTGCCTCTTACCCTCTGCGGATTTGAATATAACAGTAAAATCTAAGTGCTTCAATTACATAGGAAACCATTCTTTTGTCAGCAAGTGAAAATAATGGCGCTTCAGAGCGTCCACAGGTGCGTTTTGTTACTATTGACGAGAATAATCATGGTCAACGTATCGATAACTTCTTAGTAACTTTTTTAAAAGGAGTGCCTAAGGGGAAGATCTATAACTTACTGCGTAAAGGTGAGATCCGTGTCAACAAGAAGCGCATCAAGCCTGATTTCAAGCTCAGTAGTGGAGACAATATCCGCATCGCACCAATTTTTGTGGCGGAGCCGGGTGATAGGCCTGTCGTTGCTGAAGGGCTTAAAAAAGAAATTGAAAACCGTATTATATACGAAGATAAAGGTTTAATTGTCGTTAACAAACCCTCAGGCTTGGCGGTACATGGTGGTAGTGGTCTAAGTTTTGGTTTGGTAGAGGTTATTCGCCAAATGCGGCCGCAGGAAAAATTTATTGAGCTTGTTCATCGACTTGACCGTGATACATCTGGCTTAATTATGATTGCGAAAAAACGCAGTGTGTTAAAAATATTGCATGCAGCCTTACGAGAAAAAGAAGGGGTCCAAAAAACTTATCATGCACTAGTCTTTGGTTCATGGCCTAAGCGAAAGCTACAGGTCAATGCGCCGCTTCTTAAAAACGAGCTTAAATCAGGTGAGCGCGTTGTGAAAGTGCATACGGATGGCAAAGAATCGCTGACTCGCTTTAAGGTGCTGCGTAACTTTGAAGGATATACCTTTATTGAGTGCGAACCTGTGACAGGTCGCACGCATCAGATTCGTGTTCATGCGCAATTTGCTGGGTACTCGATTGTAGGTGATGATAAATACTCGCCAAATGAGGCTAACATACTAGCTAAGTCGTTAGGTTTTAAACGATTGTGTTTGCATGCAGCCCGACTTGATATTGATTATGAGGGTATTAAGTTGACCCTAGAGGCGCCTATTGAAGATGCTTGGAAGGACGCAATGTCGGGCTTGCCGAGCAAATACTAAGACCGTTTAATTGGTTATTACTTGTGGTGTGGTTTAAAGGGGCATGCGCCCCTTTTTTTATGGGATCATAATAGTAGCTTCGCCAGTAACGACTTTTTTGCCGTTAACTAAACAAGTGGTTTCAATGATGGCGCGACGGCGGCGCTCATTGAGTTCTTTAACGGTAACGGTAGTTGTGACTGTGGCTCCAATAAATACTGGTGCGCGAAATTTTAATGATTGCTCAAGGTAAATGCAGCCTGGTCCAGGTAGTTTCGTGCCAATAGCGGCCGATATAAAGCCGGCTGTTAGCATGCCGTGTGCGATCGGTTTTTCAAAGCTAGTTGTGGCTGCATAGTCTGCATCCAAATGAACTGGGTTTGTGTCGCCGGTAACTTGAGCAAATGTTTGAACGTCTTGTTCTGAAACTGTTTTTTCGATGCTTGCGCTTAAGCCAACGCTTAGTTCTTCAAATGAGTAGCTCACTATTAAGTCCTTATTCCTGTAAATATCGCTATGGTACACTCGCTGCAATGTTTACTTAAGCGTTCTGCCTATTAAATTCGACATCTCGCATGAAAATTTCAGTTGAGCAGAACATTTGCCGTTATACTGTTGAAATATGGAGCGTTAAATGGCTTGGAATGAAGAAGACGATGTAAATACAAAGTCAAAAGAACCTATGGCCGATAATAAACACATTGAAAAAGAGTCTACCGATTCAAAGTTAGTCGATGCCTTAAAGGAAGTGTTAGGTGCGCAGGTTGTTGAGCGTCGCAGACAAAGGCGTTGGAAGATTTTTTTCCGCTTTGTGTACTTGTTAGTATTTATCGGTATCGTCACTAGCATTTGGATGACTTCTGATGTGGATGATGTTACCTCAGGAGACAGTGTTGCCGTTTTGCGTATGCAAGGCACAATAGGTGCACAAAGTGAAGTAGACGCAAACGAGTATGCTCCTTTGCTTGATGAGATTTACGCTAATAGCTCCACTAAGGCTGTGCTTATTGAAATGAACAGTCCTGGTGGTAGTCCTGTACATTCTGGCATCTTACATGATGCTATTATGCAATATCGAACCTTATACCCTGCTATACCTGTTGTGGTTGCAGTTGAAGATATGGCCGCTTCAGGTGGCTATTATATTGCTTCAGCAGCCGATGAAATTGTTGTTGATAAAGCCAGTCTTGTGGGTTCTATCGGTGTGGTTTCTGGTGGATTTGAAGCCAGTGAGCTGATCAATAAGATTGGTGTGAAGCGTCGTTTGTTTACCGCAGGAGAAAACAAAGCCTTTATGGATCCGTTCTCTCCTATGAACGATGCGGCTATGCAAAGTTGGCAGAGAGTATTAGATGAAACGCATAAGCAATTTATAGCAGCGGTGAAACAGGGTCGTGGTGATAGGCTAGCGGATGAGCCGAATTTATTTACGGGTATGGTGTTTACCGGTTCTCAGGCAGTTGAGCTTGGTTTAGCGGATCAATTTGGATACTCTCAACAACTGTTGAATACGCAATTTTCTGACCTAACGCCGGTGTATTACACACCCTATAAAGAGCCTTGGGAGAAAGTTGCTAAGCAATTAGGGGTTGAGTTCTCTGCTGGCATTACAAGTTGGTTCTACAGTTTGCGCTAAACTTAGTTTTTTGTCGTGTTTATCTTAAAAGCAGGTACATCTTATATGTACCTGCTTTTTTATTTACGCTAGTGGGTTTAATCCGACTGCTCGTAAACTGTTGCATGTTTCGATCAATGGAAGGCCCTCTAGTGACGAGGGATCGCAACCTTCCATTTGTTCAAATAAGGCCACGCCTAATGATTCGCATTTGAAACTGCCAGCACAGTCTAATGGGGAGTCAATGTCTATGTAGTTCTGTATTTCGTGCTCAGTAAGATTTCGAAAAATCACAGAATAAGTTGAAAGACTATAACGGTTGAGCTGGTTGAATGTGTTGACTACATACAGGCCAGTAAGGAATTCGACCTTTTGACCGCTAAAGCGCCTTAGTTGCTCAATGGCATTATTGCGGGTATGGGGTTTGCCTATAATACTACCATTATAGGTGGCGCATTGATCTGATGTGATGAGAATACTGTTGTTGTCTAAAGTGCTATATAAAGCAAGCGCTTTTGCTTTGGTGATCCGCTCAATGTATTGTTCGGGTGCTTCGTTATCTAATCGACTTTCGTCAATGTTTGGTGTGAGTGTGGTGAATGCTAAGCCTAGTCGATTGAGTAGGTTTTGACGGTATTTGGAGGATGAGCCAAGGGTCAATTTTTGTGTCATAAAGGTCATCTAGTCTCTTGATTTGTCGAAAAAATAGGTAAATCACTTGTTGAGGCGAAATAATACGTAAAAAATGTCATTTATGCCTCAGTATTCTTTGACAAGGGTGGGACTTGGCAATATTATTCCCGCCATGTTGAATGACACATTACCCAAATACTTTGACCCTCGTAAATACGCTTTCAATGAAGTGAGTATTGAAGGGCGTTTATCACTCAGTCAATTTCCGGAGTTGAGCGCTACGCTAGCGTCAAATGAAGGGGATGCGTTTATTCATCTAGACTTTAGAGTGGATGAAGATAGGCGCTACATAGCGACTGGTTCAATTAAAGCAACTGTTCAAGTTGAGTGTCAACGATGCTTGGAGGCTGCTCCTGTTGATCTGGAGGTAGATCTTAGTCTGGCTTTTGTTTATGACGAAGACCATGCCAAGAATATACCTAGTGACTATGATCCCGTTGTCATGACCGATGGTGAGGTCGTTATCGCTAAAATGGTAGAGCAAGAATTGCTTCTTGCCTTGCCAATAGTTGCTTATCACCAAGAAAGTGGTTGCAACCCAGTAGCTCTAAAGTATGCATCGTCTACCGATGACGCACCGGATGACGAAATTAAACCGAATCCATTTAGTATATTGGCTGAATTAAAAGCTAAGAAAAATTAGGAGCTCCAAAAATGGCAGTACAAAAAAGTAAAGTGACTCGTTCACGTCGCGGCCAGCGCCGTTCACACGATGCACTAACTAACCCAACTTTATCTGTTGAACAGACAACTGGTGAACTTCACCGTCGTCACCACGTTTCTGCAGACGGTTTTTATCGTGGTCGTCAAGTAATCACCCCTAAAGGTGAGTAATTAGATACCCAATGATTAGGGTAGCTATTGACGCTATGGGCGGGGACTTAGGTCCCCGCATTGCATTTCAAGCAACAGAAAAAATTGTTGCCGCCTTCACTGATGTCGAGGCGCACTTCTACTATGATCGTCGGGAATTTGCTTTTCCTGAAGATTCGTCATCATCTCGAATTATTCCTGTCGCTTGTCAAGATTCCGTAACGTGTATGGAAGCTGTAGATCGTTCTTTATTTAAGCGGAATGAGTCGACAATTTATCGCTCTTTAGCAGATATGTCAGAAGCGAGCATAGATGTGGTCGTAACATTTGGTAATACTGCGGCGATGGTTGCATTGGCTCGTCACATTGTCGGTTTGCTAAGGCCAAAGTTGTATCCAGCTTTAATTCGAGAGATGCGACCTAATCCATTGAGGTGTTTGGTGGATTTGGGGGCGAATGTTCATTGCCCTGCAGAAATGCTGAATGGTTTTGCTTTGCTTGGTGCATCGTATGTAGAAGCGCTAAGTAATAATGCGGCGAATGTTGCATTGTTAAATGTTGGAGTCGAAACCAGTAAAGGTAGCTCGGTCATTAAAGAGTGCTATAAGCGACTTAGTGAGCAAGGCTGGCCAAATTTCTCGGGATTCGCTGAAGGATTTGAGCTGTTTTCAGGTGAAAAAAATGTCATCGTGTGTGATGGTATGGTTGGTAACGCAGTGCTTAAGGCCTCTGAAGGTTTGTTTGTATTTTTGCTGTCGCAACTGCCAAAGCATTCGGTCGATACGTCAGCCATTGAACGCTTGATTCAGGCTGAAAGTCGCCATGGCGCTTGCCTTGTTGGCATCAAAGGTAATTTAGTTAAAGGCCATGGTCGTTCTGATTTAGATGCCATGGTTGGTGCGATTGAGTACGGTATTGATATAGCTCGCACGAATTTATATAAAAAAATTGAAGCAAAGTTAACTCAACAGGGGGTGTTATGAATCCTTCATTAGCATTTGTGTTTCCTGGTCAAGGTTCACAACAGCAAGGTATGCTGTCTGACTTGGCAGAGAAATACGATATTATAAACGCTACTTTTGACGAAGCATCGGATGTGCTTGGTTACGACTTGTGGGATTTGGTTCAGAATGATGCTGAATCTTTGGGTCAGACAGATAAAACTCAGCCGGCTCTTTTAACGAGTAGCGTTGCGTTGTGGCGCCTTTGGGAGCAGCAAGGTGGTGAGCAACCTGCTTACGTTGCTGGGCACAGTTTGGGTGAATATTCTGCACTTGTCTGTGCTGGCGTTATTGCATTCAAAGATGCAGTGGAGCTTGTTAAATTACGTGGTGAATACATGCAACAAGCTGTGCCTTCCGGCACGGGAGCGATGGCTGCAATCATTGGTTTGTCTGATGAGCAGGTTGTTGCAGCGTGTGAGTCCGTTTCAGAAGGTGTAGTGAGTGCCGTCAATTTCAACTCTCCAGGCCAAGTGGTGATTGCGGGTGAAAAGGCTGCGGTTGAGATTGCTATGGTTAACGCTAAAGAAGCGGGTGCTAAGCGGGCATTGCCTCTTCCTGTAAGTGTTCCATCGCATTGCCAACTAATGGTGCCTGCTGGCGAGAAGCTTGCTGAGCGATTGAACGCCATCGAATTTAAAGAGCCATCAATTAAGCTGGTTCAAAATGTGTCTGCTGAAGCTGTGTCAGATGCGGCACAAATCAAAGCAAACCTTGTTTCGCAACTTAGTGAGCCCGTTTTATGGACCCAATCTATTGCCTTGTTGAACGAACTTGGTGTAGAAAAAACTGTTGAATGTGGTCCAGGTAAAGTTTTAACAGGTCTAAATAAGCGAATTGTTAAAGGTTTGGATGCCTTGGCAATCGGAGATGTGGCAAGCTTTGACGCTGCGACTGGAAATTAAAAAATTACTGGAGATAATTTGATGAGCAAAATTGCGCTAGTAACTGGTGCCACGCGAGGCATAGGTAAAGCCATCGCTCAAGCGCTAGTCGCTAATGGTGTTACTGTAGTCGGTACCGCAACTAGTGAAGCGGGTGCTAATAGCATTAGTGATTACTTAGGCGATAATGGTAAAGGTCTTGTGCTGGACGTTTCCAGCGATGAATCAGTAGAGGCTGTTATCAAGCAAATCAATGCAGAATTTGGTGCGCCGACGGTTTTAGTTAATAATGCAGGCATCACACGTGATAACCTTATGATGCGTATGAAGATGGATGAGTGGGATCAAGTGATCAACACTAACCTTACTTCTGTGTTTCGCGTCACAAAGGCTTGTCTTCGTGGTATGACGAAAGCTAAGTTTGGTCGTATTGTGACCATTAGTTCTGTTGTTGGCTCTATGGGTAACGCAGGCCAAGCAAACTATTCTGCAGCAAAAGCAGGACTTGAAGGCTTCAGTCGCTCTTTGGCAGCAGAGATAGGCTCTCGCGGCATTACTGTGAACTGTGTTGCGCCAGGCTTTATCGCGACAGATATGACAAAAGATTTACCTGAAGAGCACAAGGCAACTTTGGTTTCCAAAGTGCCGGCGGCGCGATTGGGTGAACCAGAAGAAATTGCAGCAGCTGTCGCCTTTTTGGCGTCTGATTCTGCGGGTTACATTACCGGTGAAACCCTACATGTCAATGGCGGCATGTACATGGCGTAATTTGAGTTGAATTTTGTAATGAATTCAACGAAAATACGTCTCCGGTTCATGATGAGAATCACGCCCAGTATGGGTGTCAAAAATTTATAAATATGCTCAAAGTGAGCTATTGACCAGTAGAGTAGGAACTTCTAATGAGTAGCATTGAAGAACGCGTTAAAAAAATCGTTTGCGAACAACTAGGTGTTAAAGAGGAAGAAGTGGTTGCATCTGCATCTTTCGTAGACGACTTGGGTGCTGATTCCCTAGACACAGTTGAGCTTGTTATGGCTCTAGAAGAGGAATTTGACACTGAGATTCCTGATGAAGAAGCTGAAAAAATCACCACTGTACAAGCAGCAATTGACTACATCAACGCTAACTTGTAATTCTCTGGTGTACTAAGTTTCCGAAAAGCCGCTTGTATTAGTTGTACAGCGGCTTTTCTTATTCTTACCCCTGTATTAAAGGGAGTTTTTCGGAGGAATCATATGTCTCGTCGTCGGGTCGTAATCACCGGTATGGGAATGGTGAGTCCCCTTGGCAATAACGTAAAAGATACTTGGGATAATATTATTGAAGGTAAAAGTGGTGTTTCTGAAATTGAGCACTTTGATGCCTCTCAATTCTCAACACGTTTTGCTGCTCAAGTAAAAGACTTCGATGCATCGCACTATATGAGCGTGAAAGAAGCTCGTAAAATGGACGTGTTTATTCAATATGGCATTGCAGCCTCCGTCCAAGCGATAGAAGATGCTGGTTTATCCCCTGATAGCGTTAATTTTAAGCGTATCGGGTGTGCTATTGGTTCAGGCATTGGTGGCCTGCCAATGATCGAAAAAAATGTAGAATTACTGAATGCATCGGGTCCTAAGCGTATTTCACCATTTTTTGTACCAGGTGCCATCATTAATATGATCTCTGGTCATGTGGCGATTAGATTTGGTTTTAAAGGTCCGAATATCTCCATCGTTACGGCATGTACTACCGGTACACATAATATTGGTATGGCAGGTCGTATGATTACTTATGGCGATGCGGACGTCATGATCGCAGGTGGTGCTGAGATGGCAATAACACCGCTAGGGATTGGTGGCTTTGGTGCAGCTCGAGCTTTATCTACCCGTAATGATGATCCTAAAACGGCTAGTCGACCGTGGGATAAAGATCGTGACGGGTTCGTTATGGGTGATGGGTCAGGTATTCTTGTATTAGAAGAATACGAACATGCTGTTGCCCGCGGTGCTAAGATTTACGCTGAGCTTGCTGGCTTTGGTATGAGTGATGACGCATTTCATATGACGGCTCCTCCTGAACAAGGAGAAGGGGCGTTGTCTGCAATGGTCGCAGCTCTTAATGATGCAGGTGCCCAGGCACAAGAAATTGATTACATCAATGCTCACGGGACATCGACACCGATCGGTGATTTGGCCGAAACGGAAGCGGTAAAATCGCTTATGGGGGCAGACGCTTCTGATGTAGCGATTAGTTCAACAAAGTCAATGACAGGGCATTTATTGGGCGCGGCTGGTGCAGTAGAGTCAATTTTTTCTGTGCTGGCAATCCGTGATCAGTTGGCTCCGCCAACGATTAACTTGTCAGAGCCTAGTGAGGGTTGTGACTTGAACTATGTTTCAATGACAGCTCAAAAGCGAAAAGTGGATCTTGTGCTAAATAACTCTTTTGGGTTTGGTGGTACAAATGGAACACTTGTGTTCCGTAAAGTATAAAAAAGCGGCATTAGCCGCTTTTTTATTAACTTAACTGTTTATTGCAAGGTTGTTCCTTGAGGCGCAGGTTGATTAGCCTCTATCATTTCGGCTATGTCCACGCTGTTCCCTGCTAGCTCTGCCTCGTAAAGTTGTTCATCAATATCTTGGTACAAGGCAAGTTCTTTATCTCCAAGAAAGTGTAAGCATTCACCGCCAATGAAATAGAGCAGCTCTCTATGCATTAATGGTACTAAATTAGGGTAGCAACGAATAAAACGACTGATTAAATCTTGTGCTTCAAATAAAAAGTTAGCGTTTCTCTGCTCTCCTTCATGGATAAGTGTGTTCCATTTATCCATGAAATCCAGCTCTTCTTCGGCCAATTCTGATCGGTTGAATGGGTCATGTTCTTGGATACGTTGATGAAGAGTTTGAAGGCGACTAATAATAAATTGAATTCTAGAACTCACGTATGCGAAACCTGTTTTGGTGGGTTTAAAGTGTATTAATACAAAGAAGGTTATTATGGCATATGCTATTGAAATAAAGGACCTCAAAAAGCGTTACGGTAATGGATTTGAGGCGCTGAAAGGGGTTGATCTAACCGTAGAGCAAGGCGATTTCTTTGCATTGTTAGGCCCTAATGGTGCCGGTAAGTCGACAACGATTGGGATATTGTGTTCTCTGGTTAATAAATCGTCGGGGCATGTTAGTATTTTTGGAGTCGATGTCGATAAGGATTTTGCGGGGGCAAAGCGTTATTTAGGCGTTGTTCCGCAAGAGTTTAACTTCAATGTTTTTGAGACAGTATTTAATGTTGTGGCAACACAAGCAGGGTTTTATGGTATCCCTGTCGATCTTGCAAAAGAGCGCGCTGAAAAGTATCTCAAGAAACTCGATTTATGGGACAAAAAAGACACGCAATCACGCATGTTATCTGGTGGTATGAAACGTCGATTAATGATTGCACGTGCGTTGATCCATGAGCCCAAGATACTGATTTTAGATGAGCCAACCGCCGGAGTTGATATTGAATTGCGTCGCTCTATGTGGGAGTTCATCAAAGAGCTAAACGAGCAGGGTACTACGATCATATTAACGACTCACTACTTAGAAGAAGCTGAACAGCTATGTCGTAATATTGCCATTATTAACAGTGGAGAGATCGTAGAAAACACCAGTGTTAAGGCGTTGTTGAAAACGATTAGTAGTGAAACATTTGTGCTGGATTTGGCTGATTCAATTGATTCCATTGAGCTACCAAATTATGACATTAGGATTGTTGCAGATGGTTCGACTATTGAGGTTGCGATAGATAAGGGACAAAACTTAAATGATGTGTTTGAGTATCTAAGTGCTAAACAAATTAAAGTATTAAGTATGCGCAATAAATCAAACCGTCTAGAAGAATTATTCGTCAAACTAATCAAAGGAAGTAACTAGCATGTCTTCAGGTGAGATTTGGATTGCCTTCTATACCATTCTGCGCCGGGAAATACGTCGTTTCATGCGTATCTGGCCTCAAACGCTGCTGCCTCCAGCAATTACGATGACTCTATACTTCGCTATTTTCGGAAATTTGATTGGTAGTAGAATTGGAGAAATGGGTGGTTTTAGCTATATGGAGTTTATTGTTCCAGGCTTAATTATGATGTCTGTGATTACAAACTCATATTCTAATGTTGCTTCATCTTTTTTTTCAGCAAAATTTCAACATAGTGTTCAAGAGCTACTAGTCTCCCCAACACCTAACTGGGTTATTTTGTTGGGGTATATTTTAGGAGGGGTTGCACGAGGCTTGTTTGTTGGGGCTGTTGTTACGGTACTGTCGCTATTTTTCACTCACATGCAGTTACATAATGTATTCCTAACCATACTGATAGTCTTTTTAACATCGGTTATGTTTGCTCTTGGCGGCTTTGTAAATGCGTTGTTTGCTCGAAGTTTTGATGATATATCGATTGTTCCCACTTTCATCTTAACTCCTCTTACCTATCTTGGTGGGGTATTTTACTCCATTAGTTTGTTGCCTGATTTCTGGCAAGGTGTTTCGATGCTTAACCCCGTGTTGTATATGGTAAATGCCTTTCGTTATGGCGTTTTAGGTGTATCAGACATTGACGTTACGTGGGCGTTAGTTATCATCACTGCTTTCATTTTAGGCTTGTTTTATATTGGACTTACTCTGCTGAATCGCGGCAGAGGCATTAGAAATTGAGGTGTTTTGCATGGGTTTTTTGCCCCTAGGACAGAAAACGGATTATGTTTCTGAATACGATCCAGGATTATTGTTTCCAATTCCACGTGTAGATAAGTGGCGTGATATGGGAATAGAATCTGAGCGTTTACCCTTCCATGGAGAGGATATTTGGAACGCATATGAGTTGTCTTGGTTAAATAAAAAGGGGAAGCCTATTGTAGCGATGGCGGAATTTCGTTTGCCTTGTTCATCGCCAAATATCATTGAGTCAAAATCTTTCAAATTATATCTGAACTCGCTAAATCAAATGCATTATGAGGATGTATTTGAAGTTCAGGAGCTACTTGAAAGCGATTTATCAAAGGCTGCTGGTGCGCCAGTTGGCGTGATAATTCGTGATGTCGACGCAATGGAGTCGTTGGTTGTTTTAACGCCAGATTACTGTATTGATGAACTTGATGTTGAAGTAGTAGAGTACCATCCTAATGCTTCATTGTTGACCAATAAGTTCGGTGGAGAGCAAGTTGAAGAACGTTTAGTGAGTCACTTGTTGAAGTCCAATTGCCCTGTAACAAATCAGCCAGATTGGGGGTCTGTTTTCATTGATTATCGTGGTAGCCAAATTGACCATGCTGGTTTGTTAAAGTATATCGCTTCATTCAGAGAACACACAGACTTTCATGAGCAATGTGTAGAGAGAATCTTCATAGATATCATGACTCAATGTAGGCCTGATAGTCTCGTTGTATATGCGCGTTATGTTCGTCGAGGGGGCTTGGATATAAACCCGTATCGATCAACTGAATCAATTGTGCTTGGCAACGACCGTTTGTCTCGCCAATAAGTGATTGGCACGTTACGTTTACTGTATTTAGCGTAACGTGCCTAAATATTTTTTCTCTAGATCTGAATAAGCTAATTGTAAGCGATCCATTTCTAAGCTTTTTTTGTTGTATTCTTTACGTAATGCCTTTTCATTAGATTCTGATATTTCATTTAGCAAGCTGTCTTTCATTTGCTGAATTTGGCTGATTAGATCTCTATTTTCTTCCCTTAGTGCTCCTAACTCACTTAATTCATTAGGCAAAGTGCTTGCGTCTGGATGACTTCTTGCATCTAATGCTCGCTGTTCAATTTGTGCTCTAAGCGAAGTATTATAAGCTTCAGCACTTTCAAGTTCTTGGGCAAGAAGTTGAACGCAGGTTTCAGACTCTTTAAGCACTTGCTCTAGCTTGCGTGCTTCTTGTTCTTGGACTTCAAAAGTATCGCTATTGTTGTCCTCTTTGAATAAAACAAATTCGCCAAGTAAGGATTCGAGTGCATCTCGTTTATCTGAGTTAATGCTTTGGAATTCAGTGTATGCAGAGCCCTCTATATCCGCCAATTTGGCATCAATCTCTTGTAGCAGTCGATCTTTTTCAGAAATGTCTTCTTTGAGGTTTTCAATAGATAGATTTGCATTATCAAGTTCAGATTGAAGCTGCCCAATCAAGGAGCCTGACTCGGAAGAGAGACGTTCCATTCTTTCAAGTGCCATTTTTTGAACTTGTTCCTTTTTATCATGCTGATCGTCTGAAGTATCATTTAGTTGCGCTTGTAGGTTTTCAATGATGGCTTGTTGGCGTTTAGATAATCGCTCTAGTTGATGGAGGTGCTTTGTTGACTTATGTTGTGGGGCGTCACTTTGGGAGCTTTCCGTATTGCCTGTGTAATATTGATCATCGTAATCGAAGTGTTGTTCGAGCTTAGAAACTTGCTCATGTTGTTTTTTGAGTTCTTGTTGCAAACGCAGTAACTCGTTGTGTTTAACACCAAGCTTTTTGAGTTTTTGCTCTGATCTTTCGATGCTTTTATGAAGCTCTTGATGCAGTTCTTTCTGATTGGTAAGCAATGCTTCTTTGGAAATTAAAAGCTCGCTTGCTTGGTTAAACTCTTCGTCAATGTCTTTAAGGGATTGAGTTAATGAGTTTTTGTTGATTTTCTTGTTTTTAATTTGCTCAAGGCTACTGATAATGCTCGCCATGAAACGAATCAATATAGGCTTTGGTTCGTTACTTTGGTCATTTAATAAAATAGCACGCTCAGCCTTAAGGAGAGTTCCCCATACTTTAAAGCGAGTCACGGTGTCAAGGTCATCGGAAGAACGTAAATCTTTTAAGGTATCCGCTGCGATAGTAGCCTGTCGCTCTAGCTCTTGAGCAAAGGCCTTAAAAGGAGCTTCTTGTTCAATGCTTTGTGTACTACCCCCACTATTATTTTGAGAGGGTTGTGCCTCGATCTCTTTATTTTCATTATTATGCTCTTGGTCAATTTTATTACGCAGTACGATTGATCGCCATATGAGCCACAGCGATGCAACTGTCATAATAGTGGCAGCTTCTAATAAAAGCCAAAGAATCCATTTTTCCATAATGCTGTCCAATAAATGAGAGTCGTTTAGATTTACATATGAAAATACATTCGTTATGTTTAGGTATATTTATGATCTTAACGGAAATTATATAGTTATGAGTAAAGATTTTTTACGTTTCATACGTGATCGTGTATCCAACAATCAACTTGTAGAGCCTGCACCCAGTCATGAGGAGTGGTTGGAGATTTTAGATGCCGCCAGTCGTGCAGCAGACCATGGCAATTTAAAGCCGTGGCGTTTCAAAATATTTGAAGGTGAGGGGCGTCGAAAAGTAGGTGAAGTATACTGGCGTCACGCTAAGTCTGAGGTGGAGCAATTATCTGATGATAAGGCTGAGGTATTTATTAAAAAGGCCTTCCGTGCTCCCACTGTTTTGCTTGTTTACGCTGATATTGTAGATCACCCCAAGGTTCCTGAGTTTGAGCAATTAATGGCCGTAGCAGCTTCTGCTCAGCAGGTGTTGTTAGGGGTTGAGGCTTTGGATTACGCTGGTATTTGGCGAACGGGACCAGCTGTTTTTACTGATGATGCGAAAGAACAACTTGGTTTAGAGCCAAATCAACAAGTAGTAGGTTTGATTTATGTGGGCACAGCAAGTGTTCAAGCGAAACGAGTTGAAGATACAGGTATCACTGAAAGAATTACTTTTGTAAGTGAATAAAGGCTTGCAATTCAATAACTTCAAACTTATCATACGCGCCATAATTCACAACGAGTGAATTGAAAAGTTTAGGTGAGCTGTCCGAGTGGCCGAAGGAGCACGCCTGGAAAGCGTGTATGTCGAAAGGCATCAAGAGTTCGAATCTCTTGCTCACCGCCATCTTTACAGAAAAGACGTCCAAGGACGTCTTTTTTTGTGTCTAAAATTCAATAAAATCAATGGTTTATGTTCAATGGCGTCCATATTGAACGATTACGTCCAAGAAAAAAGTGTAGTGCAAAAAGTATGACTAATTTTCATCTAATTAGAGTCATACACTTTTCGATTAAACGTAATATGCCTATCTCAAATCTTAAAATCAGTATTTCAACGTTAATAGCTTTTAAGTCATTGTAATTAAAAAGAAAAATTGGTTTTTAGTAGGACGGTATTTTTCGTGATTTTCCTCGTTAAATCAGTCATACACTAAGGAACATGCGATTAAGTCGGTAACATGAGATAATTTCGTCGACTTAAGACAACTACGACGCCTACCGATACTGAACCAGCTTTCCTTCGCCGACACCGAATTTACCAGCAAACGCCGCAAAACTCGCAAAGAAATCTTACTTGCTCGAATGGATGAATTGATTCCTTGGCAGCAGCTTGAAGCCCAAATTGAGCCCTTCTATCCAAAAGCAGGCAACGGACGTCGCCCCTAGCCTTTGTCTACCATGCTACGCATTCACTTTATGCAGAACTGGTACAACATGCCATGAAGGACGCTCTTTATGAGATGACCTCTACGCGGCTGTTTGCTCGGTTATCCTTAGAAGGTGAGATACATGATCACACAACTATTATGAACTTCAGGCACTTACTGGAGAAGTATAAACTTGGACGAAAATTATTTAAAGAAGTCCAAAAATGGCTATCAGACTCAGGTATTTACTTCAAAGAAGGCACCATCGTTGACGCGACTAGCTCGACCAAAAATAAAGCCAAGTCACGTGACCCAGAAAGGCATCAAACCAAGAAAGGAAAACAATGGTTCTTTGGGTTGAAGGCAATTATTGGAGTCGATGCTAAGCGTGGCGTAGAAAAACGTGAGGCAACCAAAGATAAGGATTTGGACTGGTTAATTGCGGAGATGCCAAGCAAGGTGTGGGAATGGAAGAAGCATCCCCGTATTAATAAAAAGCCTATCAATACTGAGTATATATAAGCCAGTATTAGAGCAAAAGTAGAGCATCCGTTTCGGATACTGAAGTGCCAGTTTGGCTTCCGCAAAGTGGTCTATAAAGGTCTATCAAAAAATGACAATAAGCTCGCGGTGCTGTTTGCACTGGGAAACATACTGCGAGTGGATCAGATGATCAGGTCTGCACGGGGTTAATCCGTCTTGATAACGGCAGTTGGAGCATTTAAGCCTCCAACTAGGGAATAGACACACTAAAAACCGAGGTTTTTAGTAAATTAAAGAGCGAATCAAGCCAGCTGCGACTTAGTGCTAGCTAGCTGACTTAATCGCACGTTCCCTAATAACTGAAACATCAAAACCGGTTCATAATTCCCAGCTTTGCTGGTCTCAAAGACTTTTAATGTTTTAACTTAGGCAGCTCTAGTTGGCCACCATAGCGGCCCTACCGCAGCCAATAAAACAAGAACATTAAACAAAACATTAGAATATGCACCCACAGATGCTGACCCGATGGAATCCATTACAAACCAAGCAACTAGACTAACCACAATGGCTTTTCGTGTAGGTTCCGGTGCTAGGTCATAAACCCACTGTCTTAAGAAGAAAATCATTACCCCCAACCCAAATAAAAATCCGCCAGTAAGTGCAGTTAAAAATCGCATTGTTCCACCTGTATAGGTTTGAACGCCATCTATAGGCCAATGCAACAAATCGAGTGTCAACTGCGCTGCATGATCGAATTGATTTTGCGTTGCTAGTGAAAAAATTGGACCAAATGACCCGACAACACATGCCGTGATCAATAACCAGCGCTTGTGGCCTTTTTGAGATGTAATATGCATCTCAAACTCCCAGTTTCATGCCTACTTCTTTTCAGTTACTACATAAAGAAGTGGGCCGAAAGACCCTACAACACAGGTTACGGCGACCCATATCCAAGGGTTACGGCCTTTCGCCTTCGCGTCTGGAATTAGCCACATGAACAGCAATACAAGGGCCACTATTAGATCGAAAAGTACTTGCCAGCCAGCTGGGCTGCTGAGCTGAAATCGGAAAATTCCAATAAAGCCGACGTCCGCCACTGCGTAAACTGTCACAAGGGTAAGGAGAACTAGAAGCAAGATTGCCAATTTGCGTTGTAAAGTCATGACTCATTCCTGTTAGATTTTCTTCCATCCTTTGCTAAAATCAACACAGGTGCAATTACCTCAGAAGTAATAGACTTAATCTGGCCCAGAAAGCACTATAGAATCGACTGGAGGGATTTATGACAGAAACTGTTACATCTGATTTCAGAACGAAGTTCCGAGCGTGGCGCTTATATCGTAATAAGTCTCAATTAGACTTAGCGTTGTTTGCTAATATCTCTCAAAGGCACCTGAGTTTTCTCGAGACAGGTCGAAGTTTGCCGAGTCGAGAGATGGTATTGAAGTTATCGGAAGCACTGGATATTCCTTTGCGGGAAAGAAATGGACTGCTGTTATCAGCTGGTTATAGCCCAATCTATGCTGAAAATTCTTTGGACTCGCCGTCCATGTTACCTGTTCTAAATGCTGTCGAAAAAGCCTTGCAGCACCACAACCCACTGCCTGCGTTTGTTGTTGATCGCTTTTGGAATATTGTTCGCAAAAATAGTGCTGCTGAAAAACTGTTAATGCTTTTGTCGTCGACCTCGATACCTGTGAATGATGAAAGTGAATCTACAAATAGCTCAGTAGAAATTTCGACAAACCTAGCGCTGATGTCCTTACACCCTCTTGGACTTAGACAATTTATTACGAACTGGGATGACGTTGCACCATTGCTTGTGCAGCGCTTACGCAGTGAAGCCATGGCGTCGGGCGACCAAAAAGTCATAGAAAAACTGCAGAGTTACGTAGAAGTTTCTGAACTATACATACAAGACACTGTGCCTAATTTAGGCTTGCTGCCTGTCATGCCCATTAATATTAAAGTCGATAACATAGAGCTGAGCCTATTTACCATGGTAGCCACATTGGGCACGCCACAGGACGTAATAGCGGATGAATTGAGGCTTGAGTTCTTTTACTCAATAGATGACCAGACAGAGGACTTTTTTCGGAGTATCAGCTCTTAATCTACTGGCTTCGCCTTTCGTCCAGTCTTACCATTAATGTCACCACTTCAGAGATGAGCCATCGATATTCAAAAATGCTCCTGAATTATCTGATAGTTTATTTGACTCATAAAGGACTCTATATGAGCTTTGTTTAGCCTTCAATAATTGAAAACTAAAGACTAAGCCTAAAACGAATTATTCCTTATGCCTTTTTGCCAAAATAGAACAAAACATCAATGGTAATTTTTAGTCTGCTTCTAGGAGTCATCTGGCCTTAATCCGTCAATGTCTAATGTTGCGCTTGTACATTTTAGTGACCAATCTGAATTTAAAGTGACGATTTCTCACCCCTAATGTCCCTTTTTTCAGAAAAGCGGCCGTTAGAGGTTAATTGACTTGTTGGCATAAAAGGCTAAGAGCGGACGTTTCAACGTTGTCATAAGCTGCGCAGCTTAAGTAGATATTTTTTTGGGCTATTCAAACACTAAATTAAGTTACGGAAAACGCGTCTGCTTGATCGCGTTGTATTGTCGATTTTCTGACTTTACTCAATGTTGTTTTTGGAATCTATAATTGCTTGACATAGGTAGTTAGGCTCGTCAGTGCCGAGACGAACCAATGAGCCGCCTTTAAGCTCTATTTCTACGCCCCAAAGGCCAGAAATATTGTAAACCCAGCCCGTGCCAAAAGCATGAATACCAAACCCCATCCATGTTAGTATGCTGAATTTTGCGTTCAACTTGAACACAAAAACTTGAGTCTCTAATGCAAATCAATTTGATCCTCTTACAATAATCTAGCGTACCATATTAGCACGTTGATAAACTCGTTAGTTCGGTGATGAAGAAGATGATGAAGACGTTGAAAGCACAACATCGCGTCGCTCGGCGGTGCTTCTCTACAGGCCCCGTTTCAGCGGCTTATGAACTCAAGTTGGACGCGGGGGAGGTGCGACGAGATGAGGCGCAAGTCGCTCTGGCGGCAAAATTCGATGTCCTGCACGAGTCTCTTGCATGGCTCCCACCAGTGCGCGTGTGCACCGACGATCCGACAGAGAGCAGTTGTACAAGCAGCGGTCCAGTGTTACTGGCGCGATCCCTGGCATCCGTCCAGTCCTTTTTTCGAAAGAAGTTCCATTTGTTGTTTTTTGGTCCACCACCGCGAGGCATGTACATTCATGGACCGGTCGGGGTCGGCAAGAGCTTTCTAATGGATCTCTTTTACGCGTCGGTTGCTGCTCCTGATGATGATTCTTGCTGTAATAATGACAGCCACAAACAAGCAAAAATTACCAAACGCCGCGCTCACTTTCATGAATTCATGCTAGACGTCCATCATCGAATCTTTGTATACAAACAGAAGCACCCGCGAGGAGATGCCATTCCCATTATTGCGCAACAATTGGCACAAGAAGCCCAACTCCTCTGTTTCGATGAATTTCAAGTGACAGACATTGCCGATGCCATGATTATGAAGCGACTGTTTTCACTATTATTGGATTGGAATGTCGTGGTGGTGGCCACCTCGAATAGATCTCCCGATTCCTTGTATAAGGGAGGCATTAACCGATCCCTCTTTTTGCCATTCATCGACATGCTGAAACACACGTCCGACATTATTTCCATGGAGGATTCCCGCAAGGATTATCGACTCGAAAAACGAGCGTGTGGTCAATCCTATTTTTGGTCAAACGAGAATGTTCATGGCGATAATAATAGTAATAAGAACATGCAGGCGCAGTTGGAAGAAATATTTGGTGACACTGCATCCGGAACTCAGGCCGAAATCATCCCCGTCCTCTTTGGTCGCTCCGTCCAGGTTGCTCGATTAAATGATCGGTGCGCTTGGTTTGACTTTTCCGAGTTGTGCTACCAACCGCTCGGCGCGGCCGATTATATTTCACTCTGCGACCGATTTCCGGTCATCATCATGGAACGCGTCCCCCAACTGGACGCCAATCACCTCAACGAAGCGCGACGATTCGTGACCCTCATTGACGCGTGTTATGAATCTCGTACCCGCTTGGTGCTGGCGGCACAAGTCCCGCTCGACGAATTGTTTGTTGATTTTGAAGCGCAAGTCGAAAGCAGTGACGGAGATGAAGAGTTGTTTGTCAATGAGAAGGGGGGAAACTCGAGTTCTTTTGCGACGACCATGATTCGCACCAAAGAGGGGAAATATGTCGAGTGGTCGGCGACGGGTCGAATTGGCGTGTCACTGGCACAATTTTCGTCCGCCAATGATCTCGCCTTTTCCTTTCGACGAGCCGCGTCTCGGTTGGTAGAAATGGGTGGGAAGGAATGGGGACGGCAATAGTAATAGCCAATGATGACCCCTGTAAAATGTTACTTTTGCCTAAGGTTTTGACGCGAGCCTCCATGTGTCAAAAGCTTGCGCAATATAAGTTCAATACCAATCCAGATGAAGCATTTATTATGGGGCTACTTTCCATGGCTGATCTGATGCTCAATCAAGACATCGATGTTCTCTGTGAGCAACTCCCTATTAGCGGCACTATCAAAGAGGCATTATTAAGTCATAGTGGAAAGCAGGGCACTCTTTTGTTGTTAGCAATGAAGTTTGAAAAAACTGAGTTGTTGGGAGCTAGTGATTCTACTATTGATGCTCTTAATAAGTTTTATTTGGAGAGCCGAAGCTGGGTAACCGATGCATTACATGGGCTTGATTGTATTTCTCAGCATAATTATAGAAAAACCGCTACTTATTATAAGTAGCGGTTTTTTTTGGTTTGTGAAAATTGCTTTATAAGCTAAAAAGCTTGTTTATGTCTTTGTAAACAGCAGGGCGTCCATTGTCGCTTATTGAGGCGATGATGAAGACAGCATGAGCACTCAGCTGGCTTGTTTCATTAATATAAATAGACTGAGTAAATTTAGTTTTAAATTTACTTATGGGTTCACAGTGGCTTTCTACTCTAGCGGTCATGCCACTTTTTAAAGGTCGTTTGTAATCGACTTCAGCTCGCATAACCACTAAATGAATGCCATCTCTAGTTATGTCGGCGAAGTTGAGGCCTTTGTCTTTGATGAAGGTGTGACGAGCGTGTTCTAGATAATTTTGATAGACCGCGTTATTGACGATGCCTTGCATGTCACATTCGTAATCGCGCACCTCAATAAAAGTGGTGTGTGGCAGGTTTTCCATGTTAAAAATATCTTCCTAAATTAACGACTGGCCGTCCGGTTTCGACCTTGTCGCTTTGCATTATCCAGATAGCCACTTGCTCGAGCAATAAGGTTAGCGGGAGTTTCTTGTCCTATGACTGTTGCAACGCCAATGGATACGCAAATTTTTTCAATAATGCCTTCTCCAGAACGGTTCTTTAATCGTTGCTTATTAAGGTGCATGCGGAGTATTTCGGCGTACTCAATGGCGTAGTCAAGCGTGGCCTCATGCAGAACGATGGCAAATGTACCGCCATTCAATCTAGCAATTGTCGCATTTTCAAGTTTCTTACTGTGTAATATTCGACTGATGTGACAGATAAGTGCTGTACCAGCGCGCCGGCCATTTTTAAGGTTAATTTCTTTTAAATAATCAATATCCAGTATCAGCAGAGACAGATCGTCCTCAGAAGGTGGAATCAATGAATAAAGCTGACGCTCTAGGCCCTTTTGGTTAAACAATTGTGTTAAAGGATCTAGATCAACATTATTTTTCATCTCATCCAATTCTGCTTTCAGTTGCAAAACCTCTTCATTTACTTTGTGTAAAGAGGTTGAGAAGTACTCGGCTTCTTCTAGTGCTTTCTTGGTGCCTTGGTCGAGATAGCGTACAACTTTCTCAAGGTGTTGCTGTCTATCGGCGCGAGACAATACTCGACGGCTTTTTTCAATGACTGAGCCAAGCTCTTGAAGACTCTCTGACATGGTGTAAGTGCTGGTTGAGACAGAGTTGACCAGTTCTTCAAGTCGATCTTTATGATCGCTGTTATAACGCGCTTCTTCTGCAACAAGAAATTGATGAAACAGTTCTTTTGAAATAAAGCTGGGTAGGCTGCCTATACGGCCAATAGTGGAGTCAACTAATTGGTTAAGTTTGGGCGAGGTTTGGCGCACATATTCATACCAAATGCCATAGTTATATGGCGTTGGCGCGATGTCCATTTTGCGCATCAGTGGAACTGCTTTATGTAATAGAGCATTGGCCTGACGTGGACTGTCGGAGTGCATTCAAACCTCTTTTAATGAATTACTATTCAGTTAAATTTAGCAAGATAACATTGAAAATCAAAACAAAAATGCTTGATTTTCTAGGCTTTTTTTTAGGTCTTCGTAAGCTAAGTTTACATTAAAGCTCTTTTGTAACGAAATGTAAATTACCCGCCTGCGATTTTTGCTTTGATGTTTTGGCTGTCTAAGTAGACCTTAATCTTATCCCGCTGGTCACCTTGAATCTCGATAACACCTTCTTTTACAGAGCCGCCAACGCCACAGTGATTTTTGAGCTTTTTGCTCAGAGTCTTTAGTTCATCGGCATTCAATGCCAGTTCTTTAATCAATGTTACGCCTTTGCCCTTACGGCCTTTGGTTTCGAGCTGAATTTTAACGTTGCCAGAGCCAAGAACTTTTGAAGTGTCATGACACTGACAATCGTTTAAATTGTGTTCACATTCAGGGCATAATCGACCTTGGTCAGTTGAGTAAACAAGTTTAGTTTTCATAGTGCGGCTCTAATTACAGGTTTGTTGTCTGAGTGATTCAATTAATTGCTGCATATCATCTGGAACAGGAGCATCAATTGACATGTGCATTTGAGTGGTTGGGTGTGTGAAGCTTAATTGCTTGGCGTGTAACATCAATCGTAAATCTTCAGACCAAAAGTCGCGCATGACTTGATTGTGGTGACGACAGCCATAGCGCGTGTCTCCTAGAAGGGGGTGAAACACATGCTTAAAATGACGGCGAATTTGATGGGTGCGACCATGTTCTGGTTGAACGCTTACAAGACTTAAACGCATTTGATTGTAGCGGCTTACAGGCACCGGAATTTCAAAGGTTTCTAACGTCTGAAAGTGACTGACAGCTTCTTTTTCAGTGCCTTCGATTTTAAAACGAGAGCGGCCTTTTTCTTCATTAAGCTTTGCCAGAGGGTAATCGATTGTTCCGTGATCTGCTGTGTGGCCACGGACAATGGCAAGATAGTGTTTCCCTGTAGTTCGCGCCATAAACTGCTCGCCGAGTTTTCGTGCGGCGGTTTCATTTAATGCCATGATCAAAACTCCGGAAGTCGCACGATCAAGGCGATGTATTGGGAAGACCCAACGACCTAGTTGTTCGTTAAGACGTTGAACAACGGCATCTTGTTCATGTTTGGCTAAGTCCGTACGGTGGACCAGTAGTCCACTGGGTTTATTGACGACGACTAAGTCGTCATCAATATGAAGAATTTCTAAGGTCATGAAGTCTGTTGCTTAATAAAAGTATTCATATTATCACATGCGATCTGTAGTAAGCGTGAAATTGCAGATTCGCTAGCCCAAGCAACATGGGGCGTGAGTATGAAGTTGGGTAAATCGCAAATGGTCTGTAAAACATGATCTTGCGGCATGGGTTCAGTAGTCGCGACATCAAATCCAGCACCCGCAATTTTGCCTTGCTTCAAAGCATTAACCAACGCATGCTCATCGACTAGTCCGCCTCGACCGTTATTAATTAATAGAGCGTTCGGCTTCATAAGTTTGAAAGCATCTTCATCAATCATATGATGTGTTTGATCTGTAAGAGGACAATGCAAGCTAATGATATCAGCGGCTTTTATAGCTTCATCAAATGCCACATAACCGTCGCGTACGGAGTCAGTATGCTTATGTTCTGCGAAGATGACCTGCATGCCAAATGCGGTAGCAATTGCTTCAACCTGCTTACCAAGTGTGCCTTTACCAATGATGCATAAAGTACTGTTGGCCAAGTCGGTGATAGGGTAATCCATAAAACAGAAGAATTCAGACTGGCTCCAACGCCCTTGCTTAATCGCTTCGCGGTAGCGAGTCAGATTGCGTCTTAGCTCCAGAATCATAGCAAAGGTATGCTCTGGTACACTCACAGTGGAATACCCAGCCACATTTTGGACGGTAATACCAAGTTCTTTGCAGGCGTCTAAATCGACATTGTTCATACCTGTAGCCATCACTTGTACAAGCTTCAGATTTGAGGCTTGCTCTAATAAAGCACGTGTTAAAACGGCCTTGTTAGTCATTACAATGTCGGCCGATTGAATGCGTTCAAGCGTATTAGTATCATTTGAATTATGAAAAAAATGTGTTTCTTTCACACCCTCTGGGACTGGAATAAATACTTCTTCTGGGAAAGATCCGCGATCCAAAAATACAGCTTTCATCGTAACTCCTTTTAGTCGTTCAACATGGGTAGTAACGCAGGTGCAACATTATCAAGTACAACGGGCTGACCAGCGGCGTTCGGGTGCAATCCATCATTTTGCATCAGGGTCTTATTAAGTGCCACATTTTCAAGCATAAAAGGCACGTACTGAGTGTTGTATTGATCTGATAAGTCTTTGTATATATTAAAAAATTGGTCGGTATATGTGCGTCCATAATTACTCGGTAAATGATTGCCTAACAGCAGGATTTCAGCATTAGCTTGCTGTGATTGCTCAATCATTTTAGCGAGATTTTGTTGCACTTGTTCCAAGGGATATCCTCGCAAGCCATCGTTGGCACCTAGTTCAATAACGACCCAATTTGGGGTGTGGGTGTCTAGCAGTTTAGAAAGACGCGCTAAACCACCTTGAGTGGTTTCCCCACTGACAGAGGCATTGATCACTTGGATCTCTGGGTGGCTACTTTTTAATTGTTGACTGAGTAAACTAACCCAACCTTGCTGTTGTCTGAGGTTATAGGCAGCGCTTAAGCTGTCACCAAACACTAACAGCGTTTTGGCTTGGGCCGTTGCAGCAAACAGCGAACAAAAACATAGTAACGCAACACACAATTTTAAAAACATAGGCAACCTATTTATGCAAGACACGGAAACATTGTCGGCTTTGACAATAGAAAAGCTTAACCATTCCGTCACAACAAGCAATGGTGAATTGGACATACTCAAAGGAATTAATCTTGATATCAAGGACGGTGAGTCCGTTGCCATCGTTGGTGCATCAGGTTCAGGTAAGTCTACCTTGCTGGGGTTAATGGCCGGTTTGGATCAGCATACGCAAGGTACTATTAAGTTATATGGCGAAGCACTAGAAACCCTGGATGAAGAAGGTAGGGCGATTTTACGAGGCAAGTATGTGGGCTTTATTTTTCAGTCATTTCATTTATTACCAAGCTTAACAGCGTTGGAAAATGTGATGCTACCTAATGAGCTGAAAGGCAATGGTAAGGCGGATGATCGCGCCCGTGAATTGCTTGAAAAAGTCGGTTTGTCGCATCGAATTACCCATTATCCAAGGCAGTTGTCCGGCGGAGAGCAGCAACGTGTTGCCATTGCTCGCGCGTTTGCATCGGCCCCTAAAATATTGTTTGCCGATGAACCGACAGGAAACTTAGACAGTAAGAATGGCGCGTTAGTTGAAGACCTATTGTTTGATTTAAACCGTGAACAGGGCACTACGTTGGTTGTGGTAACGCATGATCCTGAATTATCGCAACGCTGTGACCGTCGTATTGAAATATACGACGGCGAGCTTAAGGAGTCCTAATGTTTGCTTGGCGCTTACTCCTAAGGGAATTTAAAACGGGCGACGTTCTGACATTACTTGTCGCTTTAGCCTTATCTGTTGCGACGGTGACAGGAATTGGATTATTCGTGGATCGATTGCAACAATCATTTGAAGTGCAATCTGCCAATTTGCTGGGAGCCGATCGAAGTGTTCGTAGAGATGAGCCGATACCACAGAAGTGGATCGACGATGCGCAGCAAGCAGGACTAGAGACAGCCCAAACGGCTTCCTTCTCCTCCATGGTGTTTGGTGGCGATGGACTGCAGTTAGCTCAAGTAACAGCAGTAGCTGACAATTACCCGCTACGTGGAGAATTTTTAGTTGATGAGACATTGTTTGGTGTGGGCAAAGCCTTACAGGAAGCCCCCAAGGCCGGAAAAATTTGGTTGTCATCACGATTAGCCAGTTTACTGGGTGTTAAGTTAGGGGATTCCGTACGAGTAGGAGAGGCGCCATTAATGGTGACTCGTTTTCTAGTAAGAGATCCCGGTAGTGCTACGTCAGCATTCTCGATCGCTCCCAGAGCTATTATTAACCGATCGGATTTAGCTTCCACACAAGTGATTATTCCAGGCGCACGTGTCCGTTATGCCTTTCTTTACGCTGGAGACCCTGAGGTATTGGAGCAATTTGATTCTGCACTGGCGCGCAAGTTAGGTGAGGGCGAGCGCATACGTACACCAATTGAACGTGGAGAACGGATTGGTAGTACGGTCAACCGAGCTGAATCGTTTCTATTGCTGGCGGGAACGTTGGCGGTTGTCATGTCGGGTGTCGCTATGGCACTGGCATCAGCGCGTTATGTGAAACGCCATTTAACGCAATTTGCCGTTATGAAAACCATGGGTGCTACGCCGAAGCGACTCGTTCGTTTAATGGTGTTTCAAGTGTCGATGATTACGCTGCTTGGGATTATTCTCGGTTCTGGATTAGGGCTTTTGATACAGGCTCTTATCGCAGATTTATTATCATCCCTGATGAACAGCTCCCTGCCATCGCCCAGCTTAAATAAACTGTGGCTTGGCGCTGCGACTGCGATCATTTCGGTTTTGGCGTTCTGCGCGCCGTTGTTGGCGCGTCTTGTCAATGTGCCACCACTACGTGTCTTACAGCCTAATGCTGGGTTGCAAGTAAGTTCGACGTCGTTGTTTGCCTTTGGCTTAGTCGGTATGTACGGCCTAATGGTGATATATGCCGGTGGTTGGCGTTTGCCAAGTATCGTGATGATCGGTCTAGCGGTGGTGACGGGCTTAGTATTTTTAGTCGGTTGGGGCTTGTTTGCGGTCAGCCGAAAATTATCCAAACAATCGACTACTGGCTGGCAGCTAGGTTTGGCCGCATTACATCGGCGTCTTGTGTCAAACTTGTTTCAACTTCTCGTTTTTACATTGATCATCATGCTAAGCCTTGTTTTGGTGGGCGTACAAAGTAATTTGATTCAAGATTGGCAAGCACAAGTCCCTGAAAACACGCCAAACCATTACTTATTTAATGTTCAAGAAACGCAGTTGGAGGGTATCAGGGGCTATACCCAAGACAATCAAATTACCGCGTCTGATTGGTTTCCTATGGTTCGAGGTCGAGTGATTGAAATAAACGGAGAAGCCGTAGATGTTTTATTTCCAGATCGTCGCAACGAACCTGAGATTGTAGAGCGGGAACTAAACCTAACGTGGGCCGATCAAATCGGTGAAGGCTCAACGCTGGTCGATGGGGACTTTAATGCTGCGGGCGTGTCTATTGAGCAAGAGGCGGCTATTGAGGCGAATGTGGGGCTTGGAGATGAATTGACCATTAATGTCGGGGGGATAGATTATTCTTTACCCATTACTTCGATACGAACGGTCGACTGGCAAAGTATGCAACCCAATTTTTATTTAATCTTGCCCCACTCGGTGCTCTCGGATTATCAAGCTAATTATGTCAGCAGTGTCTTTTTAGACGACACCAGCGCCGCAGGGTTTTATCGCTTTATGGCAAATTACCCAACCGTTTCTATGTTGAATATTGGTGAATTATTAAAGCAGGTGCAGGACATTATTGCGCAATTGGCAAATGCATTAAAAATCGTACTGACCTTTATTTTAGGGGCTGGCGCGTTAGTGTTGATTGCAAGCGTTCGTTCAACACTTGATGAGAGGCTGGAAGAAGGAGCGTTGTTGCGAACCTTAGGTGCCACTAAAAAAATTGTTCGGCAGGCTTTGTTGATCGAATTTGGAGCATTAGGCTTGTTTGCCGGTTTAATCGGCGCGGCGGGTGCAGAGCTTGCTCTAGTGGGCTTACAGCACTTTGTGTTTGAAATGGAAGTGACCTTTCATCCGTTATTATGGGTGGTTGGCCCACTAGCTGGCTGGGGGATTGTCACAATTATTGGTGTATTTGCGAGTCGAGCTGTGCTAAAAGTGCCGCCCATTCGATTATTGAGATCCATCTAAGTACCCATAACCATGTTTGAATCACAGCAAGGATACATCGTCAGTCGTCACAGTCAGGATGAAAAAGGTCGTTTAGACATTCATTACTATGTGAAGACTGACGAAGGCACGGTCAAAGTTGCCATCGCCAACCCTGAAACATTGTTTTTCACCAATGCACCTTTGGAGGCTCTGGCTACCGATGTGCCTGGTATTCAGTCTGAAGAGACGCGGCTGAAGTCTTTTTCCCATGATACGGTCAATGTTGTTCGCTGTCAGAGCTTGTTGCTGCAGCAGCAAATGGTTGCGTTGGTAAAAAAACAGGGCTATTTGGTTTACGAAGAAGATATTAAGCCAGAAGATCGCTACTTAATGGAGCGACATATTCGGGGCCAAGTTGCTTTTGTTGGTGTGCCCGATGCTTCTGGAGCCACTTATACTCAAGCAAAATTAAAAGCCGGAGACTACCAACCTGATTGGCGGGTATGGTCTTTAGACATCGAGACGTCTGTGTCGCGCAATGAATTATTATCTATAGGTGTCACCAGTGGTGATCGTAAGGTAGTGCTCGTTGTCACCACCGAACCGGCTCAAATAGAAAACGTTTATACGTTTACAGATGAACGTAAGTTATTGATGGCGTTTATTAAGTTTGTACGTAAGCATGCGCCAGATATTATTATTGGCTGGAATGTCATCGGCTTTGATTTAATGTTTCTGGATCAGCGTTTTCGAGCGCTTGGCATTAAGCCAACACTGGGCGTACAAGGTGAGCCTTGGCGCGTACGTGAAGCAAAAGAAAGCGGCAAAGTGTTCGCATCCATTGCTGGTCGTGTGGTGTTAGACGGTATTACCATGCTCAAGGTTGGTGGCTACCACTTTAATTCGTACAGCCTGAACAACGTCAGTAATGAACTACTGGATGAAAGTAAGCTAATTACGGGTGGTGATCGTTGGCAAGAGATCGAACGATTACATCGCGAAGAGTTGGCCAATTTTGCTGCTTATAACCTACAAGATTGTGTATTGGTTGAGCGTATCTTTGCAAAATTAAAGCTGATCGAATTACAGCAGACACGAGTCGATTTGACGGGTATTCCAATGTCACAACCCGGTGGCTCTGTTGCGTCATTTGAAAATTTGTATTTACCACGGCTTCATCGCTCGGGGTGGGTTGGTCCTGCTTGGAGTGAAGACAAGTTTGTTCCAAGCCCTGGCGGCTTTGTGATGAATTCAGTGCCTGGTTTATACAAAAACGTGTTGGTGTTTGATTTTAAGAGTCTATACCCGAGTATTATTCGTACATTCTTTGTTGACCCATTAGCCCGAGTTGTGGCGCAAGCTTTGGCGCAAGATGAAGGTCTTGTGCCTGGTTATCGAGGGGCCTCGTTCCAGCGACAATTTGCTATTTTGCCGGAGCTGGTAGCTGAGCTTGCTCAATCACGTGAAACTGCAAAACGGGATGGTAATGAAATTCTAAGCTATGCGATCAAAATTATCATGAACTCATTTTATGGTGTGCTTGGCTCGTCAGTGTGTCGCTTTTATCATGCAGAATTAGCCAGTTCGATTACGATGCGCGGCCATGAATTACTGGGTCGTAGCAAGCAATGGATGGAAGAGCGTGGTGCGAAAGTTATTTACGGTGATACCGACTCGCTGTTCATTACCTTGTCGGATGATTTATCTGAAGAACAGGCATGGCAAGCAGGTAAAGACTTGCGTGACGTTGTGAATCAGTGTCTAAGCGAATGGTGTGGCGAGTACGCTGATATTGACTCACATCTAGAGCTAGAGTTTGAAACGCTTTATACCCGTTTTTATATGCCAACCATTCGTGGACAAGAAGAAGGGTCAAAAAAACGCTATGCAGGCTTGACCAATGGGGAGCTCGTGTTTAAAGGGCTGGAGGCAGCCCGAAGTGACTGGACACCGTTAGCAAAACGCTTTCAAGTTGAGCTCTTTGAGCATGTATTCTTTGATAAAGACATGGATCGTTACGTGGCGGATTTTGTCAGTGATCTACTGGCGGGTAAATTCGACCATGAGTTGATCTATTCGAAACAATTGACACGTCCACTGGCAAAGTACACCAAAACTCAGCCGCCTCACGTACGTGCAGCAAAAATGGCGGATGAAATTCGACACAATCAAGGATTGCCACCGGAATATGAGCGTGGACGTAAAAGGGTACAATACGTTTACAGTTTAGCTGGCGTCGTTCCATATTTAAGCGATGAAGACTTAAGCGGTTTGGATTATCAGCACTATATTGATAAACAAATTCTCCCGATTGCGGAAGGCGTTTTTCATATGCTTAATTTGAACGTTGTTGATATACTGACACCGCAGTTTAATTTGCTATAAGCATATGGTCTTATAGAGTATATCCACTGTAAAATGCTTTAACTTGGCAGCATGATGTGCCGAAAAGGCACATCACAACTTTTATGGATTGACAGTTGAGACAAACATGGCACTAGCACCTAAAAGAGTTTTAACCCTAGATCGTTTACGCAATGCCGTTCAGGAGCTTTTGTTAGAAACAGATTGGAGTGAAATTACAGTGCAGCATGTCGCTGCTTCTGCGGGTGTTAGCATTGGTACGTTTTATAATTATTATGATAGCAAAGACGAAGCGTTAGCCGATGTACGAGCTAGTCTATCTCTCATGGTTATTAAAGACATAAATAGTCTGACCTTCACACAGACTAGCATCGAATGCCGCATCTCCTTATTGATCAAATATTTTGTCAACATTCTCAATGCTAAGCCTGATTGGGCGAATTATTTCTTTAAAGCGGAAGGTTTTTCTGAACGATTAGAGGGTGGATTAGTTTCTTTGTTAGAGCCGATGGTATTAGAGGGCTCCATGTCACATAGACGCCACAATAACCCTAAGATTACCGCCTCTTTTATTGAGAATGGCGTGTTTCCTTTGCTTAAAGAATATCATCTGGCGCATAAAACCCTACCAGAACAAGAGGCGACACAAATTGTCGTACTGGCATTGTCTTGCATGGGGATTTACGGTGATGAGCTTTTAAGTGCAGCCAATCTTGTCTGTCCTGTAACGCCCTTGGCATGTTTGCCGCAATCCATTTTAGAATTAGAGAAAACACAAGCGGGTTATGTCTAACGTCTTGTTATACGGCACTTTAGGGTGTCATTTATGTGAAGAAGCAGAAGTATGGCTACGTCACTTCTTTGGTGATGTTGAACTAATGCATGTTGATATTGCTGCTGACCAGCAGTTAGTTGATCAATACGGTTTGCGTATCCCAGTTCTTTCGAATGGAATGGTCGAAGCAGATTGGCCGTTTGATGTGGCTAGAGTTGATGAAGTGCTGTCGACGCGATCAACAAGCCCGGCCGTTCCTGTAATTAACTCAAAATCTGCGGACGTTCCAGCCCATAAGCCTCGGCGTATCTTTTTAGTAGGTTCTTCGAAGTAACTAGGTCAACGCGCATTAGAAAAACAACGCTTGGGTATTGTGTTTGGTTGCAATGATCACATCCTCCACTGAAACGTTTTTAGCTTCAGCCACCCCTTGAGCGATGTACGGCAAAAACTTTGGGTGATTTCGTTTCGGTCTAGGTCGTATGTTACGTGGCAACAAGTACGGTGCATCGGTTTCCAGCATGATTCTGTCTAACGGCAGATATTTTATAGCATCAACAAGCGTTTGGTTGCGACGCTCGTCTAAAAGCCAACCAGTGATACCCACATACAATCCAAGATCAAGATATTTTTTTAGTTGATCTTTATCTCCGGTAAAGCAATGAATTACCCCTTGCTTGGGTAATTGAGCTTGAGCAAGCCGTTGGGTGAGTTCAATAAATGCGTCCCGCTCATGTAAATAGACAGGTTTATTGCTTTGGCTAGCTATATTAAGCTGCGCCTCGAAAGCGAAGATTTGCTCGTCTGGTGTAGAGTAGTTGCGGTTAAAATCAAGTCCCATTTCACCTACTGCGATGGCTTTTGAATCAGTTTTGAAGGTTTCTAGTAGAACTTGAGTATGGTTATCCTGCCAAGTTGAGGCGTGGTGTGGATGGCAGCCAAATGTATAGTGCATGTCAGGGTAGGGCGAACAGATTGTTATTAACTTTTGAGCTTCTTCTAAGCTTGAAGCGATACAAATAATACCGTCAACCCCAGCTTGTTGGTATTCCTCTCGAAAAGCGTTTAGGTCTTCAAGGTAAGATGAGTGATCTAAGTTAACGCCAATGTCTAGCATACTATCTCCAAAGTAGTCGTTGGTAACAGTTTACCAGCCAATGGTGAGGGAACAGAATCCTTTGCAATAGTTGTGTATTAAAATTGTATGAATTTCTTTGTAGATCATGACTTAACAGTTTTAAACTGCAAAAAATTACTGTTATGTTAGTTAGAATTAACTATCATTATTAAAGTTGTACCTTAAGTATAAAACTTATGTTTCGGAGTATGTTATGGCGGGAATGTTAGATGCAGTAGACCAGAGAACTCAACTGGTTGGTGAAAACCGACTAGAGCTGTTGATGTTTCGTCTGGGTGGCATGCAGCTATTTGCTATCAACGTATTTAAAGTGCAGGAAGTGGTTCAGCTGCCTCGCCTTAATTTAATGCCGCATCGTCACCCATCTGTTGCAGGCGTAACCCACTTTCGTGGGCGTACCGTTCCTGTCATTGATTTATCTGAATCGATTGGTCTTCGTCCAATTGATAAAGATAAGCCTTGTAATTTAATCGTGACAGAATATAACAACACAGTTCAAGGTTTCATGGTTGGTGAAGTAGACCGAATCATTAATATGAACTGGAGCGAAATTCTTCCTCCACCGGATGGCACCGGCCGCACCCATTACCTAACTGCAATTACTCGTGTGAATGAGCGTATTGTAGAGATAATAGATGTAGAAAAAGTGCTTGCGGAGATATCGCCCTATGATTCTAGTGTATCAGAAGACGTCATCGACAAAGATCTATTGAGTTTGGCGGATGGGCTAGAGGTGCTGGTGGTAGATGATTCTTCCGTTGGTCTGGCTCAGTGTCGCTCAACATTAGATCACTTAGGTATCGCTGTGCATACTGCCACTGATGGTAAGCGAGGCTTAGATCTACTTAAGAAATGGGCGGCGGATGGTGAGGATGTTCCTAATAAGCTACTTATGATGATTACTGATGCAGAAATGCCCGAAATGGATGGTTATCGTCTGACTCGAGAAATCCGCGAAGATCCTCGCTTGAAGGATCTATACATTGTGTTGCATACCTCTTTGAGTGGTAGCTTTAACAAAGCTATGGTTCAAAAAGTAGGGTGTGATGATTTTTTATCTAAATTCCAGCCAGATAAATTAGCGACCGTGATTCAAGATCGAATCCGTAGCGTTATGGAAGCGGAATAATTTGCCCCATTAAAACACCCTGATTGATCAGGGTGTTTCTCCTTATGCTTTTATCTATATATATTGTTCTATCTTCGCTGTGTGCTGTAATCGTAAATAAACGATTACGCTTAGACCCGTTTATTATTATCATCCCGTGCAGTTTGCTCGCTTTAGACGACGTCACAACCTTGCTTTCGCTGTTTGTGAGTTTGATGCCTTTCGCTCTTACTTACGCAGGATATTGTGTCTTTAAAGAGCGGCAAAGTCTAAATATAGAGTCCGTTACCCGTTTAGGGGCAGGATTGTCACTTGGGAGCTTTGTCGGGGTTCAGCTAGTCTTTTTATTGCCATGGGGTTTTGTCGGATTGCTGAGTTTATTAGGCTTAACAACACTGGTAAATTTTATAGGGTGGCACTGGCCAAAGCTGGATTTGCAGAGAATTCCTCAACGACTGTCAATCATTGTTGGGCTGCTTATCGGTCTCCCTCAATGGCTCGGATTAAGCTCAGGAATGTCGATTTTATCGGGGTTACATCAACATACTAACTCAGCGAATCGTTGTACATTATGGTGTTTTTCACTCATTGGTGCATGGGTAGGAGTACTGGCTCTACCGGCTGGAATGGCGTTCGATTACCTGTCTCCACTCATTGCTTTAGCTGGGTTGGTAGGTCTTTTATTCGGACTGCTACTGTCACAACGTATTCATGTGAGTCAATTTGAATCCAAAGTACTGGATTGGATCGTATTGGCGATGTGTCTAAGTGTCTGGGTACACTTGATTTTTAAGCACATTATCTTTTCTACGTAACGGAATGACTATGAATCAGAAAAAAAGTTTAATCGGTGTGTTACTTATTAATTTAGGAACACCGGAAGCACCCACTCCTAAAGCTGTGCGAAAATACTTGAAGGAGTTTCTCTCTGATCCACGAGTTGTTGATGTGAATCCTTTGATTTGGAAGCCTATTTTAAACGGTGTTATTTTGAATATTCGTCCTAGAAAGGTAGCCAAAGTGTATCAAGAAGTATGGATGGATGAAGGCTCACCGTTACTGGTGTTAGGCCAGAGATTAACCAAGAAACTGGATGAAAAATTAAATGCCGATGGACAGCGTTTTGTAACGACTATGGCTATGACGTATGGTGCACCCAGCGTCGAGGCAGCAGCTAAAGTGTTTCGGCAACATCATGTCGAACGCATTGTGGTATTGCCAATGTACCCTCAGTTCTCGCGTTCTACCACTGCGGCGGCTTATGATAGGTTGATGTCATCCCTAAAGCGTTGTCCGCATTGGCCTGCCCTCAATCTATTGCAAGATTATGCAGATCACCCGCAATATATCGACGCGCTTGCTGCAAGCATTGAAAAACAGTGGGCAGCTCAAGGCGGAAAGCGACATTTGATGTTTTCATATCATGGCATACCAAAACGTTATGTGACAGAAGGCGACCCTTACCAGTCACGTTGTGAAGCAACTACGCAAGCTGTGGTGGCAAAGCTCGGCTTAAATGAGTCAGAGTATACACATTCCTATCAATCTCGATTTGGTCGAGAAGAATGGTTAAAACCTTATGCTGATGAAACCATTCGCGCGATGCCCACCAAGGGGATTAAGTCGTTAAACATGATCAGTCCAGCATTTGCTATTGATTGTATTGAGACGCTTGAAGAAATAGACATGCAACTACGAGATGAATTTATGGACGCTGGTGGAGAGGCGTTTGACTACATTGCTGCACTCAATGACAGCAAAGATCATGTTAGTCTTTATGAAACACTTGTACTTGAGAACACTCAACACTGGATGAATTGATTTGCAAAAACCTATTATTACAACCATAGCCTTTGATGCCGATGATACGCTTTGGCGCAATGAAGATGTGTTTCTTAGCACTCAGCAAACTTTTGTCCAAATGCTTGAACCGTATCACTCACGTGAGTACATACTTGAGCGTCTGAATGAAGTTCAGATTGAGAATTTATCGAACTTTGGCTATGGCATAAAAGGTTTTACGCTTTCTATGATTGAAACCGCGATCGTGCTGACAGAAGGCCGTATCACTGGTTACGAAATCCATGAGATTATTCAGTTGGCGAAGCAAATGCTGGCAGCGCCGATTGAGCTACTTCCTGGCGTAGAGGAATTATTGAAATCGCTAAAAGGTAAGTGCCAGCTTATGGTGATTACCAAAGGCGATTTGCTTGACCAAGAAGGTAAGTTAGCTCGATCTGAATTAAGTGATTACTTTGATTGGTATGAAGTCGTTAGTAATAAAAATACACCGACGTATCAAAAATTGTTTGAAAGTCTACAAGTCGAGCCAAGGGAACTGTTAATGATCGGAAACTCAATGAGGTCGGATATCCTGCCAGTTTTAAAGGCTGGAGCACATGCATTGCATGTTCCTTATCACACCACATGGAGTCACGAACAAGTTAGCGATGCGGAATTGGCTAATTATCCTGAAATATCAGCAGTGCCTACTGCGGAGCACGTAGAGCACTGGATTCGTGAGCGTTTTACGTTGATTGGTGAGGTGAATTCATGAAGGTTTGTAAATTTATGTCGGCAATCGCTATAACCTTTGCGGTTTGTGTCTTGCCAGTGCAGGCGAACGAGACCGTTGATGGTATTCGCGATACGGCAAGCAAAGTGGTTGATAAAACGCGAGAAGTGGCAGGTAATGTGGCTGATCGAACACGTGAAGTTGTGGGGGATGCAGCAGATCGTTCTAAAGAAGTTGGCAAAGATGTTGGCGAGCAAAGCGCAAAAGTATGGGATAAAGTAAAAGAAGCGGGCAATGCAACAGCAGAAGTCGCTCGTGATGGCGTAAATAAAGCGCAAGACTACATCAATTCAAATGCTTGTGATAACAAAGATAAATTAAACTGCGTTGAGGAATAACTCAATTTGAGTCGGGATACACCAAAGCCTACACATCCTTCTCCTAAACCTATAACGGATGCTTGGGAACAAGAGTTCTTGTCACAAGATGGTTCTGGCTATATCGGTATGCCAAGTAAGCGCTATCGGTGTCCGAAGTGCCAAGGTGTGTTATTGCTTAAAAGTGGTAAAAATGGTGCCTTTTGGGGGTGCGAAAATTATCCTAGTTGCGATTACACAGCTAATAATGACGAAGGTCGTCCTGTACGTGCCAAAAAATTCTTTTGTCCATTATGCAATGGACAGCTGCGAAAGAAGACGCATGGTAAAAACGTATTTTGGGGGTGCAGTAACTACCCAGAGTGTAAGTTGACATTAGATGACTTAAATGGCGAACCGTCATCGTCCAAAAAATACCCTTGTCGAGCTTGTGGTCACTACCTTGTTCGTAAAAAAGGCGCTAAGGGGTATTTTTGGGGCTGTATTAAATTTCCCGAATGCAAGCATACGCTTCAAGATGACAAGGGTCTTCCAGTGCCCAGAAAGCTTCGTCCAAATAGTACCGATTAAAGCCTCATTAATTGAGGCTTTTTAATGCATTATCAAGCTGTGCATATTCAAACACGAAATGTTGATCCAGAAGAGCTTTTGGCACAACATATTGACCCTGTGTTAACAAAGAACTCATATCCCCAAAGATAGTTTCAAGAACAAACGCAGGGGTTGTAAAAGGCGTAGGTCTATTCAGCGCTTTACCATAGCTTTTGGCAAACTGGGCTTGAGTAACACTGTGTGGCGCGACTAAATTATATTTTCCCTCAAATTGTTTGTCCTCCATGGCAGTCAATATAAAGCGGCATACATCGTGAACATGAACCCACGGGAAATATTGTTTACCGGAAGCGATTTTACCGCCCATTCCAAACTTGTAAGCCCATTTCATTTTCGCTAAAGCACCACCGTCACCTAATACAACGCCCAAACGGAAAATAGCCGTACGCACACCTGCTTCAGCAAATCGTTCCGCTTCATTCTCCCAAGCCGCGCACAAATTATGCGTAAAGCCTGAATTGGGAGCGGTGTCTTCTGTAAATGTTTTAAACTGATCAAAACCGTAATAACCAACAGCCGATGAATTCAAAAGAACACTAGGCTTTTGCTTCAATTTATCGAACAGTGTATGGGTAAATTGTACACGGCTATCAAAGAGCTCTTTTTGACGAGCCGGTGTCCAGCGTTTATCAGCAATGCCAGCTCCTGCTAAATTAACCACAACATCGAAAAAGTGTTCGCTTAAGTCATCTAAATGTAAGGTTTGCACGTAACTTGGTATGGCGTTTTGATGTTTATGGACCAGTGCGAAGGTTTGATGGCCTGCAGCGGTGAGCATTGGGTACAAATTGCTCGCAACAAAGCCGTTAGCGCCCGTGACTAAAACTTTCATATCTGGCTCCTAAAAGTGAAGGTTTTTTAAGTTTACGCCATATTTTGAAAAATAGATCAATTAGATACGTGTTTTAATTCCTTTAAGGCTGGGTAATCCCTTCTTTTTAAAGGGGTAAATCGCTAAAATGTCCTCATGTAAAGAAAGGTAAAACCATGCAACTAGAGCAATATGACCATATTATTTTATTGGCCCACGGCAGTAGCGATCCGCGTTGGAAAATACCTTTTGAGCAGTTATTGGCAAGGGTCACTGGTGTCGTATCAGAAGATAAGGTAACTTTGGCTTATATGGAATTGTGCAAACCATCGATCGAGGATGTGTTGGCTATACTTCCACCAGAAACGGCAAACATCGCTGTATTCCCTTTGTTTTTTGCTCAGGGTCGACATCTACGTGTTGATGTGCCAAAACAACTAGAAGAATTGAATACCGAGCAACGTACTTTGACGCTCCTTAATCCTATTGGTGATGATCCCGAAGTGGTGAGTGCCATGGAAAAAGCGATAACTTCCAAGCTGACCGATGACTAAATTTAGGGTGGGTCAGCTTTAATATAATGAATGGATTGGTTCTGAATGCTATTCACCCATTTGCCCGATGAGATATTCCAAGCTTTATCGGGCTCCAACAAAACGCTAATAGAAGCCGTTTTATTCGATCTATCCGATGTCTTTTATGACCACGCGGAAGATCCGATAAAAGACAAATCAGCCATAATTGAAGCGATAGAAGACTCGCTTCACAAGATCGATACACTTGCTTGGCATGATGATCACAAGGATGGCTTCGATTCCCCCAAAACAATACACGAATACGCTTTACGCATTTACCATCGTTTAGTACACACTGGTTGGTTGATCGAAGAGCAAGAGCTGTATCGCGTAAGTGTATTGATGTCTCCACAAGTTTCCATGCTGTTGCGCTCGTTGGTTGAAATCAGTCGACACGGTAAACGTAATTATGGCGCGACAGTACTGAGTATCTTAAGCAACCTTGAATCCGTGGCCAATCATCCGCAGGAACGAGGGGTCACGCTAAGTCAAACCGCTGAGGCTTCGCGTGATTTCTCTGCGCATTTGAACCAAATTCTGTTAGGTATTCGCAGTTTACAACGAGACTTGTTCGCTAAGCGTGACCCAAAAGAAATCGTGGCAGGCTTTTTTGATCTGTTTGTCGAAGGTATCTTGATTGCGGATTATAAAACGATCAAAACCAGCAATAACCCATTTCGTTTTCGTCGCCAGATTTTGGAGCTTACACAAGGCTTTTTAGCCGAGCCAACCTTAATGGGTAACATTGCACAATGTTACGCTGACCAACAGTTAATTTCAGTAGATCAAGCACTCGCCGCTGTTGAGAAAGATTGTCGCGACATCATTCAAACATTTACGACGATTGAACAGCGCTTAGAGCGCATTGATGAATACCGGTATCGCCTTGAAAAACGTGCTGCAGATACCGCGCGATACATGGACTCTTCTCGTCCAGGCTTAGCAAACAAAGTCGCTGGTATTATTACGGATGTAGCAAAATTCGAAACCTTACCTGTTTTGAAAAATGTGGTTGGTGTCAAAGTGGTTGGCGTCGAGTCGAGTGCGCAGCCTGCTAAACGACGTGAAGCACCGCCACCGCGAGTGATCACACAAGCAGAAGTGTCACAATCCGCGATTGCCTTTCGAGATCGTCAGCGTCGCTTCCATGAGGCTCGCCAAGTCAGTGTTGCCAAGTTACAAAGCTATTTAGACCGACAGTTATCTGAACAGCCCACCATACATATTTTGGACTTTACCATCGATTCAGTTGAAGATTTTGTCTGTTTCGACCATTTACGTTACATCGGCTCATTAGGTGTGAATGCTAAGCGTATTGAAAAAACCTTTGATGTCATTTTTACAGATCAATATATCAATGTTCACGAGTTCGTAGAATGTCGAGAATTTAATGTAGTACGCAGGAGCAAATCGAATGCTTAGAGAATTAAAACGGGTCGTAGAAGAGTCCGGTAAAGACCCACAAGAGTTTCAGCAGACTGCGAACTATTTACTTGCTAACCAATTTGTCAGTGCTTTCAAACACGGTCAACGTCGCCATTTTTTATTAGTCGAGATGTACCAGCAATACTTTGGTAACTTGTTTGATGCCTTAGGTATGAAGCTATACGTGAACGAAAATGAACGTTTAGCTGGCTTATTGCCGATAGAGCGTGAAGCGTTTGTTCGTTTGAAAACGGACGAAACACTTTTTTTGTTGGTGCTACGTCAAATCTATGAAGAAAAAGTAGAAAATTTTGAAATTGATAACGGTTTTGTAGCCACTAACAGCGTGGCCATTCTTGAACGCTATGTGCAGTTGGTGAAACGTGAAATTCCAACGGAAACACGTTTTAAAGACATTTTAACGTTGTTTAGTAAGCATGGTTTGATTATCCGAGGCAAAGCGTTCGAAGAGGATGCAAAAAACATCATGGTTAACATCACGCCAGTGGTGCGCTTGGTGGTCACGGAAGCTTACTTACGTCAACTTGAATCTTTCAATGGTGCTGATCCAGAAGAAGATGAAGTGGTTGATGAGCAAGTTGAACAGAGCCCAGAAGCACAATAGGAAATGGCATGAAAAAGTTAAATCGAATTGTTCTTGTAAACTGGTACCTATTGGGCGCGGAAGAAATCAATATTCGTGGTAATACGGCGATTATTGGTCCAACGGGTTCTGGTAAATCGTCATTATTGGATGCTATTCAGACGGTATTAACGGGTGCCAGCAAACGCCATCTAAACTACAACGCCAGTGCCAATGATGGTAAAGCATCAGGCCGAAGCATTCGTTCTTACATCTTAGGTATGATCGACTCTGGTCAAGCAAGCGATAAAGTTAATGGTGCACAAACACGTCAAGATGCGATTTCTTACCTAGCACTGGTATTCGAGGATTCGAATACAGGCAAAGAGTCGACGGTTGGACTGTGTTTAACGGCTTCTTTAGCAAGCCCAGAAGAAGACGTTTTAGGACGTTTTGTCTTGTCAAACTACGGTGTTCGCCGTGAAGACTTCATTGATGTCATGGGTGAAAAGCAATACAAGTCTAAGTCTTGGCCGGAAGTGCGTGAAGCCATGAAAAAAGTCTGCTTAGATCCGTATATTAAGTCTGGTAGTGCTTCTGCAACACAGTATATGAACCGCTACTTAGAAGAATTGAGCCCAAGTACAGAACAGCTTATTACACTGGACTCTTTTCTCAAGAACTTTAAAAACGCTCTTAAGTTTGTGCCGATCGCATCGCCAACGCGCTTTGTTCAAGACTTCGTACTTGCTGAGCAGCCTCTGCAAGTGGGCGCGTATCAGAAATCTTTGCTGGAATACCGTCAATTAGAAGCTAAAACTCAAGAAGTAGCGAAACGCATTGATGATCTGCAAGCGATTCAAGTGGAGTGTGACAAGAAGCATCAACAAGAACAAACCGTCGTTAATTATCAGTGGATCGCAACAGAAGCGCGTTTTGATCAGCTTGGTAGCAAGCAAGATGAAATCCAAGATCAGTACGAAAACTTCAAAGAACGTGAAGAAGAAATAGACGAAGAAATTGTCGCGCAAGCGAACCTTGTTAAACAGTTGCAAGGGCAGTTAGTTCGTCTAGAGCAACAGTATGAACACTCTGATGTTGGTCTAAAGCTACAGCAGCTTGAACAAAGCAAAAAGTTGCTGACTCTTGAAGGGCAACAAGACCGTAAAACTGTGATTCAGGCACATCAGGTGTTACAGCTGCTTGGCGCTCTGCAAATGTTTGAAGACGTCTTGCCGAAAGACATTTGTGCGATGATTAGCGAGGCGCAATCGTTAGCTAATAGCATTGATGCAGACGGTAATATTGTAGGTAATATCAAAGCCGTTAGTAAATTATTGGGGCGAATCAATGATGCGTTTGATGAAGGTAAAAGTGCTGTTTTCCAGCAGCGTACTCAACTGAATCGCAACATTTTGAATCTTAAAGATGAATGTCGTCAGCTTGAAGCGGATGTTAAATCCTTAAAAGGCGGGTCTAGCCCATTATCTGCCAATGTTAAGCGCTTAATTGATTTACTCGACCAAGCTAATATTAAAGCGACACCTTTGAGTCACTTAGCAGAAGTTACTGATCACAAATGGCAGGACGCCATTGAAGGTTATTTAGGTGGGCAACGAGAAGCGTTGATCGTTGAACCGGATGATGCCGAAGAAGCGATTCGTATTTTCCGAGCCCACCGTCGTCAATTGATGGGCTGTCGTGTGATCGATACGACACAAACTCGCTTATGGTTAAACCGAGGTGATAGCAATTCGGTTCTACGTTTTATTCGTTGTAATAATGATCATGCTCAAGCGTACTTAAACCGTCGTCTTGGTGGTATTAAGCCAGTCAACACAGAGCGTGAATTGTTACGTGAAGACAGTGCCATGACGGCTGACGGCATGTTGAAACTGTCCGGTACGATCTCGACCATTCGATTCCAACCCCATATGATGGTAGGTATTAATACCGATGGCATGCGTCAATCACGTGAAGCTCAGCTACAACAGTTAAGCGGTGAGTTGATGGATTACATGAAGACTGATCAGCGCCTAGAAAAAGCAGATTCTATGCTTGGCCGTGTGATGGCATCCAACCAATTTGATGCAGAATCCCTTCAAGATGCAGGCGCATCCAATACCCGTGTTGTACAAGACTTGGCAGACGTGGAAGCACAAATAGCTGCTTTGCAGCAACGTGATGACACGGATCTACAAGAGCGAATCGATGCATTAAAAGCGCGTATTAGCTCGATCGAGTTGGGGCGTAAGAAACTGGATCGTGAGCGTCAGCAGATTGCTGAACAGTACGGTTCTTTGAATACGCAAAAAACACAGCTTGCTGAAGCTCTGTCGGCACTTGATGAAGAGCGTACGAAAACGACCTCAAATCCTTTATTTAATGCTGAGTACGCCAGCGAGCGTTATGAGCTGTTGGAATCCAGTATGGTAAACGGTGCTGCAATATATAAAGAAGCGCTGAGTCGAGCTGAGAAAGCCACTGAAAAGGTAAAAATGTTCGATCAGAAAGTCCGTAAAGAAGTGGCCGATCATTACGCGAAATATCATAACAGCAGCATGGACGATGATATTCAACTGGATTATTTAGAATCTAAATTTGAAGAGTTTGAACATTACGTTACGCACCAAATTACAGTGCTGAGTGAAACAGAGCTGGCAAAGTATGCGAAGCGTGCTGAACTTGCTCGTCGTGAAGCCGAAGAAACGTTCCGCAGTGACTACGTATCTAAACTGAAAGACTCACTTGACCAAGTAGCGTTGATTATCAAAGAGCTTAATAACAGCTTAAAGCGTCGTCCATTCAACCAAGAAGTATATCAATTCCGTTTCTATCCAAACGGCGATATGAAAGATATCTTAGATTTGGTGGCAAAGTTTAGCTCGATGGATCAAGCTAATGTAGGTGGTTTGTTTGATCCTGAGCAAACGGGTGATCCTGAACATGCAAAAGCGATTTCAGTGATTCAAGAACTTATCACTGATGAAGATAAGCAAAAAGACTTGGCGGATTACCGTAAATTCTATAACTTTGAAGTCGATATATTGGACACGGAAGGCAATAAGAAAACTACCTTGTCTCAACGAATTCAGACAGGTTCAGGTGGTGAGCATCAAATACCGTTCTACTTGGCTATTGCGGCAGCCTTGTCGACCACTTACCGTCTTCATGAAACCATGGACGGTGACATAGTCGGTGGGTTCTCTTTGGCTATGTTCGATGAAGCCTTCAACAAAATCGATATGGCAAAAACATCGACTTGTATGGGCTTCATGCGTGACATCGGCCTACAAGTGATTGCAGCCGCGCCAGATGATAAACGTGCAGTAATGGCAGCCAATATGGATACTATTATCAGCGTTTGGCGAGAGGGTGGTGCTGTATCGATCGATGTTGCTTACCCTCAACAGCGTGGTCAGGCCTTGCTAAGTGGTGACCATGAGTTAGATAATGTAAACAAAAACGAACTTACAGAAGCTGAATAAGCGACTCCTGGAGGAAGTATGAGTAGTATTGAGAATGAAATTCGAGAAACCATCCAGCGAGCGTTTAATGTTCATCACATTGAACTGGAAAACGAAAGCTATAAGCACAATGTACCGCAGGGAAGTGAGTCTCACTTCAAGATGACTCTTGTCAGTAATGCTTTTTCGGACAAAAGAGCGGTACAGCGTCATCAGTTGGTGTACGGTGCCTTGACTGATCAAATGCAAAAAATACACGCATTAGCACTACACTTATATACCGACGAAGAATGGGAAGCTCGCCGTTTTGAGTCCCCGCAATCACCAGATTGTATGGGAGGCGGCCACTAAGCGGGATCGCTAAGGTCAGAATATATGAGTATTACTGTTACCGAACACAAGAACAAAGGAGTGGTCGAAATATCTGTTGTAGGTAGCTTTGACTTCTCTTTGTTTAATGATTTTAGAGAGGCTTACGAACAATTTGTTGGTAGCCCTTATAAACATTTTACCATCGACATAGAGAGTGTTGAGTATTTAGACAGTGCCGCACTTGGGATGTTGCTTAGTATGAAAGCGTCGTTAGGTGAAGATGTTGAAGTTAAAATCGAAGGGGCCAACGGCTTTATTCGTAATATCCTGATGATTTCTCGTTTTGATAAGCGGTTTACAATTGTTTAATTCATTCTTGAAGTGTTAATTCGAACAAGTCTTTTAAAAGCCAAGCTTAATTAAGTTTGGCTTTTTTTTAAACAACTGAAATAGGTAAACGGATTCTTTTAAAGAATTAATCACCAGCAAAGATCCAAAAAATAGTCTTTTCTACCGATGAAAGACAATAAAACAACAGTTTGATAGATTAATAACATTAAAATGGTTCATTTATTTGTTTTGATGCTTTATGGTGCACGCTTCAAAAAATGATGGTGTTTATTCATGGCTTCAAGCACGACTCCAACGCTGTTTCAGCGTTATATGAATTGCAGCTTAGTGTTGCTAATTATTTTGGGTATTGCATTCGGTATTGCCTTGGCGTCTATATCGCCAAGTGCAGGTCAGACCGTAGGCGTCTTAGGTGCTTTTTTTGTTAAAGCGCTCAAAGGTATCGCACCCATTCTAGTATTTCTTTTGGTGGTAGCATCGATCGCCAACCATAAAAAGAATCAACAAACCTTTATTAAGCCAGTTTTGATGCTGTATGCAGCGGGTACATTAATTGCTGCGTTCACAGCGGTTGTATTCAGTTTTGCATTTCCAACGCAACTGAGCTTAGTCACCGCTGATCTTGGACGGGCTGCACCTCAAGGTATTGGTGAAGTACTCGGTGCTTTGGCTTTTAACATGGTTGATAACCCCGTCAATGCTTTGGCAACGGGTAACTTTATCGGTATTTTGGCGTGGGCAATTGTCATTGGCATAGGTTTGCGTCCTTCGTCTGATACAACTAAAGCGCTGCTACAAAATATTGCTGACAGCATTACGACCGTAGTTGGTTTTGTTATTCGCTTAGCGCCGTTTGGTATTTTCGGCTTGGTGGCGAATACCGTCGCGACAACAGGCTTTGATGCATTGCTTGGCTATTCACACCTATTGATGGTATTAATCGGTGCAATGTTATTCATCGCTTTAGTGACCAACCCATTACTGGTATTTCTTACAACACGCAAAAATCCCTACCCATTAGTATTTAAGTGTTTAAAAGAAAGCGGCTTAACAGCGTTCTTTACGCGCAGTTCGGCGGCCAATATTCCAGTTAACATGTCTCTTTGTGAACGCTTAGAATTAGACGAAGATACCTATTCGGTATCTATTCCTTTAGGTGCGACCATCAACATGGCCGGTGCAGCAATCACCATAACGGTTCTAACCCTAGCGGCGGTAAATACGTTAGGGATTACTGTTGATTTTGGTACAGCGGTGTTACTGAGCATTATTGCTGCCGTGTCTGCTGGCGGTAGCTCTGGTGTGGCAGGTGGCTCACTACTACTAATTCCATTGGCTTGTAGTCTGTTTAGCATCCCAAATGATGTTGCCATGCAAGTGGTTGCGGTAGGCTTTATTATTGGTGTGCTTCAAGATTCTGCAGAGACAGCCCTAAACAGCTCAACTGATGTTCTATTCACCGCGGCAGCTTGCCGTAAAGTTTAATTGCCATTGTCAAAATTGATGGTCCCAAAAGCGAGCCGATGGTTCGCTTTTTTTGTCTGCAAGAATACATTTAGATCATACGACTGTATAAAAGCGCAATTTTGTCCAATCGAAACAAAGTTGCAATCACTATAATCACTGTATTCAATAGCAACGTGGAGAGGCGGGGCAAATGTCCGAGGACAACCAATTCAAATTCATTAATAGTGATGGTTTTGATCATCTGACGTTGTTGCGTGCATCAATGACCGACTTTGCATACAGTACCCATGCCCATGAAGAGTATTCTATCGGAGTGACTATATCTGGTCGCCAAGATTTTTACACCCATGGAGCATTTCATCATAGTCATCCGGGGCAAATAATGGTGTTTAACCCTGGTGATGCCCATGACGGTGAGTCAGGATCTGATGCAACATTAACGTACAATATGTTGTATGTTCACCCTGATCAAATGATGCCTTCACTTGAAGCACTTAATGTGACCTCTCCAGAGCAGTTTCGTATCCAAGATGCAGTTTTTAACGATCGTTTGGTCAAGCAACATATTAGTCGCTTAGCGCAATTAATTGAACTGAAACATGCTACCTCCAGTGAGTATGAGTCATTGCTTTTTGAGTTGACAGAACAATTGGTTCGCTATCAATCTAAGCAGCCGTTGCAGCCAGAGACGCGCCGCCAACGGCTCTTGGAGCAGGCGAAAGACTATCTGCAAACCCATTACCAAGAAGAAGTCTCACTCGATAATCTTTGCCAAGTAGCTTGCATGTCAAAGTACCATTTTCTTCGCAGTTTTAAAGATTACACAGGCATGACGCCACACCAGTATTGGCTCAATGTCCGTATTCACCGTGGCAAGCAAGCGTTACGTGCTGGTGTGTCTGTCATGAGCGTTGTTGATCAACTGGGATTCAACGATTTAAGTCATTTTAATCGCCGCTTCAAACCAGTATTTGGGATGACACCGCGACAATATCAGCGTTTGCTGCTAGCACGCTAAATTTCATTCTAACCGAACGTTTTAATCTGATGAATGGCCGTTGGAGGTTACCCCATGCTTGAAATATTCCTGTTTGCATTGGCGATGATGTACAGTCCAGGCCCCGTAAACATGCTGTCTCTGTTTGCAGGTGTTACAAACAGTAGTTGGCGTGTACTGAGGTTTTGTGCGGGAGTTGCTGTGGCTATGACATTGTTATTTGTCATGATTGGTTACTTGGGCAGTTCTATAATGACACCCACCTTACAAGGTGTGGCAGCATTAGGTGGCAGTGCTTACATTGGTTATTTAGCAATTAGAATTTTTGTGGCAAGTTTTGAACATCAGGCTCTTCAACAAGAGCCGCGTAATTTTTCTTTTCTATCTGGCTTTATAATGCAACTAACGAACCCCAAGGCCATGGTTGTGGTCTTACCCATTGTCACCATTCAGTTTCCAAATGCGCACATTGAAGGCGTTGCTATCTTGATAATGTCGATAATATTGGGGGCAATGGCCGGTGGAGCACCGACCAGCTATTTTATTGCAGGTAATAAGTTAAAGCATGCCGTGCTTAACCCCAAAATTCTGAGCACTGTAAAGCGATCAATGGCGGCATTATTGTTGTTAGTCTCTGGTCAGTTTGTGTATGAAGCGACTAAACTGCTAGGGTAGTTTGTCGCATTGTTTATTCGCCACATCTAACGTGATGCGCCAAGCATGGCAATTGTTTAAAGTCAGTAATCACTGTTTAAGCTTGTAATAAAAGTCAAAGTTGATGTTGCTGATATCGATATTATCGCCATGCATTGCTCCGCTTAAGCCTGTGAATTCAAATCGATAAGATATGTCCTGATTTTCACCGCGAAATTCCATGTCTTGGTATTGGCTGCTCTCAGTCTCTAACGCAAGAAGACGTTGCAATAAGGCAGTCAAATCAACTTCTATAGGGTCCATATTTGCCACTACAACGTTCAAATAGGGAGCCAGGAAACTGGCTGTTAAAGTCTCGTCGTCACCAAAGGTAAGCTTGTACTGTTCGAATTCATTTGTACTTTTGAACAGGTACACCCCTTCAATTAAATGGTCATAGCCAGTAATATCTTTATAGCCGTTGCTTTGGGAATAAAGGTCAAAGCGGTTTTCATCGGCTGCTTCATTATAATAATAGACAAACTCAAACCCCATTTCTTCCGTTAAAGCGTACTCGTCACATTGGAAATTGATCTGTTTATTTGGTTCAAACCACACCTCAATCAACTCACTACGCTTAGTTCGGCACATATAGGCTAAGATAGAGCTGATATTTTTACGTACCTCAAAGTTTGGCTTAATACTTGGTGTTACAATTTTTTCGTTAACAAGAATATTGTTTTCTATTAGCAGTGCTTCCAACCTTGCTTTTTGGCTTAGTCCAGATACTGAAACAGCGCTCCAAGGCCCCACAGTCGCTATAAGCATTAATACTGCCAGTGACATAGGTATCGCTCGCAAAGGTAAACGCTTTAATGTGCCTGCTGTGGCCAAAAATGCAAACCATAGGGCAGAAATGCCCAGCATGTAACGCGATTCCGTAATGCCGTATGCACTGACGCGCTCCCAAATCGCATAGAAATGAAAGCCAATAGGCACAATCATCGCTGGAAACAGGATACGGTAAAACAAGCGTAACTGTGCAGAGCTTTGCTCACGTAAAGGATGAGCGAATAAATAGGTAACGATCGCTGCGCCAATAAAGCCGCAAATCATATAGGCTAAATGCCCATTTGGTACTTCACCTGTTATTAAGATCTTTATAAAGTACGCGTACAGAACGCCAAGGTAGAGAAATACCATCGGCGCTGAAATCCAGTTCACAATAAACTTCAGTCCCGTTGGAGCATTGCAGTCTTCTTTGGAAAAGAAAAAACGATTTGGTACCCAGCTTAGTGCATAAATAGGTCCTAAAATTAAACATGCGAACGCCCAAATGTCACTATACACTTCGTCAGGGATATTTAAATCAAAGAGTTCATGAACTGCCCATAAAGCAGTACAGAGACCACCCGCAAACAGCAGCAATGCGACGTAAGAAACGATGACACCGAACCACATTGTGCTATTAAAAAACCAAACCGACAGGTCATCACCACTCTTTAAGAATGGCGCAAACATAAGTGTTAATAGAAGGGCTGGCACCAAATAATAAAAGTGCATCCACCATATAATGGGGAGCCATGCCAATGCGATAATTGCAACTGCGCAAAGGGCGGACAAACTGTATTCTTTGGCACGACTCAAGCCTTGGCTCTGCGCTAGCAAGCGTATGATCCCAAATATTAAGTAGGATGTACCTAAAACAACTAACAGACGCTCAATAGATGTGTTTTCAATATCTACTATTTTATGAATCGATAGAATACAAAGCAAAAACAGTAGCAGGGCACATAGAACAGACAAAGGGAAACGCTTAACCGTACTTATTAAGTCATCAAGCGGAAACAGTTTGTTGAATAATTTCAAAGAGGTAAATCCTTTTAATTATTGAGGTTTTAAAACAGACTTTGTTAGCTTGTCATAAGGAAAGAAGTGAAGGGGACAGTTAGGCGTGATGTGATGTTTTGCCACGCTATAAAAATCTAACTAATTTTAAGTGGTTTTAGTGTTTGTAAGCGTAATGCTTCTGTAAGCTGATTGAAAAGTCTAAGTGATGGTCATCGGATTCATCGGTTTGACGGTGCTTCAGTGGCGCTGAATATTGTTGCACAATAAAAGCCTGATTTTCGTTATCATTTAGTCATGTCTGAACAGAATCTCGTATAAAAGACATTTGAACATCCATTAATGACAAATTAGGACGATCATGTATACACCTGCCAGTACGGAATTGACTGAGTCAGTTGCCATCGCTAAGTTTATAGAGCAATTTGGCTTTGGATTAATTGTGTCGCCGACGCTAGAAGCCACGCACTTGCCACTGATTTTAAAACCGGAAGAGGGTGAATTAGGCTGTTTATATGGGCATTTTGCAAAAGCCAATGGACATTGGCAACAAGTGGACGACCAGCGTGTATTAGTCGTTTTTAATGGTCCGCACTCGTATATCTCACCTTCTTGGTATCAAACCAATCCCGCTGTACCGACATGGAACTATGCTGCAGTCCATTGTTACGGTGTGGTCGAGCTTCTCAGTGAACAAGAAACTTCTGATTCAATGGATGAACTTGTTTCAAAATACGAACCAGAGCTTCTTAGCAATAACCAACTTATGCCAAGTGAATATAAAGCACGTCTTACAAAAGCTGTTGTGGGATTTCGAATTGTACTCGACGACATACAAGCTAAAGAAAAACTCGGCCAGCATAGAAAACCGGCTGATCAAACAGGCGTTTATCAAGCATTGCTAGAAACTGATTCATTGGAAGCTCAACAGCTCGCGAACTACATGCAGAGTCGGCAGTTGGGAATAGGGGAATAGGGGAATAGCAAAGAATGACTCAAGCAGTATCGAGTCTTTAGTATCAATCGTAGTCAAACGCCATATAGCGATACTAAGTCAAACTTAATAGCATATCGGAATCCGTTTGTACGGGAGCAATGTTCCCTCGCAAAGTGAGGCCCTACAAAAGCGAATCGCGGGAGGCAGCCCGCTCGTACAAAACGAAAAAGGCGAATCCTAAGATTCGCCTTTTTATTGTCTAACTAATCAGCGATTAGTTCTGGTAGCTTTCTACTGGTAGACACTCACAGAACAAATTACGGTCGCCGTATACGTTGTCGATACGACCCACTGGTGGCCAATACTTGCGTGCTTGAATCCATGGTAGAGGATACGCTGCCTCTTGACGTGTGTAAGCGTGTGACCAGTCACTTTCAAGCAAGCAAGCCGCTGTGTGTGGTGCGTGTACTAGAGGGTTGTCTTCTAGTGGCCATTCACCTGCTTGAACCTTCGCGATTTCAGAGCGAATCTGAATCATAGCGTCACAGAAACGGTCTAGCTCATCACGGCTTTCAGATTCCGTTGGTTCGATCATCAAAGTGCCAGCTACTGGGAATGACATGGTTGGCGCGTGGAAGCCGAAGTCCATTAGACGCTTCGCAATGTCCTCTTCAGAAATGCCCGACTCTGCTTTGATCGGACGAATGTCGATAATACATTCGTGAGCAACAGTTCCATTTTTACCTGTGTAAAGAACAGGGTAGTATTCACCAAGACGCTTCGCTATGTAGTTCGCATTTAGAATGGCGTTGAACGTTGCGTCACGTAGGCCGCGATCCCCCATCATTTTGATATACATCCAAGTGATCACTAGGATGCTTGCGGAACCGTATGGTGCTGCAGATACCGCGCCGTGTTGCGTTTCGTTCTGTACCACAGGTGATACAGAATGGCCTGGCAGGAAGGGTGCTAGGTGTGATTTAACACCGATAGGACCCATACCTGGGCCACCACCACCGTGTGGGATACAGAATGTTTTGTGTAGGTTTAAGTGCGATACGTCGCCGCCGAAGCTACCTGGAGGTGCAATACCTACTAGAGCGTTCAAGTTCGCGCCGTCGATGTACACTTGACCACCATGGTTGTGAACAATGTCACATACGTCACGGATCTGCTCTTCGAACACACCGTGAGTAGAAGGGTAGGTCACCATGATGCAGCTTAGGTTGTCTGCGTGCTTTTCTGCTTTCTCAGTCAGGTCTGCAACGTCAATGTTACCGTTCTCGTCACATTTAACGATCACAACTTTCATGCCTGCTAGGGCGGCAGACGCTGGGTTTGTGCCATGAGCTGAACTTGGGATCAAACAGATGTTACGCTGATCGTCGCCACGAGATTTATGGTACTTGTCAATTGCAATTAGACCTGCGTATTCACCTTGGGCGCCAGAGTTTGGTTGCAGTGAAATAGTGTCGTAGCCAGTGGCTTTTGACAACATAGCGATCAAGTCGTTTAGTAATGACTGGTAACCAGATACTTGAGTTTTTGGTGCAAATGGGTGGATGCGACCAAATTCTTCCCACGTTACAGGGATCATCTCAGAAGCGGAGTTTAGCTTCATCGTACATGAACCCAGTGGAATCATGCTTTGATTTAGAGCGATGTCTTTAACTTCTAGCTGACGCATATAGCGCATCAATTCTGTTTCGCTGTGATGCGTATTGAATACTGGATGCGTTAGGATGGCATCGTCACGTAGCATGCTTTCTTCGATGCCGAAGTCTACTTCTGAGTCCAATAGGTCTTCAGAAAGTTCAACGCCGAAGCTGCTTGCTAGATTGTATAGATCTTCAATCGTGCTGGTTTCACTGAACGAAAGTGATAACTCAGTGCTGCTAGCATGGTACAAGTTGATGTTCTTTTCCGCGGCGCTTTTTAGGATCTCATCGGTTTTATCAAGTGTTTTGACTACCAAAGTATCAAAATGCGTGCCGTTGAACGAGTAAGTACCTTTAAGTGCTTTTGCAAAAATGCTGGTAAAGCTGGCAACACGTGATGCAATCTTCTTAAGACCGTCAGGGCCGTGGTAAACCGCGTAGAATCCCGCCATCATCGCCAGTAAGGCTTGAGCAGTGCATATGTTAGATGTCGCTTTCTCGCGGCGAATATGTTGTTCACGAGTCTGCATTGCCATACGTAATGCTGGTTTGTCATGGCTATCTTTTGATACGCCGATAACGCGACCAGGCATAGAGCGTTTGAATTTGTCTTTGGTTGCTAGGAAGGCAGCGTGTGGGCCACCGAAGCCCATTGGTACACCAAAGCGCTGAGCACTTCCGACAACGATGTCAACACCCATCTCGGCAGGAGACTTCAGCAGAACTAAAGACAACAAATCCACCGCAGTGGTTACCAACGCACCTTGTTCGTGAGCTTGGTCAATTGCATCAGTTAGATCCGTGACGCTACCATCGATGCCAGGGTACTGTAGGATGGCACCAAAGACATCATAGTTTGTTAGGTTTTCTAGGTCATCTACTATGACTTCAAAATCCAATAACTCTGCACGTGTTTTGACAACGTCGATGGTTTGCGGCAAAACATTGCTGGCAACAAATATCGTGCTCACTTTCTTTTTGCTGGAGCGCTGCATCAGCGTCATAGCTTCTGCCGCAGCTGTTGCTTCGTCTAATAAAGACGCGTTTGAGATTTCCATACCCGTTAAATCAATAATCACTTGTTGGAAGTTCAACAATGCTTCCAAGCGACCTTGTGAAATTTCTGGTTGGTAAGGTGTGTAAGCGGTATACCAGCCAGGGTTTTCTAACAGGTTGCGAACGATTGGGGTGGGTACAAATGTGTCGTGGTAACCCATGCCGATATAACTGCGGGCAATCTTATTGCGCCCTGCAATTTCTTTTAGCTGCGTTAGTGCTTCGTATTCACTGACTGGCTGCTTAGACATATCAAGATTGGCCAAACGGATCGCGTTTGGAATGGTGTTCTCGATCAGTTTATCTAAGGAATCATAGCCTAGAGAATTGAGCATCGATGTTTGCTCGTTCACATCAGGTCCGATGTGGCGCGCAATGAATTCGTCTTTGCCTAACAAATCGCGGATACACGAAGTCATGGAAAGTCACCTATAAAAGAAATTGCAAGAAATGGGGGAGAGTTATAAAACACCCCTACGGAGTAGGGGTGTTGGTATCGATTACTCGATAGAGCTAGCGTACGCGTCTGCGTTCATTAGCTTGTCTAGTTCGCTAGGATCGCTAAGCTTGATTTTTGCAATCCACGCATCTTCGAAAGGAGATTCGTTAACAAGTTCTGGAGAGTCATCCAAAGCTTCGTTTACTTCAACTACTTCGCCTGATACAGGGGCATAGATATCTGATGCGGCTTTTACAGACTCAACAAGTGAGAATTGCTCTGCGGCAGTTGTTTCAGCACCCACTTCTGGAAGTTCAAGGTAAACAACGTCACCTAGAAGTTCTTGGGCGTGATCCGTGATGCCAACAGTTACTGTGCCGTCACCGTTGTCTAGGACCCATTCGTGTGAGTCTGCATATTTCAAGTTTGATGGAATGTTGCTCATGGCGATCTTTCCTATTAAGTAGCCCGAGGGATCACCTCGGGCGAGAGCGAATTAGCGGTATAGAGGGAAGCGTTTGCAAAGCTCTTGTACTTCTGCTTTTACGCGAGCTTCTACTTCTGGGTTGCCTTCAGGCATTTCTACTAGACCGTCAAGAACGTCACTGATTAGGTGACCTACTTTACGGAATTCTTCCTCACCGAAACCACGTGAAGTCGCTGCTGGTGTACCAAGACGGATACCAGAAGTTACCATTGGTTTTTCAGTGTCGAAAGGAATACCGTTTTTGTTACAAGTGATACCAGCGCGCTCTAGTGCTGCATCGGCTGCGTTACCTTTAAGGCCTTTTGGACGAAGGTCAACAAGCATTAGGTGCGTATCAGTACCGCCGGTAACGATATCACAACCACGCTCAACCATTACTTCTGCAAGTGCTTTAGCGTTAGCAACAACTTGTTTGATGTAGTCTGTGAATTCTGGTTTAAGTGCTTCACCGAATGCAACCGCTTTACCAGCGATAACGTGCATTAGTGGTCCACCTTGGTAGCCTGGGAATACGGCAGAGTTGATCTTCTTAGCGATGGCTTCATCGTTAGTCAAGATCATACCGCCACGTGGGCCACGTAGAGTTTTGTGAGTTGTTGTTGTTACAACGTGTGCATGACCGAATGGCGTTGGATGAACACCTGTCGCAACAAGACCTGCGATGTGTGCCATGTCTACCATTAGGAATGCGCCAACTTTGTCAGCGATTTCACGGAAACGTGCAAAGTCGATTTGACGTGGAATAGCAGAACCACCAGCGATAATAAGCTTAGGCTTAGTTTCGATTGCTTGAGCTTCTAGTGCATCGTAATCGATCAATAGAGTTTCAGGGCTAACATCGTACTGAACAGCGTTGAACCATTTGCCAGACTGAGCAGGTTTTGCACCGTGAGTTAAGTGACCGCCAGAAGACAGTGACATACCCATGATAGTGTCACCTGGTTGTAAAAGCGCTAGGAAAACAGCACCATTTGCTTGCGCGCCAGAGTGCGGTTGAACGTTAACAAATTCACAACCGAAAAGTTGTTTTGCGCGATCAATAGCAAGTTGCTCAGTAACGTCAACAGCTTCACAACCACCGTAGTAACGTTTTTCTGGGTAGCCTTCTGCGTACTTGTTTGTAAGAACAGAACCTTGAGCTTCAATTACCGCTTTAGAAACGATGTTTTCAGAAGCGATAAGTTCGATACCAGTTTCTTGGCGTTCTTGTTCTTCTGCGATAGTAGCGTATAGCTCAGCATCGCGGTCTTTAAGTGCTTGGCTGAAAAAGGCTTCAGTGTTAGCCATGTTAAGATCCTCTTATTTGAATATTCATGTCGATGACATTCTGAGATGACGCTTATTCTAGCATTTGTTTTAACAAATGAAGTGAAAAAAGATCATCTCACCTTTCGTACTAATCATCTGCATTGTTATGAGATTTCTGCATCATAAACAAAAAGTTTCCGATTGGAAACACGTCGACTCCAACAAAATTTGAAGTTTTTCAAAAAATGTCGCAAAGAGAAAAATTGACTGGCTAAATCTTTTTATTTTGTTCTTCCATAGAGTTTACAGGTTGAGACGATTAAACATATTGGTTTGTATCATATAGTTGCAATCACTAAAATTTACTAAGATACTTTGTTTCCGATTGGAAACACACATAATAGATTCATTGTTAACCAGAGGTGCTCATGAAACGTACTCCTTTATATCAAGCGCATGTAGATGCTGACGCGCGCATGGTCGAATTTGCTGGCTATGAGATGCCAGTTCAATATCCATTGGGGGTGAAGAAAGAGCACCTATGGACACGTGATTCTGCGGGTCTATTTGATGTGTCGCACATGGGGCAAATCGTTTTACGTGGCGATAACGTCAAGACAGAACTTGAGGCATTATTGCCAGTTGATGTACTTGGTCTTGAATTAAATCATCAGCGTTACGGTGTGTTTACGACCACGAATGGCGGTGTTTCAGATGACCTAATGTTTACGAATCTTGGTGATCATGAGATTTATATGGTGGTCAATGCTGCATGTAAAGAGCAAGACATTGCTCACCTTAAAAACAATCTACCCACAACAGAAGTAGAGGTTGTTGATCGTGCTCTTGTAGCTTTGCAAGGCCCGAAAGCACGTGCAGTAGCCGCTCAAGTTTTACCTGAGCTTAAAGATCTATTGTTTATGCAGTCGACTAAGCTTGAATGGAACGGTATCGAGCTATGGGTTAGCTGTTCAGGTTACACAGGTGAAGATGGTTACGAAATTTCCGTACCAAATGAAGCCGCGATTGAATTTTGTGCAGCATTAACGGTGTACGATGAAGTTGAATGGATTGGTCTTGGTGCTCGTGACTCACTTCGCTTAGAAGCTGGTTTGTGTTTATACGGTCATGATATGGATCAATCAACAACGCCAGTTGAAGCGTCTATAACATGGGCAATTCAAAAAGTTCGCCGAGCGGGTGGAGAGCGTGAAGGTCACTTTGTCGGTGCAGATGTGATCTTAAGTCAATTTGCCAAAGGCGTTTCTCGTAAACGTGTTGGCTTCATTGTTGATGGTAAAGCGCCAGTTCGTGAAGGCGTTGATATTGTAACGGAAGCTGGTGATCTTGCGGGCTCCGTGACCAGTGGCGGTTTTGCTCCCTCTCTTGGCAAGCCAATTGTTATGGCGTATGTACAAACTGACCGTTTAGATCAGCCGCTTTTTGCATCGTTACGTGGTAAACTTGTTCCTTTAACACCAGCAAAAATGCCTTTCTTCCCATCACGTTACTACCGTGGTTAGTTATTAAGCCACGTTTAAGCTTTCGTGTGGGCACGAAGGCTTAGATTTAGAGAGAACATGTGAACGCAAGTTTTTTGGAAAAGACGTTTCACGACGTCTTTTTTTCTGCTTATAGCACCGTCTTGAAAGGCGGTTTTGAAGAGCCTTTTTATCTAGCAAAAGACCCTCAAGGTATCAGCCAAATTCAATATCGCTATGATTACCCTTCGAGTGCTTTGCACGAAGTGAGTCATTGGTGTGTGGCGGGTTATGAGCGTCGTAAGCAGGATGACTTCGGCTATTGGTATGCAGAAGATGGACGTAGTATAGAACAGCAAAAAGAATTCGAGCGCTTCGAAGTTCAGCCGCAAGCTTACGAGTGCATTTTTCATTGGGCTTGCGCAATGAGTTTTGAGGTCAGTGTCGATAATCTGGCATTGCCTGATTACGATGCAAAACCATTTCGTAACGCAGTGTTAGACAAAGTACGTACGTTAATAGATAGAGACATACCTGAGCGGGTATTAACGTATGCCGAAGCTCTGTATACCAATCATTATCAAGCACCTGCTGCAAGTCTGTTGCACCATTTAAGAGAATGCCATGAAAATTATTGCCGATGAGAACATGCCTAATGTTGTCTCATTATTTAGCGATTTAGGAGACGTTACACTTGTAAACGGAAGGTCTCTAACAAAAGAACAACTCATGGATGCGGATATTCTGCTCGTACGTTCGGTTACTAAGGTTAATGAGGCATTATTAAGTGGTACGCCCGTTAAGTACGTTGGCAGTGCGACAATTGGTACAGATCATATTGATACGAATTATTTGACCGAACAGGGCATTGGCTTTAACAGTGCGCCGGGATGTAATGCGGATGCGGTCGCAGATTATGTTTTCAGTGCGTTGTCATATATGTATATGACCAAAGGTGTGCGTTGGCTTGATGCCCGCATTGGTGTTGTGGGGCAGGGGAACGTAGGTAGATGTGTGGCATCACGTTTCGTGGCACTAGGGTGTGAAGTGGTTGCTTATGATCCTTTCTTGCAGAAAAGTGTCCCAGGTGTCGCGCTGACAGATTTGAAAGAGGTAATGGATTGTAATGTTGTCTGTTTACATGCACCGTTAACTAAGACGGGCCTGTACCCAAGCTTTGATATGATCAGTGATGAGTATGTAAACAAGTTAAAATCTGGCCAGACTATTATTTCGGCGGGTCGTGGTGGTGTGATTAATGAGCCTGCATTGATCAAGCAGTTTCATGCTTTAGACGGTAAGTTAAACTTAGCGTTAGATGTTTGGCTTGGTGAGCCACATCCGAACATGGAGCTGGCTGCGTTGTGCGATATTGCTACCCCACATATTGCAGGCTATAGCAAGCAAGGACGAGAGAAAGGAACCTGGTATATTTATCAATCAGTTTGCCAATTCTTTGATATTTCGCCAAAAAGTAGTTTTGCTGAGGCGATTAGTCAGGGTAGTATTTGTGAAATAAAGATGAATTCAAGTCTTGAGCGCGATGAAACAATTGCCCGAGCTATTCAGTCAGTGTTTGATGTTGCCCGTGACAGTTCACGCTTTAAGCATGTAATGTCGAGTGGAATGGATAAAGGATTTGATTGGCTGCGGAAAAATTACGTTGAGCGTGACGAGTTCAATACTACTTTAGTGAAGCACCCAAAGTTCTCACGTGAATTGCGTGCTTTGGGTTTTCTTCAAAATAGTCTCTAGGAGTTGTGATGGCGGAAGTCACTCAGGTTGATTTTAAGGAAATTGCTGTTCCAATGGGAACGAATGTTCAAATTGAGTTTATTTCGCCGCCAGGTCGTTATGCTGTTCGCGTTTTAGGTCGTATACCTGGGCGATCACTGATCGTTACTTGTCCACGAGTTAATGGCAAAAATATTATTGTGCGTGATAATCAAGTGGTGAATGTGCGCTTGATGTCTGCAACAGCAGTTTGTGCATTCTCAACAAAGATAGCAAAGAGCTTTTTGGAGCCAGCGGGGCATTTGCATATTGCATATCCCGAATATGTAGAGACCTCAGAAGTGCGTCAAGCTGTGCGTGTTGAGGCGCGCTTAATTTGCTCTCTCGAGCCGAACGGCGAGCAGCCTATTTACAGCAGTTCAACTGGTGTTGTTGTTGATTTGAGTACTGGTGGCTGTAAAATTGTTTCAAAGGATGACTTTGGCTCAGTCAACCAAACAATGAAGCTTGCACTGAATCTTCAAATTGGTGAATTTAAGCATATTCTTAAGTTGGACTGCGAGATTCGTAATCAAGAAATTCAAATGCTTGAACAACTGCAGGCGAGTATTGCTGATAATGCTTTTTTATCGCGCATGGGGGTTGAATATATGTATGTGTATGGCATTAAGTTCAATAGTATTGAAAAAGAACAAGGTATACCTTTGCGAGCATATATTTTAGATACAATTGCCAAAAAACAGCGATAGGTTCTGATATGGCTAAAAAAAGGTCCACCTAGGACCTTTTTTATTTTGCAGATAACTCGAGTTATAGTTTTTGTAGCGCTGCAATTCGGTCGTTGATTGGTGGGTGGCTTGAGAAAAGCTCACCAAAGCTAGACTTTCGCCCACGGCGAATACCAAACGCCACCATAGTGTCAGGCATGTGTGATACTTCGTGCTCGCTTTGGATGCGGGCAAGAGCTGCAATCATCGCGCCTTTGCCTGCTAAGCGTGCGCCAGCTTCATCGGCACGGAATTCGCGGTAACGCGAGAACCACATCACAATCATACTCGCCAAAATACCAAACAGGATCTCAAAGATCATTGTGGCAATGTAGTACCCCCAGCCAACAGACCCTTCACCTTCGTCATCGCGGCGTAAAAACTGATCGACGGCATAACCCGCAATACGGGCAAAGAACATTACAAACGTGTTCACAACGCCTTGAATCAGCGTCAAAGTTACCATATCACCGTTGGCTACGTGGCCTATTTCGTGTGCCATGACGGCACGGATTTCGTCAGGCGGATAGCGATCTAGCATACCACTTGAAACGGCTACCAAAGCGTCATTTTTATTCCAACCTGTTGCGAAAGCGTTGGCTTCGTGAGCTGGAAAAACAGCCACTTGAGGCATCTTAATACCTGCTTCATTGGCAAGTTCTTGTACCGTTGTTAATAGCCACTGCTCTTTATGGTTGGTGGGCTGTTCAATGACTTGTGCTTTGGAACCCCATTTCGCCATTTTCTTTGAGAGTAGTAGGGAAATGATGCTGCCAGTAAAACCGAATACAGCACAAAAGATAAGTAAAGAAGTTAGATTTAAGCCGCTACCAGAGATGTAGCGCTCAACGCCCAAAACACTCAATACAATGCTGGCTACGACCAGAACTGCAATGTTGGTTAAAAGGAATAACATAATTCGCATTATAATGAAGCTCCAGAGTGAAAGTACTATGGAGCATCATAGGGGCAGTTAGTTCCTTTTCAAGAGCTAATTAGTTTCGTAAACGCGATAAGAATGCAGCAAAGCGTTCCATTGCTGGTTGCAGTTCGATAACGTGAGGTAAAAACACGATGCGTAAGTGATCGGGGGATGGCCAATTAAAGCCTGTACCATGCACCAAAAGTACCTTTTCTTCCTTTAGAAATCTCAATGCAATATCAACATCGTCTTTGATGTTGTATATCTTTGGATCCAGTCGAGGGAATAAGTACAGTGCACCTTCAGGTTTATGACAATGCACACCAGGAATGCTATCCAGTATTTCCCAAGCGAGGTTTCGCTGTTCGTACAGGCGGCCGCCTGGGGCTGTGAGTTCGTTAATGGTCTGATAACCACCTAACGCAGTTTGTACCGCGTGTTGAGCCGGTACGTTGGCACACAAACGCATAGAGCTTAGCATGTCGATGCCAGAAATGTAGTCTTCAACGCCACTAGTTGGGCCGGTGATAATCATCCAGCCGGAGCGGAATCCTGCTGTGCGATAGACTTTAGAAAGGCCTCCAAATGTTACACAGGGCACACGTCCTTCCGTTAGTGACGCTGTTGGGATGTGCTTGGCGCCGTCATACAGAATACGATCGTATATTTCATCGGAAAACAGCAGTAATCCATGTTCTTCAGCTAACGCAACCAACTCTTTTAAAATGGCTTCGGAGTAAACCGCGCCAGTAGGATTGTTTGGGTTAATGATGACAAGTGCTTTTGTTTTGTTGGTGATCTTAGATTTAATATCGGCAATATCTGGTTGCCAACCTGCACCTTCATCACATAGATAATGCTTAACATATCCACCTGAAAGTGTCGCAGCTGCTGTCCAAAGTGGGTAGTCTGGCGCAGGAATAAGAATCTCATCGCCATCATCAAGTAAAGCTTGCATGGCCATCACGATCAGCTCACTGACACCGTTGCCCATCCAGACGTTTTCAACGTTCGCAGAACGAATGCCAAGTGCTTGGTATTTTTGCATGACGGCTTTACGTGCTGAGAATAAGCCTTTTGATTCACAGTAGCCTTGTGCATTCGGTAAGTTTTTAATAACGTCGACAAGAATCTCATCCGGCGCCTCAAAACCAAATGGCGCAGGATTGCCGATGTTTAGCTTTAGAATGCGGTGGCCTTCATCTTCCATACGCATGGCTTCTTTGAGGACAGGGCCTCGGATTTCGTAGCAAATATTGGCGAGTTTGTTAGATTTACGTATTTGCACCACGCTTCCTCATATCTAGTGATGGAATCAGTTATAATTTCAAGACGTTAATTCGGAGTCTTTATTATGAGCGATGATCAAAAAACTTCTCAATTCAAGGCACTTACCGACGAGCAGTGGCAAGAACGTCTATCTGAAGAAGTGTACCAAATAGTACGCAAGAAAGGCACTGAGAGAGCATTTACTGGACGCTACGAGAAATTTTACGATGCGGGCAGCTACTTTTGTGTTTGCTGTGGGGCACACTTGTTTGATTCGAGTACAAAATATAACTCGGGGTCGGGTTGGCCGAGTTTTTATGATGCTGATAAACAGAATATTAAAGAGGTTGTCGATAACTCTTGGATGATGCGCCGCGTTGAGATCGTTTGTGACCAATGTGAAGCACACCTTGGTCACGTCTTTCCTGATGGGCCAAAACCAACGGGGGTGCGTTACTGTGTAAATTCAGCGTCCCTTGATTTTAAACCTGAAGAGCCTACTTCTTAATCCCTCATACAGTCGACTAACTACGAAAGAAAGCTACTTATCTATAGTAGTTAGTCGATATGCCTATTTAATAGCTTAAAAGTGCGATCAGTTTTTTATCATGAAAGGCACGATCAATGGTTTTGCCGAGTAATTGATTAATTTCTTCTTCTACGACCTCTCGATCCGGAAGCGTTCCATATTGATCAATTTTCTCTGATTTAAAATTGGCACTGTATGTTTGGTCACCTTTCACAACGGTTGCTTTAATGTCAGCAACTAATGTGGCTTCGGTTTTTAGTGCGATGGTACGTGTTGTGTAACTTAAATTAGACAGCTCGATCATAAAGAGTGTCGCGGGCAAAGATCCCTGATTTGATTGAAATCCATAATCGGCTAATTTGCTGCTCAAAGAAGCTTCTAATGCAGAGCGTACGTTGTTGCCTACAACGATAGTCGCTTTTTCACCGATGCCTGTTTTGATGTTGCCTATTTTGTTTACTGAAAAAGGCTTCACTGAATAGTGAATTTGGTGTTGATTGCTATATTGTTGATCTGCAACGAAGGTTTTAGGCTCTATGTTGATAGTGTGAGTTGTGTTGGCGCAGCCTTGAAGTGCCATTGCTGCAAAAATAACCGATCCAAGTAACAATTTACTCATAAAAGTGAACTCCTGGTGTGTTTTTAGCCATGAAAGCATTTTTTTTCGCTTAGATTACATGTATTTAAAAAAAGGTGTTGATTTTCCGCTTTGTAACAGTAATATACGCACCCGCTTACACAGCGAAGGCAATCAAGTGTCCCATTCGTCTAGAGGCCTAGGACACCGCCCTTTCACGGCGGTAACAGGGGTTCGAACCCCCTATGGGACGCCAATCTACGGATCGGCATAGCAATGATGTAGCTTAGCTAAAAAGTGTGAAAGCATAAAGCGGGAATAGCTCAGTGGTAGAGCACAACCTTGCCAAGGTTGGGGTCGCGAGTTCGAGCCTCGTTTCCCGCTCCAAATTCTCTTACTCGATAGAGTAGAGCGCTTCTACGGAAGCACATGATGTGTCCCATTCGTCTAGAGGCCTAGGACACCGCCCTTTCACGGCGGTAACAGGGGTTCGAACCCCCTATGGGACGCCAACTAACGTAAGTTGTAAAACGACGTGACAGTATGCGGGAATAGCTCAGTGGTAGAGCACAACCTTGCCAAGGTTGGGGTCGCGAGTTCGAGCCTCGTTTCCCGCTCCA
>NZ_LTAW01000068.1 GCF_001639725.1 Marinomonas atlantica
TGGTGCCCAGAGGCGGAATCGAACCACCGACACGAGGATTTTCAATCCTCTGCTCTACCGACTGAGCTATCTGGGCATATTATAACGGGATAAGAAGACACCGTTCTTTACTGAAAGGATTGATAAAACAAGCTTTTAGTAAAATGGTGCCCAGAGGCGGAATCGAACCACCGACACGAGGATTTTCAATCCTCTGCTCTACCGACTGAGCTATCTGG
>NZ_LTAW01000069.1 GCF_001639725.1 Marinomonas atlantica
ATGGTGTAACTGATGGTCGCTTCGCCATTGAAGTTCGCAGCCGGGGTAAACTGTACCTTACCGTCCACAATCGCAACCGTACCTTGCTCCGCCGGAACAGACGCTTCGGTGATGGTTAATGTATCCCCATCCAGATCCGTATCGTTCGCCAACACATCAATGGTCACAACCGTGTCTTCGTTGGTGCTGGCTGTATCGTCTAC
>NZ_LTAW01000008.1 GCF_001639725.1 Marinomonas atlantica
TCATTCATGATGGTTCGCATCGCAGTAAGCGTTTCCATACTGTCAGGGAACTCACCACCTTTTGGGTTAAATATATCTAAATAGAAGGTTTCATCCGACTCAGCTGCGGTATCTCCAAGCACTTCAACAGCAATTAGCGCATAACGCTCATCATCATAAATGTTCAAGGTACCGGATACTGCCAAATAATCCTCTCCTGCTTTGGCCGAGCCATCACGGCTTGTATACTGCACACTTAAAATATCACTCGCTAGCCCGCGATCACCATTAAACGACACCATAAAAAATGCATAGCTAGTAGCACTATTACCTTCAGTGATCTCTAATTTCACTTCATCAGGCGTCGTTGGGGCATCGATATATTGCTCTCGGATAGACTGATCAATCCAACGTTGGTAATGACTGACTCGTTGCCAAGCAGCAAACTCACCAAAGCTGCTGTTTTGTAGCGCGTCCACATCCGTGTTAGCCCACCATGTGGAGATAGACGCGACATAACTTGCCAAACCTGCCACAGCATCCCCAATAAAAGCAGGTCCACCGCTGTCACCCGGAGCAATTAAGCCCTCATCGATCCCCACGCCTTGATTGTTCACACCTAGCATCTGACCAAAGGCATCGTTGGCAGCACTGCCGTTATCAAAGTCAGCTAATAATTGTGTGCCTGATGCTGGTGTCCAAGAGATCGAGTTTCCCAACCCCGCTTTTAATGTATCGCCCGTGACATCAAAGCTATTCTGCACCACTAATCGATGCGTTTCTGAGCCGTCACTCCGTGTAGAGGTGTTCCCTGAACCATGTTGACCATACCCCACAGCACGAAAGCTTTGGCCTACTTCATCCGTGTCTCGATATAACTGATAACGCTCAGCCCCTTCTGGTGCAGAGCTTAACCAGAGAATAGCCACATCATTATTGGCCATCGAAGTATCGGCATTCGGATGAACGACAATCGTTGAGCTTGAGCCTCGTTGCACCACACCATTTATCAGAAAGCTTACCTGTGCAGACGTTACCCCTTCCAATAAATGTGCAGCAGTCAAAACCGCTCGACCGTCATACAGCAGCACACCCGTGCCAACCGAGCCATTGGCTGAAATACGCACGACACCATCGTAGCCATTGTTAGACGTACTGTATCGAGAAGCAGAGCTGGACAGAGTGGTGATCATTAATACAACCTAAATATCAATTTTCGTCATTCTATCGTGTTCTTTTTAGCATTTCACGGCTAATAACCATAGAAAAGAAAACCCATTCAGGCCAAATACAGCACCAAAGATACGACAAATATCGATCATTATTAATCGTAGATAGATGGATAGATGCCCTGCTACACACATAGAATAGCAACCCAAACAGCACACGTATTTTCGTCCAATGTTGATTGACAAAAACAGAGGTACATCGATACCACTCAACAGCAACATATGTTTTTTGAGTACAGTAATAACTATTACTTTTAGATACAGGCAAATTCTAAAACACCCACCCCAAAGCAGGCCGAACAACTTGTGCACAAGGCTGGTAATTTGAATGTAACTGCATTCGTTGAAAAACACTTCTATGCCATAGAGGGGCGCTGTTTGAACAGGGTTGGTTGTTGCGCCATACATGACAATATCGAGGAGCTAAGGTGGCGCTGGCAAAAGCAAGTGGACGCTGCTGTGTATGGATCTCCCCACCTACTGTTGGCGCTAGCTCTAATAACTTGGACCAATGAGCATGGCTAAGATTTGGTTGATTAAATAACGGCAACTCTTCTATATTGAAATACAATCTGCGTTGTTTGATCTCCAAAGCTCGATGAAGCCATTGAGACATCACTGAAAAGCTCAAATCTGCTAAGCCATCTTTTCGGTAACCACCGCCAACATCGCTGTGTACGCCAGGTAGCCAGACCTCTTCAACCCGCTGATCGTCATTCATTAAGGTCGGTCTAAAAGCCAGCCGTTGCTCATCTAATGCCAGTAAGTGTAATGCTTTGGTGACACAACACGGTAAATAACCGCCCTCTTCAAATACTACATCATTGGTCGGTCGCTGTAGTCGATCTAAGTTTGGCCAACCAATAGACGCCACAGTATCCATAACGGCTTCAATGACGATGGGCCGTTTTAGGTAGGGGTTGATTAACGCGGCAAAACGACGAGCCAACGCCGCGCCTCGGCTAAAGCCAATCAAAATAATACGCTCGATGTTTGCATGAAAGTGACACTGAAAGTCGTACAATGCCCGCCGTAAAATCTGAGCCACATCAGCACTCTCAAAGGCAAAGCTCGCATTTAGCCAACGCTCTAATAAGCTGCCATAGGTACCAATGCCTGAATAATAAAAGGATCGATGCGGTGAAGGTACTTGCAAGCGACCATCTGTATCCTCTAACCCTCCCCCCAGCAATAAATGGGACTTTAAAACGTTAGAAATGCTTTCATCTTTAAATGTGGGCGCGTAGGCATCTGCTGGCTCATTGGTTGTACCATCGAAGTGAAAAAACAGTATCGACATATGATCTCCCTATCTTGATTCACCATCCTAGTGATTCGATCAGGATAACGAATCAAACAAAAAAAATGCACAATACCCCTATTAAAAATAAGGTTTCTGACGTTTTTTTGCTCTACAGCAACGTTTTAAAAGTACAATTGGCAGCGTTTTCAGCTTGTTTATCAAACAGCTGCCTCGTAACATATTGCATCCTATCAATGCCACTGACTAAGCCCATGCAGACTGGAGTTATTAATGGATAATCAACGCTTTTATCAGCGTTACGTTGGCGAGTTTACGGACAGCACCAACAACAATTTCAACTTGATTCGCTTGCTGTGTGCGTGGGGCGTTTTGGTGTATCACAGCGTGCCGTTAGCCGAGCACACATATGCCTTCAATGATTTTATTTACCAGTATGTGGGAACGTCCATGGGCGAATTCTGCGTCATGGTGTTTTTCTCGATCAGCGGATTCTTGATCTACCGCAGTATGTGTAACAGCAGCAGCTTGATGTCGTACATCATCGCTCGGACACTGAGGCTGCTCCCAGCACTCGTGGTCGTGATGATATTGACGGTACTCATTATTGGCCCTTTGACAACCTCTTTAAGTGTTGGTGAATACCTCAGCCACCCTGAAACGTGGTCTTATTTTGGCAACATTAATCTGCTGACAAGCGGCACCCAATATACATTACCTGGTGTGTTCACAGACAACCCATACCCAAATGCGGTAAACGGATCACTGTGGACACTCCCTCTTGAAACACGACTGTACGTCGCCACTATTGTGTTTTTTTACGGTGCTTGGTTAATCAGCCGCGTTTTGAAAGACAAAATGCGCGTTGCAGAACCGCTCATTTTAATCGCCATTGCTGTCTGGACCTTTGCGTTATTGCAAGACTACGCCACGACAGGCGAACGTCACACGTTATTCAAAGCATTATTTAACTGCTGTTTCTTTATCGGTGGTGCAATGTACGCTTATCGAGCGCGTATTCCATTAAACGCAAGCTGGGCATTGGTACTGGTACTGGGCATTGAGTTTTTACGGGAGACAAGCATCTACCCACTGTATGGAACCCTGACCATTGTCTACACCGTACTGGTCCTTGCCTACTTGCCAAAAGGCAAAATTTTGGCGTTTAACAAGCTAGGCGACTACTCCTACGGCATGTATATCTACGCTTTCCCTGTACAGCAATGTCTCTCTTATTGGACAGACGTGGGCTTTCTTGGAATGGTGTTTTGGGCAACGCTTATCACTTTATTCTGCTCGGTGCTCTCTTGGCATTTTGTTGAATCCCCTATGCTGGGCTACAAAAAATCGCTTATGAAACGGCTGTCATGGCGCAATAAAACAGCCACCACGCAACCCAGCTCATAATAAAACATCGCAGCCAAACCCTAGCATCAAAAAAGCTCACTTATAGTGAGCTTTTTTCTGCGCCGCTCGCAAATCATAGCCAGTGGCGCTCTTGAATTATTCCCAGACTAAGCCGCGTCTAATTGCGTTTTCAAAGAGGCTGCATAAGCGTTACGCGCTGTTTGCGTAATCGCGATGTCTGACTGTGCCGCCGTGATTTTTTGCTCTGTCAGTTGTAGCGAGGCTAATTGGCCTTTTGCTTCTTCAGAGAAATCTTCCAATGCGTACTTCTTTTCATCAACGGTAATCACGTCTTTCTTTTTATTTGGGTGCGCCACTTTCTCTGGCAATACTGATACAAGACCTTGAATGTATGCATTGCGAGCCGTTTGAAAGATAGCCACATCCGCCTGAAGTGAAGCCAGCTTTTGATCCACACTGTTTAGTGAAGCGATCTCAGATTTCGCCGCATCGCTCAATGCATCCACATCGTACTCTTTGCCATCAATCGTGATGTTGGCCATAAAGGAATCTCCCTCGTCTTGGTGATAACAGATAAAGCGCCCATTCTAACAGCTGTACCACGCTTGAACCAGCGAGGAGAAAAACAACCCATCTTGGTCGGGGTAAGATCCCCTCATGTCATCAACAGCCACCCTTGTAGGAGAGCCGAACCAGCCTGACCTGTCTTTGAAACACTTTGGCCTACACTTTATCTGACTGAAAGACTTAGTTAAGCAAACAACTCTTTGCTTTTAGACAACCCTGCACGTCGTTTCTTCCCATGAGCTTGTGCATAGCACGTCAGCAAATGCTCACCACCTACGGCACAGTAAGTATGCTGCTCAAACTCATTGGCGATTGTTAGCCAATTTTCTGATGCTATATTCAAACGCTGTAAGACGGGCAAAAAAGACAGATCAATCGAGCCGCGCTTGCCATGTCGCACTGCTCGTCCAGTAAGATCGACCAAGTTCAGATAATCTTGCAAGACAAAACAAAGACCCGATGGTTGATCTTCTCTGGGATTGCCTACAAAAGGCATTAAATAACTAGGCTGTTGACCATTTCTCGCAGCGTTGATCCGCTGTCTAATGCTGGTGTGGCCTGATGCTTCTGGTGTTTCCGCCATACAGGCTCTCACTGGATTTAAGTCAACGTAGGCCATACAAGCAGCCAAAGCGGCTTCATCCAACAAAGCTTGTGATTTAAAACGTCCTTCCCAGAAGCGACCTGTGCAGCCATCTTCATGGTTTGCTCGGCGTGCAATAGGCTCATTTAACTCCCGCATGTACCAGCTAATATCTTGCAGGCGAGCACGATACTCTGCGACAGTTGCATCCAATAGAGGTTGTAAATACTCCGCCACGAATCCCTGCTTAATAAACTGCTGCGTCACCAGCGTACCTTTATGCAGCTGATGCCAACGCTCGATCACCTCGCGTTCACTCCAGTACTGTGCTTTCTCTGTATTTATATGCAGCACAACATGGGTATGATTGCTCATGACTGCATAAGCACACAGATCAATAGCAAACACCTGAGCAAGAAAAATTAACCGCTCTTCTACCCAATATCGGCGATGTTCGTAGCTTTTTCCTGACTGTTTGTCTTCACCACACAAAAAAGCACGGCGCACACAACGGGAGACACAGTGATAATAAGGGGTATCAGCAAGGCTAATTTGCTGTTTTCGAGCTTGGGGCATTGGGAGTTCCTCCATCCATGAAAGATACTGTTTAAGTATACAGTTGATCAAAGAGGAGTCAAATTAGAGTGGGTGTCTTTACTATTTTCCAGTTGATCAAAGAGGAGTCAAATTAGAGTGGGTGTCTTTACTATTTTTATTCGTTAAAAAGGCCTGAGTCCGATAGCGTATCGAAATCAGGCCTTGAAAGCCGCTTGAACAGATTCCAACTTTATGGGGTCAGTTCACAAAACGGGGCTTATAAACTAAAACTTATTAAGCAATAGTTAGAACATCATTAGAGATAGTTGCAGTAGAAAGATCTACTAGACCAGTGATCTCTACAACAGTATCAGTACCGTTTGTGAAACCACCAGTACCATCAGCGCTACCTACAACGTAAGTGTTACCGTTGAACTGGAACCAAGCTGCAGTATCTGCAGTACCCGCAGCTGCATCCAAGTAGTCTTGGAATACAGCATTCGCACCAGCAGTAACTGCTGTAGTAGTAAATGCATTACCTAGACCACCAGCTAGAGTGATCATGTCATTTGCAGACAAATCAGTAATTGTTGCGTAAACAGTACCTGAAGTAGAAACACCAACTTGGAAGTCATCGTTACCCGCACCACCAGTCAGAGTATCTTGGCCTTTGTTAGACACAAGAATATCATTTCCGTCACCACCGTTAAGTGTGTCGTTACCAGCTGCACCAGTCAGAGTATCGTTACCAGCACCACCGTTAAGAGTATCGCCTTTAGTTGAAGCAGCGTCCGAAGTTAATGTGTCATTACCTTCACCACCAGTCATTGTTACTGATGACGTTACGTTATCAGAAACAAAAGTAACAGCTAGATTTGCCGCAGTATCAGCAGCAGTATCAGCTTTCACAGCAGATGCATCGAAAGATGTAATTGCAGTGTTACCAGTGTTAGTTAGGTTAAGACCGTTGTTACCAGACACGACAATAGTTGTTGCTGAAGTAGACACTAGTGTAGCTGTGTGGATAGCCGCAGCTACTGGAGCAGTTGAAGTTTCACCGTCCTGAGTAGAAATGTTAACAGTCTCTACGTTTGCGATAGTGATACTATCTGCAACAATCACACCAGTTGTAGTACCAGTGTTCAGATGTAGATTGAATACATCTGAATCATTAGTAGCAGAGCCTGATACGTTGATTGTCACACCATCTTCGGCAGCAGCGTTGTCACCAGTTAGCTCGAAAGTACCACCAGTCACTACGTTGTTTAGAGTCAGTGCGTCACCACCATCGTTACCAGTAATACCAGCAGATACGATGTAGTTGATGTTATCTAAATTAGCTAGGTTGATAACTTCTACATTACTGTCAGCAGCAACAGCACCAAGAGATAGTTTCTCGAAATTAGAAACACTATCTTTGAATGTAGTAGAAGCTGTTGCAGTTTCCGCATTTACTACTGACATTGCTAGAGTATCAGTACCGTCACCGCCCTCTAGTGAACCGCCGGTACCTAAAGCAGCAACGGTTACGTTTACAGTGTCATCACCTGCACCTAGAGTTTGTGCTTTAGTAGTTGCTGCAACAGTAATTTCATCTGCGCCTGCACCACCCAAGAACTGATCTGCATTATCAAGCGCTGCAGTCATAGTAACACCGCCAGTAGAACCAGTAGCATCAACAGTAGTAAGTGCTGTGTAAGTACCAGCAGTCAATACCGTTTTGCCAGAACCGTTAATATCTAGTGTTGTTACTGCTGCAACATCAAGACCGTCAACTGTGAAAGTTTTAGTCGAGTTTTGGTTGATTGTAGCAGTTGTAGCAGCTGAGAAATCAAGATCATCAACAGTAACTGCACTAGTACCAGTTACGTTTACTGTCGCACTAGTTGCTGTTGCAGCAAGAATGTCTGCGGCACCGATAACAACGTTATTTAGACCCAACGTCAAAGCTTGAGTTGTATCTGTTGAAATGTCATCAGCGTCGTCATCGTTTTCAGTGCCAGTAATATTAGTTAATGACAAAGAAGTAAGTGCTGTAGAGTTAACTGCTTTAGCATTATCACCTGCACTGTTACCTGCACCAGTGATGCTAACAGATGTCAATGTTTTAGTTGTAGCGTTATCAGTAATGTCTACAGACTCAGAAGTGCCAGTTAGAGCGACAGAAGTAACGTTACCACTTGTATCGATATCAGCATCAGTACCGACTTTAGCAGTGATTTTCTGAACAGCCGAGTTTGATGAAACATCTGCAGCAACGGCTGCATCAGAAACGATATTAACATTTTCAATGTTTGTGAATGCAGAAGAAACTAGCGCAGTACCACCAACAGTTGTGTAGTTAAGTGTATCAGTACCAGCACCGCCATCGATAGAATCGATTGCTGTCAAAGTTTCGACTTCAGCAACACCGGTTGCAGGGTTTACTGCAACGTTAGCATTGAATGTATCGTTACCTGATGTACCAGTGAAAGAAACACCTGAGTTTGCTGCTGTTGTCAGAGTGAAAGTTTGGCCGCTCGTACCAACACCATCTAGATCACCAGAATCAATTGCAGACTTCTTAGTCGTTACAGATGCGTCGTCAGATGTCACACCCGTTAGAGCCGCTTGCATTTGAGAAAGCGTTAGGCCAGTGAAGTTGCCTTGTGTACCAAAGTACTCTGCTACTTCAACTTTGTTGCTTAGTTGAGCAACGGCTGCACCGTATTTAGTGTCAGTTTCTGGCACAGATTGTAGAGCAGAAACTGCTTCTAGGATCACTGTGTCACGAGATGCACCAGCGTTTAGACGAGCTTCGATGAATGCTACTGCTTCAGCTGTTGTTTCCGCTGTTACATTGCTACCTAGTAGGTTGCCGATGAACTTAGTTGCGAACTCGTTTGCAGTCAATGCGCGAGAGTAGATGCCAGTGAATTCAGTAGAGTTAACTAGGTTAGCTGCGTACATTTGAATCGTGTTACCAGCGTCGATGCCGTTTGCTAGTTCATCTAGAACGTCAGAACCTGGTGCTGCGTCGAACATTGCTACCAAAAGTTGTAGTAGCTCAGTACGTTGTGTTTGACTAATAGCCATTTTTAAAAACTCCTTGATCAAAGGTTATTTACTAATCTTCATGCTTGACGCCCATATCCTAGGCAGCCTTACGTGAATCAGTATTAGTGTAACTTGCGCTGGTGCGCGAGTTTCAGTTGCAAGCGCCGAACTGCGGCCAGTGTTGTCACTGATATCATGCCGCTTTGTTGTGACACTTCTGTGACGACCACTCTAAATCAATATTATTGACGTTACGTCGAGTTAGCCAATCACTTAGCATAGGGTGCAGAGTAAGGGAGCTTCGGTCAAAAGGATGTGATGGGCATCACACGTTTTCACTTTTGTTCACTTCTCTGTCGATTTGCTTTACCAAAATGTTCTATGAGCAATAGAAAACTTTGCAAAAACAAACTGTTTTAAACAATCGCAAAGGTTGTCATAAAAGCCATGGAGCAATCAACGATTTTTTAGCAGTTTTAGGCTTTATTTCAACGAAACAAGGTATTAGCCCTTATCTAATGGGGGTTTGTGGGCCTTTATAGCCCGTTTTCACGTTAAAACTTGGCACGTAACCAACGCAACGGTTGGGTAATTCGCCACGACAAACTGTTGTGTAACTGGGTGATGCGCTGTTGTAGCTCGCTAATCTGCTGGGCGTGTTCATGGTTGCTTTGTTCCGCACGTATGAGGGATTGGGTGGTGGTGTTTGGCTCGAAGTGCGCGTCAAACTCAGACAACTCAGACGCTGGGACGCAACAAAACGCTTCGGCTTGGGTGATGTTTAAGCCGAGTGTGTACGAACGGTACTGGTTTAAACCACGGATTTGCTCGGCGTAATGCTGGGCTTGCAGCTGAGATGGAAAGCACTGCATGGCTTGCCATTTACGCGCCTGCTGGGGGCTGATGTCTTCTAACACATTGGGGGACAATGGTACGCCGACTTCATACATGGCGAGTTGTTGGACCGACGCTAGCTGTTGTGCCAGCGCAAGGCCTAGCTCTGCGGTGGCTCGGTGATCGCGGTGCATTTCCCATATAGACGGCACAACTAAGGTAGTAGGTTGCCATGATTGCAGTTGCTCTAACAGCATTGCTTCTATTTCATTGTCGTGCACTAAACCACCGTCTTGACGGTTTAAAAAAATGGGCGCAGGGAGCCCCAATAACGCGGCAGCGGCATAGGATTCAGCGGCGCGCTGCTTGGCTTTTTCAGCACGGCAGTGTTCTGGGTTGAGTTGATCGTTGAACTCACCGTCGACCACCCCCGAGGTGAGGATAAACGCTTGAACGGTTTTGCCTTGTGCTTGCCATTTGATCGCGCTGCCGCCGCAACCGAAGATTTCATCGTCAGGGTGCGGAGCAAGGATGGCAATGCGGTCGCCTAGTACTGCGGTGGAAGCTTGGTAAGGGGTGAAAAAGCGCTCAAACACGGGGAGTCCTCAATGGTGTTAGGTGAGGCTTTCTATTGTGAAGGGTTTTGTCGGGCTGGGACAGCCCTACAGAGTTTATTTGTGGCTGTTATTTCGGTCGGGCTGGGAGAAGCCCTCCTACGGTTTGTTTGTAGAAGGGCTTTGTGATTAGCGGAAGTCGCTGTCGCCACCGAGGAGCCACCAGTTGTCAATGGCGATGGCGGTGTGTTGTAGGTTATCGAGGCCGTTGCCAGGGATAACAATGTCGGTTTTGGCGGTGTTACCGTTGGTCTGCTCTAGCCAGCGATACACGTTGGGAGTGAGCCATGCATAAAGTTTCTCACGCTGTTGCTGGTGGGCTATTTGTTGAGCGGCGGCAATCAGTTGCGGGGCGCTGTCGGGGGTACTAATAAAGTCGAGCAGTTCTACGTAGTTTGCTTCCACGCGATCTTTTAAGACAATGACCCCAAGACTTTCACCTTGTTGATTTGTGACCAGCAGAATTTGATAGTCGTCGTTGGGCTTGTCTAAATAACGAAAACGTAGCCACGCTTGGTCATGTAGGCCGATCAGATGCTGCTGCACGTGTGGCTGCATGGCCTGCCAATGCTGGTCAATGATTGCGCCCTGCTCTGCGTCCCCGTGCCAGCGGGTAAAGTGATACGGCCCTGCTTGTGGTGCCCAAGTGGCTTCAAGGATGTGATCAAATTTGGCGTAGAGTTTTTGACGCTGGCCAACCCGTAGGTGGCGATGATTGGGGAAACCAAAGGCAAAGGTTTCTGCTCGCCCTTCGCCAATTTGTTCCCCCATGAATGGGTAGACACAGCGATAAAATGGGCCAGTCTTGGTTAATACACCGCGGGAGCGGTTGTTGACCATCACGTCGCCAATCTGACAAAACGTAGTTGGCTGGCCTTGCACTAAACCTTGACGTGGTGCGCCGCCACAGAAAGCGACAATGTCGTCGCCTTCCAAAACAACGTAGCCGGGACTGTTGGCATGGCGATATTTCCAGTGCCAAATGTCTTCGTCTAAGGGTTGCCCAAATGCTTCAAAGAAGACTTGTTTAATCGCGTTTAGGTCGTTCGGCTCAGCACTGCGCACTTGCCAACGGTCACTGGGCTGTCGCTTGGACACGCTGGCATCGGCTTTTAAGCGGGCTTCTTTGGTGGTGATTTTCCATGAGTGCGGCAACATCACCAATCCGCGTTCTTGATTCGGTTGGCTGACGTCTAGTGTAACAACAGGGTCGGCTTCATCGTGCAAAAACACACCGGTTTGATCGAACACTAAGACGCCAACGTAGTAGATGCCTTTGAGTAAGGGTAGCTGAGGGAAGGTAATGCTGACTTGCCCTTCCCCTTCACTATTGACAGTCGGCTGTGTGCCATCGGTCCACGCACCACAACTGGAGATCAATTGCCCTGCGGCGTTGTGCATGACCACGGCGATCTGCGGCAATTGGTTCTTTAGCGTGGAGAGAAAGCTAATGTCTAGGGTTAAGTCTGTTTGACCACTGACGAGTTCAAGGCGATCCCCTTGCGCATCAGGCGTACGGGCCGTGACCTTTTTCAGGCGGGCGTATTCACCGGTTATCGGTTTTTCTATACGCGGGTTACGTGCTGTTTTAGGGGCTAGAACATCCGCAGGGGTGGCCTCTGGGTTACTGCTGAGCACGTCTAAAAAGGCTTGGTATTCGGAGACGATTTTAGTCGGCTCACCGGTTTTGATCAGTTGGCCTTTTTCAAGCCAAATGGCTTGCGAGCACAGTACTTCGATCTGATATAAAGAGTGAGAGCAAAACAGGATTGTTGCACCACGCTCTTTCATTGCCATGATGCGTTCAAAAGAGCGACGTGCGAAGTCACCATCGCCTACGGACAATGCTTCATCAATGATTAAAATATCTGGTTCAATGGTGGTAGCGACGGAAAACGCCAAACGTACGTACATACCACTGGAATAGGTAGATACGGGTTGATCAATAAAATTGCGTACCCCTGCAAAGTCGATGATGTCGTCGATCTTCGCTTCGACTTCATTGCGTTCAATGCCCATGATTGACGCAGATAGATAGATGTTTTCGCGGCCGGTAAATTGTGGGTTAAACCCCGCGCCCAATTCTAACAACGCGGCGATGCGGCCCTGCACTTGAACTTGCCCTGCTGTGGGCGTTAGTGTGCCACAAATTAACTGCAGTAAGGTCGACTTGCCTGCGCCATTGCGCCCGACAACGCCCAATACTTCGCCTTTTGGCAGGCTAAAGGTAAGTGGTTTTAGTGCTTGATATTCGCGGTAGTACTGTCGACGTCCTCGAAACAGCATTTGTTTGAGCCGGTCTTGAGGGCTGTCATAAAGGTGGTAGGTTTTCGATACGAGGTCGATGTTTAACGCTAGATCAGAGGACATCTGCAAACCCCTTTTTCAATTTATGAAAACCTGCAGCACCGACAAATAACACGATTGCCGAGACAGAAAGGTAGGCGGCTAACCACCACCATTGTGGCCACTGCCCTGTCATTACCACATCACGAAGCGCTTCAATGGGGATGACCAACGGGTTGAGCAGTACGATTTGTTGGATAAACTCGGGGAGCGCACTGGTAGGGTAAAAGATGGGAGAGAGAAACATCAAAGGGGTTAGAATAAGCGTTACCACTTGTGCCAAGTCGCGTAGGTACACGCCTAATGCAGACAGCCCCCAGCTTAATCCCAGCAATAACGGTGCACTGAGTAAAAATACCAACGGCAGGGCTAAGATATGGGCACTCAGTTCCCCACGCATAAAAAACGCCCCAATTAATAGAACAGCAAGGCTTACAAACGCAAAAAACAGCGCAGAGAGTACGTTAACCCATGCAAACACAGGTAATGGGAAGATGACCTTTTTTACCATATTAGGTTGGTCGGTGATCAGCGTTGCTGCGCGGCTAAGCACCTCCGCAAAAAGGTTGAATATTAATAAGCCTGAGAATATCTGCAGTGCAAACTCTATATTGTTCGCGTCTTCATTACCGGGCCATTTGGCTTTTAGAACCGATTTAAATACGAAGGTGTAGACGCTAAGCATCAGGATTGGCGTTAAAAAAACCCAAGCAACACCTAAAATAGAACCTTTGAAACGCTGATGTATGGAGCGTTTGGTCAGTTGCATGATCAGCTGAAAATGCTGCACGGGCACGAGGTATTGCCAAAGCCATCGGGTGGGTAACATAAATTGCTCAGTCCTAAAGCGTCAAAACGGCGGCTAAGATACCACAGAGCGGCTTTTTGTAGGAGAGGATTCTTTATTTTAGGTTGGGCTGTGACAGACTTACAAAGGTATGTGCGGGCGGGAAATTTCGGACGGGGTGGAACAGCCCTCTTACGAAGGGTATGCGTTGTAGGAGGGGTAGTCTATCCCGACCCATCATGGGTAATGGGTGCGTTCTGAATATTGTTGGCGGGTTTCTGGTATGTTCCGACAGAAAAAGCTACCATTTCGCGCTTGGCTTTCAGGAATTTTTTGATTGCGAAGGATACGCTTTAGTTAGGTTAAAAAATATGAACAATGAGTTGGCTGCGGTAAGTATCATTATCCGGACGAAAGATCGCCCTGAGCTATTAGAGCAAGCGGTGCGCTCTGTATTAGATCAGTCTTTTCGACCGTTAGAATTGGTGGTGGTCAATGATGGTGGTTCGGATATTGAGCCATTGGTGCAAGAATGGTTAGCACAGCAAGCGAATCTCTCGTTTAATTTGATCCAACATACACAAAGTGTTGGCCGCGCCCAAGCCGCTAATGTAGGACTGCAAGCAGCCACTAGCCCATTCAGTATTTTTCTAGATGACGACGATTATTTTGATACTGACCACATTGCTCAGCTTATGCAGGCGCGCCTTGCAATAGGTCAATCCTTTGAGCAATTAGTGGCCGTACATTGTCAAGCCCGTGCGGTTCATATTGATGCTGATGGTACGGAACATTTACTGTCGATCACAGGCCATAAATTGGCTGAAAACCAGCTTTACTATCAAAATAGTTTGCCGATCCTGACAGTTTTATTACCGACAGCTGTGCGAGAATCTGGCATCTGGTTTGATACTCAGTTTAATTTGTTTGAAGACTGGGATTTTTGGTTACAAGTGTCGCAAATCTGTGAACTGCATTTTGTCGACTATGCAAGCTGTGCTTACCGTATTCATGATGCTGGGTCGGGGGTGCGCGATGAAGCACGCCAACATTTAGCGTTTAAACAAGTGTACGCTAAATGGCTAAATAAACTTGATGAAGACAGTAGATTTGCTTTGATCGCAAACAGTCATCAATGGCACGAAGAATACGTTGCTCGTATTCAAACGCAAAATCGTGCTGAGCTGGATCGTATTGGCGCTATGCATAGTCATGCTTTAGCAACGATCCAAGCGAAAGACGGTGACATAGAACATTTAAATAATTTACTCACCAATGCGCAACAACGTTACGAGGTTTTAGAACGCTCTCGTGGTTTGCTGTATTGGTTAAAGACTTCTCGACCCTCTGCATTTGCGTGTCAATGCAAACGCTATGTGTGTCGTAAACTATTTGCTCGTAAACATTGAGGAATACATGAACCATCCGATTGATGTCATTGTGCCGGTTTACCGCGGCTTACAAGATGTGATCGATTGCCTAGACAGTATCAAGGCATCCCACAATCAGCAGCCCTACGAGTTGATCCTTATTGATGATTGCTCTCCTGAACCTGAAGTCAGTGCTCTTTTGCGCGAACGTGCCGCATTGGGTGACTACACGCTCTTAGTCAACGAAGAAAATTTGGGCTTTGTCGCTACCGTTAACCGCGGTATGCAGCTGCATCCAGAACGCGATGTACTGTTGCTTAACAGCGATACCTTAGTGGTCAATGATTGGGTGGATCGTATTACTAAAGCGGCGTATGCAGATGAGCGTATCGGTACCGTAACGCCTTTTTCAAACAATGCGACCATTTGTAGCTACCCTGATTTTTGCCAAGACAATGACCTTGCCAGCAATACGCCATTGAGTTTACTCGACAAAATTGTCGCTCATACGAATGCAGGCAAAGCCGTTGATGTTCCGAGTGGCGTGGGCTTTTGCATGTATATCCGCCGCGCTTGCCTTGATGACTTAGGCTACTTTGATGTTGAAACATTTGGTAAAGGCTATGGCGAAGAAAATGATTTTTGCCAACGAGCGATTAAAGCTGGCTGGAAAAACCGTTTTGCCATGGACACATTTGTCCAGCACACAGGTAATGTCAGCTTTGGCGATGAGCACAACGAGTTAAAACACACGGCCTTGGGTAAGTTGCTCAAGCGCCATCCTCGCTATGATGTCGATGTTCAACGTCACATTGCCGAAGACCCAGCTAAAGCAGCGCGCGTTCGAACTTGGTTAGCCTCTTTACGCTTTGGCGCTCAACCCATTACGGTTCATGTGAGCCATAATCGCGGTGGCGGCACAGTTCGCTTTATCGAGGAACTTAGCCAAGCAATCAGCGAACAATGCTATTCATTAATGCTGATGCCAAGTCTTAAAAAACCGGGCTATTTAGTGCTCACGCGCATCGCGCATGGTGCTGACGCTTCAGCAACCGAAGAGTCTGAATACAGTCTGTATTTTGAAGCACACAGCCAACAAGAACTCTTGCAGGATGTGCTGTCGCAACTACCGTTAGCTGGGTTCCATTTTCATCATATGATTGGGTTACCTCGTTGGGTTATGTCACTGCCAAAAGATCTGAATAAACCTTGGTTTGTATCACTGCATGATTATTACTTTGTTCATGAGAGCATTTCTCTGACAAATGACCAAGGCGTTTATCTGACTGCTGATAACCTAGAGGTTGATCCTAATTGGACGCAGTCATTTTCGTCACTGTTAAATGGTGCCAAGCTTTGCTTTGCGCCCAGCAATGCTTGTCATGACATTTACAAAGCCGTTTTTCCCAATGCCAATGTGGTCACTCAATATCATGAAAACGGACGTTTTTTAAAGCATGATACGTTCACTGTTAAGCCTTTAAAAACTTCCGCTAATACGCCCCTAAAAGTGGTTGTAGTTGGTGCTCTGAGCAAGATTAAAGGGGCCGACTTACTCGAAGATACGGCTCGCCTTTGTGCTAAACAGGGACTAAACATCGAGTTTGAGTTAATTGGCTATGGTTACCGCGAGCTTCAGGCGAAACCAAAAACAACACTGTCAGTCAGTGGCCGTTTTCAAGAAAGCGAACTGGTTGAGATGTTAATGTCTCGCCATTCGTCAGGAAATGCTGATGTGGTTTGGTTCACGGCGCTGTGGCCTGAGACTTATAGCTACACTCTAAGTGCCGCCATTGAAGCAGGGTTACCTATCGTTGCTCCAAATATTGGTGCATTTTCTGAACGTTTGCATGGTCGTCAACAAAGCTGGATCGTGCCTTGGCAAAATACAGCCGAGCAAATGGCCAAGCTATTCAAAGCAATGCAAGATAAAGGCTCTGAAGCAAACGAACTAAACGCATTTATTAGCCAACAGCCTCCTGCTAAGCAGCATATGTCTTACGAAGAGAGTTATTTAGCATTGGCTCTTCAAGGTGCTGCGCCGGTTAAGCTGCAAACACTCGAAAATCAATCATTATTAGTTTGGCTTAGCCAGACACAGCCATTAACGAATTCAGAGCTTTCAATCAATCAACGTCTGCGTAGAAAAGCGCTTTACGGGCTATTCCAGTTACGCCAAGCGCCTTTACTCCGTGCCGTTGCGAAGCATGTGCCTCTATCAATGCAACGACGCATCCGTGATCGGTTAATGAAATAACCGACCACGTTCAGGCTGAGACAGTCCTCCTACGGAGGGTATTTATAACCCGCGTATGTAGCGGCATTGTGAGTTTGCGGGAGGGGTATTCTACCCCGACCGTTGTGGTGCTTTTTTGGTCAGGCTGGGGCTGTCTGCTCTGTTAGAGGCATTTTAGCTGTCGCCAGCTTCAAATAGGCCTTTGAGGCCTTGTTCGTTAAGTATTAATAATCGAGTTGTACCATCACGTTTGACTATGGCTTCCGCTTGTAATGTTTGAAATACACGGGTCACGGTTTCACGGCTGAGGTTTAGCATGATACCAAGCTCTTGGTGGGTCGGCGGGTTGGCGATGACTCCGTCTTTTCGATTATTAGGGTCTTGCTCTTCCAACATCATCCACAGTTGACCACACACCCTTGCTACGGTGCTGGAAAGACCTAATAAGGCCCTTTGAGCGGACAGTTTACGTACTCGCGTTGCCATGCGGGTAAAGAGGCTTTCAACCAGTTGGTGACTGCTTTGCAGAGCCGATCGTACCGCGCTTGCTGGCATAAAAATCACTTGGGATTTGGACAGTGCGATAACGCTTTCTGGTTGTCCTTGCTGATCAAACAAACCCAGCTCACCACAAAAGTCTCCTGGCTCAATAAAGTATAAGCCCACTTCTCGGCCATCCAAGGTAAAATCAACACCTTGGAGACGCCCTTCAAACAAGAAACATAGGTTTTCAGACACAGCCCCACCATTTACGACAACAGCCCTGCGGCTGACGTTCTTTAGTGTCGATTGCTGCGCCAGTTGTTCTAGGGTGCTATCGGGTAATGCGGACAGCATTGAAAAGCGTTTAAGTAACTCTATGGTTACTGCCATAAGCCCCTATCCGCATCTTTATTGTTATGTCGAGTGGTGATCACAAATACTGTTTACTTATTTTAAATTAGCCAAGCGGCCTATACTTTGTAAGTGATATTTCTTAACTGTTCATTAAAACTGATTTCTTATCCACAATCCACAGGGGCGGAATCTTTTTGCCCACAGCTACAATAAAATTGCACACTTGGGGATAACTTTTCACCGTTAATTACTGACCTTAGAAAAGCGTTTCGAAGCTTGTTATGTGTGATTGCAATCACTTCTGTTTGACCTAAGACGCGTATTATTAATAATAACTTCAACTATGCTTCTTTTTGAGTCTCTTTTTTAAGACGGCTCGAGGCGGATAATAATCATGCTTTTGCCAAACGTACGACAATCTTTCAAGTTTTATGCCAACGTCTGTTTAGGTGGTTTGGCTTTACTGTCTGCCTCTGTGCACGCGGCACCAGAGAACGATGCAGGGGAAGTAACGTTTTTATTAGGTAAGGCATATATTAATGGCTCTACGCCTGTGGCTGTTGGCAGTAAGATTGGCTCTGGTGATGTTATTCAAACACTGGGCAATGGTCACGTTCACATTCGTTTTGTTGATAATGGTCTTGTCAGTGTACGCCCAGAAAGTCGCTTAGCAATTGAACACTATGAATACAATACAGCACACCCGAATGAGTCGGTCATAAAGTTTAGCTTGGATGAAGGTGTGATGCGTTCAATTTCTGGAGAAGGCGCTAAAGCGGCCAGAGATAAGTTTCGTCTAAACACTCCCATTGCAGCGATTGGCGTTCGCGGTACAGATTTCGTTGTTAAATCCTCTAATGATTTACTTCAGGCAGTCGTTAATGAAGGGGCGATCATCGTTGCACCTTATTCAAATGATTGCCAAGCGGCATCTGTGGGTCCGTGTCATTCCAATTTCGTTGAGCTAGACAGCGATGCACAACAGTTATTGGAATTTAGCTCTCTTTACAGTGCACCACGATTGCTACCGCTTTCTGCTGGTGTGCCTTCTGTTGAGATTGATAGCTCTAAAATACAATCTCGCCCAGCTCGTAAATCATCAACAGACTCTGACGAGTCGAACCAAGATGATCTGCTGCCAAACACGGATGATTCGTCAAAAGATAATCGTTTGGTAAATGATAGCAATGCAGACTCTTTTATTAATACCACTTACCCCACTATTGATGAGCCAGCTTCTCTAGACAGCAATAAGTTAGTGTGGGGCCGCTATTCTGGACCTAAAACCACTGACCGTGTTGTATACACATATAACGAAGCCAAAGAAGGTCGTGCGGACCCCATTTCGTCCCACTCTTCCATTTCAGATTTGGTTTTATTCCGCTCACCGTCTGAACGCAATCGTATTGATGGTTCATTAGGAAATGTCTCATTTAACTTACTATCTTCTCAAGCAACGCTGAATAATAACGGGCAATTGTCCGTTGCTTCAGTTGCTTCAACAAGCCGTTTAGATATTGATTTCACTGATCGTGAGTTTGTCACGGAGGTAACGGTTATCTCTAGTATTGCTCCAAAGATTACCGTTTCAGGTAGTGGTGCAATCAGTGATGATGGCTTTTTTAACTTTGTTTCAAGTGATACAGCGATTCATGGTGCATCATCAATGGAAGGTGATGTGAGTAGTTTTATGTTTTACAAGGATGTGAATGTAGACACCTCAGTTGAAGGTGTCACTTATTGGCATGCAGAATAAGTAGTTTTCATGAAATCTCTGTTTAACCGTTCCCACATCCAACAACAACCCCCTAGTAGATGGTCCTTTTTACTTGGACTGCTTGCCATGGCGTTTGCGTTGATGGCTCTGCTTGTCTTCGTTTTCCCTTCGATGAAATATCAGTACGAAGAAAAAATGGGGGGATTAATTTGGTCTTTGCTTCCCGAACAAGACCGAGAAGAGCGCATTACTATTGTGGCGATTGATGAAACCAGCTTAGCTGACATTGGGCCTTGGCCTTGGCCTCGTGAAACCATGGCGGAGCTGTCCAACAAGCTTGCTGCGTATGGTAGTTCATTACAGTTATTTGATGTCGTATTCCCTGAGTCTAAAGTAGGCGATGATGTTTTAGCCAGTGCTCTAGCACGTAACAATGGTGTACTGGCTCAAGTGCCTATTTTTGACCCTCAATCTTCTTTACGAAGCGGTCAGCTTAATGGCGATGTGGCGACAACTCGCTGTCAGTTTCCTATACCAAACGCCAATAGCTACCTTGGTAATACGCCTACCCTTGCGCAAACGCGCGTGGGCCATATCACACCGATTGTTGATAATGATGGCATGATCCGTAAACAACCGCCTTTAGTCTGTATTGAAGGCCGTGTGTACCCCTCATTAGCCTTACAAGGTTTATTAAGCAGCCTTGCGAGTGATCATCCAACGGTTTCAGTACGTAAACAACAAGGCCAGATGTCTTCTAAATGGCATGTTGCGATTGACTCGTACTTTGGTTTATCTATTCCTATCGATGAACAGGGTAATATGCGTTTGTCCTACCGCCAAAGCCCAGACAGTTTTCAAGTTGTGTCTGCGGCAAATGTATTTAATGGCTCTGCACCAGCGGCCTTGCTTGAGAATACTTGGGTTTTAATCGGCGCAACGGCGTTTGGTTTAGGTGACGTTGTACCAACACCCCATAGTGGCATGACACCAGGCATTGAGCTGCAAGCTCGATTCTTAAGCAATTTATTGGATGGCCGAACACCTTATACCCCTGCTTATGCTGATTATTTACTTTGGTTCGAGGGGCTGTTTTTTGCTGGGTTATTATTGTTACTGGCGCGAACTCAAGCAAAATTTTCTGCTTATGCTTTGCCCATCGCAACTCTTGCACTACCGATATCAGCTTGGGCATTGCACAGCTATTTATTAAGCTTTGACATTTGGCTAGGCTGGTTCAATGTCGCATTATTTTCCGTACTTTCAGGTGCTTTATTCGTGCTTGCTGATCATCAGTTATTACGCCACCAGCATCTACGAGTATTTAGTCATTTAAGTAGTTATCTTCCCAAGCCTGTGGCTCAAGGTTTACTTCATACTCGTCCTTCTAGTGCAATCGAAGCTAAGCGCCACGATCTAGTTTTAATGTGTGCTGATCTGCGAAACTTTTCTGCCTACGAAGAAAGCCGACCACCGGAAGAAGCCGCAGCTTTGCTGCATTACTTTTTCACAGAAGCTTCTGGTGTAATCGAGTCATTTGGCGGGCAAGTCGAAGAATACAAAGGCGACTCTATTTTAGCGAGTTGGCATACCGCACAATTTAATGATGCAAGCAATCGAGCAATTGATGCAGCCAATGCACTGCAAGATAGAATGGCGAGTATTTTACCAGAGCGACCACCTAAAGGACTTGAGCCGCTCGCTCTAGGTATTGGTATTGAGCGTGGTGCGACTTTGGTGGGGTCAATCGGGCCTGCTCACCGTCGCCACCATACTCTGTTGGGGGATACGGTGACCATTGTATTGCGCATTCAAGAACTTACCCAGGATCTAGCGCAACCTATTTTGGTAGGTGAATGTTCCGCTCGGGACTTGCATGGCGATAGCCTAGAGTCTCAGGGTTCCTTCTTACTTGATGGTTTAACAACACCTCATGTACTATTCGCGCCGAAGTCACATCGTATTGATCCGCTTGTTGATCGTGAACACAATCGAGTTGTGCCGCTTAGACAAAGCCATTCATAATTTTGTACTGTATACTGTGTCTTAGCTTTATGAACTACCCATGGATTAGGAACGGCTTTTTTGATGATTCGTTACAGCCCTTTGTTGGCCGTTTTTGCCGCACTTACAATTACTCCCTCTAGTTATGCTCAGGACGAGCGTAACCAGTGTTTTTTGCCTGATAACATTCCTGCACAACCATCGCTGGATACTTGGCTAACGTTGCGACCATTATTGGCAAAGCAGCTCGATAACTGCTTACACAGCAGTGAGTACTTTGCGCTTTATGGGGCGTCCCTTCTGTACACTGGCGATACCTCTAAAGCAGTTGAAATGCTTGAACGATCATTGTTAATCAACCCTGATAACGGCTCAGCGCGTATTGATTACGCACAAGCTTTGTTTCAAAGTGACCAGCTTATTTCGGCGCTTCAGGTGAATGAAGAGTTACTGAGAGAACAAGATATTCCAGCGCCATTGTATGCGTATCTTGAAAAACGTCATCAGGCTTGGAGCGAGTATCTACACTATTGGCAGACTCAATTTACCTATCTCTACGGGCATAGTAGCAATTTAAACAACGCGACTCATGTCGAGACTCTCTATTTGACACGTCTGGGGCAGCGCTTTCCTGCTAACTTAACACCTGATTTTTTAGCTCAGTCTGGCCATTACCATTACATCAGCGTGCTGTCTCAGTACTACGGTTTGAAACCAGACGGTACTGATATGCTCAGTTTCTCTCTCAATACGCGTGAGAGTAAATTGAACCAATCAGATACCGATGAATTTAAGCTGACCTATGAGCGTGATTTTGAGTACTTGCACCAACGTAACCGCTGGGCAATTGGACTGGAACACTTACGTTTAGGTGATAAAGGCTTATACTCTGCTCTTGAAGGCAAACTGACAATATACCCTCGCTCTGAGACACGCTCTTACATCGAGTTTGAAGGGCGCTATGTTGATTTCACAGGCCAGAGCCTACTTGATGAAATGTCTTTGATGGTGCGCCCCGGTGTTTCTATCAGCAACGCTGGACATCGAGTAGGGTTTGAACTTGGCTTAGGGCTAAACAACGAGATAGATGATCGCTCCGGTGGTAATCGTTCACAGCAGGAGGCAAGTGTCTATTACGACGTGACGCTGTTTGGTGGACGTTTATCTTCACGCATCGGTTATATTAAAACACGTGATAAAGAAGGCTATAGCCCTTTATTTGAGGCGAATACGAGGCGAGAGACTCAATCTGTTGCTGGCACGCTTCAGTACTTTTATCCTGTCAATCAAGACTGGCTGATGCACGGTAGCTACTATTACCGCGATCAAGAAAGTAATATTTCTCTGTTCAAGACTAAAACCGAAAGCTTTGATGTGGGCTTTACTTACCGCTTCTAACCTGTTCCTAGACGCCTACTCGCGCAGTTCTACTCGACGGTTGATCACACGACCTAATGCGCTGTTACTATCGGCTTTTGGTGCACTGGCGCCTTTGGACATCAACACTAGGTCGTAGGGTGCTGCATCACGCTCTTTGATGTAATCGGCTACTGCTTGAGCACGCTTTGCACCTAACTCAAATGCGGCTTTACGATCCACTTCCAAAAAGTCTGCGTGACCTTCGATAATCAAATGTGTCGAGCGACGTAGACGCGGTAAAAGCTTATACAGTGTGTAGCGAGACTTTTCTGTTAGCTCAGCACTGCCCTTTTCAAATTGTAGTTGAGCAAGCTGCCCATCTACAGCTTTGCTGTCTGTTCCAAGTGATATGAAATAGCCTACACAGTGACTGTCGATGTAACCGTGCTGTTGGACTTGCTCATTCACTACCTCAAGGCTTGGTTCTTCATGGGTAGATCCTGCTATAACTGCGTGGCCGTTCTGACTCAAGTAAACCGTACTGGACGGCCCCACCGTTACCGTATGCTGAAACTCTACTGTGTCACCATGACAGTAATAATCCATAACATTGGCGTCGGTCTGCGTCTGAGCGTTTACATGCGTTGTAAACGCCATAGCAGTGGCGATCAATAAGGTAGATTTCATACTTCTGTATCCTTGATTCCATTATCACTGTGGATCACGTGTTAGCATTATTATTGCACTAAACGACCGACGCCGTTAGGGCTAAAGTTTAGCAATTGGTCTATCAGTTCATCGTTTGCTGCAGAGTCTTTAGGGCTATAGTTATATTGTCGGCTTGCTCCGATACAACGGCGCATATCAGCACCACTAACGTTATCGTAATCGAAGCCAATAATAGCCAGTTCGATCTCTACAGATTGGTTTGTAAAATGTTGCTGAATACGACGACATAGACCTTGGTCAACCAGCTTTTGAGCCACTGCTGGTGCTTGCTCTATACCATCCGTAAGCAAAATGATAAGCCTCTTAGGGTTAGTGCCTTGATCGGCAAGCCGTGCACCGCCGATTAACCCTGTGTAACTGGCCCCCTTAATATCAGACTTTCCTTTGACTACTTTGAAGCCTGACTTGCCTTTGCCGGAAGCTGCATTATATATTTTTGGAAAGTCCGATGTTAACTCGATGGTGTCCATTACAGAATGTCGGTGACCTGAAATTTTTATTTTATCAATTTTGCTACCTTTATCACGGTAGCTCAGATCAAACAGGCTAACAGGGGTAAGCGTGTTGGAAAATAGTTTATCCAAGGTGCTGTCAACATTGATCTTAGAAGCGTTAAATAGAGAAGATTCATCTATCGAGTCTAAACAATTTTCAATATCGTCCATTTTTGAACCCCTAGAACTTTTTCTTGAACAGGCGCTTTTGGCGTGCCCCGTTTCATCGAAACTCATATAATGATCTAAACGCCATCGTTCATTGGCACCATCATCTTCGAACTTTGATACATAGTGATCAAAACCAATCAATGCTAACTGATTCGGTAGCTCAGACTCGGCCAATTTACTAGCAATACTTTGCACCGCTTCTTCTAGCTTATCTATTTTTTGATTTTTTTTGAAATTGTGAGATGAGTCAGTCATGGTCGAAGCATAATTTGCGACCAAGATAACATCCATCGGTGTGGACTGATCTTGACGTACTGTCACGCTGTCAGAAAAACTGAATGTGTCACCAAAATTGGCAATCTGTGCGCTAGGAAACCAAGTATTCTCAGTAACTTGAGCCGTTATCGTAAACTCTTTAATCGATGTTTCAGAAGACTCATCCACAACACATACAATACTACTTCCCTCACGCACTGCAGGAACCTGAAATGATTGCGCTTGAGGAAAGTAAGCACCAACAAAGCCCTGAGTAATAGCATAGCACTCGTCATTGGTTACATTCTGTTGAGCCGACACAGCAATAGCTGCTGATTCGGCAGCATCTTTAAGGCGAGCACTGCTTTGCAGTACACGAGCACCCTCTACTCCCCAGACGAAGATTGCGAATAGCGCAGGAAAGATAAGAATAAAAAGTAAGGCGGCACTGCCTTTTTGTTTTGATTGAGCGAAGTATTTCATACGTTATCGCCCTACTGAAACAGCATTGCTGCTGACAATGCCATAGTCTCGTCCCACCAAGGCACCAAACCAGTTAACCGTTTGGTAGCATACGGTGACTCGATATAGGCTTACTTGCTGACCTTGAGAAGACACGACGCTCAACGAACCATCTAACGCGGTCGTGGGCACACATTCAATGCCTTCATCTTGCGAGTTCTGCTGAGTAATTAGAGTTAGGGGATCACCATCGGCATTAAACGTTTGCACCTCTAGAGCCATGCCAAAGCGGTCTGCACTAAAGCTCCCTAAGGTTCGGTCTAGTGAGTTCTGTACGATATCTGTCAGGCTCTCAAACTGGGCTGTATTCGTTGTTTGGAAATCAACACCTTCGAATAATGCTCCTCGCTCCTTGATAATAGTCACGGCAGAGTAGGCCAGTCTATCCAACTTACCTTTGGTGGAGAGACGAATCACTGTATCGCCACAAAACGCAAGCACCATGGCAAGCGCGGTCGCCATCACGGCAAACTCAACGACAAACGTCCCAATCTGTTTTTTACGTTTTATAAAGGAGCGAGATTGAAAAGCCATCATTGAAGCTTCGACTCCTGAATGACGATCATCTCTCTGGTAAAGATTTCTTCGGTACTGCCAAATAGTGTTGTGAACACTGGCGTAAAACGGTAGCTAATTCGATAAATAGCGATTGGAGAGTCTACATCGCCACTTTCTCCTATGGGGATGGCAGCATCACCGGAAATAGCAGCCAATGCCTCAAAGTCAGCAACGTAACGAATACTGGTGGTGAAGTCATCTTCATCAACAAGGTGACGCCATAAGCTATCTTGTTCAGCTAACGCATTATCAAAGGCCGTTAAAAAACCACTGTCTCCTCGTTTTGCTTCGCTACTTGCCTGAGTGATCATGATATCCCCTAAGGCAGACATGTAAGATACATAGCTCATTTCCACCCATACGAGGCACAGTGTCCAAAAGCCCACAAAGCCCAACGCTAGTTCTATCGCGGCTAAACCTCGCTGCTTCTTCGCTTTAGTACCTGTATAGGAGACAATAGGCATCGATATTACTCTTCTTGCTGCGCAACAGCTCTCGTGGTCAGAGACATTGAGCGCAGCTGTGCAATCGGGATGTTAAAACCGTCGTTGGGGCGCAGAGAATACGGAGATAGAGGGACAAAATTATGCTCTTTCTTAGCTTTTTTCTTGGACGAGAACCAACTAAAGAAGCCACTGCTTTTCTTCGGCTCTTGCGGAGCAGTGATGGTTCTGCTTTCTATTGTCGGTAAAGGCGCTAATGGTTCGGTGCTAATAATTGCGATCTGATCATCAACGTGCTCAGTCTCGATAGTATAAGAAGACTCTTTCGAGTGCGGTAAATTAAGAGGTGCTTCGAGTCTCGGGTTGATGGCAGAAGGGCCGTAGACACGAGAAACAGGTAAACTGGCTTTCAAATCATTAAAAATATCAAACAGTTGAGTATCAGTATATTTGTCTCCATATACTCGACGTAAGGTTTCAAAACTGCCCATTTTTGAAAGAATAATGGCTAGGTTGGCTTTGAGTTTTGGGTCGGCTCGGTCTGGGTTATTCAAATAAATTGGCATCAAACGGACAGCCGCATCTTGATATTTACCTTCCAACATATCAAGTAACGCTAGATTATTTTTGACTACTAGATCGTCATACATCATTTCACGAGCTTTATTAAACTGCTGGCGTGCTGGTGCCAGATGCCCCAGCTCTGCCTTGACAACGCCCATCATATTAACGGCTTTAGCACTGTCATCATCTTTATTAATAGCAATATTGAGAGAGTTTTCTGCTTGGCGAAGTTGTCCTAGATTGTATTGGGCGACGCCTTGTAGATAAAACGCTTCGCTGTTCCCAGCATTCGATTTAATCAGTGACGATAAGGTGAAGAGGCTGGATTCATTATCCCCTGTATCAAGGTAGACTTTGGCCAGTTTCAGTCGAGTATCAGGGCTATCTTGCTCTCTCAGACGGTCTTTGTAGAGTTCAATTAGACGCGTATTATTGGCAGAGAGCGCTAAGAACTCTTCTTCTGAAAGTGCCATTGAACTGTTTTTTCCACTGCTTGCACAACCAACAAGCAGCAATACACCGAATAAAATAGGTACGAGTTTAAGCATTTAGTTCATCATCCTCATTATTCCTGGAGCTGCAATCAACACCACGATCGGAAACATGATAAAGAGAATCAGCGGGACTGACATTTTGGCGGCCAGCTTACCAATTTTTTCTTCGACATTGAGCATTTGCACAGCTCGAATTTCAGAAGATAAGTTAGTGAGTACCTCGTAAACCGATGAGCCGTATTGAATACTTTGCTTTAACGTCATTACGAAACTGCGCATTTCGTTTGTCGGCACTCGCTCATAAAGATCATCAAGGGCTTTTTCTAGGCCGACAACTTTGGTGCGCTCTCGGGTTTTATTGAGCAAGTATCCTAGATCAGGGTCAAAGTCTTTCATTTCCTTACTTAAGTAATTCATTGACGCTTCAATGGTCATACCGGTTTGCACACAGACGGCCAGTAAATCAATCATGTAAGGAAGTTTGTGTGTCACACGCACTTTTAATCTACGCGCTTTGGCCGCTAGGTAGGCATCTGGTAATATTAGTGCTGCCACAACCCATAATAAACAATAGATGATGGTATCACTTGTCGTCCAGTTCAATAGCCCGGAAATCCAGTAAAGCACTACGCAACCAGTGATCAGCAGCAAATACTTAAAAGGCATGTAATAGATCGCAAAACGATTGTTGTAATAGCCTGAAGATAAAAACTTACGCTTCATTTCATCTTCACTGGCGGAGAACGCTACACGCACAGCGTGCTTGACTGGCTTTAACCACTCATGTTGAGTGCGGTGTGTCTGTTGATGCTCTTTTGCCAACCATTCTAGGCCTCGCTTCTTCTTGATACGGGAGCTAAACAGCAAAATCGCCAACTGCAAAAAAAAGGCCGTCAATAATAGGATAAATAAAGGATCAGAAAAGAGTTTATCGAGCACTTCGCATCAACCCCCATACAATCACAATGCCAACGGTTTCACTCACCAACATGTAATACAACAATAAACGCCCTTTAGGATCAGACATTATAAAGTCAAAATTCTCTGGGCTGAAAAAGCGCATGATGATTAAAAATAGAAATGGCACAGCCGCAACAATTTTGGCAGATGTCCGCGCTTCTGCTGTTAAGGCACTTTTCTTTTTTTCGACTGAGCGAATATTGAACATTAGTTTATTTAAGCGCTGAATAATATCGCGTAACTGTCCTCCACGCTCAATGTTTGCTCTTAGGGTTATAACAAAGAAGTAGAACATTGGATACGGTAAGCGAGCACACGCTTTACGAAACACATCTTCAGGCGCTTCACCTAGCTGGAGCCGTTTCGCCATTGTGGTAAATTCTTGGGCTACGCGCCCTTCTAATGCACTGCCAACATAGGCTATGGCCTGCGTTAAGCTTTCTCCAGAAGACACAGCACTGGTCATCATGTTCAGCGCTACAGGGAAAGTATCTTCGAAGTCCTTTTCTTGCTTGCCTTGTAAGTATTGGTACCCTACAAACAAGCCGACAATGATAAATAAGAGGTTTATAATTTGATTATCTGAGCGTAGAAAATTCTCATTAAAAAAGTAACCACAATAGTACATGAGCACTATGAATATCATTAGCTTAATACGAGGAAACGCACCTAGCTGGTCTAACTGATTAAGCCAAGTGTTATAGATTTTACCCGTTACGCTGTAGCCGATCAGTGATCTTAGATCGACCACTTGCTGGATTGATTTAGTGTTTTTAGGTCGCGTTACGCGAACATATTCTTGCAAGTATTCATGTTGCTTAACGTGTCGTCGTTGTCTAAAAAAGTATAAAAAAGCAACCACACCAAAAAAGACTTGAAAGATAAAAAACCAAATCATCCACGCTCATCCTGCTCAATGCCGCGGAAAGCCTCAATTAGACGCTCTTCTAGTCCGAAAAAGCGAGCCTTTTCAAAAAGCACAGAACGTTTCATCAGGCCAGAAGTAACAAAGTCCCCTTCTAAAACACCATGTTCGCTCTGTTGATACGAGGGTTCAAAACGAAAAATTTCTTCGAGTACAACATTGTTACCTTCCAATCCCATCACTTCTGTAATGCTCATTACTTTGCGCGAGCCATCATGCAATCGATTCACTTGAATAATTAAGTCTACGGCACTCACTATGGTACGTCGAATTGCTTCGAGAGGAAGGTTGCTGGTCGCCATCATCACCATGGATTCAACTCGCGACAAAGCATCACGTGGGGTATTGGCATGCAAAGTAGACATAGAGCCATCGTGCCCTGTGTTCATCGCCTGCAGCATTTCGAAGGCTTCAGAACCACGACACTCACCAACAATAATACGATCTGGGCGCATTCGAAGTGAATTAATAACAAGATCTCGTTGGGACACGACGCCAGTGTTTTCAATGCCTGCGGTACGAGTTTCTAAACGGACAACATGAGGCTGTAATAATCGTAATTCGGCGGCATCTTCAATGGTCACAATACGCTCTTTGTCACCAATATATTGTGACAAAGCGTTTAACATCGTGGTTTTACCAGATCCTGTACCACCTGAAATGAGTATATTGAGTCGACATCGTGCTGCCACCATTAATACCTGTGCCATTTCGACGCTCATCGCACCAAACTCACACAGTTTTTTAAAATCGACACTTTGTTTTTTGAATTTTCGAATAGAGATTGCGGTGCCATCAATCGCAATGGGCGGAATGACGATATTAACGCGGCTACCATCTTCGAGGCGTGCATCACATGTCGGTGTTGATTCATCAACTCGACGCCCTACTCGAGAGGCTATACGTTTTGCGATTTCAAGCAACTGGCGTTCGTCGATAAAATCAACAGGGGCAGGCTCAACAATGCCATTGCGTTCAATGTAAACGCTGTCGGGCCCGTTGATCATAATATCGGTAATGGAGTCATCTTCCATCAAGCTTTGCAGCGGGCCAAGACCGATTAATTCATTAACTAAATTAGAGACGAATTCTGCTCTGACTGTGCGAGGAACGGACAGATTTTCTCTTTGTACTAGCAGATCCACAGCATCTGCTAGTTGTCGGGACAATTGTTCCTTATCTATACCGGCAATTGCATCAGGGTCTAACGCATCAAAAATTTGCTTACGCAACCCAACATAAATAGCTTTAGCACCGATCATAGTTACCCCTTAGATTTACGAACCGAATGAAAACAAAGAACGCTTTTTCGGGGCTACTTTCGACTTTTCCCCTAAAATGATCGATGTTAGTTGGCGCAATGGCTTAGCGGCCTTTAAGGAAGTTTTAGCAATACGCTTATTGTCTAATATGTATGTCGATAACATTTCGCAGAATGGGATATCAACATCGATCGGCTGTTTGAGAAATATTTCTGCATCTTCTTTGGTGATGGTTTCAGACTTCTCAGGCATGATGTGATTCATCACTAAAATTAAACGTAGCGATTCAGACGTATTGTGGCGTCGTATCTTATCACGCATACGAGCAGCATCACGTACAGAGGACACCGAAGCCGACATCACCAAAACAATCACATCACATAGACTGACAAAGCGGTCGGCCTCTAGGCCGAACGCCACCGACGCTGATCTATCCTCAATGACAAAGTTCACATCAGCAGCTAAGTAGTCCACTACTGAATTGCTGTATTCGAGCAAGGTAAGATCGTCCAATGTTTCTGAAGAAAGTGATAGCACTGACAGCAAGCTGTTTTGTTGAAAAACCATCGACTGAGCAAAGGATTCATTAATGTTAGCGATTTCACCTTTCTGCACTTTGCGACGCTCATAATCGCGAATGCCCATCATAATATCCAAATCACCCGTTGTATGATTTTGATCAACAACTAAGCAAGAGGATTTTTTATGTGCACTGAGTTGATAAGACATTTCAGCGGTAATAAACGTACTGCCAACCCCTCCCTTCGCGCCAACAATGCTGATGTATTTAGCGCGTCGGTTTTGACCTGGGCCACGGTGACTATTTTGCTTACGGTTTTCGCTTACACTGCGAACAAAGTCGATCAATTCTTGCTTGGTAATGGGCCAAAATAAGTAATAAAAGCCGATGGCTTTTAAGTTACGAATAGTAGAAATGGCATCTTCACTACCAATGACAATCACTGATGCATGATTGGGCAGCAAATGACTGATGCGTTCTGCATCACCACTTACATCGTCACTGTTATTGAGTTCAACTATTACAACTTCAATATCGGAATGACGAACATGCTCCGTTATATCGACGGCAGTATTTTTTACCACTGCAGGTGGTGCAATTCCATCAAAACGGTATGCTTCTAATACGAGTTCTTCGCATTCGGCAGTTTGGTAAAACAACACTGTGCTGATTTTTTCTTGCTCTACAGCTGGGCTCGTCTTTTTCGACTTTTTCAGGGAATCCACTAAATCAAACATCGTACCCCCTATTATTTAGACTGATTATTGGCATCATTCGTTAGCATTTTTTCTGGGTTTACCATGCTATTCCAACGAGCTGATTCTATAAAGCAGCCGTTACCCGTTTGATAGAAGCTATCGATACTATTGTCTTTGCAGTCTGCTGTTGCTACCTGATAATCCACGACAGATAAAGTGAAATCAAAGCGTTGTAGTGGGTTATAACGGAGACTAAGGTCTTCCAACACTACATTAGTAGCCGAAACGCCCATTTTTTGTAAATAACTCTGCATGAAGTGCTTGAGTATTTCTCCCTCACTGGAGTACCAAGTCAGCATCACTTTCTGAGTCTTTATTTGTTGACCCAATTGCTGCACTACAATCATCAGCTTTTGTTTTGATTGCTCTATGTGATCACTATCCGCATTCACTGAAACAGCGTTCGTGACAGGCATAATCTGAACGCTTGGACCCTTTTTATGAGGAAGAGGGTCCATGATGGAACAGGCAGTGAGCGTCATTATCAGAGGCGCAATCACAAAGGCTTTAATGGTTTTCATCATTTCTTAAAGCCTCCGGCCGATAAGATCTCTTCACTTAACGCACGATTGGGTGTTTTAGCATCTTGTTGGCGCTTGGGTAAAACGAAGAAACGCTGAGCATTGGTTGTACGCTGGAAAGTCGGCAACTGCACAGACCCTGTTTCAATAGGCTTAACTAAATTAACAGTGGCAATGATCAGCAATTCTGTTTTATTACGCTCTGTTTCGGTGTATCGAAATAAGGATCCTATGATTGGTATATCACCTATAAATGGGATTTTACGCAATAGTTCACGGTCTTCACTGTTCAGTAGCCCACCAAGCACAAAACTCTGACCATCTGCTAGCTCGACTGTAGTACGTGCACGACGTGTTTTAAAGGCAGGGATATTATAAGTACTGTTGCCATACTGTGTGTCTAAAGAACTTACCTCTGGCATTAAAGATAATCGAATATTGTCATCGGTTAAGACTTTAGCCATCATTTCTAAGCGTACACCAAACTCTTTGTAGGTCACGTTAACTTGGTTGTCTACAACAGTAGTAATGGGCAATTCGCCACCAACTAAGAAACTAGCAGTCTCACCTGAAATAACGGATAAATTTGGCTCAGCAAGAATTTGACCGACTTCATCATCATTAATCGCTGAGATTGCACTGATTATATTGGCGCTACTGATATTACGTAACGGATTCACGAACACACCGGATGGCTGGCCATTGGAATAAAAATCTAAACCGAAATTTTGCATTAAAGAATGTGATACTTCTGCCACAGATAGCTTGACGTTAACCTGCTTCGTAGTCGCCACTTCAATGTTGTTAACTACTCCTTGAAAGTCTCGTCGACGCATAAAGTCCATCGTTAATGTCTGACCGTCCCCCAGATCCCACTCAATATCACGATTTTCAGACGTCTTTCCAAGTAATTCTCCAACCAAAATATTAATACCATCCTTCTCTTTTTCAGTTGCTACCGTTCCGGTTAGTACTACTTTGTCTCCAAGATTGTAAATATTCACTTTGGCATTAGGGTAAAGTGTGGAAACATGGCGCTGTATATTCAGCATGCTTTTGCTGACCACAATCTCTTGAGTCAGTAATGTGTCTCCTTCCTCGGAAAAGAGCATCACTGTTGCTTGTCCTACTTGGCGCCCAAAGACCACTACTTTATGCTTATCAACCACCTGATAATCTGCAATATCCGGTGCAGAAATAAAAACAGAACCAATCTTTTGCTTTGAAGACAGCGCGCGAGCTTCCCCTTCGCCCATGTTGAGTACGTCTTGCGACCATAACGACAAGGATACCGTCATGAGCAACATACTTATCAAAAAATGCTTGATCATTGTTGTCCTTATTCCTTATTGAAGCAAAGGGTTAGTAATACTCGGCGTTGACTGTTGACTACCGCTACTATTTGGTCGTAACTCAATTACCGCTCGGTACTGAGGAACAATGTCCCCTGCATCGATATTAATTTGTGCGTTACGGTTTTTGTCTGATGACAATAACACTTCGAGCTTAGCGATACTGCTTGCCATAGTTACTTTTGCTGCTTGAGCTTTGGTTAGTTGCAAAATTAACGATACCATTTGCGGGCCTGTTGAGGGTTGGACTAACGACAGCATTCCACTGCTCTTGGCAGCCGTTGATGGCACATTTTTGATGACTTGAAGTACTTTTGCACCATTAACAACTGTCTTTAATGACACACTACCTAAGTCACGTGCAGGTGCACTACCATTCAAATTCTGAGTCGTTGATAACAACGCCAATACATCGACTAAGGATCCAGCCTTGATGACATCACCTAAAACAGCTGTTGCTGATACTGACACCGGAACAGGTAAGAAGCCATCTTCAATCGCAAAGCTGAAGTAATCTCGTTCATCTGGCGAGACTAAGTCTTCAGGAAAAACTAAGCCATCTTTTGCAATGGCTTTTTTAACGACCATGCCATCATCAAACTCTAAAACAATGTCTTTTTTAATACCGTTTTCGAAGCCTTCTTGTTGAGTTACTTGCTTGATTCTCAAGTCGTCACGGGAAATGATAGAGCCTTTTGCTAGGTCCTGCTTTGCAGTCCAAACTGAGAAGTAGACTTCAGGAGGCACTGCTTTGACAACGGGTGCGACAGGGGTGTTATCTACAGGTGGCTGCGACAATGACGTTTTTGTCATGTAGATACCAACTAAGCCAACCGCTAAAATAATCAGTGACAAATACATCAAGAGTTTGGATCGCATTCCTGTGTCCTAAGAGTTAAGTTAGCTAAGATATGAAAATAAAATGGCAGCGCCGCCCGATAAAGAAATAGGGACTGCGTATGGAATACCTTTCTTACGTACTTTAGAAAGATCCGTACAATAGCCGTAGAGCAAATACAACGAAGCGACTATGCCGCCCAATAGGACTGTGCCATATAAGAACAAAGAAAGAAACTGAGGCGTCACACCAAGACTAATTACAAACAATAATTTCGTGTCACCGGCACCTAGTATGCGAATGAGATGCAAAACAAAGCCGACCAGCAAGATAACTAAGCTATACGGTAATATCGACCAGTTAGGCTGATCAATCCAAGTAAATATCAATAAAAAAGTGAGGCAAAGAAGATATCTATGCCTCACTTGTCGAGATCTCATATCATCCCATGCGATGCATGTTAAGCAAATGAACACGCCAGCAAATGCGAGCAAAGCACTATCCATAAACTTTTATATAGATGACTGTGAGTTAGATATTATTCACCGCCTGTTGCAGTATTCACTGCAGTGCCAACATTCTCAAGTGCCGTCTCAAGTGTGTCTTGAAGTGAGCCATCACCAGTTCCACTGAATACAGCAAACACAACACCAGCAATCGCTGCTGCAATCACTGCGTATTCAATTGCAGTAACACCTTCACGGCTTGCTAAGAAAGATTGAGCTTGTGCGTATAATTTAGTCAACATTACATTGTCTCCAAAATGTGGGTAAGCATAACTTAATTCAAAGAGACGCTATTTAGGGGCCTGAAAAATTAAGTGCCTTAAACGGCTGCTTATATTAATTGCTATAAGTACTCAAATCATATCAATCGTTACTGTTTCGTCAATCAGTAACCTGTCAAATAAACATGAAACCACTTACAAATAATTACAAAACTAAATATGCATGTAAAAAAGTGTATAAATATTTCCAAAATATTAAAGCCAGCATATTTTGCTGGCTTTAATGGATATCTACTCAACGAATTTACAAAATACATTGAGATTAATTACGATGAATACCTAATGTATCTAAAGTCTCAAACGTAATAGAACCGACCGCCAAACCACTGTCTGTTTGAAAGTCAGCCATAGCATCCATAGTTTTCTGACCAATTTTGCCATCAATCGGGCCAGGTTCATAACCACTGTCGTATAAGCGCTGCTGCAAAGATGCAATCAAAGTGTCATTAATATCGCCATTACACACTGCTTGGCGCATTACCATACGAGGTTTGCCGTCGTAAGACTTCAAACGCATTTCGCGCATTTGAGCAGGCACTTCTTGAGGACTAGCGCTCGCGGGCTTCACGATTTCTTCTACTTGTACATCTTCCATACGAGGTGCAAGTGAAACCTCTACAACACGAGCTGGCTCATCAACAACCCATTTCGTTACGTTTTCGTATTTCGCAGGTATGACCTCTACTTTACTTTGTTCTGGCTGAACTAGCACTTGCACTTTTACAATTTGCTCTTTCGCTGGAATTTCTTTAGCACAGAATGCCACACCGCCGCCTGCAGATTGACACTGCTCTAGTACAGTACGTGATTCTTCAATCACAACGCGTTTATCCCGCTGTTCATAGACTGCTGGAACTTTTACGAATCGAGTAGTCTCTTCACGTATCAATACTCGTTCCGTAACACGCTTATACGTAGCGGGTTGAAGACGGTAAGTCACTGTACCTTCACGAGTTACCACTTTTTTGTAACCACGTTTAATTTCAGCAGGCGTTACATTGATCGTAGTATGCGAGTCTTTGACTGTCACTTGCACAGTTTGCTCACGCTTACGTGGCTTGATTTGACCATAAACCCAACACTCACCCGGATTAACTTCCATTCCAGAGGGTAACGGCATCGGCGCAGCCGACATGGTTGCTGCAACAGCATCATTTGTTGGTGTTTGAAGTGTTTGTGTATTAACAGACGTTTGTGGCGCGGCTGCAATAGAGCCTGAAGCACCCATTGTCTCAGCAATGGTGTATGGCAAATGTAGCGCTAGCGCCGTTAGCACGGAGCCTAATAACAATCGGTTTCTATTCGTACTCACTGGCGTTTCCTACTTTTAATCTCTGCTGTCTTGATCGGCAGTACTCAATACATACCAATAAGATCACGATACTTAGTTTCTTACAGCGACGACACTTCGTTGAAAATACAAATAATGCGTCAAGAAAAACTTTAGGTGGCGATATTATCACCACCTAAAACAAATAACTCAAGATAGATTAAGGGGTTTCGTATATTTCAATTTCTACACGTCTATTTGGTGACAAACAACTGACCAGTGCGGCATCACGCTGAGCGTCGTCACAGACCACTATCGGACTCGTTTCACCTACACCTTTAATCAACAAGTTTTGCTTAGGCAAACCTCGCGCTAAAAACTGGTTACCTACTTCACGTGCACGCAATCGAGAAATATTGATATTCGCTTGCTCAGACCCTAGACGATCAGTATGACCTGTAATCGTTACAACTGGATTATGGTAACGTTGCATAAGCTGAACAATAAATTTGTCCAACGTATCTTGACCATGACTACTGAGTTGATACTTATTGAAACTAAACAGTACATCACTCATCAAAGAAAATACCTCAAGGCGAGGTTCACTTTGACCGGCACCTCCACCGACATACTGGCGATAGAGCAAGTCACACACACTTTTGCGCCAATCAGCTGATTGCAAAACACCTTTACCGTCAAACTCTAGGCGATATTGACATCCCATGAAGCTATCCACTGAGCGTGGTATGCTGACGTTGTAATCCCAGTGAGTTTTTTGGTCTTGATGCTGAACACTGTATGGTGTGCCAATCAGCGAGTTAATATCCTGCTGTGTATCACCAATACGGATGTTAGGAATAAACATAGCAATGTCTTGTGCATCATGCTGCTGCATCAAGTCCTGATCAAATTGACTCGCAGACACAATTGCATCATCGTAATTAACCGATACATCTGACGCCCAAGTATTGAAGGTAGGCGTAGCTAGACCCATTAATACAGTGAAGGAGAACGCACCAAACCTCTTCAACATTGTTTTCCTCATAAGCGTTAGAATTTCTAATCCCTAAGAATCTACGCTACTTTTTATCAGAATATGTAAAAAAAAGTAAGCCTACTAAACCTGATGCATTAATGCATCAATAACTGCTGGGAAGGCAATATTTTATTCATAACAACTCTTTTTTCGGCCTTTTTAAGAGCGTTAAGCCTATAAAAAAATAGGAAGCCAACGCTTCCCATTTTGATTATTCGACCGTGACGCTCTTGGCTAAATTTCGCGGCTGGTCTACGTCAGTCCCTTTTACGACGGCTACATGGTAAGAGAGCAGTTGCAGCGGGATGGTATGTACGATCGGCTCAAGCACCTCTTCCACCCATGGGATTTCATTGTAATGAATACCTTCGGCTTGTTCGAAGCCTGTTTCTTTGGCGCCAAATACAAACAGTTCTCCACCACGAGCGCGCACTTCTTGTAGGTTAGATTTCAACTTGTCGAGCATCTGGTTATTCGGCGCAACGGTGATGATCGGCATGGTCTCATCCACCAGCGCTAATGGGCCGTGCTTCAATTCACCTGCAGGGTAAGCCTCGGCGTGGATATAACTGATTTCTTTCAGTTTTAATGCCCCTTCCAGAGCAATCGGAAACATCGGACCGCGGCCTAAAAACAGAGCGTTATGCTTATTGGCAAAGTGCTCTGATACTAATTTAATAGCACTATCCTGCTTAATGGCTGCATCAACATAAGCAGGCAACGAGCGCAAAGCTTGTACCAGCGCCGCTTGTTTATCATCGCTTAATTCTTCTTTCTCAGCCGCAATGGCAATTGACGTAATCAAGAGCGCAGTCAGCTGGGTAGTAAACGCCTTGGTTGAGGCGACGCCAATTTCCGTTCCGGCACGCGTCAACAATGTGAGTTCTGACTCGCGCACCAAGGTGGAAGATGGCACATTACAAATGGCCAACGTGGTTAGATACCCCAACTCTTTCGCCATTCGCAACGCGGCCAGGGTGTCGGCCGTTTCACCAGATTGAGATAACGTTAAGAACAACGATTTTTTGGGTACCGCCACTTTGCGATAGCGGTATTCGCTTGCAACTTCTACGGTACACGGAATGTTTGCCAGCTCTTCGATCCAGTACTTAGCTACCATGCCGGCGTGATAACTGGTACCACAAGCTACAATGTGAATATTTTCCACTTCCTTCAAAAACGCCGAGTCCGCACCGAAACTACTGGTTAAAACGCGATCTTCGCTAATGCGTCCCTCTAAACAGGCAGCAATCACTTTCGGTTGTTCGTAGATCTCTTTGAGCATGTAGTGGCGAAACTCGCCTTTGTCTGACGCGTCTACGTGATGATTAAACACACTAATAGGACGTTCTTGTACTTGATCATTTACGTCGAAAACCGTGACTTGATCACGCGTTAGTTCGACGACATCCCCTTCTTCAAGGAAAATGAATTGGTCTGTCACATGCAACAAAGCCAACTGATCCGATGCAACAAAGTTCTCTTCAATCCCCACACCCACAACTAATGGACTACCTTTTCGGGCTGCAATCAGGCGGTCATTTTCATTATTCAGCGTCACGGCAATGGCGAACGCACCATGCAGATGTTTTAACGCATTTTTTACCGCTTGCAGTAAATCCGGCTCTGTTTTCAGGGCATCGTGAATTAAGTGAACAATCACTTCGGTATCTGTTTGCGAACGAAATTCGTAGCCCAGCTCAATCAAGTTACGGCGTAGGGCTTCATGATTTTCAATGATGCCATTGTGCACCAAGGCCAAATCTTCGCCTGAAAAGTGAGGGTGAGCATTCTCTTCCGTCGGCTTACCATGTGTTGCCCAACGAGTGTGGGCGATGCCCATCTTGCCATCTAATGGTGCGCTTTCAAACTTATCTTTTAGTGCTTGCACTTTACCTACGGCCCGATGTGCACGTACGCCAACTTCATTATTGATGGCCACACCAGAAGAGTCATAACCGCGATATTCCAGGCGTGACAAACCTTCTAATAGAATTTTCGCAACATTACGCTGGGCAATAGCGCCGACGATACCACACATATTATTTCTCCTGCTTAGTCGGACGCGCCCAACCATCTTTGTTTGTTTGTTTTGCTCGGGCAAAAGCCAATTGTTTTTCTGCTACCGCTTTGGTGATGGTAGAGCCAGCGGCAATGGTTGCGTCAGCTTTAATCTCAACAGGCGCCACTAATGACGTGTTTGAGCCAACAAACACACCGTCGCCGATGATCGTTTGAAATTTGTTCACACCATCATAGTTACAAGTAATGGTGCCTGCGCCAACATTTACGCCTGCACCCATGTGCGTATCACCGACGTAGCTTAGATGATTTACTTTGCTGCCTTCACCGATAAACGCTTTTTTTGTTTCAACAAAGTTGCCTATTTTGGCTTTATTGGACAGCACTGATCCTGGACGCAAACGCGCGAATGGACCAAGATCACAGTGTGCACCCACTTGGCTGTCTTCAATCATGGTATTGGCTTTAATGGCGGTGTTATCCGCTACGGTGCAGTTTTTCAACACACAGTTTGGCCCCACTTGTACGTTTTCGCCTAATGTAACGGCACCTTCAAAGACACAGTTCACATCTATGATACAGTCTTGTCCTGTGGTTAGCTTTCCACGAATATCGATACGCTGCGGGTCCATTAAGGTTGCACCAGAGCGCATCAATTGCTCTGCTTGTTGCAGTTGCCAAACACGCTCTAAAGTTGCTAACTGTACCCGATCGTTGACACCACTGACTTCTGACTCTTGCTCTGGGTGAACCGTTACAATTTCAACACCTTGCTCTGCCGCCATGGCAATAATATCGGTTAAGTAATACTCACCTTGGGCATTATTGTTGGTCAGTGCCTTTAACCAATGCTGCAACTTCGCATTCGGTGCCAACAAAATACCAGTGTTTACTTCGTTGATTAAAAGTTGTTCTGATGAGGCGTCTTTTTGCTCGACAATGGCAGACACCGCACCTTTTGCATTACGCACGATACGCCCGTAGCCAAACGGGTTATCCAGTTTAATGGTCAGTAGTACTAGAGTGTTATTGTTAGATAGAGACAACATACGCTCCAGGGTAGAGCGCTGAATCAAGGGAACGTCACCGTATAAAGTTAGTGTGGTACCGTTTTCACTCAGGAACGGCGCTGCTCGTCGTAACGCATCGCCCGTACCTTGAGGATTGTCTTGCCATACGATATTGGCAGAAAAATCCTGACAAGCTTGTTCAACTTGTTCACCCTGATGGCCAACGACTAAATGTAACTGGGCATTGCTCAAGCCTGTTGCTGTGGCTAGTACACGACGCACCATCGCTTCACCACCAATTTTATGAAGTACCTTAGAAAAGGCTGATTTCATTCGGCTTCCCTTGCCTGCAGCAAGGATCACAATATCCTGTGTCATAGAGCACTTACCCACTATTTAATCGTCATTTTTAATTGAGCCGTATTAGACCTTTTGTTCAACATTGTCGCAATTCGTTTTGTCATAAATTTTTTGACAAGTAAGCGTCATAATCTTGTCTATTGCACATGCGCTGGATCATAGAGCCCGCTAAAAAAACTATGCTAGCATCACGTTCTTTAAACCTACTTCTTGGCATCATAAGGACAGTGTATGTACGAGATTATTCATCACGGCGCAAAAACTGGCGTGACAGGGTCCTGTCACGAGCTGGCCTTAGACGAACATAACAGCTTGTTGGTAGATTGCGGATTATTTCAAGGAGCGGAAACCTCTGATGATGGTGCTAACGCACATACTCTCAGTATTGAATTTGATGCATCTCGTATTCAAGGACTGATCGTCACTCATGTACACATAGACCATGTTGGACGTATTCCGTATTTATTGGCGGCGGGATTTAACGGCCCTATTTTTTGCTCCATTCCAAGTGCGAAATTACTGCCTCTGGTCATTGAAGATGCTTTGAAAGTGGGTGTCACTCGTAACCGGAGCATTATTGACGCCTGTCTGACAAGGCTTAGATCGCAGATTGCGCCACTTGATTACGAAACTTGGTATGAAGCACCACTGCTGCCCTCATTTAAAGGACACTGTCAGATTAAGCTATCACCCGCTGGGCATATTTTAGGCTCGGCCTACGTCACGGTTCGTGTACAACAAGATAAACCATGGGACATCGTCTTTTCAGGGGACCTTGGTGCTCCTTATGCACCTCTGTTAGCCGCCCCTAAATCGCCGTACCGAGCAGATCAGTTAGTATTAGAAAGCACTTACGGTGATCGTAACCATGAAGATCGACATCACCGTCGTCAGCGCCTGCAAGCATCAATGGAGCACGCACTCGCTGATGGTGGCGTGGTGTTGATTCCGGCTTTTTCCATCGGGCGTACACAAGAATTACTCTACGAAATAGAGAGCATCATCCATGATAATGCCGAGCAATGTGTGAGCCACACTTTGACAGGAAAGACCATACATTGGCGCGAGCTGGATATTATTGTCGACTCACCATTAGCCAGCCAATTCACCGACGTCTATCGAGAATTAAAGCCCTATTGGGACAAAGAAGCTCAACAACGCTTACATCAAGGCAGGCACCCTCTCAACTTTGAACAGCTGACCACCATTGATGATCATGAGATGCATGAGCAAACAGTTGTCTACTTAGCACAACAAAAGCGCCCTGCTGTCGTTATTGCCGCGTCTGGCATGTGTGCAGGTGGACGTGTTGTCAATTACCTTAAAGCTTTGCTAGGCGACACGCGCAACGATATTGTATTTGTTGGCTATCAAGCTCAAGGGACACCAGGAAGAGACTTACTCACCTATCATAATCGAGACGATGGATATGTCACGTTAGACGGCCAACGCTACCCAATTCGAGCAAAGGTTTGGCAAATTGGGGGGTATTCAGCCCATGCTGGGCAACAAGACTTAATACGCTTCGCTACTCAAATGCGTCAGCCTCCAACAAAGGTTCATTTAGTCCATGGCGAACAGGGTGCAAAGTTGGCCTTGCAAAAGGCACTGCAAGCCAAGCTTGACTATGTTGAGGTGGTAGGCTAACTAAAAAGCCCCTGTATGGCAGCATACAGAGGCTTTATCATTTATATCGATAGCGTTTACTGGATACTAAACAGCCTCGGCAATGCGACCTTTTGCAGAAGCAAATGCTTTGTCGCCCTCTTCCCCCATGGCTTGACCACCTGCTACAAATGCATCTTTAACATTCAAGCCTAGGAAGTTAAGGAAGGTCTTAACGTACGGTAGTTGATGATCGTATGGCGTGTTTTCTAGGAAGCCACCACTTGCTGAGAAGATGTAAGCGTCTTTATTCACCAAGCCAACTGAGCCTTCTTCTGTATATTTAAACGTACGACCAGCACGAGCGATGTAATCAAAGTATGATTTTAGCGTAGATGGAATACTGAAATTATAGATCGGAGCACTGATGGCAACCACATCTGCCGCCTCTAACTCTTCAATCAATTCATCGCCGATAGCAACAATGCCTTTCTGCTCTGTACTGCGCTCTTCTTCAGGAGTGAATAGTGCACCCAATGTTTCGCTGGTAAAATGTGGTAATGGCTTTGCATTAACGTCGCGTACAACAACAGTGCCGTTTGGGTTTTGTGCTTGCCACTGTGACACAAAAGCATCTGCTAGTTGGCGTGATTTTGAATTATCACCTGAAGCACTTGAATCAATTCGTAGTAATGTTGCCATGAGTAATCTCCTAGTGTATGTGCTGAAGCTTCGCTTCAAATTCGTTTGATGCACCCATAATAAAACCAGTTTTTCTGATATAAAAGCGTAAGTTTTTGACGATTTAGATCGAATAATACGATATAAAAGACAGTAAATACGAAATACGTGGATGATTTTTATGAAAGCTCCGAGAGTAACGTTAGAACAATGGCGGGTTTTACAAGCGGTTGTCGATAAGGGTGGCTTTGCACAAGCTGCTGAAGCATTGCATAAAAGCCAGTCTTCAATCAGCTATACCGTTGCTAAACTTCAAGAACAGTTAGGTTATCCGCTGCTTACCATTGATGGCCGCAAAGCCAAGTTAACCGAGCGTGGCGAGGTATTATTAAGACGTTCACGCCATTTAATAAGAGAGGCGATCGATTTAGAAGAACTGGCTCACACCCTGGGGCAAGGATGGGAACCTGAAATCGAGCTAGTGGTAGACGAGGCCTTCCCAACGCCAGCATTACTCAGAGCTTTAAAGGCTTTTGAACCACAAAGCCAAGGCACACTCGTTCAGCTAAAAGAAGTCGTACTCAGCGGTGCTCTGGATACGCTTTCACAAGGATCGCCTGATTTAGTGTTAAGTGGCATGGTACCAAAGGGCTATTTGGCCGACCCCATTGTTGAAGTCGAAATGATCGCTGTCGCAGCGCCTGAACATGCGTTGTGCTCAGAAGAAGGGCCGATCAGCAATGAACGCCTGAAAAAAGAGCTGCAAGTCGTTATTAGAGACTCTGGCCAAGAAAGCTCTATTGACCAAGGATGGCTAGGTGCAGACCGCCGCTGGACAGTCTCCAGTGTACAATCTGCTTATGAAGTGGTTGCTTCAGGCGTCGGCTTTGCTTGGCTGCCGTTTGCTGATTTGCGCGATGCCTTGGAATCAGGTCGCTTACAGAAACTGAACTTAGAATCTGGTGGCGAACGAAATTTCCACATGTATGCGATCTTTGGCAAAGGCGAGCGCACTGGCCCTGCTACCCGACTTTTTGTTGAGTTGTTACAGCAGTCTTGCGCGCGGTGCGCTGATGTTCGTCGTTAACGACGATGATTAACTACGTGGGTAAGGCGCGGCCTTACCCACTGCTTGCGATTATTTTAAACGTTTTAAAGCAATGCGTTTACGCTTTACGTCTACTTCCATCACCTCCACTTTCACAACCTCACCGATTCGTACTTCGTCACGAGGGTCTTTGACGAAGCGATCTGCCAGTTGCGAAATATGAATCAGGCCATCTTGGTGAACCCCTAAATCCACAAAAGCACCGAATGCTGCAACATTGGTCACAACGCCTTCAAGGGTCATGCCTTCTTGCAGATCTTCGATCTTGTTAACCGCTTCATCAAAGCTTGCATACTGAAACTCAGGACGAGGGTCGCGACCAGGTTTGGCAAGTTCTTGCAAAATGTCTTGGAAAGTATACTGGCCTTGTTCCGCAGCCGCAGGCGCCGCCTGTAAATGCGCTATGCCCTCTGGATTACCAACCAAAGCGTTAACCTCTAAATTAATGGAACGAGCAAGGCTCTTTATAAGACTATAGGATTCTGGGTGAACCGCAGATGCATCGAGAGGCTCCTTGCCTCCTTGAATACGCAGAAAGCCTGCGCATTGCTCGAACGCTTTATCGCCTATGCCTTTGACCTTTTTTAACTGCATACGACTGCTAAAGCCACCAACTTGCTCACGAAACTCAACAATATTTTGCGCCATACGTTGTGTTAAGCCCGATACATACGTGAGCAATGATACCGACGCTAGGTTTAAATCCACACCTACTGCGTTTACGCAATCCTCTACTACGACACTTAATGCATCACCCAGTCGGTTGGCTTTTACATCGTGCTGGTATTGACCAACACCTATCGCTTGAGGGTCAATTTTGACCAATTCAGCAAGCGGATCTTGGAAACGTCGTGCAATAGAAATTGCACCTCGAATCGTGACATCTAATTCGGGAAATTCGTCGATAGCAACTGGCGATGCCGAATAAACGGAAGCACCTGCTTCTGACACAATAACGCAGCGGCAGCTTAACGACCTCTGCTGAATCATATCTTCCGCCAAGGCTTGTGTTTCACGAGATGCCGTGCCGTTACCGATGACCAGCCATTCGATCTGATGAGTTTGAATAATCTGCGCAAGCTTTGACTGTGCTTCGGTTGCTTTATTTTGAGGTGCATGTGGATACACCACACCGTATTCTAATAACTGACCATATTCGTCAACCGCAACCCACTTCACACCATTTCGAAACCCTGGATCTAATGCGAGTGTTCGTTTTGCTCCGGCTGGTGCAGCCATTAGTAAATCTTTTAAATTATTTTGAAATACTTCAATCGCACCTGCCTCAGCTAACTCTTTTAACTCAGAAAGTAAGTCTGATTCCAGTTTAGGTTGTATTTTTTCATGCCATGATTTTTCTAACCATGCTAACTTCTCTTTACTCGGTGTTCGCTCTTTCAGATCAGGAAACCCTAGAGGAATCATATTAACTGTATTATTTAAGGAGTAAGGCAATGCCTCTCCAGATTCAATTGATAGCTTTAATATGCTTTCTTTTTTTCCACGAAATAACGCCAACAGTCGATGGGGCGGACATTTTTTAAGCGCTTCTTGGTAATCAAAGTAGTCGCGAAACTTTTCTCCTACTTCTTTTTTTCCACGCATCACTTTACTGACTAATACGCCTTCTTTCTGAAGAAATAATTTACCGCTCTGCAGGGTATGAATATTCTGAGATAACTTTTCAATTATAATATCAGAGGCACCTTTTTCTGCATCGGCTAACGAAATTGATTGCTTAAAATGCGCCTTATTTTTCTCATAGTGCTGTTGAACTGACGCTTTGCCATCACGCCACAATGCAATAGAAAATGACAGCAAGCCTAGCTCAATGGCACTGTCAGCTTTGGTTTTACGTGTTTTTTTAAAAGGTGTGTAAATATCTTCTAACACGGTTTTACTATCAGCGCTTTCAACTGCACTAAAAACCGATGCAGGAATATCAGGCAACTCTTTCAATAACTCTATAATCGCAGCACGGCGTTTTTCTAATTCTACTAAGTACTGCCATCGCCCATGAAACTCGCGTAATACCTCATCCGACATAGCACCGGTAACCTCTTTTCGGTAACGGGCGATAAACGGCACTGTTGCACCATCTTCAAACAGCGCAATGATATTTTTCACAGTCTTTTGTGGCGTCGAATATTCTTTTTCTAAAGTAGTTAACAAAGTATTAATCAGTGTCGTCATATTATTTACTTAAAAATGAAGAGAGTGAGCGTATTAAGGAATTTTTTATTAAACTAGTTGGTCAGCATTGATACTAACACTCAATTTGATGCTATTATTAGCAATGATAAATGTATTGTGAGTTGGATTTAAGCTTACCCGTTTACATAACCAAAGAAAAACACAGTTTTGGATGGATTTCTGTTCTGTGTTCGCGTTGATTAATGCGTTTCAGATAATTAGGGGAAACCATGAGTTTATTAGCAGAGCTAGCTGGAAACAAAGCCAAAGCACGCGCAGCGGCAAAAGAATTAACCATTCCACAATTAGAGAACCTTATTGAAGGGTTCCATAACGCATTGGTTAAAATGCAAGAAGACGAGCAAGCACGCCAGGCAGAAGTTGAAGAAAAATCTCGCCAAGCGGCCGACATCGCTAAGCTTATTGAAGCAAGCGGCCTAACGCTTGAAGAAATCGCAGCATTAAGCGGCGCTCGCAGCAACCCAACCAAAGGCAAAACAGTAAAACCTAAATACCGTATTGATTGGAATGGTGAAACTGTAGAGTGGAGTGGCCGTGGCCGCACACCAAAAGCATTCCAAGAGTATTTGGATGCTGGCAATTCTCGTGAGTCTGCAGAAATCAAATAATGCTGCTACAGCTGATTAAAAAACCGACGCTAGCGTCGGTTTTTTAATGTTTATATAGAACAGTTTAGACACATTAATCAGTGATTTTAGTATAAATCAAATCCCATACACCATGCCCTAAACGCTCACCTCGTTGCTCAAATTTCGTCAATGGACGCCATTCAGGACGTGGGTGATATTGGTTTTTACCGGCTGCGTTTTCATAGTTCTTTTGCTCTTCCATCACTTCCAGCATATGTTCAGCGTAAGCTTCCCAGTCTGTCGCCATATGAAAAGCACCACCTACTTTCAACACATTGGCAACTTGCTGTGCAAACAATGGCTGTACGATACGGCGTTTGTTGTGTTTCTTTTTGTGCCAAGGATCAGGAAAGAATAACTGGAAAGCCGCGGCTTGGCCTTGTGGTAAGCAATCTGCCATTACTTCAATAGCATCGTGACAGTACACTCGAATGTTATTTACACCCGCTTCTGCTGCAAGCATCATCAACTTTGCCACCCCTGGTGGGTGTACTTCGATACCAATAAAATCTTTTTCAGGTGCGTTTTTGGCCATTTCAACCAGTGATGCACCCATACCAAAACCTACTTCAAGCACGACGTCGGATGTACGACCGAATACTTCCTCGTAAGCAATACGACCATTGGCAACATCCAAACCATAGACTTCCCAGTTGGCGTCATAGGCTTTCTGTTGGCCATCTGTCATACGACCGCCGCGTACAACAAAACTGCGTATTCTGCGTTGTTTTACTTCTGTATCTGTTGGGTTTTGTTCGTCTTGCATGGAGTTGCCAATCTCAAATTCTAAATTAGGCGCGTATGGTACTAAAATCGAATAAAAATGTCTGTTAATTCACCACATTCTTATGTGGCTTTAAGAAACCGATAAGCAATACTAACCAACCGCTTAAGTAAAGCACGCCACCAACCGGTGTGATCGCACCCAGCACACTTATATCCGTCAGCGTCATAACGAAGAGAGAGCCTGAAAACAATAGATTACCAAGCGTAAAAAGTTTCACAGACCATAGAAATCGGGCACTTACGGTAATCAATACAACCGCTAAAATCCCACCTAAACTGTGGTACATCATATATTGGCTAGCGGTATGCCACCAAGCTAGGCTCTGCTCGGCAACAACCTGCTTTAAGCCGTGAGCACCAAAAGCTCCAGCAGCAACAGAAACAAGAGCTTGAAACGCTGCAATCGCCCCCCAACGCTGCTGAACACTAGAAAGTTGCATGATTTACCTTATTGCTAGACCCAATGAACGTCAGCGTCATTGAAAAACATTCAAATAACCGTTGCTGCCAATAGCGTAGTAGGTATTACCTGCACCAAACGCTAATGCAATAACTGCGGCTCCCGTTGGACGTAATGTATCTTTTAAATGCATATCCCAAGACTGTGTCACTTCTCCAGACATTACATTAACTAGGTTGACACGCCGGTTTTGTTGCCCCAATAGCAAATTACGGTTGTTGTTTGAAAATACCGCTTGGCTAACAGTGACATTACGTGACTGCAGTGCACCTGTGTTTATTTGACTGACCTCTGCACCAGTCAATGTTGACCATATTTTAGCATTGCCTAGCTGTGCAGCGGCGAATACATAAGCACCATCTTTAGAAAGCTTGACTGTCGATACATTGTTGTCTAACGTCCAACGCTGTTTAACTTCACCGGTTGTTAGATCCCACAAAATCACTTGGTAAAGATCATCGCCTGTAACGCCATATCGACCATCAGGTGTAACATCAACAGAACGCACAACAGCGTTTGTACGAAGAGTATGTCGAATACCGCCATTTTTGACATCAAAATAACGGGCCGTTTGATCATCCATACCCACTAACGCATAATCACCGTTACGCGTAAGCTTTAGCGCTTTTACATCACCTGGCGTATTCCAAAAGCCTAATGACTGACCTGTCACTGCATTCCATAACACCATCGTACGAGCACCACCCGTAGCAGCAAAATCGCCACTCGGGTCGATGTCTACACTGATTAACGGCGTCGCTTCACCAGCGGCATGGTTCCAATTATAAACTCGTTGAGATGGGTTGTTTTCCCAATAACTGCCCCCGTGCTGAATTGAGCCAATCAAAGACGCATCGCCATTGTCACTGAGTGCAGCAGAATACAACCCTTGTGCAGCCATAGAACTGGTTGTCACAGGATCTTCTGCTGAACATGCCCCCAGCAGGGCTAATGTAGCACCTGCTAACGCAATGTGCTTAAGCGCTTTCGCTGTGCGCCTCATGCAATTCTTCAATGAGTTGATCCTCATAGGCAAATCGTTCGTCCATTAATAAACCCAGCGTTTGTAAGGCAAAAGGTAAATCGACTAACTGACTGTTACAATGTTCTTTGGTGTCAAACTTGTCATTAAACTCTAAGACGATAGAGGTATTCGTAGACAGCTCTGGCATTATTTTATGCAAGCATTCTAACGCTGTCTCATCATGAAATTCTTTCGCTTCAAGCGCTAGTTGTTCATATACTTCAAAGTGACCTGTTGACACATAATCTACAAGCAGTTCACAAAACGCCAAGACTTTTGGCGTATCCGTTGGTGTGTACTCACCGATATTTCGAAGACCAACATAAGACTCAACCAAGACCTTACGACTTTTCAACCAACGATCGATGATCTCATGTACGCCACCCCATCGCTCTTGCGCAGTTCTGCAACGTTCTAACATGACTTGCCTCCCAACTACGTTCTTATTTTGATGGCTTCGACAGCCTTATCCAAGCCTGCCGTTACGATCCTTCATATTTCAGGTTTTAGCATATTCTGATCTCAAAGCCCCTGCAAGACACAGGCAACAGGCTTTTGTTAACAACTGCTACGTTTGTGTAACCAACTTCATATATGACATTTTATTTTGCTTTGATAGCAATCCATAAATTTATCAACGCCATAGTGGCAAACGCAACCAACGTCCATCCTGGAATACTCAGTCCCAAAAATGTCCACATCACATCGCCACACTCTCCTGTTCCCATAATCATGGCTTGCATAATTTCTTGCCACGGGAAGACTTCAAACATATAGCTCAGACCAGGCAAACAAGCTGGTAGCTCATCCATGGGTAAGCTCTGAAGATATAAATGACGTATAGCAAGACCTGCCCCCAACAAAGACAGTATCACAATAGGCCACGCTAACTTTCGCTGCCATGAGGCGTTATGACCCAATGCGGAAATCAGCGCAAACACACCAATCATAAAAAACGCAATGCGTTGCAGCATACATAATGGGCAAGGTTCTAAGCCCATTTGGTACTCCATGTAAAACGCCGTTCCCAATAAAGCAAACGACACCAATGCGACCAAACCGTGAAAACGACGAGCGGACAACAGCGTAAACATATAAGAAAGATCCTTTTATCGATAGATAACAGTGAACATTGAAAAACTAGACAGTAAAATAAGCATAAAGTGCAACGAACCACTGCCATCTGTTCATATTGAAGGGTAGTATAACGAGTAATGCCGTGAATTCGAGAGAGGAACTATGAAGCACATCACGCTGCTAGGAACAAAGCACCTATTAATCGCGATAACTTGCGTATTGGGCTTTTTGGCCACACCTGCGTTTGCTGAGGACGAAGCTGCGGCTGTTACACCAAGTTATATCGAGCTAACACCTGATTTTATTGTGAACTACAACGCTTCAGGCTCGCGTTTGCATTACATAAAAACCAAAATCAGCTTACGTACCGACAGCAACCGTGAAGGTGTGATTTTAGCTAATATGCCATTGATTCGTGATTCATTGGTGATGTTTTTAAGTTCTCGTAATTCTGAGCAAGTCACTGGTGCCATTGCCCGAGAGCAAACTCGCGAAGAAGCCAAAGTTGCGATTAATGAAACGCTGAAAGAAGAAACGGGGGCAGAACCCGTTATGGACGTCCTATTTTTTAGTTTCGTGACGCAATAAAAACATCTGTTACCTCACATTAAAAAGCCACGACTATATAAATAGCCGTGGCTTTTTCAATCTTGCATTAGAACAGGCGGGGAATCCTACAACTCTTGAATCTCACCAGGATCAACGTAACCTTGTAGTCGGTCTGTCTCTTCATTACTGAAGAACTTATCCATCTGATCCAGCAAGTACTTACGTGTATCAGGCTGCATCAAATTAAGGTGTTTTTCATTGATAATCATTGTTTGTAATGATTGCCACTCAAGCCATGCTTGCTTAGAGACATTTTCAAGCACGTCTTGCCCTTTAGCGCCGGGTAGTGGTGCACGCTCTAAACCCTCTAATTCTTTTTGATACTTTTTACAAAAAACGGTATTCGCCATAATCAACTCTCAATCTTTATTCGCTGTGTGCCAAACTGTCTACCAGTAATAATGGCGCTAACTTCGTCAGTTTCAAGTCACCTAGAATAAAGCACTGACCATGCCACCCACAACAAACGCACTAACCAATTGCCAAATTGCAGGTTTACGCGCTCTTAGCCACAGCAAAGCCAATAGAACAACCATTACCTGCCAAACGTTTGACACACTGCTTGGAATGATTGGAAATATCAACGTGGCTAACAACAATCCGACTACGGCCGCATTGATGGCGATTACTGCGCCCTGCACTTGCGGTTTATGCGACACGTATTGCCAACACTTTTGGCCAACCAGCATCAGCATTAAACCGGGTAAAAAGACCCCCACGGTCGCCAACAGTGCCCAAGCAATCATGGCACCCTCTGGGGCTATTACGGCACCTAAATAAGTGGCCAGAGTAAACATAGGCCCTGGTACTGCCTGCGCAGCGGCATACCCTGTCAGTAAATGCTCAGTAGAAATAAAGCCAGCCAATTGTTCCGACATAAGGGGTAATACAACATGACCACCACCGAATACCAAACTGCCAGCTTGAAACAGCTCAGCAAACAATGCCAACCAACCTGTCCCGTGAATAAAACTGGTCAGAACAAACAGCCCGCAAAATATCGCTAGGGCTATATAAGCAACGCGCGAAGAAATATGTGTTTTGATCTGGATTGGCTTGCTGTCCGTAAACCAGTACGCTCCTATGATGCCTGCTAAAAGCACAAGCAGTAAGCTGCTTAAAGCAAAAGGCCACAATAGAATAAAAACAGCGCCAAGCAAGGCGACCAGACGGGTGCTATTCGTTTTGCAAAAGGTGCTGGCCATACCCCAAATCGCATCGATCACCACCACGACGGCCATCAGCTTTAGTGCGCCCAATACCCCAAGAAAAACAGCGCTGTTCGCAAACTGCATCCCCAAAGCTGCAAACGCAGTTATAAGCACAACAGACGGAAGCGTAAAACCCAAAAATGCGGCGATAGCGCCCAGTAATCCACCACGATGATAACCAACAGAAAAACCAACTTGACTCGATCCAGGCCCTGGCATGATTTGGCTCAATGCCACCCATTGACCGTACTCTTCTTCCGTTGCCCAGCCTAAGCGTTCAACAAACTCTTTACGAAAATAGCCTATATGTGCTGCTGGGCCACCAAAGCTAGTACACCCCAAGAGTAGGAACTTCCAAAAAATCGAGAAAAACATAAGCACTTTGCCCCTATTAAAACGTGTTCTACCTCTCGGATGATGACGCTATATTAGCTGGCGCATATCTTGATGTGAGTCCAACAGGGTCCTAACCGGGGTTGGCAATCCAAGCGACAGCGCGTCATTGATTGCAAACCATTGGTATTTACCACCTTCTTGTATCTCAGCGGACGATGCCACTGTCAGCTCCGACGGGATAATGTCTAAATGATAGTGACTAAAGGTATGACGAAAAGGTGACAGGCTTGTGACATCAAGCACGACAACTGGCAAACGCTGTTCCGCTGCTTGAGCCACATCATCGTCCAAATCTACTTCCGGCAGGCTCCACAAACCGCCCCAGATGCCCGACGCGGGACGCTTTTCTAACAACACTTGATCGGCTTGGCGTAGCACCAACATTTGCGTGCTGCGTATTGGTTTAGCGGCTTTTTTAGGCTTTGATTTAGGAAAATCCGTCGGTGAACCCGAGGCAAGTGCATCACAATCCGCTTGTAAAGGGCATTCACTACAGCGTGGCTTTGAACGGGTACATAAGGTCGCTCCCAGATCCATCATCGCTTGGGTATAGTCACCGCAGCGATCCTTGGGGGCATAAGCTTCTGCAAGCTCCCACATCGCTACTTCGGTTTTGCGCTCTCCAGGCCATGTCGGTACGGCATGAAAACGTGCTAAGACACGCTTCACGTTACCATCAAGTATGGCTAACGGTTCGTTGCGAGAAATGGATAAAATGGCTGCGGCTGTAGAGCGGCCTATGCCTGGTAGTTCACACACGCCCTCTTGAGTCATTGGAAATTCCCCTTCCCAATGCTCTACCAACTGTTGAGCCGCTTTGTGCATGTTGCGCGCACGAGCGTAGTATCCCAACCCACTCCAGTGCGCTAAGACATCATCTTGCGGCGCGCTTGCTAGTGCGAACACATCGGGAAAAGAGGTCATGAAACGTTCGTAGTAAGGGATCACTGTGGTCACTTGCGTCTGCTGCAACATGATTTCAGAAATCCATACACGATAAGGGGTTTTGTTGTGTTGCCAAGGTAAGTGCTTGCGCCCGTGCTGGTCAAACCAAGCCAGTACACGGGGCGCAAAGTTATGTTTCGGAATCATTCATTACCGCAATTAGAATAAATCTTTAAGTTTGCTTTTCAGTTTATCTTCAAGCTCTTGTTTTGCTTCGTCCTTTTTCTCGTCTAAACGCGCTTTTTCAGCGTCTAACTTTTCCTTAGCTCGCGCTTTTTCAGCGTCCAATTTCACTTTGGCCGCTGCTTTTGCTTCGGCAATTTCTTTACCAGCGATGGCTGAAATAAAACCTTTCACATCTGGACGACATAGGCTGGCTGCATCATCCATGAAATCCCCCTTACAGACAATCGGAAACTCAATATTGGCAACGTCTTTATTGACCGCACAACTTTCATCAAGTCCACTGCCAACCAGTGCAACTCGGGTTTCATAGTCCAAACTATTACTTGGTAATGAAATAACACCATTACCGGTGACGCCAAGCGTCAAGGATTGCATACGTAAGCCCGGTGTTGATACTTCACCGTTTACAATTTTGGCAGGGATGCGCATGGTTTCAAACGGAGTGTCTTCTTTGAAAGCACTTTCGTCTAGCGTTTCAGTACGAGCTAAGGCAATGCCCTTACATACCATTTTAGTATAATTGGTACCAAGCAGAGCACCGTCGGTAATATTGACTAATAAGTCACCGTTTAGATTCGAAATCAACTCCTCAATACGATTACCATGTGTACTCAGATCACCCGTCAAGTTGGTTGCACCACGAACTTTCTCAAGCGCCATGAAATCTTTTAATAATGGCAAGATTTCAACACTTTCAATACTCGGGGTCACTGCCATTTCCGGTGTCTTACCGGTTACATCAAGCTGTGCTTTTAGTTGCGCGACACCATCATATAAATGCACTTGAGCTGGCGAGATATTTACTTTTCCATTGGTTTGCGTCGTATCCAGTTCAATTTTGTCCAGCTGTAGATTCTTTACTTTAATGTTATCAAAGGCAATGCCGACATGACCATTTAAAGAGCGTACCAAGTCTACTGGGATGAGCTCTTGCTCTGATGTAGTAGTGCCTTGGCCTGCAGGCACTTCAGTACTGTCCTCACTAGCGGTTTCAGCATCTTTAACGGGAGGTAAATAGCGGTCTAGGTCAAGATTAGCACCGGCAATCGCAATGTCCCAATTTAATGGGGAAAGGTTTAACAAAGCATTCGCTTCGATTGTCGTATCATCAACGTTAATTGAGATCGGTTGTGCTTTTATGCTGTCCATTGAGCCTTGAGCGGTAATACTCATGCTGGCTTTCTCCAGTACGTTATCATCGGCCATTTCTGGCAACTCAATATTCAACTGGCTCAGCACACTTTTCGGAGAAAACTCGGCCATGTCTAGCACGGCATCAAATTCTGGTGCGCTCAATACTTGGTAAGCATTGACCTGTCCAGTAATGTCCATACCTAACGTATTGATTTTAAGACCTTCAAGCGAAGCGTTTTCCTGAGGCAAATCAAAATCCAACTGAACAACATTCAGCGTAGCATCTAAAGGCGATGCAGGAAGATTGTCACCTGCAACACGAGCATTCAATTCAACGTTGGCAAATGACACGCTTTGACGCTCTGCAAACAACGTAAAGTTGGCAGCAAAGTCCACGTTAGCGGTTATGGCATTGCTGCCATCTAAGTTGGACTGCGTCACAACGGCATCCATTTGCATGGGCCATGCTTCGTCTAAACGAACATTGGTAAACGTAACATTCGAGACCACATCTGAACGCATGCCAGTTCGTTGATCTTCATAAATAACATGCGCATTAACCAGCGCCAGTTCATCTAAAGTAATATCTGGGATAGTGAAGCTTTCATTACTCGACTTGTTATCGTTTTGCGTTGCTGATGTTGCATCGCCAGCTGTTTCAACTTGCCAATTTGGATTGCCGTCTTTATCGACTTTTAAGTTGGCCGTTAAGTTCTCTAATCGAACTGAGTCCACTTCGATGCGCTGTTGAAACAATGGCATCAACTGTACACCAAACTCGGCTTTTGAAAAGCTTACAAGCTCTGGATCGTTCGCCAAAGCAATACCAAAATTTTCCAAACTTAGACCGATGCGGGGGTATATCGACCAATCAATATCACCGTCCATTCTTAATGTCACATTGGCTTTTTCTTTTGCTAGCTCTTGCAACTCCCCTTTAAATTGGTTGGGATCAACAAACACGACAACATAGATAACAGCTGCAATGATTAGAGCAATCAAAGCAACCAGTAATAACCCTAAACGTTTGACCCAAACCATATCGTTTCCCACCTCGGTTACATGCGTTTTTAATAGCTTATTAAATCATAGCATCATAATTGTCTTTTTCGATCCACCTAATAGGCGTGAAAAGCATAGATGCAAAGCTCTGCACGTTTTATAATGGCGTTCAAATATCATTTACTGGGTTAAATACCTGATTTCTAAAGCGGAGAGCTCCTTACATGTCTAACCGGATTGCAACCGTCGAACGCAATACGCTCGAAACGCAAATTAAAGTGACTGTTAACCTAGATGGTACAGGCAAATTTAACTGTGAAACTGGCGTCCCTTTCCTTGACCATATGCTTGATCAAGTCGCTCGTCATGGCTTGATAGACCTTGATATTCATGCGGTTGGCGACCTTCACATCGATGCACATCATACGGTTGAAGACTTAGGAATCACGCTTGGTCAAGCGTTTGACCAAGCGGTAGGTGATAAGAAAGGTATTCGCCGTTACGGCCATGCTTACGTACCTCTTGATGAAGCACTTTCACGTGTTGTTATCGACTTCTCAGGACGTCCAGGATTAGAAATGCATGTACCTTTCACACGCGGTTCTGTGGGCGGTTTTGATGTGGACTTATTTTCAGAGTTTTTCCACGGTTTTATCAATCATGCAAAGGTAACTTTACACTTAGATAACCTGCGCGGGAAAAACACACACCACCAAGCAGAAACGATTTTCAAAGCTTTTGGCCGTGCACTTCGTATGGCATTAGAAGTAGATGAGCGTATGGCTGGTCAAATGCCATCGACTAAAGGCTGCTTGTAATAGGATCGACCTAAACATGAGTACAGAAAACAAAGCGACGGTTGCCGTCATTGATTATGGCATGGGTAACCTTCACTCAGTTGCCAAAGCACTCGAGCACGCGGCAGATGACAATACCCAAATTATTGTCACTAGTGATCCTGCTGTGATTGATGCAGCCGATCGCGTACTACTCCCTGGCGTAGGCGCAATCCGCGACTGTATTGCTGAAATGAAAAAGCAGGGATTGGTGCCAGCGATTCAAAAAGCCATGGCTGAAAAGCCGTTTTTAGCGATCTGTGTTGGCATTCAATCTTTGATGGCCCACAGTGAAGAAAACGGTGGTGTGGACTGCTTAAACCATTTTGATGGTAACGCCCTATTCTTTGGTAATGAACACAAAGATGTCGATGGTACCAAGCTAAAAGTCCCTCACATGGGCTGGAACCAAGTAAAACACACAATGGATCACCCTCTTTGGGAAGGTATCGAAGACGGTGCGCGTTTCTATTTTGTTCACAGCTACTATGTTGTAGCAGGTAATAAGGACGAAGTAGCGGGAACATGCCACTACGGCCACGACTTTTGCGTAGCCTTAGCACGCGATAATGTATTTGCGGTGCAATTCCACCCTGAAAAGAGCCATAAAGACGGTTTGCAACTGTACAAAAATTTCATCCATTGGGATGGCAAGCCTTAGTCCACCAGATAGGAAACTAAAATGGGATTAGCTAAACGTATTATTCCGTGCCTAGACGTGGACAATGGCCGCGTTGTAAAAGGTGTTCAGTTTGTTGACATTCGCGATGCTGGCGACCCAGTTGAAGTTGCAAAACGCTACAACGAGCAAGGTGCTGACGAAATCACTTTTTTGGACATCACAGCCAGCTCTGATGACCGCGAAACCACAGTACATATGGTCGAAGCCATTGCAGCAGAGGTATTTATCCCTTTAACCGTTGGCGGTGGCATTCGTACCTGTGATGATATTCGTCGTATGCTAAACGCTGGTGCGGATAAAGTCGGCATTAACACCGCGGCGGTTTTCAACCCTGATTTTGTGCGCGAAGCGGCTGAACGTTTCGGCTCTCAGTGCATCGTGGTTGCTATTGATGCGAAAAAAGTCAGCGCTGAAGGCGAAGCCGATAAATGGGAAATCTTTACCCACGGTGGTCGTAAGCCTACTGGATTAGATGCCGTAGAATGGGCGAAAAAAATGGTCGACCTAGGTGCTGGCGAAATTTTATTGACCAGTATGGACCGTGACGGTACTAAAAACGGTTTTGACCTTGGCGTGACGCGCGCCATCAGTGAAGCCGTTCATGTTCCTGTGATCGCATCCGGTGGTGTCGGCAACCTACAGCACTTGGTAGATGGCGTTATTGAAGGCAAAGCGGACGCGGTATTGGCAGCGAGTATTTTCCACTTTGGTGAACACTCGATCCAAGAAGCCAAAGAAACCATGCAAGCAGCGGGCATTGAAATGCGTCTTTAAAGATGCGACTCACTCTAGCAAAAAAATGGCGCCCTCGGCGCCATTTTTGTTCTGAACCTATTTCGCGCTAGTCAGCCAACTGCTTTTGAATCGCTGCTGCGATCTCTTCTGATGTAGAGTCATGATACAAATATTGCTTGATCTGGTTGTCTTTACCAATCAAGTATACGCGTGCGCTGTGGCTGACTGTGTAGTTCTTTTCGTCGCCTTTTTCGATGCGATAAAAAGCGCCGTATTGGCGAACCACTTTATCAATTTCTTCTTTTGTACCCGTTAAACCAACGAAGTTTGGATCAAAGAAGTGAACGTATTCATTTAGATGATCAGGTGTATCACGCTCTGGGTCGACACTCACAAAGACAGTTTGTACTTGATTGCGCATGGCTTCCGGTACTTGTTTCAACCCTACTTTTACATTCGCCATGGTTAACGGACAAACATCGGGGCAGTGTGTGTAACCGAAGAACAACAGCTTTAACTTACCGTCAAAATCACTTAATGAAACAGGTCCTTCAGCACCGGTTAAAGTAAAGTCTCCACCTATTTTGCCAGTTTTTTGAGTATCGGTTGCTGCGTTTTTCTGCATCGCTAGCAGAGTGCCTGTAATAGCCAACACGACTAACATGGCAAAAATATAAATCGGTTTTAACTTCATTGGGTTACCCTAGGGTTGAGTCATAGAAAAATGGTAAATAAGCGGTTCAACATCTGAACCATCTGCAACGGAAATAGCCAAACGCCAATCCATGGTTTCTGTGGTGCAAACCGGAATACGTATCTCGCCGACATAGCGATTACCTTGTTGCAGCAATATTGCTTCGGTAATACCCATGTACATGTCTTGCCCTGTCAACGTCGCCTTTAACTTAGAGACGGGTTGTTTCGAGCCCTCAGGTAGCGTTAACGTCAGCGGCAAAGGAACATTCGCTTTAATTGGCCCAGAAAAGCCGAGCGAGAGACCAGAAATACTGTCACATTGACCCGTTTTTACATTGCATTCAGCGACCATTGCGTCATTTTCTGAGGCAAACTGGCGGTAATTAAACGCAAGTAATACAGCGATGGCAAAGCCAATCACAAATAATTTTATAAATGGATGGCGCATTAGCGTTTTAGTTCCTCATTATATGCATCACTATCATGCCATATATAAGAAATTCTGTAATCTTTGCGCATCTGTATTGTGCTTTTCTTGCTGTCCTTCTAAATTGCCTAGTACAATCCAATTAACCCTTTTCCTGATTTAGGATGACTCTCCTTGTTGCGCAATATACATGACGCTCTGACAAAACTTGATCAGTGCATGAATCAAACTGGCGATGTATCCGCTATTACCTTCCATCGTGGCGTAGAACGCGAAGCGCTACGTGTTTCTCGTACCGATGGCAAAATCTCTCAAGCGGCTCACCCAAGTGCATTAGGGTCTGCATTGACACACCCTTCAATCACCACAGACTACTCTGAAGCTCTGATGGAGTTTATTACAGGAGTCCATGACTCGGTTGAAGGCGTCATCGATGAGCTGAATGATATTCACCTGTATACAAACCGTGTATTGGATAGCATGGATGAATGTCTATGGCCAGGTAGCATGCCATGTGCTCTATCAAGTAATGAAGAAGTTCCTATTGCGTATTTTGGCGAGTCTAACTCAGGTCAATTAAAGCGTATTTACCGTGAAGGGTTATCAAACCGTTATGGCCGCATTATGCAGTGCATTGCGGGCATGCATTATAACTTCTCATTTAGTGATGAGTTTTGGCATTTTTTGGCCGACCTTCGTGGTGCCAATATCGATACTCCTGATGCGTTACAAGCATTTAAGTCACAGCAGTATTTCGCTCTGATTCGCAACTTTCGCCGTAAATCTTGGATGTTGTCTTTACTATTCGGCGCCTCGCCGGCGATTGATGCCAGCTTCCTAGAACAAAAGCCATCAAAACTTGCGCCATTGGATGAGCGAACGTGGGGCGGCCAGAGCGCAACGTCCCTTCGTATGAGTGATATTGGCTACCAAAACAAAGCGCAAGACGGCTTGTTTGTTTGTTATAACGAAGTCGATACCTACATTAATACCATCAAAGGTGCATTACGTACGCCTTACCCTGCTTATGAGCAGATTGGCGTTAAAGTAGACGGCGACTACAAACAGCTAAGCCATAATATTCTGCAGATCGAAAATGAGTATTACAGTGATATTCGACCAAAACGTGTAACGCAATCCGGTGAACATCCAAGTGCTGCATTACAAAAGCGTGGCGTGGAATACATTGAAATTCGTATTATGGATCTAGATCCAACCTCACCAATTGGTATGCAACCTGAAACGCTCTATTTTTTAGATACGTTCTTGATGTGCTGTATGTTGCACGGAGACACACCTCTTGATGCAGATGAGTGCCAACAACTACGTAAAACCCAGCAGGAAATCGCCACCCACGGACGAGAGCTTGATAGTCAGTTTGATTTTGGCTTTGGCCCTGTCGCGCTGCGCGATAAAGCATCAGAGCTGTTAGCTCACATGCAAGAAATCGCTCAATTTCTAGCGGAACGCACTGGCAATAAAGCCTATGTTGAAAGTTTAGAAGTCCAGCAAAACAAACTGACGCATTTAGAGACTCTACCTTCAGCGCACGTTCTTCAACTGTGTGAACAATTTGGCAGCTATCAAGCTGCGATGCTCTCGATCGGTAAAGCTCAGCAGGCAGCATGGCTGGGACAAAGTATGTCACCAGAGCTTGAGCAGAAGTTTAAGCAATGGGCAGAAGATTCCATTACGCAGCAAGCGCACATTGAAGCCAGTGACGACGTTGATTTTGATACGTTCTTAAAGCATTACATGCAGCCACAGTAAGTTCTGTGGCACAAACAATACTAAAAAGGGCTTCATTATGAAGCCCTTTTTAGGTTTACTCGCTAGACACTACAAGTTAACCGGAATCTCAGTGGTGTTTTCAAGCTGTAGCCACTGCGCCAATTTCTCACGCAATTGATCCACACCATCATTATTCAAACCAGAGAATGTTTGCGCGGAAGCTTCAACGCCACGCGCTTTCATCTCCTTCATGATTTTTAACATGGTCGCTTGAGCCGGTCCACGTTTTAGTTTGTCGGACTTGGTCAGCAACGCATGTACTTTAACATTGTTGTTGGCCGCCCATTCCAGCATCATCTCATCAAACTCTTTCATTGGGTGACGAATATCCATCACCAATACCACACCCACAAGGGAGCGACGGTTCATGAGGTAGTCTTGCATGTGTGCTTGCCAGTTTTCTTTCATGGCAATCGGCACTTTGGCAAAGCCATAACCTGGTAAATCGACAAGACGTCGATCTTCCACATTTAGGCCAAAACAGTTGATAAGCTGAGTCCGACCTGGTGTCTTAGAAGTACGTGCCAACTTGCGCTGATTGGCGAGCGTATTCAAAGAGGTGGATTTACCAGCGTTTGAGCGTCCTGCAAAAGCCACTTCAAGGCCTTGGTCTAAAGGACACTGTGAAAGTTTTTCTGCACTTTTAATGAAGTGAGCGGATTGAAAGATCGAGTCGAAAGGCGTCATAGATTGATATCAGTCAAAGGGAAATTGTATCGCGTTATAAGTTTTTGCACAGTTGTATATAATGCAAGCCATCCTGCTTACTGGCTTAATGTGGCTGTGCCCTAATTCATACTGGTAAGCATAACAGAAAACGAAGCATCTTGATGCCAGAAAAAGATGTTGATTATCTTCGGTTCAACGCACACCAGAGGCAGCGAATGAAAAAAGTTCTTATCAGTTTGTTAGTAACAGTCGGAGCAACCTCCGTTGCCATCGCTGAAGGAAATCCTGAAGCAGGCAAAGCGCTAACAGCAGTATGTGGTGCATGTCATGGTGCAGATGGTAACAGCCTTGCACCGACGTTCCCTAAACTTGCAGGCCAAAATGAGTCTTACCTGCTTAAACAAATGACAGACATCAAGTCTGGTGCACGCCCTGTTGCGCAAATGACCGGACTATTAGACGGTATGTCAGAGCAAAACCTTGCCGACATCTCGGCTTACTTTGCCAGCCAAAACGTTGTTGTCGGCCAAGCGGACCCAGCGTTAGTTGAGGCTGGCAAAAATATTTATCGTGACGGTAACCCAGCGACAGGGGTCCCTGCGTGTATGGCCTGCCATGGTCCTGCAGGTAAAGGCTTGAACTCAGCCGGCTTTCCACAACTAGGTGGCCAACATGCTAGTTACACAGCATCTCAACTGAAGATGTTCCAGTTTGGTGATCGTAATAACGACGCTGCTAAAATCATGCAAAATATCGCGTTTAAGATGAATGAACGCGAAATTCAAGCGGTTTCAAGCTATATCCAAGGCTTGTACTAAGATCTAATATTTGCTTTTTCTTGATGTAAAATCCTCCTTTATGGAGGATTTTCATTATCTAGACGATATAAACTTGCTGGAATATACGAACTTTCTGTAAGTTTAAGCATCCTAACAAGATCCACTCCATTTGGATGTCATTGAGCCAACTATTCTAGGAGCATTACATGAAAAAGCTTTTTACGGCATTGATCGTTGCCTTGCTAATCCCTTTCAGCGCTTGGGCGCAGGATTACAGCGATGGCAATGGCTATACCACCATTAAAACCCCTGTTCGTACCGCTGATCCAAGCAAGGTCGAAGTTGTTGAGATTTTTTGGTACGGCTGTCCACACTGTTATCAACTTGAGCCGTTGACTCAAACGTGGAAAAAAGACCTTGCTGAAGATGTGGACTTTAAATATATGCCGGCTGTGTTTGGCCGTAATTGGCTGGCTCATGCGAAAGCATTTCATGTAGCCGACATCCTAGGTGTGGAAGAAAAGCTACATTCTGATATGTTTAATGCTATTCATCAAGATGGCAAACGAATGAGTTCTGAAGACCAACTAGCACAGTTTTTTACAAACTATGGTATTTCAGAAGATGAGTTTCGAAAACAATACAATTCTTTCGCAGTAAATAGCCGTTTGTCACAAGCAGATGCTAAAATTAGAGCCTACGGTGCGCGCGGTGTTCCGGGCCTAATCGTGAATGGTAAATACTTAGTCACGGCTGCTACGGCTGGTGGCAATAATAATATTTACTCTGTGGTGAACTACTTGATAGATCAAGAGCGCCAGTTGAGTAACTAATAATGTATTAAGGCATACCTATGGATCCAACTCAGGACAAAGTCATTGAAAGCTTATTAAAAGCTGTCTCTCGTACCAGTATGCTGGCCGAGGGTACAGACCCTGAGTTGGATGCAACGTTACAAAACATCCGTACAAACCTGAGCAAGTCACAAAGCCCGGAAGTTTTACAGCAGACACTTCAAACACTAGAGCCTCTCGTATTGAGCTTTGACGAACAACGTCTAGCAAGAGCTCAAGCCTTTCGTGGCCAGCTACTTGATTTGATAGACTCGGTCGATGAGCTTCCTAATACACAAATGCTGCCACAGGCTAAGAAACAGCTTGAAGCAGATATCCGCAAACATTGGCAATCGGTATCAAGTTGGCCTGAGTTGCTTGCCAAAACCGTTAAGCTTGTTACTAATACACTTACACAGCCCACCACTGAGACTAAGAATGGCTCCTTATTGGGCCGATTTTTTAGACGCAAAGGCGACCAAAGCCCAATTTCAAAAAACGATTCTGAGATCATGTCTCATGTGAGTCACACTTTGGCTGCTCTACTTGCTAACATCACTCTGCCAGACATATACCGCGATCAATTGGTTGATATTAAGAATGCTCTAACTGGCAATAAAGACATTAACCATTTGCCAGCTCTGTTGGATGAAGTTATTAACCTTATCATGGTGGCTGTAGGCAAAACTCAAGAAGACTTAACACTCTACTTAAGTCAGTTAAACGAGCAACTGGCTAGCATTAATGCATCTATTATTGCGAACTACAAAGCCCAGCGTTCGATGAGTTCAACTCGAAAAGATCTTGGCGAAACTTTTCAGCAACATGTCGACAGTACTCAAACAGATGTTCGTAATGCCACAGATTTGAACGACTTAAAATCTTTAATTGATGAACGCATGCACACGATTACTGAAGCCATGACTCAATTTCAAGACAAAATGCAAAACCAAGAGAAACATGCCGCCCAATCAATCTCATTATTAAAAAACAAAGTCAATCGCATGGAGCAAGATGCGACTCAGCTCCGTTCCAATATGCAGCAAAAAATTGCCCAAGCACTTTCTGATGCCTTAACAGGGTTGCCTAATCGCGCTGCCTACCAAGAAGCTATTTTTCCATTACTTACATCAGCCACTCAAATCAAACAGCCGCTTTGTATTGCTGTGTGCGATGTGGATCACTTTAAACGCATCAATGACACATGGGGGCATTTAGCCGGTGACAAAGTACTGCGCATCATCCCTCGCCAAATGCAAAATGCCCTAAGCAAAGAGTCACTTATTTTCCGCTATGGTGGTGAAGAGTTTATTATTGTCTTTCCAATGACGGCGATTGATAAAGCCCGAGAATACTGTGAAAAAGTACGTGAGGCGGTAGAATCAACGCCATTTAATATGAATGGCGACCCGGTCTCGGTCAGTATCTCAATTGGCATCGCACAATTTAATGGCAAAGAGTCTCATGATGAGCTGTTTAGCCGAGCTGACAAAAACCTCTATAAAGCAAAAGAACAAGGTCGTAATAGAGTAATTCACGACAATTAATCTGCTTTATCGTGCAACAAGTCATCAGACACGGTTACAATAGAGGCACTCAAGATTTTTATTATTCGCCTCCCTAAAGGTCGTATTAGGAACGAGATTTTATGCAAGACAAAGAGAACACCACCCATTTCGGTTTTAAAGAAATCCCTACAGACAAAAAAGTAGACGCCGTAGCGGAAGTATTTCACTCCGTAGCTGCCAAGTACGACATCATGAACGACCTGATGTCTGGAGGTATTCATCGTTTATGGAAACGTCATACCATTAGTCAATCAGGTGTTCGTGCGGGCCAAAAAGTCCTTGATATTGCCGGAGGTACAGGCGACTTAACCGCAAAATTTTCTCGCTTAGTGGGCCAATCAGGTCAAGTCGTATTAGCGGACATTAACGATTCCATGCTAAAAGTTGGCCGTGACAAACTGGCAAATCTAGGCGTCGTAGGAAACGTTCAGTACGTACAAGCTAATGCTGAAGAGTTACCGTTTCCAGATAATACGTTTGACTGCATTACGATTGCTTTTGGCCTACGCAATGTCACGGATAAGTCTAAAGCGTTAGCTTCTATGCAGCGAGTATTGAAGCCTGGTGGCCGATTATTGGTATTAGAATTCTCTAAACCTGAAACCGAGTGCGTCAGTCAAATTTACGATCAGTACTCATTTCGTTTATTGCCTTTTATGGGCAAACTCATTGCGAATGACTCTGAAAGCTACCGTTATTTAGCGGAATCAATCCGTATGCATCCAGACCAAGAGACGCTTAAAGAGATGATGAAGGATGTCGGCTTTGAGCGTGTGACATATCAAAATATGACTGGCGGCATTGTCGCCCTTCACAAGGGATTTAAGTTTTAATCATGTGGAACAGCGCCACTCGTTTTTTACGTATCGTACTCACCGTTTTACGGTACCGACTAGACACTTTTATTCCAATCAAGTTGCTACCTTGGTACCTAAAATACACCCTAGGTATTGTACTCGCCATTGGCCGAAAAGGTGCAGAACGCAATCGTGGTGAACGCTTACGCTTAGCGCTTGAATCATTGGGCCCTATTTTTGTTAAATTTGGCCAGATTTTGTCCACTCGGCGTGACTTGCTACCTGACGATGTTGCCGACGAACTGGCTCGGTTACAAGACCGCGTACCACCTTTTTCCGGCGACTTGGCTGTCGCCATTATTGAAAAAGACCTAAATGCTAAGATCGATGATATTTTTGACGAATTCGATCGAACCCCATTGGCGTCTGCCTCCATCGCTCAAGTACACACAGCAAAGTTGAAAACGGGTGAGCACGTTGTCGCTAAGGTCATTCGACCAAAAATTGAGAAAACCATTCGTCAGGACATTAAATTACTGTACATGTTGGCTCGTTTTGTTGCTAAAACCAGTACAGATGGCCGACGATTACGACCTGTCGAAGTGGTTCAAGATTATGAGTACACGATTCTTGATGAACTGGATTTAGCAAAAGAAGCCGCCAACACAGGATTGTTGCAACGCAACTTTACTGACTCTGATTTGCTGTATGTACCCAATATTTACTGGGACTATAGCCGACGTAACGTGATGGTAATGGAACGAATTTCAGGTATACCTGTAGCTGACATTCCTGCCTTACGCGAACATAACGTCAATATGAAAGTTCTGGCTGAACGCGGCGTAGAGATCTTCTTTACTCAGGTGTTCTCTCATAGTTTCTTCCATGCTGATATGCACCCCGGTAACATCTTTGTTGATCCTTCTAATCCAGAACGACCGAAATACATCGCAATTGATTGTGCCATTATGGGTAGCCTCGACGATGCCGATAAGAACTACTTAGCACGCAATCTACTGGCTTTCTTTAAACGCGATTACCGCATGGTCGCAGAGTTGCATGTAGAAAGTGGCTGGGTTCCTAAGGGCACACCAGTGCATGCGTTTGAATCCGCTATTCGTAGCGTCTGTGAACCTATGTTTGCCAAGCCCCTGAAAGAGATTTCATTTGGCCAAGTATTACTTGGGTTGTTCCAAACGGCACGTCGCTTCAATATGGAAGTACAACCGCAGCTCGTGCTACTGGAAAAAACACTGTTGAATATCGAAGGTCTTGGTCGTCAACTCTACCCAGACTTAGATCTATGGGTTACCGCTAAACCTTTTCTAGAACGCTGGATGAGCGAACAAGTAGGGCCTAGACGCCTACTGGATGAAGTGAAGAAACAAGCACCAGAATGGGCTGGGCAGTTGCCTCAAATTCCAAACCTTGTCTTTTCAACGCTGACCCACTTGTCACATCAAGAAGCTCGAATCGCAGAACAAACTGAGTCCCTAGAGCGTTTACGTAAAGAGATGCGCCGCTCACGCCGAAATCAGCCCTTTAAATTACTTGGCCTATTAGCCATAGGTGGTGCGTGGATAACTACCGATAACATTGCTCTAGAGCACCTTGCGCAAGCAGATATGTTGAGTTTAGCGCTGTTTTTAGGCGGCATTTACCTGCTAGTATTAAAACCGTAACATTTGAGAGACTATAATGAATATTGATGTTTTGGCTGAATTGGCCACTACGTTAGAAGAACGTAAATCTGCTGCCGCAGACTCATCTTATGTCGCTAGCCTGCATGCTAAAGGCTTAAATAAGATCCTTGAGAAAATCGGCGAAGAAAGCGTCGAAACTATCATCGCAGCCAAAGATTCGGTTATTTCTGGTGATAAAAAAGACGTGATCTATGAAACAGCAGATCTTTGGTTTCACACGCTTGTGATGCTATCTCATTTAGATCTTGCTCCGCAGGACATATTAGATGAGCTGGCACGCCGTTTTAATTTGTCTGGCTTAGAAGAAAAAGCCAACCGTAAAAAGTAGGAGTACCACAAATGGGTGGCATTAGTATTTGGCAACTGTTGATCGTCTTAGCGATTCTTATCCTAATTTTCGGCACTAAGAAGTTGAAAAACCTTGGTTCTGATTTAGGTGGCGCAGTAAAAGGCTTTAAAGAAGCTGTAGATAAAGACGAAGAGCAAAAGGATGGCGAAGGCCAAGCCAAAGCTATCCAAGAAGAAAAGAAAGACGATAAGAGCGCCTAATCTGTGTTCGATATCGGCTTCTCTGAATTACTGGTTGTTTCCGTCGTAGGACTCATTATTTTGGGTCCTGAACGTCTGCCTATGGCGGCGAAAACAGCCGGTTTATGGATTCGAAAAATTCGTCGTAGCATTCAATCTGTGCAGCGAGAGATCAACTCGCAATTGGACCAAGAAGAGATGCAGCGTTCCATCAAAGAAACTAATGAACGTATCATGCGTGAATCGGCAAACTTTGAACAGGAAATGCAGGCCAAAAAGCCCTCTCCTAAGCCTCAGGCAGACCCAGAGCCTAAAGCTGAGACTCCTTCTCAAGACTCACAGGTAGACGCTACGCAACCAACTGCAAACAAAGCACCTGACGACACTCAGTCTCGCGCTTAACTTTCATTGGGAACCCCCAAATGAGTCATGAAGAATCTTCTCAAGCACCGTTGGTGACACACCTCGTTGAGTTGCGTAACCGACTCCTTAAATCTGTATTCATCATCTTACTGATATTTGCGGGTCTTTATTCGTTTGCTAATGAGCTGTATCTGTTTGTTTCTGAGCCATTGAGAGCCTTACTTCCTGAAGGCAGCTCTCTGATTGCAACAGAAGTGGCTTCTCCTTTTATGGCCCCCTTAAAGCTAACCTTTGCCTTGGCGGTATTGGTTGCTGTACCTTACATTCTCTACCAAGCATGGTCATTTATCGCACCAGCACTTTATAGAGAAGAAAAAACCGTCGCGATACCACTCTTAATATCGAGTGTTTTGCTATTTTACTGCGGCATCTCTTTTGCTTATTTCGTTGTACTGCCTTTAATCTTTGGCTTCTTCACCTCCGTAGGCCCAGGTGAAGTGACCGTGATGACCGACATTAATAACTATCTAGACTTCGTGCTAAAGCTGTTCTTCGCATTTGGCGTGACGTTTGAAATCCCTGTCGCTACCTATTTGTTAATTAAGGCCGGTGTAACGACAGTAAAAAATCTATCGAAAAAGCGCCCTTACGTATTTTTAGGCTGCTTTGTCGTGGGCATGTTGATTACCCCTCCAGATATTTTTTCACAAACCTTACTGGCTATTCCTATGTGGCTCCTGTTTGAGCTCGGCTTACTCGCTGGCCGAACCGTCAAACAAGAAGATGAAGAAGACGAAGATGAAACCGAGGCCAGCCAAGCCTAATCATTGACTCAGCTCGCAAATGTAAAAAGGCTAACCTGTTTGGGTTAGCCTTTTTCGCTTTATGCCTATTTGATTTAATCCAGCATAAAAGTAACAGGACCATCGTTGGTAAACTGCACTTTCATGTCAGCACCAAACTGCCCTGTTTCTACCTTATCGTATTGCGCACGTACTTTCGCGACAAAATCATTAAACAAACGCTCGCCTTCTTCCGGCACCGCAGCACTAGAAAAGCCTGGACGCAGCCCTTTTTTAGTCTCAGCCGCCAAGGTAAATTGCGAAACTAACAGCACCTCGCCGCCTACCTGTTGAACATTCAAGTTCATTTTGCCGTCATCATCACCGAACATACGGTACTTTAAAAGCTTATCAGCCAAACGTTGTGTGTCCGCTTCAGTATCGCCTTTTTCAATACCAACCAAAACCATCTGCCCATGATCAATGGCACCAATGGTTTCGCCATCAACAATGACTTTCGCTTCAAGAGATCGCTGTACCAAGACTTTCATCTGTGCTCCTTCTGCTATGTAACAAACATAAAATTTGGACAAAATAAAAGCGCCCTAAGGCGCTTTCATTCCGCTCAAGACCTTGCGGTCTATTTGCTGCTGCTCTATTACTTACGGCCAGCGCGTTTACGCTCGTTTTCAGTCAATAGTTTCTTACGAATACGGATGCTTTCTGGTGTTACTTCTACCAGCTCATCGTCTTCGATAAACTCAAGTGCTTGCTCAAGTGTATGACGAATTGGCGGCGTAAGCGTCAATGCTTCATCTGTACCTGATGCACGAACGTTTGTTAACTGCTTACCTTTAACTGGGTTAATAGACAAGTCGTTATCACGTGAGTGAATACCAATTACCTGACCTTCGTATACTTCTACGGCATGGCCTAGGAACATGCGGCCACGGCTTTGTAGGTTAAACAATGCGTAAGCTGCAGTTTTACCCGTCAGCATACTGATTAACACACCGTTTTGACGCCCATGAGTATCGCCGTCTTTCACTGGACCGTAATGATCAAATACGCTGGTCATGATACCTGAACCAGATGTCAACGTCAGGAACAATCCACGGAAACCGATCAAACCGCGAGAAGGCGTCATGAATTCAAGACGAACACGGCCTTTACCATCCGGTTCCATGTTAGTCAGTTCAGCTTTACGCAAACCAAGCTCTTCCATGATCGAACCTTGATGCTGCTCTTCAACGTCAATAACAACCAATTCGAATGGTTCGTGAGTTTTTCCATCAACTTCTTTCTGTACTACTTCAGGACGAGAAACACCCATCTCAAAGCCTTCACGACGCATGTTTTCGATCAATACAGAAAGGTGAAGCTCACCACGGCCTGATACGATGAATTTATCAGGCGTTTCGCCTTGTTTCACACGCAAAGCCACGTTATGGATAAGCTCTTGGTCTAGACGGTCTTTAATATTACGTGTCGTAATGTATTTACCTTCTTTACCAGCAAACGGTGAGTCGTTAACCATGAAAGTCATGCTTACCGTTGGTTCGTCAACTGTCAACGCAGGCAACGCTTCAACACATTCAGGGTTACATAGCGTGTCAGAAATACTTAGGCCGTCGATACCAGTGATACATACGATATCACCGGCAGCCGCTTGTTCAGTATCAACTCGCTGTAGACCATGGTAGCCCTTAACGTTTAGGACTTTACCTTTACGCTCTTTGCCATCAGCCGATTTAACAATCACTTGCTGGTTTGGAGACAATAGGCCACGTGTGATACGGCCGATACCGATAACACCAACGTACGCATCGTAATCCAACGCAGACACCTGCATTTGGAACATGCCTTCTGGATCAACATCAGGAGCAGGTACGCTGTCTACGATCATTTGATACAGCGGTTCCATGTTCTCTGCCATCGCTTCTGGATCATTACCCGCGATACCATTGATTGCTGAAGCGTAGATCACAGGGAAATCAAGTTGTTCTTCTGTCGCGCCAAGAGAGTCAAATAAATCAAATACTTGGTCCATTACCCAATCAGGACGTGCGCCTGGACGGTCGATTTTGTTGATTACAACGATCGGACGCAGACCACGCTCAAAGGCTTTAGAGGTTACGAAACGCGTTTGTGGCATCGGGCCATCTACAGCGTCAACCAATAGTAGTACAGAGTCCACCATCGATAGTACACGCTCTACTTCACCACCGAAATCGGCGTGTCCAGGTGTGTCTACGATGTTGATGCGGTAGTCATTCCACTTAATTGAAGTGTTTTTCGCAAGAATGGTAATACCACGCTCTTTTTCTTGGTCATTCGAGTCCATAATACGCTCTGAACCCATTTCTTTACGGTCCAGTGTACCTGACTGACTTAGAAGCTGGTCTACCAGCGTTGTTTTACCATGGTCAACGTGGGCAATGATTGCAACGTTGCGTAACTTACTGATATCAATAGACATTAATATTTCTCTGTATTTAGCGACAGGGAATGAGATATAACAAGATTAAGCGGGAATCGGTACGCTTAAAAGCAATCTTGTGTTGTCATTCGGAGTAAAATTCGCGCAATTGTACCCTTATCTTTGTGAACTTCCTATGAAGTTCCCGAAAAAAGACAAAAAAAGTCCATCGCGCAAATCTCACGTAATGATCGTAGAATTAGCTCTTAGGTACCGTGACCTGATGCCAGAACTGTTGGGCAATACCCTCCATTTTCTCCGACAACACAAACAGCTCGTCACAAGCTCCGGAATTATCTCGACATTTTTCAACAATTCCGGCCGTTACGGTCACTGCATTCGCAATCCGTTGATTAATTTGCATCGCTGTTTCACTTTGCTGATTCATCGCTACCGCTGTTTGCAATGCATTTTGATGAATTTGATCCAAACCTTCACGAACTCTTGTTACTGCAATATCAACATTCATTGACTCTTCGTGAGTTCGCTCCACGGCCATCACAGCAGACTCCATTTTCGCACATGCAGCATTTGAGCCTGACTGCACCCTCTCAATCGCACTAACAATATCTTCCGTAGATTTATACGTTCGAGTAGCTAAACTACGAACTTCATCTGCAACCACAGCAAAGCCACGTCCTTGTTCGCCTGCCCGCGCTGCTTCAATCGCTGCATTAAGTGCAAGAAGATTAGTTTGTTCAGCTACTTCTTGAATAACCTCTACAACCGAACTGATAGCTTCACTATCAATGCGCAATCGAGCAAGCTCATCATTCGCTTGACTAATATGGGTACGAACAGTATCCATTGCATCACGCGCCGTAACAATCGCTTTTTGACCGTCAGACATAGTATCAAATGCAGCTTCCGTAACACGAGTGCCGTCTTGCGTAGCCTGAGCAACTTCCTCTACCGCGGCCACCATTTCATCCGTCGCTCGTTCAATCGAGCTAAAATCTTTTGATAGTTCATCTAACGCACGCTCACTGGACTGCACACTGGCGCAAACTTGAGTCTGCTTATCGCGCAACATTAACGAGAAACTACTGATACGACCCGCCACAGCGGCAGTTTCACCTCGCAGCTTCGTCAAAGCCAATCGAATAATACCCGCTTCATCCGTTCGCCCTGTATAGATATACGCAGCAAGCTCCGAATCACACACCTGGCGGGATTTTTTAATTGCGGTCGCTAACGGCTGGTATACCAGCCACAGCAAACCTAGCATCACTAAAAACAAGGCAGTATTAGCCAGCCAAGTAGTACTCGCATCGAATTGTTGAGCGATGAGGTTTGACAGTAAAAAGTAACTAACAAAAATCATCAAGCAACGAACTGGAAACGATAAGAAAGACTTTCTAGGTAATTTTTTCTCGGGATGAGAGACTGAGTTTAGACTAGAGTAAAGTTTTTCGGCACGTTGTTTCACCTCGACTTCCGGCGCTCGACGAACAGATTGATACTCAACTACTTGTCCATCTGCCATAACAGGACTCGCATAAGCGTCTACCCAGTAATAGCTACCATCTTTACATCGGTTTTTAACAATCCCCATCCACGATTGCTTTTGTTGTAAATGTTGCCACATGTCAGAAAATGCCACTTTGGGCATATCAGAATGTCGAATAATATTATGATGATGGTCAAGCAAATCTTGAGAATTGAATCCACTGATGTGTTCGAATTCTTCATTAATGTAGGTGATTGTACTATCGAGCTTTGTCAGTGACAGTATATTGGAGCTCTTATCCAATATACGCTCTTGCCCCTGTTGCGTATAAGTCATTTGTATCCCTACTAATTTAGTAAAAAATAAGGATAGGAGTGTATCGTGCTATCAAATAGCCATCTTGACAAAAATCATGATAAGCACATTTTATCTATTCACTTAACCGATCTGTCACTCATAAAATGTTCATTTTTGCGCACAATGAATTCAACCAATGACGACATTAAATAAAAAATAACACATAAAAAAACGCACCATCTAGGTGCGTTTTTAGACAACATATAAATCTTTTCACTCTAATTCGACTACGGTAGGTAAACGCCTACATTTTCATAACCTTTCGACATTAGATGAGAAGCATGAATTCGACTCATAACGCCTTTTCCGCAGTATAAAAGATATGTTACGTCTTGATCTAAGCTGGGCCACTTATTCCCTAATGTGAAGAAGGGTATGTTTAGCATCTGACGACCAGACGCTTTAATTGGGTTACGTTCGGCTTCATCTGGATGGCGAATATCAATAATCACTTCATCACTAACGGGCATACGCACCACAGGCACATCGCCTTGATACTGCTGGTCTACATCGGCCATCACATCTTGGATCGACATAACGCGAGCGTTATTTACGGCACTGTCTAATACATCAAAATTAAACTTCGCCTCTTCGCGTTCTACACGGTGCATTTTGGCACGTGTCGTGGGCTTAACAGAAATTACGCCACAAAATTCAGGCATGCTGGCAGCAAACGGCGCTGTACCAATTTCTTTAGCTTTATCAATGATTTCCTGTTTATTCATTGTCACTAGCGGACGCAACACCAGTTCATCCGTGACATTATCGATGACTTTTAAATTGATTAGGGTTTGACTCGATACCTGCGCAACACTTTCTCCTGTCACTAAGGCTTTTGCACTCACTCCTTCCATGACGCGAGACGCCGCGCGCAGCATCATACGTTTCAAGATAACCCCCATCTCGGCGTTATCAACATTATTGAGAATCTCTCCAACAACGTCTTCAAACGGAATCGTAATGAATTTTACACCCAATTTTGAGCCGTATTTGTCCCATAAGAAATGAGACACTTGCTTCACTCCAATTTCATGGGCATCGCCCCCTAAATTGAAAAAACAAAAATGTGTTTTCAAACCACGACTCATCGTCAAATAAGAACTCACTGTGGAGTCAAAACCGCCAGAGATCAATGACAGCACGGCGTCTTGTGACCCCAATGGGTAGCCGCCTAGGCCCTCAATACGCTGCTCAATCATCCACACACGATCATCACGAATATCGATAGGTACCAATACATCTGGGCTCTTCAAACGAACCGCTAAAGCGTCACAGCGTGCTTTTAACGTGCCCCCAATGTGTCTTTCAGCCTCCACAGAGGAGAAATCATGATTGCCCACACGCTTCACACGTACCGCAAACACAGCACCTTTTAATTCCTCACCATAGGATTTTATGGCTTCCTCAACAATGCCATCTAAATCCGTCAACGGAAATTCTCGCACGTACTGGAAATGAGCAATACCGGTAATATTGCGTAGTGACTCTACAAAAGCGTCACGTTGTTCCTCTTGTTCAGAGAAAATTTCTATAAAATCCCAGTTTCCTGCCACGGTCACGTTATCATCGTGATCACGCAAAACGAGACGAATATTGTGACGAAGCTGTTTTACGAACGCTTTTCGTACAGGGCGGCTTTTAATAGTAATTTCTGGAAAGAATTTAACGATAAATTTCATTGGGTGTGTGTTTTTCGTACAGTCGATTTTGAAGGCTGCACAGTATAAAGCATACAGCGCTGAAGCCAACCCTAAATGACTGCACCAAAAAAACACACAGCCAGTTAACATTGCAACATATTGGTGCAACAACATTTAAAAAGAGACTCAACAAAGTGCGCCTATATTCATCTGATAGCCAGCCCATACCTTAAACCACTGAAATTAAAAGATTTTTATTTCTGCCCAAAATTCTGGCACAGGATATGCTTTACATTTTGCAAAATACGCTTCATCTTGAAGCAACGCTGAATTCGAAAGAAATTTTGATTAAACAACATTGGAGAACAAACATGTCAAACATCACTCTTGGTTTGATCGCAGAACATGACGTGAAGTGGGTTGATCTACGCTTCACAGATTTCAAAGGTAAAGAGCAACACGTAACTATTCCTGCGGCTACTGTAGACGAAGAATTCTTTGAAAACGGTCAAATGTTTGATGGTTCTTCTATCGCTGGTTGGAAAGGCATCAACGAATCTGACATGATCATGATGCCTCAAGATGATACAGCGATTCTTGATGTTTTCACTGAAGATGCGACTGTTATCGTTCGTTGTAACATCATTGAGCCAGCAACAATGCAAGGCTACGACCGTGACCCACGTTCTGTTGCACTTCGTGCAGAAGAATTCCTTAAATCTACAGGCATGGGCGACACTGCATTCTTTGGTCCTGAGCCAGAATTCTTCATCTTTGACGACGTAAAATGGCATGCTGATATGTCAGGTTGTAGCGTACAAATCAACTCTGAAGAAGCAGCTTGGTCAACTAACAAGTCTTTCGAAGGCGGCAACACGGGTCACCGTCCACGTGTTAAAGGCGGCTACTTCCCAGTACCACCAGTTGACTCTCATCACGAAATTCGTGCGGCAATGTGTCACGCTATCGAAGCAATGGGTCAAGAGATTGAAGTACACCACCACGAAGTAGCGACGGCTGGTCAAAACGAAATTGGTGTTAAATTTAACACTCTTGTTAAAAAAGCCGACGAAGTGCAAGTAATGAAGTACTGTGTACATAACGTCGCGCACGCATATGGTAAAACAGCGACTTTCATGCCTAAGCCTATCGTTGGTGATAACGGTTCTGGTATGCACGTGCACCAATCTTTCTGGAAAGACGGCGAAAACCAATTTGCTGGTGATCAATACGCAGGTCTTTCTGATATGGCCCTTTACTACATTGGCGGTATCATCAAGCACGCTCGCGCAATCAATGCCTTTGCAAACGCTTCTACTAACTCATACAAGCGTCTTGTTCCAGGCTTCGAAGCACCTGTTATGCTAGCCTACTCAGCTCGTAACCGTTCTGCGTCTATTCGTATTCCTTACGTTTCAAGCCCTAAAGGTAAGCGTATCGAAGCACGCTTCGCTGATCCAACCGCTAACCCGTACCTATGTTTCGCAGCCATGTTGATGGCCGGCATTGATGGTATCAAGAACAAGATTCACCCTGGCGATGCTGCAGACAAAGACCTTTACGATCTTCCACCAGAAGAAGGTAAATTGATTCCAACAGTTGCTAGCAGCCTTGAAGAAGCACTTAAGTGTCTAGACGAAGATCGCGCTTTCCTAACGGAAGGTGGCGTATTCTCTGATGACATGATCGATGCATACATCGCACTTAAGTCTGAAGAAGTTAACCTTGTAAACATGACAACTCACCCAATTGAGTTCGACCTGTACTACAGCGTTTAATAACTGCTTCTAGCTCTTAGATTGACAGTAAAAGCCCCGACCTGTGTTGGGGCTTTTTTTTGCCCTACTAAAAAACATTAAAATATTAACGCACCATTTAAGTGCAAAAATAAGCACTATAGTATTAATAAACCTAGAAAAACAAAGGCATTAAACTCTGCCCAATGTTGGTTCGTATTTTGCAATGCTAGACACTAATAAAGTGATATTACTCTAACCGTGTTCCTTTTTAGCGCATGCATAACATCACACAATAAAATATTCTATAGAGGCACTTCCGGTGTACAGCTTACTGATCGACCATTTATCCACTGCGGTACTGCAGCTAAACAGAGAACTTAGCATTGAGTATCTCAATCCTTCAGCAGAAATGATGCTAGAGGTCAGTCGACGTCGTATCTATGGCCAAGACCTCGCTGCGGCATTCAGCGAAGATGATGAGAGTCGTCGTGCTTTACTGTCCGCTATTCAATCAGGTCATGCTTTTACAAAACGTGAAGCCGAGGTAACACTAACAACCGGAAAGATGATTCTATGTGACTACAATGTCACTCCGGTTATGGGTGCTCTTAATAATACCGATAGTCTACTGATTGAGTTGCATCCAAGAGACCGGATGAAGCGTATTTCTCAAGAAGATGAGCTCATTGCCAACCATCAAACCAGCAAAGAACTGATCCGCGGCCTGGCCCATGAAATAAAAAATCCACTAGGTGGTATTCGCGGTGCAGCCCAACTTATTAGTCGTGTTTTCGACGATGAAGATTTAAAAGATTATACCCAAGTTATTATTGAAGAGTCCGACCGTCTACGTGATCTGGTCGACCGCTTATTAGGACCGCGTCAACTGCCTCAATATAAGCCACTCAACATCCACCGTGTCATCGAACGCGTTAATCAATTAATTTCTGTGGAATCAGAAGGTCAGATTACACTCATTCGTGACTATGACCCCAGTATTCCCGACATCATTGGAGACGAAGCACAACTTATTCAATCGGTTTTAAATGTCATGCGTAATGCCATGCAGGCGCTGATCCAGCAATCTGATAATGTACAAAAGCAAATAACTGTCTCCACCCGTACCTTACGTCAGTTCACCATCGGCGCAAAAAGGCATCGTCTCGTATGTCGACTCAGCATCGTCGACAACGGTCCAGGTATACCTGAAAACTTATTAAAAACGCTGTTTTATCCAATGGTAAGTGGCCGCGCAGATGGCACCGGTCTCGGCTTATCCATTGCACAATCTGTCATTCATCAACATAACGGCATTATTGAATGCAACAGCCAACCACAGCGTACCGAATTTAACATCCTAATACCGATTGAAAGTTCGGCAGTAGGCTAGGAGGAAAACATGTCACAACAAGAAACTGTTTGGATCGTCGATGATGATCGCTCAATTCGCTGGGTATTAGAAAAAACTTTAGAACAGGAAGGCATCCAATGCCGTTTGTTCGAATCCGCTGAAGCATTAGCCAATATGATTGGTAAAGAGCAACCAACCGTCATCATTAGTGATATCCGAATGCCGGGTATGGATGGTCTTACGCTTTTAAGTCAGCTACAAAAAGAACATCCTTATATCCCAGTTATTATCATGACGGCTCATTCTGATTTGGAAAGTGCTGTGGCCTCATATCAGGGGGGCGCTTTTGAATACTTACCGAAACCCTTTGATGTAGAAGAAGCCGTTAGTCTGATCAAACGCGCAATTTTGCACCATAACAAATCTAAACCAGAATCGATTGCAGCAGCTGTGGAAGCAGAGCAACTCGCCGAAAAAGAAATTATAGGTGAAGCGCCTGCTATGCAGGAAGTGTTTCGTGCCATCGGACGCTTAGCAAACTCCAATATTACGGTACTCATCAATGGCGAATCTGGTACAGGTAAAGAGCTTGTTGCCCAAGCCTTACATCGCCACAGCCCCAGAGCATCAAGCCCATTTATTGCACTCAACATGGCTGCGATACCACATGATCTTATTGAGTCAGAGCTGTTCGGGCATGAAAAAGGTGCTTTCACTGGTGCCAACACACAACGTCGTGGTCGTTTTGAACAAGCCAACGGCGGTACGTTATTCTTAGATGAAATCGGTGATATGCCAGCCGAAACGCAAACACGTTTATTACGCGTGTTAGCTGATGGTGAGTTTTACCGAGTCGGTGGTCATACACCAGTCAAAGTAGATGTACGCATCATTGCCGCCACTCACCAAGATTTAGAAGGGCTGGTCACAAAAGGCTCTTTCCGTGAAGACTTATTCCACCGTTTGAATGTGATCCGCGTTCACCTACCTAAATTGGCAGAGCGTCGCGAAGACATTCCAAAACTGGCACGCCACTTTTTAAGCCGTGCTGCGGATGAGCTGCATGTTGAACCGAAAGTGTTAACAAGTGACACAGAAAACTACATGAGTCGGTTAGATTGGCCTGGAAATGTGCGCCAACTGGAAAATACCTGTCGCTGGTTGATCGTTATGGCATCCGGTCGAGAAGTATTAATCGAAGACCTTCCACCGGAATTACTCAACGCACCGCCTTCAGAAAGACCTCATGGCTCTTGGGAAGACGCATTGAAAAACTGGGTAGACAGTGCATTAGCAAGCGGTCAAAAAGGGATTTTAGAACAAGCTGTGCCTAAATTTGAACGTATCATGATTGAAACCGCTTTAGCTCATACCGCTGGCCGCCGCCGTGATGCTTCATTGCTTCTAGGTTGGGGTCGAAATACATTGACTCGTAAAATCAAAGAGCTGGGCATCGACCACTCAGACAGCGAAGAAGAATAATTCACCTCATGCTGTTACAAACGACACTTAGATCATGCTCAATCAAGGTGTCGTTTTTAGTTAGTTAATCTTGGTTTTTCTTGCTTTTTTGACAATAATCCACTTTCATAAAGAAATCTGACAACCGCACATTTACAAGGATTTCTTTATGTACCCAACTCTCGAGTCGATGGGCATCAACAGCTTCGAAAATATTGAAAAATATACCTTACGTTATGAAGGTGGTTTTGATGTTCTGAAGATCTATTACCGTCGAGAAAAAGGCTCTTTACTACCAAAGAGCAAGAAATTCAAATTTGGTCGTGCCACCCGCACTGTATTGGCAGATGGCGGTCAACAACAATACCGCGAGATCAGCGAACCTTCTTTAGTCGTTCTGCGCGCAGTAGATGAGTTAGGTCGTTTATTAGGTCAAGAGTTTGACGATAAGCAAACCAAAGAAGACCTTATCAAAGAGTTAGATCACTTAGAGCGTGTTGTCGCAGACAAAATCGTCGAAATTAAAGCAAAAATCGAGAAACTGTCTTAATCTTTGAAACAGCGGCTATAGATTCTATGGCCGTTTTTTTGGGAAAGTTTTACACTCCGTATATTATAAAATAACGGAGAACCGCTATGCTGATCACGTCTGATGCAACACAAGTTGCAGAGATCTTACGTAACGGTGGGGTTGTTGCTTATCCAACAGAAGCTGTTTGGGGGCTGGGCTGTGACCCGTTCAATCAACCAGCTGTGCAACGCATCCTTACCCTAAAGTCTCGTCCAGTTGAAAAGGGTTTGATTCTGATCTCTGGAGCTGCGCAACATTTAGAGCCTTGGCAAGAAATCCTCGAACACGTCATGTTTACGCGCTTAATAGAAGTCACTGATCGCCCAACGTCTTGGGTTGTTCCTGATACCCTTATCACGCCAGATTGGGTTCGCGGCCAACACCCAGGTGTTGCCATTCGACTCAGCCAGCACGAGCCTGTTCAAAACTTATGCTCTGCTTACGGAGGTGTGCTGGTATCAACTTCTGCTAACCCCGCTGGTCTGGATCCTGCGCGCTCGAAAGAAGAAGTCATTAACTATTTCGGTGATACACTTGATGCGATTTTCGATGCACCACTCGGTAACGCAGGCCAGCCCTCTCAAGTGCTTGACCTTATTACAGGTAAGCAATTTAGAGCTTAACGAAAAGAGCCAAGCGTGATGCTCGGCTCTTTGCTTTACAACTTAGCTCGTTCTAGTGACCACCCAAGTAGGCATCTCGAACTTCTGGATTCACCAGTAAATCATCACCAGACCCGGTTAACCGAATTTCGCCATTGACTAATACGTAACCCCGATCAGCAAGCTTTAAAGCATGATTGGCGTTTTGTTCTACTAAGAATATCGTCATCCCAGTACTCGCAACATCCGCCAAAATCTGGAAAATTTGCTTCACGATAATCGGCGCCAATCCTAAACTGGGTTCATCCAGCAATAATAGCTTTGGCCGACTCATCAACGCTCGGGCTATCGCCAGCATTTGCTGCTCTCCGCCTGACATGGTCGATGCTCGTTGATTACGTCGCTCTTTTAACCTTGGAAATAACTCAAACATGCGCTGCATGTCTTCATCACAATGATCCATACCAATGGGGATGGTCCCCATCAGTAAATTTTCTTCTACGGACATACCTGGGAAAATTCGACGGCCTTCTGGTGATTGTGCCAAGCCATTCGACGCAACGTAATGAGCAGACTTTTGAGAGATATCTTCATCTTGGTAAATGATTTGCCCCCCACTGATACGAGGCTGACCAAAAATAGACATTAGCAAGGTGGACTTACCTGCACCGTTTGAGCCGATCATGGTGACAATTTCCCCTTGATTGACTTCAAGGTTAACCTTTTTCAGCGCCTGAATTGGCCCATAATGAACGTCCACATCCTTGAATTGAAGTAATGCACTCATAATGAAACGTCCTCCCCTTCCTCAGCCCCTAAATAGGCAGCAATAACTTTCGGGTTCGACTTAATATCTTCAGGCCCACCTTTGGCAATCACTTCTCCGTGATCTAACACCACAATATAGTCAGAGATATTCATCACCATTCCCATATCATGCTCAATTAAAAGCACGGTTGTATTATGCTCATCACGCAATACACGAATCATGGAGGCTAACGCTTCAGTTTCAGAAGGGTTAAGACCCGCCGCAGGCTCGTCTAAGCAAATAATTTCAGGGTTTGTACACATTGCCCGCGCAATTTCTAAACGACGTTGCTGCCCATACGACAGTTCACCAGCTAAACGATTGGCAAACTCTGTCAAATGCACTACCTCTAACCAATAAAAAGCACGCTGCAAAGCTTCTTCTTCGGTCTTTTTATAACTTTCAGTATTTAAAATACCAGCCAACATACTTCGATTAACAATCATATGCTGCGCTACCAGTAAGTTCTCTACTACAGACATTTCTTTGAATAGACGAATATTTTGAAAAGTCCGGGCAAGACCTGCGCGATTAACCAGATGAGAGCCACCAAACATTTTATATTTTACGCGCTCTAAAAATGCAGCAGGCGAGACGAGATCAGAGCCTTTGAATTTTTCACCCAAGACTTTGATTACACTGGTAGGCTTTTCGCCAGCATTCAACATAATGCCGCCGCCCGTTGCTTTATAAAAGCCTGTTAAACAGTTAAATACCGTGGTCTTTCCTGCGCCGTTTGGCCCAATTAACGCTGATACAGAACCTCGTTTAATATCAAAGGTCACGTCATTTAGGGCCTTGATACCACCAAAGTGCATCACCAAGTTTTCTATTTCTAATATATTTTCTTGGCTCATTTAACCACCCCTTTTCGTGTCGCAAACCCTTTACGAGTCACTCGCACCAAACCGCGAGGTTTCCAAATCATCATCACAACCATCAAGATGCCAAACATCAACACACGATAGTCAGCAAATTCTCGCAGCATCTCAGGTGCAACCGTTAAGACAAAAGCTGCAATCACTACACCTAATGTCGACCCCATGCCACCTAAGACAACAATTGCTAAGATGAGCGCAGATTCGAAAAACGTAAACGAAGAGGGGTTAACAAAGCCTTGGTACGTAGCAAAAAATACGCCTGCAATTCCCCCTGTCGCAGCCCCCAAAGTAAACGCAGACAGTTTAACCAACACGTGATTCAAACCTAGCGAACGACACGCAATTTCATCTTCGCGCAGTGCTTCCCAAGCTCGACCAATTGGCATACGTGTGAGGCGATGTTTAACGTATAAAACGGCCAACACAACAAGGAATAGAACTAAGTATATAAAAATGTATTTGAATGCAGAGTCGTAGGACAAACCAAAAAACTCATGGAACGGGGTGCCATCGCGGGAACGCCGCTTAAACTCTAATCCGAACAATGTTGGCAGCGGTGCAGACACACCATTTGGTCCATGGGTAAATTCAGTCCAGTTCGTCAATACAAGACGAATAATCTCCCCAAAACCCAAGGTCACAATGGCCAAATAGTCACCATGCATGCGTAGTACGGGAAACCCTAAAATCGCTCCGGCAACACCCGCCATAATGGCGGCAAGCGGTAACATTGACCAAAACCCAAGCCCTAAGTACTCATAACCTAATGCTAGGCCATAAGCACCAATGGCATAGAAGCCAACAAAACCCAAGTCTAAGAGACCAGCAAGACCTACTACAATATTCAGACCTAACCCAAGTAATACGTATATTAATCCGAGGATCACTACAGTAAGCACGTATTTCGAAGCAATAAAAGGCGCAATCAAGCCAATAATAATCACAATCGGAATGATATAACGCATTTTGCTTTTATAGTCTGGCGCCGTCACCGTCACGCCATCTTCTTTGATCAATTGACGATAGATAAACTTTTTGCCTGCCTCAGTTTGCACGAAAACAGAGATGGCAAAACGGCCTGCCATAACAATGGCTACTATCCAAGCGACATCGTCAAAACGTGTCTCAAATCCGTAGCCATCTAACAATATGCCGACAACAGGTCCAAACACAATGAGTGCCAACAAGCCTGCAATTATAGTGTCTTTGATGCTGGAGGCTATGTTAATTCCAGTTTCTTGACTCATTAGACTTTCTCCACTTCAGGTTTACCCAGAAGACCACTTGGACGAAAAATCAAGATGATCACCAATAATGAGAAAGAGAACACATCCTTGTAATCTGAAGAGATCAAACCAGCAAACAAAGCTTCAGATAAACCAAGGATTACACCACCTAGCATGGCCCCTGGTAATGAACCGATGCCACCCAATACGGCAGCAGTAAATGCTTTGATACCGATAATGAACCCTACATAGAAATCGAAGGCACCGTAATCCAACGTTACCAACACGCCCGCAAGCGCAGCCATAGCAGCACCAATTACAAATACAGATGAAATCACGCGGTCGGTATTAATACCAAGGATCGAGGCCATTTTTCGATCTTGTTGAGTTGCACGACACATGCGACCCAATTTCGTTTTTTGAATGATGTAAGTTAATACACCCATTCCCAAAAAAGCAGCAAATAGAATAAATAACTTCATATAGGTAATTTGTACAAAGCCGTCGCCAATATCAAAGCGAATAGCACCAGTCAACATAGTGGGAATCCCCTGCTGACGAGCACCTTGAGAGATTTGGACGTAGTTTTGTAAAATTAGCGACATACCGATGGCCGATATTAATACCGAAAGACGACTGGAATTACGCAGTGGTCGATAGGCCACTCGCTCGATTACCCATCCATAAGCACCGGTTACGATAATAGTAAAAATGAGTGTCCCGAAAATGATTATTGGGAACGACTCCAAACCAAAAAAAGAAAATAGCGCAATCGCAATGGCGGTTAAATAACTCGATACCATATAGACGTCACCATGGGCGAAGTTAATCATCCCTATGATGCCGTAAACCATGGTATATCCGATTGCGATTAGCCCGTAAACAGAACCAAGTGTCAGGCCGTTCACTAACTGCTGTAGAACGATATCCATCGAAGTAACCTCTAGCGAGTTGTAACAAGAAGAGTAAGAGGCGCAAGGACTGCGCCTCTAATCAACAACCAGTGATATTAGTTGTTGAGCATGGTGTACTTGCCTTTATCATCCCACTCATACATAACGTAATCGGAGATAGTTAAGTCACCCTTTTCATCAAACTTTTTAGTTCCCATTACTGTTTCAATAGAATTCTCGTGAAGCCAATCAGAAGCGGCAATAGGATCCAGTTCTGTTGCATCTAACGCAGCGGCAACGACTTGCATCGCCGTGTAGGAGTACATCACATAACCTTCTGGCTCAACGCCAGATTCGCGGAACTCATCAACAACAACTTTGCCTGCTGCATAAGAGGTTGGATCTGCACCAAATGTCATCAGCACGCCATCCACGTACTCAGGCGACCCAGCCACCGACACAAACTCATCCGATACAATGCCATCACCTGAGATAAAGGTCGCAGTTAAACCTTGCTCACGCATTTGACGAACTAACGGACCTGCTTCCGAATGCAAACCACCAAAATACACGACATCAGCATCCACCGAACGAATCTTCGTGACTACTGCATTGAAATCTTTCTCACCACGCGTTAGACCTTCATATAGCACCTCATCGACACCATATGAGTTCATTGTGGCTTTCATTGCATCCGCTAAGCCTTTACCGTAAGTATCTTTGTCATGCAGAATCGCAACACGTTTAGCACCTAAGTCGTCAACAATGTAGCTCGCAGCCACATCCCCTTGCTGATCGTCACGACCACATACTCGGAAGACATTAGGTAAACCGCGTTCTGTTAAAGTAGGGTTGGTTGATGCTGGCGTCACCATTAGCACACCCGCTTCTTCATAGATGGTAGACGCTGGTATAGATGAAGAAGAACAGAAATGCCCAACAACAGCTACCGCTTCATCGGAGTCAACTAAGCGGTTGGCAATCGATACCGCCTGCTTTGGTTCACACGCATCGTCAGCTTTCACAAGCTTAATCATCTCGCCATTGATTCCACCTTTGGCATTGATATCCATCGCTGCTTTTTCAGCACCACGCCAAAGCTGCTCACCAAATGCAGCATACGCACCTGTATGGGGACCAGCGACACCAATGACAACATCTGCTTGGGCCGAAAATGCTGCACCAGCGATTGCCAAAGAAATAAGTGTTTTTCTTACAACTGTGTTAGACATGTAGAACTCCTACTCATTTTGGTTTTTTATCATTATTCTAAAAAGCAAGAAGTGTTCCAGAAAATTACAACCCACTCGACCAACTAGAAGTAGGAAGAATCACGGAAATAATCTTTGAATTGTGCACTACTTAAGAACACAAACAATAGCGGCTGTATGCGAAATGGTCAAATTAAGTGCGATACTATGAACCTATTAATACCTAATAAAACAATTAAATAGAGTCAAATACACCTAAAAAAAGCGTTCGCATGAAATTTTATCCTAATATCAGTACAAAAAGTCAGCCGAAAACACTGAGAAGCCCTCTTGGCTCCTCCCTGATTTTTCATTGAACAGGCTATTGAAGAAGTGTGTCGATGGTCACTAATTGTGCAGAAAGTGGTTGATTCAGACGACGCTTCAAAAAGCGTGTGGTTTCGGGATAAGGGTGACCAATTGCGATGGCAGATCCTTGTTTATGGGCACGCTTTAGTAAGCGCTCAAACTGTTTGCTAATAGCTTCTTCCGAACGCACATTATCGAGAAAGATATCCCGTGTTACAGTGCGAACACCTCTTTCAACAGCCGTTTTATACGCCACGCTTTTTGGGCTAGTTAAACTATCAATAAAAAATAACGACCGCTCTGCCATGATATCCATGACCCAACCCATATGTTCTGAATGTGTTGTTAACAAGCTGCCCATATGATTATTCACACCTGTGACATACGGCGTACTGTCTAAGTCGTCGTACAATGTTTGTTTAAACGTCTGCTCATCCATGTTGACGTACAAACCACCTGGTCCAAGCTTCAGCTCACGCTCATTTTCCATCGGTGCATGGAGGATAGTAATACGCTCCTGCAAATGAGCTCGCTGGGCAGTTCTCGCCCCGTAGGGTGTCTCAGGCAAAATTGCCAATACAACCGGTAAAGGCAGCGCTAAGCTTTCCTCCATACCGCGACGATTATAGCCCACATCATCAATAACGACGGCGATTTTAGGTGGCGCAGGTAAAGCATCCATAGCCGATATTTCTAGCGATGTCTTGCTTTTAGGAGTCTCATTTGGCAACGTTTTAGGCGTTTTAAACAAGGGAGGCCAATCAGATTTTTGATTAGTCAGGGGCACTAGGTAAGGAAATTGCCCCATACTTTTCGGTACACCTCGGTCCAATACAGGAAACGGGACTGTAGCGGGATCAGCTGCTTCATCGGCATACAAAACACTGCTAACACAGGAAAATATAGCACTTGCCAGCACCCAGTTAGATAAAAGTTGTCGCATTAGTTAACCAAAAATTGCTGTGCACTTTGAAGCATTGAAAATGCCTGAAATAGTTGAAAATCACTGACAGCCAAATCGTTCAACTTACTGTCGACATCTGAACTGGTGCGCTCTTTACCGCCAGTACCATTGCCCAAATGTCCTTTTAGCTCCGCCTCTTTGATAAAGAAACGGCCTTTTTCGACCTCCACTTTCGCTTGCGGAATAACCATATCTGGCATGATACCTTGTGCTTGTATAGAGCGACCATTAGGGGTGTAGTATAACGCTGTCGTTAACTTTACAGCGCCGCCCATACTCAATGGCACTACCGTTTGCACGGAACCTTTACCAAATGTTTCAGTCCCCAAAATTAAGCCACGACGATGATCTTGAATGGCTCCCGCTAATACTTCAGAGGCCGAAGCTGAACCTTCATTCACTAACACAATTAATGGCGCTTTAGGTAACAAGGTGGCTTTTTCTGTTGCCTCAAATTCGGTTTTAGAATATTCGTGACGACCATCGGTGTAGACAATTAAACCATCGTCAATCAAGGTATCAACTATACCCACTGCGCTTTGCAAGACTCCCCCAGGGTTATTACGAAGGTCTAGAATTAAGCCTTTGAGGTCATTATCTTTTTGTAAAGTTTCAAGCTTTTCACGAAACTCTTTTCCTGAATTACCTAAGAATTGGCTGATGCGTATGTAAGCAATGTCATTACCCAACCAGTCACTGGAAACACTGCTGTCTTCAATCTCTGCTCGGATAATTGAATATTGTGTAATTTGACCATCACGATCAACATCCAATAAGACTTCACTACCCTGCTCTCCTCGCATCAAACTAGACACTTCTTGTAACCCCATGTCTGATACAAGCTGATCATCAATCCTAATAATGATATCACCCGCTTTTAACCCAGCTTCGGCTGCGGGTGAGTCATCAATGGGCGAGACAATGGTCAATTTGTTATCAACCATTTCGACTTCAACACCGATGCCGGCATAATTACCCGATGTTTGCTCATCGAATTCCGCCATTTCATCCTTAGTCAAGTACTCTGAGTGCGGATCAAGCGACGACACCATCCCTTTGAGTGCTTTATTAATGATCGCTTCATCATCCAGTGCCTCAACATAACCTGCACTGATGGTTTCAAACGTTTCGACAAATGTACGAATTTGTGTCAGTGGAACTGACTGAACCGACTCACTAGGCTCAGGTGCTGCCCATGCTTGGTTCAATAATAAAGCACTAATTCCTATAACAAGGTGACGCTTGATACCAACCATATTTCATTCCTTCTAGTTAACTCTGCCGCTAACCTTTGCCAAACCAACTCACTGGTTTCACTGGCGCACCATTGTGTCGTATCGCGAAAAACAAGCCCGTTTCTGAACGACCACCCGAACTGCCTGCCGTAGCAATGACGTCATTGGCATTTACCCATTCTCCGACATCTTTTAACAGGCTTTGGTTGTAGCCATACAAAGACATGTAGCCACCGCCATGATCTAAAATAATCAGAAAACCAAAACCACGCATCCAGTCGGAAAACACAACTCTACCGTGATGCACAGCATGCACTTGGTCACCCGTCTTCGCGGCGAAGGTCACACCACCTAAATTGATCTGTGAATTATCCGGCAATTGCTTAATCACGTTAAGGGGCGGAATCAACTTTCCTTTTTGTGCGCCAAAAGGCGTATCTTGGTCAGGAATTTGTATGTCTGCCAACGCTAACGCTTCTTCTAACTGTTTTAACAGTGCCTGCATTTGCGCTTGGTTTCTTTGTATGCGCTTCGCTTTTTGATCACCGGAATTCAAATCAGTTTCAATTTTGGCTAACAACTTTTGTCGCTGAGCGTATTCGCCTTTGACTCGACTCTGCTGTTTTTCAAGGTCACTTTGCTCTTGCGCTATTTGTGCGCGCTGACTACGAATGCTTTTTTCGACTAGATTTAAGTCTTCAGCCTCGGCAGAAAAGCCATTAATAAGGGATTGGCGGGCAGTAGAAAAGTAGCGGTTATAATGAATCAAGCGCATGGATTCATCCGCTGGAATATCTTCGAGCAGGAACTTTAAACCTTCTTCACCACCAGAACGATAAACCGCCCGAAGTTGGGCGGCGATCTGCTGGTATTGCTGCTGAATGCTTTGTTGCAAGCTTCGTTGTTGGGTCTGCAAATTCTCTAACTGCTCAGCCCCTTTTTCTAAACTCTGTTGCAACTCCAAAATACGCTTCGATAAATCCTGAATCGACTGCTCTTTGCTCTCAAGCTGTTGTTCAACACTTGAGCGCTCGCTTTTCAGATCTTTTAGCCAACTATTAAGTTTGCTCAGGTCCTGTTGCAAAGATTGGATTTGTTGGCGCGCTTCTTCTGGTGTTTGTGGTTCTGCAGCCCAGCTAAAACTGGACCACAAAACCGTGAGCATCAACAAACAGGCTTTTAAACCCATAAGGATTCCCTATATTAAGCACGGACAAGTAAACTGTGACCAGTCATTTCTGCCGGTACATCCATGCCCATCATTTCAAGAATGGTCGGAGCAATGTCACACAAGGCTCCTTCTTTTAGCGACCAGTTCGCTTGTGGTGTCACCATGACTAATGGCACTGGCTCAAGCGTATGAGACGTGAGTGGCTGCGAGCCATCATCACTCAACATTTGCTCCACGTTACCGTGATCAGCAGTGATCAAGCACTGGCCTTCATTTTTCTCTAAGGCTTCTAAAATACGCCCTAAACACAGATCCACAGTTTCGACTGCTTTGACCGCTGCATCAAAAATACCACTGTGACCAACCATGTCACCGTTGGCAAAGTTACAGATGATAGTATCGTATTTACCAGCCTCGATTACCTCAACCAGTTTATCCGTCACCTCTGGAGCACTCATTTCTGGCTTAAGGTCATACGTTGCGACGTCTGGAGAAGGAATCAACTCACGCTCTTCACCCTCAAAAACGGCCTCTTCGCCGCCATTAAAGAAAAAGGTAACATGTGCGTACTTTTCTGTTTCGGCAATACGAAGCTGCTTTTTACCTGTATTCGACAGCACTTCACCTAAGGTGTTACTCAGTGCTACAGGTGGAAAAGCAACGTCAGCATTGATGTCTGAGGCAAATTCAGTGAAGGTAACAAATGCAGATAAGTCTGGAGTCGCCTTGCGTTCAAAGCCAGAAAACTCAGCATCTGTAAAAGCACGCGTCAATTGACGTGCACGGTCCGGTCTAAAGTTGGCGAATACAATGGCATCACCGTCTTCCATTTTGACGGGCTCACCCACAATGGTTGCTTTCACAAATTCATCATTTTCATCACGGTCATACGCGTCGTCAATGGCATCAAAAGCACGGTCTGCTTGGTATTCACTTTCGCCTAGCACAATAGCATCGTATGCTTGCTGTACGCGATCCCAACGGTTATCACGGTCCATGGCGTAATAGCGTCCCGTTAAGGTTGCGATACGGCCAACACCAAGATCTTTCAATTTATTTTCGATTTGCGCGACCGGCGTATGAGCCGAACGCGGCGGTGTGTCACGTCCATCAGTGAAGCCATGTACGTAGATCGCTTTCGCACCACGCTTTGCAGCCAGTTCACACATAGACATAATTTGTTCGTGATGAGAATGAACACCACCGTCAGAGACTAAACCCAACACATGCACCGCTTTGTCGGCTGCAAAAGCCTTATCAACAGCGTTTACCAGCGCTTGGTTTTCAAAGAAACTACCGTCTTCAATCGCTTTACCAATGCGTGTGAAGTTTTGATACACCACTCGGCCAGCACCTAAATTCATGTGACCGACTTCAGAGTTGCCCATCTGACCTTCAGGTAAACCAACGGCTAAACCAGACGTTTTAATTAAGCTATGAGGACGTTCGCCCCAGAGTTTGTCCCAGTTTGGCGTATTCGCTGCTGCGATTGCATTAGATGAAGAGGTTTCGCTGTAACCCCACCCATCTAAAATAAACAATGCTGTGGTTTTCTTGTTCATAAGTGCTCATCCCGATCTGTAACTAAGCAGTAGATTTGATACTACCATAGCCTTAGTAAGGGGCACAGCAAGACAAACACTCTGAGCGATGAAATCTATTTCGTTACAATGGCTTGATTCAGCAACCAATCACGGAAGGTAACCACTTGTTCTAAGTCGGCCTTATCGGCGGGATAAGACAACAAGTACTCGTGCGGTGTTTCTAGGGCTTGGCTAAAAGGTGCCACTAACTCACCGTTGGTAAGGCTTTGTTTGGCAATAATAGACGGGAGTATCGCGATGCCCATACCATGCTTTGCAGCTTCCAGTAACATATGGAAGTGTGCAAAAGCAGGCCCTGCTAACGAATCACTCTCTAAGTCATGAGCGGCTAGCCAATCAGGCCAAGCATTAATACGCGAGGTTAAATGTAACAGTGGAAAATCAAGTACATTGCTAGGCGTTAATTTATCTATGTTTAGCTGCTCTAAAATAGAAGGGGCACAAACGGCCTCAACAGACTCACTCAACAAATGATGACTGACGGCACGAGGCCAATGATCGCCACCATAATGCAGAATAATATCAATCGCTTCCGGATCAAATTTAGCCGCATCATCGAGCGAGCGTACTTTGATTTGGAACTGAGGGTTCGTTTTAGAAAATTCGGCCAATTTTGGCATTAGCCAATAAGATGCGAACGTCGGTAACGCTGAGATCGTCAGAGTGGTCTTTTCATCTTCACGATGCAACATGCGCAAACTGGCATTTTCCATGCAATCTAATAGCGGGACGATCTCTTTGTAATACGCTGCGCCCGTATTGGTAAGTACCAGTCGTTTATTTAATCGAATAAATAAATCTCTCGACAAAAATTCTTCCAGATTACGAATCTGACGACTGACGGCACTCTGAGTAAGATATAACTCTTGCGCGGCACGTGTAAAACTTAAGTGTCGAACAGACGCTTCAAAGCATTTGAGTGCCGTCGAGGATGGAATGTATCTGCGCATCGGGCGACCATGTTTAGAATGATGGAAAACAACTGTACATTAATTTTTTAAAACTCGACCATTGTGACGCTAAAAAAAACGATTGTCATTATGGGTTTCTCGTTTTTTATGTCAAAAATCTCTGAACAGTTGCATTCCGTTAGGCTATTTCAATAGGTGCGCGGATTGCCCGTAATGATAGCCATGAGCCCCCACTTCGTAGAACATTCGCTTAACTTCGCGCAAAGGAATATCGCGTAATGTTGTCATGGGTACCGACAAATTGTCACGGTGTCCAGCAAACCATTCTGCCAGCTCTTTACCAACCACCGTTCCTGGCCCAATCCCTCGACCACTATAACCTGCAATACTAAACAAACCTCGCTGTAGTTGTTGGCAGTGTGGCAAATGATCTTCGCTATAAGCGATCTTGCCCGTCCACGAAAACTCCCACTCCACTTTATTAAGTATTGGCCAAAGCTCTTTCAGACGTTGCGAGGCCCAGCTTGCATGATAGTGTGATTCTCCTCCCATACCACCAAAGACCAAACGCCCTTGTTGATCCATACGGAACGAGCTCATGACAGTGCAAGTATCCCAGCAACCCTCTTTGTTAGGTAGAACCGTACTTAATTGCTGGTCTGACAATGGTTTCGTCGCCAACTGACTGTAAAAAATAGGTACAAATTTACGCGCTTGGTCTTTCACACCGTATTCGCCATAAGCGTTCGTCGCCAGTATGACACGGTCAGCTTTTAGATGACCTTGAGCCGTTTTAACGTTCCATAAGTCACCTTCCGGTACAATATTTTCTACCGGTGAATGATCAAATAGTTGTGCGCCTTCTTTTAATGCTGCGCGAGCTAAGCCTCGGGCATAAGCTAGCGGCTGAATCGTTCCAGCTCTAGGATCAAACAACGCGGCATTGAATTTCTCTGAACCTATACGCTCTTGTGCCTCTGCAGCGGATAATAATTCTACTGGTGCTCCACGACGTTGCATTTGCTCACAGCGACGCTGAAGTTGTGTTAGGCCCAACTTGCCTACGCCACAATGCAATGTGCCATGTCGAGTTGCTTCACATTCAATGCCGTACTCTTCAATCAGGCCATACACGTAACTGGGCGCCACGGCCAATGCATCATATAAGGTACGTCCCGCTTCAGCGCCTAGCTGTCGATCCAACTCATCAGGCTCTAGCCATAACCCAGCATTGGCTAAGCCGACATTTCGTCCAGACCCACCAAAGCCAATTTCTTCGGCCTCGACCAGCGCGACACTTATACCCAGTTTCGCTAAATGCAACGCCGCAGATAATCCAGTAAATCCACCACCTACGATGGCGACATCTACCGTCAGTTCTTGATCAAGCATCGGTAACTCTGGCGCAGTTGGGGCACTGGCACGCCATAAAGAATCACAAGGCTGCATCAACATAGAGACGAACTCCTATAACGCAAAAAGATAAAAAGACTTATTCGAAAATCAAAAAAGGCGAGCAAAGACTCGCCTTTTTTACAGAGTGGGGAACGCTTCGATTATTCGAAAACAATACCCTGAGCCAGTGGTAAATCACCACCGTAGTTGACTGTGTTAGTGGTACGGCGCATGTAGTTGCGCCATGCATCAGAGCCTGATTCACGACCACCACCGGTCTCTTTTTCACCGCCAAACGCACCACCAATCTCAGCACCAGAAGTACCGATATTGACATTGGCAATACCACAATCTGAACCGTCAGGAGACATAAACATTTCAGCTTCACGCATGCTTTCAGTGAACACTGCAGAAGACAAGCCTTGTGGCACTTCGTTTTGAATGTCGATGGCTTCTTCGAAAGTTTTGTATGTCAACACGTACATAATAGGAGCGAAGGTTTCTTCGTGAACAATCGGTGCATCATGAGCAATGCGAACAATCGCAGGTTTCACATAGAAACCACCTGCTGGTACGCCTTCTGTTACGCGTTCACCACCACATACAACCTCACCACCTTGTGCTTTAGCCGCTTCCAACGCACTTTGCATACGAGCAAAGCTGCCTTCGTCGATCAGCGGCCCAACTAGATTTCCGTCTTCTAATGGGTTACCAATACGCAATGTGCCGTACGATTTCGCTACACGTTCAACCAAACCATCTACGACTGACTCATGAGTGATTAAGCGACGAAGTGTTGTACAACGCTGACCAGCCGTACCCGCTGCAGAAAATACGATTGCACGTAATGCAAGATCTAGATCCGCCGTATCGGATACGATCATGGCATTGTTGCCACCTAGCTCTAATAAAGAACGACCAAGACGACCAGCTACTGTTTTCGCAACTGCTACGCCCATTGCAGTAGAACCTGTTGCAGAAACAAGTGGGAACACAGGACTCGCTGAAATCGCTTCACCTAAATCACGACCACCGATCATTACACTGACCGAAGCTTTTGGAATATCTGGCATATCAGCAATCACGTTTTGCGCAATTTTATACATTGCCAATGCACATAACGGCGCTTTTTCAGAAGGTTTAAGCAGAATAGGATCGCCACACACTAGACCTAACATAGCGTTCCACGCCCATACTGCCATCGGGAAGTTAAAAGCGGTAATTACTGCGACTGGGCCAAGTGGGTGCCATTGCTCCATCATTCGGTGACCAGGACGTTCAGAGACAATAGACAAACCATGCAACATGCGTGATTGACCAACCGCAAAGTCACATACGTCAATCCACTCTTGAACTTCTCCCAATGCCTCTGGAAGAATTTTGCCAGCTTCTAATGAGATAACTTGCGCCAATTCTGTCTTGTATTTACGTGCTTCTTCACCAATACGGCGCACTAACTCACCGCGACGAGGAGCTGGAATAGAACGCAATGTTTTAAAAGCATCTTGCAGCTGAGCGTTAACGTCTTCTAGCTGTGCTGGCGTTGCATTGTTAAAAGTAGACAGCGCCGCTCCATCAATAGGGCTGTGCGCAGAAAAAGCACTGCCTTCACCCAAAGACACTGAGTTACCTGTTAATACGCTGTAAAAGGTCTCGCCTTGTTTTAGGCTGTTAATACCCAGTGTTTCTAAGCACGTTAATGTCATGGTTTATCCCCATCTATTTCATCAAGTAAATTTAAATTGCATCAAGCAAGTTTGAAATCACTCTACCCACTAGATGTATTGATGAGAAATATTGATTTTATGGATATGGTATAGGTTTAGCCTATAATAAAGGTCGTTTGTCTTATAAACCAATCAGATCAAGGAGCCTAATGTGGACATTCGCTCACTGCGATATTTTATCGCGGTTTTTGAAGAACGCAGTTTAAGTGCCGCAGCCAAGCGCTGTTTTGTCGCTCAGCCCTCTATTTCAACAACATTAGCGCAACTTGAAGGAGACCTAGGCACTCAGCTTTTTGTACGCCATTCGAAAGGTGTGATTCCTACAGACAGCGGTGCTCAGTTATACCCTCATGCCTGTCGCATGGTGAATGAGATGAATGCTATGCGCAGTATGTTTGTCGATTCCCATGCACCGCTTGAAGTCTCGATTGCTTTAACACCTTTTCTTTCAGGCGCTTTAGTCAGTCAAGTACTGAAGACTTTGTTAGATGAAATCCCTGGTCTCACCTTCAGCTTAGTGGATGCATCTGAGGAAGCAGATTTACGTTTTACTTGCGATAGTTTTGTTACCGACAACGATGTGTTCTATCAATTATGGGAAGACAACTATGTGATTGCGATGATCAATGATCACTGGCTGACTGAGTTTGCTTCTCTATCGATTAAACAAATCGACAAATTGGCATTCATTTCACGCCGCCCATGCGACATACAAGAATCGTGGAATTACTTGCTACAAAAACAAGGCATTAGCATGGATATTCGAGCTCAAGTAAAAACCGAAGAATACGCTCTTGATCTCGTTGCCGCAGGACTGGGGATATCGCTGATACCTGAGCATTCGCTTAGAGGAAGGCAAGATGTCACCATACGACCGATTAATGATGTCGCACTTAAACGCGTTGTCGGCATTGCTCACAACAAAGGTATTAATCTTCCTGCGCATTTAATCAACACAATTTTGTCAATGAAGCCCCTCATGAACAACAAAACCGCAGCCATTTAAGCCAACGCATGAATTTTATGCATCAATAGATGTCATTTTACCTTTTGCGTTGCTGAATCACTCCTCTTACATTGAACCCTATAGAGCGACTCTAGCCAACCAAATACGAAGGAGTAACATATGCCAGTCGATCAGTTTTTTGCATCATTATGGGACACTTATACTGAGGTAGCTCCTCAAGCCCAGCGCATTCAAGCATTGTTTGAACAGCAAGGTGAACAGGTCATCAATGACCACATTGCGTTTCGTACTTTTGCCAACTCGCCTATCGCTCTTGAAAAACTTGAGCCCGTTTTAGAAAGTCTAGGTTACCAAGCCTATGGTGCATTTCGTTTTGACAGCAAACATTTGAAAGCACGTTGCTACAAACATGAAAGCCAAGAAAATGCCCCTAAAATTTTCTTGTCAGAGCTGTTAACAGAAGAACTGCCTGAAGAATGCCAAACCATCATTGATCGTCTGGTTGCACAAATCCCAAGTGATGTTGTTAAAGGCCCTGAGATTTTCTGGTCTAAATGTCTTTGGCAGCCCATCGCAGAACAAGATTACTTAACGCTGGTTGAACACAGTGAATACGCCGCGTGGTTAAGTACTATGGGTATGCAAGCTAATCACTTTACTGTCAGCATCAACCACCTAACCAAAACGCCGACCATTGAACAGGTCAATCAACTACTAATGGATGAAGGCTATACGCTGAATCAAACAGGTGGGTTGGTGAAAGGTTCACCTGAACTGTTTTTAGAACAGTCTTCAACCATGGCAGACAAAGTGACGTTTACATTTTCAGGCGGTGAAACGCGCGTTATTCCTAGCTGCTTCTACGAATTTGCTTTACGTCACAAGCAACCTGACGGCAAACTGTTTGATAGCTTTATCGAAGGCAACGCCGATAAGATCTTTGATTCAACGAATGCATCAAGCTAGATCTATTTAAGTACCGCGTTAGTTTAAACGCGGTACTTTTGCTTGCAACTCCAACGTCAACGAAGCTTGTGCCAGCACTTCTCCAGCATAATAAAACACTTGTAGCGTGATCGGCGTATCAGGACTACTTGGGCTTAAATCCATAGTATCTTGACCTTCAATATACAAGTTGCCTTCTTCGTTCCAAATCACATTAAGCACAATCTCTTGTCCTGTCGCACTCATTAGGCGCCACTGAGCTTCCTCTGAACGGTATAGCGTTAAAGGTTCCGCATAATAAATATGTTGTTGTGCATCTCGGATATTCACTGCCATTAACACTGCAAGGTCACCTGTAGAAGGCTGTTGCTTACGCTCAACTAACACTTGATCCAACTTTGAAATCGCAGCTTTAGCCACGCTAATATTGTGCTGATTCTGCTCCGCGATCGCTTTCTGACCTGCCTCGGCCGTGCTAATTAACGGCGCACCCTGCTGCAAGGTTGGAATGATATGTGCTCGCTGCCAAAGTCGATCAAGCAAGGTGGCCAACTCGACCTGCTGCTGATCACGCGTTTGTTTAACAGCTGACTTTGTTTCTATACTACTGCAGGCAATTAGGCTGCTGATAAAAAGAATGCAACATAATGCCTTTAAACTGTTATAAAACACTGCTTTCACTCCATTTTTGCTCTACTGGTTTGCTAGTATGTACCCTTTACCCTCACCGTGTATAATGCTTCGCAGTTTTTTGACAGGCTTGAACCGATATGATGAACCAACTAATAGAATTTTCTTTGAACCATTGGGAAATGGTAGCGGTCTTTATTGCCATCGCTGCTACTGTGATTTTTATAGAAACCCGAGGGGGTGCTCGCACCGTGACTCCCGCCGCAGCGACCAATTTAATCAACGATAAAGAAGCGGTTGTCGTCGACATTCGTCCAGCAAACGAGTTTCGTACAGGCCACTTAACTGGCTCAATCAATATTCCTTCTGCAAAACTAAAAGATTCATCCGATACCCTAGAAAAATACAAATCATCCCCCATTATCTTAGTATGTAAAAATGGGATGACGGCTGGCTCTAGTTCTAAAGAGCTGATTAAGTCGGGATTTGATGTCTACAAGCTTCAAGGCGGCATCACTGAATGGCAGAGTGCTGGTCTACCACTTGTTAAAAAATAATTAAGAGGTCCGCAATGGCAAATGTCACTATTTATTCAAGCAACTATTGCCCATTTTGCTTCCGTGCAAAACAACTGTTGCAACACAAGCAAGCGGACTTCAGTGAAATCTGTGTCGACGGCGACCATACTTCACGTCAACAAATGAAGGAAAAAAGCGGTCGCCACACGGTACCGCAAATCTGGATTGGCGAGCGTCATGTAGGGGGTTGCGACGACCTATTTGCTCTCGACAATGCTGGCGAGCTTGATGCTCTGCTTGCTTCTAACTAAACAAACCAAGGAACTATCATGGCTGAAGAAAACCAAGCTCAACCACAACTGCAAATTCAACGTATCTTCCTAAAAGATATATCGTTCGAATCTCCTCGCTCTCCACTTGTATTCCAAGAAGAGTGGAAGCCAGAAGTAGGCCTTGAGCTAAACACTAAAAGCCGTCAAGTTGGTGAGAACCTTTACGAAGTTGTTTTAGACATCACTGTTAACGTTAAAAACAACGATGAACCTGCCTACCTAGTACAAGTTTTACAAGGTGGCTTATTCACGATTGCTGGCTTTGAAGAGCGCCAACTACATCACGCTCTTGGCGCATTCTGCCCTGGCACATTGTTCCCTTACGCACGTGAAGCGATTGACTCTGTTATCACGAAGGGTAGTTTCAACCCAGTGATGCTTGCACCAATTAACTTTGATGCACTGTACCTAGAAAACCTACAGCAGCAACAAAACGAAACAGCGGAAGCGACTCAATAATCGCCACTGCCAAGGTTACAAATTAAAAATCCGATTAAGGCAACTTAATCGGATTTTTTTATGGGAATTTATAAGTCGTTGCCCAAGCAAGTCGAACCTTACAAAAGGGATGATTCAGTCTTGATTAAGAACACATGCTTTGGATTCGCGCTGACGGTCGCGGAGCGACATTGCGCAAGCGAATACAATGCATGGATTCTCCTTTCCACAAAGATTGAAGTAGAGCAAAATTGGGTGATGCTGAGGTTGTGATATCGCTTCCCCAAACAGGGTCGGGTCGTACTGGAGGGGAATAGTTGCTACCATCATCAGGTACTATCATTATCGAGGCGTTTGTTTGGCCTCAGCAGGAACGCTTATGGCTAAGAAAAAACGTAAACCTTGTCCCTACTGCATGAAGATGCGCTGGATGCTGTTGTATTTGGTTTGCATGGGCATGATTGGTATGCTGTTTTTACAAGAATTTCTAAATAAAAACTGAGCATTACCAACCATGACTATGCTTGTTGAAAAACCAACAAGTTATGCACATTCCATCGCAACCGTTTGACGATGACCGGCTTCTTTAATCGCTACCTTCCGGCTACACCACTACTTGATTTGTTCATAAGGTAAACCAACGTATTGCATGGCAATCACGCGACGACCTTCTTCATTATCGGTGTAGAAGTTCAATTCAGATTCCATAAAGCGTGAGAAGGTCTGGGAATCTGTACCGTTAACTTCCACATCACCAAAGTCGTGCATCATATTGGTCATCCACCAAGAAAAACGCTCTCCGTGCCAAACACGACGCAAGCAGACTTCTGAATATTGATTGATGCAGTCTCGATCACCGTCTTGGTACACTCTTGTCAAGATTTTATAAAGTGTCGCTACGTCAGACGCCGCTAAGTTTAAGCCTTTCGCGCCTGTAGGCGGTACGATGTGCGCGGCATCTCCGACTAAGAACATGTTGCCATATTGCATGGGCTCACAGACAAAGGAACGCAGTGGTGCAATGCTTTTCTCAATGCTTGGTCCAGTTTCCATGGAAGCGGCCACATCCGTCGGTAATCGACGTTTTAATTCGCTCCAAAACGCGTCATCACTCCACTGTTCTATTTTATCCGTCAGAGGCACTTGAAGGTAGTAGCGTGAACGAGTCGCCGATCGCATGCTGGCTAGGGCAAAACCTCGATCGGTTTTACAGTAGATCAACTCATCGTGGGCAGGCTTGGTATCGGATAGTAAACCTAGCCACCCAAATGGATACACTCGCTCGTGCTCGGTTTTGACGTCATCAGGAATGGTTTTACGTGACACACCATGGAAGCCATCACAGCCAGCAATAAACTCACAATCTAAACGAACCGATTCACCGTCTTTTTCAAATGTGACATACGGCGCATCGGTTTTCACATCATTCAACTGTACATTGCTGGCTTCATAGACTGTGGTTTGACCTGACGCTTGACGAGCCTCCATAAGGTCACGCGTCACTTCTGTTTGACCATACACCATGACGGTATCACCCCCAGTCAGTTCATCTAGAGCGATGCGTACACGCTTGTCGTTGAATGCCAATTCCACCCCCGTGTGCACCTCACCTTCACGGTCCATTCGTTCAGACACACCGGCTTCGTGGAGTAGCTCGACCATACCTTGCTCCAGTACGCCAGCGCGGATACGCCCTAACACGTATTCACCACTGACGCGCTCCACAATAATATTGTCGATGCCTTGCTTCGCCAGTAATTGCCCCAGTAATAAACCTGAAGGTCCCGCACCAATTATCGCTACTTGTGTTTTCATGACTTTTTACCTGTATTATTTTTGTTCGTTATCATTTCTCAATCACTTAATAATGGACAAGTAAGAACAAAATAATCAGGAACTTTCAGGACAATAAATTGTACTTTTCGGACAGGCAGAGCTTTAATAAAAAGTATAAAAATAGCGTAATTTAAAGACATAAAAACCAAATAAAACGCTTTTTAGAGGTTTTTAAGTGCATTATTGGTTTTTGGCAATGACATTAATTTTTCAGTAGAAACATTATGAATCAGACAATTCCGCAGTTCGGTTTATACGGTGAGGGACGCTGGATCGATCATCCAGACTTTGTTCACATAGAAGATATTGCCGCACGCAGTAGCCATTTGGGTTGGCATATAAAAGCACATCAACACACTCAATTAGTGCAACTGCTGTTACTGAAAAGTGGCTCGGTGCAACTACAACTAGATACCCAAACCCGTTTCCTAGAAGGCTGCTGGGGGATCATTATTCCTCCTGGGACCGTGCATAGCTTTCGGTTTGCCCCTCAAACAGATGGACGTGTGCTATCTATCTCAGATGCGCTACTAGGAGATGAATATGCCAATAGTGCCTTTGTGACTACGTCGGGTTGCCTTAATTTCAATGGGGACGCTGAAGAGTTTAGTCACTTGTGGCAACTGATTACGTTACTGGAACATGAATTTCATCATGTGAAAGATCATAAAAATACGCTTATTGAGCATTTACTAAAAGCCATACTGATATTTGTCGAGCGACACCACACAGTTAACGTTGCCCAACGACAAACCCAAGACGAACTCACATTGCAGCGCTTGAAAAGTCTCGTGAATAACCATCTTACGGATCATTGGAAATTAACGGACTATGCAACACAGCTCAATGTGTCGGATAAAAAGCTCAACCGGCTCACCCAACACGCTTTTGGCAAGACCGTTATACAACTCACACACGAGCATTTATTAATGGAGGCCAAACGTCATCTAATCTATACCCAGAAATCGGTTGAACAAATTGCGTACGACTTAGGCTTCAAAGACCCCGGATATTTCTCACGATTTTTTAAACGCTGTGAAAACATCACACCTGGGCAGTACAGACAGCAACTCTAGCACTCCAAAAAACCTAAATAATTGATTATTAAACAATAAAAACAAATGGTTAGTTTTTTTCATCTATCTACTGAAAATTGATCGTTTGTTTATTAAGTGGCCAGTGATTACTATTTAATCATCTTAAAGCCAATACTTTTCTGGAGAAAACTATGAACAACTCATTCGATCACTTAGATACAGAATACTATGTAGAACGTGCTTACCAGCTGCGTAGTGAATACGTTGCCGCCGCTGTAAAGTCTCTTGTTGCCCGCATCAAGTCTGCTCTAACTTCTGGCAAACGTTCAACTTCTGCACCCTTACAAGGTAACCCAGTTCACTAAGTTTGGCGTCCTTGATTGGCATTTTTGCCAATATTCGTTACTGATCGCAACAGTAAAAACAAAAATACGATCAGCATAACGAAGCCCCTCTCATGTACTAATCTAATATCATTTTGCCCTATATCAAACCTTCCTTTATTTACACTTAGTTTTTAGATCAATCCCTGCACTACAAAAACCTGTCATATATCTGTCATCATTTGTTCATATCATAGCGACATATTCTTGGCACAAAGTGGCGGCACGGACATGCAACTAGACAGCTCATCATTACTTAATAAGGTTTTAGAAGAAGGCCTAATAACGCCTCTATTTCAACCGATTTATGATCTAACTTCAGGCCATATTTTTGGCTATGAAGCGCTGTCTCGTGGCCCAAAAGACACTGAGCTGTTTGCCCCAGACGTTTTATTTCCATTTGCTCAAGCACAAGGGCGATTACACGAACTCGAGCTTTTGTGCCGTGAACGTGCCATCTCACGTTTTGTCGAACTTCAACTTCCAGGCCAACTTTTTCTTAATGTCAGCGCCTCTCTACTGAGCTCTCCAGACCATCAAAAAGGCATGACATTATCCATTTTGAAAGACCTTGGGTTAAATCAAAATAACATTGTTATTGAACTCTCTGAAAAGCACCCCTACGATCAAAATGGTCTTACCCATCAAAGTGTCGAGCATTATCGTGAAATGGGGTTTCAGGTCGCTATAGACGACTTGGGGGCTGGTTACTCTGGACTTCGTCTCTGGTCTGAAGTTAGACCCGATATTGTAAAGCTCGACAAACACTTTATTGAAGGCATCGACCGCGATGAGGTTAAGCGTGAGTTTGTTCGATCCATCATTAGCATTTCTCAGCGATTACGATGTGCTTTGGTGGCCGAAGGGATTGAGCATAAAGAAGAGCTAGATCAATTACTTGAGTTGGGCGTACGCTTTGGACAAGGTTTCTTTTTACAACACCCTAGTCCATTACCGAATACAGAACCTCATGAGTATTTGCTTAATCATGTAACGAAGCGCAATAAATTCCACGCTCAACAAGGAGAAACCGTACAATCATTAAATCGAGAATCAGTTTTCGTTGAAAGCACCCGTCCTTTAAACGAAGTGGCAAAACTTTTCAAAAAAAACAAAAACATTTTCGCGCTGCCTGTTGTGGAAAATGGTAAACCGTTAGGGATTATTCGCCGACATGCATTACATGAGCTGTTTTCAACCCCCTATGGTCGTGCACTGTACGAAAACAAATCCGCGTTAGCAGTTACCTCTACAGATGTGCTGATTGTCGAAAGCAATGTATCCTTAGCCAGTGTTTCGACGATGTTTACTGATCAAGACACCGACTTGGTCAATAATGAAATCGTGATCGTACACGAAGGGCTATACTTTGGATTAGGACACTTAAAAGACTTACTGAAACGTATTACAGAGCTGAAGATTCAAAACGCGACTTACTCCAACCCCCTAACACTTTTGCCGGGTAACGTACCGATTAACCGTGAGATTGATCGACGCTTATTGGCTGAGCACGACTTCTATGTAGCGTATTTTGATTTAAACAACTTTAAACCGTTTAATGATTATTATGGCTACGCTAAAGGTGATGCCATAATCCAATTGGTCGGTAGTATTTTACGTAGTGTCGTAACCTCAGAAGAGAACTTCATTGGACATGTTGGCGGCGATGATTTTGTGGTCATCTTCCAAGAAGAAAACTGGTGTGATCAATGTCATATCATCCTTGAGCGATTCGCAGCAGAAGTGATTAAATTCTATAACCCTGCCGACCTTGATGAAGGTGGCATTTGGACTAAAAGTCGTGATGGCGATCATACTTTTTTTGATGTTCTAAGTTTGGCCATTGGTGTTGTGAACCCAAACCCAAAGGTATGTGATAGCCACCACTTCGTTGCAGAGTTAGCCGCTCAAGCCAAGAAATCAGCCAAGCAACGAGGTGGCAATCAAATATACCAACAACCCTACCAATACCACTACGACGATGACATTCCAGCTGAAGTCAATCGTTGTTGCGGCTAGATCTCATCAATTCGACATCTAGGCTTCACGAAAGCGTCACGTAACCTCTCTAGCCTAAAGCTATCAGCTAAAGAGGTTAGCCTATGAAGACTCAATTCCGCGCGGTTTTTATTTCAGATGTCCACCTTGGTACAAAAGCTTGCCAAGCGGAACACTTACTCGATTTTCTTCATAAAATAGAGACCGAAAACCTCTATTTGGTCGGAGACATTATCGACTTAATTGAAATGCGCAAACGCGCTTACTTCAACGATACGCAACAGCAAGTTGTACAACGAATTTTAGAGTTGGCAAAGCTAGGTACTAAGGTAACCTACATCCCTGGCAACCATGATGCATTCTTTCGTCAATTTTGCGGTCAAACTCTTTCAGGCGTTGCATTAGAGCAGCAAGCAATTCACACCACAGCAGATGGCCGTCGCTTTCTAGTTAGCCATGGGGATGAGTTTGATCAAATGGTAAAAGTCAGCCCATTTATGCTAGCAATTGGTGACAAAGTCCATGGATTAATGCTGTCTTTAAATCGCCATTTCAATCGCATTAGACGCGCCTTTGGACGACCTTACTGGTCTTTTGCAGGTTACCTCAAACAGCACGTCAGTAAAGCACAAGAGTTCATCACCCGCTTTGAAACCGCGGCGATCAAAACTGCACGAAATAAAAAACTAGATGGGTATATTGGTGGACATATCCATTTTGCACGCTTTCAACGTCAAGGTGATGTGTTGTACTGCAACGATGGGGATTGGGTAGAACACTGTACCGCACTAGTAGAGCATGAGGATGGCGAATTGCAGCTATTACATTGGTCAGAACAGCCTTGCTTCCTCGCCAGTGAACCCAGCCACGAAACACTTGGAACAACACCTTCCTTGGCTTAATAAATAAGGCTGTTTGGCTCGCGTTTAAGGCGCCTTATTATTGGATGATAAACGAGCTCGGCCACCGCCGATACGGACTAATTCCTGCAAGCTAGGCGCATGATCATTAAAATGCGCCACTTGCGCTAACAACAGCTCCGCGGTAGCCATGGCATCAGTGAGCGCATCGTGTCCAGGGTAGTCAGGTAAACCATAACGCTCACGGCAAGCAGGTAAGCGATAACCACCGTCACCAATGACTTCTTGAGCACGGCTGCGACGTTGCATTTCCACCTGCATGGTATCGATCCAATCAAATGCCAGCGCAGGCATGGGCTGAGTCTGCCAGAGGGATTTTAAAAAGCCCAATTCCAGTGGTGAGTAATGAACCACCAGTATCTTATCTTTCATAATCTGTCGTAAGTAACGCAGCACACTCTCATGACGACGCCCTTGCTCCATTACATCAGAGTCGGTAATCATATGTATTCCGACACTGACGTCATCAATCTCAGCAGAGTCTAATAATAAATGCTGAGCCGTATCCAGTTGAATCGCGCCATTTTCAATCAACACCCAGCCTAAACTAATTACCTGATGCTGCTTGGGATCCAACCCTGTGGTTTCCATATCTAACACGAAATAAGAATGCTCATACCAAGGCTTCGTTTGCTCTTCACGCCGCTCACGCCAGCTATCAATAGCTTGAAAAATACGCTTTGGCATCTTATGCATAACCTCTAGCAAAACGTTGCAAGGCAGCAGATTGCCCGTCTGCGATGATGGCAAACGTCGACTTTAAGTGTTTACGCTCTAGCGAACTTAGTTCAGACGGATCTAAATAAGCACTCGGCTCACCTGTGGTTTGCCAATGTTGACGCTGCGCTTGTAGGCGAAGCTCATTCAGCTCATCCCATGCGTCCATCAAGTTTCGGGCAATGTCCAACCCCATCAGTTTTTCCCGAGCGGCCTGTTCAAGACGATCTTTTGTCGCCACATGATAGCGCTTACAACCTAGCCCATAAATTCGGGCCAAATCATTAATCAATGCTAAGCCCTGATGCTTTAGATCTAATTGATGCTTGTGCTCACCTGAGGACTCGAGCAAAAAATTGCGGAAGAAACCAATTGGAGGTTTAGAGGCCGTAGCTGTTCGAGTTAAGGTGGCTAAAAACAGCGAGGTTTTGGCAACACGTGATTGCATATCTTGAATCAGTTCTGTTACACCGTTTTCATCACCGTAAACACAACGAATATCAAAGAAAATACTGGCGTTCAGTAAAGACGAAGGTGAGCTGGCTTCAACCCAATTGGCAAATGTTTGCTTCCAACCGTCCTGGGTCAAACGCCACTTCTTATTCGACGCCATAATGTCACCAGGACAACTGCGAATACCGCATTGTGCTAAGCCATCACAGATAAATTGGGCCAGTTTCGCGAAATACTGAGCTTGTTCGGATGTCGGCTCTTGGGACAACATCATGCCATTGTCTTGATCGCTGCCAAGCGATTGATCTTTACGAGCTTGTGAACCGAATACTAGGAACTGAAAAGCAAAAGGTGCTGCACCATATCGTTCGATGCCCAGCTCAATAATTCGTCGCGTTAAACTGTCACTGATTGCCGCAATAACGCTACCAATGTCTGTGGTTTTCATATCAGTCAGGATCAGATTTACAATCAAATTGTTCAACTGCTGACACACTTCTCGAAGACTGGTGATATCCGTCTGACGATTAATCTGATTGATAAGAAGTAATGGACTAAGTTCTTGATGCCTCAATAGATCTGCAGCTGTGATCATACCAACAGGCGTATGATCAGACTCGACAACAGGCAAGTGATGAATATTTTTTTCGCTCATCAAGGTCTGCGCGTGCATCACCAAACTTCTTGAATCAATCGAGGCTGGAGCATGCGTCATCACATCGCTAAGCGGTATGTCGGCTGATGCTCCGACGGCCAACACTCTTGAGCGTAAATCTCGGTCTGTGACAATGCCGACGAGTCTGTCTTTCTCCAATACTAGAATCGAACTGACACGAGCGTCAGTCATGACAGAGGCGGCTTGCTGCACGGTATCTGTAACACTTGCAGTAATTAGATTACGCGCCATGATTTGGCTAATCGAAGTGGAGAGCTGCAGTACCGGAGTGGCCAAATCTGTTGCGTGAGCTCGAGATAATTTACGCAGTCGACTGGTACGTGTATGAGCAAAAAACAATGCAAACTCTTCGCTTTCCTGCAGCAGCTCTTGAAAGCCATCTTTTTGAAAACGGTAGATAAGGCTGTCTTCTAACACAACGACTTGTAACCCGTCTGGGTTTTGCTCCAAGACACTGGATACACCAAAACAATCGCCATCGGCCAGCTTATCTACTAGCCCGCCTTTTGCTGAACGGATTTCACACGCACCGCGTCGAATCAGGTGCAGCGTAGCACGCGAACCTTCTAGATTAAGCTTCTCACCTTGCCTCGCATACGTGAGCTCGACGCCACCGAGTAGATGTTTTTGCTGTACGGATGTTAGACCTGAAAACGGAGGCGTACTGTCTATAAATTTTAGGACTTCTGGGATATCTATCGCTGCCATAAACCAAATACCTAATGTTATTTTTATGGTTTAAAGATACGTCGAGATATCCACAGTTACCACCATGGATGAAGATTTAATACCAAGGTATAAGGATTCAAGACAAGAACTCGGTAGATTTAGTCGCGCTTTGGCAATTTAGCTAAACACGACTTTGTCGCGGCCGCTGTCTTTGGCGCGATAAAGCGCATCATCGGCACGAGTAATCAATGAATCGGCTGAGTCACCGATTTGATAATGGGAGACTCCAATACTGACCGTAGTGCGAATTTTAGTGTGATCACCCGCTTCAAAATAGGCTTCTCGAATCACCTTCGTCAACTGCTTCAAGCAAGATTCAACTTCTGCATGCTCTACCTGAGAGAAGATCACAAGAAACTCTTCGCCTCCCCAGCGGGAAATATGCCCTGAATCACCCACCGTAAGTTCAATTAAGTTACCAACAGAGACTAAAACATCGTCACCGATTAAGTGGCCAAATTCATCATTAATACGTTTAAAATAATCAATATCAATCATCGCAAGACGCACCGACTCGGGGCGCATATCAAACTCCGCTTTTAAGCGCCGCAGCATTTTTCGACGATTCGGCAACCCTGTCAGAGCATCGATATAAGATGCTTGCTCTAGCTCAATGTTTGCTTCACGCAAAGCAGTTTGATAACGATCTGAAATACGGGTAATTTTATCTAATTGACGAAGATGCTTATCAAAGCGCTCACTCAACGTTTTCTTTTTCTGAATCATCATGTCCTGATAAGAATCAGACACTCGAATCAAATGCTCCATACGTGACCATTGATCTTGATTGTATTCCCATAGGGCTTCTAAAACGTCATGTAATGGATGTTCTTGATGGGCCTCATCTGCGAGAGCCGCCAAAACACGCTGTTCGAGTTCTTTGATATTGTGCTTCATTCTTGGCCTATGATATTAAACGCAAAGCTACAATCTTCCTTAAATTCTTCTGCTAGCTCTGCAACACGCTCATTATCCACGTCATAACGCCAGTTAACCGTGACATCACGACCCTTTTGGTGATGTTCTTCAAGCTCATCAAAAATGTCCATCAGGACCTTAATGCTACTGGTATTCAAATACAGCAGTGCTAATTCAACCGTCATTGGTCGATCATTACTTTTAAGATAGGTTGTGACCCATGCCACCAATTCGGAGTAAAACTCAAACGAATTCTCGGGGTAAGAATCACCTTCCATATACACCACACCGCGATTACTATCGGTTTCAATCAAAGGTGTTGCCTGGGTGGAAACAATGTTTAAATCTTTCATGCTTTATTACTCAAATTTGCACACTTAAACTAAAATAACTGGTGCCGTTGTCTAGTAATTGAAGAGTTGGAACAACGGGTGCTGATGCTTTTCGAGCAATGTCAATTAACCCCAACCCCGCACCACTGGTCGCCCCAACATCTCTTGGCTTTCGCAGCTGTTCTTTGTAGATTTTTTTAAGCCCTACTTTATCTAATGCCGCTAGCATAACGACTTGATCCATCAATCTTTGACCGTCTTCTTGACGTACTATATTGCCCGCAGATACGTGATAATGCCCGTCACGGTAGCTTACAACTACCGTAGCAGTATCCGCACCTAACAGTTTTGAAGCCAAAGCGTAATGGCGAATATTTTGCGTTAGCTCAATGTATACAGCAAATACGTCTAATGCGTCGGCTGGTGATGCCTGCTCAGACTTCATGTAATTTCGCAATGCATTACCAATCTCTTCAATCAAGCTGCGTGAGATAGGACCATTGAAGCACAATAGAATCTTTTCATTATCAAAACGTTTACGTAAGTCGAACAGGTCCGGCACTGACATACTATTCTCCTCCTTCACTTGAATTATGCTCAAAGCGGAAAGACAACAAGGTGACATCATCACGCTGTGGTAAATCCCCCATGTATTCGTCCAATGCTTCTGCAAAACGTGTAGTCTGCTCAGACAAAGGAGATTGCGTATTCTCGACTAACAATTGCTCAAAACGTTTATTACCAAAACCGAAACTCTTCTCTCCTCCGGCTTGATCAAGGTAACCATCTGTCGTCATATAATAAGTCCAACCAGCAAGTGGTAAATCAACATTCTCATATTGGCCGAGTTTACGGTCGCCTAAGGCGCGCTTGTTGGCTGCATGCTTGACGACTGATGTACCGTCGCTTGCATATAAGGCAATTTTAGCACCACTAAAACGTAGCTGATCACCCTGATGGCGAATAAACACCAATCCGACGTCCGCATTGGTGGCGACTTGATGGCCAGTCGCCTCTTCATGCAACATTGACCGAACAGTCTGATCTATAGCATATAGCAGTTTAGCGGGATCAGCGATGCCTAATTCATTGATCGCCTTGTCTATCGCAGCTCGCATTAACATGGTCATCAAAGCACCAGGGACTCCATGTCCAGCGCAATCTACAATGCCTAATAAACACCCTTCATCATTGGTATGGAACACATAAAAATCACCGCCAACGATATCGCGTGGACGCCATACTACACTATGGTGAGCACCCAAGAATTGCTGCATTTGTCGGTCTGGTAATATGGCTCGTTGGATTAGACTGGCGTAATCAATCGAGTCACCTATCTTGCGGTTTGCCGCTTTAATTTGAGCATTACTTTGCTCAAGTTCATAAGTCCGCTCTTTTACACGAGATTCTAACTCAGCAGTATGACTCTCTACCTGCTGCGCCATCAAATTAAAAGTACGGCTTAGGTCACCAATTTCATCATCGTATCTGACTGGTAAGCGGACTTCGTAAGAGCCTTGAGAGATCGCTTTCGCAGACATTTGTAAATGACGCAGAGGCTGTAATACTAAGCGATCCACCGCAAAACCAAATAACAACAGAACAATGGCGAGTAACAGAGCAAAAACCACCCCAACACCCATAATCAAGTCGGTATTCAGCAAGCGAACTTCATCGAGATTCACACTGGTCGCGACCAGCCAATTCAGATCCGGCATATAGCGTATGGATAAGATAAAATCTTCCCCACCCATACGAAGTTTTAATGTTTCAACTTGTCTATTCTGCTTCGCTTGAATAATACTTTTTTGCAACGCTTTAATATCGTTATCGCTATCGACTAAGCTGTATAAACTTTGTTCATCCTCTGCACTTGCAATACCGTCGATAGCAATTAAATCGGTGTTCGAGTGGGCTTCAATTTGGAGCGTATCTGCATTGATGACAAATGGCTGCACACCTGGCTGCGGTGACGAAGCAAAACTATCAATAAAACGCCCCAGCTCAAACCCTGTCCCAGCGATACCTAGAAATGTCTCTTCATCTCGGACTAGGACGTTAATCCAAATTTTCGTTTTATTTAGATACTCGTTTAAATCGATGTTTATGTAATAGGGCTGAGTCTGTTCTCGAGTTAAAAAATACCATTTATTAGATTCCATCTGCTCGTCAAGGTAATACTGGGAGTCACCGTCAATTGGCAACAGATCATCATAGTAATAATACGCTAAGCTTTTATCAGCAACAAAGAAGACGGCACCGTCTTCAAAAGCGGACTGAAAATGCTCAACATCTTGCAGAGCCTGCGCTTTAAGAACTGTATTTTCAGGCTCTTTAAACCACCGTTGCAGTGTACTCAGTTCGGCAAAACGACGTGCCAAGGCGAGTTCACGGGCCATGGGCGTGAGTATTTTTTGGTAGTTAAGCTCGGTAAAATTTTCCGCATACGCTTTAGCTGAATACTGACGTCCCTCGGCGACAACATACCAGCCCAACGATAGCGCCAATACAGATGCCACAGCGCCTGCTAATAACAGCACTACCAGTGATTTCCACCTTAATCCCCAACGAGCCACTCTATACCCTTCTAAGTAATGACGTTCAATCCGCGCTACGGTAGAGCAAGATCAAGTCTTCTATTGTCATTGGTCTAGCCAAACCAAAACCTTGAAATAAGTCACACCCTTGCTCTTTCAGCCAGTCAAACTGAGCAGAGGTTTCCACGCCTTCGGCAATAACTTCCATGCCTAAGTTATGCCCAAGGCTGATGATCGATTCAGCAAGTGAAGCATTTTTCGCGCCTTTATCAATGTTGGCGACGAAAGATTGGTCGATCTTCAATTGGTCAATTGGCAATCGGTGTAAATAGCTCAGCGATGAATAGCCCGTACCAAAGTCATCAAGTGATATCAGTACACCTAACGCTTTTAAGGCTTCCATTTTACTAATGATATCTTGTTGGTCATGTGCCAGCATGCTTTCTGTTAATTCAAGCTGTAATGCAGAAGGTGGCGTCTGATATTCATTAAGTATGCTCTCAACTTGTTGTACAAACCCTTCCTGGGCAAACTGCACCGCACTCACATTGACAGAAAAAACAAAGTTCTCCATTGGCTTATCTTTGTTCCATTTCGATAGCCATTGGCAAGCTTGCCTTAATACCCAATCACCAATCGATAATATAAGACGAGATTCTTCTGCCAACGGAATGAAGGCTGCCGGCGATACCGGACCACGCTCTGGATGAAACCAGCGTAACAGGCCTTCGGCACCTATCATAAACTTCTTTGCATCCCATTGAGGTTGAACATATAACGCAAGCTCTTCATTCTCTAACGCATGTCTTAGGTCATTTTCCAACTGCACACGTTCCAGTACACGCTCTTGCATGCCTTGCTTATAAAAATAGAAACCGGATCGACCAGACGATTTCGCTTCATACATTGCCAGCTCTGCTTGCTTGATCACATCCAACGGATCGCTGCATGTCTCATCAAACAAAGCGATTCCGAAACTGGCCGCCACTTGGTAATCCACAGAGTTTATCGTGAATGGTCGCTCAAGTGATCGCATCAATTTACCTGCGACCTGACTCGCACGATAAGCCATGCGGTCGGGATTAGCTGAAACATCTGCGGGCTCCAACATCACCAGGAATTCATCACCACCAAATCGAGCCACGATGTCTTTTGTACGTATGGTATCTGATAAACGTGTTGCCACTTTTTGCAGCAACTGGTCACCTATGCTGTGCCCCCAGACATCATTTATGTCTTTAAAGTGGTCCAAATCAATAAATAAAACAGCGGCTTGAGATTGATGCAAGCCATAGTTTTCCAATAGGTCATTCATTTCTTCAAGCAAGAGTGTTCGATTCGCTAGTCGAGTTAGGCTGTCATAATAATGAAGTTGCTGTATTTTACGTTCAGAAGCTTTACGTTCTGAAATATCCTTAAACGTCGCAACAAAGTGACTCACCTGACCTAGGAGATCGTGTACTGTTGAAATACTCAGCCATTCAGGGTAAATCTCTCCATCTTTACGGCGATTCCAAACCTCTCCTTCCCAAGCGCCTTTCTGATCGAGGCTCTCAAACATTTCTTGATAAAATTCAGGATTGTGTTTTCCAGACTGTAAAATCGCTGGTGTCTGCCCTAACACTTCACTCTCGGTATACCCTGTTAGCTTTTGAAACGCCTTGTTCACTCGAATGATTCGGTTCTGACGGTCACTGATCAAAATTCCATCCTGTGTTTCAAACGCGGTAGCAGCAATACGCTGTTGCTGCTCGGCTTCCTGACGCAGTGATATATCTCGCAATAAAACAATAAAATGTCCTGCGCTGACTTCTTCGGAAAAAGAACGAAAGACAGCAGAAACTTCAAACCAAAGCGTTCTACTGTCAGACAGCAGCAAACTAAACAAAGCACCTCGATGACTGTTTGTTTTGCTGTGCCTTACTTCGCTAAACACAAGTTCTAAAGTTTGAGCGGCAGGCTCTGATAAATGTGCACTGAAGTGTTCACCTTGAACAAAAAACGCTTGGAGATCCGCTTCATCATTCGGCAAGCGCACCTCTAATACAACGCCATCAGCATTTAACTCAATTAATGGATCGGGGATCGCTTGCAGCGTACTACTTAGTCGATAATCAGACTGGTTGGCGTACTTAGTTTGTTCGGACAATAAATGCGTCAACATCTGCTTTTGTTGACGTAAACGTAGTGCCATAAATGCAAATCGAGCGACTAGCAATGCCAATGCTAGGCTTGCTAGTATATAGGTAACCAGCATATAAGAAGGGATCCAGCCTTCGGCTGGTGCAATCTCTAATCGCCACTTAACGCTTGGAAAACTTAGATCCATCGAGACTGGGTCGTTAATTAATTCAGCTCTGTCTTGTACAACTAGCAAAGGTTCATCTGTGTCGACTCGTTGCAGACTGTAAGCAAAGCCTTGTTCAGACAGTCCAATTTGATTAGTGCTTTTAAGTAGTGAGTCAATTCGTATCACGACGCTACTAAAGCCCCAAAACTTTTCTGGCCCTTCGTTTCGGTTTTCTAACATAATAGGGTAGCGCGCAATAAGGCCTTTACCTCCTTGCACCAAGTTTAGCGGACCTGACAGAATCGTTTTCTGTTGTTTCATGGCTAACCAAGCCTCAGTGCCTTGTTCAATATCCATTAACTGGTTAAAGCCAATAGCGCGCTCATTACCTTCTTTTGGATACACTTGCTTAACTATTCCACCGGGTGACAACGCAAAATTGTTCACTTCAGGATAAATACGATGCAATGATTGAGCGACGGGGGGAAACCAACGAGTAAAGCCGCCAAATTCATGAACAAGCGCTGCTAAGGTATAATTCGCAGACAGATTATGATCCAACACCTGTTTTAAATGATAAGCATAGGACTGAGCTACCGAAATAGCCTGCGTACGTTTCACCTTAGTCTGTTGTGACTGCCACGCATACGATGCACTTAAACCCAGAGCAAAAACTATGAGGAACACAATAACACTGAAACTGTAAGAACTTTGACTGGCCTTATTCGGGACAGAATCACTCATAAATATGTAGTCGCTTATTATTAATAAAATTTAGCCGTCCATGGACTACAGCATGACAACGTAGTGCTTATTTCCCTGAAAACACTTCATGCTCTACCCTGCTTTAGCATAGCAATGAAATCTATATTCAAACAAAACCTATTCTTCAAATTACCCAAATTGATCAATCGTCAGGCATCTACACTTAAAAATTTACTCTTTTACTAAAACTTGTTTTGGCCAGCTTATTAAAAATATATTGGTGCAATGGACTATATATAATAAAGGCGCTTTAAAAGCGCCTTTTGCCTGTTACTGTCGCGGTGGTTTCGAGGAAATAAGTGGATCTACCAACCACTCATGTCCCTTCAACATGCCTTGCCAATATACCCATGGCAAACTTTTCTCTTTCAGCAGCCAAGCTAAATAGGACGGTTGAGTACCATCAATAAACCATTTTGGGAACGAGGGTTTTATCTTGCCACCGTAGGTGAACTCAGCCAACACAATTTTGCCTCGCTCAACAGTAAGCGGGCAAGAGCCGTAGCCATCGTATATTGCACGAGGGGGTTGTTTGACCAAGACTGACAGAACATTCTCCGCTACGACAGGAGCTTGGGCACGTACAGCAGCCGCTGTTTTCGCATTAGGCGTGTTAGTACCATCGCCCAACCCAAACACATCGTTATATTGCTTATGCTGTAGTGTATCTGGGTGCACATCAAACCAACCCCCATCGTCTGACAAAGAGCTATCTTTAATAAAATCTAGAGGCCCTTGGGGAGGGCAAACATGCAACATGTCGAATTCTTTTTCGATACGAACTTTTTCGCCCTGCTCTGATACGATTTCAAAGGTTGCGATCTTATTTTCGCCATCGACCGCCACCAAATTTTGGCTTAAATTCAAGTCAATCCCATACTTTTGTATATAACTTTCCAAAGCTGGCACATAATCCGTAACCCCAAATAACACGCCACCGGCATTACAAAACTCGACCTCGATGTCAGGTAAAATACCTTTCGACAACCACTCACTGCAAGCGAGATACATCGCCTTTTGTGGCGCACCTGCACATTTAATGGGCATCGGGGGCTGCGTGAAAATGGCTTTGCCTTTTTTCAATTGCTGGACGTTTTGCCATGTATAAGGTGCGTAGTCCCATGCATAATTCGACGCGACACCATTTTTTCCTAATGTTTCTTGCAGACCCGGAATCGCATCCCAATTAAGCTTCAGCCCTGGAGCAACGATTAAAACACCGTAATGTAGATGTTCGCCACAGTCCATTTCGATGGTATGTAAATCAGGCTGGAAGGCAACTACTGCTTGTTGATAGTGTTTCACTTTAGAAGGCACCACTGAGGCCATTGGTCGATGAGTTTGCTCACGCTTGAAGACTCCTCCACCTACCAATGTCCAGCCAGGCTGATAAAAGTGCTCGGTGGCTGGGTCAACTACTGCAATGTTTAAATCAGGCTGTCGCTTCAAGAGACTGGCTGCGACAGCTAATCCACCTGCCCCTGCACCGACAATGACCACTTGATGGTGATTATTCTGCATTGTTGAATTCATTTTCAGCCCTCTACGTCTGCCACACGCTCAATTAGACCTGACATGTTGTAGCCCGCCTGCTCTGCTAATAACAATAAATCGCCTCGAGATTTACGCTCTGGGTTTGCCAAAGTCCATAAAGACAAACTGCGCGTCCCCGTTCGACAGTAAGCAAGTGTTTCCCCCTCTAACCGCCCCATTAGATCGCCAAATTGCGACACTAAACTCGAATCAAACTGCCCCGGCTCTGTTGCTAGATAATGGAAACTCATTCCATGTAATTCAGCCGCTTGCTGTATTGCTTCACTATTTGTTTGGTTCTCTCCTTCATTATCAGGACGGTTGCAAATGATATGCTGGATCCCCTCTTTGGCTAGTTCAGGGATCTGCTCAAGCGTCAGTTGCTCGGCAACATAGAATTCAGGTGTGATATGTCTCATATTGGCTCCAAGGTACTCTCTGATGCTTATTCAGATAGGTAAACCAAAAAACTAATAACCAAAAAGAATAAGCTTATAATATATTAGATATTCATAATAAGACATCTGTCTCGAAATTGACAGATCGCCAACATAAAACCATCAACATTTTGTATCATCCGTGCGCAATAGCCGACAATGTGTCAGAAATAAAAAACCCAAGTGAAGCAAGCGTGCAGTCGTAATCTCAAGCTTGAACATAAACGCTTACAGGTTAATCCTAGATACCAACACGTTGCGAAACGCCTACTCGACCGAAAGATTGGATGAAATGAAGGAGAGTAAGATGAATAACTCAACACAAGCGATTGAAACACAACATGTAGCAGACATTATTAAAGTAATGAATGGCGGTATCGACTTCTACGAAAAGGCCAAACAGGAAGTAGACAGCCCTCGTATACAGCGTATGTTTGATAAAATGATTGATGCAAAAGAATCCGCTGTTACCGAACTACAGCCATTTGCGATCGCTGAAAATGGCAAACCTGAAAACGATTCAAGCATGGAAGTTAGTGCCCGTCAGGCGTACACAAAAGTGCTTGATAAAGTCAGCAGAGATTCAACTGAGCATACCTATGTTGACCAATTAGAAGAGGTGGAAGACAAGGTACTTGAAGAACTTGACGAAGCCCTTAAGTTAGAACAGCCAGTTGGTTGCGAGAGAGCGCTACGCGCTGTTCAAGCTCGTATGAAAGAGTGCCATGATGAAATGAAAGCGCTGCAAAACACAACTCATTAATCATGCGTTAAAATTTCTACAAAAACGGCCCTACATAGGGCCGTTTTCATTTCTGTTTGAAAAACTCGTTGATACTATATTGCACCTATATGGCGTCAAAAACACTGTAAATGTGTGTATAAAGTACACTTTCGACGCTAGTCACGTGATGCCCTTTCTACTAGAATATCGCCCTTTCATATTTTGAGGCTGATGGCCATGTTACAGACTCCTTTTTACCTCATTGATAAAGCCAAACTTCTCAATAATCTTGAGAAGATTGCCTACGTGCGTGAGCAATCTGGCGCGAAGTCTTTATTGGCGTTGAAATGTTTTGCGACATGGTCGGTATTTGACCTAATGCAAGAGTACATGGATGGCACAACCTCATCTTCCCTATACGAAGTGAAACTCGGTAAACAAAAGTTTGCAGGCGAAACGCATGCTTACAGTGTCGCCTACGCCGATAATGAAATCACCGAAGTGTTAGCGAACAGCGATAAGATTATTTTCAATACCATCGGTCAACTCGAACGTTTTAAAGAGGTCAGCCAAGATAAAACTCGTGGGCTTCGTGTCAACCCACAAGTCAGCACCTCTGAATTCATTATTGCTGATCCTGCTCGCCCGTTCAGCCGTTTAGGTGAATGGGATCCAAAGCGCATAGAAACAGTGATCGATGAAATTTCTGGTTTTATGTTCCACAATAATTGTGAGAACAACAATTTCGACCGCTTCGATGAAATGCTGACACTGATTGAAGAGCGCTTTGGCTATTTAATCGAAAAAATGCAATGGATCAGCCTTGGCGGCGGCATTCATTTTACCGGTGACGATTACCCAATTGATCGCTTCTGCGCGCGCTTGAAGGCATTCTCTGACAAATACGGTGTACAGGTATACTTGGAGCCAGGCGAAGCGTCCATCACTAAAAGCACGACCTTAGAAGTCACAGTTTTGGATACGCTGTACAATGGTAAAAACTTAGCCATCGTCGACAGTTCAATCGAAGCACACATGCTTGATCTGTTAATCTACCGTGAAAATGCGCGCATGACGCCATGCGACGGTGCTCACGAATATATGATCTGCGGTAAGTCTTGCCTAGCGGGCGATATTTTCGGCGAATTTAAATTTAATCAAGCGCTCAACGTAGGCGATCGTATTTCTATAGAAGATGCGGCCGGTTACACCATGGTGAAAAAGAACTGGTTTAATGGTGTCAAAATGCCATCCATCGCGGTGAAACAATTAGACGGCACTATAGAACTGGTTCGTGAATTTGATTACGACGACTTTATGCACAACCTTTCCTAAGGCTGCATCATTTCTAAACTGGAGATAGCACTATTATGAAAAAGAACGTACTGATTATCGGTGCCGGAGGGGTAGCCCGTGTAGTGGCACATAAATGCGCCCAACACAATGACACACTGGGCGATATCGCCATTGCCTCACGCAGCGTTGCCAAATGCGAAGAGATCGTTGCCAGTGTGAAAGAAAAAGGAGCCATGAAAGTTGAGGGCCGCATCGAGGCATATTCCCTAAACGCATTGGACATCCCAGCAACCGTTAAGCTAATCAAAGAAACCAACTCTGAAATCGTGATTAACGTAGGTTCTGCGTTCATTAACATGTCAGTACTTGAAGCGTGTATGGAAACAGGCGTAGCCTACCTAGACACAGCGATTCACGAAGAGCCAAATAAAATCTGTGAAACCCCACCGTGGTACGCAAACTACGAATGGAAGCGCCGTGAAGCCTGTAAAGAAAAAGGCGTAACCGCCATTCTTGGTGTGGGTTTTGACCCAGGTGTAGTGAATGCTTATGCTTCACTTGCTTACAACCATTACTTCGATAAAGTCACAGACATCGACATCATCGACGTAAACGCTGGCAGTCATGGCAAGTACTTCGCGACTAACTTCGACCCAGAGATCAACTTCCGTGAATTTACCGGCGTTGTCTACTCTTGGCAGAATCGCGAATGGAACGTCAACAAAATGTTTGAAGTCAGCCGTACAGACGACTTGCCTGTAGTAGGTAAGCAAACGACTTACATGAGTGGTCATGACGAAGTTCATTCGATTTCGCAAAACCTAGACGTACCTAACGTACGTTTCTGGATGGGCTTTGGTGAGCATTATATCAATGTCTTCACTGTACTTCAGAATCTCGGTTTACTGTCTGAGCAACCAGTAAAAACAGCAGAAGGTTTAGAAGTCGTTCCACTTAAAGTGGTTAAAGCTGTACTGCCTGACCCTTCTTCTTTGGCACCAGATTACACAGGCAACACTTGTATCGGTGATGTTGTAAAAGGCATGAAAGACGGCAAAGAAAAAGAAGTCTTCATCTACAACGTAGCCGATCACAAAGACGCCTATAAGGAAGTGGGTAGCCAAGGCATTTCTTATACGGCAGGCGTGCCACCGGTTGCGGCGGCGATCCTTGTAGCTAACGGCACATGGGACTGCTCTGAAATGCGTAACGTAGAGCAATTGGATTCACGTCCATTCCTAGCGCTATTGAACAACATGGGTCTGCCAACTCGCATTAAAGACGAAGATGGCGACCGTCCATTTGAATACAACGCTTAACCAATAAAGCGTATGCAATAAAAAGCCCAGCCATTGCTGGGCTTTTTATTGAGCCGTCTGTATTTTAAGGCTCTTCTTAAAGCCCGCATTGATTAACACGAGCATACAAACTCTCGCTAAAGCTTACATATTTCTAACATTCTTTATGTACTGAGTAAGATACATTTAAGCCCTATTATTAATAGTGCCGATTAGCACTAAGCAAGCGAAAGGATTACTTAAATGCTTTGGATAATTGGGGCGTTAGCTATTGGCTATATTTCTATTTATGCAGCATTTCGTGAGCTAACCAGCGAGCTGATTGGCTCGGATTTTCAACGTGCCTTACGCTGTGCCTTAGCCCTGACATTGGGTATTGGCAGCACGACTCTCATCAGCCACAACGCCTTCTTCGACCATCAATCGCACACATTACAACCCCTTCCATTATTTATATGGTTTCTAATCGCAATCACCGCAAATTTTCTTATTGTGTTACGGACACGCTTTGACTGCAAAGAACAAGCCGCCATGCTTAATATGTTCAGTGGCATTGTTTCTTTCATCATAATTTCACTGACTTGCGCTATTTTAGCTGCAAATGGTGAAAACCTTTTAGAAGCTTTAGTCAGCATTTCTTTTTGGTTGCTAATTGGCTTTTGTGGTTTGATGGTTACCTTTGCTTTTTATGCTTGCGTCTTAGTCAGTACGATTTTGAATCGACCCTCAATGCTCAATTATCGCTATTTCACACGTCCATTGATGCTGACTGCCTGTATAGCTTTGATACAAGTTGCAGGAGGAGAGTTTTACCCAGACTTAACAAAATTTAAGCAATTGGACGAGCAAGCGTTTACTCTCTCTAGAGAACAATTTTTGCTTGGAGTTGCACTTCTTAGCAGTGTCGTAAGTACACTATTACTTTGCTCAAATTTCTATTCTCGATACCTAGGTAGCGAATTAAAATATTTACAAGAGCAGCTCTCTTCACGCTCTTCCTCTCATACCTTTTGGCAAGCTTTCATAACATTACTGTCTTTTAGCTTAATGGCCGTCACTCTAGTTTTTTGGCTGCAATGGCATTCAGCGTTAAGCCAACACAATAGTGTCACAGCTGTCAGTATGCGAAATGCGATTAACGCAAGTCATAATGAGCTTGAAAGCCTAGTCGCTGATATCCAATCTGTGAAAAATACATTCTCCATAGACCCGGATGCGATTCTCACAAGCCCAAGCTATCGTGAAAAACTACAAAATTTCTTAGAAGGTTATAGCCTTTCATCCGACCGATATCGCTACATCTCAGTTTTAGATGGATTAGGAAATGAAGTAGCAAGGGTCGACAATAACCGCAGCACACCTATTTTTTCTGCAGGCAATCACTTAGGGGAAATGAACCACAGTTTAGAATACCGCATTGCCCAATCTCTTGATGACGGTGAATTCTTCATTTCACACGTCTCATTGGCACGTAAACACTCAACACCCATCGCTCCACTTAGACCTATTCTAAAAATAGGGGTGCCGATTTTTGATCATTATCATAATCGTATAGGAATTTTGGTGTTCGCCTATAAATTCGAGCGCTTTGTGACATTACTAGAGCGATTTTTCCCAGAGAACAGGAATGTATTTTTACTCAATGAATCCAATCAGATTCTGATAGATTTATCCTCGCCAGAATCTTGGGAGCATTTGCTACGCGTCACCAATTTCCGCTTCATTCAATTAAATAGGCAACTACTGCAACCTAACTTGATTGATAGTGATGAGAAGCAAACTCATATTTTGAATTCTGGGCTATTTCCAAACAATCTTAATGGCTCAGCTAGCGCTTTTCTGCCATCTTGGCGCTTAGTCGCCCAAAGTGCTTACCCTGACATTACAGTGAAACCTTGGAACATAGCCTTTGTACTTATCCTCATTGTCCTAAGTTTTTTGCTTGCGAAATTAATAAGTCGAACCGTCCTCAATAATATTGAAAACCGAACCCAAATCTCAGAGCTTTTGAACGAAGTGGGGTACCACAAACAGGCATTAGATGAACACGCTATCGTAAGTATTAGTAATACACGAGGTCATATCACCTATGTAAACGATAAGTTTTGCGAAATTTCAGGTTATGAAAAGACTGAGTTAATGGGGCAGAATCATCGAATATTAAAATCTGACGAACATCCTCCAGAGTTTTTCAAAACACTATGGCATACCATCGCCAATGGCAAAGTTTGGTCAGGTGAAATCAAAAACTTAAGGAAAAATGGCAGTATTTACTGGGTACATGCCACTATATTACCAATAAAAGGCACTTCAGGAAAAATAGAGCGCTACATTGCGGTGCGTACTGATGTAACTGAATCGCGAGTCATCTCTACTATTTTAGAGGACGCTCTAAAAGAAGCGCATCAAGCTGCTGAAGCTAAGAACCGTTTTCTTGCTAATATTAGCCACGAAATCCGTACGCCCATGAATGCCATTATCGGTCTAACGGATGCATGCTTAACCTCACCTAATAAAGAGAACCAACAAGACCTTATGCGCAAGGTGAATAACTCCGCTAATAATCTATTGCGTATTATTAATGACATTCTCGATTTTTCTAAAATGGAAGCAGGCCACATGGAAGTCGAGGAAATCCCTTTTTCTTTGGAGCGAGTCATAGAAGAGCATGCTTACATCCATCAAAGTGTCGCAAAGTCCAAAAACATCCACCTACTGACAGGTATTGACAGCAACGTTCCCAACCATCTGATTGGCGATCCTCTTCGTATCGGACAAGTCTTAAGTAATCTTGTGAGCAACGCGTTGAAGTTCACCAGTGCAGGTGAGGTGATCGTTTACGTTAAAATGTTACGCACCAAAGGTGAGTTGGTCGAACTAGAGTTCTCTGTTCAAGACACAGGAACAGGGATGACAGAAGCACAACTGAACAAACTGTTTTCACCGTTTTCTCAAGCGGATGTGTCGACCACAAGAAAATACGGCGGTACAGGTCTCGGGCTTTCAATTTGTAAAAGTTTGATTGGGTTGATGGGGGGAACAATTCAAGTAGACAGTCGCTATGGTGACGGTAGTGTGTTCCGTTTTACTGTGCCGTTAAAAGTGGATCAAAGCGACCTTCAATCCTTACCTAATAAAGCGAAAGAGTCGCTCAATAGTTCACGTGTTTTACTCATTGATTTTATCGGGCTGAGCCGTCAAAACTACCTGCGCCATGCCAGTGCATTCGGCTTACATCTAGAGGCCGTTAGCACTTGCGACAATGCTGTATCAAAACTCTCATTTGGAGCAGCCTATGATTTTTTAATTATCGACTGTTACAGCATCACACCAGAATTAGAAGACATCTTAAAACACTTAAATGACTTCCCTGCTAGTCGATCACTCAAAACGATCATTGTGGTTGATCACAGCAAAGATCTTCGTCGAATAGAGCAATGGCATTCACCCATCACCTTACTCGCGCCACCTGTGAGCCAATCCTCACTACTGGATTGCATGATGCCATTCCGTCAGGATATCAACCAACCCTCGACATCAAGCATAGAGAAAGAGCCTAAGGAATTTGCACACCTAAAGGTACTCGTCGTGGAAGACAATGAGATCAACCAATTGGTCATTGGGGAAATTTTTAGCCAATGGGATATTTCTTTTGAGATCGCAGAACATGGAAGAGATGCCATTCGCCTGGTACAGCAACAACCCTTTGACATGGTGTTAATGGATATTCAAATGCCCGTCATGGATGGTTATGAAGCCAGTAAAGGTATCCGAGCTTTAGGTGGAGAATTCACCAACCTTCCTATTATCGCTGTAACGGCCAATACCGGTACGCAGGACATTCAACGGGCTTTGAAATCGGGGATGAACGACCATGTTTCCAAACCAATTAGTCGTCAGCAATTACAAGATGTCATCCGTCAGCAAATGTGTCTGAACAAAGGTGCGTATCTTCAGCAGAAAAGTGGTTCTTTAGAACCGGAGCAGGTGGCATTAGCAAACCAACTAGTCATGGTTCTGCCTAATATTGACGTTCAGTCTGCCTTAAGCCGCTTAGGGGTTGAACCAAGCTTTTATTTACAACTTCTGAACTCTTTCAAAGAAAGCTCCGTAGAGCATATGTTAGAGGCTCAAGCTAAAATAGCGTCGTCAGATTTTGAGGGTCTAATTCAGACTTTTCATACGATTAAAGGGATTGCGGGTAACCTTGGCGCCCGATCTATCTACAATGAAGCCAAAGATCTAGAGCAAGCCGCTAAACAACGGGATGTGCCGGAAGGTTTATTTAATCAAATGCATCAAGAGATTATGACAATATGTCAGTCCATCAGTGAGCTATCAAGCAACACTAAGTCGAACCAAGACATCAGTACAACTACCCTAGAGCTTGAGCACACATTAACATTTGAGAATTGCCTAGCGCTGTTAGATTTGATTGAGGCCTTTGATACCAAAGCGAATGCTCACATACATAAACTGATGAACGATCAAAAAAACACCTCAATTTCTCAAGAATTAGAGAAAATTGAACAGCAACTCAGCAATTATAATTTTGAAGACGCAGCCGATATTTTGCGCACACTAATGGATTCTTTAAAATGAGCTTAACCAATCCCAAAGCCACTATTTTAGTGGTCGATGATATTGCTGATAACATTGATGTAATCAGTAATATTCTCAATGAACAATACGATATCAAGGCCGCTAATCACGGTGAACTAGCCTTGAAAATACTCGACCGATTTGAGATTGATTTAATTCTGTTAGACATCATGATGCCTGATATGGACGGTTATGCTGTATGCCAAAAAATCAAAGATAACCCCAAGCTAGCTAATGTCCCCATCATTTTTCTAACAGCGATGGACTCTCAAGAGGGAGAGCAACGCGGCTTTGACTTAGGCGCGGTCGACTTCATATCAAAACCTTTTAGCGCCGCTATATTAAAGGCGCGTGTGGCCTCCCAACTCAAGCTAGCAAACTATGCTAAAGAGTTAGAACAGAAGGTTCATGAGCGAACAAAAGACTTGGCTGACAGCCGAATGGAGATCATTGAGCGATTAGCCCTCGCAGCAGAATTTCGTGATAACGAGACAGGTAATCACGTTATCCGCGTTGGTGAATATTGCCGCTGTATGGGGCAATCGATTGGGCTTCCAAAAGCGGAAAGCGACCTATTAGCGATCACCGCAACACTGCATGATATAGGTAAAATCGCAATCTCCGACAATATCTTACTCAAACCAGATCGGTTAACCGAAGCTGAGTTCGACATTATGAAGAGTCACTCTGAAGCGGGCGCAAAATTACTTGAAGGTAGCCAGTCAGAGCTTTTAAAAGCAGCTCGAGTGATTGCTTTAAGTCACCATGAAAAATGGGATGGCACAGGTTATCCGAACCAACTAAAAGGCAACGAAATCCCCTTCTACGGACGAATTGTGGCGCTTTGTGATGTCTATGATGCTTTATCCTCAGTTCGCCCCTACAAAACTGCTTGGGCAAAAGAGGATGTAGAACAATACATCAATGACCTCAGTGGTCAGCACTTTGACCCAATATTAGTGGAGCACTTTAATAAAGTCTCTGAGCAGTTTTACGCGATCCTAAGGAGCTATCAAGATTAACAATTCTCTGCTTAGAGATCGCTTAAGCTCATTGTTGGAATAGCGTTTTAATCGTTGTGATATGCTGCTGTTTTTCTGACGCATCAAGCCAACTGCCTTCAAAAGCATTGCATGCCAAGCGATACAATTCTTCCTTGGTCAGCTGTGTTTCTTGAACTAAAGCCGAAAAATTGTCATTCATATAGCCACCAAAATAGGCAGGATCATCAGAATTCACAGTGGCATTAAGGCCTAGACGCAGCATGCTACGAATCGGATGATCTTTGAGCGTATCCACGACGCATAGCTTTAGATTTGATAGAGGGCATACTGTTAATGTTAGGCCTTTATGCTTAATCTGAGCAACAAGGTCATCGTCCTCAAGCGCACGATTACCGTGATCGATCCGATCCACGCCAATCACATCCAGCGCCTGCCAAACATACTCAGGAGGGCCCTCTTCACCCGCGTGCGCCGTGACCAGTAAACCAAGCGCTTTACACTCGCGGAATACATTTTCAAATTTAACAGGCGGATGACCGACTTCAGAGCTATCTAACCCTACTCCGTCAATCATCTCCAAATAAGGCTTAGCTAACGCTAACGTTTCAAACGCACTGACTTCGTCTAAATGGCGTAGAAACGACATAATTAATTTAAAACTTATGCCAAAGTCGCGCTCTGCGTCTTTCAGTGCTCCATGGATCCCTTTGATTTGTGTTTCAAAGCTCACACCTCGACTTAGATGTCCTTGTGGATCAAAGAAGATCTCCACATGCACCACATTGTCTTCGTTGACACGCTTAAGGTAAGCCATTGTCAGATCGTAAAAATCCTGTTCTTTAAGTAGCACTGACATGCCTTGGTAATAGAGATCTAAGAAATCTTGCAAGTTTTCAAACTGATATGCCGTTTTCAGCGCTTCCACTGAATCATACTTAAGCGCAACTTGGTTACGCTGGGCAATGGCGAACATCTGCTCTGGCTCAAACGTGCCTTCAATATGCAAATGCAGCTCCGCCTTTGGCATACGTATCGCCAAATCTAATAATGCTTCAGAGCTGGTCATGGCTTTCCCCTTTCTCAATGAAGTTGGATCATTTTTGCTTATCGCTCTCTAAAAGTTAGCAAGGCTTTTCGATTTTAGAAAACTTAACTGTTTGGTTAACTTCATATTTTAAAGCAAAAACTGATCCATGAAAGCAAATAAAAAAGCCGAGTAGTCACACTACTCGGCTTTCTGAATTTGAAAATTCGCTTTTACATCTGAAACAAGAAGTTCTTGATCAGGTCTCGGCCACCTTCGGTCGCAAAGGACTCTGGGTGGAACTGAATGCCTTGGATAGGGTATTCCTTATGACGAACACCCATAATTTCGTAATCCCCGCCTTGTTGAATCACTTTATGGTTAGCAAAGTCTTCGACCTTTAAATCTCCGACCACAGACGTCACTTCTAGACATTCTGGTAGACTTTCAGGCTCCGCCATCAATGAGTGGTAGCGCATAATTTCCAGCTGATCTGGAATATCATGGAAAATGCCTTCCGCGTTATGACTAATTGGGCTTACTTTACCGTGCATCGGCACATGTGCTTTAACCACTTTACCGCCAAAGACATGACAGATGCCCTGCATTCCTAGGCAAACCCCCATTAGAGGCGTCGTTTTACCTAATTCACGAATCACCTCAGCACACACACCAAAGTAAGATTCATTTTCAGGTGTCCCAGGTCCTGGCGAAATAATAATGCGATCTGGCTTGGCTGCCTGAACGTCTTCAAGCGTTACTTCGTTGTTACGTTTTACCACCACATCAAACGTCTCTAACGTGCCTTGGCTTTGCGCCGCCATCAGAATTTCACCGATGTATTGGTACAAGTTGTAAGTAAACGAGTCGTAGTTATCGATAATATATACTTTCATCTGACTGACCCTTACTGCGCTGGAGCGAATTGGTCTAGCACACGTTTAGTGCCAGCAAATTTACGTTGTATCTCTTCGTACTCACCTTCGGCACTAGAGTCATAGACATTCCCACCACAGGTTTGTACATAGGCTTTATTGCCATTGGCGAACAACGTACGAATTGGGATGGCAAAGTTACAGTCGCCATTAAATGAAAACTGTCCCACCGCGCCGCCGTATGGGCCTCGGCCATCGCCTTCCATATCATCAATGACCTTCATCGCTTCAATTTTCGGTGCTCCCGTTAAGGTTCCAGCCGGAAAGTTGCTTGCTAAGGCAGAGAACATATCCTGATCATCAGCAATAATGCCCACAATTTCACTGGAAATGTGCTGTACATGACTAAAGCGTTTGATGTCCATTAATGAGCGAACTTTCACCGTACCAAAGCGTGCAACGCGACCGATATCATTACGGTGTAAATCAACAATCATGTTGTGTTCAGCAATTTCTTTTGGATCATTAAGCAATGCACGAGCCAGCGCCACGTCTTCTTTTTCGTCAACGCCACGTTTGGCGGTTCCCGCCAGCGGGAAGGTTTCCATCTCACCTTGGCGTAGACGGAATAACAACTCAGGGCTCGCGCCAATCACTTTTTGCTCACCAAACTTGATGTAGTACATCTGTGGCGATGGGTTTATCTCACGCATTTGTTCATAAATTGCAATGGTATCGCCATCCAGATCAAACCACTTTTTAAAGCCGACTTCTGTTTGGAAGATCTTACCGTCGATAATGTCTTGTTTAACCTTTGCAACAGCGTCAGCATGCGCTTCACGGGTCATGGACTCACCCGTAGGTGTTACGGTCAATGGTCCATTGGTTGGCACTGGCGCATCCAATAAGGACTGCACTAATTCTGAACGATTATCATCGTAATAGAAGTAAAAAACCTGCCCTGTCATCTTGTCCAAAATTAGGCCGTCTTTGTATAAACCAAAACGGAAGCCATCGAACATATCACTGGTTTGTAGGTGCAGACTGGGTTCAAAGTAATTCATGGCATCATAGCCAATGTAGCCCGTCAGACCACCTGCATACCCACGAGAAATAATATTTTGCGGCACAATGCTGCGTAGCAAATAGTAGGGATTATCCGATTCGTAAGACTCCGTCACGCCATCACGCTCTTGGATAAAAAGCTTATTATCCTCAGCCCAAAGTAATTTTTCTGGATCAAAACCAATAATCGAATGACGAGAGATGTAGCTCTCTTCACCTAAGGACTCCAACATAAAGCAGTTAGAAAATTGCTTTTCGACTTTCTTAAACATGCCGAAAAAATCACAATCAGAGCTGATCGTCACGTACTTAGGCTTACGTGGCAACTCGATGCGTGGTGGATGGTTACTCATGATCTTTTAATTCCTTTAAGGCGCGCGAACCACGCGTTACCGTCGCAATTCCCACGCCTAACTGTTTGGCAATTTCTCTTTGTGACACGCCCTCTTCCAGCAATGCGAAAATCTGCAATCGACGCTGCATTTCGCTGATTTCACTTGGCGTCAGCAAAGCATTGAGCTTTTTCGTCATAGCCTCAATATCAGGGGTGTCTAACAAGTAATGAATCAAATTCTGCACTAAGGCGTACCTTGATGTATCAATGTACTAGTACGATATATTTTAAACACTATCATTGCAATGCTAATTAGTCTTTTCATAACGCTTTAAGCTCAACGCTCAATCACTTCGACTTTGACATCGATAACGCCTTCTTGTGTATTGGCAATACGGCGAAAAGCGGATTTACTGAGGTCTATGACTCGTCCACTAACAAACGGCCCCCGGTCGTTTATACGAACCACTGTACTTTTATTGTTAGCAATATTGGTTACACGTACTTTAACGCCAAAAGGCAGGCGTTTATGGGCTGCGGTTTGGGCTCGTTGATTAAAACGTTCGCCATTGGCGGTAAGACGACCTTGAAATTTATCGGCATAAAAACTGGCTTCGCCTTGCTGAGAAAAGCCTTTGGATTCATCGCGACTAAGAAGACCGCCCGAACAGGCTGCAAGACCAACGCAAACGCAGATCATTAATAGTGTTTTTTGTAGGTTCATGGGGGCCCTAGCCAATCCTTCAGAAAAAGAGAGTGCGGTTAGATCATCTGCACCATATTTAGAAATGTTAGCACAGTCGATACCTATCAATAATTCTAAAAAGGCTGTAACAGCCAGCCAGTCTGTAACAATTTATTCATTAGCCAATATGTAGCGAAGACCTATAATTATTTTTAATACATAGAGTGATATGTTTTACTCATTCTTAACACATTCGTTTCGATGTACTGGAATAGTACGTCTCGACATGCTCTAAGAACTCATCTATAAATTTATGTTAAAGGAATTTGAAGAAGGAAACTGATATGGAAATCACAGTAGAGACGAATATTAAAGCCCCCCTAGAATCAGTTTGGGAAGCTTGGACCACCCCTAAAGTCATACAAGAGTGGAATGGTGCAATGTCAGATTGGTATTGCCCAAAAGCTGAGGTAGATTTACATGAAGGTGGGAAGTTTATTTACCAGATCGAACGAAGTGATGGCAGTGAAGTGGTTCATTTTGAAGGTGTATTTAAACGTTTGAAATTACTTCAATTAATCGAGTATCGTTTTATTGACGGCCGAAGAGCAAGTGTCCATTTTCGAGAAAACTCACATGGGACAAGTGTCCACGAGACAATTGAGCTTGATCCTTCTTCCCCCGAAGCTCAACAAACTAGCCAACACGGCCACATAATGGCTTACTTTAAAAAGATAATAGAAACGAATCGTTTACTCAGCTAACTTTAGTTGGACTTTTATGCCCATAAGACAATCGCAAAAGTAATGAGTGTTAATACGATAACTTTAATTGCGATCAAGGCAATCAGTTTTTGTGGAGTCATTGGCTACTTTCCTCAAGTAAAATTACGACTATAACGATTCCATAAGGTAAACAAACCGTTAATTTGTATGGACCCGATATACATCAGTACTTTACACCTTCAATCTCTCGTCACCCACGACAATTCATTCCTTAGTTAATCGCTCAATCACGAAACGATAAGCGGCTGTGGCCAAAGCTAAACACCTCTATAAAGCTTTTAGGGTCCTCTAATTACCCCTCTATTTGCTCTTAATCTGATGTATGCTGTGATCAGTCGCGTATTAGATAGGCTTTTTTTATGACCCTAAAAACCAGCAAGAGAATCGTGTGGATCGGCATTACATGGTGCTTTGCATCGATTTTCATTGGCTTTGGTGTGGGGCAATTAACTCAAGATGTAGGCTACCAAACCCTCCACGATGAAGCCTCCGATAGACTACTGTCTTCTATTCATAGAGTACGTGGAGAACTAAATGCCTATCACTACCTACCTTTTTTATTAACGCAAAATGAAGATGTTATTCAACAACTCACATCGCCTCATCACTCGACAGACGAAAATTTAGCCGCAAAAGTTTCCCGCTACTTAGAGCAGACAAACCTTGTGGCTGGGGCATCAGGGCTTTTTATTGTCAATCGTAAAGGCCTTACGGTGGCCTACAGTAATTGGCGCGACCAGCAGCACTTAGCCCCTAATGAGTTCGCTGATTTACCTCTGTTTCAACTCGCAGAAGAGGGGGAAGAAGGTCGTTTTTACGAAAATCGCCCAGACAAACAGGCATACTATTATTTATCAGCCCCAATTTATAACCGCTCAGATTTTGTCGGTGCGGCTATAGTACGTATTGAATTGAGCTCGCTGTTGTCTGAGTCTGATACGTTACCTGAGGAGCTGTTTACGGTCAGCGATGATACACAGCATATTTTTATGGCTTCAAACGAACAATGGTTAAAGCGGTCTCTTGATAAGATTGCAGTCCCATCGTATTTGTCTCTAACAAACGGTGTTCAAGCACAACTCTGGACACTCAATGAACAGCGTTACATTGCTCATCAAGTTCGCTTAGATGATTTAAACTGGACTTTTACCACACTTATTTCAGCTCGACTAAATGAGCGCTTTGCCAGTTTAATCGCTGCAATTACAATGGCAGGCTTATGGATTCTAGGGGTGATTTTACTGTTCTTACGAGAACGACATCTGAAGCACCTTTCACAGCAAGAAACACGTTCGGTATTGGCACGAAATGAAGAACAACAGCGCTCTATTATCGGTAATACAGAAGTTGGTCTGCTGACATTAAATACGCGTGGTGAAATTGGCTTCTTAAACTCCAAAGCCGCGCAACAGTTTAACCTGCCGCTGTCGCAGGCTATGGGGCAAAAGCTCAGCGACTTATTGCTGGACGTCCAACCTGACAGTACCTTAGGCAAAGGACTAATGCGGCTTCATCACCCTCAATTTTCACCTATTGTGGGTGCCGAAGCGAAAGGTATTAGCCATGGCCAAGCACCTTTCCCTGTGCTCATTTCTCTACGCGACATGCATCATTCCGAAGACAATGCTTTCTTGGTCACCGTGGTAGATATCAGCCGTAGAAAACAATTAGAACAGGCCTTACTCGATGCTAATGAGTCACTGGAGCACAAAGTAAAAGAGCGTACTCAGGCACTCGAAATGGCGCAGCAAGAACTCATTCAAACCAGTAAAATGGCAGCGCTTGGCCGCATGTCTACCGCCATTGCCCATGAATTAAATCAGCCATTAACCGCCATGCGTACCTATATTGCCATCAGTAAGCAGTTGCTCCACGACCCAGAACTCGTCAAAGAAAACTTAATGCTTTTGGACGATTTAACCCAACGTATGGCCATCATTACGTCTCAATTGAAGACTTTCGCCTACAAAAAGCCTGAGCAACTTCAACCGGTCAACTTGCAAACCGCTATCAATCAATGTGCTATTGTTTGGCGCTCTCGAATAGAAGAAGATGGCATTACTCTGATAACCACCGGTTTACAGTCCAATCATAATGTTTTGGCTGATAACGCACGTTTGGAACAGATACTGGTGAACCTCATCGGTAATGCTTGTGACGCACTACAAGATCAATCCTACAAACAGATCTATGTCCACAGTGCGCAAAATGATTTAAATAGCCTCACCATTACGGTCGAAGACAATGGTCCCGGCATTCCTGTCGATCAACGAGAACATTTATTCGAACCTTTTTATACAACTAAACCCATGGGGCGAGGATTAGGATTAGGGCTATCCATAGTGGCGGCCATAGTGCGTGATTTACAAGGGTCTATACACGTAGATGACAGCCTCTATGGCGGTGCACGTTTTATACTCACATTACCCAACACTGATTCTAACTAATTTAAACGATCAATAAGAGGCATCATGAAAACAGGGATACACGGCACTGTCTTACTTGTCGATGACGAGCCAATGATTCGCACAGCAACCGAGAAATGGTTGCAAATGGCGGGGCTTGACGTCATCAGCACATGTAATGCGGAAGAAGCTCTGCCATATCTACAAGAAGACTTTCGCGGCATTTTACTGACCGATGTAAAAATGCCGGGCATGAGTGGTTTAGAGCTTATGAAGGTCACTCATGAACGGATCCCTGATCTGCCTGTTATTTTGATCACTGGCCATGGTGACATTGATATGGCTATTCAAGCTATGCGCGATGGTGCTTACGATTTCATTGAAAAACCTTTTGTTCCTGAGCGCTTAGTGGAAACACTATTGCGAGCCTGTGATAAACGCCGCCTAATGATGGAAAATCATCGCCTGCAAACCGATATCGCCGCACGCTCAGGTCTTGATGCCAAAATCATCGGTATATCGCCTGCCATACAACGCATGAAACGTGAGCTAATAGCAGCGGCGGACATGGACACAAATGTCATTATCTATGGTGAGACTGGCAGCGGTAAAGAACTGGTCGCACAAAGCTTGCACGAGTTCAGCGAACGCAAACAGAAACCTTTTGTTCCTATTAACTGCGGCGCCATTCCTGAGCATTTGATCGAAAGTGAGCTATTTGGCCATGAAGCGGGGGCATTCACAGGAGCAGCGAAACGTCGCATCGGAAAGTTTGAGCATGCCGATGGTGGTACTTTGTTCCTCGATGAAATCGAAAGCACGCCAGCGCATCTGCAAATTAAAATTCTAAGAGCACTACAAGAAGGGCGTATTGAAAGGTTAGGTTCAAATCAAAGCATTGCCGTTGATATTCGGGTTATTGCAGCGTCTAAAGCCGACCTAAGAGAAGATGAGCACTTTCGCCAAGATTTATACTATCGCTTAAACGTATCTCAGCTCTTTTTACCCCCTTTGAGGGAGCGACCCGACGACATTGCCTTATTGTTCATGCACTATGTTAATCAAGCTGCCAGTGAGCGGGACAAAGCCAGTCGCCAGTTAAGCCAACACGATGAGCGTATTTTACAAAGCCATCAGTGGCCTGGGAATGTTCGAGAGCTAAAAAACATTGCCATCCGTTTTGCGTTAGACAGTCGTGTCAGTCTGGCAGACTTAATTCATGGTCAGTCATCCACCATAGGTTTTGACGATTTAGAATATAAGCCCTTACCGCTTGCAATCCAGGTCGCTGCTTTTGAGGAAGAAATCATAAAGCGATCGCTTGAACGTCATCAAGGCAATATCAAAGCCGTTATGGATGAGCTGGATTTACCTCGCCGCACCCTAAATCAAAAGATGGCGAAGTTTGGCCTTAACCGCTCAGACTACATTGAATAATCACTGCGGTTATTAAAAGGTAGCCATCGGCAATTTTTTGCTCATGGCTGTTTTTTTACCCTCAATCTTTATTTTTTTCACTTTCTAGTCTTCAATTGAAGTCTGTTATAGAGCGTTATGAGCTATTTTTTGCTTATGATTACCCAAGCCAATAAGCAACATTTTGCTCATTAGATTATTAGTCTTGCTCTGTTTACATCAAAAAGATCAATAAAATCAGCCTTCTACTAATTGCCTATAGGATTGGCACCATGCTTGCTATTACTGTAGGTATGATGAGCAGGTGTGCTCTCAGTTCTCTTTCAAATAAAAACAAGACAGATAGGAAACCAATCATGAAGATGACAAAGCGTACGTTAATCAAAGCCATGAGTGCCGCTCTAGTAATGGGAACCGCCGTTGGCTCGATTGGCTTAGCACAAGCAGCTGATGAAAAACGTTCTTATATACTTGCTACAGCTTCTACAGGTGGAACGTATTACCCTGTTGGTGTGGCGTTAGCGACTCTAGCAAAAGTTAAATTAGAACCGACACTCGGCCTTTCGATCTCAGCAATCAACTCTGCGGGCTCTGGTGAAAACGTTAAGTTGCTGCGTGAAAATGAAGCGCAAATGGCTATTTTGCAAGGTTTGTACGGTGCATGGGCTTGGGAAGGTGAAGGCCGCCTAGCCAATGATGGCCCGCAAAAACATCTACGCTCTGTTACCATGCTTTGGCAAAACGTTGAGCAATTCGTGGTTAAAGCAGATCACGCTGATTCAGGCACCATTGCCGACATGAACCACTTAGCAGGCGACAAATTTTCTATCGGTAAGAAAAACTCTGGAACAGAAGGCTCAGGTTTAACCATTCTGAATAATATGAAAGTGCCTGTAGGTGAGTTAAATATGGCGCATATGGGTTACGCTGCATCCGCTGATGCGCTGCAAAATGGTACTGTAGAAGGTATGAATATCCCTTCTGGTGTACCGACCAGCGCGATTACGCGAGCCTACGCAGCTCTTGGCGACGACATCACCATCCTGAACTTTACCGACGAGCAAATCAAGCAAGCCAATGGTAATTATCAGCTTTGGACACGCTTTGAAATTCCTGCAAATACCTACCCAGGCCAAACAGAAACCATCAACACCATCGCTCAGCCAAACTTTTTGGCTATTCGTGATGATGTATCCGAAGAAGATGTTTATCAGTTGACGAAAACCATCTACGAAAACCTTCCTTTCCTAAACGGTATCCACAAAGCAACGAAAGCCATGGCGATTGAAAAAGCCATTGCTGGTATGCCTGTGCCATTGCATCCAGGTGCAGTGCGTTACTACAAAGAAGCAGGTCTCACTATTCCGGCACATTTGATCGCCGAGTAATGACTGCTGGGCGGCTTTTGCCGCCCTCTTTTATCATTTGAATCCGTAATTTCTTTCTTTTTTCGAGATGCGTACTCATCGTGCGCGCTAGTACATTATAACAGGCCCGTCATTATGTCAGAGACGCAGGTTAGCCAAGACCAAGAATTACAAGATAAGCTTAAAAGCTTAGAGCTTGAGCAGCGGGATGAGTCATCACCCGTTGGTCGCGTCATCTATTGGGTAGGGGTATTGTTTGCTCTAGCCCATATTTATTTTAATACCTTAGGAACGCATTCTGAATTGTATGTATCCGCCATTCACTTTAGCGGCTTTGCTTTGCTTTGCGCCCTGATGGTACCCGCCTATAAAGCCTCTTCCGCAAAAGGCCAACGCTGGGTATTAGGCCTTGATATCGCTATTGGTGTGATCGCCATTGCCTGTACGGTCTATCTAATTCTATTTGAAGACGCGCTTTATGATCGTGGCGTGACGTTTATCACTAGCGATTGGATCGTTTCGTTTGTTGCTATTGGTATTGCTTTAGAATTGGCTCGACGAACAACTGGTTGGTTTATTCCAACGTTAATTCTGATCGCACTTACCTATGTTTTTTGGTGGGGGCCTTACATTGATGGTATTTTTGGCTTTGCTGGATTAAGCCTTGAAACCGTGATGTTCCGCTCTTACTTTTCATCCGAAGGCATGTTTGGTTCCATTGCTCGTATCTCGTGGACATACGTATTTATGTTCATCTTGTTCGGTGCCTTCTTAGTTAAATCAGGTGCTGGCGATTTCATTATCGAACTCTCGCGCTGCGCTGCTGGACGCTTTGTTGGTGGTCCAGGGTTTGTAGCAGTACTTGGCTCAGGTCTGATGGGCTCGGTTTCTGGTTCGTCTGTGGCGAATACGGTTTCCACCGGTGTAATCACCATTCCGATGATGCGTAAAGCGGGGTTTCCTGCTCGTTTCTCAGCTGGGGTAGAAGCGGCGGCGTCTACGGGTGGGCAACTCATGCCTCCTGTTATGGGTGCAGGTGCTTTCATCATGGCTTCCTACACGCAAATTCCTTACGTCGAAATCATTGCCGTCTCGACACTGCCCGCGTTGCTGTACTTTATGTCAGTCGGTTTTTATGTCCGCGTCGAAGCCATGCGCTCGCATGCTCATGCAGTTGAATTAGAAACTCGTAAAGTGGGCGAGGTATTTAAAGAAGGCTGGCACTTTTTACTACCGCTTGCTGTGTTAGTGGCACTGCTGATTTACGGCTTCACACCCACCTACGCAGCCGGTATTTCTATTATCGCTGTTGTGGTCGCTTCTTGGTTATCAAAGAACCCGATGAAACCACGTGATATCTTAGACGCCTTGGCTCAGGGGTCACGTAATATGGCCACGACCGCAATTTTGCTGGTCGCAGTAGGGTTGGTCGTCAACGTGGTGGCCATGACAGGGATTGGTAATACCTTTTCATTGATGATTGCTGAATGGTCCAACGGAAGCTTGTTTATCATGCTGGCCTTGGTCGCCCTAGCCTCTTTGATCTTAGGCATGGGGCTGCCTGTGACAGCCGCTTACATTGTGTTGGCTACCTTATCTGCACCGGCACTGTACAGTTTGATTGCTGAATCTCAATTGATCGATATGGTCATGGCTGGCAACTTGCCAGAGCAAGCCAAAGTGATCTTTATGTTGATTGATCCAGATAAATACGCCTTGCTGTCTGCACCAATGAGTCAAGCTGACGCCACCGCATTGATTGCTCAAGTACCGGCCGATTTTAAAACGCAGCTGTTAGAACAGGCACTTGATCCAGCGGTTCTAAGCGCCACACTGCTGACTGCGCATATGATTATTTTCTGGTTATCGCAAGATTCCAACGTTACACCACCGGTGTGTTTAACAGCGTTTGCCGCCGCAGCGATTGCTAAAACACCGCCAATGGCGACAGGTTTTACCGCTTGGAAAATTGCAAAAGGCTTGTATATCGTGCCGTTGATCTTGGCTTACACCAACTTTATCGGTGGCGAGCCTCAGGACGTACTGCGAATATTTGTCTTTGCGCTGTTTGGTATTTATGCGTTTGTCGGCTTGATGGAAGGGTATTTAGAAGGGCCTTTGCCGCTCTTGTTGCGTCTTTTGTCTGGCGTTGCTGCACTACTGATGCTGTGGCCGCATAATAGCTTATTAATAGATACGGCTGGCCTAGCTTTGTTCCTTGCGTTGTTCATTTACAGCCGAAAGAAACGTACTCAGATAGCGTAGTGCAACGTAGAGTCATAGCGACATCGCTATGACTCTTCTTCCAAGATACTGGCAATTAAATCACGTACATCTTTCACTATTGCGATCGCATCATCCGGTGTGTAACTGAGTGGCGAGAACTTCTCCGATCCTGTACGACGACGAATGAGATCTCTCATCACCGCGTTATCTTGCAGGTACCCCATATTCCAACCATCGAAGTCGCGTTGTGTCGTATAGTCGTACCCGATAATTTGGACATTCTCATGTCGCGGGTCGCTCAGAATACGAGCGTAGGTCTGACAAACCTGATCCCGCGGCCCTTCTAAGCATTGTAAAAACCAATGCTGATTAAAACACAAGAGCCCCGTCAGTGAGTTTCGCTGATTATTAAAACGGGCCGATTTAAGTATGGATTCAATAGATGATGGCTTAAATTCGGCCGTCGCTCGACTTGCATAAATTAAGCGTACAAGATTCATGTCTCCCTCCAGTAAAATTCATCATTGGAAATACATGAGACTATCAAGCAATCACGTTACTCAATAGCACATTACCGTGAGAAAAGTTTACTAAAGGTAAGCGCCTGTAATGTTCTGAAAAATGCCTATAACTTCATAATGGTTTTTAAATGGCTGAATACTGCACGCCCTAATGCATCGGTATTGTACCCCCCTTCAAGAACTGAAATCACACGTCCTTCACAATGTCGATCCGCCACGTCCATTAACTTCTCCGTGATCCATACAATGTCGTCTTCACGCAGTCGCAACTGTCCCATAGGGTCTTCTGCGAGCGCATCGAAACCCGCTGAGATCATTAATAGCTGAGGTTTAAAAGCTTCTAACGCTGGAAAAAGCTCGGACTCATAAGCGGCGCGGAAGTCTTCACCTTTCGAGCCCTTTTCCAAAGGCATGTGTACGATATTGTCGTGGGAGGCTCCAGGATCTGGATACGGAAACAAAGGGTATTGATAGCTAGAGGCGTAAAGCACTTTGGCATCAGCTGCGAAAATACTTTCCGTACCGTTACCGTGATGGACATCAAAATCCACAATAGCGATACGTTCTACATCATACTCATTCAGAGCATGGCGCGCGCCAACAGCAATATTATTGAATAAGCAAAAACCCATTGCTTTGTCATATTCTGCATGATGCCCCGGTGGACGCACGGCACAAAACGCATTTTGCACTTCCCCACTCATGATCATATCTACTGCTTGCACTACGGATCCAGAGGCACGTAAAGCCGCCTCCAGTGTATTCGGCATCATCAGGGTTTCTTTGTCTAACTCAACGTGTCCTTCTTCTGGGGCTTGAGCAAATATCGACGCAACATAATCAGGATCATGTGTCGCATTTAGCTGCGCCACAGTGGCCTTTTCAGCTTCTCGCCATCGTAAGAAGTCCATCAATTGCCCGGCAATGAGGCGATTCTGAATCGCTTCAAGACGCTGAGGAGATTCTGGATGATCTTCTCCAAGCTGATGCTCTTCACACGTAGGGTGAGTCAAGTAGGCGGTCGTCATATCGGTATCCGTTAAAATCTGCACCCAAATCAAGGGTCACTATTATTGTTATTCATCGTCGTAGCCAGTTAAGGCTACTATAAGGCGATATTCGGTTAACTGCGTTATATCAAGCCATAGTTAGCACTAGGCAGCCTATCCGACATTGGTCTAGACTGCTATAAATACAATGCATTCTCTGTCGTTGAGCGAGGGCATTTGCCAAGACGTTCGCTACAGGCTATTCAGGGAGACTTTTGCATGTCAAAACACGCGCTGCAGCCATTATTAGCCCCTTCTTCTATTTTAGTGTTTACAGGAGAAGATCGCCTTAACCCCATTCTTCATGCAGTGCTTAGAGCCCTTTCTTTTGGTGGCCGTCGAGGCAAAGTATTCTTATATGGCACCCAGCCAGATGACAGTATCGGCGTACTTCCGTTCGATCAACTGAGTTCACTCGAACGCTTAGTAAACACACCTGACCTAGCCATTTTGGCCGGTGAAGACCCTCGTCCATTAACTCAAATTATCGAGCAATGTGGGACGTTATCAATCCCAGCCCTCTTAGTATTCACTGGCTCTGATGAAAACCCTGATGAAATACTAAAAGCGGCACGGCAGCATGGCGTGCGACTTATTGGCCCCAATAGCTTTGGCATGTGTCGCCCTAAGCAAGGCTTTTCAGCATGGTTAGGGTTAACTCAACCTATTCCTGGACGCTTAGCATTGTTGTCTCAATCCGGCACGGTTGCCAGTGCTTTGGTTGACTGGGCGACTTGGCAGGGCATTGGCTTTTCTCAAGTCGTATCAATGGGCAGTCCTATCGACGTTATGCCCTCGCAAATCCTAGACTATTTGTCGAATGATTTTGAAAGCCAGTCCATTCTGATGTACCTACAAAAGATTGGCTCAACCACACGTTTCCTCAGTAGCTTACGTGCCGCCAGCCGCTCTAAGCCCGTTGCCGTCGTGACAGAACACAACATTGGCGCGGATCCCAGAGTTCTTGATGCCGCGTTAAGCCGAACTGGCGCGGTACGTGGCCGTCGACTGAACGACCTAGTGGCAGCGGCATCCGTGATGACCAATGCACGTCGAGTCAAACAAGGGTCATTAATGATCATTGGTAATGGATCTGGTCCAGGTGAACTGGCCGCGCAGCGTGCAGAAGAAGTGAATGTTAACTTACTGTCCCCTAGTGAAGCATTACGTACTAAGCTTGAAGGCATTATGGACGGACGAGGCAGCATTGGCAGCGTGACCACGGCATGGGCGAGCTGTAACGCTGATCTGTTTGTTGATCTCGCTGAAACCGCTTTAGCTGATAAAGAATGTGGCGCTGTACTTTTGATGTTAAGCCCGACCGCATTGATTAATATGGTGTCCTTGTACGATCAAGTACTACAGCTGCATAAGAAGCAAAAGAAGTTGGTGATGGTTTGTATGCTTGGTGGCGGGCACATGGTGGCATTACGTACTCGTATCAATGAAGCTGGTATACCAACCTTTCGCACCCCTGAAGCGGCCATCGAAGGCTTTCAGTTTCTAGTCCAGTTCCATCGTAACCAATTACTCGCTAAACAAACGCCTGATAGCCATGCGTTTCGCTTCAATATTGATGTCTCGGCAGCACGCGCTAAGCTAAAAGAAATGATCAAAGCTGGCAACAAAACACCGACAGCCGATGATCTCAAAGAAGTATTTGAACTCTTTAACTTCCGTTTAATTGCTCGGCGACAGTCCCATTTTTTACTAAAAAAAACCATCCATTTACGCTCTTTTCGAGACCCAGTGTTCGGCCCTGCGATAGGCTTATCTTTGGAAGGTGCGAATCAATGGCATCACCAAACTGAGGCGGTAGCGTTACCACCTCTGAATACGATTTTGTCTAAGGATTTGATCCAGCGGGCTTTTCCGAATGTTGAGTCCTTTGAGTTAGAGGACTTATTACGCAGTTTTTCAACCATGATTTGCGAACTGCCTGAGCTGGAATATATTGAGCTGGCGGACGTACGTATACATGAAAGTGGCAGTATTTTTGCGAACGTCAAAGCCAAGCTAAAAAGTAGCGGCAAATTAAGACGCTATGAACACCTAGCGATTCAGCCTTATCCTCGACAGTGGGTCAAACAAGTCACCCTTCGTGATGGGCAAGACATTACACTGCGACCAATTTTGCCTCGTGATGCCTACATGATGGCAGAGTTCGTCAAAAACCTATCCCACGAAAGCCGCTATTTCCGATTCATTGCTAACATTCAAGAACTGACGCCTAAGATGATCGCCAGTTTATCTCATATCGATTATGACCGAGAAATGGCATTAATTGCCGTAGGAGAGAAAGAAGGCGAACAAGTGCTTATGGGCGCTGCTCGCTTTAGTGACAACTTCGATGATAAGAGCTGTGAGTTCGCAGTGGTCATTGGTGATGAGTATCAAGGTCATGGCTTAGCTGCACTCTTAATGAGGCGCTTATTTTTAGTCGCACACTTCAAAGGGATTAAGGAGATGAAAGGCACCGTCTTAGCGGAAAACAAACGCATGATCGACTTCTGCCGGCGTATTGGCTTCACGATCAAGCGTGACCCCGATGATATAGGGTTAGTAATGGCTTACTTACGATTAACCCCAAAATTTATTGAAGGTGTAAAGGAAAAGCTAGGTATTGAGACAACATCGAAGAAAGACACATAAAAGGGCTAATGGCTTTCATTGGCCCTTTTATATCACTTTTCTTAGGTTCTCTACTTAGGTTTATTTACGCAGTTCTTCTAATACCATTTGGAAGAACGTCCGTACTTGATGCCATTTCACAGGTGACCACTCTTCCCCTAGCTCAATACTTTCCACTTCCTCATGCTGTTGATCATTATCGCGTAACTCTAATTCCGACCGAATATCATGAATCTGCTGTTCAGTTTCATTTAGAATCGTGTGCAACTCATCTTTTGTCATACGTTGAAAATCAGACATACTCTTCATCCTTTACGTTACGCGCGATTAAAAAATCATACTTACGGCAATCATTAGCAATGGCAAAGCAATGAATACACCGAGTACCCAAATCGCCGCAAAGACTTTCTTTTCTGAGGCAATTGTCGCTAACCATTCAGCCCCTTTAATCGGTAAAACTCGTAGGAATGGCAACCCGAAAATAACCACTACGGCAAACACATTAAATAGTAAGTGTACTAACGCAATTTCCAAAGCCGATACCGCTAAAGCACCTGAAATCGCTGTAGCAGCAAGCAAAGCAGTAACAGTCGTGCCAATATTGGCACCTAACATAAATGGATAGATCTGCTTTAAACTAAAGGAACCAGACCCTGCCAGTGGCACCATTAAACTCGTTGTCGTTGAAGAAGACTGAACAAACGTCGTCACCAACGCACCAGATGCGATGCCTGTTAAAGGGCCGCGTCCTATAGCGGAGTGCAAAATTTCTTTCGCTTTTCCGACCATCAAAACTTTTAATAATTTACCGATGTAGGTGATTGCTAAGAAAATGAAAGCCAAGCCTGCTAAGATCAATGCTACGCTAGCCAATGTACCAGGCAAAATGTTCGTAACGTTATCAACCGCACCGACAAAGGGCTTGGTCAACGCTTTTATCACGTTTAGATCAGACATAGAGTAACTGTCGGCTCCGATCAAAAATGTCGATAACCAAAGCGCTACATGCTCTAAAAAACCAAACATGATTTCTAATGGTAAAAAAATCGCCACTGCCATCAAGTTAAAGAAATCATGTACGGTTGCCGCAGCAAACGCTCGACGAAACTCTGCTTTATCTCGAACATGTCCAAGGCTTACCAGTGTATTCGTAACCGTCGTTCCAATGTTCGACCCCATAATCATAGGAATGGCGATCTCAACCGGCAATCCGCCCGCCACCATACCGACAATCAAAGAGGTGACGGTTGAAGAAGACTGTATCAAAGCCGTCGCGACAATCCCTATCACAAGGCCTATATACGGGTTGGAAGCAAACTCAAATAGCTCTTTTGCTTGCCCGCCAGTTGCCGCTTTAAAGCCTGAACCAATCATGCCAACAGCACTGATTAATACATAGACCAGCACTAACACTGCCAGCCACTGCGGCCAACGACTTCCACTTGATACTTGTGGTGTTTGTAACGCTTCTGAACTATTCATGACATCACCCCCATTAGGAAAATGTCATCCTAGTCCGCCGTGATTACAGAAACGTGACTACCTCATAGATATTTCTTATTACAATTAGTAGGACCTTAAGGGAGACAAGTAACGCTACACAAATAAACCCCGATGCAAATAGGCTTGGTGCTATACTGGCATTGCAAACATCCTCGTTGCGTCATTTATCTTCGATAGCTGGCCTAGCGCCTACTTATTTCTGAGAAATCTATGACGACCCTACGACTGCGTTATCAAACCATCGAGTTTGATAAAATTGATATCCACCTTTGTACACTACGTGATAATCAAGAGTTCTACGATCCAGAAGGCATTGCAGAAAAGCTTGGCATATCATCGGCGACATGGCCCATATTTGGCATTGTATGGCCCTCAAGCTTGGTCTTGGCGCATCATATTTGTAATTACGAAACCGGAACAAAAAAAGTACTAGAGATTGGCTGCGGTATGGCCCTATCAAGTTTACTTTTAAATAAAAGGGACGTTAACATTACAGCAACGGACTATCACCCAGAGTCAGGGCACTTCCTCGATCGCAATACGGAACTTAATGGTGATAAAACAATCCCCTATCAACAAGCAGACTGGGCTGAGAAAGACGATACATTAGGTCTATTTGACTTAATTATCGGTAGTGACGTGCTTTACGAGGATAGCCATATAGAACTGTTGGCGAACTTTATTCAAGAGCATGCTTCCCCAGACTGCAAAGTTATTCTAGTCGATCCAGGTCGAGGCCGTAAAAACAAAATGACTCAGAAAATGGCAAGTTTCGGCTTCGATTGCGTTCAGACAAAACCTATTCACACAGACTATCTGCCAAATCAGTTTAAAGGCCATATTTTAAGTTTTAGCCGCTTAAGCTAAGCAGCGAATTGTCTCTCAGGCCCTAGCTCTTTATGTTTGAGGCCTTGAGCTCTGTCCGGTTTAGAACTAAGCACAGTAGCAAAAAGCCCTGACAGCATCGCTATCAGGGCTTCCTTTGTAGGATGCTTAACGATATCTATGCCCTGCGGGACTCCCCCACTACCATCGGCGATGGTGAGCGCCTGTGGTGTGTTGAGGGGCACTTCTGAATATTCTGATCGATGATATAAAGCGCACTCTTTTGATATCACGCGCTGACGCGTCGAAGCATGAGACAGGCGCAAGCGGGGCGCAAAAGGGTAAGCGTAAGCTGCTTGGGCTGAGGTATTGAGGGGGTTGCGTTAACCGAATTTCAAACACAAAAAAGCCCTGACAGCATGGCTATCAGGGCTTCCTTTGTATGATGCTTGACGACGACCTACTCTCACATGGGA
>NZ_LTAW01000009.1 GCF_001639725.1 Marinomonas atlantica
TTTAAGACTTCAAAATTTTTAGAAGTCTCCAGCGAGCGCCCACACAAATTATCTGATTATCTATTTTAAAGAGCGTCCGACTTCGTTACCGCTTCGTTGCTGTGAAGCGTTGTCCGTGTCAGTGGAGGCGTATAATACGCATCTTAATTTTCAGTGCAAGCGGTTTTTATAATATTTAATTAAAAAGCCACTAAAATGTAATATTTACCCAAGGGGTATGTAGTTTTAGACGCTTTTTTAGGCAAAGGCAAGCAAAAAAGATCACGAAACGATCAACACGAATGTTTCAGAAGACTTAATCTATGCTGAAGCCTGTTCTCTACGACGCTTTATTTCGTAAACAACAGCTAAAATAATGGTAATCGCAATAAGCACCAAACCTAATGCATTCACTGCGGGCGTCAGTCCGGTTCGAACTTTGGAAGCAATGTAGACAGTAAGCGTTGTGTCATAGCCTTTTACAAAAAGCGTCGTGTTGTAGTTTTCAAAGGATTGCAAAAAAGCAATTACAGCAGCTGAATAGATAGCAGGTTTTAAATAAGGTAAAAGAATACGGCGAAACGTTTGCCATTGCGTAGCACCTAAACTCAATGCAGCATTTTCCAACGTGCGATCAAAACGCTGCAATCGCGCCAGCACCATTAACATGATATAAGCTGATATAAAGGTTGTTTGTGCGATGACCGTTAACACGATACCGCCATTTACAGAAAGCCCGCGCCAAAAGATAAGCGTGGAGATACCGACAATTACACCGGGGGTCAACAAGGGAGACATCATCAGCGAGTAAAGAAATGTTTTGCCGCGCCCTTCTACCGAGGATAAGAATAACGCGCAACTAACGCCAACAGGTACCGCTACCAACAACACCCCCAATGCCACTAAAGCACTGTTACCCAATGCTTCCCACATCGCGTTATCTTGCCCTAACGCCTCAAACCATTTCAACGTAGTGCCTCGCCACGGTGACACCGTAGGAAAGCGACTATCATTAAACGTAGCTAACCCCATAATTATTAACGGGGTAAACAAATACAGAAAAAACACACCTATATAGAAACGCACACCGAATTTTAGAATTGCAGCTGAATTCATCGGGCGATGTCTCCTAATCCCACTTTAAACACCTTCATCACCAAAGCAATAAAACCAATACATATAATCAACAACAAGAAGGCATAGGCCGCCCCCTGATTCCAATCTCCACCTTCAAAGAACCAATTGTAAATAATTTGAGTAAACCAACGGCTACCTGGCGAGCCGAGCAATGCCGGCACCGCATAACTACCTGCAGCCAACATAAAGGTCATGATGCAACCAGTAGCGATGCCCGGTTTAGAGTGAGGAATAACAACGCGATAATGAGTCCGCAGCCAACTTGCGCCCAAGTTGCGAGCAGCTTTAACCTGATTACTATCCAAACTTTCAATCGCATTATAAATTGGAAAGATCATGAACAAGATGTAGGCGTATACCATGCCGATCAATACACCACCATCACCCGATAAAAACCGAACAGGGCGATTAATCAGTCCCAATTCCAACAACAATGCATTCAGTGGACCTTTATAGGCCAAAATGATGTACCACGAAAACGTTCGCAGAATTTCATTAATCCAAAACGGTATAATGAGTAACAACAAACATAAGGCTGCCTGTCTAGGTGTAGCCACTTTCGCTAAATAAAAGGCCAATGGATAACTCACAATCAATGTGAGAAAGGTCACCAACACGCTTGACCAGATGGTTTTAAAGAAAATCGATAAATGGATCGTATTACTGAATAAAGTCGCGTAGTTACTGAGAGTATACTGATCCTTAATGCCACCAATCTCCGCTGGCAATAAGTTGGGCTTCAATGAATAATTCACCATAATTAACTGCGGTAGTATTACTAAGCCAATCAGCCATACTGCAATCAACGCCACAATCGAGACTGATAACGGACTCCCAAAGCGCTGCTTTAACTGATTAAACATCATTAGCCTCGCCTGCAATAACAATGGCATCCTGACGGTCAAAAGATAACGTTAACGCACTCCCTGCAATCATGGCTTCATTGTATTGATTGGCTCGTAGTTGTATCGCAACCACTTGCTGATTAACTAAGCTAGCTGTTAACGTCAGATAAGATCCCTCAAAATTGACTTCGGCCAGTGTAGCAGACAGAGTAAACTCGCCTTCACATCCAAGCCTCAACCCTTCTGGGCGAACAAATAACGTAGCGCTTACACTGGGCATTATTGATCGCTTTATACGACCAGCCAATGATCCAAGGTTACCTGCATCCACAACAGCGTAACCCTCGCTTGATTCCAGTACATTGCAAGGAATCGCGTTATTCTCCCCAACAAACGACGCAACAAACGCTGTTTCCGGCTCTCGATACAACGTAATAGGATCTGCTACTTGTTGCAGTTTACCCGCAGACATCACCGCTACACGATCAGACATCGTCAGAGCCTCACCTTGATCATGAGTAATATAGATGAAAGTAATACCTGTTTTACGCTGGATCTCTTTCAGTTCCGTACGCATATGCTGTCGTAATTTCAAATCTAGGGCAGATAAAGGCTCATCCAACAACAACACCTGAGGCTCAACCGCCAATGCACGGGCAATCGCGATTCGTTGTTTCTGCCCACCAGATAACTCTGATACTTTTTTATCCCCACTCCCCTCTAGCGCCACCAGTTCAAGCAACCGATCAGATATTTTTTTACGTTCAACTTTCGATACACCACGTACCTCTAAGCCAAACTCAATATTTTCTGCAACCGTCATTAACGGAAAAAGGGCTAAGTTCTGAAAGATCATTGATGTGGGTCGTTTGTTAGCAGGAACCCCTGCCATAGGCTGATCACCAATATAAACACCGCCTTCACTTGGCTCTAAAAATCCACTGATCATATTCAATATGGTCGTCTTACCGCACCCCGATGGACCAAGAAAACTAAAGAACTCACCGGACTCAATTTTCAAGTCCATTTTCTCGACAGCAGTAAATTCGCCAAAACGCATGATGGCATTGTTTAGGTGTACACTACGATCCATATAACCTTCTTAACTGGGTATTCATTAAACGATAAAGGCCCGCTCAGGGCGGGCCTTTGAAAGGCAATTGTATTATGCAGACAGGTAACGATCTTGATACTCGTTACGTAGAGCAACGTACCAAGGTTCTTGGATTGGCCACCACCAAAGGTTGGCAAGGTCTTGATCTGAATAGGAGTTATTAAAAAACTTTTTGGTTGCTTGAGGCAATAGCTCTGCCGCCCCTTTAGAGGTAGAGTTATAGCCCGTTGCCTTCACAAACATCGCGCCTGCTTCTGGGGTGTAATACCAGTTAATGAACTCGTATACGGCATCAACATTATTAGCATTCTTAGGAATCACAAAGCCTTCCATCCATGCCAAGGCACCCTCTTTAGGTGCGCCGTAAACAACTGGCTCTCCTTCTTGCGACAGTTTAAAGGCCGTGCTGTCCCATGTTTGGCCAATCACTGCACCATTGGTTCTAAACGCACCTTGCGCTTCATTTTCTGTTGACCAGAACTGTGCCACCATATCTTTATGCTTAGTCGCTTCTTTTAAGATCACATCAAAGTTCGCGCGCATAGCCTTTTCGTTTTTATAAGACTCTAACAACGGAAATGGTAGCTTGCCCATTTTTTCAAGCCACAAACCAATACCCACTAGCGCCGAATGGCCGCGAACTGTCACACCATCTGCGTGCTCTGGCTTCCAAAGATCACCATAGCTGAGATTATTTGGGTCCACATCCGCATATTCCCTGTTATACGTAATAGCCTCAGTCCCCCAATCAGACGGTGCAAAATAGCGCTTACCATCCACAACACCGCCCACTTCTGAACCAGATAAAGCACTCTCTAAGCACCCATCCCATTTGATACGTGTTGTATCTAGGGGCTGGACTAACTCATAGTCCACATAACCTGGCACACGATCCACGGTCGGCATAATGATATCAAAGCCCGTACCATCGGTTGCTCGTAGAGAGTTCATTAATTCATCATTGGTACCATAAGGCGTAAAGGTCGCATTGATGCCTGTCTTTGCCTTGAAGTCAGCCAGCATTTCATCGGTGATGTAACCTGCCCACGCATAAATCTTTAACTCTTTATTTGCAGCGATTGCAGAACTGATAGAAAAGGGTGTTGCAGCAACCGCTCCTGCAATGGAAGCCCCTTGCAGAAACTGGCGACGAGAAATGGACATATGGACTCCTTGTATGTGTTAGACGCACGCTTCCTAACAAAGGAAGTGTCATACCAAAATTGGTTTATCCGTATCAGTATTGGTCAAAGTTATTACAATTTAGTGACGAAAAAATGAACAGTCAAGAGTTTTTAAACCACTTGGACAATTTTTCTTTTACATTACGCTACATTAGCCATCTTATTGTGTACATTCTGATACATTTAAGTCTCTCGCAACATAAGTGTCACAATTCAATAATATTGTTAGCGCATCAATCACCTTGCCGAGAATTATAGAGAGACGATTTTGAAAATCTCCCATGTGACACGCGCCACAACATTTAGCTATCTCGTGATCGCTGCAGCGCTCGCCGCGCTCCTACTATGGAGCACACAAAGCTACCGGACAGCTTTTGAGCAAAATGACGCTTTTAATAAGGTATGGGAAGCCTCTGCGATACAGCTTGAGCAGAAAATTGAAAGCTACTTGTCTTCTGGCGAAGCATCGCTATTGCAAGAATCAGAAATATTTATCATAGAAGACATCAAACCAATGCTGATTCACCTACCTATCGATCTACAGGTATCACTAGAAGAACGTCTAGACGCAATTGTCGCCAGCTTGCAAACTGACGTTCGAGCATCTGGTAAACTATCAGGTAATCCGCTAGCTCTGATTGAAAACAACGAACGACAAATACGACTGTCTCTTGATTTCCTGCACAGTACTATTAACGATGCCGACGACAGTATTAATAATGACTTAGTCATGCGCTACCTTGCAGCTCAAGGCAACCTCTATGCGACATTTTCTTCATTACAGCAGTCTGCGAAAGATTACTTAAACAGCCCCTCACCAGATAATCGCAAGTTAGTAAACGAAGCCAATCAAAAACTGATCAATCAGGTTATTCTTTTTTCTAAACTGCCCGCATGGCAAACATCCGACACAGACACTGATGACAACACAGACGATTTATCAGCGTTAATGGGCTGGGGAAGTTCTGAAACGGCAGAAACCAGTGATACTTTTGAAGAGACCAAGAGTGAACTAAGCACTTGGGCAAATCGCTATATGAAGGACATTGAAAGCAGCTTAACTGTCATAGAACAAGCCAATCTTGCTAAATCAGCCATTCGCCTGCTAATTGATGACCTAAGTGATGAGCTTGATAAAGGCACTGCGACGATTCAAGCCGCCACAGCAAAAACTGAACGCAATACTCTGATCGCTTTCGGCGCATTTGTGATCATCATGTTGCTAACTACTCTCATCACTCACTTGTTCCAAAGTCGCGTTGTTGTCCAAAGCGCAAAAGACCTATACAACGCAGTGAAAGCGCTCGTCGACAGCGATGACATACACACACTAAAAGTCACCAACAGTAAAAATGAGTTATCAGAAGTTGCTCGCTATTTAAATCGTTATCTTGAGCAAATTGCGGTACAACGCCAGCAGCGTGATACCGAGCTTAAGAATATTTCCACATCGTTAAATGAGATGCTAAGCGCCTTTGGTCAGGTTCATGACATCAGTGTGGCCTCAAAAGAAGCGCTAGAGCAAACCGTTGAACAAGCGGCTCATGTAGACGTCCTAGCAAATAAAGCAGAAGTACGTGCAAAAGAGGTAGAAAGCTATGCACATGACACCAGCAACGCCATGGAGTTGAGCTCGAAACAAGTGTCAACACTTGAAAGCGCCAATGCGACAACGGTAGAACGATTACAGAAAAGTAAAACCGCATTAGGCAGCTTAGAAAATTCTGTATCCAGCGCCAACTCTATTGTCAGCGGTATTCGTGACATTGCAGAACAAACCAACTTACTGGCTCTAAATGCTGCTATTGAAGCGGCTCGTGCAGGTGAAGCAGGCCGAGGTTTTGCGGTAGTCGCCGATGAAGTCAGAACCTTGTCAGGTCGAACGCAGCACTCTCTTGAAGAGATCACATCCATTTTTGAGTCATTGACCAGTTCAACCTCCAACTTACGTAAAAACTTAGGGCTGATTGAGTCAGCAACATCAGAGCAGCGTTCATTAACCACAGAGTTAGGCCACTCAGCTAAGGAAGTACAAGAGAAGTCGTATCAGTCGACGGTACTTTCACGTAAAGCCTCAGGGTATGCCGAAGATCAAAAACGCAGCGTAAGTATGCTGACAGAAACCGTAGAAAAAGTCCGTTCTCAAGCAGATGAGTCAGAACAATTCTTAGCGGACATGACCACAAATGTCCGCCAAAAAATTGACGACATTACCAGCACATTAGGTATCCGTTCTTAACATGCTCATTCGAATAAAAAAGCCAGTGCATTTTGCACTGGCTTTTTAAATTCAGAATAATGCCGGACGCTTAAAACAGAACGCGCGCTTTAATCGTACCTTCTACTTCTTTCACTTTTTCAAGTGCTAGCTCACCAGTATCGGAGTCGACCTCCATCACCATGTAACCAAGTTTCTCGGTGGTACGTAAGAACTGACCTGAGATGTTAATATCGTTGTCAGAGAAGATCGAGTTGATCTTAGTCAGAACACCTGGACGGTTTTCATGAATATGCAGGATACGGTGCTTATCAGCTTGAGCAGGTAATGCGACTTCTGGGAAGTTAACTGCCGCAGTCGTCGTACCAATATCAGAGTATTGAATTAATTTAACTGCGACTTCAACACCAATGTTTTCTTGCGCTTCCATTGTTGATCCACCGATATGCGGCGTCAAAATAACATTGTCTAACCCACGCAGCGGCGACACAAATTCCTCTGCATTGCCTTTTGGTTCAATTGGGAATACGTCGATCGCAGCGCCAGCAATATCACCTGCTTTTACCGACGCTGCAAGCGCTTCAAGGTCAACGACCGTTCCACGAGATGCATTTAGGAAAATGGCACCTTTTTTGATCTGAGCAATCTCATTAGGGCCCATCATCAATTTGGTGCTTGGTGTTTCAGGTACATGCAGTGAGATTACATCGGATGTTGATAGTAACTCTTCAAGTGATTTAACTTGGCGAGCATTACCCAATGGGAGCTTAGTAATAATGTCATAGAAGCACACTTCCATACCCAACGACTCTGCCAACACACTAAGCTGCGTACCAATACTACCGTAACCAACGATACCTAAACGCTTACCACGAGTTTCAAAAGAGCCAACAGCAGATTTTAACCAGCCGCCACGATGACATACTGCATTTTTCTCAGGGATGCCACGAAGCAGCAGTATCATCTCGGCTAAAACTAACTCAGCAACACTTCGTGTATTGGAAAACGGCGCGTTAAAGACAACAACACCCTTGCTTGAAGCAGCATCTAGGTCTACTTGATTGGTACCAATACAGAAACAACCAATCGCGACTAATTTATTCGCGTGCTCAAGCACCTTTTCAGTGAGCTGAGTGCGTGATCGAATACCGATAAAATGAGCATCGGCAATTTTTTCGATCAGTTCGTCTTCTGGTAAAGCGGTTTTATGATACTCGATGTTTTCATATCCTGCGGCATTTAACGCCTCAACTGCAGATTGATGAACACCTTCTAATAACAAAATTTTGATTTTTGCTTTTTCTAAAGAAGTATTACTCATGATTTTTTATATATCTCTATGGTTTCTTATGGGGTATTTTTAAAAGATATGTTACCACACTGGCTAAATTGTCGTAGTAGCAGATGCCGTAATGAGCTTCATCTTTAATGGAGTAATACTCAACTGAACAATAATTTACATCTTATCTACGCATTTTAACTGGCAAGGTAGCGCCATCGGCACTAGAATCAAGATGTTCAAAAGATAATCAATGGGAGGTGAGCCATGGCCATCGAAGGAATTAACAACAGTATCGTTAGTCAGTTTAACGACCCAGAATTGACGAATACACCTGTTGTTCAACCCAACACAGGTAACGGGAGCAATAGCCAAACGGCAAATGCCGCACCGCAGTCTGTAGATGTGTCCGTTAGTATCTCACCCGAAGCTCAGCAGTTAGCTCAAGATAATGTTGCCTCTAGAACCGTTGCTCAAACGTCTGCTATAGAAGTTGGTGCTGATGTGGCCACTGCCTCTGAGTTTGGAGCCAATGCAACATCTAACAACGCCGCTGTTGCAGCTCAGGTTTCGGGCAACTCCGGTAACACATTAAACGCCACACCTTCGAACTCAAGTCAGAGTGGTAGTGTGGCGTCCCAATACAATATTAGTCCTGATTCTGCTCTAGGTCAGACAATCAACTTCTCAGCCTAACCCTGCTGTATTGCTGCCTTAAGTGCTGCATGGAAATTAGAACGACTTACAGTCGTTCTAAAAACACACCAGCTTCAACGTGATGGGTATAGGGGAATTGATCAAACATCGCAAAGCGCATCACCTTATGTGTCGAAGACAACGCTTCTAAGTTACTTCTCAATGTTTCTGGGTTGCACGATATGTAGAGAATTTGATCGATCTTTCTAACCAACTCGACTGTTCCATCGTCCAATCCTGCGCGCGGTGGATCTACTAATACCGCCGAAGGGTTTAATGTATCCATACCTGCTTGAGCCAATGCTTTAGGTAAAACTCCATCGCCATTTAGTGCATCAGATACGTCTTCACTCGCCATTTTGACCACTTGTACGTTACTGACACCGTTCATAGCAACATTCAAGCTTGCAGAGTTCACAGATACTTTTGCTATTTCAGTACCAATCACTCGATCAAAGCGACGCGCTAATGGAATGGAGAAGTTCCCATTACCACAGTACATTTCCAACAAATCACCAGAGCATTCTTTGGTCACATCAAGAGCCCATTCAAGCATTTTCTCACTGATGCCCGCATTCGGTTGCGTAAAGCTGTTTTCAACCTGCTGATAGTGATACTTGCGTCCATGGACCGTCAGCGTCTCCATCACAAAGTCACGCGTGAGTATTTGTTTACGCTTACGACTACGACCAATGAAATGACATGCTGGGAACAGCTCATTAAGCTCTACTGCTGCTTGATGCCACACCTCATCAATAGGCTTGTGGTACAGCATACTAATCAGTGCCTCGCCCGTCGTCGTCGTAAGGAAATCTACTTGGAACAACTTATGTCTTAGTATTGGAGTATCTCTAATGGCATCTAACAGCTTTGGCATCAGTTCATTGATCAGCCTAGACGCTGCCAAGAACTGATCGACTCGAATTGGAGTACGCGGATCAGCGGAGTCAAACATGGCATAGAACAAGTCATCGCCATCGTGCCAGATACGGAACTCAGCTCGCATCCGATAATGGCTTGGAGCACTTTCGAACACTTCTAGCTCTGGCATATCAAGGTCTGCCATCAGCTCAAGCAACGAGTCTTGCTTCGCCTGTAACTGAGCTGCGTAATGTTCTGGTTGAATTTGATCTGGTCTCATGCAGTTTTCCGCTAAAGGTTCGAGAATATGGGCGCGGCATTATACAAAGAGTCTGCTTACTTTGCGAACGATGACCGCTGAAACTAGCCGATTAAAGAAACTCTGGGCCTAATAGCACTTCCAGTGAAGCACTCAAGGACACCTCTGCTTTGTAATCATTATCACGCTCGTAGGTAACTTGAGGCTTTAACTGACCTATTAACCAGTCATCGTACATAAGACGCTTATATTCAACGTAATACAAAAAGCTCTCTGCTCGTGGCGTCGAGCCTTCTTGCAAGTAACTGACTTGGTAGCGCAGCTTACTTTTATCCGATAAGTCATGATTCAAATACACGTTTTGACGCCAATATGTTTTCGAATCAACTTCTAAGTAAGTCACACCAAAGTCAGCACCAAACACATAACGATCACCTATCGGCCTTAATGCTTTAATTCCGTAACGACCACCGTATCCAAGAGAATAGTAATCAAACAATGACTCTTCTTGTTTAAAAGTCCACTGCCCTAATCCGTAGTCTTGTTCAAAGGTAATGCGTACAAACGGGTCAACAGGCATTTCTACTAACAGGCCCATATCAATGTTCGCATTCCATTCTTCTTTGAAATAACGCAACATCGTTGCAAAGCGAGTATTTTGAGCCGATTGTAAAATATTCTGGCCTGGCTCATTATCAACACGACGATTATCTTGTGTCAGTCGATCAGCATCCGATTCGATAATGAGGTCTAACCGATCTTCTGTATAAGGTAAATCCAGCTTTGCATCTAAGTTAAAGAAGCCAGATACACCTTCCTTACCCTCAATAATCGAGCCAAAACGCATACTAACAAAGCTAGTTGAAACATCTTCATGCCGTTGACCTGAAAAAAAAGCATCAAGCCCATTAGACCATTCACCGACTTTAGTAGACATGGCCTCATGAGTCGACTTCCACCATTCACTCTCTTGTGATTCAGAAGAAGTCGTCTTGATAGGATCCGCATAAATAGCAGGGACCAGAAGCACAATCCCGCTAAGTACCTTCCCTATTTTAAGCAAGCTCTTAAACAACCCAGCCATTACATTTCTCGCAACATTGCACGAATCATAAGAGACGAATTTTGTGCCGCCACGGTTAAGTACTCTTCAAAACTTGCTGGAGATTCTTTGTCCGCCACATCAGATAAAGAACGCACCACCACAAACGGAACCAAAAACTTATGACACACTTGCGCCACTGCAGCCGCTTCCATTTCAACGGCTTTAAGAGAAGGGAATGCAGCCCGCACTTTTGCCACTCGCTCAACTTCACACATAAACACATCTCCAGTGCCGATTAAGCCAACTTTTGCTTTTGCTTGACCCACAGAGGAGACCGCTTGCAGAGCTTTCTCAACCAACGCTGGATCAGCACTGAACGTCGCCGGCATACTGGGCAGCTGTCCAATAGCGTAACCAAATGCAGTCACATCAACATCATGGTGAACCACCTCATTTGAGATAATCACATCACCTACTTCAAGCTCCGCGTCAAACCCACCTGCTGACCCTATATTAATCACAACAGACGGATCAAAGCTGGCCATCAGCAGTGTTGTAGAAACGGCCGCGTTGACTTTACCAATCCCTGATTTAAGCAATACGACGTCTTTGCCATCCAGTTGTCCAGAATAAAATTCACAGCCAGCAACACTTGTTTCCTGAACATCGGTCATCCACTCTTTTATAACAGCAACTTCCTCATCCATCGCACCGATTAAGCCAATTACACTCATATTCATTCGCCTTTAATATTTAAATTTTGCAGCAGGGCTTCAAGGGCACCATCGTTCGGAAGTCGCCCTTCTAAGTCAATAAATTGCATTGTATCAGGTCGATCTGAAAAGTCTTCCAGCACAATCCATTTAGTGTTGTCGAGATACTCCAAGTGGTATTTCATCGCCAATTCCGCTGTTACTTTATCCAATACCACAATCACCACTTGGCTATGATGCCCAAGCACGGCCACTAAATTAACAACTTCTGTCTCTCTTCGTGCTACAAAACCACTAACATTAAGCTCAGACTGCCAAATAACCTGACTGACATTTGTACCACCAATGATAATAAAATTCGTTGCGAGGGAGGTCCAATCACCCATACTAATCGAGGGGGCCGCCTCTAAAGCAATCACCATTGAGGCCAAGCGAAAGGGTATCAATTGGTGTGCCAATATCGTTTCACCAGGTAATTCGTCAGAACGCTGAGTACCCACATAAATAATAGGTAACGCTTGGCTTCGGCTTGACACCAACAACTTATCAACACCACTTTTAGCAAGTTCTATATCACCCAAACCGACAAACATCACGTCGTATTTTGTGCGATACGGCGTGCCCGCACCAAAGAACTCCGCAAACGATGAGTACACCTCAACACGCATGCCTATCGATTTTAATAGTTCAAGCAACCTATTACTCTCGGCATAATCATTTTTCACCAAAACGACACGCTTACCCATGACATTTATTGGACTATTATGCTGAGCTTCAGGCATCAGCGTCGCCATCATCACAAAACGACCCGCATCCGAGGCGTCCACACGACCTTTCACCAATTTAGGGTATTCATCACTCAACCATTGCAACGCAGGTGTCATTATCTCTAAACCAAACAACTTAATGACTAAACGGTTTTTTTCCCAACCAATATGAAGGTATCGCCCGGATATCGAACTGTTTATACACAATAAAAACGCCACCATTAACATTGATCGATGATCTTGCGTCCATTCCGCAAAAAGCTGTGCATCACTTAGCGAAAGGTCCACACTAAAGTCTCGCTGTTTTGAATTTGGCATGAGATTTAGTTCCAATTCATCCTGCAGTTGTACAACAAGCTCTCCCAGCGATATTTTTTGTGGTACGGCATCATCTAAGTGATTAATCTTGATTAGCAAGTCTCCGATGACATTTAGCCAACGTACCGTTGATTGCGGTGACGTTTCTAAATCATTCTTACAATTCTTTAGTTCTTGCAATATTAACGATGATGGCGGCTGTGGTCGGTCCAATGTATGTCGAGGGAAACGATGCGTTAAGTGCCAACGTAAGCGGCGGACCTCACTCACATCTCGCCCAACTAACATGACACTACGAAAACCCTGTTCATTGATAAAAGAGTACGTATTAAAGTCATATACCTTATCGAACTCTGAAAACTCTAATTCGAACCCTCCACCATACTCACCTTTCAAGGCACGCTGAATCGGTTGATGACAAGCAATGGGGGTCATGTCGAAAACTGTACCGACGAATGGGTAACTGGGAAACAGCTCTTTCGCTTCTTTATTAATGTTCGTTACACGGGCCGACTCATCACAAAATAGAATGGCGGATTGTAGAGAGTTGGATAACAATTCTAAATGCTGTTCACGTATCTTGAGCTGTACTTGAAAACGGTTCATCTGAGCAAGTAGAGGTTGAAGCTCGATATAGTTCATCGCTCCCTCGCGATCCAAGGCTGGTAGCCCAGTGATCGGTACAAACATGACCCGCTGCGCATAAAACTGTATCAACCAATACATTAGCAGCAAACATATTAAGACTACTGCACAGCCAATCAGAACCATGCTACTAAACGATTTAGTAAAGGGTCGAGCAAAGCGCAGCTCTATTGTTAGGTTGTCTTCTAAATCAGGGATTGAAAGAATACTGTCGTGGGCAACATAAGGCACACCATCAGAGAAGCTTCTTTGATTCTCTACCAGTAATACATTGCCCACAAGGTCTTTAATGCGTATGAAGTCAGCGCCTGCGCCTGTAATTAAATCGCTTGCCAACGCTAGGTTGTTATTGAGTGAAATAAAACCATAGAAAAAACCTTGACTCCGACCAACACTGTCGCCCTTAAGTGGCTTTTTAAACACCAGCAGTTCACTCCGATCGCTAGAGGATACGTGCCGCCAAGCATTTATTTGAGCATCTTGAATAAGGCTGATAGGGCTGTTTTGGGTATACAAGCGAACTCTAGGATCTTCCATACTTTGGCCATTTTCTAAATCTACGTAGAAAAAATCTAAGCCGCCAAAGAACAACACATCATGAAGCTGAAATATATCACCTAGGGTTTCACCATTAGTCACTTGTTCAGACAGGTACTTAACTTCAAAATTTGCTCGATCCAAATACGACGAAAAACTCATGCTGAGTGCTTGTGTACGTTGATGCATGGAAGCCAATGTATGACTTCGCTGAGTATAGTAGTCCATTACCCAGACAGCTGCGCACAGAACTAATGCTCCAAGTATAAGAGGGATGAGTACCTTACGAGAAAAACGTTTACGTAAACTTATCGGGGCCATAGAGACATCGAGTAAGGAAGTGCTTGTTGAAAAATAATGTTGCGCGTCTGTTCATCCATGTTTTGCACCAATAAACTAAAAGATTCCATATATACAGCAGGTAAAAGACGCGATTCAATGTCTGCTTTAATCGCTTCTGCAGCAGCTATAGCCCTATAATCCAAATTTCCAACAACTGTAACCAGAATAATGCCCAGCTGATACGCATCCTCCCAATCATTCAAGCCTAACCAAGCATTAGTACTTACTAGTACTTTTTGCTGACGGCTCAAAGCCTGAACAACGCCTTCATTAAGATTGGGAGTACAAGAAAATATGAAATGCGACGAACCTAGTGCTTGGCTTTCGTTTACAATCTGCTGAGCAATACGTTCGGCAGACTCAGCACTATCTTTCAATTTATAACGACGACGTATTTGATAGCCCTCCTTATAAAGCTCATTTAGAAAAATCTGGCAGCCTGTTTCATTTCTATAGGGGTCATCAACCGATAATGTATCAATTATCGTCCCGTCATCAAGCATACGCGCCAAATAGCTTGCCAAACTTTGCATCGCTTTTGCTCGATCCATACCAATATACAGCAGCGGAGGATGCATGCGCCATGCAGAAAAAGGGGCAATGACGCCCCTCACCAGTACTTCTATTTGCCCAGTTTTCAGTATCCGTTCCAATAAAGGACGATTATGATCATCAACCCGATCGACAATCATGTAGTCAAAATTAGCCGCTTCGATTTTTTGAAAAGTATTCAGCGTAGAGTAAATTCCATCACTAGAATCTATATGGAAAACATCAAGTCGAAAGTCAATACTAAGCTCTTTCATACGCTGCTTAAACGTCATAAGCCACGCTTGGTTAAACACAATCGATGGATCACTGTGCAGTACGACGGCAATTTTCTGAGTATCAGGGCGATTCGCTAATAAAGGGACAGGTTGCGAGCGAACACGTACCGACAATTGCTCAATAAGGGGTAGCTGACTAGGGTTAGCGTCTAAAAAACGTTTTAAACTAAATGAAGACTGGCCAAACGTATATGCACTTACTCCTTGAGACAAAAGAGCAATCGTTAAGTAGATGAAGAAAAATCGTAGCTGAGGCATAGGCTTCGTTGATCTTTAAGTGATTAAAGACATTCTAACGAGAACTACTTTGAATGAAACACAATCGTGCCAAAAAGACATAAAAAAAGCCGAGTTACAAAGTAACTCGGCTTTTTTAAATATGGTGCGGAAGGAGAGACTCGAACTCTCACGCCGTGAAGCACTGGAACCTAAATCCAGCGTGTCTACCAATTCCACCACTCCCGCAAGGAATGGCGAGCATTATAGAGAAACCATTTCCATGGTCAACACTTTTTTGAAAAAAACTTCTAAAAAAGCTGCTCGCCAAATAAAACGTTATTTAGAAACGGCGGCCGTTAGAGTATTCACCGTGCTCGTAGCGAATCGCCATTTCTTCAAGATCGATGGTTTGAATGCGAGACGCTTGGCCTGCACAACCAAAGGCTTCGTAACGATCAATACACACAGCCTTCATCGCTTTGATGCTTTCTGTTAAGTATTTACGTGGATCAAAGTTACCTTTGTGCTCAGCAAGACTACGACGGATCGCACCCGTTGCGGCTAGACGAAGGTCAGTATCGATGTTGACCTTACGAACACCGTAGCGGATCGCTTTTACGATCTCTTCTACTGGCACACCGTATGTCTCTGGAATTTCACCACCAAATTCGTTGATGATTTCTAACCAGTCTTGTGGCACTGAAGAAGAACCGTGCAATACGATATGAGTGTTTGGCAGCAACTCAACAATCTTCGCAATACGCTCAATGTCTAAGATGTCCCCTGTTGGTGGACGAGTAAACTTGTACGCACCGTGACTTGTACCAATGGCTACTGCTAACGCATCAATACCCGTTGCGTTTACGAAGTCTACCGCTTCTTGAGGGTCTGTCAGCATCTGGTCGTGCGACAAAATACCTTCTGCGCCAACACCATCTTCTTCACCCGCTTGACCTGTTTCTAATGAACCAAGTACACCCAGCTCACCCTCTACAGATACGCCACACGCATGAGCGAACTCTACAGTACGACGCGTCACATCAACGTTGTATTCGTAGCTTGCGGGTGTTTTACCATCGGCCATTAAAGAACCATCCATCATAACTGATGAAAAACCAAGCTGAATAGAACGCTGACAAATGGCTGGGCTCGTACCGTGATCCTGGTGCATGACTACCGGGATATGTGGGTAATCTTCAATCGCCGCTGCAATCAGGTGGCGAAGGAAGTGAGAGCCGGCGTATTTACGCGCGCCTGCAGACGCTTGCATGATAACAGGCGAGTTGACCTCGTCCGCTGCTTCCATGATCGCTTTGACCTGCTCCATGTTATTCACGTTAAACGCAGGTAAGCCGTAATCATGCTCTGCTGCATGGTCCAGCAATTGACGCATACTTATTAAAGGCATAAAAGTTTCCTCTGACAATGAAGTTTTTGGTGTCTAAACAGTGCATCCAATCAAGAGACACCGTGTGATTTTATATTCATGCGCATGTGTGTCACATGTGGCGTTTCGCCTTATCGTTATATTGTCAGTCTGTCTAATGAAAGACTGGTCACTCTCTAAGTGTTTATAATTATAAAGGATGAGAAAGTCCTTGGACTTTCTCATCCTGCAGGGTATTCCCTGTCTTATTCAAGTGCAAGCATATAGCTTTACACTAATTTTGCGTGCGTGACTCCAACATAGCAACTGCTGGAAGTACTTTTCCTTCAACAAATTCAAGGAAAGCGCCACCGCCTGTTGAAATGTAAGACACTTTGTCTGCAATCTCGTATTTATCGACAGCGGCTAGCGTATCACCGCCCCCTGCTATAGAGAAACCATCACTGTTCGCTATCGCCATCGACAACGCTTTTGTGCCTTCACCGAACTGATCAAACTCGAATACGCCGACGGGGCCGTTCCAAATGATCGTTTTTGAGCTCTCTAGCAGCCCCGCTAATTTAGATGCAGCTTTCGGACCGATATCTAAAATCATATCGTCTTCTGCTACATCTTTCGCGTCTTTCACCGTCGCGGTCGCATTTGCGGAGAACTCTGTTGCGACAATAACGTCTTCCGGCAAAGGAATGTTCACTTTTTCCATCAACGCCTTAGCTTGTGGAATCAAATCTTTCTCATAAAGTGATTTGCCAACTGGAAAACCGGCTGCGGCAAGGAACGTATTTGCAATACCGCCACCGACGATCAACTGATCCACTTTGTCTGACAATGACTCCAGTACTGTTAGCTTAGTCGATACTTTTGAACCGCCAACAATCGCCGCCATTGGACGAGCAGGTTTCGCCAGCGCTTTCTCTAACGCTTCCAGCTCGGCCGCCAATAATGGACCAGCACAAGCGATCGGAGCAAATTTACCCACACCGTGAGTCGATGCTTGAGCACGGTGAGCCGTACCGAACGCATCCATCACATAAACATCACATAAGGCGGCCATCTTCTTAGAAAGCGCTTCATCGTCTTTTTTCTCGCCTTTGTTGAAACGTACGTTTTCAACCAACACCAGTTGACCCGCTTCAACCTCAACGCCATCTAACCAATCTTTTACTAGAGGGACATCTTGACCCAAAAGACCTGCAAGGTGATCGGCAACAGGTTGCAGTGAGTATTGCTCTTCGTACTCACCTTCTGTTGGACGACCAAGGTGAGACATTACGATCACTTTAGCTCCTGCTTCGATCGCATGCTTCAGCGTTGGCAATGCCGCACGAATTCGCGCATCACTGGTTACTTTGCCTTCTTTCACAGGTACATTAAGGTCTTCACGAATCAACACATATTTGTTCGCAAGATCCAAATCGGTCATTTTAATTACGGTCATGCACGATTCCTCGTCGTTTTTAAAATCATCAGTGCTGAGCACTGTTTTCCAATTGTTGCTGCCAATAGCATGCCACATCTAACATGCGATTCGCATAGCCCCATTCATTATCAAACCAACACAGAAGCTTCACCAACCGACCATCGACCACTTGGGTTTGTGTTCCATCGATGATGACCGAGCGCGGATCATGATTAAAGTCTACCGACGCATGGGCTTCCTGAGTGTAGCCTAATAATCCCGCGTACTTAGACGAAGCAGCGATTTGAAGGGCAGCATTTACTTGTTCTGCTGTCACATCTTGCTTGGTACGCACTACCATATCGATCAACGAGACATTAATCGTCGGTACACGCACCGCATTGGAACTGATCTTACCTTCCAATTCAGGCATTAAACGCGCAATACCGCGATCAAGCCCCGTGTTCACTGGAATAATCGAGCTCATAGCGGAGCGCGTTAGTCGTAAATCTTTAGTGTGATAAGCATCTATAATCGGTTGGTCATTCATAGCGGAATGAATGGTTTGCGTTGCACCATGCTCCACACCTGCCAACTCTTGTAACGTATCCAACACGGGGATAACACAGTTTGTCGTACAAGATGCCGCAGAGACGATCGTCTGATCCGCAGACATGCTGCTTTCATGGTTAAACCCAAATACAATCGTCGCATCTACATCGGCAGATGCAGGTTGAGATAACAATACTCTTGGCACACCCGCGTCGATAAAGCGCTGTATCTCACCTCGTTCGGTAAACGTGCCCGAACACTCCAAAACTAGGTCTACTTTTAAAGTCGCCCAATCCAGCTCTTCCGGAGACATAGCACTAAAACACCGAATCTCGTCATCACCGATCAATAGACTCTGACCTTCAACGGAAACAGGTTTCGGAAAGCGACCATGAGTTGTATCGTAACGAGTCAAGTAACTGATCGTTTCGATATCTGACAACTCGTTAATTGCGACAACGTGTAAACGGTCTTGGTAACCATTTTCATAAATCGCACGTAAAACAGATCGGCCAATACGGCCATAGCCATTAATTGCTATTCGCAACATAGTTCTCTTATCACATTGATCCAACAAAAAAGAGGAGCGCTAAGCTCCTCTTTCGTTGCGAAGCCGTTAGGCGTTCAGCAGTTTCTCTGCTGTTTCAACAACATTTTCAACAGTGAAACCGAAGTGTTTCAATAGGTCGCCACCCGGTGCCGATTCGCCGAATGAACGCATGCCAACCATCGCACCGCCAAAGCCAACGTATTTGTACCAGTAGTCAACATGCGCAGCTTCAATTGCTACACGCTTAGTAACTCTGCTTGGCAGGACAGACTCTTGGTACGCTTTATCTTGCGCATCAAACGCATCGGTAGACGGCATAGAGACAACGCGCACCTTAGTGCCTTTTTCAGTCAGCGCTTGCGCAGAATCCATGGCTAGAGATACTTCAGAACCCGTTGCAATCAAAATCAATTCTGGTGTGCCTTCGCAATCAGAAAGCACGTAACCACCTTTCGCGACATCTGCCACTTGCGCATCGGTACGAGACAACGCAGGTAAACCTTGGCGACTGAAAACAAGTGCAGTAGGGCCTGTACGACGTTGGATACCCGCTGACCATGCCACCGCTGTTTCCGTAGCATCAGCAGGACGCCATACGGACATGTTTGGTGTCATACGTAGATTAGCAAGCTGCTCAACAGGCTGGTGCGTTGGACCGTCTTCACCCTGACCAATTGAGTCATGGGTGTAAACGAAAATGTTTTGAATGCCCATCAATGCAGACATACGGACTGCATTACGTGCGTATTCCATAAACATCATGAACGTCGCACCATAGTTGATGAAACCACCGTGTAGCGATACACCATTCATAATGCCGCTCATACCGAATTCGCGTACACCGTAGTAAATGTAATTACCCGCAGGGTCTTCTTGAATGCCTTTAGAACCCGACCACAACGTTAGGTTAGAGCCGGCCAAATCTGCAGAACCACCTAGTAGCTCAGGAAGCATTGCACCAAACGTACCGATCGCATTTTGTGATGCTTTACGGCTGGCAATGTTCTCACCCTTGTCTTGGCATTCTTTAATATAAGCTGCTGCTTTTTCTGTGAAATCAGCTGGTAATTCACCTTTAACAACACGGCGATCAAACTCAGCTGCTAGTTCTGGGTAAGCCGCTTGATAAGCTTCAAAATTCGCTTCCCACTCAGACTGAGCTGCTGCACCTTTCTCTTTACCATCCCAACCCGCGTAAACGTCTGCAGGGATTTCAAACGGTGCTTCTGACCAGCCTAGGAACTCACGAGCTGCAGCGATCTCGTCATCACCCAGTGGCGCACCATGACAGTCGTGCGAGCCTGACTTATTTGGCGAGCCAAAACCAATAATGGTTTTACAACAGATCAGTGTCGGTTTAGAAGTTTCAGCTTGCGCGGCTTCAATAGCTGCTTTAATCGCTTCAGGGTCATGGCCGTCAACGTCCGCAATGACATGCCAGCCGTAAGATTCAAAACGCTTAGGTGTGTCGTCAGTGAACCAACCTTCTACATGACCATCGATAGAGATACCGTTGTCATCCCAGAATGCAACCAGTTTGCCTAGACCAAGCGTACCCGCTAGCGAACACGCTTCGTGGGAAATACCTTCCATCATACAACCGTCACCAAGGAAGCAGTATGTGTTGTGGTCAACTACATTGTGGCCTTCGCGGTTAAATTGCGCTGCTAGCGTTTTCTCAGCAATCGCCATACCGACAGCATTGCTGATACCAGCGCCTAGAGGGCCTGTCGTTGTCTCAACGCCATCAGTGTAGCCATACTCAGGGTGACCAGGAGTTTTCGAGTGTAGCTGACGGAATTGCTTTAGCTCTTCCATTGGCAAGTTATAGCCAGAAAGATGCAACAGAGAATAGATCAACATTGAACCATGGCCGTTTGACAAAATAAAACGGTCACGATCGACCCAGCTAGAATTGCTTGGGTTGTGTTTCAGAAAGTCATTCCAAAGCACTTCTGCAATATCAGCCATGCCCATTGGCGCGCCTGGGTGTCCAGATTTTGCTTTTTGAACCGCGTCCATGCTCAGTACGCGTATAGCATTAGCAAGTTGTTTACGAGACGGCATTGATCATCCACTCCTGGTTAATGTACGAAATGTCGGCATCATTCTCCACGCTAAGCCCAAGCCTTGCAACGGCATCAGACGGCTTATGCTTACTAATTAAGCAAAGAAAATGAAATTGCACAAAGATGGACAATAGCATAGCAAAAAAGCACCGAAAGCACCCTACCCTTAATGCGCAATTGCTTGAATTTTAGTCGTCATTGGTTCATTATCCGTAGTACAGCGTCGATTTGTTTCGGCTTGCGGACGCTATATAAATTCAGCTAAACAGAAGCACGATACGCCTGTTTAGCAAACCATTTCAGCTAAGCGGGTTTTTTTATGCCTGTTTGGCGCTCTAGAATTTACATCTATAGAGGCACAAACATGTCAGAATATTCTCTATTTACCTCAGAATCAGTCTCTGAAGGTCACCCAGATAAAATTGCAGACCAAGTATCCGATGCTATCTTGGATGCCATCATCAAAGAAGACCCAGAAGCGCGTGTTGCATGTGAGACACTTGTTAAAACCGGCATGGTCTTGGTTGCGGGTGAAGTACGCACCAATGCTTGGGTTGATATCGAAGACATCGCCCGCGGCGTTATCCGTGACATTGGTTACAACAGCTCCGATATGGGCTTTGACTGGGAGTCCTGCGCGGTACTTAACGCGATTGGCAAGCAATCTGCAGACATCGCTGTCGGCGTCGACGAAGCCAACGAGAAAGAACTAGGCGCGGGTGACCAAGGCCTAATGTTTGGTTTCGCAACCAATGAAACAGACGTTTTAATGCCTGCTCCGATCACATACGCTCATCGCTTGGTTCAACGCCAAGCCGAAGTACGCAAAAACGGCACACTAGACTTCCTGCGCCCCGATGCAAAAAGCCAAGTCACCTTCCGCTATGATGAAAGCGGCAAGCCGTGTGCAATTGATGCGGTGGTACTGTCGACACAACACAGTGCCAGCGTAAAACAAGCTGATTTGCGTGAAGCGGTAATGGAAGAAATTATCAAGCCAGTTCTTCCAGAAGAGTGGTTATCGAAAGAGACTAAATTCTTCATTAACCCAACAGGCCAATTTATCATTGGCGGCCCTGTGGGTGACTGTGGCCTAACGGGTCGTAAGATAATCGTTGATACCTACGGCGGCATGGCACGTCACGGCGGTGGCGCATTCTCTGGTAAGGATCCATCAAAAGTAGACCGTTCAGCCGCTTATGCAGGGCGTTACGTCGCGAAAAACATCGTCGCAGCTGGTCTTGCCGACAAGTGTGAGATCCAAGTGTCTTACGCCATTGGCGTGGCCGAGCCTACGTCAATCAGTATCAACACCTTTGGTACAGGTAAAGTCAGTGACGAATTGATTTCTCAGCTGGTACGCGAACAATTCGATCTGCGCCCAGCAGGCTTAATTAAGATGCTCGATCTTAAGCGCCCAATCTACCTACCTACAGCGGCTTACGGCCACTTTGGTCGTGAAGAAGAAAACTTCACATGGGAACGCACGGACAAAGCTGACACATTACGTAACGCTGCAGGTTTATAATTCCCGCAATTTCCGTTATAAAAGCCCTCTTATAAGAGGGCTTTTTAATTTATGCGCATTCCACGTATTTTCGTAGATTTACCACTCGCAGAACACACTACATTTGACTTTCCTGATGGTGCTTTTCAACACTGTTGCAAAGTATTGCGATTAAAAGAAGATCACCCAGTCGTTTTATTCAATGGTCAAGGCGGACAATACCAAGCCAAGCTGGTCAATGTACAAAAGCGAAATGCTCAAGTAGCCGTGGATAATTTTGAAGCATTGAAAAACGAATCACCTCTTTTGGTCACCATAGGTCAATCCATCTCCCGCGGTGAACGTATGGACTATGCGATTCAAAAAGCCGTTGAGTCAGGTGTTTATAAAATACAGCCGTTATTCAGTGAACGTTGCGAGGTCCGTTTAAACGATGCTCGACTCGAAAAGCGCGTACAACATTGGCAGCAAGTTGCCATCAGTGCCGCAGAACAATCAGGGCGGGGCATTGTTCCTGAAGTCAGCTTTCCCATTGCTCTGCAAGACTGGGTCATAAATTGTAACGAAATGTTAAGGTTGGCACTACACCATCACAGTGCACGCCCAGTGAATCAGTTTACCCCACCAGATAATCAGAAAATCGCCTTACTAATCGGCCCAGAAGGCGGGCTTTCCGAGACAGAAATAGACTTTGCAGAACAACAAGGTTTTTCTGCTATCGCTTTAGGACCTCGAGTATTACGCACAGAAACCGCTCCGATTGTGGCACTTACAGCATTGAATTTACTTTGGGGAGATATTTGATTTTACGATTTGTAACATTCTGCTATGGTCACTAACACTAATATGTTGTTATCAACTGTGGCAATTTTATACAGTGTACATTCAGAGTTGAGCGTTATTTCAGCTAACGCATTTTTACATTAGGTGGAGCCCATGTTTCGACAAAAATTAATCGTCAGCAGTATAGCGCTGGCAACGTCTCTTTTGGCATTACCCTCATGGGCTATAACCCTTGAAGAAGCAACCTACACGGCCATAGAGAACAACCCTCAGGTTCGCCAATCGATAGCACTGTACAAAGAAAGTCTTGAGAGCACTGAAGTGACTCGTCGCAGTGGCTTTTATCCATCAATAGATTTCAATGCCGGTATTGGTCATGAGTCAACATATGACTACCAAGGTTCTGGAGAAGATGTTTCGTTAACTCGCCGAGAGCTGGGTTTAACATTAACTCAACCAATTTTTAATGGCTTCAATTCCACCAATAACGTAAAGCGGTTAAAAGCTGAAGCCGAAGCTAATCGCTGGAATGCTCTCAACCAAATTGAAAACAAAGCCTTAGATGTTGCGGAAGCGTATACCAATGTACTGCGTAATCGCGAATTGGTTATTTTGGCTGAGTCCAATCTAGAGACTCATGATCGCATATACGAGCAAATTCGTACTGCGACAGAATCTGGTGTCGGTCGTCAGTCTGACTTTAGTCAAATATCTGCGCGACTAGCGAAAGCAGAAGCCAATCGACTATCAGCTCTAGATAACCTTCATGCAGCAGAAGCAAATTATAAAGTTGTTGTCGGAGACTTGCCTCCTAAAGAACTGATTCATCCAGAGCCTGATCGCTCTCTTCTGCCTACGAGTATGGCTGAAGCGATTGATCAGGCACTGCAAGGTAGCCCAGCTCTTGACTCTGCCAGATGGGATGTTGAAGCAACGGAGCACTCCATCGATGCCGCAGACTCAAGCTTTTACCCAGAATTAAACTTCGTGGTTGAAAGCTCTTTCAATAATAATATTGATGGCCGAGAGGGCTCTAGTGAAGACCTGACAGCAATGCTTCGCTTAAATTATAACCTTTATAACGGTGGAGCAGATCGTCGAGCTCAGAATATTGCGGTTCAACAAAATATTCAAGCTTCAGAAATTCAACGCAACGCGGTGCGAGAAGCTGAATTATCGGCACGTTTATCTTGGGCATCATACGAAGCAGCACTGGGATCCAAAATCCATTTACAACGTTACGTAACAGCCACAAAAGAATCTCAACTATCTTATGCCCAACAGTTCAATCTTGGCCGACGTACCTTGCTAGATGTATTAGACAGTGAAAACGAACTGTTTGAAGCGCGTCAAGACTACGTCAATGCTGACTTCGATGAGCTATACTCAGTTTTCCGCTTATTCAATACCAAGGGTGATTTGATGCGTGCGATGCGCATCTATCAACCCGAAGATCTTGGATACGATCAAGAGCCCCTGCCCAGAGAGCGTACAGCTCAAACAGCTGAGGCTAAAATGGCAAAAGCTGTTACACCAGATGTAAATCGACCTACTACAGCAACCACACCAACAACAGCACCTTATAATCCCCAGCAATACAACCAAGGGGGGCAAAGTAGCTATCAGGTTCCTCAGCAGCCAGTGGATGGAATATCTAGCTATCAAGTGCCAGCACAACAGCAGTACAATCCACCAGTTCAGAGCTATCAACCACCGGTTAGCACAGCTCAGCCGGTAGTCCCAGTTCAGAGCTATCAACCGCCTGTTAGCCCAGTTCAGCAGGTAGTCCCTGTTCGCCCTAGTTACAATACCGCCGCACCAAGTAACAGCAACTTTCCGCAAGGTAACACCTCTGTTAACGATGACGGCGTTATCTTTATTGATGCAACCGACAACACTGGCGGTTGGTAAACAAACTTAGCGGTACAGCACCTTGCTGTGCCGCTTTTTCTTGTCTGATATTTTCTCACTCAGCCCTTATCTTTCCTGTCCCGAGTCCTTATACTCTTCTCTATATAAAAATTTTGCCATAGGCCCAAGAGGCCTGTGCGCTGTAACAGGAAAAGTACATCATGACCATTAAACTCGGCATCGTAATGGATCCTATCCAAGCCATTAATTATAAAAAAGATACCTCTCTCGCCATGTTATGGGCAGCCGCCGATAAAGGTTGGTCTTTGTATTACATGGAGCAATCTGATCTCTTTCTCGACAATGGTCGTGCCTTTGCTATGACTAAGCCGCTGAACGTTTTCAAAGACCCTGACCACTTCTATGAACTCGGTGAAGAGAGCATGGTAGCTTTGGGTGATCTGGATGTTATTTTAATGCGCAAAGATCCGCCATTTGACAGTGCATTCATGCACAGCACTATGATTCTAGATCAAGCCCAGCGCGACGGTGCATTAGTGGTCAACAACCCAAAATCTCTTTTAGAATGCAATGAAAAGCTGTTCGCAACGCAGTTCCCGCAATGCTGTCCAGAAGTGCTCGTTACTCGCCGTGGCGATCTGCTCAAAGCGTTCCATAAAAAGCATAAAGACGTGATTTTCAAACCATTGGATGGCATGGGCGGTAGCTCCATCTTCCGTCTTAAAGAAGACGACTCCAATGTTGGGGTGATCATTGAAACCCTGACAAACTTGGGTACTGAACAAATCATGGCGCAAAAATACATTCCAGAAATCAAACAAGGCGACAAGCGTATTCTTATCGTCGATGGCAAGCCCATTCCTTATGCTTTGGCACGCATTCCTGCTGCGGGTGAAACACGGGGAAACCTAGCTGTTGGCGGTCGTGGTGAGGGGCGTGAACTCAGTGAACGAGACCGTTGGATCTGCGATCAAGTCATTCCTACGCTAAAAGAAAAAGACCTAATGTTCGTCGGTTTAGACGTCATCGGCGACTATCTAACGGAAATCAACGTCACCAGCCCAACCTGTGTCCGCCAATTAGACGATCAATATGGATTGAACATTGGCATGACCCTTATGGACGCCATTGAGGCGCGCTTAAACGCTCGATAATTCGCTATGCGCAGCGCAGATCGCTTCTCGATTACTCTGTTTATTGCCATCAGTCTGCACTTGATGGCAATCACACTGGTGAACTTTGATTTTTCCATGGGACAAACTGCTCCTAGGAAAGCACTCGAAGTAACACTGGTTCAGCATAAGTCTGACGCCCCCAAAGAAGCCGATTTCATCGCCCAAGCCAATCAACAGGCAAGTGGGACAGAACTGCGCAAACAGAAGCTAACCACTACAGAAACCGCTCAGTTCCGGTCAGACGAGATTCAAGACATCACCCCTCCCGTCCAACCCGAATTGGCGTCAGCAGAACCCGTCAAAGACCCGCAACTCATCGCCAGTCGCAATCAGAGTGATGTCTTTCGGGTACTGGATGACCCAGAACAACAGAACAAAACCCTGGAAGAGCAGTTTCTGGGCAAGACTCAAGTGCCGAGTAGACTGTCGAGCGATATCGCAACACTCGAAGCGCTACTTGATCAGCAACGTCAATCCTATGCCAAACGCCCACGTATTCGACGCCTCACCTCAGTGTCCGCAAAATCCGCCATTGATGCCAAATACCTCGATGACTGGCGCCGTAAAATCGAGCGAATCGGTAATATCCACTACCCCTCCGAAGCCAAACAAAACCATCTTTATGGCCAGCTGCGCCTAGCGGTCGCGATTATGCCGAATGGTTACGTCGAGAGTATTGAGGTACTGCAGTCCTCCGGTATACGCGTGTTAGATGATGCTGCAATGCGAACCGTCCGCTTAGCGGAGCCCTTTGATGCTTTCCCTACTGAGCTAAAAAAAGAAGTGGATCAACTCGAAATCATCCGCACCTGGCAGTTTGTGCCAGGTAATCGATTACGTAGCCAGTAATCTCTCAACAACGCCATTAACTAAGACCATTAACCTTCCTAGGTAGAAAGCGTCTTATGCATCTAGGAGGCGCTGACGCGTCGAAGCATGAGACATAGCGCAAGCCAAACTGATACATAAGACGCTTTCCGCATAACAATAGAATTAATCAAGTGGATGTAAAGTGCTAGCACAAGACACAAAAAAGCCCTCACATCGGAGGGCTTTCTAATTCATTAGTCAATGACCAGAAGCTTAGTGGAACTGTGCTTCGCCCATGGCTAATCGAATTTTTTTCATCGCATTCTTTTCAAGCTGGCGGATACGTTCAGCCGATACCGAATATTCATCGGCAAGATCATGCAAGGTAGATTTATTTTCACTCAACCAACGCTTAATCAATATATCTCGGCTGCGGTCATCAAGCTCTAGCATCGCACTTTCAAGACGACGGTTAGAGTCGGCTTCCCAGTTGCCATGTTCAAGCACCATCGCTGGATCGTAGCTCGAATCTTCTAAATAGTTAGCAGGTGCTTGGTATGCGCTGTCATCGTCATCATCGCCACTGGCATCAAACGCCATATCAGAAGAGCTCATGCGCCCTTCCATTTGACGCACAACATCAGGTGTAACACCTAGATCACTGGCAACCGATTCAACTTCTGAATTACTTAACCACGTAAGTGTTTTCTTAGCACTGCGTAAGTTAAAGAACATTTTTCGTTGCGCTTTGGTCGTCGCGACTTTCACGATACGCCAGTTCTTCAGAATGAATTCATGAATTTCGGCTTTAATCCAATGCACGGCGAAAGATACCAAGCGCACGCCCACTTCTGGGTTGAAACGCTTAACCGCTTTCATTAAGCCAACGTTACCTTCTTGGATTAAATCGCCTTGGTTTAAGCCGTATCCAGAGTAACTTTTAGCAATATGTACGACAAAACGCAGGTGAGACATAACCAACGAGCGTGCAGCCTCTAAATCGCTTTGATAATAAAGACGTTCTGCTAACTCGCGTTCCTCATCCGCTGACAAAATTGGAATGGTACTAACGGCCTGAACATACGACTCAAGATTTTGACCTGGAGTCATCATGTCGATTGGCTGGAGAGCTTGACCCATTTCTATTTTACCTCTTCGTGTTCATACTAAGTATGAGCAAATACTAGCAACAAAGTTCACACTGTGTGTGCGGTAAATGTGGAGAATTGACCTCAATTTGTCAATATTACGAGGGAGATTCTTCCTCAATTACTGCAACTCAATATCACGGATATGGCGACTTACTGCGACCCAAGAGCCGATCACGCCAATCACTGCGCTGATAGTTAAACACATTATAATTTCAACTGCATTAAAACTTTGCAGCTCGAATCCTGCGTGATAAAGCTCAATCAACTGCTCAGCAGGCGAGCTCACCCACCACGACAACATAAGTATGCAGATTGAGGCAAATAAACCGCCTAACACACCAAACCAGAACCCCATGTATAAGAAAGGTCGACGAATATAGCTGTTCGTTGCCCCGACAAGTTTCATGACAAGCACTTCATCACGACGACTTTCAACCGCCATACGAATGGTATTACCAACAATCAACAGCACTGCAATCACCAGCAAAGCAGAAATGGCGTATACAAAGCGCTCACCAAAGCTGATCATCGTCGCAAGACGCTGCAACCACTCTGCATCTAACTGAGCATATTCAACTTGCGGCAGGCTTTGTAAATGGTCTCGTAGTGCTTGTAAATCCGGTAAGGTATTAAGATCAACAATCGCTTTGGGGATGACTTTTAAAACGATCGGCAACGGGTTTTCAGGCAACGTAGACATGATCTGCTCATAACCACTGGACTGCTCGAAGTAACGTAGGCCTTCTTCTTTAGAAATGTACTCGACCGACAATACATCGGCTCGACTCGACAATTGATGAGACAACGAAAGCGCTTCGGTGTCTTCTAACTGAGAAAATAAATACAGCGAAATAACCGACTGCTGCTCCCAACGATCGGTCACCGATTGCACGTTTTTCAATAAAACAAATAACCCGCCTGGCAAGGATAACGAGATCGCAATGACCATAATTGTCATAGCGCTGGCAAGAGGATGACCTAGCAGTCGAGTCAGACTTTCAATAAGAAAGGCTTGATGCTGGCGGAGGTACAGTTTGAAATCAAACCCCTGAGCACGCCAAACAGGTTTTTGCTTTGCTGAATGAGCCTGACGAGTCGCGCCACGTTGTGCAGCAGAGCGCTGTTGAGGAGGTCTTGCCATTTAAGCAAACCCTCCATCATTGACCATTCGGCCTTGATTTAACGTCAATACACGATGACGCATGCGCGCCACCAGCGCCAAGTCATGGCTCGCCACCATAACCGTCACACCAACTCGATTAAACTCTTGGAATAAGTTCATAATTTCAGCAGACAACCGGGGGTCTAGATTACCTGTTGGTTCGTCGGCCAGCAGCAATTGAGGTTTGTTAACCACCGCACGCGCAATGCCGATACGCTGCTGCTCACCACCAGACAACGCCATCGGGTTGAGTTTTTCTTTGCCCAACAGCCCCACTTTATCCAATGCCGCGCGTACGCGTTTGCCCGTTTGATCGTCATCCGCTCCGCTCACTTGCAACGGTAAAGCCACATTGTGAAACACGCTACGATCAAACAAAAGTTGGTGATTTTGGAATACCACACCGACACGGCGGCGGTGGTAAGGAATCGCATGTTTACCTAACGTACGAAGATCGACGCCATCGACTAAAATAGTCCCAGTAGTTTGACGTTCAATCATCATAATGAGTTTCATCAAGGTACTTTTACCGGCCCCTGAATGGCCTGTGAGAAAGGCCATCTCCCCTTGTCGTAGGTGAAAACTCACCTGCGACAAAGCATCATGACCGCTCTCATATTTTTTCCCTACTCTTTGAAACTCAATTTCCACGCAGACATCCCCTGTTGTTGACTGGTTTAATCTAACTGTTACTCACTCTCAAATAAAGCGTCAACAAATTCTTGAGACTTAAACGGACGTAAATCGTCTGCTTGCTCGCCCACACCAATGTATCGAATAGGCAAACTGAATTGCTTTGCAATCGCGAAGATGATGCCGCCTTTCGCGGTACCATCTAATTTTGTCAACGTAATACCGGACACACCGACGGCTTCGGTAAACAGCTTTGCTTGGCTTAACGCATTTTGACCAGTCCCCGCGTCGAGTACCAACATCACTTCATGTGGCGCCGCCACATCGAGCTTCTTCATGACACGAACCACTTTTTCAAGCTCGCTCATCAAGTTTGCTTTGTTCTGCAATCGGCCTGCTGTATCTGCAATAACAATATCGACACCGCGGGATTTCGCAGATTCGATGGCGTCGTAAATCACAGAGGCAGAATCCGCGCCCGTATGCTGTGCGACCACAGGGACATTATTGCGATCGCCCCATACTTGAAGTTGCTCAACGGCGGCCGCGCGGAAGGTATCACCTGCGGCCAACATCACACTCTTGCCTTCGGCTTGATACTTCTTCGCCAACTTACCAATGGTCGTCGTTTTACCCACGCCATTAACGCCTACCATTAAGATAACAAATGGGCCGTCTTTGTGTTCGGGTACTAACGGTTTTTCGGAGTTCACTAAGATGTCCTGCAACTCACCTTTTAAGGTGCGCATGAGAGCATCGGTGTCTTTCAGCTCTTTACGGCTCAGCTTGGCATTTAAGGAGTCAATTAATGACTGTGTAGCCGCCACCCCCACATCCGCCATTAATAGTTGCGTTTCCAGCTCCTCGATTAAATCGTCATCGACTTTTTTACTGCCCATGAGAAGAGAAGACAAGCCAAAGCCACCACGAGTACGCGCCAACCCAGCTTTAATGCGCTGGGACCAAGAAAGCGCCGGTGCTGGAGTCGGAGCCGGTTCGGGTTGAGCAATGGCATCAGGAGCAGACTCTTCCGGCGCATCCACAACAACCGCAGGCTTCTCATCTTTTGTTTCCGTAGCCGCTTTTGTCTCGGCCTCGACAATTAGCTCACTAATGCCTTCAGGTTCGGACGACTCAGGTTGTGGCTCGACAGACGTGTCTAGCGGCTTTTGTTTCGCCGCTTTAATGTCGGCATCCATGCTTTTCATAACAGAACGTTTAATGATGAAAGCAAAGATGGCCAATATCACACCGATAGCAATCGGTGCGAAGCGAGCGTATTCACCAAAATATGGTGTTAAATAAGCGATTATCTGATCTACAAATTCCATTCACATCTCTCTAGATTGATCCCAATGGATGGGTAATTGAATCGCGACGCCGAGCAAACCAAGGCGTAGTTGCGTTAAAAACGGTGATTTTAGCATCATTCCTATTAGCAAAAAGCCCCACTTTCGTGGAAAAATGTACTCTATCTCATTCTTCGAGCGACAATTTTATGTTTAAGCGCGATAAGCCGTTATTTAGTCGTCCCGTATTAGCTGTCATTATAGTGGCCACTACTCTTGCCGTTTGGCTGCTAAATTTGACCAGTACGCGCGTTGACCTTGCGACACCTAATATTGAAACGTGGCAGACCACCTCTGGCATTCCTGTGTATTGGCTTACACAAGATGACTGGGAAGGCAGTGATAAGCTATCACTTGCCATTGTATTTAATAGTAACGCTGAATCACCTCAGTTGACGGCTGCCACCATGTCTTTGCTCACGGGTCCAACACTGCCACTGAGTACGGCGACGATTAATCAGCGCTTAACCCCAATTGCAGCAGCGGCTGAAGCGCGATATTCCGTAAGCCAACAAAAGATTAGCGTCTCACTAAGCAACCAACCGCAATTTCTCACAGCGACCTTAGATGTACTCAGCGCATGGTTAAACAAAACGCAATTTAAAGAAACCGCGCTGCAAAGCTGGCAACGACACCACCGTAACGATATTGGTCAGCAACAGCTGATGCTACAACTTTTCCCTAAACCTTTGCTTGCAGCACCCTCTTCTGTGCAACAAATCACCGTAGCACAACTGTCGGAACACTTCGCCTTCATTAAACAACACGTGTCTCATATCGTCATCGCTGGGGCGTTGAACGACAAGACACTTGAACCTTTGCAGCAGGGGCTCAATTTACTCACACAATCTATGAAAAAAGGGTCTTCGAACATTGATTGGCAACTTGCTAACGCACCATCAACGTCTGAAATTGGTGATCAATCACTCAGTGCCGTGTATGGCGCGTTAGGAATTGCTCCAATCACCTCTGTTACAGATTGGCTCACGCTTCAAGTCTGGGCAAAAGACAGCTTACAAGCACAGAAGAATCGTTCTAACAGCCAAACAGGACAATGGCAGCTGCACTTAGAGTCGACACAAGCCTTCGTGAATTGGCAAATAGAAACACCTCAGTCTGTATTGTTAGCCGACCCAGCATCGTCTCAATCGCATACAAGCTGGATTGCACCTGACCAGTTACCGAGCTATCAAGAACAAGCGGCGTTTAACGCGCTGAAAGATCAGCTTCTGCAGCAATTACCTGCCCTTAGCCAAAATCCAGATTGGTGGCGCGCTATTGCGACCAGTGTTGCGATGCCGAAATCACCTTTATCGCTGAATGATTTTGCTCAGCACTACAGTGAAGCTGCGAACTCTTTTACAATAGAACAATACCGACAGCATCTCGAACAGCTGCTGATTCAATCATCCCGTCAAGAAGTTCTAATAAAGCTATGAGAAAACCTGCTAAGGCAAATAACGCTAAAGGCCAATCAAAACTTCGCATCATTGGTGGTGATTGGCGCTCTCGTCAGTTACCCATTTTAGATTTGGAAGGATTACGTCCGACTACCGATCGTGTGCGCGAAACGGTATTTAACTGGCTAAACTTCGACATACCTGGGGCAAGTTGTTTAGACCTGTTTGCTGGGTCTGGTGCACTGGGATTGGAGGCGCTCTCTCGTGGTGCAAAAGAATGCACGTTTGTAGAACTTAACCGAGCCGTTGCACAACAGATCACCCATAATCTCTCAACGTTAAAAGCCAGCAATGGAAGTGTAATTAACAGCGATGCAATGGCTTACCTTAACACCCCACCAACAGCCTTCGATATCATTTTTTTAGACCCTCCATTTAGAAAAGGGCTGCTCGAAAAAATCATTCCTATGATTTCTGAAGGATGGCTCAAACCCAATGGTTATATTTACATCGAAAAAGAGAGTGAAAGTGACCTAAGCGGCCTACCAAACCACTGGCAGCTCGAAAAAGAAAAGCGCGCTGGACAGCTCACTTACTCCTTATACAAAGTAATAACTTAAAATTACCATTTAAAATTGCACGATGCTTGCATACTGCATACCTAATGCTCTATTTTTGAACGATATCGTAATTTAATGGTTGAAGGTGATGTATGTTGAACAACCTGTCCTTTAGGGCCAAGCTACTGTTTTTGCTAGTTTGTGCTGTCGTTGGTTTTACGCTTGTTACACTGGTCGCTATCAATGGAATGAATGCCCAACAAGAGGCCAACCAAAAACTGCGTGTTTATGGGGACATCGGCTCCGGTGTCGATAAGGTCAGTCTTGGTATTCTGGAAGCTGCCGATCAGCTACGCAACCTTAATGATGCTAACTACGCGGCATACACCGCTACATTGGAAGCTCGTAAACAAAAAGACATTGAAATTTTTCAACAAGACATAGAAAAGGCCGACCAAACACAGTTGGCCAATGCCTTAAAATCCTCTCAAACCATACTAGAAAATTACGCGAATGCTTTATTAGCGTTAGCGAAACAGCGCAGTATTATTGGTTTCAGTAATACATCTGGTTTGAAAGGCAAAGTGTCTATGCTAGGTGAGCAAATTGCTACGAATGTCGAGCGCCTAAGTCTATTGCGTCGTGAATTTGTTAATGTCCGTAAATTTGAAGCCACTTATCTTAGCCATCCAGACGCTGAAGTACTCGCCGATCTGCAAAAAAGCTATGACCGTTTTATTTCCAAAGTAAATGACTTTGGCTTCAAAGACAGCATCGGTCCGGTTGCCGCAGAATATTACGAGGCACTATTGGCTTACGGGCCAGCCTTCGACTCGCTGCGACAAGCAGAACAACGCTTCGATCAAGAAAAGAACCAATTTTCCGACAGCCAAATGGCACTCGCTGAGTTGATTAGCTCTTATGTCCAACAAGCGGAAGTCGCCTCAGACAAACAAAGTAATCAATCGCTTTACACATTAATAGCCGTCTCAATTGCGGTCTCTCTTGTTTCATTATTATTGATGATGAGCATTGGTCGTAGTGCGCGTAATACACTCATGCAAGTCATCGCAGATTTAACCAAGGTTAAAGAAGGCGACATGACCGCCAAAGCCGCTATTAACAACAAACGTAATGACGAGTTTGATGCGCTTAGCAAATCACTTAATGAAATGACCGGCGGTTTAGGCAACGTGTTGAGTGATGTTGTCATGACCACCTCTAGCGTGAGCTCAATGGTCAATGATTTAAATGGCGCCATTACCAATATTGCCGACAATAATCGCTCCGTCACCGAACGTACCAGCTCTCTTGCGGTTGCAACGGATGATATATCCGGCCGTATCACCAACCTATCTTCAACCACCGCTGAGCTTCGCGAGCATTCAAGCGAAACCTATGAATCTGCGAAAGCCGGTGCCAAAACCATTCGTGTGGTACTGGATAACCTGAAAGGCACCGTGGATGCAGTTAATCTAACAGGTAAGCAACTCGATGAACTGGGTCGTTTGTCTTCCGACATTGATAACGTGATCGGCATGATCAATGATCTAGCGAACCAAACCAACTTGCTTGCATTGAACGCTGCGATTGAAGCGGCCCGGGCAGGAGAAGCAGGCCGAGGCTTCTCTGTTGTCGCCGATGAGGTCCGTTCGCTCGCCGAGAAAACCGTCGACGCCACCTCAAAAATCACAGACATTGTCAGCACCATACAGACGTCCACCAAAACAGCAATAGACACGATGGAACAAGGCCAAGAACGTCTACGTGTTATCGAGCAAAATGGGGGTGAAGCAGAAAGTGCCATTCGCACCATCGAAAATAACGCGCAGACCAGCTCACAGGCCTCTGATGAAATGGCGACCTCTATTCAAGACGTTGCCAGCACCGCCGTACAAATGAGCACTGAAATGGATCAAATCGCTCAACAACTGAGCGAAGACAGTCACTCCATAGAACTGATTGTTAACAGCGCTCATCAGATTCACGACATGGCAAGTAGCTTGGCGGACAAAACCCGCGTCTTCACCCTGCGCTAATCGTTCTAAAAGCGCCCGACCAGTACGATTACTGGTCGGGTTTTACGTCCCTCTCTTGATGCCCTGTAGCGCAAACGCTAGACTGTGCCTCCATTAAAAGAATTCTATCGGTCGCTCACAGCGCGGCATTTCGCTTACTTTCATCAGGAAACGCACAACCTATGCCGGATACCATTCCTGTCGATTCTGTGGGGCTTATCACACCACAGGTAGCACACTTCGATACACCGTTAGTGCTGGCTTGTGGTCAGACTCTGCCTAATTATCAGCTTGTTTATGAAACGTATGGAGAACTTAACGCTGACGCCAGCAACGCTATCTTGATTTGCCATGCGCTGAGCGGCGATCACCATGCGGCAGGGTATCATTCCATGGAAGATCGTAAACCAGGCTGGTGGGATTCTGCGATCGGCCCAGATAAACCGATTGATACCAACCACTTCTTCGTCATCAGTTTGAATAACCTCGGTGGATGCTCAGGTAGCACTGGCCCAACAACGGTCAATCCCGCTACAGGTAAAGTCTGGGGTGCTGAGTTCCCCATGGTAACCGTGGAGGACTGGGTCGAAACCCAAGCGCGCTTTGCTGATCGTTTTGGTATTCAAACCTTTGCGGCCATCGTCGGTGGCAGTCTAGGCGGCATGCAGGTCTTAGACTGGAGCGTACGTTACCCTGAACGCCTTCAAGCCGCGGCCATTATCGCCTCAGCACCTAAGCTATCGACACAGAACATCGCCTTTAATGAAGTCGCACGTCAATCTATTCGCCGTGATCCACAATTCCATGACGGTCAATACATCGAACAAGACACCATACCGACCAATGGTTTAGGCTTAGCCCGCATGTTAGGACACATTACCTATTTGTCCGATGATTCGATGGGCAATAAATTTGGCCGCCAAATGCGCCACGATACCTACCAATACAACTACGAAGTTGAGTTTGAGGTGGAAAGCTACCTACGTTACCAAGGCGAAGCCTTTACCAAGCGCTTTGATGCCAATACCTATATGCTGATGACCAAAGCTCTGGATTACTTTGACCCAGCAGCGCGTGAAGGCGGTGACTTGGCAAAAGTACTCAGCAAAGCACAATGTGAATTCCTATTGGTCTCGTTCACAACAGACTGGCGTTTTTCCCCTGCTCGCAGCGAAGAGATCGTTGATGCTTTGATTCGCTCAGGCAAACATGTGAGCTACACCAAAATCGAAGCCATTGAAGGCCACGATGCATTCTTATTCCCGATTCCACGCTACATGAATGCCCTGCGCGGTTTTTTAAGTCGTGTTGCTAAACGTTTACCTAAGGAGAATGCCTAATGCGTGCAGACTTACAGCTCATTAGTGATTGGATTCCACCCAATTCTCGCGTATTAGATTTAGGCTGTGGCGATGGTGCGTTGCTTGCCCACTTAAGCGAGCACAAAAATGTCGCAGGCTATGGTTTAGAGATCGACGCTGAAAACATTAATATGTGTATCGAAAGAGGAATCCCTGTTCTAGAGCAGGACATTGACCAAGGGCTGCAGAACTTTGAAGAACAAGGGTTTGAAGTGGTTGTGATGGCACATGCGCTTCAGCAGTTCCGTCGACCAGATTTGTTGCTCGACGAAATGTTACGCATTGGCAAAGAAGCGATCATCACCTTCCCTAACTTCGGTCACTGGCGCAACCGGGTACACTTAGGCATTAAAGGTCATATGCCGGTGTCCGAGTTCTTGCCTTACAATTGGTACGACACTCCCAACATCCACTTCTGTACTTTTAACGATTTTCGCGACTTATGTCAGGACAAAGGTCTAAAAGTACAACGCTGGGCCGCCGTTGATGGACAATTGCATGATCATTGGTGGACTCGTTTAATGCCCAATTTATTTAGCGAGACTGCTATTTTCAAAGTAAGCCGCTAATATCGGAGAGTGATTATGAAATGGTTTCTAGGTGTTTTTACCGCCCTATTGGTATCGTTTGCTCACGCAGACCAAGTAACAGAGTTTGGTCAATATCAACTCCACTACAACACCTTTGAGTCCACTTTTTTAACGCCTCAAATTGCCAATCAATACGGTCTCACTCGCAGCAAAGGTCGAGGCTTGTTAAATGTGGCCGTGACCACTCAAGGTCAAGGTGCGCTGCCACAATCTCAACGCGCAATCGTATCCGCTAAGGTAACCAACCTGTTGGGGCAGATCGTGTCATTAGAGTTTATGACCATTGAAGAAGGCGACTCGATTTACTATCTAGCGCCTTTCACTAAAACCGATGACGAAATTTTAAAATTTACCGTCCAGGCGAAACTCAGTGCAGACAGCCAACCCATGACGGTCACATTCCAACGCCACGTTTACGTGGACTAAAGGTACTCAGATGAGCCAAACCATCGTGCTCGCCAGCAACAATGCCGGCAAGATCAAAGAATTTAATGCCCTATTAAGTCAATTTAACTTTGAAGTAAAACCTCAAGGAGACTTTCAAGTCGAGGATGCTGACGAAACCGGTTTAACGTTCGTCGAAAACGCCATTCTTAAAGCGCGTCACGCCTGTGCCGCAACAGGGTTACCTGCATTAGCCGATGACTCCGGTATCGAAGTGGATTTTTTAAAGGGTGCGCCGGGGATTTACTCAGCGCGTTTCGCAGGCGATCACGGCAACAATGAAGCGAACAACGCATTGCTGCTTGAAAAACTTGATGGTGTGCCTGCCGAGCAGCGCAGCGCACGTTTCCATTGTGTGCTCGCTTTTATGCGTCATAAAGACGATCCAACGCCCATTATTTCCCATGGCACATGGGAAGGTCGTATTTTGGAGTCCGCTGAAGGTGTCGAAGGGTTTGGCTATGATCCCATCTTTTATGTGCCTGAAAAAGGCTGCAGCTCGGCTAGCTTGCCAAAAGAAGTCAAAAACCAGCTAAGTCATCGCGCTAAAGCCTTAAAAGAGCTGGTCGAGGCGTTTAAAACCCGTCAAATGCTATGAGCCATTTACCGCCTCTAAGCCTTTATATTCATGTCCCTTGGTGCGTACGAAAATGCCCGTATTGTGACTTCAATTCGCACCAAGCTGATCGCTTTGAAGAAAATGGCCAACTGCCGGAACAGGCCTACTTAGATCAACTGCTGGCGGATCTCGACGTGGACTTGGCGTATGTCGCTGGACGACCTATTCAAACAGCGTTCATTGGCGGTGGCACACCAAGCTTAATGAGTGCGGATTTCTACTATCAGCTATTTGATGCGCTGCGTGAGAAGCTTGATTGGGTGGATGGCGCTGAAATTACCATGGAAGCTAATCCTGGCACGTTTGAACAAGAGAAATTCGCCCACTTTCGCAAAGCGGGCATCAATCGGTTATCCATCGGCATCCAAAGTTTTCAACCAAACCTGTTGAAAACCCTAGGAAGAATCCACAACCGCGAAGAAGCCATCCAAGCTGTGGATAAGTCTCGTGTAGCCGGTTTCGACAATATCAACTTAGATTTGATGCATGGTTTACCAGATCAAAGCCTTGAAATGGCCTTAGAAGACTTACAACTTGCCATTGACCTCAACCCAGAACACCTTTCTTGGTACCAGCTCACCATTGAGCCAAATACGGAATTTTACCGCCGTCCGCCGACCCTGCCAGAGGACAATACCCTTTGGAATATTCAAGATACGGGGCTTGAGTTGCTTGAGAAAAACGGCTATCACCAGTATGAAATTTCTGCCAATGCCAAACAAAACTGCCAAGCTCAACACAATCTAAACTATTGGCGTTTTGGTGATTACATTGGTATTGGAGCTGGCGCACATGGAAAAATCACGCTGGAAAATGGGGAAATATTTCGTACACGAAAGACCCGACATCCGAATCACTATCTCAATAACCTGCCTGAAGCACTGTCTATCAAAGAAGCTATTAATGTAGAGGATTTACCTTTAGAGTTCATGATGAACCGCTTGCGTCTATTTGAAGCGTTTCCGCTAAAGGACTATGAAATATATGCCTATCGTACTGTTCCAACACAACTTTTTGAGGCTTGCCAGCGAGCGGTCTCGTTGAATCTACTCGACAAAGAACGCTTTGATGAAGGAATAATCTGCACTACAGAAAAGGGAAAACTGTTCCTTAATGAGCTGCTTGAGCTGTTTATTAACGAGTAAATAGCGACCTTACAATCATTTGACATCTAAATAACTTACTGCCATTCTCAGCTTCGCACGCCACAACCATTATTTTATGTTTGTGGCGATGCGTATTCAAAAGCTGCCAGCTCGGGGTTATGAGCTGATCGTATCAACGCGAACGTCATCCAACTTGTTGGATTGCTTCGTTGAGCGACAATTGGAATGGCTGCTTAAAAGTTGTGTTATATTTCATCTCATGCACGGCCTTCATTCCAATTGTTACCACCAAATACAGTTTGGAGAAACAATATGAGCAAAGGTTCCTCGGAAAAAGGCCGGGAAGAGTACGACACGTCCTATAAAGCAGGTCAGGACAACGTACAATTTCTCGGATTAGATGTGCATAACCCTGTGTTTGGCATCTCTGCATTTATTATCTTCGCTTTCGTCATTGGCTCTATTGCCTTTCCCGACAACGCTAAAGATGTCTTGATGGCCGCTCGTGGCTGGTCGATCAATCAATTCGATTGGTTCTTCATGGCGGCGGGTAATATCTTCGTCCTATTCTGTTTAGCTCTGATCGTCTTGCCTATGGGTAAGATTCGACTTGGCGGTACAGAAGCTAAACCAGAGCACTCTACTCTTACCTGGTTCTGTATGCTTTTCGCAGCAGGCATGGGTATCGGCTTAATGTTCTGGAGTGTAGCAGAACCGGTTGCGTACTATACTGGCTGGTACGGAACTCCGCTCAATGTTGTGGCCAACACACCCGAAGCTGAATCACTTGCCATGGGCGCTACCATGTTTCACTGGGGTCTTCACCCTTGGGCCATTTACGCGATTGTTGCGCTGTCACTTGCCTTCTTTGCTTACAACAAAGGTTTGCCGCTTACCATTCGTTCAGCATTCTATCCTCTGTTTGGCGAGCGTGTTTGGGGCGTACTAGGCCACTTTGTTGATATCCTAGCCGTTATTGCCACCATATTTGGTCTCGCTACATCGCTTGGCTTTGGTGCACAACAAGCCACCAGTGGTTTGAATTTCTTATTTGATATCCCGAACACTCTGACGACGCAGATTATCGTCATTGCTGTAGTAACAGGGGTCGCTATTATTTCCGTTGCTCGTGGTTTAGATGGCGGTGTGAAATTACTGTCTAACATCAACATGATCATTGCAGCACTGCTAGCGGCTTTTGTACTTATTGTCGGTCACACAGGCGCTATTTTTGGTGCGATGGGAACCATCTTCGTCGGTTACCTAGAGAATATTATTCCACTTAGTAACATGGTGGGTCGTGATGACGAAACGTTCTATCACGGCTGGACTGTCTTCTACTGGGCTTGGTGGATCAGTTGGTCTCCATTCGTAGGCATGTTTATCGCACGTGTTTCACGCGGTCGTACTATTCGTGAGTTTATTACGGCTGTATTGCTGGTACCTACATTGGTATCTATGGTGTGGATGGCAATCTTTGGTGGCTCAGCGATTGAGCAAGTCCAACAAGGCGTTGGTTCACTCGCAGAGAACGGTATTACCGATGCTTCATTGGCCATGTTCCAAATGTTTGAGCACTTACCACTTACTTCGATCATTTCATTCATTGCGATTGTCTTAGTACTGGTTTTCTTTGTGACGTCTTCAGACTCTGGCTCATTGGTTATTGATGGCATTACTGCAGGCGGTAAAACTGATGCACCGATGTCACAACGTGTGTTCTGGGCTATTCTTGAAGGTATCATCGCGGTCGCATTGCTGGTGGGCGGTGGCTCTGAAGCCTTAACCGCCATTCAAGCGGCAGCGATTACCATTGGTTTGCCATTTACCGTGTTGCTATTGGTCATGTGTGTCAGCTTGTTTAAAGGCTTACAAACAGACCTCAAATTTGTGCGTTAGTCATAACGTTTAATAATTATAAAGGCGGGGCAACCCGCCTTTATTGTTTTTATAGGGCGGCTTCGTTTATACTGCCCGTCCTCTTAAGGGAGTAATCTTCTTCGTTCACGAAGATCCACTGTCAACATAATTGAGCCTCATGCTCATGGCAATGGAGTCCATACGCATCACGCGCAGGATTGATGAGACTTAAGACGATTACTTGTTCCAGGTGGGCACAGGTTATTCGTCTTATGTTTAATCGCCCACCATTGGATACCACTAATGGAAGCCGTTCTTACCTCAATCTCTACTGTTGCTCTAGCCGAAATGGGTGATAAAACCCAACTGCTGGCGCTGTTTCTTGCCGCTCGATTCTCGTCAAAGCTCCAAATAGTGCTTGGCATCATTGCCGCGACCATCATCAATCATTTAATCTCTGCGTGGATTGGCGTTCAAATTACTCACTGGATTCCAGGTACTTGGGTAAACTGGGTAATCGGCGCTAGCTTTATAGTCGTCGGCCTGTGGATACTGATTCCAGATAAAGATGACAGCGAAGAAAGCAAATTTCTAAAGTCTGGTGCATTTTTCGCCACGTTTATCTTGTTTTTCATTGCGGAAGTGGGCGACAAGACACAGATCGCTACCGTATTATTAGGTGCTAACTATCATTCGGTGCTATGGGTAACCGTTGGTTCAACGATTGGTATGCTGATCGCAAATGTGCCCGTTGTATACGCCGGTCAATGGCTAATGCAACGAATTGATCCCAAGAAAACACGTATCGCGGCATGTGTTTTATTTGTCTTAATGGGGATCGCTGCCATTTTATACCCTGCCGTATAAGCGAGGACATTTATGGACGTCGAACTCTCGGAAATATTGGATACATTGTGTGAATATGCCCCTTTTATTGATTTAAAAGATGAGCCAATTTTGCAGGACATGGTGAAGGATATTGAGATCACCTACTTGCGTGCTGGCGAATGGGCAATAGCACCAGAAGCGCGCAACCAAACGCTTTTCTTTATTCGTTCAGGTGCGATTGAAGCTAAGAACAAAAATGGCAAGTTACTACGTCGTATGCATGAAGGCGATGTGTTTGGCTCGTCATCTTTATTGCGTGGTGGCCGCTCGTCACACACCATGATGGCGTTAGAAGATTCGTTGCTTTACCGTATCCCTGCACGCTGGTTTATTCAGTTTTACAGTGAGTTCGACTCTTTTTCCGACTTCTTTGAGCTTTCTCGAGAAGTGCGCTTAAAGACGGCTATGGACAACCAATCATCCGATTTATCGCTGATGACTTGCCCAGTGCATTCACTCTTACGTCGTCCACCGATTACAGCCAGTCACGATGTCGACATCAAGACAGCGGCTAATATCATGTCGAACGAGCGCGTTTCTTCTCTATTGATTACCGAAAACAACAGCCTAGTAGGCATTTTAACCGACCGCGATTTACGTAATCGTGTTGTGGCAAAAGGTTTACCATTGGATGTTCGTGTCGATATGATCATGACGCAAAACCCAGTGACGGTCGATGCCGGTGACTTTGCCTCCGAAGCGGTTCTAAAAATGATGGCGACCAATATTCACCATTTACCGGTGGTAAAAAACGGTCGTCCTTTCGGTGTGATCAGCACTGGCGATTTGGTACAACGTGAAAGCCACGGTTCGGTCTATGTCATCAGCGATATTTTCAAACAAGAAGATGTCGAGGGATTAGTTGCCATTAGCCAAAAGATGGACCACATTTTTACGCAGCTGGTTAACGCCGATGCCAACACACAAATGATTGGCAATGCCATGTCACACATTGGCGTAGCCTTTGTGAAACGACTGCTACAGCTTGCCGAACGTGAATTAGGACCGCCGCCTATTCCTTATTGCTTCCTAGCGCTTGGATCTCAAGCACGGGAAGAGCAAACCATCAGTACAGACCAAGATAATGCGCTGATTTTGCACGACCGTTATGACAAAGCGTTGCATGGAGATTATTTCCGTGAACTAAGCGATTACGTCTGTAAAAATCTAGACCGCTGTGGCTATCCTCTTTGTACGGGGGACATCATGGCGATGAACCCGCGCTGGCGCATCCCACTATCTGAGTGGAAGAAAACCTTTGCGGAGTGGATTGAAAAACCAAAAGCCGAAGCTTTGCTACATGTATCGATCTTCTTCGATCTACGTGGCATCTACGGAGATAAGACCCTTGCTCGTCAACTAAACAGCTATATCCGTGAGTTAGCCAAAGAAAATAAAGGCTTCTTGTCTGCACTGGCGCGCAACGCAAACCAGCGTACACCGCCACTGGGATTCTTCCGACAGTTTGTATTAGATGGCGAAGGCAAGCAGTCTCGTACTTTTAACTTAAAATCTCGTGGCATTGCACCCATTGCAGATTTGGTACGTGTACATGCATTGGCATTAGGCTCGAATAAACTAAACACTTTTGAGCGTTTAGAAGACATCGAGGAAGCGGGTATTATGCCGGATGGCCGAGCGCGCGATTTGATTCTTGCACTGGAAATGATCGGCATGGTACGTATCAAAAACCAGAAGAACCAAATCGAAGAAGATGAGTCACCTAATAACAACGTTAACCCAGAAACCTTATCCGAATTTGAGCGCCGCCATTTACGTGATGCATTCAATATTGTTTCGCGTCAGCAAGAGTTCCTAAAATACCGTTACCCTGGAAAAGGCTAAGCACTGCCAATGAACCCAAAACAGCTACCGGACAACTGGCAAGAAGCGTTCGCTAAATTAGCGGAGGAATGCCAATCTCCTGCTTTAAAGCGTTTTTATGGCGCGGGCGTGCCAGGTTTAGATAAGCCATTAGAGGAGACACCCTTGGTGTCCCTTGATATCGAAACAACAGGATTAGACCCGAATAAAGACGACATTGTCAGCATAGGACTGGTGGACTTTAACCTTGAGGGCATTCGCTTAAACAGTGCATGTTACTGGTTAGCAAAACCCCATGGCCCATTGACTCATGAATCGGTTGCGATTCATGAAATTACCCATTCGGAAATCCAAGATGCGCCACGTTTATCGAGCTTCTTGGACGAAGTATTGGATGCCATAGCCGGTAAGATTGTCGTGATTCATTGTGCGGCCATCGAACGACCGTTTCTATACGAAGCGGCCATGAAACATTATGGTGAACCACTGCTGTTTCCGATGCTCGATACCATGGCCATTGAAGCTAATGCGATTCATAAGCCTTGGTGGCAGCGCTTTGGACGACAGCCATCGCTGCGTTTAGATGCCTGTCGCCAGCGCTATAACCTACCACGTTATCGCGCTCATCAAGCCTTGATGGACGCCGTGTCCTGCGCCGAGTTGTTCCAAGCTCAAGTATCTCATCACTTAAACAAAGAGCACCTTACCTCAGAATACGACGTCTAATCAGTTAAGCTTATTACGCTAGCATCGCGTAATAAGCTTGATACGCTGGCAGCGTCAGTGTTTGCCCTAACATTTCGCTTTCAAAACCATGCCCTGTTAACACGTCACCGACCGTTTCCGGTAATGTCGCTAGCTGAGATTGCCCTGTGACGTTGATTACAACCAACACAGTATCCTCTTCATAACATCGCGTGAACGCCAGTAAGTCCTCATTGCCAACGTCAGTAAACGTTAATTCACCACGCACCAACGCTGGTTGCGACTGTCGCCAGTGGATCAATTGACGAACCTGATGCAAAAACGAGTCTGGGTTGGCTTCTTGAGTGGCCACACTCAATGGTAAGTGCTGGTCATCTACTGGTAACCACGGTTCACTGGTCGAGAAACCACCTTGCGAAGCATTCTCCCACACCATTGGTGTACGGCAGCCATCACGGCCTTTAAACACTGGCCACAACGGAATGCCATAGGGGTCTTGAATACGTTCAAATGGCACATTAGCTTCCGGCAACCCAAGCTCTTCACCTTGGTATAAACAGACACTGCCGCGCAAAGACAGCGTTAGCGCTAAAACCACCAATGGATACTGAATCGGATCTTCATCAGCACCCCAACGCGTCCGCATGCGCACTACGTCATGGTTTGACACCGCCCAGCACGGCCAGCCATCACGCACACTGTCATTAGTGGTACGAATAACATCGCGCAGAAATTCTGGAGAACGAGGTTTATTGAGTAACTCAAAGGTGTACGCCATATGCAGCTTGTCGCCACCGTCCGTGTATTCCGCCATCCGTTTAAGCGGAAAATCATCACCGATTTCACCCACCGTGGTGGTGCCAGGGAATTCGTCCATCAAGGCCCTTAGCTCTTGTAAAAATATCAGATTTTCTGGCCGGCTTAGGTCATACACATGACGCTGATAGGTATAGGGATTGTCCTCAGGCGCGCCTTTGGTTTTCGGTTCACCTGGCGGCACAGGCGGGTTGTCTTCTAACCCTTGGCTGTGGAAATAAAAGTTCACCGTATCCAAGCGAAAGCCATCGACTCCCATTTCTAACCAAAAACGCATACTGTCCAAATGAACGTTACGCACCTCAGGATGATGGAAATTAAAATCCGGCTGAGATTCTAAAAAGTTGTGCAGATAATACTGCAAACGACGACTGTCCCATTTCCAAGCACTGCCACCGAAGATTGCCAGCCAATTGTTGGGCGGCGTGCCGTCTGCTTTAGGGTCCGCCCAAACGTACCAATCCGCCTTCGGGTTAGTACGATCTTGACGGCTTTCTTCAAACCAAGGATGCTGATCAGAAGAATGACTGATCACTTGGTCGATCATCACTTTTAGACCAAGTGCATGGGCTCGGTCTATTAAGGTCTGAAAGTCCGCTAGCGAACCAAACATAGGGTCAATGTCGCGATAATCACTGACATCGTAGCCGAAATCTTTCATAGGTGAGGTAAAAATGGGGGATAACCAAATAGCATTCACCCCCAAAGAAGCCACGTAATCCAGCTTGTCTGTAATGCCTTTTAAGTCGCCAATACCATCGCCATTGGCATCCATAAAGCTACGTGGGTAAATCTGATAAATGATCCCCCCTTGCCACCAGTTCAACGCCATTACCCTACTCCTGTATTTGATTCACCAGCGCACCCTACGTGCGATCTGCGGCTAAATTGTGTCGAGTCGAAGTTGTGCTTGTTCTAACGACGGCAACGACGGATAAGCACCGGTTTTGGTTACGGCTTCTGCACCACACGCCACAGCAAATCGAATGCACGCTTCTAGCTCGATCTGTGTAAAACTTTGCAACGAGGCACGATCACCGCCACGCTCTGCTAATTGATACAGCAAGCCTCCGACAAACGCATCCCCTGCCGCCGTGGTATCTTTTACATCCACTTTAGGAGCAATCACTTCTCCAGAACCTTGCTCACCTGCAAAATAATGTACAGGATTGCCGCCATCGGTTAAGACAAACAGTGACACACCGTCGCTTAGTAACTCATTGATTAATACCAATGGCTCGTTCGACAACACTTCTAGCTCTTCCAAGCTGGCTTTAATCACGTCCCCTTGACGCATCCAGTTGATCACTCGCTGAACATCAACTTGATGATCTGGCCATAGGTTTATACGCAGGTTCACATCAATACTGACAATCCAGTTTGCGGCTTTGGCCAATTCAATGCCCGCCATGGTCGCGGCCGTAATATCTGCTTCAGTTAACGTATTCGAACAGGTATGAAACACACCCGTTTCATCAGCAAACCATTCCGTTTTAAAGTCTTCGCCACGAAATAACATGTCGGCCGATGGGTTGCGGTAAAATTCAAAACTACGCTCGCCTGTTTGATCGAGACTGACAAATGCCAGTGCAGTCTTCGCCTCTTTGGTCATCAGCATACTATTAGTATTCACACCATAGCGATTCAATGATGCTTTTAAGTAGTGCCCAAAAGCATCGTCACCCACTTGTCCGGCGAAATGGCTGTTTCCCCCTAAACGGGCTACTGCGACCGCCACATTGGCAGGCGCGCCACCAGGGTATTTAGTGAATGACTCAAGTCCATCTAAAGCTGTATCGCCATTCGAAAGGAAGTCAATTAAGGCTTCACCAAAAGCCATTACTTGTGTCGTCATCGTGTTGTCTCTCTCTTATTGTTAATATCAGCCTACGCTTTGAAGCAGAAGGCAAATATGCCTGAAACGCCACACTTGAATACATGTTACTATAGCCGTTACAGACAATTACTGACTCTATTATCTAGGCCGTTGGTTAACAAACGGTTTCTTGCTAGACTCTTTTCCTTATCTGATTATTTATTATCCAATGATACTTATATGACAAAAACTAAATGCGTCTACGTTGTGGATGACGACGATGAGATTCGTTCTTTACTCAAATCGTATCTAGAGAAGAATCAATATCGGGTTCGAACGGCCGATTCGGGCGAATCCTTTTTGGCTGCATTTAGCCCAACAGATGGCGTGGATTTGGTGATTCTGGACGTACGCTTACCGGGCGCAGATGGCTTTTCAGTATGTCGAACCTTACGCACTCAGTCCAACGTGCCAGTCATCATGTTAACCGCCAACTCGGATGAGATGGACCGTATTATCGGCCTTGAAATTGGCGCAGATGACTACCTTGCCAAGCCGTTCAATCCGCGCGAATTATTAGCTCGCATCAAAGCTATCCACCGTCGCATGGAACACATCAATGAGGTGCCCGAACCAGTAGAAGAAAGTGTGCCGGATGCTCACCGCTTTTATCGCTTCGCCCAGTTTGTACTGGACACGTTAACGCGTGAATTATCCGTTGATGACGTAAAAGAATCGTTAAGTGGAGCAGACTACAATTTACTGATGTTATTCGTCACCAATCCAGGTACGGTGCTGACTCGAGACTATATTGCAGAAAATACACGTGGTCGCGATAGTACACCGCTGGACCGATTTATTGACGTGCACGTCAGCCGCTTACGCCAGCGCCTTAGAGAAGACGCACGCCAACCACAACTGATCAAAACGGTACGCGGACAAGGCTACATTCTCACTGCACAAGTCACAGCGACTGATGATGACCACCCTGCATCGAGTTAAACGTTGGTTCCAGTCCTTAACAGGTCAAATCGTTATCATCATGACGTTTGGTGTCGCGGCGGTGCAGCTGATCGGCTCAAGTATTTGGTTGCATCAAGTCGAAGCTGATACCCGTGAAAACGTTCGTGAAGTGTCTAAGCATATGGCGTTTCGGATCGCTGCGACCGTCAGCTACTTCACATCACTACCGCAAAATTATCGCCATATTGTCATTGATCAACTGCAAGATATGGGCGGAACACGGTTTTTTGTGACCTTGAATCGGGAAGAGATTTTAATCAACCCTATTGAAGATTCACCGCTTAAAGACATTGTCAAAGCAGAAGTTCAAAACACGCTGAGCAAACAGCTCGGTATCAGCAATGCCAAGATTGCCTTCTCTAGCCCCGAAGACTTACACGTTATCAACAACCAGACGCGATTGATTGATTTACCTGAACGCTGGGGGCACCATAGTCTACTCGTCAAACCCCTCACACCACCGATTATTGTCATTCAAATCCCAATCAACGACTCAGATTGGTTGTATTTGGCCAGCCTTATGCCAGATCCTTATTTTCTTGAAGAAACGACATCACCTCTGAGCCGTGACCGGGTCTTCTCATTAATCGTGTCCGTGACAACAGTACTGCTGCTCACTCTACTCATTCTGCGCCGTACGACACGACCACTGGCAGTACTGGCCAGAGCGGCGGAACGTTTCGGTCAAGGAGACTTTAAACCCTTACGAGAAGTCGGTGCATTAGAAGTAAAGCATACGGCCCATGCTTTTAATGACATGCAGGCGAGGATTCAGCGTTACCTGAATGATCGAGAGAAGCTATTCGCTGCCATTTCACATGACCTGAAAACCCCGATTACACGGCTTCGCTTACGCGCTGAAATGTTAGACGACGAGGACACCCGCGAAGCCATGGTACGCGATCTTGAAGACCTTGATTTGTTGGTAAAAGGCGCGATTCAGAGCGTAAAAGAAACCGATATTCACGAAAATCGCGTCGAAATCGACATCATGCGCTACCTTAAAGACATTCAACACAGCGCTAATCAAATGACGCAAGCGATGACCATTATCGGCACCTTAAAGACCCCCTACATCGGCAAACCTTTGGCTATTCGCCGTTGCTTAGGAAACCTGATCGACAATGCGTTGTATTACGGTCATCATGCTGAAATCTACATAGAAGACGGGGCGAATGAATTGTGTATCCGTATTTGCGATCAAGGCCCAGGAATTCCTGATACTAAGATGGACCATGTGTTCCAACCTTACACTCAGCTATCAAGCTCTCAAGGCGGACGCACAGGCAGTGTTGGCCTTGGTTTAAGCATAGCACGAAACATTGCTCGCGCTCATGGAGGGGAAGTATCTTTGCAAAACCGTGAACAGGGTGGCTTAGAAGTCCGTTTATGGCTCCCGCGCCACTAGGATCTGTTCACGTAATAACCCTGTCACGACATCGCTTGGTTGGGCTTTGGCAAACAAATATCCTTGTCCTTTATGACAACCTTGGTTGGCCAAGGCCAATGATTGCTGCTCGGTTTCAATCCCTTCCGCAACCAAATCGAAACCTAGGCCTTCCGCTAAAAATACAATAGCTTGAGTGATCATGGGATCAGACAAGTCTTCACTACCGCTGCCAGACACAAAACAGCGGTCGATCTTGATACGGTCTATCGGTAAGGTTTTCAGATAACGCATGGAGGAATAGCCAGTACCAAAATCATCAATTGCGATTCCTACTCCTAGTTTGCGAATTTCATTCAGCGCATACAAGCTCGTGAGGCCGCTGTCGACAAACACTTCTTCCGTTAACTCTAACATTAAAGTACCTGCCGGGATCTGATAGGCTTTTACCTTTTTCTGCACCACTTCTTCAAAACCTGCTTGGCGTAAGTGACGGGGGGATATATTGACCGACATGCTGACAACTAAGCCTTCATCAAGCCAGCGTCTTAGTTGCTGACAGGCGGTTTCTAACACCCATTCGCCTAACGCACCAATCAATCCAACACGATTAGCCTCATCAATGAACTCCCCTGGCATAAGCAAATTGCCATCGGGAAGTCGCCAGCGGATCAACGCTTCTACGCCATGTATTTGGTGGGTATCGAGTGAAATAATAGGTTGATACTGTAATTCAAACTCGTTGTTAACTAAGGCTCTCTGTAGGCCATTTTCAACACGTGTTTCCTTATGCAAACGTGCCTGTAAGCTGTCGCTGAACACCATATGATGTTGATTGCTTTCAAGCTTTTTACACTCATACAGCGCCATGTCGGCTTTTCGCATGAGCTCAGAGACTGTCTCACCTTGGTCAGGGTACAAGGCGATGCCCATACTGGCAGATACTTCTAGATGCTTACAGTCTAGTATTGCGTGACGCGACACCTCAGCCAGAACTTTATTGGCGATACCGTTTAAACTGGACACATCTTGGACGTTGTCCAGCAGTAATGTGAACTCATCACCACCAATACGTGCAACAAAGTCGCTGGAACGAATCGACTCTTGAATACGTTTCCCCACCAATGTCAGCAACATATCGCCCACATGATGACCTAACGTATCGTTTACGTTTTTAAAGCGGTCCAAATCTAGAAACGCTACGGCTAACCGAGTTTTATTGCGTCGCGCTCGCGCTATGGCCAGCTCCGCATGCTCTTCAAAGATCAAACGATTTCCCAATCCCGTTAGCGGATCTCGTTTGATCAACATTGAGATTTGCTGCTCTGCTTTTTTGCGCTCAATCGAGTGTCGCACACTGCGCTCAAGGAGCGCGGTTGTCAGTTCATCTTTGGGAATAAAATCTGACGCACCAAGCTGCATCAGTACATCGTCTAACTCTGACGGATCCCCTCCAGTCAGGACGATGATTGGCGTTTCAAAACCAATTAATTTAGCGTGTTTAAACAAATCTATGGCCGTATGGCCATCTAAAAAATAGTCCGCCAAAACGGCATCAAATTCCTGCTCGACTAAAGCCTTCACTGCTTCAGCAAAACTAGCCACATGGTACAAATCAAAGTGAGAACGATGTGCTCGCGAAAGATACGTACGCAGTAGAATAAAATCTTCGTAATCGTCTTCGATCACAAGAACAGATAAGTTAGTCTTATCCACGACGCCTCCTTACTAAGTTTATTGCTCCACATAGCGCCTGCACAAAATATCAAGTTTATGAGTCAGGTCTTGTACTCGATCTGGTTTACCAAGATGATCATCGGCCCCTAAAGACAAACTTTTCACGCGTTCTTCTGCCATCCCTGAGGTAGAAAACACAACAATAATAAGGTCTTTATATTGCGTTTCGCAACGCAACTCTCTCAGCCATTCTAAGCCAGTCTTACACGGCATATTTAAATCTAATAATAAGATAACAGCAGATTCCCGAGACTGCGTCATATAGTCTTCAGAAAGGTAAAACGTAAACGCTTGGCTCGTCTGTATATGCTGAAACGGCACATCATATTCAAGACCCTTAATCGCCGTTGAGACCAACAATGCATCTTCAGGGTCATCATCAAGCATCACGATGCGCACCGGCTTTGCGTTAACCTGAGACATGCTGATCCACCTGCTGTTTAGGTAATTCAATCAACATCGTTGTACCTTCTCCCTCTTGCGACTGGGCAACAATTGTTCCGCCATGTCGCAACACTATCTTGCGACAAATTGCGAGTCCCATACCGGTACCAGAATAATCCTGACGATCATGTAACCGCTTAAATATCTCAAAAACCTGTTCGGAGAATTGCGGATCAAAACCAATCCCATTATCACGCAATTCCAAATGAATACTGTCTTCTTTTTCCTGTCCAGATATAAACACTTCGGGTGCTCGATCTGGGTGATGATATTTCAAGCTGTTGCTGATTAAGTTCTGAAACAATTGCCGCATTTGTACTTGGTCAACCTCGGCACTGGGCAGAGATTCAATGTGTATTTGAGCTTGAGTTTCTTCAATAATCAGCTGTAAGTCTTCCAGCACTTCCTCTAATAAAGGATTCAGCCTAACACTCTTAAAAGGATTTGCCTTTGACGTCACACGGCTGTACGCCAATAAATCCGTTAATAAATCTCGCATGCGTTGAGCCGCATTGACAATATAACCTGAAAAAACCTGACCTTCTTCATTAAATTTCCCATACTCACCTTCTTGTAACAGGATCGAAAAGGAAATGATTTTACGCAGTGGCTCACGTAAATCGTGGGACGCAATGAAAGCAAATTCCTGTAACTCTCGGTTCGATACCTCTAATGCTTCATTACGTTCATGGATACGCTTTTCGTAGGCTTTACGCTCACTAATATCAACAATGGCGGCTACAATTTCAGTATTACCATCCAATTCCACTGGATGTAACCCCACCTCTAGTGGCACATATGAGCCATCTAACCGTGCGCCATACAAATCCCGTCGAGCTCCCATCTTGCGTTTCGAAGGTTTGGCCTGAAACCCATCGCGGTCCACCTCATGACGCTCCCGTAATTCACTCGGTACTAAACTGTCGACAGATCGTCCGACTAACTCTTGCACCTGACAACGAAAAATGGAAGCGACCATGCTGTTTGCTTGAGTAATAATGCCTTCTCGATTGACTACCAGCATGCCATTGGGTGCCGACTCAAAAATGCTCATCATGCGTTTGTTGGCTTGTTCTGTAGCCTGCACTTCCTGCTCTAACTTGTCTTTGATTTCTTGCAGCTCACTGGTACGCAGCGCGACTTCATGCTCTAAAGAGTCGGACAAACGGCGGAGTTCTGCTTCGACGCTACGTCGACGATCAATCTCTTCTTGCAAACGTTGATTGTTTAAATGCAGTGATTTGGATCGCTTTTTTTCACGCCAATTAAATAAAATATACAACAACGCTAGCGTCGCACCGATGCCATAGACAACACTTGAAAGCATAGTCACCATGCCAGAAAAGGATTCAGGGTGATAATGTGAATGGTCAAACACCAGATCAATGACAGACAGGCTGATCAATATTAACGATAGCCCAAGTAGGCTTTTTGGCCTCTCTTGGTCTGACTTGTTTTGAGAAAGTTTCCAAACAAAAAAAAGCGCTAAGGCGTAAGTGGCGAGAAAAAAAACATCCATCCCTAAATAGATTTGTGTGCTCACAATGTCTCCTTGCCTTATTAGGTAAAACCTAAATACTTTTTAAGTGTAGTTGAAGATCATTAATGCACAGTAACATGAAATGTATAAGATAAATTTATTACATATCAAATACCTTACGACTCTCGAAATACAACCCTGCAAGACTTTGATACATTTGGTTGCTCTACTTTACTACCTCCGTGCATAAGGTTTGCTACATTTGTCATGTCTAAGTGAGCATTTTTTATGCTGACGACCTAGATTGATAAAAACGTTAGTTACAAAGTCCCATAACAATAACAAGGGTTACTGACCATGAAAAAGATTGCATTAGGTTTATCGAGTCTTGCCATTTCTGTTGCAGCGGCGACAGCACACGCAGGTGAAGTAGAAGTACTACATTGGTGGACATCCGGTGGTGAAGCCGCTTCGATCAACGTTTTAAAAGACTTGATGACAGAAGAAGGCCACACTTGGAAAGACTTTGCTGTAGCGGGTGGCGGCGGTGAATCTGCAATGACCGTTCTAAAATCTCGCGCAATCGCCGGCAACCCGCCTGCGGCTGCACAAATCAAAGGCCCTACTATTCAAGAATGGGGCGACTTAGGCTTCCTAACGAACCTTGATGCAGTTGCCGAACAAGGTCAGTGGGATGTTGTCCTTCCTCAAGTTGTCAGCGATGTCATGAAATACGACGGCCACTATGTAGCAGCGCCGGTTAACGTGCACCGTGTAAACTGGATGTGGGCGAACCCTGAAATCTTCAAAAAAGCGGGCGCAAGCATTCCAACCACTTGGGATCAGTTCTTCGAAGCGGCAGACAAAATCAAAGCAGCTGGTTTCACGCCACTTGCTCACGGCGGTCAAGCTTGGCAAGACGCGACACTATTCGAAGCTATTGCTCTGTCTAAAGGTTCACAATTCTACAGCGCTGCCTTTATCGGTCTAGACGATGCGACATTGCGTGGCGACGAAATGGTTGATGTGTTTAAAAAGTTCAAGAAGACACGTGACTACGTAGACCAAGGTTTCTCAGGCCGAGATTGGAACATTGCTACCTCAATGGTAATCAACGGTGAAGCAGCAATGCAAATCATGGGTGACTGGGCGAAAGGTGAGTTCACAGCGGCAGGCAAAAAAGCTGGCATTGATTACGTCTGTTACGCAGCGCCAGGCACAAGCGGGCAGTTTACGTTTAACATCGACTCTCTAGCGATGTTCCAAGTGGACGATGAAGGTGCGCAAAGTGCTCAGCAAGATCTTGCAAAACTAATGCTTGAGCCAACGTTCCAAGAAACCTTTAACCTAAACAAAGGTTCTATCCCTGCACGTTTGAACATGCCTCGTGACAAGTTCGATACCTGTGCACACTCTTCAATGGATGCCTTCCTAGCAAGTTCAACAACGGGCAACCTCGTACCAAGTATGGCACACGGCATGGCTGTAAACTCAATGGTACAGGGTGCAGTATTTGATGTGGTCACTAACTTCTACAACAGCGAGTCCATGACCGCTGAAGAAGCAGTAGATCGTCTTGCTCGTACCATTAAAGCAAGCATGTAATACACGCTACAATCTGAGGCCAGCCTAAGGGTTGGCCTCTCTTCTCTCCTTTAAAGTAGAAGCCCCGATTATGAACAAAAACGCCGCCAATGCTGGGTCTGGAGCGACTCAAGCAGGTCGTCCTGCGCGCCTGAGTTTAGCCGATTGGATACCCAAAATCGTCATGGCACCGACTGTCGTAGCGGCCGTCGTGTGTATCTACGGCTACATGATATGGACTGCCGTACTCTCTTTCACAAATTCTCGTATGCTGCCTTCGTACAAATTCGTTGGCCTAGAACAATACGAGCGTTTATTTATGAATGACCGCTGGATCGTGGCTCTGACTAACCTTGGGGTATTCGGTGGTTTGTTTATCCTGATTTGTTTGTTTCTTGGCGTCATGTTGGCGATATTCCTAGATCAAAAGATTCGAGCAGAAGGCGCGATTCGTACGATTTACCTTTACCCAATGGCGATCTCATTCATCGTAACGGGTACCGCATGGAAGTGGTTGCTTAACCCGACCAACGGTATCGAAAAAATGATGATCGAACTGGGCTTTGAAGACTTCCGCTTTAACTGGCTGTCTGATCCAGACATGGTTGTGTACTGTTTGGTCATTGCGGCCGTATGGCAAGCATCTGGCTTCGTCATGGCGCTTTTCTTAGCCGGTCTGCGTGGTGTGGACGGTGAAATGATCAAAGCCGCTCAACTCGATGGCGCGGGCATTATTACCACTTACCGACGCATTATTTTGCCATCGCTAAAACCTGTCTTTTTCAGTGCGTTAGTGATCCTGTCACACATTGCCATCAAGAGTTTCGACTTAGTCGCCGCGTTGACCAATGGCGGTCCAGGCTATTCGTCTGATCTACCGGCCAACTTCATGTATGCACACGCCTTTACCCGTAGCCAGATCGGTTTAGGTGCCGCCTCTGCAATGGTCATGTTGGGCTGTGTTTTGGCGATCCTGATCCCTTACTTGTACTCAGAACTACGAGGTGAGCGCCATGAGTAATGTAGCAAAACGCCAGACTTCTGGGTTAGACAAGGTATTACGTGTAGCGCTGTATGTTTGCTTATTAGCGATGGCGACCGTGTACTTAGCACCGTTCATCGTCATGCTGCTTACGTCCTTAAAAGACGTAGAAGAGATTCGCAGCGGCACCTTGTTGTCACTACCAGGTTCCATAGACTTCAGCGCGTGGTCAAAAGCGTGGAGCGGAGCGTGTACCGGCAGCCAATGTGAAGGCATGGCGCCGTACTTTATGAACTCGTTCAAGATCGTTATTCCTGCTGTGGCGATTTCGACACTGCTGGGTGCGATCAATGGTTACGTCATTTCCCACTGGAAATTCCGTGGCAGCGACTTTTTCTTTGCCGCACTGTTGGTGGGTTGTTTTATTCCATTCCAAGTGATCCTGCTGCCAATGGCGCGTACTTTGGGCTGGTTAGGTATCGCGAACACCACAACAGGCTTGGTGCTGGTACACGTGGTATACGGTGTGGCGTTTACGACTTTGTTCTTCCGTAACTTCTATCAATCTATCCCGGGAGAGCTGATCAAAGCGGCGCGCTTAGATGGTGCCGGTTTCTTTACCATCTTCTACCGTATTATCTTGCCTGTTTCGACGCCGATCATCGTCGTTACGGTTATTTGGCAGTTCACGCAAATTTGGAACGACTTCCTATTTGGCGTGGCGTTCTCTGGCTTCGACACACAACCTGTGACGGTAGCCCTTAACAACCTCGTTAACACCAGCTTCGGTGGTAAGGAATACAACGTCGACATGGCCGCCGCCATCATCGCCGCCCTACCGACCCTATTGGTTTATGTGTTAGCAGGTAAGTATTTCGTACGCGGCCTCACAGCCGGTGCGGTTAAAGGTTAAGTTTGTAAGGTTGAACCGTGCGCCGGCGACAACATCCGCCGGCCCGTTACAGAATTTGGAGAAACAACATGGCAAATCTCGTCATTGAAAATGTTAAAAAACGCTACGGCCAAACAGAAATTCTAAAAGGCATCAATATTTCCATCGAGGCCGGTGAATTTCTGATCCTAGTAGGCCCATCTGGCTGTGGTAAATCCACACTAATGAATTCGATTGCTGGCCTTGAAGACGTGTCTGAAGGGCGCATCTTAATCGACGACGACGACGTTACTTACTCAAGCCCGAAAGACCGCGACATCGCGATGGTGTTCCAGTCTTACGCACTGTATCCAAATATGACCGTTGCCGAGAACATCTCATTCGGTTTAGAAATGCGTAAAGTGCCAAAAGACGAGCGTGAAGCTGAAGTACAGCGTGTCGCAGATATGCTGCAAATCGGTCACTTGCTGAAGCGTAAGCCCGCTCAACTGTCAGGTGGTCAGCGTCAACGTGTTGCCATGGGGCGTGCCTTAGCTCGCCGCCCTAAGATGTACCTTTTCGACGAGCCATTGTCGAACCTTGATGCCAAGCTGCGTGTAGAAATGCGTACGGAAATCAAAAAGCTACACCAAAAACTGGGCACCACCATCGTCTACGTGACCCACGACCAAATCGAAGCCATGACATTGGCCGACCGCATTGCCGTTATGAAAGACGGTGAAGTACAGCAACTGGGCACACCACAAGAAATCTACGACAACCCAACTAATTTGTTCGTAGCAGGCTTCATGGGTTCTCCAGCAATGAACTTCGTCCCAGCGAAAGTGGTTGAGCAGAACGGTGCATTCGCATTGGAACTGCAAGCCAGCAAGCCAACCATTGTCCCCTTCTCAGATCAAGAAAGCCTGAAACCCTACTTAGGCAAAGAGATCCTATTGGGACTGCGCCCTGAAATGATTACCGAGCCGCAGCCACACAAAGAAGGCGCTGCGTTTGTCGTCACTGCGGACATTGATGTCGAAGTCACCGAACCAATGGGTGCCGACACCATGGTGTTAACCCGTATTTCAGAAGCCGAAGTCAACTGCCGCTGTAATCCTGTTTACCCAACTAAAGCCGGTGAAACCATCGCCATGATGCTTGATACCTCCAAAGCCGTCGCGTTTGATAAAGACACTGGCGAACGTATCGATCAGTAGCTTTTAACCGTTGTTTAAGAGAAAGTTTGCCGGCCCTAGGGCCGGCTTTTTTTTGACGCGCTGGAAAGCAAGCGGGATAAATGTATGCCTGAATCAGTGGCTTCATCCACGATTTCGCCAAAACTAGCGACTCTCATTAAAAATACGACCTCATTCCGCTCCTGACCCTGAGGTATCCCCACAAAATTACGCATGCTTAGACCCCCTTCGATAACTTTTGGACGAGTTGTCAGATTACATTCCTCGAATCCTGTTTTGATATTTGGAAACGTGTCATAACAGCTCGTTTCCCAAGGTAAAAGTGTGATAAAACTCTTCGCTTGCGTAGTGTATTGACTTGGAAGCGGTTTGCATAAAGTTGCTCAGCCGCTGTATTTTGAATGTATAACTTAGCTCAAATCTCAAGCCGAATCGGCTGCTTTTTTATATCGCGAAAACCTTCTTCAATTTGCATTCTTGTTTCATAAGCTTTGACGCAACGCTTCGCATAAAGACGGTTCACGGGATGGAAAGACAACGAAGTCCGTCTTTTTCCTCTTTGATTGATGGAGTGGCGTCCTTTAGGTGAGCTCTTATAAAGTACAAATTGATTGGTGATCGGATCAGATTGACGATGTTTAAGCTCTAGATGCTTAGGTTTTTGATTAGCACTAGAGAACAAAGTGGATATGCAGCACCAGGCGTGAAGCGAGTTGTCATAGTACTTACGAGGCCTTCTGACTCGTCCGACATAATCCCAGCCCTGTTTCACAACTTCATCTAACCAAGGTGTCTTAAATCCAGCGTCTGTTACAATGATGGGCTTTGCTTTGCTTGGAAGCAGTGCTTTTAAAACGCTTAAAAATTGTCGATGTGCTTTAGGCTTTTCTTTTGTGAGCTTGTCATGTACTTCTTCATAAAGCGTAATAGATCCCCCCTCAAAAGCCGTACTGGCACGAATTAGAAAGTGCTGTCCACGAGCACCTAAATCAGACCAATCCACGCTAATGATTGGACGCGTTTGAATCACAAAGAGTCGGCAGATATAAGCATAAATCGATAAAGCTTCGCGGCGTAAGCAATCGGTCTGAGCGTTTAATACGGTGCTTCTCGTATGCTTTTGATTGAATGCCTCGACCGATACTGGTCACAGTGCAAAGGTTTCCTTGGGCTAAGCTGAGTACACAAGCTGATAGCGCGTTGCGTCGAGTTTTATGCATGTTGGGGCTGACAATCGGAAGGATTTTGTTCAATATAGCGGTCGCGTTCATGGCTTTGGTGATGAGTTGTTTTTGGCGAAATTATTGATCGCCAAATGTCATGAACGTTCCCTTCTTACGCTAACGTTATGATCTATATTGAAAATTTTTGGGGACACCTCAGCTCCTGACCCGATTCCTGCGTACTATCGAAGCCATTTCGGGTTTACTCAGATCGTCAATCAGGTTGTTTTTTTGACCGAATACCGAGTGTAGGCCATAGCGCCTCCTGAGCCAATCTGCTCCCGCAGCGAGGTCGCTTGCTGACGTAATCGTTCAGGTGAAACCATAGACCTTCGTGAAAGAAAAGCGAGATAAACATTCGATTAGGAATAATGACCCGTTTGACACGGCTTCCTTTTCGGTATCGTATGCCGCTATGTCGCAAATGCTTATAGAGCTTACCGCCTTGGCGCTTGTCTCTTTGCACATTACCATAAATCCATTTATGGCTAGCATTGAGTCGTCTGCCGATCTTTCTATAACTTAAATGTTGGCTCGGATAGGCTTGAATCTTGTATCGTTGTCCTTCAATCAACTGCTTGTAACTCATAGTAATACTCTAATTGTTTGACAACGTTAGAAAGCCACCTGTAGGCAGTTGATCTCTCGCCACCTAATCAACCATGAGTGGTGCACTTTTTATCTGAATTTGCGCTTTAACGATACAGTGACATCCTTGCATCTTCAAAAAAACTGAAAGATGACGTTAGATCAGAAAAACACCTTCAGGTGTGGTTTGCCGATCTCTTACTTTGATGTAAAGTATAAATAAACATTACGTATTCAGTATTTCGTTTGACTACTAATGCTTGGCTCTACAAAGAGTGATGTGCAAAAGAATGTATCGTTTAGAGAACGTAGGAGGAGGTGATGAAAGGCCAGTACGTAGACGTATTTTTATCACTTATAAGTTCTACGAAGGATTGTTGTGGTATTTTTGATGAAGATGATGTTCTAATTTTTTGTAACCCTTCCTTTCAAGAAAATATGTGTGTTCAGGAAGAGGATATAGGGGTAGTCAATTTCAGCGACATTATTCGTAATCAGTTCCATCAAAAAAAAGGAATTAAGATAGATTCGAATAATCTCGAAGAGTTTGTTGAATATGTTAAAAAAGTGCGCCGTTCAATACAGTATAGATCCTTTGAAGCCGATTACATTGATGGTCGTTGGTTTTCGGTTTCTGAATATACGAGTGATGATGGTTACTTGATCATGACACTTCAAGATATGACGAAAAGTAAGGTGAACACCAATCAACTCAATTCAGAACTTATGCAATATAAAAACATGGCCATGATTGATGAGCTAACGTCTATAAATAATAGAAGAGGGCTCATTACTCAAATAAACGATGAATTGAAAATGTGTACTAGGCCTGACACAGAAGTGGCGTTTCTGATTATTGATTTTGATTTTTTTAAGAATATTAATGACAAATACGGTCATCAAAAAGGCGATGATGTTTTAATGCATGTTGTTCAATTAATTAAAGAAAACTTATCAGAATCGGATGTTTTTGGTCGAGTCGGCGGTGAAGAATTTGTTGTTTTTATGAAGGAAACAAATAAAGACAGAGCGTTTGATTTTGGTGTTGAGATGAAGAATTTGGTCAAAGACAATCCCTATGAAATAGATGGTCAATTGATTCCTATTACTATATCAGTTGGGGTGTCTGTTCACACGAGTAGCACCGATTTTGAAAAATTCTATGAGACTGCGGATCGGGCTCTATATACCTCGAAACGTAACGGTAGAGATCAGGTAACGTTGTTTGAAGAAGGCTGATCTTTTATTTGTCTCATCGCTAAATCTATCCTCACTTCTTAATTCCGATGTGGAAGTAAGAACATCGTTTATAGGACTTAGAAAAAGAAGGAAGTGATGAAAGACAAATACGTAGACATATTTTTATCCCTTATGAGATCTACGAAGGTTGTAGTGGTCAAGTAAAACTGTCCGCGGTTTTATAGTTTTCCAGTACTGTTCTTCCGCTCTATTAGGTGGCGACATTTTGTTGTGCTGATGCAGTCTTCTTATTGGACTGAAGTATCCGACTATGTAATTTGTAATTGCTCGCTTGGCTGCAGCTGCTTTAACAACACTGTAGTTTTGTTCTAAGACTAGCTTTGCTGAATCTAAACGAAACACGAGGCTAAAGTTCGGTCGTCTTAGTTTAGTCATTGGTTTACCTGTTTTATCTATGAGGTGTGTGTATCACCCCTCTAGTCAGGTGGCCAGATTCACTATGCCACTATACTCTCTGGCGTACTATTATTTTTGGCTATGCCATTACACGTCCATTTTCTACAAAGAAAAGACAGTTTGAAGATTGTGGGAAAGTTATGCCTTTGTGGTACAAAACTCCTCTTTATATATTGTGTATAAATACCCTTATAATAACTACAGTACCAAGCATAATGATTATCTTGGAGTTCGTGCCAACCGTTAACTAAGCATATAAATTAAACTACCCTTTACTATTGTTTTGTTCAATTGGTCCACTTTCGTCTCGCAGTTGTCATCTTGTTGGGTTACATTATTTTATAAGTGAGCGCTAGTCTCACCATGGAACCTTGAAGCCTAGCTTCGCTGAATGAACTCTGGTATCACAAGAAAGGACAACAAAATGAACGCAAAACGCTATGCCGCGCAATTTGCGCTTTCGGGCGTTGTTATTGCCCTAGCGGGCTGTTCAACCATGAACAGCGAGCCTGCATCGACGGCCCCAATGTGGCAAGCCGGTCAGGAATATCACTTAACAATACTGCATACCAACGACCATCATGGCCGCTTCTGGGAAAACAACAATGGTGAGTACGGCATGGCCGCTCGCAAGACGCTGATCGATAACATCCGTGAAGAAGTCATGCTTAAAGACGGCAACACCTTGCTATTGTCTGGCGGTGACATCAATACCGGCGTACCTGAATCGGACCTACAAGATGCCGAGCCTGATTTCAAAGGCATGAACATGCTGCAATACGATGCGATGGCACTGGGCAACCACGAATTCGATAATCCAATTGATGTATTGAAAAAGCAGCATGACTGGGCGGGCTTTCCGTTTTTGTCTGCCAACATCATAGACAATAAAACCGGCAAGCCGCTGTTTGATGCCTACAAAATTTTCACCGTTGATGACCTACGTGTGGCGGTCGTCGGCTTTACCACCGATGACACCATCAAAATTGGTAATCCAGAATACCTTGGTGGCTTAACCATCAAATCGCCTATCGAAGTCGCACAAGATCTCATTCCAGCACTGGAAGACAAAGCCGATCTCATTGTTGCTGTCACCCACATGGGCCATTACGACAATGGCAACCACGGAGGTAATGCACCTGGCGACGTCACTCTAGCTCGCACAGTACCGGGCATTGATGTCATCGTCGGCGGCCATTCACAAAACCCATTGTTTGAGCCAGATGAACAGAGTGGCACGCTGATTCTACAGGCGCATGAATGGGGCAAATACGTAGGTCGTTTGGATATGACCATCGTCGACGGCGAAATCAAATACTCGGACTACGAGTTGATCCCTGTCAACCTGAAGAAAAAAGTGAAGAAAGACGACGGCACCAGCGAACGTGTCTTTATCGACAAAGAGATCGAACAAGATCCAACCATGCTGGCAATGCTGCAACCGTACCAAAACATTGGTCAAGATAAGCTAAACGTAGAGATCGGCTTTACCGATGGCAAGCTAGTTGGCGAGCGCGGCATTGTCCGCTCTGAGGAAACCAACCTTGGTAACCTAATCGCCAAAGCGATGATGAAAAAAGTCAATGCAGACGTTGCCGTCATGAACGCTGGTGGCATTCGTGATGACATTCCTGCGGGCACCATCACATACAAATCGGTTCTGCAAGTACAGCCTTTTGGCAACGCATTATCGTACGTAGATTTAAACGCTGATGAGCTAACCGACTACCTATCGGCCGTGGCCAGCAAAGAAGCCGGTTCTGGCGCTTTTGCTCAATTCCAAGGCGTCTCTCTGGTACTCGTTGATGGTAAAGCAACGGATATTAAAGTCGCTGGCAAACCACTTAAACAAGGCGAAAGCTACCGTATTGCAATGAACAGCTATACGGCAACAGGTGGTGATGGCTACCCAAAAATCACGGATCATGCGAACTACGTGAACTCAGGCTATGTGGACGCGGATGTACTCATGGGCTACATCAAAGATTACTCGCCTATCATGATTACCGATTATGCACCAACAGGTGCCGTCATCCGTTAATCGCTGCATAACAACCGATACTAAAAATAACGCCCAAGGTACACAGTATCTTGGGCGTTTCTTGATCTATGTCCAACCCTATTAATTTTAGGTTTTACTAATATTCAATGACTTTCTATACTGATGCTATTCATCGAGACAGTTAAGAGGGAATCATCATGAAAGCAAATGTAGGCGGACTAGATAAAATCTTACGCATTGTTGTAGGGGTTCTGTTGATTGCTTTAGCGCTCACAGGTGTCATCGGAGCGTGGGGCTACATTGGTGTGATTCCCCTAGCAACTGGCGTATTTAACTTCTGTGCACTGTACACCTTACTCGGCATCAACACCTGTAAGTTAAAAAAGTAACGGTCTGATCACCAAGACAAAGCGAGCTACGTGCTCGCTTTTTTTAGGGCGCTACTTTCTCGTACACCAATGTCCACTGCAGCGGTTTAGGCAGCTTCTCTGAAACGATAGTCGCACGGTAGACTAAGCGTTCGTCTTGTCGCTCCCATCGATGACGGCGCTCCCCTCGTTCCGAGGTTAGCGTGGCTTGACGGCTAGTATCCGTCGCTTCGTACTGTGCGGTAATATCGCGACCATCCTCCCCTTTAAGATTCGTAGGGGTTGTACTCACGGCTACTTGCCAAGATGGCTGCTGAGCACATTGAAAAGTAAATGTCTCAGCGCTTTCTGTTAATGTCCACTGCCGACATACCGTCGCCTCGTCTTCCAAACGTGATCGGGCAATGCTGCGAACAAAGAAATTCATCTCTTTCACAACGCCATCGATCGCGTCGTCAATTACCCCTTGAGCAGACGCTGGGGTTTCTAATTCCCATATTCCAGATACCACTGATTCAGCAGAAACCGCACTCGATAAGCCCGTTGCTAATAGCAGCGCGACGATTTTATTGTTATTCATATCGCATTCTCCTTTAAAACAACTCGCATCATGACACAGCCAATTGTTCAAATAGCAACCAGAAGCCGTCGATTGCAGTAACAAATTCCGTCACCTAATAAAAGGTCCGACATGAAAAAGGGGAGCCAATTGGCTCCCCCTTATAGATCACATCACTGCTTACTCTGCGTCGTCAGCCAATACCTGGCGCTGCATTTCTAGGATTTCATTAATGCCTTTGCGAGCCACTGCCAGCATGCCCACCATGTGCTCATCACTAAAGGCTTCACCTTCGGCGGTGCCCTGTATCTCGATAAAGCCACCTTTATCGTTCATGATCACATTCATATCCGTCTCTGCGCTTGAGTCTTCTGGGTAGTCCAGATCCAGTACGGGCGTGCCTTGATACACCCCGACTGAGATCGCGCCGATCTGCGACACGATGGGGTTTTCCTTGACCTTCTTCGCGTCGACCAAGGTCTTGACGGCGTCAGCCAATGCAACGAAACCGCCCGAAATCGATGCGGTGCGAGTGCCGCCATCCGCTTGAAGCACATCACAGTCGATGGTGATGGTGTGCTCACCTAATTTTTTAAGATCAAGCGCGGCACGCAACGAGCGACCAATCAAACGCTGAATCTCAACCGTACGACCACTTTGCTTACCACGTGCCGCTTCACGATCGACACGATTGTGCGTGGAGCGTGGCAACATGCCGTATTCGGCCGTGATCCAACCTTGGCCTTTGCCCTTTAGAAAACGTGGCACGCCTTTTACGACCGTCGCAGTACAAATCACTTTGGTATCGCCGCATTCCACTAACACGGAGCCTTCCGCATGCTTGGTAAAGTTACGCGTAAACTTCATCGGACGTAATTGATCGGCTGCTCTACCACTTGGACGCATAGTTGTCTCTCTGTCATTCGTTTCAAAGGGGTGATTATAACGAACCTTGAACAAAATGCCTGCCTATCCTGACGTGAAAGTCATACATGGGTTACACTACGAATCACTTTTATTTAGCTGCTAGGGATTGATATGACTGCAAGCATGACCGCCTTTTCGCGCCAAGAAGCCGTATACGACTGGGGCACCATTAGCTGGGAAATCCGCTCAGTAAACCAACGCTACCTTGAGCCACACTTTCGTCTTCCTGAACAATTTCGTGAATTGGAATTCAGCTTCCGCGACGTGCTACGTAAAAAACTGAACCGCGGCAAAGTGGAATGCCAACTACGCATACATGCCGTAGATACCGCTGCGACAGGTCTAAAGATCAATGCTGAAAACGCTCAAGCCCTTGCCAACGCCGTAAGCGAGCTAGGCACGTGGTTCGATGGCATTAAAACACCATCACCTTTGCAGATTCTGCAATGGCCAGGCATTTTAAGCGATGACAGTGTTGATGCCGACGACATGAAAAAGGCCGTCATCGCCCTATTCAACAAAGCCGTCGACGAAATGATCCAAGTACGTCAACGTGAAGGCGAACAACTAGACACCATCATTATTGAGCGCTTAGACGCCATTGACGCCATCGTCGCTGAAGTAAAAGAAAAGCTACCGACCATCATCGCCGCGCAAAAGCAAAACCTCAAAGACAAACTCGACGCGGCCCAAGTCGAACTTGACCCAATGCGCGTCGAAGCTGAAATCGTCATGCTGGCACAAAAAGCCGACGTCGCCGAAGAAGTCGATCGCCTAGCCACACACACAAAAGAAGTGCGCCGCCAACTGAATGAAAAAGGCCCCATCGGCCGCCGCCTAGACTTCCTCATGCAAGAACTCAACCGCGAAGCCAACACCCTATCGTCTAAATCGATTGTGGTGGAAACGACGCAAAGCGCCGTCGAATTGAAAGTCTTGATTGAACAGATGCGAGAGCAGATTCAGAATATTGAGTAAACTGAATAGTGAAGGTGTAGCCATGTTAGATAAAAAGAGTTTAATCCAATCAATCCAGCAACTTATGCCGGATGTTAAATTGATTTACCTGTTTGGCTCTCAAGCAGATGGCAGTGCTACGCCTTCAAGTGATATTGATGTAGCTGTGCTACTGGAGAAGAAGTTAGACTCCGTAGTACGCTTCGACTTGGAACAAACCCTCGCCATCGAGTTCGATCAAGACGTTGATCTAGTCGATCTGCTAGCCGCATCGACTGTTTTACAAAACCAAATCATCATGAAAGGCGAGCTACTTTTCGGCAGTGAAAACGAGCAAACGAAATTTGAAATGCAGATCATGTCGATGTACCAGCATTTGAACGAAGAGCGTGCGGATATTTTGCAGGAGTATTTGAAATGAACGATTCAATTCTCAATAAGCTAGCAACGATTGCTCGCTGCTTGAAACGTATTCGAGACGTCTACGCCTTAGCAAAAGGCAACTTCGACACAGACTACACCAGCCAAGATTCGATCGTTTTGAATTTACAGCGTGCCTGCGAGGCGAGCATTGATGCCGCAAACATCCTCAACAAACAGCATCAAACAGGCATTCCGCAAAGCAGCCGCGACAGCTTTGAACTGCTTAAAAAAGCAGGGCTGATCTCAGCCCCACTCGCATTGAACTTGCAAAAAATGATCGGTCTTCGCAATGTGGCAGTCCATGACTACCAGACACTAAACCTTGATATAGTGAAGTATGTGGTTGAGCAACGTTTGAGGGATTTTGAAGAGTTTGTTGATACCGTTAAAAAGCTTAAGGGCTAATCAACTTTAACAGAGAATATAATTCAGGCTTTTTAAAGTGATACTTTTAAATTAATAAAGTGTAGTTTGCTATGCAACTCATAGAACAAGTCATAATGGCCTACTCTACACATGACAAGAAACTCGATTTCGAGGGGTATAAATGGAAGATACTAAGTCATTAATCAAGCCATTTAGAGCAAATGCCCATTTGCTCAAACTACTTGGCGATGAGTTGATCGGTGATGATCGCTTAGCAGTATTCGAACTAGTAAAGAATGCTTATGATGCCAATGCTACAAAAGTAGATGTCACGTTAAACCTAGAAAATGATGACCCTAATATCATTATTTGGGATCATCATGGTTCAGGAATGACCGAAGATGATATTCTTAATAAATGGATGGAAATTGGCACAAACAGTAAACGTAGTAAGAACAGAGTTAGAACTCCTGACCTAAACCGCCTCCCTTTAGGTGAAAAAGGCGTGGGGCGTTTAGCTGTACATAAGCTTGGAAAAAAACTCACAATCAACACAAGAGCAAAAGACTCTCAAGAGCACCAGATCACTATTGATTGGCCAAAATTAATTGGAGAAGCTCAATACATCGAAGATACCAAAGTGACCATTACACCTCTGATCACACCTAAATACTTTGAGTCAGAAACAGGAACTAGAATTGAAATTGGAGATCTCAATAATACAAATTGGACTCGTGGCGATTTAAGGCGATTAAAGCGCCTATTAACTAGCCTTATATCTCCATTTAAATCTGTATCTGACTTTGATGTAAAGCTTAGTGTTCCAGGAAGGGAAAAGGATATCTCTGATGTTCTTGAAGCGCGAGATATCCTTGATAAAGCAATGTGGACGTATGATTTTATTATCGATGAAAACGGCAAATTTTCGACCACCTATGCTTTCAACCCACCAAGGATATTTAAAGAGCTGACACCTTCTAGTTCTGATTCTGAAGACGAGAAATTACAGCTTATAAAACCAAGTAAGGAAGAAGGCTTGGCTCGAGATAAAGCAATTCGTGAGTCATTACTGCTAACTCAAGAAGATCTAAAAGGAATTGGGCCAATATCTGGCACATTTTACGTTTTCATGCAATCTCATGCTGTACTAAACGCCATAGGTTCACCTCAATTAATCAAAGAATACTTAAGAGAACAATCCGGTGTCCGTATTTATAGAGACGGTATCCGTGTATTTAACTATGGCGAAGGCAATGATGATTGGCTCGGATTAAACGCCAGTCGCGTAAATAGACCAGGTAAAAAAATCGCCACCAACATGGTAATTGGTAGTATTGATCTGAGCCTTGAAGATAGCAATGGGCTTAAAGAAAAAACTAACAGAGAAGGCTTCGATGAGAATAACACATACAAACGTTATCGCTGGGTAGTTGCTAGTGTAATTGAAGACTTTCACATGAAGCATGAAGAAGACCGAAAAAAGCTTGATAACTATCTCAAAGGAGATGTAGAAGATGCAGCCCCTGCTACAACCAGATTTGAAGAGAGTATTGAGGATATTAAGAACGCAATTAAGAAGCACAAACTTGAAGATGAAATGGGCGGTAAAGTTGCGCAAATAGAATCCGATTATCGCCAAATGCGCGAGGTTACACTAAGCTCAGGAATTGCAGGTATTAATCTAGCGGTTATCTTCCATGAAGTCGAAAGAGGTGTGGATGATCTTAACACTTCAATACGCCAGTCCGATGATTATGACACTCTTCTAAAGCGTGCTGAGCATCTAGCCGCTTTACTTGAAGGTTTTGCTCCGCTACTACGCCGTAATGAACAAAAAACATTTAATATAAAAACACTTACTCAAAAAATTATAAAACTAAATACTCATCGCTTTGAGCATCATAAAATCACCTGCTCATGCCCGATAAATACGGACGAATCGGAATCTTTTGAAGTAACAGCACCTGTTGGCCTAATACAAGCAACACTAACGAACTTGATTGATAACTCTATTCATTGGACCAGTTTAAAAGCTGAAAGAGAAGGTGGTGACTATAAGCCAGCCATACGCATAGATAGCCTTCCAAATTGGTTCGAGGAAGGGCCTGCGTTAGTGGTCATGGATAACGGCCCAGGCTTTAGCCTAACTCCTGAGGAGGCAATACAACCTTTTAAAACATCTAGACCTGGAGGAATGGGAGTTGGTCTTTATTACTCAGATAAAGTTATGGAGTCTCTTGGTGGAACTCTTTTGATCTGTCATCCAGACGATCTAGAGCTACCAGAGGCATATAAAGGTGCAGCAGTAGTAATGTTATTCAAAAAAGGACGTAAGTAATGATCAGCTTACCAGGAATTGTTCTAATAGATGATAATGAATCTGAGCTAGATCAATTACACAAAAGCTTTATTAAAGCCGGCTACCCTTGTTTTCCAATAAATTTTATTAACGATGATAATGAAAACGATTCAGGCATAAATCATGTTAAACTGGACTTTCTAAACCCAAGAATTGTATTAACTGATTTAAATCTGTATGAAAATTCAAAAATTGACCCGAAATTATTAGCTGGACCAATCGCCGAAATCTTATATAAAATCATTAAAGATGGTCCTTATATATTATACTTTTGGTCAAAAAATGAAAAAGATGCCGAAGGAGTTATGGAAGTATTGACCAGCCGATTCACTGACCTAAAATTACCCTTGGATTGGGGGATTTTAAGTAAATCCGAATTCATGAACGATAATGAAAGCTTAAATATAAGAGTTTCAAGGCTTATTGAAGATAACAAAATGTTTTACTCTTTATTTAACTGGGAAAATAAAATCTATACCGCAGCACAAGCAACTACAGATTCTCTTTTTAATTTAGCAAAACCTTCTACATCACAAGGCATTTCTGATTTTAAAGAGAAAACAACAACTAAACTACAGACAATGATAGCTGCTATAGGTAACGAGACACTCGGTATCCAAAATGCTAGAGAAGAGCCTAATACTGCTATTGAACTTGGGTTAGAGCCAGTTTTACATAGTCATATTCGGACAATCAATGAAGCCTCTAGTTCTTCCATATGGAGAGATGCTGCTCAGGGAATCGGTACTCGTCTAGAAGATGCTATGTACAATGATGTAAAAGCTCAACTTAACTCATTTCTCCATATAGAAAACCTAAAAGAGAACTCGCCAAAAAATAAGCGTGGCAGTTGGTTAGAATTTAAATCTGAATATTTCGAAGATGAAAAAAATACTAGAAATATAAAAAAGAACTTTGGAAAAAAAGTTAAATCTCTTATAAATGAAGAATTCTTTAATATCTCCCCCGTTGACTCTGATAAAAGAGACGAGGTTTACTCAAAAATAAAGCTTGGTTTTCTTGAGCTATCAGCCGAGTGCGATCAAGCTCAACGAAAAACTAAAATGCATCGATACTTTTTATCTGCAATGATACCCAAAGAGTATGAAGATTTTACTTTCTTCAGGGAAGGGAAAAGTAATACCGCTCACACTGGTATTTATCGCTTACCAAACTTAATTGTTGATGGGCAAGAATATATTGTGAAGATTAGCTTTATGTATCAAGTTGGAGCCGTCCCAAACTCTAGCAAGTGGCTAGGAAAGCCTGTATTCCGATTAAAAGATCAGATCTTATCCGACATTAGCTTTAAAGCCTCGCAACATGCAGCTAGACCGGGCATCATTCGTTTTGACTAAGTAACTCTAGAGCGACCTTACCAATCTGCTGTGCCAAATACGGCGGCACAGCATTTCCCACCTGCACATATTGCTGCGTTCTATTGCCTTCAAATAGGTAGTTATCTGGGAATGTCTGCAAACGTGCAGCTTCTCGTACTGTTAAGCTACGACACTGTTTTGGGTCATAGTGAATAAAGTAATGCCCGTCTTTAGAAATGTGGCTTGTTACGGTCGTGGCACATTTGTTGGCGGCTTGGGTTCTAAAGCGATCCGCGTGACTACCTGATCTCCAGTTTTCGTGTTTAGGTGCTAATGCTTCTGGAAAGTCGCGAGATTTTGGCGATACGCCACCGCTTAGTTGTGTGAAGGCTGCACTGTAAGCGTATCGGAGTAAATCACTGTCCATATGACCCCGAGTTTCGTGATTGAGTACGCAGCTTGGTGCGTTATTTCGATACCAATCAGTAAGGCCTTTTGGCACTAGGGCAAGCGACTCAGTAGGCTGAGTGGCGGATCGGGCCAAGTTCGTAAATGGCTTTAAATCTAAGCTTTTTGCTCCATCAAATCGCTTTTTTAACAAGGCTTTGATCTTTGCCGAGTTTTGGGAAACGACTTTTTCCCAAGCAGCAAGTTCATCTTTACGCTTAGAGAAACCACTACGTAGCTTGGGTAGGTCATCGATGACTTGTTTAACGGATACTTGCTCATTAGGACGAGCCAATATATTCGGTACTTTTTCAATATCGCTGCGAACACCTAATAAAATGACACGATGACGGGCTTGAGGTACGCCATATTTTTCGGCTTTTATAAGGTAATCGCTTGAGTCTTGATAAACAGGATTATGAGGATCTGTCGCTTCAACAACCAATGAGTAAATTTTGTATTCAGGGCTAGCAATGTTAGTCGCGCGCTCAGGCTTTCTTAGATCATCAAGAATGCTTGGAAACATCACCTCACCATCGACTTTAGCAGAAAGGATGCCTCTCACATTTTCCATGACAAAGACGTCAGGCTGCGCGATCGAAAGTACTTTAAGGTACTCTCGATATAGGAAGTTACGATGATCATCTTCGGCTTTATAACTTTTATTCCCTGCGTTTCGGGAACGACCAGCCAATGAGTAAGCTTGGCATGGTGGACCACCAATAACGACTTTAGGGCCGTCACCATGCGCTTTAACTAACTCGGCAATACGTTGATGAATGACTTCATTATCATCGCCTAGAGCTTTAGGGCCGTGGAGTGTTTCAACAGCAGCGTCTTCAGCTTGTTCGGGAAATAGGTCGAATAGTTGCTGGCGCGTAATTCTCCCGCATAGGTACTCATTGTAACTATCTAACCCGCCACGCAGGTCTTTAATTTTGCGATAAAAAGCACGAGTCGTAAGGGTTTTGTGAGCGGAGGGCTCTTTCTCTACTGAAACACCTATATTGAAAAATGGGTTATCATTTTCATCTTTTACCGATGAAAAGCCCTCCCCAAGTCCGCCAGGGCCTGCAAAAAGGTCAATAACTAGTGCTTCATTAGTCTTCATTTGCTCAACAGCTTCTTATCACAAATCGCCACATCATACTCGTTAGAGAAAACGAGACAACTTTACATAGAAAATGGGGCTCATATCGAAAGATTTCATTGTTTTCTATACGTATAGAGCCAGACATGTATAGATTTTTCGCTTTTCTATATATATCTGAAATATGTTCAATCAAGAAAAGTACTCTATTAGCTCACTGACCTGCTCTGATTGAAAAATATCAGCTTTTGATGAGTCGCTGTAAATTTCCGGCGACTCATCATCCCCCTCGTTTATCGCATAGCTGATCGCGTACCGTGGGGAGTCTTCATTCTCTCGCAGTTGTGGATCTTGGTGTTCCACCCAAAGTAGATAGTAAGCATCCTCTTGTTGAAAGTAGAACGAAGCACAAACATCGTTTGGTGATGTATTGCTCGTTAGTTCTACGGATAAATCGTCAGAATTGAATCCAAGTTTTAACCTTTCCATATGTTGTTCCTGCAAAATAGACTGTATATAAAAACAGTATAATTCAATCGCTTTTAAAAACCAGGCTTCACTTTAAAAAACCTTCACTTCTGTCACCATTGTGGTTTAACGCAGCAAAAAATTCACATCGTGTTTTCTTCGATAAAACTTCTGCTAGGGTTAATTCACCCAAAACATAAAGGAGTGATGACTATGAAACTTCCATTATTAGCGATGGTTGCAGCGCTTTTCTTAGGTGGCTGCTCAAATACTTGGGAAGGTGTGAAGGACGACTCATCTGAAATTTATAATGAGTCGAAAGAAACGGTTCATGAGGCGACTGAGTAAGTCACTCGACACGACCAGTTGAAGCAAATCCGCTTTTATTCCCTTTAAAAGCGGGTTTGTTGTTTCTGAACTAGAGTGAATCATTAGGTTACATAGTTATGTCGTGTTTCTACTAAGTTGCAGTAAATGCGTTAATTCTCATGTTTTGTACTGTTGCCTGTTGCGACGATTGTTCGAAGCAACCAAGCTGTAAAAAATCAAAGAATACGAAGAGGTAAGAAAACAATGAAAATTTTGATGGTTTTAACGTCTCATAACCAACTTGGCGATACTGGTGAAAAGACTGGTTTTTGGCTAGAAGAGTTTGCATCACCTTACTACACCTTCCTTGATGCTGGGGCAGACGTTACATTGGCATCTCCTGCTGGTGGGCTTCCGCCACTTGACCCAAAAAGTGACTCTGATGACGCCCAGACAGAGGCAACAAAACGTTATAAAGATGATTCTGAGGCACAAAAAGCTTTAGGCAGTACAGTGATGCTTGAGACAGTTAACGCTGAAGATTACGATGCTGTATTTTACCCAGGTGGTCATGGCCCACTATGGGATCTTGCCCACTCTCAAGACTCGATTAATTTGATCGAAGCATTTTACCGCGCGGGCAAGAACATTAGTTTTGTTTGCCACGCCCCGGGCGTACTTCGTCATGTGAGTGCTGAAAATGGCGAGCCATTAGTTAAGGGTCGTAAGGTCACAGGGTTTACTAACTCAGAGGAAGAAGGTGTCGGCCTGACCGACATCGTGCCATTCCTTTTAGAGGATGAGCTCAAGCAACTCGGCGCCAATTATCAAAAGAGCTCCGATTGGGAAACGTTTATTGTCGAAGATGGCCAACTGATCACTGGCCAAAACCCTGCTAGCTCCAAAGCCGTAGCAGAAGCACTGATCAAACGTTTAAGCTAACCAACGAATAAACACTGACTAGCAGATAAGATGTGTTAACTTTGGTAGTGTCAAAAGTTGATAATAGAGAGGTATGTCATGAAATATCCCCTAATAGCCATTATGTTGACACTTTTCCTAAGTGGCTGCTCAAGTACTTGGGAAGGCGTAAAGAATGACTCCTCTGACATTTGGAACGACACTAAAGAAACAATCCATGATGCTACAGAGTAGTTATTCTAATATCTAAGCTTGCATGATCACGCGCATAACGACGTTATGCGCGTACTTAGGTAAAACCATTATCGAAACCCAGATCTCCTAAAACTCATTCGACGATTTTATCTCGCCCTGTATTCTTAGCTTGATACAGTTTGCCATCCACACCGTGGATCAGTTCATCTAGCGTTATGCCATGAGCATCATTCAGATACGTGACACCATAGCTTAACGTAAGGACGACCTCTGGATGAGCAGGTTGATCTATGAGGGTTTGTCGAACTTGATGGAGGCGTGCAATCACGTCCTGTTGATTCATACCGACGGTGATCATCATAAACTCTTCGCCACCATAGCGGGCAACGATATCATGCCCTCTAAAGTGCTGTTTTAAGACGTGCGCAACGTTTACCAAAACTTGGTCACCCACTGTGTGACCGAGTGTATCGTTTACTAATTTAAAGTGGTCAATGTCACACAGCACGATACAAAATGGCTGTTGGTTCTGCTTGGCGTAAAACAAAGCTTGTTCTGACACTAGGTTAAAGCCGCGACGATTATACAATGCAGTCAGTTCATCGGTGGTGCTTTGCTCATGCAAAATATCGTTTTCATCTTTTAAATGAGACGTTCGTTGCGCCACTTTCTGCTCGAGATTTTGCATAATATCGGACAACTTAAACGCCATATTTTGTAACCCTTTCGCGAGCGTTTGAACCTCTCGGACTGGGCTCAAAGGTTGCGGAATGGTGCGAATACGTTCAAGAGAATTAGAGTTCACTGCATCGTTCAATTGTAAAATTGGTTGGCCAATGAAGCGTGCAATCAAAGAACCAGCCAATGCGATGCTGACAAAGATGACAAGTACGATAAAAATCACAGCTTGCGAGTATTCATGCAGAATATTTTTGTAGTAAGACTCAGGGATTAACACGCCTACGTACCATGTCTCACCGTAAGGTAACTCAATCGGTCGTACGTTATAAAGGAAACGTTCGCCATCCACTTCAAGGTGATGTGAGCCTTCCGTTAATTGCTGCCCTGCGCTTTGAAAGATATTGTTAGAATGTGAACTCAGAGACGTTCGTTCAGCCGTACCATTCGTTTTACTGTAGAGCTGTTCATTGTTTGATGTGGCAATTAAGTTGCCATTTTGCTCAGTTAAGAACACATAAGAGTTATCAACCAGCTCGATCGACTGCAAGTATTTATCCAGTGATACCAATGCCACGCTGGTCGCAGTGACCCCTAATAATGTCCCTTTTGCATCATAGACTGGTGTGGATAAGCCCACACCTAGAGATTTATATCCATAGTAAGGATTAATCCTACTCCATGTCATGCCCTGCTGTTTAAGCGCATCTTGATAGAACGGTCGTTTTCTTGGGTCGTAGTTCGGGTACTCAGGCTCACTGGTAATATGCCCGCCCAAATAGTGAACAGGGTCGTACTCATAAGCCCTTAGAGTGCGAGGCTCGCTCATATAGTTGTTGGCTAGATGATGGTCATCCAGATTACCAAAGGGGTCGCGAGTCGAGTTCACATAACGGCCATCAGATGTTGCCAATGAAATAAACGTCATATAAGGATAAGGCACCGCTTGCTCATAGAGCCTTCCTCCAACAAAATCAAGGTCTTCGAGCAGCTCTGGGTGGTGAGAAAAAGCATTGCGGTTAATCTGAACAATAGTGTCCAGCGGCTCCATAAATTCGACAACACGGTCATAAACACGCATTTCAATTTCTTGCATGTAATGCGTACCGACATTATCGGAAACGTTGGAAATAGTGACCGTCGAAAACAGATACACTGTGACGCCGCCAAGCGTTGCTAATAGAGCAAAAGGGATCACGATTAGTCCCCATAATGAAATCTGCTTCATGCGACCCCAACCTTGTCTCATGTTTAAATACCAGGCAGTCCCTACCACTCAATACTAACTAAAGTATCGGCCAAACACCAAAGAACATAAGGCTTTTGCTAATATAACGTAAGGAGTGTAGAAGCAGATAATGGTGAGGCTGTTCCAAAACTGTATGAAAAAAGAGAGAAAGTGTCGCAATTTTTCTCCCTCTTAGAGGCATTTTAACGTGGGCGTCGCTAACGCTGACGTTCGTAAACGCTCAAGTTAACAGCCGTTGCAAGATTCAATGACTCGATCAGGCCAACACCGGGAATCGTAAACGCCTGAGCGTTTAAGCTTTCAAGATGTTCGCGCGGCACACCGCGGGCTTCGTTACCAAAGATATAGCAGTCACAGACTCTAAATTCTGGTGAACTCAACGGCGCACCTTGCATGTCCAAGCAGCCAATCGCGTTAAAACGTTGAGGCAAGGTCGTGATGTCCACATCCAATTCCATCGGCACATGGAACAATGCGCCCATGCTGGAGCGAATCACTTTGGGGTTGAACGGGTCGACACTGCCAGCACTCAACAACAAGCGAAAACCGCCAAACCACGCCAGCGTGCGTAAAATCGTACCTAAGTTACCGGGGTCTTGAATTTCATGCAGATAAATGGCGGTTAACTGATCGTTACTTGCAGGCGATATCGCCTCCATCGGCACCACGGCCAAGATCCCTTGCGGGCTCTTGGTATCCGACATGCTCGCCATTTGTTTGGTAGTGACTTCAACCTTATCAAATTGCGTCGACCAATCGGCATACTCCGATGTGACATAAAGCGTTGCTGCCGCTAGCTTAGGATTACGCTGTGACGCACTTTCTAGCTCCAACACCAGATGCTCACCTTCCACTAGGCAATGACCTAGCTCTTGACGGTATTTTTTCTGCTGCAGTTTCTTGATCTGGTCAATTTTCATTGATTAAGCACCCTGTTGTTGCAACATGTCCAGCGCAACGGCTTCCGCCACTTTGATGCCATCGATACCGGCCGATAAGATGCCACCTGCGTAACCCGCACCTTCCCCTGCAGGGTACAAGCCTTGCGTGTTTAGGCTTTGTAAATTCTTGTTGTCACGGGTAATACGAATCGGCGATGACGTACGTGTTTCAATACCCGTTAAGATTGCATCGTCACGATCAAAACCGCGAATTTTCTTAGCAAAGGCAGGCAATGCTTCACGAACCGCTTCGATAATAAAATCAGGCAGTGCATCGGCTAGGTCGCATAATTGCACACCAGGTTTGTAAGACGGTTCTACTTCGCCAAGCTCAGTTGAGGCCTTACCTTTGATAAAGTCGCCAACCAGCTGCGCTGGGGCTTTGTAGTCTGAGCCACCCAGCTTATACGCCACTTCTTCTAACCGCTCTTGCAGTTCGATACCCGCCAAGATGCCCTCAGGGTAATCTTGCTCAGGGTTAATGCCTACCACAATACCAGAGTTGGCATTGCGCTCGTTACGTGAATACTGACTCATACCATTGGTCACCACGCGACCTTCTTCAGACGTTGCCGCCACGACTGTGCCACCTGGGCACATACAAAAACTGTAGACGGCACGGCCGTTTTTAGCATGGTGGATCAATTTATAGTCCGCCGCGCCAAGCTCTGGATGTCCGGCGTATTTACCCAAGCGAGCTTTGTCGATCAATGACTGTGGATGCTCAATACGAAAACCCACCGCAAAAGGCTTCGGTTCAATAAAGACCTCTTTTTCATGCAGCATACGGAACGTGTCACGAGCACTGTGGCCCAACGCTAACACGATGTGTTGGCTATGTATTTCACTGCCATCCGACAAGGCCACACCGGTAACTTTTTGCTGGTCTAACAACAAATCCGTTACTTTGGCTTCGAAGCGAATTTCGCCGCCCAGTTCAATGATTTCTTCACGCATTTTGGCGACAACGCCGGTTAAACGGAACGTACCAATGTGTGGCTTGTTAACGAACATAATCTCTTCCGGCGCACCGGCACGGACGAATTCACTCATCACTTTACGACCGTAAAACTTAGGGTCTTTCACTTGGCTGTACAGTTTGCCGTCGGAAAACAAACCCGCACCGCCTTCGCCATATTGCACGTTGGACTCGGTATCGAGCTTATGATTACGCCACAAAGCCCACGTATCTTTGGTACGTTGGCGTACGTTGCGCCCGCGTTCTAAGACAATCGGTTTAAACCCCATTTGCGCAAGCGTTAGCGCAGCAAACAAACCGCAAGGGCCAAAGCCAACAACAACCGGGCGTTCGGTTAAGCTGGCTGGTGCGGTTGCAACAGGGTGGTATTCGATATCCGGTGCGGCCTTCACATGCACATCGTCTTCAAAACGCGCCAAAACCGCTTCATCATTGCTGGTGTTTAGGTGGATGATGTACACAAAGGTAATCTCTGTGTTTTTCTTACGCGCGTCGTAGCTGCGTTTGAAAACAAAGAAGTCCAGCAAGGTTTCGTCGACCAACTGTAGGCGTTCGATGATCGCCTCACGTACAGCAGATTCAGGATGGTCAAGCGGTAAGGAAAGTTCAGATAAACGAATCATGGAGAGGTCCCGGCCGGTGTCTCCGGCAAAAGGTAGTGCAGTAAAGATTATATGAGGCCGTTATTATACGCTGGACGAACGCACAAGTCAGTCGATCCAAGCACACAGCAGCAAAAACAATTAACCAAATCACCATGCTAAAGCCATTCAAAAACTGCTATCGTCGGCCTAACAAGATCGGTTTCACGCACCACACTATTCATTCTGATTATTGAGCAACGTCGATGACGAAACACGTAAACTTAAACCTCTTAAGATCGTTGAAAGTTCTCCTCGAAGAATGCCACGTCAGTCACGCCGCCGCGCGCCTTAACTTGACGCAATCCGCTGTCAGCCGCCACCTTAGCCAGCTTAGAGAACTGTTTGCAGATCCCTTGTTAATTCGTGATAGCAATCTGTTGGTGCCGACGCCGAAAGCACTGCAATTACAACAGCAGCTCGCCACGTGGTTTGTGGCATTAGACAACATGATGACGGAGGAAGTGTTTGAGCCGAGCCTGTGGCACGGCGAGTTTGTGTTGTCCTCGAGTGATTACGTGGCGCAATATATCTTGCCCGAGCTGGTCAACGTCTTCGCGGAACAATCGCCCCACCTGACGCTCAACTACCAACTTTGGCATCCACACTTAATCGACCAACTGAATTCGTCCGGCATTCATCTCGCGTCCAGCATGTCATTGGCTCGCCCAGAGGGCGTCTCTTCGTTGCCCATTGGCGAAGACCGTTGCGTTTGTTTGATGAGCCAGCACCATCCTCTGGCAAAGCAAACCACTCTTTGCGTGGACGACTTACTGGCCTATGCGCACATCAAAATTCACGCCGGTGGCGATAAAGACAGTTTTGTTGAGCAAGAGCTTAGCAAACTGGGGCTCGCGCGACGTATTACCTTGAATGTGCCGTTTTTCTCAGCCGCTGCCCAAGCGCTGTGTAAGCAGCCGCTTTTACTGGTGACACCCGAGCACATCGCTCGACATTTGGCGGTCGAGCATGAGCTGACTTACAAATCGCTGCCCATCCCAACGCCGTTGGATAAATATTGGCTGGTATGGCACGAGAAGTACGATAAAGACCCATCACATATATGGGTACGTAATCTCGTGAGGCAGGTTATGACGGATGTCAAAGCCTCAGTTGGGTATGATTTAAAATCATAGCTCCATTGAGAATTCATGATTTCATTAAATGATGTCGCCTTGCTAAGGTGCAGAACACTTTAAGGGAGAACATCATGACTCTAACGATTTGGCTATCACTGTTTACCGTTTGTTTGCTCGGCGCCATGTCACCAGGGCCAAGCCTTGTTACTGTGACCAAACACAGTTTAGCCGGAGGTAAACCGAACGGCTTCGCCGCTGCGTGGGCCCACGCATTTGGCATTGGTGTGTATGCGTTGATTTCCATGCTCGGTTTGGCGGTGATTTTTCATCAATTACCGTGGCTGTTTCTAATCATCAGCTATGCAGGTGCAGCCTATCTGGCCTATCTCGGTTTTAATGCGTTACGCTCCAAAGGTGGCATCGCGGCTAAATTGGGCGCGGGCCAAACCGTCAGCGTTTGGCAATCGGCCAAAGAAGGGTTACTGATTTCCCTGTTGAGCCCGAAAATTGCGCTGTTCTTCGCTGCACTGTTTAGTCCTTTTGTGGCCGCCGTGAATGCGGTCGAAGGTCAGATGCTGATGGTCGCAACGCCATTTTTAGTAGACGGTTTGTGGTACACCTTTATCACGTTGATGCTGTCCAACTCACACATCTTGGACAAGCTGCGCCGCCATGCGGTGACCATTGATCGCTTGTCGGGTTTGGTGTTGATCGCTCTCGCCGTAAAAATCCTGTTCTCAGCCAGTTCAATGGCGGTCTAAGCCGACGGTTCTTTGCTGATGGTCACGAGGCAGGTACAATAGCGTTTTCTTCTCTATCTGGTACCCATCACCATGGCTCGATCAAAAAGCAGTAACCGTTGGCTCGATGAACACGTCAACGATCCCTATGTAAAAAAGGCTCAAATGGACGGCTATCGCTCCCGTGCCAGTTACAAACTGCTGACGCTGAACGAGAAAGATCGACTGATCAAACCAGGCAACCTGGTGCTTGATTTAGGGTCTGCACCTGGCGGTTGGTCGCAGGTTGCCTCTAAGCTGGTGGGCGATAAAGGCAAAGTCATCGCTTCTGATATTTTACCGATGGATAGCATTGCGGGCGTGGAGTTCATTCAAGGGGATTTCACCGAACAGGACGTTTTCGATCAAATCATGACCGCCGTCGACGGTGCGCCCGTGGACGTGGTGATTTCAGATATGGCCCCCAATATGAGCGGCGTCTCAACTGTTGACCAAGCGTCGTCCATGTATTTGGTCGAGTTAGCTTTGGACATGGCGATGCAAACGCTGAAACCGAAAGGTTTTTTTGCCGTTAAGGTGTTCCAAGGGGAAGGCTACGAAGAGTTCGTCAAACAAATGCGCCCCAACTTCGACAGCGTTGTGGTACGTAAACCTGAGTCTTCACGTGCTCGTTCCCGTGAAGTGTACCTAGTCGGCCGCGGCTTTAAAGGCTAATTCGATGCAATTAAAAACCTCCATTCGTCTCAATAAATACATCAGTGAAAGTGGTCTGTGTTCACGTCGTGAAGCCGACCGTTTCATTGAGCAAGGCAGCGTGTTCATCAATGGCAAACGCGCTGGCATTGGCGACCAAGTTACTCCAGGTGACTTGGTAAAGGTCAATGGCCAAACCATTGAGCCAATGGAAGCTGAAGATCTGATCTTTATCGCCGTCAACAAGCCCGTCGGCATTGTTAGCACCACCGAATCCAGCGAGCCAAACAACATCGTCAGTTTTGTCAAACACGGCGCGCGTATTTTCCCGATTGGTCGCTTAGACAAAGACTCTCAAGGTCTGATCTTTATGACCAACAATGGCGACTTGGTAAATAAGATTCTACGGGCGTCGAACAACCATGAAAAAGAGTATCTGGTAACGGTCAACAAACCGATCAGCGACGCCTTTATCGATGGCATGAGTAACGGTGTGCCGATCTTGGGGCAGATGACCAAGAAGTGTAAGGTGAAGAAAGAATCGACCTTCGTTTTCAATATCACTTTAGTGCAAGGCTTGAACCGCCAAATTCGCCGTATGGCGGAGCATTTTGGCTACGAAGTCGTGCAGCTTGAGCGTATTCGCATCATGAACGTATCACTGAAAGGTGTTGCTCTTGGCGATTGGCGCGACCTCACGCAAAAAGAAATCAATGGTATTGCAGAACTCACCAAAGATTCAGACGGCAATGCCGCGCCGAAAGCCAGTAATCCACGCAAGCCCAAGCCCAAAAACCATCAAGGTAACGCTGGCTCGGGGGCTCGTGGTGGACAAGGTCGCAACGAACAACGCTCAGGCAAACCGAATGCCAACGGAAAAAGTGGTTCTGGGCGCCCTGCTAATGGCAAACCTGCTGCAGGCGGTAAAGGTAAACCCGCGCCAGCCGGTCGCGGCAGCGCAGGGACTTCAGGCAACAGTAAAGGCCGCCCAGCCAATGGTAAAGGCGGTAAACCGACACCCGCCGGTCGCAGCAAACCAATGCCATCCGGTGCTGGCAAAGGCAAAGGTGGTGCTCCAGCAGGCAACGGAAAGCCACGCAACCGATCACGATAACTCAACAGTTTAAGCTAAGCTGCTAACGGCAAATAGATATCCATTAGCAGCTTATGCTATGTCACTGGCTATGCGCTGATCAAAACCCACTATAGGAAGTAACGCCAATGCTCCATCCATCAAAATCACACCATTGGCTTTTGCTGGCGTTTATTTTTGTCATGGCGCTGAGCCTAAGAGGCCCCGTTGTCGGCATTGCTCCGCTGATTGCTAATATTGAAGCTGATTTGTCGCTCAGCAGCTCAATGTCAGGGCTCTTAACAACGTTACCTATTCTAGCCTTTGCTTTATGCGCACCATTGGCAACTTTTTTAGGTCGTCGCTACGGGCTTGAACTAGCACTGTTACTGGGGTCTGTCAGCATTGCCATGGGAATGGTATTACGCAGTGTCGGCACTCTACCTAACCTGTATTTTGGTATGGCATTGGTTGGCGTTGGTATTGCGGTTGGTAATGTACTGTTGCCCATTCTATTAAAACGCGACTTTCCCAACCAAATTTTACAACTGACGTCTGTCTATGTGTTGATGATGAGTGTTGGCGGCGCTTTTATGACTGGCTTTGCTGTCCCTATTGCCCAATGGTCGCCTACACTGCTCCCGCAAATGGCAGGCTGGTCAGTGGCCTTATTAGGTCAGCTCATGTTTATTCTACCCGCTATTCTACTGTGGTTTTTTATACCTAAACATGACAGTGCTGCCGTGCCCAATAGCACGGCAACAACACCTATGTGGCGCTCTCCATTAGCTTGGTTAGTCACTGCATTCCTGGCTCTAAACTCAGTGATGAACTACATCGTCAATGCTTGGATACCAACCATTCTAGCGGCCAAGGGTTACGACGCTGCTATGGCCGGCTTGTATCACAGTTACATACAAATCGCAGGCATGGCTCCAGCTTTCGTGCTGCCCATGCTCAAGCGCTATTTTGGTCGTCCACGCCAGCTAACAGGCATGGCTGTCGTTGCCATGTTGCTCAGCTTGATCGGCTACACCTTTGCACCTGCTTTTTCAGCAATTTGGTCCTTTATGTTTGGTTTTGGTGGCACACTCGGCTTTGTGATTGGCCTGTCTCTGATCAGCTTAAAGACTCACTCTGTACGTGAGGCGGCGGCTTTATCCGGTATGGCTCAGCTCGCAGGCTATCTCATGGCGGCCTGTGGACCAGTTTCTATTGGAGCCTTATTCGACTGGACACAAAGTTGGCAGTACCCCCTTTATGTTCTCATTGCCATGGTTATAGTTTGGGCTGTGATTGGCTGGTTCGTCAGCGCTAAGGAGACTTAGCCTTAGCGCTCTAAGTTTATGTCGGATTTTTTGCATTGGGAACGGTAATCGTAAAACGCACTCCATGCTTGTGATTGGCGATCTCTATGTGGCCATTGAGCAGTTGAGTAACCCACTGATGCACCATAAATAACCCCAAACCAGTATGTTGTTCGCCTCGACCTGACGTGACAAAAGGCTCCCAAATCGTCGCTAACATATCGTCACGTATCCCTTTCCCGTTATCCGATACTTCAATCACAAAGTCTTCTTCTTGTTTCGCAGCAATCGTAATGGTACCGGGTTGCCCTTTATCAAAAGCATGTTCCAACGCATTGAGTAAAAGATTTTGGATCACTTGAGACATCACACCTTGAGACGATGTTACGATTAAACTCGGCTCCACTTTCAACTTAGTATCGATAGATGGGTACTTTTTAAGTACTGAGGAAAGCGGAGATAACGTGTCTTCCAGCATATTTAAAACATTAAATGACTCTGGCTCTGGGTTCATTTGATTTGTCGTAATACGCTTAAATTGCGCCACGGTATCCGTTGCACGGGTAAGGTTCTGCATCGCCAAATCAATCATATCGTTGCAAACGTCTATATCCGCTGCCTTCGTGTCATGAGCTGCGCGCTTAATCACATTTTGCAGTGACGATAAGCTCAAGCGAATGCCGCCCAAAGGGGTATTTAATTCATGCCCCACACCTGCAACCATGAGCCCCAACGAATTAAGCTTGCCTTGTTCCACAAGCTCATTTTGCAGCATCACTAAGTTATTATTACTTTCTTTCAGTTGCTCATGCGCTATTTCAAGCTGCTTTTTCTCCGCTTCTATTTGCTGAAGATGCTGACGACGCTGTACTTCTAAACGCCACAGCAGCACCCCAACCGTTGTTAAAAAGCTATATCCTATAACGCCCGCAAAGACGATAAAAAACAACATTTGATTCTTTTTATTTTGCCAAACGTCTTGCTTAACAATCGATAAAAAGTAGTGGTTTGGCTGCCCCGATAATTCTTCATTAAAGTAGCTCGGTAATGAAGTGAAAGGACGACTATCAGAAAGCCTAGAGACTCCAAGCGATTGGCTTTTTTCTACCTCTGCCCACGTCTCAGGGAAGGTATTGGTAAACGAAGATAATATATCGCCATAGAGGTGCGTCCACTCTAACTCAGGATGCTCAGACAGTAACCATTGCCCTTTAGCATTGATCATTTCTAACGAATTACTGTTGCTTTGTATTGCCCGCAGACGAGCGAACAGATAGTTTAAGTTATAGTTGACGACAAGAAGTCCTAGCTCTTTGCCCGCTGTATTATGCAATTTATAGCTGGCACGAATCGTGATTTCATAAGGCTCAACAATCGCACCCTGCTCGATATTCAAATCAATCGGTGTCAGCAAAACATCATCATTATCAAATGCCATCCCTTGAATAAAATAATAGCGATTAGATTTATCTTGCAGTTCAGAACTGGCAACAATGTCAGCATCATCATTGAATGTATTAACACGCACGAGTTCACGACCTGTAGGACCAATCCAGCGAAGCTGAGATATGTACGTCGACAATGCATGCGCACGAGTAAAATACTGCGCTACTTGTTGTCGCCATAGTTGCTCAGACTCGAATTGTTCAGGGGTAATATAGCCTTCAAGTACTTTTCCAACATAGGACACGATCTGCTGAATATGCCCCAGTTCTCGGGACATCAAAACAGAACCACGGTTTACCAATTCTGTTTGTTCAATATGTAGCTGCTCACTGTACTGTGTTTGCCATAGCCGAAAAGTCCCTACTCCTAATACCACTATGATCACCAGAGGTAGGACAAAAATCGAAATCTGTTTTAAATTCATTTAGATGGGCTTAATGGAAGTTTCTTTTGGGCCCAGATCAGTGCATCTTCTAAAAGCATTGGCCGTCCGATAAAGTAACCTTGACCAGAATCACAGCCCATTTCGCGCAACATATCGAGCTGCTGCTGGGTTTCAATGCCTTCTGCGATCACTGACATGTTGAGCGTTTTGCCGAGTTCAATAATCATTTGAACAATTTTGCGATCTTGTTCTGTTTTATCCATACGATCGACAAACTGACGGTCGATTTTCAGCTCGTCGGCATTAAGCATGGAAAGATAGGATAATGACGAATAGCCAGCCCCAAAGTCATCGATGCTGATTTTAATGCCGACGTCACGTAGCTTTTCTAAATAATCGGAGGCGATTCTCAATACTTCAATTAGCTGAGTTTCAGTAACTTCAATAGTTATATTTTGGGCATCGACACCTTGCTCGCATAAGCAATGCTGAAAGCGTTTTACAAAGTCCGTTCGGGTGACCTCAGAGCCTGCAACATTGACCGATAAAGGAACATTGATATTGGCCTGCTGTAGCTGTTTAACTGCTTTACAAGCACGAATGGTGACATATTCATCCAGTTTATCAATTAAGCCGGATGTTTCCGCCAACGGAATAAAACGGTCTGGCGCAATCATGCTTCCATCATCGTCCTGCCACCGAACTAATACTTCATAGCCAATCAGAGAATGGTCGACTAACGAAATTTTTGGCTGAAGATGAATGAAAAATTTATTGTTCTGTAACGCTATGCGCATTTTTTTCATCAACTCATAACGCTCTTGCAGATCACTAAGCTCTGAGCCATCGAAAACACTAAAGACCTTCTGTTGATGCTTCACCTGCTCCAAAAACGCTTTGGCTATGCCCAATATCTGACTCGGCCCTTGCTCATCAATGTCAGCTAGTTTGATTAATGCCCCCGTTAAATCAATAGTATGCGTCGTGCCTTTTATTTCTAGCTGTGGATGCAAAACATGTTCAAGCTCTTCACGTGAATAATCTTGTTGGTTGTCATACACCATCAAAATTAGGGTGTCGCGTTCATACAGCACCACATCAATCGCTTTGACAAAACACGCTTTTAGATGGGCTGCTAAATGACGCATGAGCGAACGCCCAAATTTCACACCAAATAGCACTTCGCTATAGGTTAACTCTTCTACATGAAGCATAAATAATTTAGTGTTTAGACGTTCTTGCGAAGATAAGTTCTTGATTTGACGAATTAGCCAATTTTTGTTGTGTAGCCCTGTAATCGTGTCGTAATAAGCCAATTCAGACAACCGATTATGCAGCGCGACATTACTGAAACCTGCATTGATATTTTCCCCAAAGATTTGCAGTAAATCGACTTCGTATTCCGTTAACGCATGCTCGCATTTAACCGCAACAATATAATCTCTTTGATCCACATCTTTGCTGGAGAAATACAGTGCCGACAGCGGTGTGTCTAAAACATGACCTTGATTAGACATACATTGACCGACTAATTGAGTGATCGCTGGCTCAGAGTCTATACTACCAAGATATTGGTTGGCCCAACTTTTATAGCTGCCAGCCGCAGCAAACACTAAAGCACGTTCAGGCATCTGATCGTTTTCGTGGGCGATACAGACAATACCGCCTGCATCAAGATTAAATACCCGGGCCAGCTCTTCAAGAATCGACTGAGTGTAGGCCTTTAAGTCAAGTTTGCTGCTGATGCGCTGACTGGATTCAATCAACAATTGCAGTCCTTGACGGGCTTGCTGCATAGACGTCATGTGTTCCCATGTACGAATGTTGCCCAGTACAACGGACTGCAGATGCTCGTGCGTCAGATCGCTTTTATTCCAGTAATCATCAATATCATAGCTGATCATTAAATCACCCGGCGGCATCATGCCAGGCTGACCTGTCAGCAACACAATTCTGATCAGCTGATTACCTAATCCATCTCGAATCGATTTTACCAAACGTAAACCGGCATCGTCGGTTTCCATGACCACATCTAGCAGCACCAAACAGACATCAGGATGCTGAGCAATAACTGTCGAAGCTTCTTGTGCACTGTTTGCGGTCAGAAGCTCAATTTTACGATCACCATAATTCAGTGCTTTAAGCGTTAGAAGTAATGTACCTTGATAGGTAGTATCGTCTTCAACAGAAAGTATCTTACATAACTTAGCTTCTTTAGGCTGTGGCATATTCCTTTTTGCACTCATAAGTTACTCGCAATTTTATTTAACTTTATTCATCAGATAGTAGTATTGGTTTACTAACAATCAGGTTAATTTAGCTAAAAAAAGTTGTAGAGATTTGTAATCATTCAAATCTCATATATAGGTTTTTTAGGCGGTTCTAATACTTACTATAGTCACTCTGCCTGTTTATGAAAGTAAGTGTGCTATAGTGTCCGTTTCTTCATTCACAATCTTGCTCAGCAAGGTAGGATCATGACAAAGCAAAAAGGCAATCTATTCATACTGTCCGCGCCATCCGGTGCTGGTAAGTCCTCTCTATACAAAGCATTACTAAAAGCAGACTCTAACGTTCGCATTTCAGTATCTCACACTACCCGTGCGCCTCGTTCCGGCGAAGAACATGGACGTGAGTATTTTTTTGTCGATGTAGACTCTTTTTTAGACATGATTGCTGACAATGCATTCTTTGAGCATGCTCAAGTGTTTGATAACTACTATGGCACATCTAAACAAGCTATTTTTGACATGTTAGACCAAGGTCTAGATGTTATTTTAGAAATCGATTGGCAGGGCGCGCGTCAAGTACGCGAGTTGTACCCAGAAGCGATCGGTATCTTCATCTTACCGCCCTCTTTAAAAGCCCTGGAAGAGCGCTTAACTGGCCGAGGCACTGACTCAGAAGAAGTCATTGCTCGTCGTATGTCGAAAGCTGTCAACGAAATGTCGCATTATGAAGAGTACGAATATGTCATTATCAACGATGATTTTGAGCAAGCTCTGACACAATTAACGGCTGTTTTTGCAGCGAACCGCACAAGAACATCATTAATCCAAGAGATTCACAGCGAACTCATCAATGATCTCTTGTCATAGTGATCGTCCGTTAAGTAAAATCGACATTACTAATTAGTGATTAATCCTTACCCTATATAGAGGTCAAACATGGCTCGAGTTACAGTTGAAGATTGTCTTGAAAACGTAGATAACCGTTTTGAGTTGGTAATGGTGGCAGCAAAGCGCGCCCGTCAACTTGCGACAGGTGGTGCAGAAGCTAAAGTAGCATTAGAAGAAGACAAAATGACCGTAGTGGCACTACGCGAAATCGCAGAAGATCTAGTCAATGCGAAAAACGTCGACTTCCACGCTAAGCCTACTACAGAGTTTTAATTCTTTATGGTTTACATCGCTCAACGCACGATGTTCTGGTTTAGCTTTTCCTGATGTGAGGTGAGCGGTGTCTACTATTGAAGTATTAGCTCAAACGCTCAGCCAATATCTACCTAATGAACAGGTAGCAACGGTTAAGCGCGCGTATTACTACGCTGAACAAGCCCATGACGGCCAAAAACGTAAAAGTGGTGAGCATTATGTCACTCACCCACTTGCGGTTGCGTTTATTTTGGCCGACCTTCGTATGGATTGCGAAGGCTTGACGGCGGCGCTTTTGCACGACGTCATTGAAGATACTGGCATATCTCGCGAATCCCTTGCCGAACAATTTGGCGAGGGTGTCGCAAGCCTTGTGGACGGCGTTAGTAAACTGACGCACCTAGAGTTCAACAGCCAACTCGAAAAACAAGCACACAACTTCCAAAAAATGGCCATGGCCATGGCCGATGACATTCGTGTCATCATGGTAAAACTGGCCGACCGACTCCATAACATGCGCACTCTAGACGCCATGCCGGGTCATAAAAAGCGCCGTATTGCCAAAGAAACCCTCGATATTTATGCGCCCATCGCTAACCGTTTAGGTATGTACAATGTCAAAGTTGACCTTGAGTCCTTAGCATTTCAAGCCTATTACCCAATGCGTTCACGTATGCTCAAGCGTGCAATCAATAAACGCTATGGGCAGCGTGACAAAGCGATGGAGAAGCTAGAAGACTATATCCGCTCTGAACTTGCGGCCGAATACATCGATTCGTCCATCAGTGTACGTGAGAAGCACACCTACAGTATTTACCAGAAGATGCATAATAAACGTCGCTCTCTGGAAGAAATCATGGATGTTATGGGTGTGCGCATTGTCACCGATCGCCCGGATAGCTGTTACCGAATTCTTGGAGTGATTCACGCTCTGTTTAAGCCAATTGATGGTCGTTTTAAAGATTACATTGCAGTACCCAAGTCGAACGGCTACCAGTCTATACACACCACTGTTTTAGGTAATAATGGCTTACCGTTAGAAGTCCAGATTCGCACTAAAGAAATGGACGTGGTCGCAGTTCAAGGTATTGCGGCTCATTGGACCTATAAGTCTCAGGGCCAATCTGGCGTTACAGCAACCAACCATGAACGTGCGACGAAATGGGTGAAAAGCTTACTTGAAATTCAAGAGAAAGCACACAATCCAATGGAGTTCATTGATAACGTTAAGAGTGACCTCTTCCCCGACGAAGTCTACGTGTTTACGCCAAAAGGCGAAATCATTGAGCTGCCTTCTGGGGCAACACCGGTCGACTTCGCTTACGGTGTTCACACAGAGATCGGTAACACCTGTATCTCTTGTCGTATTAACCGACGCTTAGCGCCGCTCAGTACGCAATTGGAAAGCGGTCAAACCGTGGAAGTTATCACCGCGAAAAGCGCCCAACCAAATGTCGCTTGGTTAAGCTTTGCGATCACTGGTAAAGCACGCACAAATATTCGTCATTACTTGAAAACAAAGCAGCGTGAAAATGCGATCTCCTTTGGTTACCGCTTGCTGACCCGATCTTTGAACGCCTTTAGCACAACGATCGAAGAACTGTCCCAAGAACAAGTTCAGCAGGTGCTGGATCATTACCAATTTGAAATCTTAGACGACTTACTAGAGTCCATCGGTAAAGGTTGTCATGTCGGTTACGTGGTGGCACGACAATTATTCCCTGATTTCAAAGAAGAAGAACTGGTCACGCCTAAATCTTTCAAAGTGAATGGCTCCGAAGGCATGCTAATGTCGTTCGCGAAGTGCTGTTCGCCGATTCCAGGTGACCCTATTGTCGGCTACGTGCAAGTCGACAAAGGCGTTATCATTCATCATCAAAACTGCCCGAATATCCAAGACCACCTTGCCAACCCAGAGCGTTATATTCGCATGAGTTGGGGCAAGGAGATCGAAGAAGAGCTCAAAGTCAGCCTTATTATTTCTTATATAAATGAGCGTGGTGCGGTCGCGCAAATCGCCAGCGCCATTACTGACACAGATTTCCAAGTATCAAACTTAGACATCATTGAGCGCGGTAAGATTTCTCGATTACGTTTGAACATCGCTATTTCAAGCCGCGTAGGCTTGGCCGATGTGATGCGTCGTATTAAAGCGATACGCTGTGTTGAAAAAGTGACCCGCGAAACACTCGTAGGACACTAATCAGACAACGTTCATTGAATTATTCTTTAAGGACTTCAAATCATGGCTAAACAAGTGATCTTCTCTGAAAACGCTCCTGCAGCGATCGGCCCATACTCTCAAGCAGTTCGTGCCGGCAATACTGTTTACCTTTCTGGCCAGATCCCATTGGTTCCAGAAACAATGGAAGTGATCAGCGATGATGTCGCTGAGCAAACGACTCAGGTATTCAAAAACCTACAAGCTGTATGTGAAGCGGCGGGTGGCTCTCTAAAAGACATCGTTAAACTCAACATCTACATGACTGACCTAGGCAACTTCGCTCTAGTAAACGAAGTCATGACTAAGTTCTTTGTCGAACCTTACCCTGCGCGTGCCGCGTTAGGCGTTCGCGCATTGCCAAAAGGCGTTGCCGTTGAAATCGAAGGTGTATTGGTTCTAGAAGACTAATCCCAATCCATTAAAAAAGGCGCTTAGAGTGATCTAAGCGCCTTTTTTGTGTTTATAACTGGGTGTTTCTTTGTGCTAACCAGGCTTGGTAGTCCGGCAACATACTGTCATAACCCGAAATATAAGAGGGATAGTCTGGGCGCCATCCGAGCGTTTTCAGTGTCTGCCCGACGATACGCTTACCGCGGCTGGGTAAATAATCGGTAATGCTAATCGTATCTGGTAACGGTGGTGGTACCTGCAGACGAGCTGATAACCAAAGCTTCACTTCCCACATAGACGCGGGATGCCCGTCACTGGCAATAATATGAGCGGGTAAAGTTTGATCTGCTAGCATGTGCTCACCTGTAATACACAAGGCGTTCACTACATCGTCCCGATGAATGCGGTTGGTCCACTGGTTCAGCGACCAAGCCTCGCCACGATGTACACCTTCGATCAGGCGATAACGGCCAGGGCCATAAATACCGGAGCAACGCACAGCTGTAGCTGAGAAATTCTCTATCAGTATGGCTTCGGCTTGTAATATTTTATCAGCCGTGGAGGATGCCGCCTGCGCAGTGCTGGTGTCATCAATCCATTCACCACGACTTTCGCCATAGACACTGGTACTGGAGACAAAAATAACTTTGGGAGGTGTCGTTCGACCTTTAAATCCGTCAACGACGGCCTGAGCTGTGTCGACATAAGCGGCTTGATAAGCCTCTGCCGTGCGTCCTGACGGTGTCATAATTAAATACACCAAGTCCGCCTCGGGCCAGTCCTTTGCCAACAGTGTCGTAATGTCTTGGGTGATACCTTTTACCCCTTCCGGAAACTCAGTTCCTGAACGGCGAATGCCGGTTACTTCAGCTCCCTTCGCAACAAAATGACGTGCTACGCCTTGTCCTAGGTCACCGCATCCTGCTATTAAAACCTTTGCCATAACACCCTCAATCATTGCAATAAAAGCGTATATACTCATAAGCAGTACACTTTATCAAATTATGTATTATCATAGTTAATACCAATTATAAGGGTAATGACTATGACGCTAACAGAACTCAAATACATCGTTATGCTAGCAGAAGAGAAACACTTTGGCCGAGCTGCAGAGCGCTGTCACGTGTCTCAGCCAACGCTCAGTGTAGCGGTTAAAAAGCTGGAAGACGAACTCGGTGCGGCCATTTTTGAGCGCAGTAAAAGCTCTGTGTACATTACTCCACTGGGCGAGCAAATCATCGGCCAAGCCAAACGCGTGCTTGAGCAGGCTAGCATGATTAAAGAGCTGGCGTCATCTGGCAAAAACCAGCTCAATGGGCCTCTTAAAGTCGGTGCGATATATACGATTGCTCCTTACCTCTTTCCTTCTATGATTCCTGAACTAAAGCGTATTGCCGAAGGCATGCCATTGTCGATCGAGGAAGACCTCACCGAAAACTTGCGCCCCAAACTGCGTAATGGTGCGCTGGACGCGATCATTGTCGCTCTCCCTTTTCGTGAGCCTGATGTCGTCACACGCCCCATCTACGAAGAAGAGTTTGTGGTGCTCATGCCAAAAGATCATCCGTGGACTTCTCTAGACCATATTAGTACCGATCAGTTGACGACAGACAATCTGCTACTGCTCGGCAAAGGTCACTGCTTCAGTGACCAAGTGATGGAAGCCTGTCCCTTGGTAGGCGAAGATGAATTAAACGATGGGCATACCATTGTGAATGGCAGCTCACTGGAAACCATTCGTTATATGGTGTCTTCTGGTTTGGGGGTCACCGTGCTGCCTAAGTCGGCGGTCAGACATCTGGATGAAAGTATGTTGGCCGTGCGTCCCTTTAAAAGCCCTGCGCCAAAACGTACCGTTGCTCTGGCATGGCGTGCCAGCTTTCCTCGCCCTAAGGCGATCGAATCCCTCAGTCAGTCCATTAAAGAGGCCTGTCAGAAATTGGATCTGGGATAACCATGGTCGACACATTGGAAATGCAAGACATCAAGGAGATCAAAGGTGTCGGACAAGCGATGGCAGACAAACTCGCCAAACTAAACATCCACACCGTCCAAGATGCACTGTTTCATTTGCCCATTCGCTACCAAGATCGAACCAGTGTGGTGCCTATTGGGCAGCTGAGGTTTGGCGATGAAGCCGTGATTGAAGGCGAAGTCAGTGGCTGTGAAATCAAGATGGGTAAACGACGCAGTTTAATCTGTCGATTGCGCGATCACTCAGGCTCCCTATGTCTGCGTTTTTTCCATTTTTCTGCGGCACAAAAAAAACAGTTGGAACAATCGGGGCGTGTACGTTGCTTTGGTGAAATCCGGCGTGGCAGTACCGGATTTGAGGTCTATCATCCAGAGTACAGCATTCTAAACGACGATGAGCCACACGAAGGCACCGACCAACTGACCCCGATCTACCCACTAACGGAAGGGGTTACTCAAACCAAGATACGCCAAATTTGTGAGCAAGCGTTAGAACGTCTAACACCACACAATCTGCGCGAATGGTTACCGGATACTATGCGTCAGCAATTTAGTTTGCCTCCCCTCTCGGACGCAATACATTTTTTGCACCATCCGACCAAGGGCACTGACTTAGAACAGCTTAAGCGTGGCGCTCACCCAGCGCAGTATCGTTTATCATTCGAAGAGCTGATGGCGCACCAACTGTCTTTAATCGGCAAACGCCAATTGGCCAAACACGATGTCGCAGTCAAAGTACCGGATATGGGCGCGCTGGGGCAGCAACTGATTGAAGCTTTGCCGTTTTCGCCGACTGGTGCGCAACAACGCGTGACCCAAGAAATCTTACAAGATCTTGGTGCAGGCCACCCAATGCTACGTTTAGTGCAAGGGGATGTGGGCTCAGGAAAAACACTGGTCGCTGCGCTTGCCGCCGCTGCTGTGGTCCAACAAGGCTATCAAGTGGCCGTCATGGCACCGACCGAGATTCTGGCCGAGCAACACTACATTAACTTCAAGCAATGGTTTGAGCCCCTTGGCATCGAGGTCGCTTGGATGATCGGCAAACTTAAAGGCAAACAGCGCGAAGCAGAGTTGGAGCGGATTGCCTCTGGCAGCGCAGGGGTTGTCGTGGGCACACATGCCCTATTCCAAGAAACCGTCGTGTTCAAAGGCCTGGCTCTGGCCATCATCGATGAACAACACCGCTTTGGTGTACATCAGCGCATGGCCCTGCGTGAGAAAGGCCTACAAGCAGGCTTCCAGCCCCATCAGCTGATTATGACCGCCACACCGATTCCTCGTACGTTAGCCATGTCTGCGTACGCGGACTTAGACTGCTCGGTGATTGACGAGCTGCCACCTGGGCGCACACCCGTAAATACCATCGTGGTCTCCGATCAACGTCGGGATGAAGTCATTCAGCGAGTGCAACATGCCTGTGCCGAAGGGAAACAAGCCTACTGGGTGTGTACACTGATTGAAGAATCTGAAGCGTTACAATGCCAAGCCGCAGAAGACGCCGCCATTTTATTGCAAGAGCATTTATCGGGGTTAACCATCGGCTTGGTTCATGGCCGGCTCAAAGCACAAGAAAAAGCCGACATCATGGCACGCTTTAAAGCCGGTGAGATTCAGCTTCTAGTCGCGACGACCGTGATCGAGGTCGGTGTCGACGTACCCAATGCAAGTTTGATGGTCATCGAGAACCCTGAACGTTTGGGGTTAGCTCAGCTACACCAGTTACGCGGGCGCGTGGGTCGAGGGCAAACCGCCAGTCATTGTGTGCTCTTGTACCATGCCCCTTTAGGTCAGCAAGGCAAAGCGCGTTTATCGACGATGCGTGAAACCACCGATGGCTTTAAGATCGCAGAGAAAGATTTAGAATTACGCGGACCAGGTGAGCTGCTTGGTTCACGTCAAACAGGGTTGCTTGAATTCAAAGTGGCCGATTTGCAACGCGATAAGTCTTTGCTAGACGATGTTCAAAAAGCCGCCGCGATTCTTTATCAGCATTACCCGGAGCATGTCTCGCCTTTGCTGTCGCGATGGCTGCCTCAGCACCAACAGTATCTCAACGTCTGATCATAATTCCTAAAGTTAGTGTTGGTTTTTTAACCTAGTTGTCACATGATGACTGAAAGATACTCAACTGCGCTATCATAAGGACATAAGAGGAATCGCCTGTGACGACTAACAATGAACTATCCAGAGACATCGCCTGCTCTGGCCAATACAGTTACAAGATCCAAGACGACCGAGTCACCCTTAGCATCTCGCAGATTACCAACCATCGTCCGCTTTACAACATTAGCGGTACGCTAGCGATTGAGCTTAGAGGCTATCATCCGGACGGCCACTATCTTGTGTTGGCCAGTACTACGATTGGTCAACTGACAGGGCAGCATTTGCTAGCCGATTGTCACTATGACTTAGTCTTCCAAATGCCTCCTGCTGGGTCATGGCTGCTCGCTCTGGAAGTTCATGAATGGGAGGGTGAGCAGTACGGTTTAATGGACCAGCAGTTCTTCGCTCAGCCCTATTACATCCCCGAAGAAGCGCCTTGCTCTTCTGAGGCAAGCCCTTCAGGCTCCACCACTCCGCTGAACGAGGAGATTCCGTTAACTGACGCATCGGTTGACCAAGTAAACATTAATGCCAAAAGTACGCCTGTTAGTCCCAAAACTCCGAAAATACCCACTGAAAAAAAGACAACTGAAAAGAAAGGTTCTCAGAAAAAAACTAAGGTCAGCATCAATAAAGGCTCTAAAGAAGAATTGCTGAACGTTAAAGGGGTCCCAAAGAAGGTGGTGAACGAGATGATTGAACAGCGCCCTTTCTCGTCCTGGGATACCGTATTATTAATCAAGGGAATGGGGCCAAAGCTACTAAAAAAGCTACGCAATGGTTTAAAGCTAAACTAACTCGATAGTGAGACACAAAAAACCACGCATTAGCGTGGTTTTAAATACGAAATAACAGCTCAGATCATCGCGCACTAAGAAATCTGCACAACAGTTGTATTTTTAACTTCTTCCATCGCCACGTAAGTACGAGACTCTCTTACGTGAGGCAATGTCAGCAGAGTGTCACCCAGTAAGTGACGATACGCATCCATATTCGATACACGTGCCTTCAATAAATATTCAAAGTCACCCGCGATTAGATGACACTCCAGCACTTCAGGAATCTCTGAAACAGCTTCTTTAAATTCATTAAAGCCTTCGGGAGATGTAGTTTTCAAACGAATCTCCACAAACACAAGCAAGCCAGCATCCACTTTACTTGGGTCTACCAACGCGCAATATCCAGTAATGTAGCCATTACGCTCAAGCCGACGTACTCGCTCTAAGCAAGGCGTTGCACTCAAACCAACGCGACTGGCGAGCTCAACATTTGATAAGCGTCCATTAATTTGCAGCTCACGCAGGATCTTCTTATCCAACCTGTCTAAAGGCTTTGCAGACGTTTCCATCAATAGACTCTCTCCGAAGGTAACTGTCATCTAATTTAACGCGATTCTACCACGGGGCAAATAGCTTAGGAAAAATTAACCTATTAAATCCTCTTTAAAAACTGATCAGTATGCTTTGCAACATATCACCTTAACATCGCACCAAATGAAAACCAAAAGCAACAGATAGCACCAAATAAAAACAAAAAGCGTCATTTTGTGTATTTATCCACCAGAAACTAGTTATTTTCTGCATCAATAGCGTGCAAATCTTGTTTATCCTGCACAAAACAAGCTCACAATAGCTATAAACTATTGAAAAAACAATATAGCTCAAATTTATTTATTAAACATACTAAAAAAGGAAAAAAGTAGCATGAACACAGTGATTTAACCTTGACGAGAGGGGCATAACAGTAATTCCATAGGGGAGTTCCGTGCTATTTCAGAAGATTGCACTAGACTAGAGAAACAACAAAAACAATTAACAGTGTTGGCAAGAAAATTGCTTTGATTCTTAAATGAAAGGATCTTCAAAGCAGGATCAATTTTTTGCACACATAACAACTAGTAATGCCTGGAGGCAGAATTATGAAATCGAACGTTGGGAAAATTCTATCTACCGCTGCGATTGCTGCGACAATCAGTACTGGTGCTGCGGCAGCAACCTTAGACGATGTGAAATCAAAAGGTTTTATCCAATGTGGGGTTAGTACAGGTGTACCTGGCTTCTCAAATGCAGACAGTAATGGCAAATGGTCGGGCATTGACGTTGATGCATGTCGTGCCGTTTCCGCCGCAATTTTCGGTGACGCAGACAAGGTAAAGTATACTCCCCTTTCAGCTAAAGAGCGTTTCACTGCACTTCAATCTGGTGAGATCGATATCTTGTCACGTAACACAACTTGGACTTATACCCGAGACGCTTCTCTTGGTTTAGATTTCACAACAACAAACTTCTATGACGGCCAAGGTTTCATGGTGCGTAAAGATCTAGGTGTGTCTTCTGCAATGGAGCTTGATGGCGCTACGGTTTGTACTGAGCAAGGTACAACGACCGAATTAAATATGGCCGACTTCTTCCGTAAGCATAAATTGGAGTATGTTCCTGTTGTTGTACAGAAAGCGGACGAGGCTCTTTCTGCTTACGCATCTGGTCGTTGTGATGTATACACAACGGACAAATCAGGTCTTGCAGCACACCGTTCAAAACTATCTGATCCAAACGAGCACGTGATCCTAACTGAAACTATTTCTAAAGAGCCACTGGGCCCAGTTGTTCGCCACGGTGATAACCAATGGAAAGATATCGTTACTTGGTCACTTTTCGTGCAAATCAATGCTGAAGAAATGGGCATTAGCTCTGAAAACGTTGCCAAAATCAAGGCGGAATCTACCGATCCAGGTATTCGTCGTCTTGTTGGTGCCGAAGGCAAAATGGGCGAAGCACTTGGTCTAGGCTCTGATTGGGCTTACAACATCATTGCTGAAGTCGGTAACTACGGCGAAGTCTTCGAACGTAACGTTGGCCCTGACACTCGCGTTGGCCTGCCTCGTGGCGTAAACAACCTATGGACTGAAGGCGGCGTACTTTACGCGCCACCAGTACGTTAATACGTACATTTTTCCCTGACCTACCCTAGGGACTGATCCCAGCGGCTACTCGCCGCTGGGAATCTCCTGCCTGAATATCTATCTGACGAGCATTCATTGCCTGAACCAAGATGAGCGAAAAAACGACAACTAACACGAGCTTTTTTAACGATGCGGGTAATCGCGCCCTATTGTTTCAAGTGGTTCTTCTTACGGCCGTGGTCGCTATTGGTTATTATCTTTTTCATAACCTACAAGCAAATTTACAAGACCAAGGCATATCGACAGGCTTCGCATTCTTAAATGAACCTGCGGGCTTTCCGATCCTAATTCACCTAATTGAATACACGGAAGCTGGCACGTACGGACGCGCATTCTTAGTAGCCCTTATCAATACGATGTTAATTTCATTCATCGGCATTGCATTAGCCACGATCATTGGCGTAGTTATGGGCTTAGCACGACTGTCCCAAAATTGGCTGGTTGCAAAACTTGCCACGGTATACATCGAAACGCTGAGAAACATCCCATTACTGTTACAAATGTTCTTTTGGTACTTCGCTGTATTGGCGGCATTACCTCACCCACGTGATAGCATTATTTTTGGTGACTTCTTCTTAAATAAGCGTGGCATTTATTCCCCTAATCCTATTTTTGAAGATGGCTTTGGCGTTGTCATATTTGGCTTTTTAGCCTGTGTCGTTGCGGCAATTGCCTTAATAGTGTGGGCGAAAAAGCGTCAAACACGAACTGGGGAGTGGTTTCCTGCCTATTGGACATCCTTTGCTATCATCATATTTGGTACGATTATCTGTTACCTACTAGCGGGGTCACCTGTTACTTTTGATCTACCAGAAGCCAGTCGCTTTAACGTAAAGGGCGGTATGGTACTGGTGCCTGAATTCGTTGCCGTATTAGTCGCGTTATCAACCTACACAGGTGCGTTTATCGCCGAAATCGTCCGTGCCGGGATTTTATCTGTTAGCTGGGGACAAACCGAGGCAGCACGCTCATTGGGTATGCGAGACAGCATCACTCAACGCCTGATCGTCTTACCACAAGCATTGCGGGTTATCATTCCGCCTTTGACCAGCCAATATCTAAATTTAGCGAAAAACTCATCTCTTGGTGCCGCAATCGCTTACCCAGAATTAGTGGCAGTGGTAATGGGAACAACGCTTAACCAAACTGGCCAAGCAATCGAGACCATTGGATTGTGTATGTTGGTTTACGGCTCTCTAAGTTTGTCCATTTCATTTTTTATGAACTGGTACAACAAGAAAATGTCTTTGGTAGAGCGCTAGGAGAAACACATGGCTATTGAATTTAAACCCTCTCCAAGTCTGCCGCCTCCGAGTAACGCGGTCGGTGCAGTTGCTTGGATACGCAAAAACTTTTTCTCTTCACCGCTGAATATTTTTCTCACCATATTTAGCTTATACATTCTGTATTTATTAGTGCCACCTACTATTGAATGGGCATTCATAGATGCGACATGGACTGGCGAAAACAAAGATGCCTGTACTGCAGGTGGCGCATGTTGGGCGTTTATCGTCGCCTATTTTGATCAGTTTATGTATGGGCTTTACCCTCAATCAGAGTATTGGCGTATTAACCTAGCGGCGATCATGCTGGCGGTGCTGATTGGTATGTTTGCCATCAAATCCATCAATAAGCTGTTTCTGTCGATCGTCATCTTGGTGATCTACCCAGTCGTTGCTTACTTCCTGTTTGCGGGTGGTATCTTTGGTCTTGAAGTGGTGGAAACATCACTGTGGGGTGGCCTATTTCTAACAACGTTATTAGGTGTTGTTGGGATTGTCGCTTCTTTGCCATTGGGTGTTGTGCTCGCATTAGGGCGTCGCTCCAACATGCCGATCGTAAAATCGGTTTGTGTAGTATTCATTGAAACCGTCCGTGCGGTACCGCTGATCACTATTCTGTTCATGGCGTCGGTGATGATTCCTCTGTTTCTACCTGATGGCCTAAACTTCAATAAGCTACTACGTGTCTTAATTGGTATTACCTTGTTCTCCGCTGCTTATATGGCAGAGGTTATTCGTGGTGGCTTACAAGCCATCCCTAAAGGCCAATACGAAGCCGCTGACGCGATGGGATTAACCTATTGGCAATCCATGTTGCTTGTGATTTTACCTCAAGCATTGAAGTTGGTCATTCCAGGGATAGTAAATACCTTCATCGGCTTATTTAAAGACACCACTCTGGTCTACATCGTTGGTATGTTTGATTTGCTAGGACGTATTCAATCAGCCACTCACGATGGTGATTGGCTAGGTACTACCACAGAAGGCTATGCCTTCGCTGGCTTAATTTATTGGGCGATCTGCTTCGGTATGTCCCGCTACTCGATGGCGGTTGAGCGTAAGTTAGATACTGGACATAAGCGGAATTAATAAGAGAATTTGAGGCCTTAATTATGACACAACAAAATATGGCACTTGCCCAACTTGAGCCGGGCGAAGAAGCAATCATTGAGTTCAAAGACGTTAACAAGTGGTACGGTGATTTCCACGTTCTTAAAAACATCGATTTCAGTATCAAGAAAGGCGAACGTATCGTGGTTTGTGGGCCGTCAGGTTCAGGTAAATCCACCATGACTCGTTGTATTAACCGTCTTGAAGAACACCAAAAAGGACAAATTTTGGTAGACGGGATCGAAATGAACGATAACCTGAAAAACATCGAAGCAATCCGTAAGGATGTGGGCATGGTGTTTCAGCACTTTAACTTGTTTCCACATTTGACCATTCTGGAGAACTTAACGCTAGCACCGATCTGGGTTCGTAAAACGCCTAAGAAAGAAGCGGAAGAGATGGCCATGCATTACTTGGAACGCGTAAAAATCGCCAACCAAGCACTGAAATACCCAGGCCAGCTTTCTGGTGGTCAGCAGCAACGTGTCGCCATCGCTCGCGGTTTGTGCATGAAACCGCGGATCATGTTATTTGATGAGCCTACCTCAGCACTTGACCCCGAGATGATTAAAGAAGTACTGGATGTAATGATTCAACTGGCCGACGAAGGCATGACCATGGTGTGTGTGACACACGAAATGGGCTTTGCTAAAACCGTTGCCGATCGCGTGGTGTTCATGGATGCCGGAGAGATTGTAGAAGCGAATACACCACATGAATTCTTCGATAACCCGCAACATGACCGTACGCAGTTGTTCTTGAGCCAGATTTTGAACCACTAACCTTGCTATTTGAACAAATGAACTCTAAAAAGCCCCTACTGGGGCTTTTTTAGTTTGTATAATAATGCGCTAATACAGATTATTGTTTTATTTGGGGATGTAGAGTGTCTGAACAATCAATAGAGACCAATACAAGCACTCGTGTACGTATCGTTCACCTAGCCGATCATACTGGCAAACTTCAGGTGATTTTTCCGTACGACAGCATGTTGGATATGGCCGCGTTGTCTCGTCTAACCAAACGCCGTTTTGATCCAGTGGCCAATTACAACATTGAAGGCGACCCTCTCGTCAAACCGAATGCTTGCTCGACCATTATTGATTCATCATTACTCATTAGTGAGGCCATAGAGCTACGCTCCAGCGCAACCCAAAGTTATAAAAGCTACACTCAAGAAGAGTTTACATCTCGCTTCAGAGGCCCGTTAGCGCGCTATGAACACATAGCTATTCCAGTCGATAAGATTGGGCGCCCTGTAGAAGACCTGACGCAAGATGCAGCGCAAATGCAATCGGCTCTGGGCAAATTCCAATCCATGCGTCTACAGCAACGCTTAGAAGAGACCCTTGAGGTTCCTCCTCTGCCAGCATCATCTCATCGAATCATTCAACTATGTTCTAACGAAAATGCCGGCACAGATGACCTATGTGATGTAATCAGTATCGATCCCTCTTTGTCTGCTCAAGTCATCAGTTGGGCCTCCTCACCTTACTATGGTGTGCAAGGTGAGATTGATTCCGTCGAAGATGCGATTATCCGCGTACTAGGCTTTGATATGGTGATGAACTTAGCACTGGGTTTATCAATGGGAAGTGCCTTCCAATTGCCAAAAAATGGCCCTCGCCATTATGAAGACTTTTGGTTCAATGCCGTATCGCATGCAGTTTTGATGGAGGAACTGGTCCGTAAAATGCCATCCGGCGGTCGTCCCCGCCTAGGACATGCCTATTTATCTGGGCTGCTGCATAATTTTGGCTATCTTGCCATTGCTGTTGTATTGCCTCCGCACTTTGGTATTTTATCGCGCTACATCGAAGCCAATGCGCATTTAGCATCTGATATCATCGAGATGCAAACATTAAACTTCACTAAAGAACAGCTGGGAGCTTGGTTACTCAAACACTGGGGCTTACCAGAAAGCATTTACACCGCGGTACGCTACAGTAAAACCACAAATTATGAAGGCCAATACAGTAAATTAGCCCATTTACTACAACTGTGCCATCAGCTGTTTAATGACGAGCCGCTCGACGAAAGCATACTAAAGACGCTTAGTTTATCTGCAGACGAAGCTAAGCACTGCCACAATAAAGTCATAAGTTCATCTAGTGAACTGACCAAGATGGTTGATTTAATAAGCGGTAGCAAATGACTCTGTTGAATCACAAAATCACTAAACAGTTTGATTACCGTTGGCACTCAGTTGCTCAAGTACGTCGTACACGTATTCCCAAAGGTATTTACCCTTGGTTAACGACACGCTTTTCGATTACAGCTAAATTACGCCAAGCAGGACATCTGAGAGTGGAGGTACTAGAAGATACCTGGCAGTCACCTTCTCCGCGAGAACGCATACGTTTAGGGCTAAAGTCGCGTGAGATGGCGAGGGTTCGTAGCGTCATTTTATTTGTCGATAACGAACCTGTGGTCTATGCTCGCTCTATTATTCCTGCTCGCTCTTTGAAAGGTACTTGGCGGTATTTGCCGTATTTAGACAACCGTCCACTAGGTGGCTACGTGTATAAATCTAAAGCATTGCGCCGCAGTAAGACTGAAGTGGTTAAACTGCCCGCCGGATTGATTCTAAACTGCGCAGAGCCCTTGTGGGCAAGACGCTCAGTATTCATGGAATATGGTCCGGGAATACTAGTCAATGAAGCGTTCTACCCTGCTATTACCCGCTTTACTCAAGCGGCAGGCCAACTATAAATAAAGCGATTACAACCATGAGTAAACTAAAAGATTACGCCGATTTAACCCGTTTTAACCGCCCCATTGGCTCCCTCTTGTTAATGTGGCCAACCTTGTGGGCGCTATGGTTAGCCGCTGATGGCTGGCCTGAGTGGCACTTAATCGTAATTTTTGTGTTGGGTGTGTTCAGTATGCGCTCAGCCGGATGTGTGATTAATGATTTTGCTGACCGCAAAGTAGACGGTTTTGTCGAGCGTACTAAAAACCGTCCTCTGCCTTCAGGCCGAGTTTCCGAGCTAGAAGCACTGGGTTTATTTGCAGGGTTGGTTGTACTCAGCTTTATTCTAGTCCTGTTGACTGATTGGAAAACCATTCTGCTGTCGGGAGTGGCGTTGTTCTTAGCGGCGCTATACCCTTTTATGAAACGTTACACGCATTTACCGCAGTTGTTTTTAGGGCTGGCTTTTTCTTGGGCGATTCCAATGGCCTACAGTGCTCAAGGCGGTAGTTTACTTGATCCGCAACTGTGGATGCTGTTCGTAGCAAACTGTCTCTGGACCATCGCTTACGATACCTACTATGCCATGACTGATCGTCCAGATGACCTAAAAATAGGCATCAAATCCACAGCGATTTTATTTGGTCGCTACGACTTACTAGTGATTTTGATTTTACAGGGATTAACCCTATCCTTGATGATGTGGATCGGTGTGATTGCTCAGTTAGGCGTGCTGTACTTTGTCAGCTTACTCGGTGCTGTGTATCTGTTTTACCAGCAATACCAACAAGCGAAAGATCGAGATCGCCAAGCGTGTTTTCGTTCTTTCCTAGATAATAACCGCGTCGGCTACTGTATATTTGCAGGAATATTACTAGGGTATTACATTTGAATGTGGCACTGATGTGACAATTTAACACAGCTGTCACATTTAGAGGCTTTAATATCTACCGTTCCTGAGATGAGGATAAATCCTGTGACCGGTAAAAAAGTTTTAATTATTGATGATGAAGCCCCAATCCGCGAGATGATTGCTGTCGCGCTGGAAATGGCAGGCTACGAATACATGGAAGCTGAAAATAGCCAACAGGCTCATGAGATGATCGTCGATCATCGACCTGATTTGGTACTTGTGGATTGGATGATGCCCGGTGGTAGCGGTGTCGAGTTAACTCGTCGCCTTAAGAAAGACCCAACCACGGCTGAAATCCCTGTGATTATGTTGACGGCGAAAAGCGAAGAAGACAATAAAATCCAAGGATTAGAAGTGGGTGCGGATGATTACATCACCAAACCATTTTCACCGCGTGAATTGGTGGCTCGCCTAAAGGCAGTGCTACGTCGTGCCACGCCACAAGGTGTTGATGATCCAATCGAAGTTGAAGGTTTGCTGCTTGACCCGATTAGCCAACGTGTTTCAATTGGCACATCTCCCATTGAAATGGGACCAACGGAGTATCGCTTGTTGAAGTTTTTAATGACTCACCAAGAGCGAGCTTACTCTCGAGCACAGCTATTGGACCAAGTTTGGGGTGGTAATGTCTATGTTGAAGAACGTACTGTAGACGTACATATCCGCCGCTTGCGCAAAGCGATCGGTGAATCACATGACTTCTTAATTCAAACGGTTCGCGGTACGGGATACCGTTTTTCTGCAAAACGAACGGCTTAATATTTATGAAGCGAACTTGGCAACGAGCTTTTATTACATGGATGAGTGGACTTATGGCGGTAATCGCCATAGGTTTCGTATTGGGCCATATTCTCGCACTCGCCTTGCTATATGTACTGGGCACTCTCTACTGGCAGCTGTACCAGCTGTATCAATTTCACTGTTGGTTGCGCCGCTCCGGTAAAGCTTCCCCCCCTGAAGCCTCAGGCATTTGGGGTGAAATTTTTGATGCGGTGTATCGTTTACAAAAGAAACAGCGCAAATCTAAACGCCGTATGCGTCAAGCGCTCAACCGCATTGAAAACTCTACCGCCGCCCTTAAAGAAGGTGTCATCATGGCGGACAGCAACGGCAATTTAGAATGGTGGAATAACTCTGCAGGCTTATTGCTTGGTTTACAGCGCCCTACGGATCGGGGTCAGCCGATCACCAACATTTTACGAAACCCAGAATTCTTTCGTTATTTTTCGCAAAAGCGATTTGGTGAGCCTTTGGTCATCAAATCTCCCTCAAAAGATGGTATCTATCTAGAAGTACAAACTACTTTGTACGATCAAAATGATCACCTAATTTTTGTTCGTGATGTCACCCGCTTACACCTATTAGAACAAATGCGTAAAGACTTCGTTGCCAATGCTTCACACGAGCTAAAAACCCCGCTTACGGTGATTAAGGGCTATCTCGAAACACTGGCTATGTTTAAAGATAACCTTCCACCATCAATGCAACGTGGCATTGTGAATATGTCAGATCAGTCATTGCGCATGGAGCATTTGATTGAAGATCTGCTGCTATTATCACGTTTAGAGACCAATGATAGGCGTGAAGCGCATCAGTGGCTCAAAATTGATGACATTTGTGAAACCGTCAAAAAAACCGCCCTACCAATGATGTCTGATGATCATCAGATTAGCTTTGACTTGCCAGAAGACAGTTATCTTTATGGTGCTAGCAGCGAGCTCTACAGCGCGTTCTCAAACCTAGTGGTAAACGCCATAAAGTACTCACCTGAAGGCGGAGATATTCACGTTAAATGGGTTCAGAATGAGTTCAGTGGCGTATTCTCAGTTGAAGATCAAGGTTTAGGTATCGACCCTCGCCATATTCCTCGATTGACCGAACGCTTCTTCCGCGTCGATAAAGGACGTGGTTCAAATACTGGGGGGACTGGCTTAGGTCTAGCCATCGTTAAGCACGTACTGATTCACCATAATGCGAAGCTACAAATTCGAAGCCAGCCTGGCTTTGGCAGCACGTTCTCGTGTCACTTCCCAACCGACCGTGTTCGCCAAGAGGCACTTCTCGCAACGGTGGCGACGGAAGCCGACAGTATTGAAGCCCCAGTTAAGCCGCTAGCGCATACACAAGAACAAGAAGACGCGATCACCGAAACCTCTTCGACCTCCTAGAGAACCTCCGTTTGGTTACAAAAAAATGCCCACCATACAATTGTATGGTGGGCATTTTTATAATCATGTCGTCGCTTTATAATGAATCAAACAACACTTTTATAAACGCTTCTTTTTCAGCATCTTGGTCAATCAATAGCAGAGTGACTGTTAAAAAAGCAGAGTCCGGCTTCTTCTCGGTCGTGGCGACAGATTGCACGTAATAATTTAAACGGTTCACCTTCTGCTCAAACGTCAAATCTAACACCGCTTGATCAAGCACCGTCGGAATCACATCGTCACTTTTTATCAACATCGTGGCTTCGTCTTTCGCGAAATGCACCACCATGCAACGAAATTCTTTGCCGGCAAAACGAACTTTGGTCGGTATCTTGACGTCTTTGACCGACACCGTTGGGTTCGTGATTTTAGGCGAAGTCGCTTTCGGTGCAACCGTCGTCGCCATCAACACATCCAGTGAACCAGAAGCAATGCCGCCACTTGAAGCGGTTGGTTTTTTAGGCGCTTCACCTAACTTCTTCTCGATGCCATTACGTTTGGCCGCCGTCACTACTTTCTGTACTAACTGTTCCGCTGAAAAGGGTTTACCTAAATAATCGGTCACGCCAGACTGCACAGCTTCAACCACATGAGACTTATCACCACGACTGGTAATCATGACAAAAGGCAGTGTTTCTTTCTTATATTGCGATTGCTCTCGGCACCATTGCAGAAGCTCCACACCTGTCATTTCAGGCATCTCCCAGTCACATAGCACCATATCAAATGTTGATTTTTGTAGCATTTGCTGTGCCTTGCGACCATTTACCGCTTCCTCGACTGTCACAGCAGGAAAACTTTTACGCAACGTACGTTTAATCAAATCTCGCGTAAACGACGCATCATCAACAACCAGTATTTTCAAAATGTAATCCTATCGAGTCTGTGACAAAAGATCGGCGTAATTCACAAAGCGCTCACTAAATACCTTAATCCACAACAGTGTCGCAGCTACTACTGCAATAGGCATAACAAACAGGTTTAAGAAAGGGATGGTGACACCAAGCATCACGATAAAGCCAAACGCCCAACATAACAGCGGCTTTTCTCGTAGAGAAGCACGCATTTCATGAAAGCTGACTTTATTGTTATCAAATGCATAATCCATGTACTGCAAAGACAGCATCCAAGCAGAAAAAAGCACAAGCAGTACTGAGGTAACCACGTTCACTACTGGAATAAATGACAGTAGTAGCAATGCAATAAAGCGTGGTAAGAAGTATCCCAATTTTTGCATTTCACGTTTTAAACTTCGCCCAGTAATCGCCATCAATCCGGTAAAGCTCATGTCTTCATCGAACACTTTGCCCGTTTGCTGTTGCTCTACCTTTTCCGCTAAAAATGCCATAAAGGGCGCAGCAAGGATGTTGACCCCAACAGAGAAGCTATAAAACACCATCAAACCTATGACAATGTTCAGCAGTAGATAAAAAAGCCAGTTTAGGAAAGACATCCAGTCAGGGACGTATCCCATCATTTCGTCCACGGCGACCGACATGTAGCTCAATGCCACTGTATATAGCAGAGCCATTAAAGCAATATTAGCCACAATAGGCGCGAGTAGAAATAAACGTAGGCGACTCGATAAAAGCAGCGGAAATGCCTCTATATATGAACCTACGGCGATAAATGGATGAGTGATCACTGACTGAACCCCTGTATAAAGATCAACGCTTGTAGCACGAATAATTGACGCCTATTTAAGCATATTTTTAAAGAAAAAAATGTCTTCGCTACACCAGAGAAGCCTCGAATTACTTACGCTATGTGACTATAGTTCGCTTGAGATACAGCCTAGTACGCTATTTACCCTATTCACTATAAGCAAATTTGATACACTCAGAGCTGATAACCGTTTACTCGCTCAAGACAGGTATGAATATGAAGCGTCTTTTCATGTGGTCATTCTCATTATGCATCACTCTTACAACAACAATGGCGCTTGCTGCCAGTGATGCTAGGCTAGGCAATACGCTTCTCACTGTCATGAATCATCTCAGCGATGATCAGGATACATTAACATTCGATTTAGCCGCACTTAAACAGCTACCATCTCACAGCATCACGACCCATAACCCTTGGGAAGAAGGTGCTCATCACTTCAAAGGGTTTAAACCGAGTGATCTGTTTGAACAGCAGAATATTGAAGGGAGTGTCCTTCGTTTGACAGCCTTTAACCAGTACATCACTGAAATACCATTGGAAGACTTTACTCAATTAGGCGCCATCATTGCCTATGAAATGGATGGGCAACCTATACCTGTGCGTAGTAAAGGTCCATTAATGGTTATTTATAACTTTGATGACAACCCTGCATTAACCAATGAAGCTTTCTATGGCCGCTCTATTTGGCAAGTGTATAAGCTTCAAGTAATGCGAGTAGAACACTGATTATGGACGTCGATTCAGAGTCCAAACGACCTTGGTTTAAACGTTGGTTAGCAAACTTGCTGATCGTTTTTATGATGATCACATCATTACTGACGTTTGCTCTGATTCCTCTCTCTGACAGCAGTTCAACCCTTAACTCACAGCAAGTTTTTGAAAACTCCCGTTGGCACTCACTGCAACTGCAATTGCAAACCTACCGCCTGATGAACTATTTATCAGACCTGTCTGAAGCAGACCTACCCGTCACAGGTAATGCTTACTTTCAATACGACTTACTACTCAGTCGCGTGGACCTATTACGTAAAGGGGATTTGGGCAGTGACATTCGTAACTTTGCTAATGGCCGAGCAGTACGACTGCTCAATATTATTGCTGGAGAACTTGAGCTGATCAGTCTCAATATTCAACGTCTTGAACAGGGTCAGTTGGATCAAACAGAAATCATTATGGATCGTTTGCGTTCTCTGGATTCACAAATCACTGATTTTGTCGTCATTGTGAACCAAGGCGCAAATGATTTGGCCACAGAAACCCGGCATGACTTAGACATCCATCTGGAGTATATCCAGATGGTTTCATTGGTACTTTTCGTTATCTCTTCGACCTTGTTATACATTACTTACAACGTCTCTAAAGAACTGCGTCAAACATTGTCACGCAATACTCGGCTTGGAAAGCGAATCGATGATGTACAGGCTGGTAAGGTCGATATTATTAGTCGCATTGTGAACGATATGAAGCCTGTTCTTACTAATGTTATAAGCGACATAAACACATTTAAACACATAGCATTAGACACAAAGATACAAGAACACTTAGGGCATATAAGTACTCAAAATCATCAGTTGCTAAATCAACTTGACTGCTATTATGACCTCACATTAATCGAGGCCGATCTCATGTCTCCAGTAACTAGTGAAGGGAACCTAAGAGAGCGCATCAATTCTGCTATCAGCTCATTAGAACATATTTTTTTGACTCATCAGGTTCGGGGCATCACGCAAATTGACTCACGACTGCCCGAGTTTGTAGAGACTGACTTCAAGCGTTTGCATGAAATTCTAATCACCTTAATTTCTAACTTAGCTCCCTACTGTCACCATGCTGAGCTGCTGATTCAGGTACGCCCATCGACTTTACCTATTTTCAACTTACCAGAAAAACACGGCAATAAAGCAATCAAGATGGTTCAAATTAGCTTACGCGACTCTGGTGAAGGTCTACCCAACAAAGTTCAAGTCGGCTTGCGTAAGAACCCCTATAATCCAACTAATACGATCATTGGACAGATTCACCAAATGGGTATGGGCTTTACATTTTGTCATTACTTGATACGTGCATTAGGTGGAGAACTGCATTTTTCCAGCTCTTATGGAACCGGTACCGAGATCTGGATCGACCTGCCAATGGGGTTAGACGACTCTACGAATCCGCCTTCCACCGAAAAAACTAGTTATCTGGCTAAGGTGGCCTTATGGCAGTCAGACAGTTTACTAGATCAACCGTTTATAACGCTACTGCAACAACTTAATTATCAAGTTACCCTGTTCACTGAAGGGGATCTTGTACGTCTGTTGCAGCAGAAAAACCTTCGGGCACTCCCCTTTGAGTGCATTGTGATCACCGATAAAAGTGTCATTGATGATGAGCAGATAGAGCTCATTGAGCAACTACATGCTCTCGGCAGTCAAGTTATTGTCGCTGCCTCCGTTAGACAAAATTTTCCGGACATTAAGACGGATAAGACCTACTATTACCCTGTTACCTCGACCCAACTTGAAGCCCTGTTACTTTCTTAGGATGAGGAGTTCCTTACTATGTCAGTAGACCATGCACAGCTAAAAACGCTAATGGATATTATTGGTCGCGATACTCTGAGCCGCGTAAAGCAAAGCTATTTTAGTGACAGCCAGACAAAGCTAGTCAACCTAAAAACGGCTATTGAAGCAAACGATTTGCACCAAGTAGAACAGCTCAGTCATTCCTTAAAGTCCTCTAGCTCTAACCTTGCACTCGCGACCTTAGCAAGCGTGTTTGCACACATGGAATCGGATGCTTCTCAAGGTCAAGCAGAAAACTTGAGCAACCTATATCTAAGTGCAGTAGATGAGTATGAGCAAGCTGTTGCGGAGATCGATACGCTTATTTGAGCCAACACAGACACAAAAAAAGGGGCGAAGTCATCAACTTAGCCCCTTTTGACATGTAATACAGTATTACACTTTTTTATCTTCCGTTGCCAACGCTTCCAACTCTTCAGTCGGTACGTGACGCACGTTCACACCATTGATTAAGTATACTAGATGCTGACAAAGATGACGTGAATGATCTCCGATACGCTCCAAAGAACGTAGAATCCAAATCACGTTGAATACTGGGCCAATCGAGCGCGGATCTTCCATCATATAAGTGATCAAAGAGCGGATCGCTGTTTTGTACTCAAGGTCGACCTTACGGTCCGCTTTGGCAACACTCACCGCTAGGTCGATGTCTAAACGAGCATACGCATCTAAGCTTTCACGTACCATGCTTGTCACCATTTGACCAATGCGGCTGATTTCCACATAGCCACGTGGTGATTCACCTTCATTGATCAATTTCAATGCGTGATTGGCAATTTTCTTCGCTTCATCACCCATGCGCTCTAGCTCAGAAACGGCTTTACCAATCGACAGAATCATTCGCAAGTCTGTTGCCGCAGGCTGGCGTTTTGCGAGAATGCGGGTACATTCTTCGTCAATCAATGCGTCCAATTGGTTAACGGTTTTGTCTTTGGCTTTCACTTCTTCTGCTAAGTCGCCTTGGCCTTCAAGCAACGATTGAATCGCATCCGATACTTGTTTCTCAACCACACCGCCCATGGTTAGAAAGTGCTGACGCAGTGTTTCTAGTTCCGCGTTAAACTGTTGAGAGATATGGTCCGTAGTAAGTTCTCGCATAATGGCAGTTCCTTATCCTAACCGTAACGACCCGTAATATAGTCTTCGGTTTGTTGTTTTGATGGGTTCGTAAATAGGCTATTGGTATCACCAAATTCCACCATATCTCCCATGTACATAAACGCAGTATAGTCCGATACTCGCGCGGCCTGCTGCATGTTGTGCGTTACGATGGCAATCGTGAACTCATTTTTAAGTTCATGAATCAGTTCTTCAATCTTCAGAGTGGAGATTGGGTCAAGTGCTGACGCTGGCTCATCCAGCAACAAAACTTCTGGTTTCACAGCAACCGTACGTGCGATGACCAAGCGTTGTTGCTGACCACCCGACATGCCTAGTGCACTTTCGTGTAGACGATCTTTTACTTCGTCCCACAGAGCGGCTGAGCGCAATGCCCACTCAACCGTTTCGTCGATCACGCGCTTTTTGTTAATGCCTTGAATACGCAGACCGTAGGCAACGTTTTCATAGATACTTTTCGGAAACGGGTTTGGCTTCTGGAACACCATACCGACACGACGACGCAGCTCAGCTACGTCAGTGCCCTTAGCGTAGATGTTATTGTCATGCAGGTTAATTTCACCTGTAATACGACAGCCATCCACTAAATCATTCATACGGTTAAAGCAGCGTAGTAACGTCGATTTACCACAGCCAGAAGGTCCGATAAACGCCGTGACTTTTTTCTCAGGAATGATCATATCAATCCCTTTCAACGCTTCTTTTTCGCCGTAGTAAAGGTGTAAGTCTTTAACGGAAAGACAAACGTTTTCGTCTTCAATGCGCAGCGCCTGATGGCTACGTTGCATTGCTGAAATATCAATTGAGTGTGTGCTTGTTTCGCTCATAATCGTCTCTCTCCGCCGTCTTACATTTCCAGCGATTTGTATTTTTCACGTAGGTGGTTACGGATAGTAACGGCTGCTAAGTTAAGTGTTGCAATCACGATTACCAATAATAGTGCAGTCGCGTATACCAGTGGGCGCGCTGCCTCTACGTTCGGGCTCTGGAAGCCCACGTCATAAATATGGAAGCCCAAGTGCATGAACTTCTGATCCAAATGTAGGTACGGATAATTACCGTCTAATGGTAATGACGGCGCCAATTTTACGACACCTACCAACATCAACGGTGCTACTTCACCCGCGGCACGAGCCACGGCTAGAATGACACCTGTCATGATCGCTGGGCTGGCCATTGGTAATACAACACGCCATAAGGTTTCCGCTTTCGTTGCGCCTAAGGCTAATGAACCTTCACGTACATTACGTGGGATACGCGATAAACCTTCTTCCGTTGCCACAATCACCACAGGGACTGTCAGTAATGCCAGCGTAATCGATGCCCACATTAGACCACCGGTACCAAAGGTTGGTGATGGTAATGCTTCTGGGAAGAACGCTTGATCGATACCAGAACCTAAGAAGTAAATGAAGAAACCTAAACCAAAGACACCGTACACGATCGACGGTACGCCGGCTAAGTTGTTTACCGCGATTCGGATCGTACGCGTTACAAAACCTTGTGATGCGTATTCACGTAGGTAAACCGCCGCCACCACACCAAACGGTGTCACGAGCACAGTCATCAACAACACCATCATTACGGTACCGAAGATCGCAGGGAAGACACCCCCTTCCGTGTTGGCTTCACGTGGTTCTGCGCTTAGGAATTCCCACACTTTCGAACCGTAAAAACTCATCTTCTGCGCGATACCCATCGAGTTCGGTCGGTAAGCACGAACCACTTTAGCTACTTGTAGTTCGTGAACGCTGCCGTCCATCACTTGAACCACAAACGTATCCCGGTTGATTTCTGCATACAGATCAATCAGACGCTGTTGCAAAGCTTGGTATTTAGCATCTTCTGCTGCACGCTGTGCATCAATGTCTGCTTGTTTCGCTGGTGTTAGTTTATCGTTTAACTCAAGGCGACGCTGCTCTAGACGAAGACGTTCAAGCGTGTGGTTAATAGCGCCAATTTCGTCTTTTTCCACTTCGTGGATGTCATCATAGATCGTCGTTGCACGTTCGATACTGCGCTCGAATGTCGCCCAAGTTGCTAAAGCAGACTCCGTCGGCGTTAGATCAGTCGTCGAGGCAACCACTTGGCCGTCTTCTTTCACCGCTTGAAGGTAGCCATATAAGTTACCCCATTCATGACGCTCTGCAGCAAACAGCATTTCAGGCTTCGTTACATCAGTGAAGTATTCATCAATGATCCAACGGAAGTCCGAGCCATAAACATCACGGTTACCGGTTTTCATCAGTGAACGCATCATCAAATCATGATGATCCGCCACATCAATGCCCGCTTCGCGAAGCTGAGCCGCTGGTACTTCAGTTGACTCAACACGCTCAGCAATCAAAGTGTACGGCTGAGAACTCGGTAAGCTGTACGTCCCTTGGTTAATATCAGCCGGCCAGAAGTGGCCCAGACCACGTACGGCGATCAGTGCCAGTAACCCCAGCACCATGATCACAGAGATCGCAACAGCACCGGCGTTTAGCCATACCCATGGATCACCAGACTTGACCCACTGGGATACGGTTTGTTTCTTTTGCTTCAATTCTGTACTCATTACAACGACCCGTATTTCTTACGTAGGTGCTGACGCACGGTTTCTGCGATGGTGTTCACAACAAAGGTAAAGACGAACAACACAAACGCCGCTAAGAACAAGATACGGTAGTGAGAACTGCCCACTTCGGACTCTGGTACTTCCACCGCAAGGTTGGCCGCCAGCGTACGCATGCCTTCGAAGATGTTGAAGTCCATGATTGGCGTGTTACCTGTTGCCATCAATACGATCATGGTTTCACCGACCGCACGACCCATACCGATCATAATGGCCGAGAAAATACCAGGGCTCGCCGTAGGCAGTACCACACGTGTCATGGTTTGCCAGTAGGTTGCACCCAATGCTAGAGAGCCTTGAGTTAACGCTTTTGGCACAGAGAAAATCGCATCTTCGGTGATCGAGAAGATCGTTGGAATCACCGCAAAGCCCATGGCAAAGCCGACTACCAGCGCGTTACGTTGGTCGAAAGTGATACCGAGGTCATTGGTAATGAAGCCACGAATGTTACCGTCAAAGAAGTTCAGCTCAATCACTGGACTCATTGCTACACAGAACCAGCCAAGCAATACAATGACTGGAATAAGAAGCAATGGTTGCCACCCCTCAGGTACCATCCAACGTATGCCAGCTGGCATACGAGACCAGATGAATGAGAACAGTAAGATACCCACCGGCAGTACAATCAAAATACTGAACGCCGCGGCTAAATTCTCTTCAAGGAATGGCGCAAAGAATAGACCCGCTAAGAAACCTAGGATAACCGTAGGTAAGGCTTCCATTAATTCGATAATCGGTTTGATTTTACGGCGCAATGGCGCAGCCATGAAATAAGCCGTGTAGATCGCACCACAAATAGCCAGAGGTACAGCCATCAACATGGCGTAGAACGCCGCTTTGATAGTACCAAATGCCAATGGCATTAAGCTGTATTTGGGTTCAAAGTCATTGTTCGCCGCTGAAGATTGCCAAGTATACGTTGGCTCTTGATAACCTTCGTACCACACTTTACCCCAGATAGAGGACCAAGAGACTTCAGGGTGCTCGTTATCTACGTCAAAGAAGTGCAAGCCTTTGCTGTCTTCTAGCAACAAGCCATTGGCACGTGGTGCAAAGCTGATCATCCTTGCGGTGTCATCACTCACTCGCTCATCGACGACCTGACGGCTAGATGTTGCGTTAAAAATCGATACAACACCGCGGTCATCTAACGTCGCAAAACCTTTACGACGATGCTCCATGGCCATGTCGACGAGGCCAGTAGGATGTTGCACATCACGGATGTAGGTTAAGTGCTCAACATTGTTCTCATCACGTACGTTGAACCATTGGCTCACGCGACCAGAGCTGTCTGCTACCATCACCGATGATTGACCCAGCAAATAGCGCAAAGACACCAGCTGCGCATCACCTTTAATAAGGTCGATTTCGTCTTTTGTCGTTACATCAGCTAAATCTCGGATGTCAAATTCTGACATCACGCCATTTACATCGGCTACATATAGGTAACGTTGGTCGCCGGAAATCAGCAGCGCACGTGTACCTTCCACAAATGGAATCTCTGTACGTGCTTCCGTTAACTCCACTTCTTCCGTGATGAAGTTGACTTCTTTATTCAAGCGTACAACTTGGGCCTGTTGATCTCCGATCACCGCTAACGTTAGACGCTCGTCATTGTCACGGATGCTTAGTTGACGTGGTGCAAAATCCGCCACTTGAATACCTTCTACACCATAAGGGTATTCAATGCTTGGCGTGATCAGTCGTACACCGTCAGGGTAGGTGGTTTTGTAGTTTTGCTTAGCTACCAGCACACGACCATCTGCATAAGCAAACGCCATCATACGACTGGTATCGGATTCCAGAGCAAATGCCGTTGGTTGTCCTAATGGATTACCAACATTTTCAATGACACTGCCGTCGGCAATATTGAAGTAAATCATGTCGCCGTTTTCAGCCACACGAAAACCGATTTCGGTTTGCTCTTCTGAGGTTAAATATAAGCTTTTACCGGATTCTTCCACCGGTAAGCTATAGCTGCCTTTCTGTTCAATGCTGGCACCAGAAAATAGAGGTGCGACTTCATACATCAAATAGAAACATATCAGTAGGACAGCTAGGATCACACTGCTACCGCCGATGGCAATACCGACGCTCGCACCACGATCTTTTAACGCACGAACTTTACGATGACGCTTTAACGCTGGCGTATCGAAATCCAGTTCGGGTACTTTTTGATCCGCTTTTGTACTCATCCGAATTCACTTTTTATGACATTTTTGTGACAGGTTTGGACGTAGGAAAAGCAGGAGAGACTAAATCCCCCCTGCTTCATTGCATCCTGCAAACCTTCCCTGTTATCCAGCTATTACTGAATACCTAGGTCTTTCATGTATTTCGCAGAGACTTTAGCTGGTAGTGGAACGTAACCGTCTTTCACTACCACTTCTTGACCCATTTTCGAAAGAACCATCTTCACGAACTCACGCTCAAGCGGAGCAAGTGGTTTATTAGGCGCTTTGTTTACGTAAACGTATAGGAAGCGAGACAGTGGGTATTTACCTGTCGCTGCGTTCTCTGGTGTTGCTGCGATCAGCTCGCCGCCTTCTTTCTTCGCTAAAGGAATCGCGCGTACAGAAGATGTTTTGTAACCGATACCTGAGTAACCGATACCGTTAAGAGACGTAGACACTGACTGAACAACAGAAGCAGAACCAGGCTGTTCGTTTACAGAGTTTTTGTAGTCGCCTTTGAACAGAGCTACTTTCTTGAAGTAACCGTACGTACCCGATACAGAGTTACGACCGAAGATTTGAATATCACGGTTAGCCCATGCGCCATCTAGGCCAGTTGCGCCCCAGTTAGTGATGTCTTCGCTGTGGCCACCCTTACGAGTAGAAGAGAAGATGGCATCCACTTCTGGAAGAGACAGACCTTTAATCGGGTTATCTTTGTGTACGAACACTGCTAGCGCATCAATTGCAACTGGTACTGCAGTTGGCTTGTAGCCGTATTTTTTCTCGAACGCTGCGATCTCTTTGTCTTTCATTTGACGAGACATAGGACCGAAGTTAGAAGTACCTTCTGTTAGCGCTGGTGGCGCAGTAGAAGAACCAGCTGCTTGGATCTGGATGTTTACGTTCGGGTAAAGACGTTTGAAGTCTTCTGCCCAAAGTGTCATAAGGTTCGCTAGTGTGTCAGAACCAACACTTGAAATATTACCAGATACGCCACTTGCTTTCGTGTACGAAGGTAGGTTCGCATCAACGTCTGCCATTACGTTAGCAGAAACGCCTGCTAGGGTAGATACTGCTAGAGTAGCAACTAATTTTTTCATCACTTCAACCTCAATGGTTATCGTCAGTTTGGTATGATTCGAAATCTTGATTGTGAGTCCGAATGACTTCGTTCTCGTTCGATAATGCAAACTATAAAGAGGCTTTGTGACATTAATGTTAAAGGCTGAAATAATCTGAATCTTTTTCATCCAAGCAAGATTTAGCCTAGGTTAGCTATTAGTCTAAATACAGGGTGCTTTTACCATGAAATCCCGCTCAAATATTCCCAACAGAAGGGATATCCAATAGACTGACGCTTCGGATTTTTCCGCCTTTCTTATTACAAAAGCAAAAAATAGTCTGTGGGTTTAAAAATGCTTAACAAAATCATTTGTGGTGCTGAGAGCATTTCCGTCATTGTCGGAAAATGTGTCGCTTGGCTTACCCTTGTAATGATGCTGCTAACTTGTCTGATCGTAGTGTTACGCTATGGCTTAGGTATTGGCTCCATCGCCTTACAAGAATCTGTACTGTATATGCATGCTATGGTGTTTATGCTCGGTGCGGCCTATACCTTTAAAGATGACGAACACGTTCGCGTAGACGTTTTCTACAGAGGGTTTTCACCCCGTAAAAAAGCGTGGGTAAACGTCGTAGGTGGTCTGCTGTTCCTACTGCCATTCTGTGGGTATACCGCTTATATGAGTATCGATTACGTCGCGGCTTCATGGCGTGTCTTAGAAACCTCTCAAGAGCCCGGTGGCTTACCATTTATCTATCTGCTAAAAACGCTGATTCCTGCGATGATGCTGATGCTGATCATTCAAGGGGTTGCTGACATTCTTAAAAATGTCGGCGTCCTGCTCAATAAACACCAAGCGGAGGCACACTAAGGTGGCTGAATTTTTACCTTTATGGCTCTTTGCGGTCGTCTGTGTCTTTTTACTGTTTGGCTACCCTGTTGCCTTCTCTTTAGGCGGCACAGCCCTACTGTTCGCAGCGGGTGGCGCCATGTTTGGCACCTTCGATGCGGTCTTCTTAGAAGCGTTACCTAATCGATTGTTTGGTATTGTACGAAACGAAACACTCATCGCCGTTCCCTTATTCGTCTTCATGGGCGTTCTACTTGAGAAATCCAAGCTCGCAGAACGTTTATTGGATTCCATGGCAATGTTGTTCGGCACCATGCGTGGTGGATTAGGGATTTCAGTTATCTTGGTGGGGATGTTGATGGCCGCCAGCACCGGTATCGTCGGCGCGACTGTGGTTACCATGGGGATGATCTCATTACCCACCATGTTACGTCGTGGTTATGATCCAGCACTGGCCACCGGAACGATTTGTGCAACAGGCACACTGGGACAGATCATTCCACCTTCTATCGCTTTGGTTCTGTTGGGTGACGTTATGTCCAACGCATTCCAAAAAGCACAATTGGACATGGGCGTCTTCTCACCTAAAACCGTCTCTGTTGGCGATCTATTTGTTGGGGCTTTAATCCCTGGTTTGCTCTTGGTGTCTTTATACATCGTTTATGTGGCAATGGTCGCTTGGCTTCAGCCTGAAAAAGCCCCTGCGGTCCCCAAAGAGGAGCTGCGTCGTGGTATCGACGATTCATCATTGTTTGTCGATGTCGTTAAAGGTTTAGTACCGCCACTACTGCTTATTCTGGCAGTATTGGGGTCGATTCTAGGTGGACTTGCGACCCCTACTGAAGCCGCTGGTGTGGGTGCCTTTGGCGCCGCAATTTTAGCTTGGCTGTCTGGTAAATTGTCTTTGCAAACACTCAAAGCGTGTGTACTGACAACAACCAAAGTGACCGGTATGGTCTTTATGATCTTGATCGGTGCCTCATTGTTTTCACTGGTTTTCCGAGGCTTTGGCGGTGAAGAGCTGATCCATGAGTTCTTTAACCAACTGCCTGGTGGTGTCATCAGTGCGGTACTGATCGTGATGCTGGTGATGTTCTTCCTTGGTTTTATCTTGGACTTCATCGAGATCACCTTCGTCGTTGTACCAATTGTGGCACCAGTTCTGTTGGCAATGGGTCTAGATCCTGTATGGTTGGGAATTATGATGGCCATCAACTTACAAACATCGTTCCTAACGCCACCGTTTGGTTTTGCCCTGTTCTACCTGCGCGGTGTAGCTCCGCCAGAAGTGAAAACGCAGTCTATCTATAAAGGCGTGATCCCGTTTATTTTAATCCAGTTATTTGTACTGTTACTGTTAGCGGTATGGCCAGACTTAGCAACTTGGTTGCCAGAAAAAGTCTACGGTTAACGAATAAGAAGGAGACACTATGAAAGCAATGCAAGTGAACGATTACGGCCCAGCCAGCGATTTAACGCTGGTGGATGCTGATAAACCCAGCATTAATGCAGACCAAATTTTGGTTCAAGTGGGCGCGTCAGGCGTTAACCCTGTCGACACGTACATCCGCTCTGGCACGAACAACTATACGGCCTCATTCCCGCATACTCCGGGCAATGACGGCGCTGGTACCATCGTAGAAGTGGGCAGTAATGTTCCCAACTTTAGCCTTGGTCAGCGCGTATACTTTTCCCGCAACCTAACCGGTTCGGCAGCAGAATACGCTGTCTGTGTGCCAACCCATACGTTTCCTTTAGCCAATGCACTGAGCTTCGCTGAAGGCGCCTGCTTAGGCGTGCCTTACACAACGGCTCATCGCGCCTTATTTGGTCGCGCCCATGCTCAAGCAGGTGAAAAGGTATTAGTACATGGCGCGACTGGGGCGGTTGGTATCGCCACGGTTCAACTGGCGCTTGCTGCTGGAATGGACGTCGTAGCGACTGCTGGAACAGTAGAAGGCGCCAATCTTCTGCGTGCTCAAGGTGTGCAAACCGTGATTATGCATAATCAAGTTGGCTACTTAGCGGCGTACCAATCATTACAAACAGGTTTCGATGTCATCATTGAAATGCTGGCTAATCATAACCTCGACCAAGATCTAAAAGCATTAGCATTTGGTGGTCGAGTAGCCGTGATTGGCAACCGCGGTACCGTCGACATTAATCCTCGTGATTTGATGGCGCGCGATGCTGCTGTGATGGGGGTCGCTTTAGCTAATGTTAAGCCTGCTGAACTGTGCCGCATTGCCCAAGCGATGCTACCACAGTTTGAAAAAGGTGTTTTAAAGCCTGTTGTGCGTAAAGAGTATGCGTTAAGTGAATTGCCACAAGCTCACGAAGACGTACTTAAAAGCGGTGCTCAAGGTAACTTAGTTATTGTGCTATAAAATATCGCTGTGTTGAGGGTGTTTTTACACCCTCTTCTACTTCCCTCTACTCAATCCGCCACATGACCGCTATACTTCTAATCTTTCGTTTGAACAAAAAGTAGGCAGCATTCTTGACCCATTCAGATTCTGACGTATTCAGTTTACCCAGCGTGGCCGATACCCACGACCACGATTATCACCAGCTTGTTGTGGTGTTAGATGGTAATACTGATTTTGACATAGACAGCAAAGGTGGCCGACAAATGCGTTCGGGCAGCGGCTGTGTTGTGCCGTCATCTGAAGGCCATCAGTTTGTTGGTTTGGGCGACAATCGCATTTTAGTGGTGAACCTTCCTGTGCCACCACAGAAAGCCATTACCGACGAAGAGTATGAGGTAGTATCGCGGTTATTCGATCAAGCTGCTTATTTCGAGCTTAATCCGCGTTTACAAGTTCTTGCATCGGCACTGTCAGGTGAACTGCAACAGTACCCTGAGGACATGCTGTTAGCGCGTGCCTGCGGTAATACTTTACTCAGCGCCATTCGTCATCAGTTAGGTAGCCAAGACGTTAAAACTCGTGGTCAACAGTTAGATATCGAAAAACTTGATCAATTTATTGAACTCAATCTATCTCGCCGTGTACAAATAAACCAACTGGCGAACTTCTGCTTTTTGAGTGTCAGTCAATTTCATGAGCGCTTTAAAGAGCGTACTGGCATGACACCTCACCAGTATTTGATTCGTAAGCGTTTAGAACGAGCCCAACTACTTTTGAGAGAAGGTCATACGCCTGTTCATGTGGCCGAAATGAGTGGTTTTTCAAGTCAAAGTGCGATGACCAGCACCTTCTCTCAAACGCTTGGTATCACACCTTTAAAATACCAAAAACAGTTCCGCGGTCTTTAAAGTTCCGCCAACGAAAACGTCATCACAGCACATGTAAAAGCATTTCACCTCATTTGCGCGCTTGTTTGGCGCAATTACGCATTTTTAAAAACACTTATTTTTTCTATCGGATTTTCTTATAAAAAATTCCGAGTATTACGAAAGACGCTGTAACCCCCCTATCACTATATTTCCCTCATACAAGAAGATCGTTTTTGTTGCACTGAGCCAACTTGAGTTTTAGTAGGCCTTTGCAACACTTAAACATGACATCTTTGAAGAACAATACAAACGGTTTAAAACGGAAGCATGGCTTTCCGGTTGTCGTGGGAGAATCCGACTATGTTTAATGCGCTAGAAGTGTTACAGCCAACCATTCTTGAGCAATCGCTCAGCCAGCTTTGGGACCGCATTTCACCACTGTACAGTGTCGATGAAGAACAATGGCTTGCAGAGTTACTGAAGCTTGCAGAACCCACAGACGCTCAGCTGAAAGCAAGTACTGATGCGGCCACTCACTTGATCGATCAAGTACGTGCCGACGGCGAGTCTATGTCAATGATCGACTCCCTACTTTTGGAATACAGCCTAGATACCAAAGAAGGCATCTTGCTAATGTGTCTAGCAGAAGCCTTAATGCGCGTACCAGATAAAGAAACCGCTGATGCTTTCATTAAAGACCGTTTAAGTGTTGCGGACTGGGCCTCTCACGCCAACAACTCCGATTCGTTCTTCGTCAACGCCTCGACTTGGGGTCTATTACTGACCGGTAAAGTCGTCTCCATGGACGAAACCAAAGACGGCAAACCGGCTAATTTGGTTAATCGTATGGTTAACCGTATGTCAGAGCCTGTGATTCGTAAGGCGATGAACCAAGCCATGAAAATCATGGGCCATCAATTCGTTTTAGGCCGTTCAATCAATGAAGCTCTATCTCGTGGTAAAAGTTACCGTGACAAAGGCTACACTTATTCGTTTGACATGCTTGGTGAAGCGGCGTTAACAGCTCAAGATGCGGATAAATACCTAACGTCTTATATGCAAGCCATTGAGTCAGTTGGTCAGGACACTTACAGCAAAGGCTACCGCCCAACGATCTCAATCAAACTGTCGGCTCTGCACCCACGCTACGAAGTAGGCTGTGAAGAGCGCGTGATGACAGAACTGTTTGAAAGCGTTAAAGAGTTAATCAACAAAGCCCGCTCTTTAAACGTTGGTATCACTATTGATGCCGAAGAAGCAGACCGTTTAGAACTATCATTGCATTTGTTCGAGAAGTTGTTCCGCGATGACTGCACCAAAGGCTGGGACTTATTTGGTCTAGTGGTACAGGCTTACTCAAAGCGTTGTCTTCCTGTTCTAAATTGGCTAGCAGCGCTAGCTAAAGACGTAGGCGATCGCATCCCTCTACGCTTAGTAAAAGGTGCTTACTGGGACTCTGAAATCAAACTTTGTCAGCAACGAGGTCTAAGCGGTTACCCCGTTTACACACGTAAAGAAGCAACGGATGTCTCCTACTTAGCCTGCGCCCAGTTCTTACTGAGCAGGCATGCTCGCGAGTGGATTTTTCCACAATTTGCTAGCCATAATGCTCATACCATCGCGACGATTGCGACGATTGCAGAAAACTTAGGTGCAACCACAAACGAATACGAGTTCCAGCGTCTGCATGGTATGGGGGATGCTCTGTACAACCGCCTGATCAAAGACAAAGACGTTTGCGTACGTATTTATGCGCCTGTTGGTAGCCACAAAGATCTACTTCCTTACCTAGTACGTCGCTTGCTAGAAAACGGTGCAAACAGCTCTTTTGTACACCGTTTGGTCGATGCGCGTTGCCCAGTATCGGAATTGGTTGATCACCCAGTGACAACCTTGAAAAGCCGTAAGACGCTGCGTAACCCCTTTATCAACTTGCCAAAAGACATGTTTAAAGACCGTAAGAACTCATTCGGCCCCAACATTGAAATCGAAGCTGAGTGGAAGCCTTTTAAAGCCTCTGTTGACGCTTTTATGGGTCAAAGTACCCAATGGACAGCCATGCCTATTGTTGGCGGTGAAAACGTTTCTACAACCGATGTACACGCGGTTAACAGCCCATATGATCATGCCCTTGTTGCAGGCCAAGTTCATTGGGCTAACAAAGAAATTGTTCACCAAGCAATTGAACAAGCCGATGCAGCTTACCCTGCTTGGTCACAAACACCGGCCAATGACCGTGCAGCCTGTTTAGTACGTATGGCTGAGTTGATGGAAGAAAACTACGCTGAATTGGTGGCACTATGTCATCGCGAGGCCGGTAAAACCATCCAAGACTGTATTGATGAAGTACGTGAAGCCGTCGACTTCTGCCACTACTATGCTCAACAAGCACGTCAGAATTTTGCCGCGCCGAAGACATTCACTGATTTTCTAGGTAACACGCAACAAGTACAAATGACAGGTCGCGGTGTATTTGCCTGTATCAGTCCGTGGAACTTTCCTTTAGCGATCTTTACAGGCCAAGTCGCTGCAGCACTCGTTGCAGGTAACTCTGTCGTCTGTAAAGCGGCTGAACAAACTTCTTTGATCGCCTTTCGTGCTGTACAAATGCTGCATGAAGCTGGGATTCCAAAAGACGTTCTACACTTCTTGCCAGGTAATGGTGCCACAGTAGGTGCGCCAATGACCGAGCACAAAGCCATTGCAGGCTTGGCATTTACTGGCTCCACAGGTACTGCACAACTGATCAACCGTACCTTGGCGAACCGTGGTGTTGCCCCCGTGCCTGTGATCGCAGAAACGGGTGGTCAAAACGCTATGTTGATCGACTCAACATCATTGCCTGAACAAGTTGTACGTGACGCCGTTCGCTCTGCGTTCGCGTCTGCGGGTCAGCGCTGTTCAGCGTTACGTGTCATGTTTGTTCAAGCTGACATTGCCGATCGAGTGATTCCAATGATTGCGGGTGCAATGAAAGAGCAAAGCGTTGGCTTGCCTTACTTACATTCAACAGACGTTGGCCCTGTGATTGATGAAAAAGCTCAGAAGATGCTGCTTGATCACATTGAAGTGATGAAAAAAGAAGGCCGTTTAATCGCTCAATCAGCGCTACCTGAATGGGCCGAAAAAGGAACTTACGTTGCACCAACAGCCTTTGAAATCAGCAGTATTGATCAACTGAAAGATGAAAAATTTGGACCGATCATGCACGTTGTACGTTACAAAGCGAAAGATCTCGACAAAGTCATCGATACTATTAATAACTCAGGGTTTGGTTTAACCATGGGTGTTCACAGCCGTAACGAAACCACATGTGCCCACATCGCTCAACGCGCTCGTGTCGGCAACTTGTACATTAACCGAGACCAAGTTGGTGCCGTAGTAGGCGTGCAACCGTTCGGTGGTCAAGGTTTGTCTGGTACTGGCCCGAAAGCTGGTGGCCCTCACTACCTTCCACGCTTTGCTAAAGAGCAATTGGTTTAATTCGGCTAACAGGAGACAACACCTATGACTATTGTAAAACCTATTCAAATCGAAGTTGCTAACCAAGTGTTTGAAGCTTGGGACCATTTGGGCGTTGCGGGTCGTGCGGAATGCCTAGAGCAAGCCGTTTTTAGCTTAAGCCATGCACAAGCAAGTATGGCACGTTGGCAAATCGAAAACGCAAAACACGAAATTGGCGAAGATTTGCTGATGCCTGGACCAACGGGCGAAAGCAATACGCTTTCTACCCACGGTCGTGGTGCCTTTTTGGTAGCCGTTCAATCCAGCCTATCCGGCGATAATTTGTCAGTAGGTTTAATTGGACAGGTGTTTGCAGCATTGATCGCAGGTAATCCAATTATTACGGTGGGCCCCGAAGGCCAAGCGATCATGGATCAAATGTCTAAATATGTCCCAGAAGGCATCATTCAGAACGTGGCTGAGTCGGCACAAGACTCCATCTTAGATGCAACAGATCTAGCAGGCGTGGCGATTATCTGTGACGCAGATCGAGCCAAGCACCTGAATAAACAACTGGCTCAAAAATCAGGCTTACTGTGTCAGTTAGTAGAAGAGACAAACGTGCAAGCGCTGACCACTATCGCCGCGCCGCACTATATTTTGCGCTTTGTTACGGAACAAACCGTAAGTAACAACACCACCGCCATTGGCGGTAACGCTACTTTGCTTGAGCTAGGCAGTAAAGCAGAGTAACACGGTATTGAGCGCACGACAGGGAGCCTCTCCACCCCCTGTCTTTTTTATTTGGGGCTCTTTTCTCCTCCCGCAAACGAGTCCAGCCCTCAGATTGCTATGAATCTGAGGGCTTTTTTTTGAACACCAAAAGTACACCCTTTCTAATCATAGTAAGCTAGGCAAACTCGGTTTCTACCGGTCATTTTGGCTTCATAAAGTGCTTGGTCAACCCGCTTAAACGAATCCTCTAGTTGACTCTCAGATGCAAGTTGAATAGCACCAATTGAGACTGTCATCTTGACCTCTTCGCCTTTTAAGATAAGAGATTGTGAAGGGATATGTTGACGTACTTTTTCCGCTGCGCGTTTAGCTTCCGCCAAATCTGTATTAGGCAATAACACATAGAACTCTTCACCACCAATGCGATAAACACGAGCGTAACTTGGGCTCGCTTGATGGATGCAATGTACTAAAAATTTCAGCGCCTCATCTCCACAGCTATGACCGAATTGATCATTAATTAATTTAAAGTGATCAATGTCGATGGTTAACAAGCTTGTGGCATAATAGCGTCCTTGCGCCTTTTCTAAGGCAATGCTGACAGCAAGGTTAAACTCGCGTCGATTGCCAACGCCCGTTAATGGATCGGTTCGACTGGCTTGATCTAGCTGACGCATTAAGCGGTTGCGTTCGGTAATGTCTAACATGACCCCGACTTGGCCACCTTTTTTACCGTTCGTTTTATAAAAAACTGCTTTATTAAATTCGATTTCAAATTGCTCACCTTGAGCACTTTTCACCGACGTTTCATATACTTGCTTACCACCAGAAATCAATAAGGCTTGGTCCGCTTGATAATAGATATCGGCCAGCTCTTTAGGTGCTATATCGTAAACTGAATGGTCAACAATTTTGTTTTTTGGCACACCAATAAAATCACTGAAAGCCTGATTACAGCCACGATATATATGCCATTCATCTTTGTAAAAGATCGGTACAGGGATCGCGTCTAATACCGTTTGCAGCGTATTTTGTGCGAGGAGTGGTTGTGTTTCATGCCAAACACTACGTGACTGCTCGGCTATTACCCAAGCCGCAATTCGATGCAAATCTTCTTGCCCAACACTGTCGTTAACGCCTTGCTTAATCCACTTCAGGGCAAAACTAAAATCCCACTGACTTAGTACCATTAGTACCTTTCGAGCACCTATTAGTGGCAAGTCTACATCCTGAAAATCAGATTCATGCAGTAAGACCATGCCTGATACCGGGGCATCTTGTAGACATTCGATCCGCTGCCAACCAAATTCATCGGGGGTCTGGCACAGTAACCCCTTAAGCGCTTCCTTCCATGGCGCAATGGAGTCTGAATAATAAATGATGGAGGAAATCATGACACTGTGACCTTTGTATGATTTTCGTACAAGGTTAAGGGGTACCCAATACTGGGTCAACGCTCTTAATGTACACTTTCAGTAAGCTCTCTAACATTATTGCAACGCTATGTATCTTAGCCACAAAAAAAAAACCCACTCTTACAAGTAGGGCTTTGAAAAAACGTTTGACTTATTTAAGGCTTAGTCCGAATCACGTGCATTAATGTAAGCGCGTTCTGACACATCATGCCATTGCGATACTTTGCCTAAGAATGCTTTGAATGATTCGTATACTCTCTTACTCATCTCGTCGTTCGCAGCTACGCCTTCTAGCGTTTCATGCGACGCTTGTTTCAGTGCTTTTAAAACGTCTTCTGGGAATGGGCGAAGATCAACATTGTGCTCATTTACTAACGTCTGTAATGCATCGTTATTCAATGCAGTAAACTCATCCAACATGTCTTGAGTTGCTTGGCGAGAGGCGGAACGAACAATCGCTTGAAGGTCTTTTGGTAGCTCTTCATAAGCCGTTTTATTGACCAATAACTCCATCTCAGAACCTGGCTCATGCCAACCTGGGTAGTAGTAGTATTTCGCGGCTTTGTACAAACCAAACGCAAGGTCATTGTATGGACCTACCCACTCTGTCGCATCAATCGTACCGGTTTGCAGTGCTGTGAAGATTTCGCCACCAGGTAGGTTGATAGGCGAGCCACCAAGCTTCTCAAGAACTTCGCCACCTAAACCAGGAATACGCATTTTCAGGCCACTGAAGTCATCTAAAGAGTTTATTTCTTTATTAAACCAGCCCCCCATTTGCACTCCAGTATTACCCGCGGTTAGTGGCTTTAGGTTGAACGGTTCGTAGATTTCTTCCCATAGCTTCATACCGCCGCCATGGTAAATCCAAGAATTGATTTCTTGTGCAGTCATGCCAAACGGTACCGCTGTGAAGAATTGCGCCGCAGGAGCTTTGCCTTTCCAATAATAGGCTGCACCATGGCCCATTTGAGCCGTACCGCGAGATACCGCATCAAACACTTCTAGCGGTGGAACTAACTCACCGGCTGCGTATACTTTGACCTTCAGGCGACCGCCAGACATTTCAGTAATGTTGTTCGCTAGATTTTCTGCACCAGTACCAAGGCCAGGAAAGTTCTTTGGCCATGTCGTAACCATTTTCCATTCAATGGTTTCTTGTTTGGCAGGAGCTGCCGCTTGCGTATCCATACTGCTTGACTGCTCAGAACCCCCACATGCAACTAACGTTGCAGCTGCGATCCCTGCAAGCGTCCACTTGCTAAATGCTTTCGCGTTGATCATTTATGTATCCCTCAGAAAACTCGTTACTTTATTTTTTTTTGTCAGTTTGCGCCTGAATTGCGGCCACTCAATAAGCTAGACTTTGAATAGATAGAAGCTTATTTCTTCCGCATTGTTCACAAATGATACTATGCTCTACATCTAAATAGCTCAACACTTGTCATCATAATTGATCAAAAAAAGCCCCTTAATCCAATGACTAAAGGGCTTGGTCATCATTCAGTTTTAAAACAAGCTACTCACCTGCGCGAGCATTAATGATGGCACGCTCTGAAATATCACTCCATTTCATGACTTTTTCTTTGAAGTCTTTCATAGAGCTGTACACTTTTTGACTCAGTGGATCTTGGGCGGCTACTTTTTCCATCACTGTATCGGTTGATGCACGGAATTCCGCCAACACGTCATCTGGAAAGCGTTTTAAAATAACACCATGGTCGTTAATCAATGTTTCTAAAGCGCTATTATTCATTGCGGTAAATTCGTCTAGAATTTCCGCATTGGTTTGACGAGCAGCGGCACGGACAATCAGCTGAAGGTCTTCTGGCAATGCTTCAAACGCATCTTTATTAATAATGGTTTCCAGTGCTGAACCAGGCTCTTGCCAGCCAGGGTAGTAGTAGTATTTCGCAGCTTTATAGAGTCCAAACGCTAGATCATTATATGGTCCAACAAACTCTGTCGCATCAATGGTGCCCGTTTGCAGTGCCGTAAACATTTCGCTGCCTGGCATGTTAACAACTGTGACACCCGCATCGGCTAAGACTTCGCCTCCCAAACCTGGCATACGCATTTTCAAGCCATTCAAGTCTGCAACCGAGTTAATTTCTTTATTGAACCATCCTCCCATTTGCGTACCGGAGTTACCCGCCGCCATAGGGATCACATTAAACGGCGCATACACTTCTTCCCAAAGCTCTTGGCCACCCCCCTGAGACAGCCATGCATTCATTTCTTGTGCCGTTAGACCAAATGGTACCGTCGTGAAAAACTGTGCTGCAGGCACTTTGCCTTTCCAGTAGTAAGAGGCCGCATGACCTATTTGTGCTGTACCGCGAGACACCGCATCAAATGCTTCCAATGCCGGAACCAACTCGCCTGCTGCGTACACTTTTACATTAATACGGCCGCCCGACATGGCAGTAATGCTTTGCGCTAAAGACTCCGCTCCCGTGCCTAATGCAGGGAAGTTTTTCGGCCAAGTTGTGACCATCTTCCACTCTATGGTTTCCGGCTTGGCTGCTGTGACCGCTTTTACATCAGTACTGTTGGATGGCTCAGAACCACCGCACGCAATCAAAGTTGCCGCGGTAATTCCTGCAAGTGCCCACTTGCTAAAAGCTTTTGCGTTGATCATGAATATATCCCTTAGAAAACTAGTTACTTTATTCTTCAGCTAAACCGAATTACGCAGAACCGCCTCGCTTTCTGGGGCGATGATCAGGTTTCTAACGTATTAGTGCTTAAGGATACTATGATTTCGTAGGGAAATGCTCAATTTAACGATTAGCCATTGGTATGAAAAAACCCCTTAATTCAAAGAATTAAGGGGTTAAATGTAATGAACTAGCAAATCAGCATTAATCAGCAGCGCGAGCGTTAATAATGGCACGCTCAGAGATTTCACTCCATTTCATGACTTTCTCTTTAAAGTCTTTCATAGAGCTGTAGACCTTCTGGCTCAATGGATCATTAGCTGCTACTTTTGCCATCACCGTATCAGTCGATGCACGGAACTCCGCTAAAACATCGTCAGGAAAGCGCTTTAGAATAACGCCATGTTCGTTAATGAGTGTCTCTAGCGCACTGTTATTCATCGCAGTGTATTCATCTAGGATTTCTGCATTGGTTTGGCGCGCTGCCGCACGTACAATCAGCTGCAGATCTTCCGGCAAGGCTTCGAATGCCTCTTTATTAATGAACGTCTCAATCGCTGAGCCGGGCTCTTGCCAGCCTGGGTAGTAGTAATATTTCGCGGCTTTGTAAATACCGAATGCCAAATCATTGTATGGACCCACGAACTCTGTTGCATCAATGGTGCCCGTTTGCAACGCCGTAAACATTTCACTGCCTGGCATATTCACAACCGTTACCCCTGCATCCGCTAGGACTTCGCCACCTAAACCCGGCATACGCATTTTCAGTCCGCTAAGATCGGCAACAGAATTAATCTCCTTATTAAACCACCCACCCATTTGCGTACCGGTGTTGCCAGCCGCCATAGGGATGATATTAAACGGTGCATACACTTCTTCCCAAAGTTCTTGGCCACCACCCTGAGACAACCACGCATTCATTTCTTGTGCCGTTAGACCAAATGGTACCGTCGTAAAAAACTGTGCTGCAGGCACTTTACCTTTCCAATAGTAAGAGGCCGCATGACCTATTTGTGCTGTGCCACGAGACACCGCATCAAATGCTTCCAGTGCTGGAACCAGTTCACCCGCAGCATAAACTTTTACATTAATACGGCCGCCCGACATGGCGGTAATGCTTTGCGCTAAAGACTCCGCTCCCGTGCCTAATGCAGGAAAATTTTTCGGCCAAGTTGTGACCATTTTCCACTCAATTGTTTTAGCCTTCGCTATTGGCGCGGCTTGATTTGTATCCGATGCAACGGGATCATTACCACCACCACAAGCCGCTAACGTAAGAGACAACAAACCAGCCAGCGCTGATTTGCCGAAATTTGTAATTTTATTCATTATCTTCCTCAGAAAAAACAGTTACTGATTGCCCGCACTTTGATGGCATATAGCAGTATCGCTTGACGTGCCATAACGCTAAAAAGCTCAGCACGATAGGAATGGGGAAACGGCGGTATTTTTGTTTTTGTAGTCGCTTTAAGTGCACTCTAGTTAGAGCGCGCGAAATGGTATGACGGATAGTTGATCAACTCAATGAAAATCTAAACAGCCTATAGAATTTCATTGAGTTAGGTTCAAGTGATCATTCAAAAAGTGCGTAAGTACGCTGACACATTAGAAAGGGCTGGTGTAATACCAGGTCTTACGCTCACCCGATTGCGCCGACTGCTCTACTAACTTCATAGCGTAGACTAACTCACAGGCTTGCTGCTTAGAAACTGGGGCATCGCCTTTATCTAGGATCGCATCCGCTAAACGCTGATAAAAATCGACATAACGACCTGAAGATAGTACTTCCTCAGTCTCAGTAATACTGCTTTGATCAGGCGCACTATACCTCATCGCTTTTTGACCTACTTTGGCAAAGTCATCTTGACTTGGTAACTCACCCGCACGCAAAGCATCTTCTTGAGCGTCTAAACCAAAGCAATGCCAACTGCCGGCATCAAAGCGAGCATTAAAGCGGCGCATGCCACCTGCTTCAAATAAGCTTGCTCCAAGCCGAACTCGAGTTTTACCGTAGCCCAACTCGATTTCGAACACATCCGGTGCAGTCCCTTCTTCACGAAGTGTGTCTATGCTTGCACTTAACCAGTCAGGCGTTCCCAACAATGCCAACACCTGATCTATCACATGAGGTCCAAGATCCCAGAAGATACCAGTACCAACACCAGGCTGCTCACGCCAGCGATCTTGCACTTCCGGTCGAAAACGGTCAAAACGGCTTTCTAGCTGCTTCAATTGTCCTAATTCAGAGGTTTCAACTAACTCTTTTAAACGTAAGAAATCGCCATCAAAGCGACGGTTTTGATAAACAGTAAAGACTAGCCCTTTATCGTACGCCAAGCGGCACAACTCTTCGATTTGCTCCACTTCCGTAACAGAAGGTTTCTCAAGCAATACATGCTTACCCGATTCTAACGCCAACTTCGCTTGTGGAAAATGCAGCTCATTAGGTGTCGTAATCACTATAAGGTCAATGTCATTACCCGTAATCAATGCATCGGCATCGCCAAGCACCGTGACATCAGGCCAATATTGATGGACCTCTTGAGGCTTCGAAGAGCAGATATAGGAAAGCATCATCGCGGATTGATGCGATACAAACGGTGCGTGAAAAACTCGTCCAGATAAGCCAAATCCAATGATACCAACACGAATTGTCATACTTTTCTCTCGCTGTGATTGATAAAGATTATTTATAATTTTCTTCCCAAGTACTTCTCAACTTGGCGCTTTTCCCACTCTGGGCCAAACCACTTGATTAAACTGAACGCTCTAAGTCCATGGAAAGTAAGACCTGCACCCCATCCTAATAACGGCCAAAAAGCCCAAATATACTCTGGGCGAGTTATAAGGTTTATCGTAAAAAGTAGAGTCATAATCACTAAATACTGTGCCAAGTGAATATAAAAACCTTTCACTCGTTTAACTCGAGCGAATGCTAAGCGCTCTTCAATATCGACTTTTTGAGTTTGATTGTCAGCTACTGTCATATCAGGTTCCTCTTGCAAGTTTGACACTGTTGTTTCAAAAACAGCAGCCAAAGCTTTTAGAGATTCCAAACCAGCTTTTTGTCCACTTTCAATCCGCTGAATAGTGCGAATACTAAGTCCACTCAACTGTGAAAGCTGATCCTGCGACCATCCTCGTTGTAATCTAAGCTTTTTGATAATCATCTTAAAATCCTTGTCACTGCTTGAGACATGAAACTAACAGCTGAAAGCAATAAAACTTACGACACTTACCTGACATATTGGTGACAGTCTTTATTTTTCAATAAGTTAGAGAAAACAGTTTATATTTTAGTAACTGTAAAAAGAACTTCTTATAAACTCATTCACCATTACAGTAGCATTATACTATTGAATCTGCTGTACATCTGAACGACTTAACTGAGAGAGTTGAAAAAGCAGGCACTTACCTATTGGCATGACTAGATGATATTGCGACACTATTAGATGACGTTACCTTAATGTCAAAAGTCACAGTGAAGAAAACTCGTGCAATACGCAGTCATGGTTTGGCTCTAAACGCTTTCTCTGATCGATGCCATCAGGCACAGTCTTTTGATATCACGCGCTGACGCGTCGAAGCATGAGATGGGCGTAAGCGGGACACAAAAGGGGGTGCGGAATCTAGCTGAGTGGATGCGTTGAGGAAAACCGCAGACACAAAAAAGCCCTGACAGCATGGCTATCAGGGCTTCCTTTGTATGATGCTTGACGACGACCTACTCTCACATGGGA